>CAWBXW010000004.1:0-279713 GCA_963792845.1 uncultured Alphaproteobacteria bacterium
ACGGCGCCTTGACCCAGTTCATCACCCCGTCCGGCGCAACCATGAGCTGGGGCTACGGCTCGAGTGGCAACAACTCCGACACCGATCGGATCACGTCGCTGTCTCAGTCGTCGACGACGCTGCTGTCGAACATCCAGTGGTTTCCGTTCGGCCCGCTGGCGAGCTATCAGCAGCAGGCGACCATCGGCGGATCGAGCCTTCAAACCGTCGCATCGCGCAATCTTGCCTATCGGATCACGAACCTCCAGATGAAGACGAGCTCGACGGAGTACGAAGGTGTGGCGATTTCGGAGGACTCCAAGGGGCGTGTCACCTTGCGTGACTACTTCGACAACAGCACCGGGGTCCAGGACTCGTACTTCCTCTACGACAACCAGGACCGCGTGATCTCGGAGACCGCGAGTTACGTATCGTCACCTCCCACCTCGCCGGCGAGCACCGTCAAGAATAGCCACGCGTCGTCGCCGCCCTTTACCAACGCCGGGGACTGGAAGCTCGATCTTCGGATGAGCCACGGCATCCCGCTCGCGGGCACCTTCGCGCTGAACTCGGGCACCCATCAGATCTCCACGATCACCGAGAATCCGTCACTCGGAGGAGCGACGATCTCGTATAGCTACGACGTTCTCGGCAATCGCACGTCGGACTCTAGCTCGGCCAGCGGCGTGACCCATTCGGATCGAACCTATACCTATGATGGCCGGCACAATGTCGTGAACGTTCGCGGGCAGTATATCTACCGCACCGTTTGCTTTGGATCCTGTACCCGGTACTGGTCGTACTACGATTCCGGCAGCACCTTCGACGCGCGTGGCCGGCGCGTTTCAAAGACATTCTACAGCGAGACCAAGGGCACCACCCAGCAGTGGTTCTACTACTACGATGCGCTCGATCGGTTGACCGAGATCCAGTACACACCGAGCACCGCATCGCCGAGCACCTACTCGGTGTTCCAGATCGCCTGGCTTGGTCAGCGTCCGGCGATGTACACGCAGACGGACTACCCGAGCGCCACCGTGTCGCGCCGGTACACCGTCACCGACGAGTCGCAGCGAATCATCGCGATGTGGAGCTGGCCTGCCACCGGTGACTCGACCCGTATCTGGGCGATCAACCCGAACGCATGGGCGTACGACCAGCCTGCGCTAATCGGCTCGGGAATCATCCAGCCGCTGGTCTTCGCGGGGCAGTACCTCGACTGGGACAACTATGTCATGACGGATTCGGGGGGCGTTCACGAGCCGGCATTGAATCTCAACGGTCGACGAACATATGACCCATTCACCGGTGCATACTTACAAACGGATCCACTCGCCGACATGACCATGAGTTCATACACATATGCAGATAGCGATGCCGTTAACAGGTCCGATCCTTCGGGACTGATGGAGGTCATCAACATTAACGACCCCGGGGACTGTTCTATGGGCTGGTACGCTGATGCAAATCCCGAGTGCTTGAACACTTGCCCAGACGACGATTGCTTTGGAACGCTCGGTGGTATCGGCGGTTCGAGCGGGCCTGGAGGCGGAGGAGGGGGCGGAGGAGGCGGCGGAGGAGGTAAGCAGCCGCCTCACCGGCCGCCGGGAGCTGATCCTGGCCACTGGGACTTCGAGCCCGACGGCGGTTGTATTGGAGGGCCAAATTATGACTATGAACAGTGTCGTCGCTGCGTGAGCAGCTGTGAAGAGTCGGTGGGAGTCAGTTTTGATCACTGGTGTGTGTATACCGAGGGAGGTTGTTCGGAAGCGGAGCTTCAAAAGGCACTCAAGCGATGCGAATTGCAGGAGTGTGCTCAAGAAAATGAGCCTTGCGAAACGGTGTGTATTGGCCGGACACGCCCACCTGCGAGCAGCCCGTTCTCCTTGCCTCAATCTGAATCGTTGCGGTAGCATGAAACATGCGAATCATCCGAAGATCGCTGCTGCTTGTGTCGATTTCGGGCTCGGTGCTGGCGTCACCGATCAGTGAGCCGGCTCCACGTTGCGACCTTCAGGTGCAAGTCCCGCTCGTCATCACACCCGACAATGCGGTCCTGCCGAAGGATGGTGGAGTCCTTGTAGGGTGGACCTATGTCGCAACTGGTTCACACGGTTCTCGGAAGATGGGTATGAGCCTGACCGACGCCCACGGGTTGTTGGGCTTTCAAGAAAAGATGATCGCCCCGGGTGTGCGCGTGCTGGTTCTGCGGCGTCGCATTTCGGGGACGTTAAGGACGGAGGTTCGCTCCGATGGCCGAGTCAGTACCTTCACTCAGAACTCGGCAGAGACTCCGAACCTCGCTCCTCCGGTTGCTATCTCGATCAAGAAGGCGATCGATCAACGTCCCGGTCACAGGGCATACGTTTCCGTCGCGGCGGAGCTTCAGGTGCCACCGCCGTCGGGTGCGGTAGGGGTCGTCAGTTACCGAGTTGTATCGAGAACGCGCACGCCGATCAGCTATGCACCGGTCGGAACCGACGACGAACTGCAACTCTATGCTGATGCTGGCCCGTGCGCCTACAACCCACCTGGGATGGAGGCGCCGGCACTTGGTGACACGATTGCCATCGCATGGGTCGACGCGTTTGGCCGCGTGTCGGCCCCTAGTGGGGCCGTCAGGGTGACCGAGTAGGGCAACTGCGGTCTGTGGCCGCGCGCGGCCACTTCTGGGCTGCATTCTTAGAGAAGCTGGTGGCGGGGGGCAGATTTGAACTGCCGACCAAGGGCTTATGAGACCCCTGCTCTACCCCTGAGCTACCCCGCCATTCGTGGGCCAAGAAGCTAATGGGTTCGTTGCGGAAAGGCAAGTCCGATCGTGGCGCGATTGACGTTTTGGAGCTATCGTGCGGCCTCCACTCGGGGATCGTCTAATGGCAGGACAGCAGCCTTTGGAGCTGCTCATCAAGGTTCGAATCCTTGTCCCCGAACGAAGGCCATGATGAAACTCGACAAAGGCTGCTCCCTGTTCTTCGCGACCAAGATCGATAGCAAGCTCCGCGAGGGGCTCGCTTTGTCGAAGCCGGGAGACAAAAAGTACTTCGATGGCAGCTCGGAGGAGTTCCTCCGGGTGATGGAGATCGGCGAGGAGAAGGACCGGGAGCGCTGGGTTGGCAAGATCATCAAGCCGGGTCCGGCGGTGACCGAGGTCGACGATATCCAGCGCAACGTACTGTCGATCCTGCGCCGGGTGGCCCCGAACGCGCGGATTCCCGCCCTCGGCGGTGAAGATTTCGTGCTCCAGAGCTCGGCCATCAGCACCTCGCAGGTGATCGACGACGAGCCCGACGGCGAAGAAGCCGTGCTCGGTTCGAGCGGCCCGTACATCACGTACAGAGCTCGCGCGGAGGCTACGCCGGTTCGAGCGCGAGCAGCGGGTCGCCGGCGTTGACGTCGGCGCCATCCGCGACCAGGAGCTGCGGACGCGCACGCGGGCGCCGCCGTAGGTGAGGCGGTGGAAGGTCTTCATGACCTCGAGCAGGCAGATCGTGGCGCCGGGGACGAGCTCGCTGCCCAGGGCCACGAACGCGGGCTTGCCGGGCGCGGCGCGGCCGTAGAAGCGGCCGCCGGTCGGCCGCGCAACACCGGCGATGCGTGCCGACGAGCGTTGCGGCTCGTCGGGGACGGCGAGGCCCCACCCGCGACGACGCGGAGGAGCACGTTGCCGTAGCCGACCGCGCGGCGGGCCGCCGCGCCGGCCGGCTCGACGACGCGCGAGCCCGCGCACGCCGGCGCCAGCACCGCGGTGGTGCGCCCGAGCACCTCGAGGTGGCCGATTACCTCGTCGGGCGCGACCAGGGATCGGCGGGGCCGGTGCGGCGGAACCAGCCGGGCGCGGGCGCGCGCAGCTCGTCGCCGCCGAGCGGCGCGGCGACGCGGTCGCGGTGGTCACCGCCGCCCTCCGACGAGCACGCCGAGGTCGTGCAGCGACCAGATCCGCGGGTTCTTGACCCGGCGCGAAGCCGGTGGGCCTGGTACGCCATCTCGACGAGCGCGGCGAGGTACGCGCGCAGCTCGCCGAGCTCGACGATCTCGTCGGTGTCGAGCTTGCGCCCGGCGACGAACGGATCGATGTCGCGCTCGATCCGGCCTCGGTCTCGCTCATCCCCGCCTCGATCTTCGCGCGCTCGGCCGGGTCGGTCGCGATGATCTGGAAGTCGTCGTCGAGCTTGGTGTTGTACGCGGCGATTGCGAGCGTGCGGCCCTCCATCACCGAGAGCCGGGACTAGCTCGTCGAGAGCTGGACGATCGGGTCGTAGGGCAGGCCGCCCATCGCGTAGTAGCCGGCGCCCGAGGCCTTGCGCAGCAGCACGGTGAACATCGGCGTCGTGTTCGTCCGAGTTCGTGTAGATCAGGCGAGCTGCCGTACGCGAGCAGGCCGTGGGCCTCGGCCTCGAGGCCGATGTCGAAGCCGCAGATGTCCTGCAGCCAGATCAGCGGGATGCCGTCGTCGTTGCACGCGCGCGAGAACGCGCTGATCTTCGCGATGCCGCCGCGATACAGGATGCCGGCGGGGCGCTGCCGGCCGGGATGCTCGGGATCGCCGACCAGGGCCTGGCGGTTGATCACGAAGCCGGCGTAGAGCCCGCCGACCCGGCCGATGCCGCAGATTATCTCTTCCCCGACCTCGGGCATGACCTCCCAGAACATTGGCTGTCGATCCAGGCCCGCGCCCTGATTGAGGGCGAGACGCACAAGGCGGCGCACACGGGCTTGACTGAGGCCTCCTCGGAGGAGATCGGCCAATGCCGCGCAACGTTGACCGTCGCGCGTTGCAAGCGCCGGCCGTCCGTGCACGAAACAGAACGGCAGTCCAGATGATGCCGCAAGTGCCAGCATGTAGTCATCCCAACCGGCGGGTGAGGCCGCGCAGATGGCGATGTCTTCGGGATGCGCTCTGCCCTCGGCCAGGAGCGTGCGCGCCCACCGCATGGCCTCGAGCGCCTCGTGGGCGGGATCGGCACAGCTCATGCCGGTGCGGACCGATTGCGCAATCGTTTGCGGCTCGACCCTTCCGGTAAACCAGCCCGTATCGGCGGCTGCGGGTGCAGACCAAATGACTTTGACGACCTTGGTTAAGATCTTTGGATCAACGGTCGCCAAATCGGATCGATTGCGTGCACGCCCTCGATGCGCAGTGCACCAATGACGCGCGGCGCCAGCGCGACGTTTTTGCGGCCGCACCGGCACAGATCGGGCAACAACATCTCTCCAGGCGCCAAGTGCTCGCGGATGACGTCCTCGACAAAAGCTATGTCTTTCATGCGCGTGGTTGTGGAACCTGGCCCAGATCGGGGGTCGTAGCCCGACCGCCAGATGTTGCGCAGTGTGCGCCTCAGCGCGCAAGTCATTCCTGGGAGATCGCTGATGGGCGCGATATCAAGCAGTCGGTCCGGCTGACCGAGCGCCGCCCCAATGCCCTCCTCGATGCTCGCGCGCGAAGCGGGTCGCAGAAGACCTCCGGCCAGCCGCGCTGCGAGTTGCGAGGGTGTTAATATCTGAAGGCCCAACTCGTGCCGGCGCGCGGCGGCTGCCCGGCGCATCGCGTAGGCGAGCGGCCCGTGGACCACCGTCGTACAGAGCGGCGACGAAACGCTCCCATCTATGAGTTTCACGGCCTAGAGATTTCCTAGAATTCTGGCGGCCATTTCATTGGCATCCTTCTTGTGAGCTTCTTCATTGCCGGGGATCAAGTGACCATAGACGTTGAAGGTAATCTCAATTCGGGAATGGCCCATCGTCTTTTGGATAAACTTGAAGTCCTTCTTTTCTTGGATCAGTTTCGAGGCGTAGTAGTGCCGGAGGGCATAGGGGGTGTATTTGGGCCGGGTGACCGTCTCACCGCCATTATTTTCGGTCGTCATTAGGCCAGCTTCGCGCATCAGAGGAGCCCAGCAGCCCGTGGCGAAATTGGTCAAGGGGATCGGGTTGCCGCCCTCGGTCGGAAAGATCAGGTCCGCATCGGATTTAGGACACCGCTTCCTCCAATCGAAGAGGATGTCGGTGACAAGGCTAGGAAGATAGATCGTCCGCTTGCCCGCCTTTGACTTCACCGGGCCGATGATGCCGGTCTTGTCGGCTCGCTGCTTGATCGTGACGCATTCGTCGGCCAGGCAACCCCACGGCAAGCCGCGGTACTCGGATGGCCGCATGCCTGAGAACCCTGCGAGATAGATCATGGGGCGATACCGCGCCCAGCATTTCTCCATGTAGTCGTTCTTTCGGCCCATTCGGTCCGCAGCCGCGTAGATATCCCGGATTTCGGCGTCAGTTGGTATCTCTACCTCGCCGCCATCCTCTTCGTACCGGCCGCCTGATTTGATTGTGATTCCGGACGCCGGGTCGTCGACCCCAACGCCTTGGTGCTTCATTTCGATAAGGACAGAATGGAAGGAAGAGAGGGTCCGCCTGGCAAGATCGCGCGTCTTGTTCGCTAGAAGCCACGTCCGGAATTGGACGATGTCTGGAGCCTGGAGTTCATGTACCCACTTTGGCCACGCATATTCCTTCATGACCCGCGCGCGGCGTTCGTACTCCTTCAGCGTCTCCGGTTCGACCCTCTCTCGGCCGTCACGCCCGGTCTTCTCGCAAATGGCAATCCACTGATCGACGGCATCTGCCACGCTGACGCTCCGGCTTGTGGGAGACCGCTTGAGCGAACCGAGATTCTCGGTGAAGGCTCTTGCCTCCTTTAGCGTTAGGAACGTCCTGAACGCATAGCCAGATTTTGAGCCCGCATCCGCGTATCGAACCTGATAGGTGACCCCCTTTGCTCCCAGTCTTTTTCGGATGTCTGACATACGGCCGTTATAGTATATTTACAATCGATCATCAATAAACTAATCGTTTTCGTGAAATTCTTTCTGTGCTCTTACTTGAAGCTCTTGATATATTTTTACAAGCTCACCTTTTTCTATTTTCAGTTTTCCGTCAATAGGATCGCGGAAGAAGGGCAGTTTGCGTGTGCCCGAAGGACCAGGTTCAGCTGCGCGCTTCATCTGTCGATCAGATAAGGTGATTCCAAGATCGGCCAGAACAATCTTAGCTTGACGCAGTGTAATGTATGACGGAAAGCTCATAAAATACTCCTCTATGAAAACAGTTGTACTATATGAAATTGTATTTCTTGGTTATTTATAAGAACTTAATTAAGTACATACGTATGAACTGAGAAACAGTCCCCCCACTTAACATTCGGTTGGGTTTGGCCAACGGACATGGCCAATCGCTGACCAACAGGAGGTGGAGAGTCCGGCGCTATCTGGTTCCCCTGCGGGCGCGGTTCAGCGTCCACCAACGGATGCACTAGCACCATGAACGGCGGGCTGAAGCTCTTGCTCGACTACGAGGAGGCCGCGAAGGCGCTGTCATTGACGCGCGCGGCTCTTCGAGACCTCGTCTACAAGGGGCGCGGTCCCGCCGTAACAAAGATCGGAAGACGGACGTTCTTCGCCGTTCGGGATCTTAAATCTTTCGTGGATCGTCACCGCGAGCGCACACTGCCGGCGCCGGTTCCAGCCACGCCGCGGGTCAAACGTCGGCGCGGCCGCCCCACCATTACTGAGCAAATGGCGAGAAACGCCTCGTTCGCGCAGTCCTCACTCAAGAGGGCGAGTCGGAACGGGCGCGCTCTAGCTTCGCCAGTTCCTCGGCAAGGTGCTCCTTCGTCAGGTTAGCGTAGCGCTTTACGGACTTCGGATCCTTGTGGCCGGTCTGCGCCATCACTTGGATTAGAGACCAACCTGCCTCGAAGAGGTTGGATGTGCGCTCGTGACGCGTGTCGTGGAAGCGAAAATGCGGCACGCCCGCTTTTTCGCGCGCGCGGTTGAAGGCCAGGCGAAGCGCATTTGCGGTTACCGGAAATACGCGGTCGTCGTTCTCATCTTCTCTTTCAGCTGAAATCGCGCGGCAGCGATTTCAACACGGCAACGGCGCGCGGCGAGAGTCCGATCGGATGGTCGATGACGATCTCCGGGTTCCGGCTGTTTTTAACACCGCGGAGGATCGCCGAGCGCCCGTGCAAATCGACATCGGCCCAGCGAAGACGAAGCAGGCTGCCTCGGCGTGCGCCAGTTTCAAAGCCGAGTTCGACGAAGGGCCGCAGCCATTTGTTCTGAGCTTGGCCGCACGCTTCCAATAGGCGCTCCACGTCTTCTTTGCTGAGCCTGACGTCGCGCTCATCTCTGACAACCGGGCGCCGCACATCCTCGGTATTGACCGGGTTCACCAGCAAGCCGAGCCGGCGTTTGCGGTAGTCAATCACGCGCTTGAGCAGGGTCAGCTCCCGTTTCACAGTACCCGGCGCCAGCGCCTTCGGATTCTTTGGCGGCGATTTGCCCCTACGAGCGGACTGAGTCAGGCGGCGATCCCGGTAGTCTTCAAAATGCTCCGGGCGGAGATTGGCGACGGCGTAAGCGCACAGCTCCTTTTCCTCGCGGAGGAACCTCTCAAGCCGCAACCGCTCGGCGACGCGCGAGTCGATACCGGGCCGCTTGTCGGTGACATCTTTCAGATAGACGCGGATGAGGTCGCCCAGCGTGGTTTCGCGCGCTGGCGATTGATCCACGAAGTGGCCGCGGTCCATTTCGGCCTCGACATTGCGCGCCCAGCTCTGCGCGTCCTTCTTGGTGCGGAAGGTGGCGTTCTGCAGCGGCCATCCTTTTCGCCTGACCTGCACCTGCCACTGATGCGGACCCTTCTCCCGGATGCTGGCCATCGCTGGCTCTCCCGTTTCGTGCCGAGTGTGCCAAGATTGTGCCAAAAAACAGGGGCCGAAAGCAAGGCGCCGAGCGCGCCTCCATAACCTGTTGAATTATCTATGAAATTTGGCGCACCCGGCGAGATTCGAACTCACGACCTCTGCCTTCGGAGGGCAGCGCTCTATCCAGCTGAGCTACGGGTGCTTCGCGCCGGGAATGGTCTCTAGATAGCCCACTCGGCATCGCCGGACAATGACTCGGCAATCGCCAGGATCCATACCGCGCGGCGGAGCCGTCGGCGCGTCCGGCGTTCCGTCATGACGAAGCCTTGAGCCACTCGCCTTCCACGGGCGTGAAACATAGGCGCGGCTTGGCGTGGTCGAAGTCGTCGCCATATCCCACCTGAGTGAACGGGCGCTCGCGCCCGCCTCGGGGGTTGGGAAGCAGGTGCCATGTACGAAGCGGACCGGGATGCTATTCTCAATCTATTCGCCCGGCTTCGGGAGGTGGAATCCCGGTCCGGCCCGCGCGAGCCTGAGGCGGCCGCCCTGATCGATGCGGCCGTCGCCGCGCAGCCGGCCGCGCCCTACCACATGGCCCAGACCATCATCGTTCAGAATCAGGCGCTCCGTGACGCGGAGCGGCGGATCGAGGAACTCGAATCGGCCCGCGCGCAGCCCGGGCTTTTCTCCGCGCTCCTCGGCAGTGCGGGCCGCAGCCGGCCAGGGGGCCGCCCGCCCAAAGACAAGCGCGCCTTCGCCGCGCAGGGCAACGGCTTCCTTGCCGGCGCCGCGGAGACCGCGCTCGGCGTTGGCGGAGGCATGCTCCTCGCCGACTTCCTTGTCGACGCAATGATTGGCGCGGACGAAGCAGCGGCAGAAGACGCGGATGCGGCCACCGGCCCGGAAGCCGTCAATGACAGCGGCTTCGGCGATTTGGGTCCTGGCGGCGATCTCTAGCACCGCCATCCTACTCGCCGGACTCGGCTGCGCCCCTTCTCACGTCGGAGACCGGTCTTACCCCGCCTGTGTCAGGCGCCGCCGCGATCGCGGCCTTGCTCTGACCGTAGAGCGCGACAGCACCCAGGATGTCACCAGCCTGTGGGCAGCGGAATGTCTCGCGATAATGGAAATCCATCAACTGGTCGGTCACGCCGGGATGGTCGAGGCCGATGGCATGGCCGATCTCGTGCATGAGTGCATAGCGGATGTCGTAGACGTCGAGATTGCCGTCGAAGCCGACCTTCCACGCCTTTTCGGGGTTCAGGCAGATCAGGGCGCGGGTGAGGCGCTCGGGTCCCGGCCGGCTTCCCGCGTCGCCATATTCGACATTGGTGAAAGCCCGGCCCAGCGGCTCGATCTCGGCACCGATCAGGATGTCGGCATCGGCCGGGCTCAGGGCGGGGGTGAAGGAAATATCGGCGACCGCGCTCCATGCCGCGAAGGCCGCATCCAGCTCGCGGTCGAAGACGCTCCGACTGATCCGGTTCGCCGCAAGCAAGGCATCGAGCGGGGCGACCCCGCCGCAATTCCGGACAGCGGGAAAGCGCGTCTCGGTGGCCACGGTCGCAAAACTCACCACCGCGCCTGTCCCGCCAACAGGGTTTCCCCACTTGACCTCGTGGCCGCCGAAGACGATATGGCGGTAGAGCTTGACGGACTGTGCCGAAGCCGGCCCGACGAGAAGCAAAAGCCCCACGGCCGCGCGGGCGCCGCGCGCAATCAGACCTGGAAACACTGCATTCCCCCACGAAACTTCACAAGTCGCCGCGACGGAGCTTCGTCGATTTTTTCCCGGTTTGCGAGGATCGATGTGACGCAGGCGGTGCCGGCGTGCGACGGCGCCGGGGGACCCTTAAGCAAATCCGATGGAAAGCGTGGCGCAATTCTTGTGTTTTTCCGGGAATCGGCGTCACATTCCCATAGCAAAAGCCGCCCCTATGCGAACTCTCCCGATTCGCGACGCTACCCTCGCTGACCTGGACTGCCTCTCGGCGCTGGAACGCGATTCGTTCAGCTCGGACCGGATTTCCCCGCGGAGTTTCCGCCGCTTGATCCGATCGGCGAGCGCCGTCTGCCGGGTGATGCGCGACCGCGCTGCGATCCTCGGCTACTACCTTCTCCTCTTCCGCAGCGGGACCGGCGTTGCGAGACTCTATTCGATCGCCGTCGACCGGCGACACCGCGGCCGGGGCATCGCGCGGGCGCTGATCGCGAGCGCCGAGCGTACGGCGCGCCGCGGTGGACGTACCCGCATCCGGCTCGAGGTCCGCGAGGACAACCGCGCCGCGATCGGACTTTACGAGCGGCTCGGCTATCGCCCGACCGGGCGGCGCACGGCCTATTACGCCGACCGTGCCGACGCCGTCCGCTACGAGAAGCGTCTCGACCGGCGGGAGCCGGCGCCGGGGCCCCGCCGACAAGGTCGTGACCGCCATGGCTGACTGGGTCATTCTGGTCGACGCCCCCAGGGACTTCCCCAACGCCGACACGCCGCACAAGGTCATCACCACCAAGGATTATCTCGCCCGGACCAGCCTGTTCAGCGGCACGCGGCCGAAGATCATCAACCTCTCCCGCTCCTTCAATTACCAGAGCCGCGGCTATTATTGCTCACTACTCGCCGAGGCGCGCGGCCATCGCATCATCCCCTCGGTGGAGACGATGGTCGATCTCGGCACCCGCCAGCTCTATGCGCAGGCGCTGCCCGAGCTCGACGATACGCTCGCCAAGGCGGTCGCCGCCGCCAACGACAAAAGCGTGCCTTCGCGCCTCCTCGTCTATTTCGGCGCCGTCGAGGACCGCCGCTTCGACCGCTTCGGCCGGCTCCTCTTCGACTGGTTCCGCTGCCCGGTCCTCGAGGTGACGATCGAGAACGGCGACCGCCCGCAAATCAAGCGGCTGACCGCGGTTCCGGTCACCAAGCTGTCGCCGGCGGAGCTCGGCTTTTTCCACGAGGCGCTGCACAGTCATACCCGCCGGGAATGGCGCTCAAAGAAGGACCGCGCGGCGCCGCGCTATTCCTTCGCCGTGCTCTACGACCCCAGCGAAACCCTGCCGCCGTCCAACCTGCAGACTCTGAAACACTGGTCGCGGATTGCCGAGAAGCAGGGCGTCGAGGTCGAGCCGATCACCCGCCGCGACCTCGCCCGGCTCGCCGAGTTCGACGCCTTGTTTATCCGGGAGACGACGTCGATCGACAACCACACCTACCGCTTCGCCCGCCGGGCGGTCCAGGAAGGCATGCCGGTGATCGACGATCCGATCTCGATGATCCGCTGCACCAACAAGATCTACCTGCACGAGTTGATGACCGGGAACGGCATCGCGGTGCCGCCCACGGTGATCGTAGGCGGCCAGCCCGACCTCGTCCGCGCCGCCGACGAGCTGGGCTTTCCGATGGTGCTGAAGGTACCCAACTCCTCCTTCAGCCGCGGCGTCAAGAAGGTCGACAATCCCGCCGAGCTTCAAGCTCTGTTCAAGGAATGGTTCGAGGACACCGACCTTCTCCTCGCCCAGGCCTTCATGCCGACCAGCTTCGACTGGCGGATCGGCGTGCTCGGCGGCAAGCCGCTCTTCGTCTGCCAATACATGATGGCCAAGAAGCACTGGCAGATCGTCAAGCACCGCGCCAACGGAAAGCCGCAGGAAGGTGCGCATCTGACCGTGCCGCTTGGCGAGGCGCCGCCGGCGGTTGTCGACATCGGACTCCGCTCCGCCCAGCTCATCGGCAACGGCCTCTACGGCGTCGACGTCAAGGAGACGCCGGAGGGTATTTTCGTGGTCGAGGTCAACGACAATCCCAACATCGAGCATGGCATCGAGGATTCCGCCGAGAAAGACCAGGTGTGGATCGAGCTGACCCGCTGGTTCATCGACCGGCTGGAGGCATAGAGCAAAGGGGCTCGCCGGCCGCCGCCTTTTCGCCGCATGGGCGTTGCAACGTGCCGGCGCCAAACGGGGGAGTGGACTTTCTTGAGAATCCTCATCGTCGCCATGCTCGGCGCGCTTCTTTCAGGGTGTCTCAGCCTGGGCGGGGGCCCGCGCGTCGAGCAGGGGGTCTGGCTTCGCGCCGACGGGCAGTCGGGGCGCACCAATCCGTCGCTCGCCCATATCTTCGATGTCGACAAGGCAGCCTGTACCCCGGCCGGAAGCAGCGAGCCTGACCGTTCCTGCATGTCCTCGCGCGGCTACCTGCTTGTGCCCGCAAGCCAGGTCGAACAGAAGGCGGCCGAGCTCCGCGCCGCAAACGCCGCCCGAACCACCCCGCCGGCGCAGTAGCCTCGCTGCCTTCCGTGGTCTGATCCGCGGCGCCGAAGACGGGGCATGGATCGAGCCCCCCGCGGACGGTCGGCGACCGCCTTTCGCGCGCGCCCGCCTTGGCCTATGACGGTCGCTCCCGCCCGCTTGATTCACGAAAGATGTCCGAGACCGACGCGTCATCGCCCCAGCCAGCTTGGGTCGCGCTTCGCTATCGCGGCTTCACGCTGCTCTGGCTCTCGCGCCTCTCGGCGACCTTCGCGTCGCAGATCGTCAGCGTCGCGGTCGGCTGGCAAATCTACGACCTGACCCGCAATCCTTTCGACCTCGGCATCGCCGGGCTGGTCCAGTTCGCGCCGGCCCTGCTTCTTGTCCTGGTTACCGGCACGGTATCGGACCGCTACAACCGCAGGGTCATCGTCGCGATATGCCAGGCGGTCGAAGGGCTGTGCGCGGGCACGCTGCTTGTCCTCATCGTCGCCGGCCACATCCAGGCTGCGCAAATCTTCGTCGTGCTCGCGATCTTCGGGGCGGCCCGAGCCTTCCTTAATCCCGCCCAGCAGTCGCTCATCCCGAATCTGGTGCCGACCGAGGTGTTGGCGAGCGCGATCGCCCTGAGCTCCTCCTCATGGCAGATCGCGGTGATCGCCGGGCCGGTCGCCGGCGGGCTCCTCTACGGTATCGGCTCGGAGGCGCCATACTCGGTGGCGATGCTGCTCTTCGGCGCCGCGATGGTGCTGGTGATTCTTGTGCCGCGGCCGCCGCAGAAGACGCTGCCAGAACCGGCCACCTGGTCGACCGTCGTCGCCGGTTTCCGCTATGTCTGGCATGAGAAGATCGTGCTCGGCGCTATCTCCCTCGATCTTTTCGCCGTCCTTCTCGGCGGCGCCGTCGCGCTCCTTCCCGCCTATGCCCGCGACGTGCTCGAGGTCGGGCCATGGGGACTCGGCTTCCTGCGCGCCGGCCCCGGCATCGGCGCCCTCGTGATGGGACTCTATCTCGCGCTCCACCCGGTGCGGGACCACGCCGGGCTGATCATGTTCGGCTGCGTTATGCTCTATGGTCTGTTCACGCTCATCTTCGGCCTCTCGACGCTGGTCTGGCTGTCGGTGCTGGCGCTTGCCGGCGCCGGCGCCGCCGATATGGTCAGCGTCTACGTCCGAGAGACGCTGATTCAGCTGTGGACGCCGGACGCGGTGCGCGGCCGGGTCAACGCCGTCAACATGGTCTTTGTCGGCGCCTCGAACGAGCTCGGCGAATTCCGCGCCGGCTCCGTCGCCGCGCTCTTCGGGCTGGTACCGGCGGTGATCATGGGCGGCGTCGGCTCGATCGCGATCGCGATCCTTTGGATGGTGATTTTTCCGCAGCTCCGCAAGGCCCGTCACCTGTCGGGACGAGCGTAAAGCGCGGCCGCCATCGCCACCCGGGACCGGCCGGGCACGGCGTGAGGGAGAGGCTGTCATGGCGGGGCGAATCTGTATGATGGTTCGCGTGGGCGGAACGAGCGACGAGGAGGAGCCAGATGAAGCCGGTTTGCGCGGTAGTCGGCATTGGGCCGGGAAATGGGGCGGCGCTGGCCCGCCGCTTCGCCAAGGAGGGCTACGCGGTCGCCCTTCTTGCGCGGTCGACCGAAGTGAGCGCCAGCCTTGCGGCCGAGCTCGGCGATGACGCCCGGGCCTACGCCTGCGACGTGAGCGACGCCAAGTCGGTTGCCGACGCCTTCGGCCATATCGCCTCCGATCTCGGCCCGGTCGATGTTGTCGCCTACAACGCCGGCTCCGGAACCTGGGGCACGATCGAGGAGGTGAGCGCCGAGGCCTTCGAAGCCTCGTGGCGGGTGAACGCGATGGGGCTCTTCCTGGTCGCCAAGGCGGTGATTCCGGCAATGAAGGAGAAGCGGGCAGGCAGCATCGTCGTGATCGGTGCGACGGCATCGCGCCGCGGCATGCCGCGTACCACCGCCTTCGCCCCGGCCAAGGCGGCGCAACGCTCGCTGGCCGAGGCCATGGCCCGGCATCTCTGGCCGATGGGCATCCACGTCTCCCTGATCATCCTTGACGGCGTCGTCGACCTGCCGCGTACCCGCGCCGCGATGAGCGACAAGCCGGACGAATTCTTCATCAAGGCCGACGACGTCGCCGATACCGCTTTCTGGCTGACGCGACAGCATCGTTCGGCTTGGTCCTTCGAAGTCGAGGCGCGGCCGTTCGGCGAGAAATGGTAGGCGCGCCGGCTGGGCGCGAGTCGCCGATCCCGCTTGCCGTCTTGACGACTTCCCTCTACGGCGTTTCGGCCATGCCAAATCCCGCCGCGACCGCTCCCCATTCGCCTGCGATCGTCCTGATGGGCGTCTCGGGCAGCGGCAAGACCGTGGTCGGCGAAGCCCTTGCCGCGCGCCTCGGCCTGCCGCTGCTGGAGGGCGACCGGTTCCACCCGGAGGCCAATGTCGCCAAGATGTCGTCGGGCACTCCGCTCACCGACGATGACCGCTGGCCCTGGCTCGATGCGATCGGCGACGCGATCCGCACAGCACCGGGCGGCGTCATCGTCGCCTGTTCGTCGCTCCGCCGGGTCTACCGCGACCGCTTGCGCGAACGCGCCGGACGGCCGATCGTCTTCATCTTCCTGGACGGGAGCAAAGAAACGATTGCGGCGCGCCTCGATGCGCGGAAGGGCCATTTCATGCCGCCGAGTCTGCTTCAAAGCCAGTTCGCCACGCTCGAGCGGCCGCCCCCCGACGAGGGCGTCATCCGCATCCCGATCGAGCCGCCGGTCGATATCGTGGTGAATTCGGCCCTCGCCGCGATTGGCGGTGCGGAGACCCCCGCTTCATGAAGCGGAAGATCATCATCGACACCGATCCCGGGCAGGACGATGCGGTTGCGATCCTGACGGCGCTGGCTTCTCCCGAGGATTTCGACGTCCTCGGCATCGTCGTGGTCGCCGGCAATGCCGGGCTCGAACACACGGCGAAGAACGCGCTGAAGATCGTCGAACTCGCCGGGCGCACCGATGTGCCGGTTCACGCCGGCTCGGAGCGACCGATGCGGCGCACGCTCCGGACCGCGCCCCATGTCCATGGCGAGACCGGACTCGACGGACCGGATCTGCCCGAACCGAAGACGCCGCTCGCATCCCGGGACGGCGTCGGCTTCCTGATCGAGACGCTCAGGGCCGAGGCGCCGGGCACGGTGACGCTCTGCACGCTCGGCCCGCTCACCAACATCGCCGCGGCCTTCACCAAGGCGCCCGACATCGTCGCCAATGTCCGCGAGATCGTGATGATGGGCGGCGCTTATTTCGAAGTCGGCAACATCACGCCGACGGCGGAGTTCAATATCTACGTCGATCCGCATGCCGCCGACATCGTGTTCCAGAGCGGCGTCCCCATCACCATGATGCCGCTCGACGTCACCCACGGCGTCCTCACCACGCCGGACCGGATGGCGCGGATTCGCGGTCTCGGCAATCGCGCCGGCGAGGCAGTGGGGGCCATGCTCCGCTTCTCGGAAAGGTTCGACCTCGAAAAGTACGGGGCCCCCGGCGCGCCGCTTCACGATCCGACGGTGATCGCCTGGCTGCTCGATGCTTCGATGTTCGAGGGCCGGACCATCAACGTGACCGTCGAGACCGAGAGCGAGCTCACCATGGGGATGACGGTCGCCGACTATTGGCGGATCACGAACCGGCCGAAGAACGTCCACTTCGTTCGCTCGGTCGACGCCGACCGCTTCTATAACCTCCTCACCGAACGGCTCGCCCGGCTGCCGTAGCCGGCGGCCGGTCGGCGCGGCGAGACCGGGGCAATCCCATATCGGGATTTACGGCCGGCGACGGGGCGAAGCGGGACGACGGGTGTCGTTTGCGATGACAGGACGGACGACATCGAGGTCACAGATCCTCCTTCCCGCGCCCGTGTCCCCGGGCCGGGTTGATGTTTGGTGGGTCCCGATGGGTTTCGGCTTCGCCTCTACCCATCCTGCGGTCGATCCCTCGTGAGACGAGGGGGTGGCGGGCGCTCGTCTCGGCACCGCTCACATTATGTTTTCAGGCGCCGCACAAGCGCCCGCCGCGGCGATTTTTGACCCCGACACCCGCGCTCCGGACGGGGGCGGCCGAACGGGTGTTTCTCCCGTCCCCGGCCTCGTCAGCCTTCGGGCTGTCGCCCTTCGGCCTGACGCCCCGCCCTTAAGGCCATCACGTGGCAACCGCTCATAGTGGCGGTGGGCGGACTTGTCGGGGCCTCCCGAGCCGTTCGGACCGTCGTCCTCTCCGGTGAGATGCGGCCCCCGATGGGCACACACATCCCCCGTCGCCGCCCTTTCCGAGGCTCGGGCTTTCGCCTTTGGCTCCGGTTGAGGCGAACGCGTCGCGGGCGCCGCTCCCCGCCCCATCTCAAGACCGTCTCCGGAGACGACCCCTCATCGGGCAGGGACAAGGGGATCATAACCCCGGATTCGGCAACGGGGATAAAGTCGGTGACAATGGCGAAGGTCCGCCGCGGCGGCGGGGATAAGAGCAGCAGCGCCGGGAGTGTGTGTCTGACCCAGTCCGGCATTTGCGCAATGCAATCCCCTCTGCCCAAGCAATGCCCGGACCGACGGTTGACTTCCGAGGCCCTCGCCGTATAGTTCAACATAAGGACAAGCTAGTTCATATTTGAACTGCAAGAACGGCCGGCAACAAGCCGCAAAGGCGGGCCGGCAGCCGCTCCTGGGGAGGATGGCGCATGAACATCCGTTGGAGCCGCCTCGCTCCACAGATGGCGCTGACGCCGGCGCTTGCGGTTACATTGATCGCCTTTTTCGGCGCCATCTGCTGGACGATCTTCATGTCGTTCACCGGCAGCCGGCGCTTCCCCGAATATCATCTCGATCCGGCCGGCTGGGCGCGCCAGTACAACCGCCTCTTCGCCGACGCCACCTGGACCACGTCGCTCCGCAATCTCGTCGTCCTCGCGATCGGCAGCACGCTTGCCATCGTCTTCGGTTTCATCCTCGCCGCCATGGTCGAGCGCGAGAAGCGCGGCGAGGGATTCTTCCGCACCATCTTCCTCTATCCGCTGGCGATCTCGCTGATCGTCACCGGCCTCGTCTGGCGCTGGATGTTCAATCCTTCGCTCGGCATCGAGGCCTTTCTCCGCGGCCTCGGCTTCGAGGGCGCCGCGTTCAACTGGCTCGCTAAGCCCGACACCGCCATGTACGGCATCATCCTCGCCTCGATCTGGCACGGGCTCGGCTTCTACATGGCGCTGATGCTGGCCGGGCTGAAGTCGATCAACACCGAGATCTGGAGCGCGGCGCGGCTCGACGGCGTCTCCTTCTGGCGGCTCTACATCGAGATCATCATCCCGATGATGAAGTTCACCTTCCTCACCTGCGCCATCCTCCTCTCGCTCGGCGTGGTCAAGGCCTTCGACATCATCGTCGCGATGACCAATGGCGGGCCGGGCACCTCGACCTGGACACCGGCCTATTTCGCGATCAACGCCTATTCGATCCGAAGCAATATCGGCTTCGCCTCGGCCGCGGCGTCGATCATGCTCCTGATCACGCTCGCGATCTTCCTGCCGATGGTGTCGGTCACCGCCTGGCAACTCCGCCGCCGGCAGGCGAGAACGCAATGACGACCATCGCCGACGCCGCCCGCGCGCCGCGCGTCGAAGTCCGCCGCAAACGGCGGATCAGGGGTTCGTCGATCGCCATCCTCGTCTTCCTGACGATGTGCGCGGCCTTTGTCGCGATCCCGCTCTACGTGGTGATCGTCACCTCGTTCAAGCCGATCGGGGAGATCACGCTCGGACACATCTTCGACCTTCCCGTCCACTGGACGCTCGAGCCGTGGGACAAGGCGTGGAACAACCTCTGCACCGGCATTGCCTGCGACGGCATCAAGTCGGGCTTCTTCAACTCGCTGAAGATCCTGTTCCCGAGCCTCGTGCTGTCGATCGGGCTTTCCTCGGTCACCGGCTACGCGCTGGCGCTGTGGAACGTGCGCTGGGCGAACGCCTTCCTGTTCGTGCTCTTCATCTGCGCCTTCGTGCCGTTCCAGATCATCATGATCCCGCTGATCGTGCTGATCGCCAATATCGGCATCTTCGGCACGGTCTGGGCGATTGCGGTGGTGCATGCGATCCTCGCCATGCCGCTCCTCACCCTCATCTTCCGCAACTTCTACAAGGACGTGCCGCGCGAGCTGATCAACGCCGCGATCATGGACTCCGGCAGCTTCTGGCGGATCTTCTCCGAGATCATCCTGCCGATGTCGGGGAACATCATGGTGGTGGTCCTGATCCTGATGATCACCACCGTATGGAACGACTACCTGATCGGCCTCATCTTCGGCGGCATCGGCACGAAGCCGATGACGGTGATCCTCGCCAACTCGGTGGTCACCTCGCGCGGCGAGGTCATCTACAACGTCAACATGGCGGCGGCGCTGCTCACCGCGGTCCCGCCGCTCGTCGTCTATTTCGCCCTCGGCCGCTTCTTCGTCCAGGGCATCACCGCCGGCGCGATCAAGGGCTAGCCGATGCCGCGCGCCCCTCGCCGACACCTACCCGTTATCCCGAACCATCATGGTCTTCGACGCCCGAGGCGGGCGGCCGATGTGAAGCAGGCAAAGACAAACCACAGGGAGAGAAAGATGCTACGCAACAAACTTGCTGGAATCGGACTGGCGCTCGCCTTCGGCACCCTGCCGCTGGCCGCCCATGCCACAGAGCTCACGCTCTGGCACTCGTGGTCGAACGAGAGCGAGATGGCGGCGCTCAACACCATCATCGACGCCTTCGTCGCCGAGGGCAACACGATCAAGGCCGCGTCGGTCCCGCACGAGACCGCCGGCGAGAGCCCGCTGGTCAGCCTGTTCATCGCCGGCACCCCGCCCAACCTCTTCATCGCCGCCGATTCGAGCTTCTTCCGCGACCTCGAAGCCAAGGGCCAGGCGCAGGACGTGAGGGATCTGTTCGACAAGATCGGGGCGACGCCGAACTTCCCGAAGACGGTGCTCGACGCCATCACCATCGACGGCAAGATCCTGAAGATACCCACTGCCGTGCATATCGACGGCATGGTCTATTACAACAAGAAGGTCGCCGAGGCGGCCGGCGTCGATCCCACCAAGTGGCAATCGCTCGACGACATGTGGGCCGACGAGAAGAAGGTCGAGGATGCCGGCTACACCTTCATCGCCATCGGCGGCAACACCTTCCAGGCCGGCTACACCTTCCACCCGCTGCTCGCGGCAATCGCCGGCCCCGACGTCTTCAACCGCTTCTATTCGGGCACTCCGGACAAGACCGTGTTCGACGATCCCGGCGTGCGGAAGGCCATCGAAACCTTCCGGAAGATTGCCGCCCAGACCGATCCGGGCTGGGTCAACCGCGCCTGGAACGACACCACCAACACCGTCATCGCCGGCACCGCGCTGATGCAGATCCACGGCGACTGGATGAAGGGCCAGTGGCGCGCCAACGGCAAAGAGGTCGGCACCGACTTCGGCTGCATCAACATCCCCGGCACCAAGGCGCTTTCGGTGACGGTCAACTCCTTCGGCATTCTCGGCGGCGTCGACGACGCCACGCTGAAGGCCGAGGAGGACTTCGCCACCCTCGTCGTCGATCCGAAGATCAATGCCGAGTTCGCCTTCCACAAGGGATCGAGCCCGGTCCGTGTCGACGTGCCGACCGACAAGCTCGACGCCTGCAACATGCTGGTCCTCAACTCCCTCAAGAAGCCGGGCTTCAGCGTCGAGAACCCCTTCTATATCGGCGATCCCGACTGGATCAATTCGGTGTGGAATACGATGTATACCTTCCAGGGCGATCCGAACATGACCACCGACGACGCCATCAAGATGCTGAAGAGCGAGTACGACGCGGTCTTCGGCGGCTGACGGCAGGCGCGATCAAGACGCTCTTCCGGGCCGCGCCGCGCGCAGTCCGGAAGGGCATCCGGCGACCTTGCCTGAGGCGGACGTCGCCGGACCAGCTTCGGGAATTGTGGGTGAGATGTCGACCGTCGAGTTCAACCAGATCGTCAAGCGCTACGGCGCGCTGACCGTGCTCGAACGTCTCGACCTGCGGGTCGAGGACGGCGAGTTTCTGGTGCTCCTCGGACCATCCGGTTGCGGCAAGACAACGCTTCTCAACATCCTCGCCGGCCTCCTCGAGATCAATGAAGGCGAGATCTATATCGACGGACGCGAGGTCTCCGATCTCGATCCCAGGGACCGCGGCCTCGCCATGGTCTTCCAGTCCTATGCGCTTTATCCGACCAAGACGGTCAGGGGCAACCTCAAGTTCGGCCTGAGCGCGCGCCGCCTGTCGAGCGCCGAGATCGAAAGGCGGATCGCTTGGGCGGCGAAGCTCCTCCAGATCGACCACCTCCTCGACCGCAAGCCGGCGCAGCTTTCCGGCGGCCAGCGCCAGCGGGTGGCGATCGGCCGGGCGCTGGTCAAGGAGGTCGGTCTGTTCCTGTTCGACGAGCCGCTGTCCAATCTCGACGCCAAGCTCCGCACCGAGATGCGGCTCGAGATCAAGAAGCTCCACAATCAGCTTCACAACACCATCGTCTATGTCACCCACGACCAGGTCGAGGCGATGACGATGGCGACCAAGATCGCCGTGATGAACAAGGGCGTGATCCAGCAGATCGGCACGCCGGACGAGATCTACGACCTGCCGGAAAATGTCTTCGTCGCCGACTTCGTCGGCTCGCCGGCGATGAACCTGCTCGACTGCGCGATCCACCGCGCTAACGGTTCCTTGGCGGCGGTCGAGGGGCGATCGAAGACGAGCTTCGATCTTTCCGACTACCGCTGGCGCCAGCAGCCCGAGGAGGGGCAGAAGGTCAAGGTCGGGTTCAGGCCGGAACATTTTGCCCAGCCGGGAGAAGCCGGGCCGGCGGAGCGCACCATGCGCTTCGACCTGCCGGTCCAGTTCCTCGAGAAGACCGGCGGCGACGCGGTCGCCTTTCTCGATCTTGCCGGCGAGACGATCGTGGCGCGGATCGACCCCCATTCCGCCGCCCGCTATCGCAGCAGCCCGGCAGCGTCGGTCGTCCTGCCGCTCGGCAAGGTCAACGTTTTCGACGCCGGCTCGGGCCGCCGCCTGTGACGCAGGTGGACGCGGCGATCTCGATGACGGATGGGAGACCAGCGCCATGAAAGTCTTCGACGGCCTCGGCCATATCGCTCTCAAGGTCAGGGACCTCGATGCCTCGCTCGCCTTTTACGAGAAGCTCGGCTTTCCCGAAATTCTCCGGCTCCTCAACGCCAAAGGCGAGCCGTGGATCGTCTATCTCCGCATCACCAACTCGACGCTCCTCGAGCTCTTCCCGCACGGCGTCGGCGATGTCCCCGAGCCGGCCAGAACCGGCGTCAATCATCTGAGCCTGGCGGTGAGCGACCTCGATGCCACCGAAGCGCATCTCACGTCGGTCGGGGTGCCGCTGTCAGAGCCGCGGAAGCCGGGCCGCGGCGTCGACGGCAATCGCGGCATGTGGGTCGCCGATCCCGACGGCAACCGCATCGAGATCATGGAAATGGCGCCCGACTGCATCCAGGCCGTGGCGCTGGCCCGGATCCGCCAAGGCAAGGCTCCGGAGGCGCTCAGCCTCTACTGATCCCACGGCCGGGCGAGGTTGAACCCCCGGCGATGTGCAAGGGTCGGCTGTCCTGAGGTTGTCGCGCCACGGGGCGCGAGCACCGGACCGGCGGCGTCACCCACGGCAAACCGGCCCGCTTTGATCTGCATCAAGGTCCCCCGGCGACGGAGGCGACAGGCTGCCGACGGCTCGCTTGAAACGGCGGGTCCTGCCGATTGCTCCGTCACGGGGACCTTGCAAAGTGCCGCTCGTCATCACCTTCGGCGTGGTCGCCTTCCTGGCGCTCATCGCAAGCGCCTTCGCGCACGACGCGCTGTTCGCTTTCCACATGGCGCCTGGTCGCGCGTCGTCGCCTGCGGCGCGGCGATCTGGCGGATGCGGACGATCGACTATTCGCAGACCGCCGCGATCCCGCTGCATGATCAGCGCACCGGCTACATGGACGGGGTGGTCCGGGCCGGGCTGATCGCCACCGTCTTCTGGGGGATCGCCGGCTTCCTGGTCGGGCGTCTATATCGCCCTCGAGCTCGCCTACCCGGCGCTCAATCTCGACCTGCCGTGGACGACCTTCGGGCGGCTCCGGCCGCTCCACACCTCGGCGGTGATCTTCGCCTTCGGCGGCAATGCGCTGATCATGACGTCGTTCTACGTCGTCCAGCGCACCACCGGCGCGCGCCTGTGGGGCGGCAATCTCGCCTGGTTCGTGTTCTGGGGCTACCAGCTCTTCATCGTGCTCGCCGCCACCGGCTACCTCGCCGGCATCACCCAGTCGCGCGAATACGCCGAGCCGGAATGGTACGTCGACCTCTGGCTGACCATCGTCTGGGTCGCCTATCTCGCGGTCTTCCTCGGCACGCTGCTCAAGCGCAAGGAACCGCACATCTACGTCGCCAACTGGTTCTACCTCGCCTTCATCGTGACCATCGCGATGCTGCACGTGGTCAACAACCTGGCGATTCCCGTCTCCTTCCTCGGCTCGAAGAGCTACCCGGTCTTCTCCGGCGTCCAGGATGCGCTGGTCCAGTGGTGGTACGGCCACAACGCCGTCGGCTTCTTCCTCACCGCCGGCTTCCTCGGCATGATGTACTACTTCGTGCCGAAGCAGGCGAACCGGCCGATCTATTCCTACCGGCTGTCGATCGTCCACTTCTGGTCGCTGATCTTCCTCTACATCTGGGCCGGCCCGCACCATCTCCACTACACCGCGCTGCCCGACTGGGCGCAGACCCTCGGCATGGTGTTCTCGATCATGCTGTGGATGCCGTCATGGGGCGGCATGATCAACGGCCTGATGACGCTGTCGGGCGCCTGGGACAAGCTCCGCACCGACCCGATCATCCGCATGATGATGATCGCGGTCGCCTTCTACGGCATGTCGACCTTCGAAGGGCCCGGTGATGTCGATCCGGGCGGTCAACTCGCTGTCGCACTACACCGACTGGACCATCGGCCACGTCCACTCCGGCGCGCTCGGCTGGGTCGGCATGATCTCCTTCGGCGCGATCTACTTCCTGGCGCCGAAGCTGTGGAACCGCGAGCCGGCTCTACAGCCTCCGCCTGGTCAACTGGCACTTCTGGCTCGCGACCATCGGCATCGTCCTCTACGCCTCGGCGATGTGGGTGTCCGGCATCATGCAGGGCCTGATGTGGCGCGAGTACGATCAGCAGGGCTTCCTGGTCTACTCCTTCGTCGAGACCGTCGAGGCGATGCATCCCTACTACCTGATCCGCGCGCTCGGCGGCCTGCTCTACCTCATCGGCGGCGCTGCTCATGGCCTTCAACGTCTGGAAGACGATCCGCGGCGACCTCCGCGAGGAGGCGCCGATGGGCGCCGCCGCCGCCCTGCCGAGCCCAGCCGAGTGAGAGCCTGAACCGATGGCAAGTATCCGTCACGACACGCATCGAGAGGAACGCCACGCTGCTCCTCGGCCTCAGCCTGGCCGTGGTCGCCGATCGGCGGCATCGTCGAGATCGTGCCGCTCTTCTACCACGCAGACACGCATCGAGAAGGTCGAGGGCATGCGGCCCTACACCCCGCTCGAGCTCGCCGGCCGCAACATCTATGTCCGCGAGGGCTGCTACGTCTGCCACAGCCAGATGATCCGGCCGATGCGCGACGAGGTCGAGCGCTACGGCCACTACAGCCTCGCCGCCGAGTCGATGTACGACCATCCCTTCCAGTGGGGCTCGAAGCGCACCGGGCCGGACCTCGCCCGCGTCGGCGGCCGCTACTCCGACGAATGGCACGTCCAGCACCTGACCGACCCGCGCTCGCTGGTGCCGACCTCGATCATGCCGCCCTACGGCGCATCTGGCGACGACGCTGCTCGACGCCGACGACATCGCCGACCACCTCGCCGCCAACGCCGATGGTCGGCGTGCCCTACACCGAGGACATGATCGCCAACGCCCGCGCCGACCTGGTCGCCCAGGCCGATCCCGGACGCCGATACAGCTCGGGCCTGATCGAGCGCTACGGCGACAAGGTGCAAGATCGGGCCTTCGACGGCGATCCGGCGCGGATCACCGAGATGGACGCGCTCGTCGCCTATCTGCAGATGCTCGGCACGCTGGTCGACTTCACGGCCTACGAGCCGCTGTCCGAAGAGAACCGGAGGTGAGGCCATGAGCTACGACGCGATGCGCCATTTCGCCGACAGCTGGGGGCTGGTCTTCCTCGCTCCTGGTCTTCCTGGTCGCGGTCGGCTGGGCGTTCCGGCCCGGCGCGTCCTTCCGCGACCAGGCCGAAATCCCCTTCAAGCACGACGATGACGAGGACCGAGCCATGGCTGAGGTCGGCAAGACGACGAATGCCGATGCGAGCCGGCACGCGGCGGCGTCGAGATCGACCCGGTCACCGGCCAGCCGACCACCGGCCACGTCTGGGACGGCATCCGCGAACTGAACCGGCCGCTGCCGCGCTGGTGGCTGTGGACCTTCTACGCCACCATCGTCTTCGCGCTGGTCTACGTCGTCCTCTACCCGGCGATCCCGCTCATTCGCGGCGGCAGCGGCGGCGTCCTCGGCTACTCGACCCGCGCCGACGGTCGAGGAGCGAGCATGCGACCGCGCCCGCCAGGCGCAGGCGGGCCGGCTCGACCAGATCGCCAACCTGCCGCTCGAGGAGATCAAGGCCGAACGCCGACCTCGACCGCTTCGCCGTCGCCGGCGGCCGCTCGGCCTTCCTGGTCAACTGCGTCCAGTGCCACGGCACCGGCGCCGCCGGCTCGAAGGGCTATCCCAACCTCAACGACGACGACTGGCTGTGGGGCGGCACGCTCGAGGACATCTACCAGACCATCGCCTACGGCATCCGCTCGCGACCGACCCCGACACCCGCTACTCGCGAGATGCCGTCCTTCGGCGCCGACGGTATCCTGACCCGCGACGCAGATCGTCGACGTCGCCGAATACGTGCTGTCGCTCTCCGGCAAGCCGCACGACGCGGCGCTCGGCGACGGAAGGCGCCGCGATCTATCGACCCGGCAACTGCGCGAGCTGCCACGGCGAGGAGCGGCGACGGCAACCGCGACTTCGGCGCGCCGAGGCTCAACGACGCGATCTGGCTCAAGGCGCGGCACGCGCGAACGCGATCATCGCCCAGGTCACCAGAGCCCCAAGCATGGGCGTCATGCCGGCCTGGTCCGGGCCGGCTCAGCGACACCGTGATCAAGGAGCTGGCCCTCTACGTCCATTCGCTCGGCGGCGGCGAGGCGGCGGCAGCCAACTGATGACGCATGAACGCGCCGAGATAGCCAGGGAACGGACGCGCCTGCGACGCGTCGAGACGATCGACGTCGAGGCGGTCAACCGGCGCAGCCGCCAGAAGTTCTACCAGGCGCGCGATCAAGATCTTCCCGAAGCGGGCCGAGGGCTTCTACCGCCGGCTGAAATGGGCGGTCATGGCGGTGACGCTCGGCGATCTACTGGATCACCCCGTGGATCCGCTGGGACCGCGGCCCCTATCGCGCCCGACCAGGCGGTGCTGGTCGACCTCGCCAACCGGCGCTTCTACTTCTTCTTCATCGAGATCTGGCCGCAGGAATTCTACTACGTCGCCGGCCTCCTGATCATGGCCGGGCTCGGGCTGTTCCTGGTCACCTCGGTCGCCGGCCGGGTCTGGTGCGGCTACACCTGCCCGCAGACGGTGTGGACCGACCTCTTCATCTGGGTCGAGCGGCTGATCGAGGGCGACCGCAACGCCCGCATGAAGCTCGACAAGGCGCCGTGGAGGTCCGAGAAGATCGCCAAGCGCGCCGCCGTCTACGTCGGTCTGGCTGCTGATCGCGGTGGCGACCGGCGGCGCCTGGATCTTCTACTTCGCCGACGCGCCGACGCTGCTCGGCGCAGTTCGTCACCGGCGAGGCGCCGGCCATCGCCTACATCACCGTCGGCGTGCTCACCGCGACCACCTACGTCTTCGCCGGCTTCATGCGCGAGCAGGTCTGCACCTATATGTGCCCCTGGCCGCGCATCCAGGGCGCCATGCTCGACGAGGATTCGCTCCTCGTCACCTACAACGACTGGCGCGGCGAGCCGCGCTCGCGCCACCAGAAGAAGGCGCTCGGCCGAGGGCCTCGACGTCGGCGATTGCGTCGACTGCAATGCCTGCGTCGCGGTCTGCCCGATGGGCATCGACATCCGCGACGGCAACCAGCTCGAGTGCATCACCTGCGCCTTCTGCATCGACGCCTGCGACGGCGGTGATGGAGAAGCTCGGCAAGCCGCAGCGGGCTGATCTCCTACACGACGCTCCGCGACTACAATACCCATGCCGCCGAGACCGCGGCCGCTCGGCCGCGCCGCGGCCACCGCGCACCAGAAGTCGGTCGGCGTCTCCCACATCGTGCGGCCGCGGACGCTGCTCTATACTCGGCCTGTGGTGCCTGGTCGGCATCGCTGATGCTGGTCAGCGTCGCTCACCCGCGACCGCCTCGACATCAACGTCATCCCCGACCGCAACCCGCTCTACGTGACGCTGTCCGACGGCTCGATCCGCAACGGCTACACGCTCAAGGTCCTCAACATGACCAACGAGCCGCGCACCTTCGAGGTCGCGATCGACGGCCTGCCCGGCGCCGGCGATGTGGATCGCCGGCGAAGACGGCACCAGCCGGTCCGCGCCATCGCCGTCGACGTCGAGGCCGACCGCTTGCGCGAGATCAAGGTCTTCGTGGCCCAGCCGATGCCGCGAAGCCGGGCCTGACCGGTTCGCCTTCACCGTGCGCGACCTCGCCGGCTCGGAGAGCGGGCGCGCCGCCGCCGACTTCTACGCGCCGGAGGCTAGGTCTTGACCAGGTGCTTCGACGTACGCAATCTGCCCCGCCTCCGCCTTCCGGGGAGGGGACCGTCGGACCGCGCCGTCGCCGCGATGCGTGTCGCAGACAGTCCGATCCGGCCCTCCCTGAAGGCGGAGGCTGACAAATCAGCCTGCTCCCCGGCGATGCACAGGCCATGACGCGCTCCGCGATTTCTTCCGCCTCGACGACGAGCATCCCTTCACCGGCCGGCACATGCTGGCCGTCGTGCTTCGTCTTCTTCGGCACGATCATCGCCGTCAACGTCGTCATGGCGATCGCCGCGACCGGCACCTTTCCCGGCCTGGTCGTCGAGAACAGCTACGTCGCCAGCCAGAACTACAACGAGACCCTCGCCGAGGCCCGCGGCGCAGGACGAGGCCGGCTGGCAGATGGATCTCGACGGCGCCCGACGGCGTGCATCGCGGTCCGTCTCGCCGACCGCGACGGCGTCGCCGCTGCGCCGGCTCGCGGTCACCGCCGCTCGCCGGCCGGCCGTCGACCACGCGAGGAGGACCGCACGCTCGATCCTCGTCGAGGACGACGGGCGGCTATCGCGCCGCCGAGGCGCTGCCGCCGGGCATTTGGGACATCGACGTCGAGGCCCGCCGCGACGGCGACGCGTCGTCTTCGGCGCCCGGCAGCGCATCCATGTCGGCCGGGGACGGCCGGATGATGGACGCGCGCGACGCGACGCAGTCGCGGTCGGCGGCTGCTGCACGCCGGCCGCCCTGGTCTCGACCGCCGGCCGCGATCGACCCGACCTTCGTCCGCGTCGAGCGACGACGGCGACCGGCCACATCGATTTCCTCGTGCCGGAGATGCACTGCGCCGCCTGCATCGGCAGGATCGAGGACGGGCTCAGCGCGCTCGCCCGGCGTCACCCGGGCCCGCGCCAATCTCACCAGCCACCGCGTCGGCATCGACTTCGACGCCGCCGCGGGCGATCCCGGACGCGATGCTCGCCGCGATCGAGGCGCGCCGGCTATTCGGCGCGGCCCTTCGACGCCTCCGCCTTCGACGCCGCGAGCCGCGACGCGGTCGGCGGCGACCTCGTCCGCTGCCTGGCGGTGGCCGGCTTCGCCGCCGGCAACATCATGCTGCTCTCGGTGTCGGTGTGGTCGGGCGCGAGCGACGCGACGCGCGAGCTGTTCCACTGGCTGTCGGCGCTGATCGCGCTGCCGGCGATCGCCTATGCCGGCCGGCCGTTCTTCCGCTCGGCGCTCCGCAGCATCTCGGCGGGCTCGCTCAACATGGACGTGCCGATCTCGATCGGCGTGCTGCTCGCCGCGGCGATGAGCCTCTACGAGACGGCGACCGGCGGCGCAGCACGCCTATTTCGACGCCGCGGTGTCGCTGCTCTTCTTCCTGCTCGTCGGCCGCTTCCTCGACTACCGGATGCGCGACGTCGCGCGCTCGGCCGCGGCGAAGCTGATGTCGCTGTCGGCGCGGAGCGCGATGCGGATCGCCGCCGACGGCTCCGTCGCCCACGTGCCGATCGCCGACATCGTGCCCGGCGACACGGTGCGCGTCGCCGCCGGCGAGCGGATCCCGGTCGACGGCATCGTCATCGCCGGCGCGAGCGACATCGACAAGTCGATGCTGACCGGCGAGCCGGAGCCCGAGCCGGTCGCGGACCGGCGGGCAGGCCTTCGCCGGCACCCTCAACCTCACCGGGCCGCTGACGCTCAGGGTCACCGCCAAGGCCGGCGACACGCTGCTCGCCGAGATCGTCCGGCTGATGGAGGCGGCGGAGCATTCCTCCGGCCGCTATGTCCGCCTCGCCGACCGCGTCTCGCGCTACTACGCGCCGTTCGTCCATATCGTTGCGCTCGGCCACGGTGGTCGGCTGGCTGCTTGCCGGCGCCGGCTGGCACATGGCGCTGACCACGGCGGTCGCCGTGCTGATCATCACCTGCCCCTGCGCCCTCGGCCTCGCCGTGCCGGCGGTGCAGGTCGTCGCCGGCGGCTTCCTGCTCGGCCGCGGCATCATGGTCAAGGACGGCGGCGCGCTCGAGCGCCTCGCCGCGATCGACACGGTCGTCTTCGACAAGACCGGCACCCTCACCGAGGGCGAGCCGCGGCTGGCCGGCGCCCCGGCCGCCGATCGCCGGCGAATGGTCGCTGGCGGCCGCGCTCGGCGCGGCCAGAGCCGTCATCCGCTGGCCCGCGCCCTCGCCCGCGCCGCGGCCGCGACCGCGGCACCGGGCCGTCAGCGCTCGACGACGTCGTCGAGCATCCCGGCGAGGGCATGGAGGGGCGGCTCGGCGATCGCGACGTCCGTCTCGGCCGCCGCGATTTCGTCGGCGGCGTCGCCGAGGCCGCCGGCTCCGGCCGAGAGCCGAGATCTGGCTCCGCATCGGCGACGCGGCCGCCGCTCCGCTTCGCCTTCGAGGACACGCTCCGCGCCGACGCCGCGGAGACCGATCGCCGCACTGAAGGCAGGCCGGCCTCGACGTCGTCCTTCTCTCCGGCGACCGGCCCGAGGCCGTCGCCGCGGGTCGCCGCGCCGGCCGGCATCGACGAATGGCGCGCCGGCGTGCGGCCGGCGGAAAAGGCGGCGTTCCTCGCCGAGCTCGCCGCGAAGGGCCGCCGGGTGCTGATGGTCGGCGACGGCCTCAACGATGCCCCGGCGCTCGCCACGGCCTTCGTCTCGATGTCGCCGGCCAGCGCCGCCGACATCAGCCAGGCCGCCGCCGACATCGTCTTCACCGGACGCCGGCTCGCGCCGGTTGGCGGTCGCCCTGACGGTGGCGCGGCGCGCCCGCGCGCATCATCCGCCAGAACTTCGCGCTGGCCATCGCCTATAATCTCATCGCCGTGCCGGTCGCGATCCTCGGCTTCGCGACGCCGCTGATCGCCGCGGTCGCGATGTCCGAGCTCGTCGATCCTGGTGACGGGCAATGCGCTGAAGCTGCCGCTCCTGATGCGGCGCGAGCGGAGGCCCGCGGCGCGAGCGCGGCGGCGGCGCTGGCACCCGTGGAGCGTCGCGGCATGAACGGGCTGATGATCCTGATTCCGGTGGCGCTGCTTCTCGGCGCTGGTCGGGCTCGTCGCGTTCCTCTGGTCGCTGCGCTCCGGGCAGTTCGACGATCTCGACGGCGCCGCCGTGCGCATCCTCCGCGACGACGCAGCCCCGCCGGGCGACCCGGCAAGACACGGCAAGGATCAGGCTTAGCCGTAACGCGCCCCCTCGCCTATTTTCTTGAGCGATGTGCGAAGGATGGGCGACATGCCTGGATCGGAAGAGACCGTCGAAAACAGCGGCCGCGACGTCGTCGAAGACCAGAGCGAGACGCTTGCGTTTCTCGCCGAGCCGGCGACGTATGGCCTCACGGCGCCGGTGGCGAGGATCGATACCCACGCCGCCGCGGTGTTTCTCGCCGGCCCGAACGTCTACAAGGTCAAGCGCGCCGTCCGCTTCCCGTTCATGGATCTGTCGACGCTGGAGAAACGGAAGGCGGCCTGCGAGGCCGAGGTCGCCGTCAATCGGCGTTATGCGCCCGGCCTCTACCTCGGCGTTGTGCCGATCACCCGCGCCGCCGGCGGGCTGCGGATCGGCGGCGACGGCGATGTCGTCGAATGGGCCGTGCAGCTCAAGCGATTCGACGAGACGCAGACCCTCGACCATGTCGGCGACCGCGGCGAACTTGACGATGGGCTCATCGGTCGCCTCACCGAGGTCGTGCTTGCCACATACGACGGCGCGCCGCCGGGGGACGGCGTCGCCGCCACCGACGCGCTGGCTGCGGTCGTCGAGGAGACGGCGACGGCGCTGGTCAATGCCGCCGACGTCTTGCCGCGCGGTGAAACCGAAAAGCTGGCGCTGGCGATGCGGACCGAGTTCGCAGGGCTGCGAGCGCTGCTTCTTGCCCGCGGCGGCAGCGGAAAGGTCCGCCGCTGTCACGGCGACCTTCACCTCCGCAACATCGTCCTGATCGAGGGCAGGCCGACCCTGTTTGACGCGATCGAATTCGATGAGACGATCGCCACGATCGATATCCTCTACGACCTGGCCTTCCTGCTCATGGACCTATGGGAGCGTCGCCTCCGATCTCAGGCCAACCTCCTCCTCAATCGCTACCTCTGGGGCGCCGCCGATCTTGCGGGCGAGCTCGAGGGCCTTGCCGCGCTGCCTCTTTTCCTCGCCCTTCGCGCCGCGGTTCGCGCCAAGGTCGAGGCGCTCCGCTATCTCGACGTCGAGCGCGCGGAGGAAACGCGGCAGGAGGCCCGGCGCTATCTCGGCGCCGCCCGCGCCTTGCTTGCCCACGGCCCCGCGCAGCTCGTCGCAATCGGCGGACTCTCCGGCACCGGCAAATCGACGCTCGCGGCACGGATCGCACCCGCGATCGGCCGGCCGCCGGGCGCGGTGCATCTTCGCAGCGACGTCGAGCGGAAGCGGATCTTCGGCGTTCCGGAGCTGGGCCGCCTGCCTGAGGCGGCCTACGCCCCCGGCGCGAGCCAGCGGGTATTTGCAGCGCTCCGCGACGCGGCGGCGATCGCCCTTGCCGCAGGACAGAGCGTCATCGTCGACGGCGTCCACCTCAGGCTCGACGAGCGGGAAGCGATCGCGGACGTGGCGCAACGTGCCGGAGTTCGCTTCACGGGCCTGTGGCTCGAGGCGCCGCTCGCCGTCCTGACGGAGCGCGTCTCGGCCCGGATCGGCGACGCCTCCGATGCCACCGCCGCCGTGGTCGCGAGGCAGGCGGACCAGTCGCCAGGACCAATCGCCTGGCGGCGGCTCAATGCGGCTCAGGGTATCGACGGGCTCGCCGACGCAGCCCTTGCCGCCATCGGGATCGTTTCGGGCGGCACCGCACCGTCCCACTGACAGCGGTTCGAGCTCGTGACCGGCGCGTTTATAGGCGGTGAAGATCGGGTGGACGACGATCAGGAGCACCACCGCTGCTGACCGCTCGCGGCCGCAGGAAAGACGGCGGTTCCGGCGGGCGATTCGCGCCGCGGAAGGTGCCGCAGGTCACGGGACCGGAGACGCTCCGCCGCGCCGCAAGCAGGACTTCCGGGCTCTCGACCTTTGCGGCCGGATCGTGTGTAAGACTCTCGCGCGCCGTCCGCCTCGCGGCGCGGCAGCAGCGAACGCGTTGCGGTTGGCCGCAGGAGTTTTCGAATGGTGCGAATCCTGACCTTCTCGAGCAGTGCCTCGGCCACGCCGGACAGCGCCGGCAATGTGATCGTCTCGGGCTCCTATGGCGGCGAGTACAATGCCTTTCATGCGGCCAAGTGGAAGATCCGCGGCGTCGTCCTCAACGACGCGGGTGTCGGCCGGGGGAACGCCGGGACAAAGGGTCTGCCCTATCTTGACCGCATCAAGCTGGCGGGCGCTACGGCCGATGCCTGGACCTGCCACATCGCCGACGGCGAGCACATGCTCGCCCACGGCCGGATCAGCTATGTCAACGACTCGGCGACCAGGCTCGGCTGCCGCGTCGGCCAAGGCGTCGCCGAATGCGCCGAACTGATGACCAAGGGCCCGATCGTCGACACGGCGCCGCCCGAGATCGCAGGGGGCAAGCGCTACACGCTCCGCGATTTTCCGGGCGAACCGAAGGTGCTGGCTCTCGACGCCGCGCCGATGCTGGTGCCGGAGGATGCCGGCGCGATTGCCATCACCGGCTCGCACGCCGCGCTTTTCCGCGGCCGGCCGGACAACGTGATCGGTCCGGCGCTTCTCGCGGTTTTCTTCAACGACGCCGGGGTGGGAATGGATCAGGCGGGGATCACCCGGCTGCCGACGCTCGATGAGCGCCGGATCGCGGCCGGCACCGTCTCGGCGGAAAGCGCTCCGATCGGCGATGCCCGGGCGTCCTACAACGAGGGCATCATTTCGCATCTCAATCAGACGGCGCTCGGTCTCGGCGGGGCCGTCGGCCAACCGCTCAAGGTCTTCGTCGACCGAATCCTAGCGCTGGCCCGCGCCGGATCGATCGCTCCGCGCCCGTGACTCTCGACGGGGGATTCGGAGCATCACAGAGCCTTGACGACGCGTCGTTCGGCGGCACCGGCGTCATGCTCCTGCGGCTCCAATTGCAACTATCCCCGAAGACCGGTGTCGATGGGCCGCGCGGATTGACGGCCCTTGTCTCGTTGGGGCGAGCAGAGGATCGGGCAGCCGCATCTTCGTTCCCTGAAAGGCGACCCGGCCACCGCATAGTCTGCGGCGGCCGGCCGGCATCGTCACCGGGACCCGTTTCAGTCCGGTCGGCGTTCCTAGAGGACGAAGTCGCCGTGATGGAGGTGCTGAACGTCGACCTTGATGAGAAGGTCCTTGTGGCCGTCGCCGTCGACGTCGGCCTTCAGCTTGCCGTTCCTGAACTGCAGCTCACCCTGGTGGTGGTGGAAGGGGTTGTCGCCGATATATTTGAACGCCTGGTCGCCTGGCTTGTGCGCCTTGGCATCGATCCCAGAGAGATCGATGAGGTCGCCTTCATGATGGTTGAAGTCGTGGATGACGTCGGCGAGCGCGCCTTTCTTCGACGTGTCGGCGATGTCCTTGAAGACGAAGGTATCGGCGCCGCGGCCGCCCCATAGATCGTCCTGGCCGAGGCCACCAACGATCGTGTCGTTGCCGGAACCGCCCTCAATCTGGTCGTTGCCGCCACCCCCTTCCATCTGGTCATCGCCGCTGCCGCCATGCATCTCGTCATCGCCATCGCCGGCATTGGGTGCCTCGAGGTCACCGCGCATCTGGTCGTTGCCGGTGCCGCCGTCCATGAAATCGTTACCGGTGCCGCCCTGCATCTGATCGTCGCCGGCACCGCCATACATTTGGTCGTCGCCAGCATCGACCTTTTCAGCGAGTATGTTCGGGTCTGTGCTGAGGGCGGCACCGATCTTGTCGTTGCCGTCACCGCCATATTCGGCATCGTTACCGTCACCGCCCTGCACCTGGTCGTCGCCGGCGCCGCCGTCGACGAAGTCGCTATCGGTGCCGCCCTGGAGCAGGTCGTTGCCGTCGCCGCCATAGAGGTGATCGGCGCCGGCCGCCCCCTTGAGCGTATCGTCACCCCCGAGTCCGTAGCTCTGGTCCGCGGCTCCGCCGCCGCCGTTGGCGTCGTCAGTCGCATTGCCGCCGATGAAAACTGCCATGGTGCTGGTCCCTTGGCTTCTGGGTTGCGTTGCGGATTGGTGGCGCCGCCACCATTCCTGCGGACGGCCAGATCAGTTCGGGAGTGCTGAAGGTGACCCATCTTCCGGTACAGAGAATGGCGAGTTGTTCGTCGCCATGTCGGTGTTACCTAAAGCAGCACAATCCGTGCGTTGGCCGTGAACGATCTGTGAATCGCGACGCGTACGGCAATATGCCATTACGCAGTATCGAGTACATCTCAACTACGCAAGGACATTGCCTCAGGTAGCGACGCGAGAGAACAGATCGATGAAATAATGCTCTAAGCTCAATGTGGCGATACTATGTCATCTGCCACAATTAGAAAATTAGACCCGCGATGATCGCGAATGAGCCAGTTGCAGGATGCCGATGAGACCTCCTGCGAACGGCACCCTGAGCCGAGCATCCGTCGGCACAAATACGACGCGATTATGCGTGGTTGGCACTCCGACCCGTCCTGCCCAAGCGGCGGTTCGGTGAGCTGGACCAGGGTCGTATGCGACGCCTAAGGCAAGCCCGGGCTTAGGCCGATGATGGGCCTCCCTCGACCCGCCTCAATGCCGCTCCACCGGGCTGCCGGCGAGCGCCGCGGCAAGGCCGAGAAGCGCCACCACCGCAGCCGCGAGCGGGACGGCGGTGAGCCCGAGCCCAAGGTCGATGACGGCGCCGCCGATGACGGCGCCGCCGGCATTGGCAAGGTTGAACGCGCCGACATTCAGCGCCGAGGCGATGTTCGGCGCCTCGCGCGCCCGCTCGAGCGCGCCGTTCTGGAGCGGCGGGACAGTCGCGAACCCGGCCATGCCCCACAGGAAGAGCACGATCAGCGCCGGAACGGGGCCGTGGGCGGCCAGGGCGAACAGCGCCGAAAGCGCTGCGAGCGCGATCAGGATGCCGATCAGCGCATTCTTGAGCCCGAAGCGATCGGCGAGCCTGCCCCCGACATTGATGCCGATGGTCAACGCCACCCCGAGCATGAACAGGATGATGGTGACGGTTCGCGGCGCGAAGCCGGCAACTTCCTCGAGGATCGGCACGATGTAGGTGAAAAGGACGAAGACGCAGCCCCAGCCGAGGACCGTCGTCAGAAGCGCGAGCATGACCGCCGGCCGCCGGGCGACGGCAAATTCGCGGCGCACGTCGATGGCCCCATGCGAGGCGATGCGCGGCACCAGCGTCGCCACGGCGAGAAAGGAGATCAAGCCGAGCCCGGTGATCGCCCAGAATGTCGTTCGCCAGCCATAGAGCTGGCCGATCAGGGTGCCGAGCGGGACGCCGATGATGTTGGCGACGGTGAGCCCGGTGAACATCAGAGCGATGGCGCTGTTCCGCCGGTTGGGAGCGACGAGATCGGTCGCCACCACCGCGCCGACGCCGAACAGCGAGCCGTGGGCAAAGGCCGCGAGCACGCGTGCGACCATGAGGAGGAAATAGCCGGGCGCCAGCGCCGAGAGGAGATTGCCGCCGATGAAGATGCCGAGCATCAGGAGGAGAACGAACTTTCGCGGGAGCCGTGCGGTGGCGACGGCGAGGAGCGGCGCCCCGACGACGACGCCGAGCGCATAGGCGGTGACCAGTTGCCCCGCGGCGGGAATCGACACATCGAGGTCGCGGGAGATGTCGGGGAGAAGGCCCGCAATGACGAACTCGGCGGTGCCGATCGCAAAGGCGGTCATGGTCAAGGCGAGGATCGGGACAGGGAGCATCCCCGTCGCCTTCGGCGCCGGCGCGTCGAGCTTCTGTTCCACCCTCACCTCGCCTGATTGGCCGTCGACCGCTGCCGCTGCCCGAGCCGCGCGTCCGGATTGACGATGTCGGCCTCGCCTTCGCCGGAGAGCATTGCCCAGAGATTGCGCGCGCCGTGCCAGCCGACGTTCTGGACCCCGTCAAAGGTCCACGCCGCGACATGCGGCGTCGCGAGCACGTTGGGCATCGCGAACAGCGGGTCGGCAGGATCGGGCGGCTCGCTCTCGAAGACGTCGAGGGCGGCGCCAGCGAGCTTTCCGGCGACGAGCCGCTCCTTGAGCGCGGCATAGTCCACCAGCCAGCCGCGCCCGGTGTTGACGAGGATCGCCGTCGGCTTCATCCGCGCCAGCGCGTCACGCCCGATCAGATGCCGGTTCCCGGCCGTCGGCGTGGCGTGGAGCGTGACGATGTCGGAGGCTTCGAGCAGCGTCGGCAGATCGGTCAGCGTCACGTTCGGCGGCGCGGTGTCGACATAGGGATCGTAGGCAAGGATACGCACGCCCCACCCGGCAAGCCGCTCGGCGACGCCGCGGCCGATCCTGCCGAAGCCGACGATGCCGACAGTCGTGCCGAGGATCGGCGCGGCATGGACTGTGCCGCGCCAGCCGCCCGCCCGCATGAATTCCGGCGTCCACACCGAGAGCCGCTTGGCGAGGGCGAGCATCAGCGCGACCGCGTGCTCGCAGACCGTGGTGACCTGCGACTCCTCCGGCGTGTTGGCGACGAGGACGCCGTGCGCGGTCGCGGCGTCGAGATCGACCGTCTCGGTGCCGATGCCGAATTTTGAGATGTAGCGGAGGTCGGGCAACGCCTCGATCAGCGCGCGCGTGAAGCGGACGCCGCTGGCGCCCATCACGCCGACCCGGCCTTCCGCCGCGGCGATGAACTCCGCCTCGGAGTAGCGCCAGAACGGCGATTCCCAGAGCGCGTAGCCGAGCGTCAGCTCGACGCCGCGCTGGCGGAGCCAGTCGAGCGATTTCCCGGTCGGCTCGAATTGCTCGAAGACAAGAACGCGCCAGGGCGGGCCCGGCCGCGCCGGTTGGCCGTGATCCCCCATCAACCGCTCCTCGCCGGCCGAGAAGCGTCGGCGTCGGATGCGAGGCTCAGCCCTTGTACTCCATGATGTAGAGCCCGGCGCCGCTCCAGTCGGTGCAGTAGCAGAGGCCGTTCCGGTCGACGAAAACATCCGCCGAGTGGAGGACCACCGGCCGGTTGGGCCGCGGATCGATGAGCTTTTTCGGCGCCGGCGGCACGCAGGCGCCGACCTCGACCGGCCGGAACTGGTCGGTGATGTCGTAAACCCGCACCCCGGCGTTCTGCCAGGTGGCGAAGATCAGCGTCTCGCTCCTGAAACCCTCCGGCCGGTTCTCGTAGATGTTGTGCGGGCCGAAATGCCCGCCGACGGCGATGTAATCGCGGTCGGCGGGTAGCGGGAAGGTGGCGATCGAAATCGGGTTGGACTTGACCTGATTGTCGAAGACCCAGATCGGCTTGAAACCGTCCTCCATGTTGTCGAGCACCGCCTCGTCGAGGACGATGAGGAGATTGCGGCCGGGGAGCGGCAGGCAATTGTGGGTGCCGCCGCCGAAGGGCGGCGACCAGTTCCGGTGCACGATCAGCTTGGGGTTTGCCTTGTCCTTGACGTCGACCACCGCGAGGCAGCCGTCCCGCCAGGCGCAGTAGGCGATGTCGTCGTCGATTACGGCGTGGTGGAGGCCGTAGCGGCCGCGCTCAAGCGGCCAGTCCGCGATTTCGCCGGCCGCGACGTTCATGCCGGGCAGCCAGTATTTTCCGACAATTTGCGGCTTGGTCGGATCCTGCATGTCGATGGTGACCAGGATGTAGTCGGAAAATCCGTCGATCATCGCCGAGGCGTAGGCCCAGCGGCCGCCGACGTACCAGATGCGATGAAGACCGGCGCCGTCGACCGGCATGAAGCCGATCTGCCGCGGCGCCGACGGCTCCGAGATGTCGAACACCGCCATTCCCGCCGACCAGTCGCGCGGCTTGCCGGCCGTCTCGTGGCCGTGGGTGCCCGACTTCGGCTTGTAGTAGTTCCGCTCGTCGGCCATGTCGGCCTGGGCGAACATGTCGTGGCCATGGATGAGGAGGAGGAGGTCGTCGTGGACCTGGAGATGCAGGCTCCAGGTGTTGGGCGGATTGGCGATGTAGTTGACCGTCTTCGGCTCGCTCGGGTCGCGCACGTCGACGACGCTGAAGCCGCGCGAGCAGACATGGGCGATATAGGCGTAGCCGCGATGCACCATGATCTGCTGGCCGTCGCCGCGGCCGTTCTGGTCGGTGTGGCCGATCAGGCGCATGTTGTGCGCATAGGTCGGGGTGAGGAGATCGGTCGTGGACGTCATTGCTGCGCTGCCCATGGCTGAAGCCGCTCATCCCCGCGCAAGCGGGGATTCAGGCGGTGAAGGCCCATCCGGAATGATTCGAGCGGAGATAAACAAACCCCGCTTGCCAGGGATGCGTTCTGCGAAAAGCTGGGTCCCCGCGTGCGCGGGGACGAGCGGGTGAGACACTGCCGGCCGCGAAACACGGACACCGAGCCATCACCCCTCGTATTCGACGATGTAGAGGCCGGCGCTGAAGTCGGTGACGTAGCAGAGGGCGTTCTTGTCGACGAAGACGTCGGCCGAATGGAGGACGATGGGGCGGTTCGGCCGCGGGTCGACCCATTTTCTCGGCGGCGGCGGAACGAAAGCCGCAACCTCCTTCGGCCGGAACTGGTCTCTGATGTCGTAGACGCGCAAGCCGGCATTCTGATAGGTCGCGAAGATCGTCTCCGAGCTCTGGAAGCTGCCCGGCCGGTTCTCATGCACATTGTGCGGGCCGAAATGACCGCCGACCTTGAGGTAGTCCTTGTCCGACGGCGGCGGGAAGGTGGAGATGCTGATCGGGTTCGACTTGACCTGATTGTCGAACACCCAGATCGGCTTGAAGCCGTCCTCCTGGTTGTCGAGCACCGTCTCGTCGACGACGATCAGGAGGTTGCGATCGGCGAGCGGCAGGGCGTTGTGCGTGCCGCCGCCGAAGGGCGGCGCCCACACCTTGTGGACGATCAGCTTCGGATTGGCCTTGTCCTTGACGTCGACCACCGCGAGGCAGGCGTCGCGCCATGAGCAATAGGCGATGTCGTCCTGGACGATGGCGTGGTGGAGGCCGAAGCGCCCGTTCTTGGTCGGCCAGTTCGCCTTCTCGCCGGCAGCGACGTTCATCCCGGGCAGCCAGTACTTTCCCGCCATCACCGGCTTCTTCGGGTCCTGCATGTCGATGACGATCAGGATGTAGTCGGAGAAGCCGTCGAGGAGCGCGGAGGCATAGGCCCAGCGGCCACCGACATACCAGAGGCGGTGGAGCCCGGTGCCGTCGACCGGCATGAAGCCGATCTGCTTCGGATCGTCCGGCTTGGAGATATCATAGACCGTCAATCCCGCGGTCCAGTTGCGGCCGGAGGATTCCTCCTTGGCGTGATGGTCGACCGAGCCCTTGTAGTAGTTCTTCTCGTCGGCGAGCTCGGGCTGCGCGAACATGTCCTTGTTGTTGATGACCAGGAGGAGGTCGTCGAACGCCTGGAGGTGGAGCGTCCAGGTGTTGGGCGGCGCGGCGACATACTTCACCACCTTCGGCGCCTTCGGGTCGCGCACGTCGACGACGGTGAAGCCTTTCGAGAATATGTGGCCGATATAGGCGTAGCCCCGGTGGACCATGATCTGGACACCGTCGCAGCGGCCATCCTGGTCGCTGTAGCCGACGAGCTTCATGTTGCTGGTGGCGTAGTCGGGCTGCGGCAGGTCGCTCGTGGCCATGGCGGGGGTCTCCGGTTCGGTTTGACGCGCGAATAGCGAAATAGCGAATAGCGAGTAGTGCTATTCGCTATTCGCTACTCTCTATTCGCTCAGTGATTACTGAATGCCCCAGATCTTCTTGTACTCGTCCTGGTAGCCGTTGCCCGGGTCGTAGATGTTGTTGGCGCCGCCGTCCTTGTCGATGTTCTCATTGATGAAGAGATGGACATGGGCGACGTAGCCGCTCGGGTCCTCGCCGGCAAAGGCGCGGTTCAGTTCGTCGATGGTCTGCCAGCCGTGGAGATGGAGCGGCTCGGCGACGGTGGCGAGCTGGTACTGCTTGTCGCGGATGCGCTGGAAGGCGGGCACCGAGCCGTCGCCGGCGGCGATCTGGCGCGGATAGCCGGTCGCCGGGTCGACGCCCGCCGACTGGAGCGAGGGCACGGCAAAGTCGAAGTAGAGGTCGTTCACCCCGATCGAGTACGTCCAGTCCTTGCCGTATTTGAGCAGGAGCGCGGTGGTGAGCGGCGCCATGCGGGTGGAAAGCTCGCCGATCGGCGTGTCGACGATCTCGAGCACCTTGCAGCCCGTGCAGCCCTCGATCGCCGCCTTCTCGGCGTTGGTCTTGGCGGTGGCGATCGCATAGATCGAGTCGGTGAAGAGAATGACGTTGGCGGTGCCGCCGGAATCGACCACCGCGTAGAGGCCGGAGGCCTTGGCGACCTCGAGCGGGTCGGTGGTGATGTTGGTGAACACCCCCGGCACGCCGTCGATCTTGCCGGGCGCCGCGCCGGAATGCCAGCCGACCACCTTGATGCCGGCGTCAACCGCCTGCTGGATGATCGGCGCCTGCTCGGCGGCGTCGATGGTGCCGAGAATGATGCCGTCCGGCTTGAGCGCAATCGCTTGGGTAAGCGCCGAGGTGCGGCCCGGAACCGAACCCTGCCCGTCGATGACGCGGAAGTCCCAGCCGAGCGCCTTGGCGGCTTCCGCCGCGCCGTCGCCGACGCCGCTGGCGCCGCCGTTCCGCTGGTCGGCGGAGGCATAGACGATCAGCTTCTTGCCCTGGGCCTTGGGGCCGGTGGTCGGGCCGTCCCACGCCGTCACCGGCGCGGTGGCCTGGGCAATGTAATCCTTGGCCATCTTCATGAAGTCGTCGTCGGCGGCCATCGCGCTGGCGATGCCGAGGCCGACCACGGCGACGGAGGCAAGAAGCCCCCCGCTCAAAAGACGAAATTTCGACATGCTCATTTCCTCCCTGTGACAAGAACCACGCGGACAAACGGCCGACCGCGCACACCAGGCCGGTTCGACCGGCACTTCCGAGGGCGGCCCGCCGCGGCCGCCGATACCCATGAACGCGACGGGGCTCCTATCCCCGATTCGATCCTCTCTTCACCCGGCATCCAGCGGACCGCGAGTCGGACGCACCACGCCGCGGCGGCGCTGCGCAAACGCGGCAAGCGCGATCGAGACGACGAGGGTGGTGCCGTTGAACAGCGGCTCGATGAAGAAGGCGCCACCGAACTGCTGGATACCGGAAATGCCGACGGCAAGGATGAGGACGCCGAAGATGGTGCCCCAGACATTGACCCGGCCGGGCTTGATCGTGGTCGAGCCGAGGAAGGCGCCGACCAGCGCCGGCAGCAGGTAGTCGAGGCCGACATTGGCCTGGCCGATGCGGAGCTTCGCCGCGAGGATACAGCCGGCAAAGCCGACGATCAGGCCGGAGGCGACGAAGACGCCGATGATGTAGGCGCGCACCGGGATGCCGTTGAGCGCGGCCGCCTTCTCGTTGGCGCCGATCGCATAGATGTGGCGGCCAAGCGGCAGACGTTCGCTGACGATCCACAGCACGATCGCGATCACGATGACGTAGAGCGCCGGTATCGGGATGCCGAGGAACGACAGGGTGTTGATGGCGATGAAACCGTTGGGCAGCGTGCCGATGATCTGGCGGCCGTCGGTCAGCCACAGGGCAGCCGCGTAGAGCATGGTGCCGGTGCCGAGCGTGGCGATGAACGAATCGATCTGCGCCACCTCGACGAGAATGCCGTTGATGAAGCCGACCAGCGCGCCGCAGAGAAGCACGATGACGATCGCGAACGGCCAGGGAATGCCGGTCTTGACCAGGAGCCACATCGCCAGGATGTGCCACATGACGATGCCGAAGCCGACGGTGAGATCGATGCGGCCGGCCATCATCGGCAGCGTCGCAGCCAGCGAGAGCAGCGCGATGATCGCCTTGTCGGAGAGGATCGACCGGAAATTGAGGTAGGTCGGAAACGTGGTCGGCAGCATAATCGAGAAGAGGATGATGAGCAGGACGCGTGAGGATCGGCAGGCCATAGATCGGCAGGATGCGAATGATCTGCTGCCAGCGCGAAAGCGAGGCAAGCTCGGCGCGCGTCGGCTCGAGGGCGTTGGACTTAATGGACTGCATTGGCGTTTGCCGAGCCGGCGATGAAGGCGGAGGCTGCCGCCTCGGCGGAGTGGCCGATGCTCGCGGACGCCGCCGCCAACAGATTTTCGACCGAAAGGTCGGCGGCTCCGAGTTCGGCGACCTCGCGTCCGCGGTCGAAGACGATCGCCCGGTGGCAGACCTTGGCGACCTCCTCGAAATCGTTCGAGACGATGATGATGGCGGCGCCCGCCTGGAGGGCGACATCGAAGAGGCGGTAGATTTCCGCCTTGGCGCCGACGTCGACACCGGCGGTCGGATCCTCGAAGACATAGACCTTGCCGGCGAGATGCAGCCAGCGCCCGACCACGACCTTCTGCTGGTTGCCGCCGGAAAGGAGCTCGATCGGCAGCGTCGGGTCGTTCGGCCTCAGCCCGACCTCCTGGCCGAGTTCGACGGCCGCCCGCGCCTCGCGGCCCGGACGAAGGATCGAGAAGAGGCCGAGCCCGGCGGCAACCGGGTTGAGGAACAGGTTCTCGCGCACGCAGAGATTCGCCATGATCGACTCGGCCGCGCGATCCGCGCAGACCAGATCGATGCCTTTCGCCATCGCCTGGCGGGGCGAGGTCGCCGCCAGCGGTTCACCGTCGAGGAGGATGCCGCCGCCGGTGACCGGGGCGAGGCCGAACAGGGCGCGGCCGACGCTTTCCTGCCCGGCGCCGCGCAGGCCGACCAGGCCGACGACTTCGCCGGCGTGGATCTCGCAGTCGACCGGGCCGACGGTGTCGATCATCGTCGCGCGGAAGATGATCCGCGGCTGGCCCTCACGCCGCTTGGCCCGGCGGAAGACCTGCGAGGGCTCCCGCCCGACGATGAGAAGGATGGTCTCCTCCGGCGTGGTTTCGTCGACCCGCCGTTCGCCCGCCACGCGCCCATCGCGGAGCACGACCATGCGATCGGCGATTTCGAAGACCTCATCCAGCCGGTGCGAAACATAGATCATGCCGACGCCGCGCGCCCGCAGCACGCGAAGCGCCGCGAAGAGCCGCGCCACCTCGTCGGCCGGCAGGCTCGCGGTCGGCTCGTCGAGCACCAGCACCTCCGCCTCGGCGGCGAGGGCGCGGGCGATGGCGACCAGCGATTTCTCGGTCCGGGTGAGGCTCTGGATCCTGAGGTCGGGATCGATGTCGGCGCCGAGCGCCTTGAGGGCCTCGGCCGCGCGCCGTCGCGCCGCGCGCCAGTCGACCATGCCGGCGCGCCGCGGATAGCCGAGGGTAAGGCAGATGTTCTCGGCGACCGTCATCCAGTCGATCAGGCCGAAGTCCTGGTGGATGAAGGCCATGGGCAGACGCCTCAACGAGGCGGTCACGTCGCGGCCGCGATAGGTCACGGTCCCTTCGTCGAGCGTATAGACGCCGGCGAGGATCTTGATCAGAGTCGACTTGCCGGCGCCGTTCTCGCCGAGAAGCGCGAGGATCTCGCTGCCGCGGAGCCTGAGCGACACTTGGCTCAGCGCCTGGGTGCCGCCGAACTGTTTCGATATGCCGGCGACCGCGAGAAGGTCCTCGCCCTCCGCGACAACCGACGCCACCTCGGCAGCGCGCGAAGCGCCGCCCTCTGCCACGGTCTGCCTTTCGGCATCCATGGACCTGTCTCCTCCCCTGGTCGCCTCTGTACAGTTCCCCTGCCTGCGCCGGTGGGACGCCCGCCATCTCGCAGCGGCGCAAATATTATCCCGCCGGGACGGCTCGCAAAGGGTGGCTGCTCGCGCGATCGACTGGATTAACGGTAGAGAGTTCAGTAAGGTTGTCAATCTGATTTTGGTGCGGTGGACGCGAAGCATCGCCACGGTTCCATGGCTTTGCCGCGCGACACGAAGCATGCATGAGGTCATAGACAGATTGTGCCGGCAAAAGCTGTAAGACAAGTTGGCCAAAGCGACCCGCCGCCGAGCGAGGGGATCAACTGGGGCGCCTTGATTCCGCCGGCCCGGCTGGGCGATCAGCTGTCGCAGCGGATGGCCGCGCTGATCGAGCGGGGCGAGCTCAGCGAAGGCGGACGCCTGCCCGCCGAGAGCGAGCTCGCCGACCGGTTCGGGGTCTCGCGTCCGGTGATCCGCGAGGCGCTTTCGCAGCTCCGCATGATGGGCGTGATCGTCTCGCGCAAAGGGTCGGGCAGCTACGTCCAGAAGGGAAACGTTCGGCGCACACACACGTCTGCGCCGGTCGGCTTCGGTCCGGTCAACAGCCTTGCCCAGGTGCGGCAAGTGCTACGACTTCCGGGTCGGTGTCGAAGGCGATGCCGCGTGTTACGCGGCACAGAACCGCACGCCGGAGATGCTCGAGGTCATGCGCGGCGCGCTCGACCAGATGCAGGCGGCGATTACCCAGGGGACCGTCGGGATGATGCCCGACCTCGAGTTCCACTTCGCGGTCGCCCGCGCCTCCGGCAACGAGTTCTATCGAGAAGGTGATGGAATCGATGCGGATGCCGATCGAGTTTGCGATCAACCTCGCGCGAAGCCTCGCCATGACCCATCCGCTCGACCACCTGCTCACGGTGCAGGCCGAGCACGTGGCGATGTTCGAGGCGATCGAAGCGCAAGACAAGGAGGCGGCCCGCCGCGCCATGCGGACCCACATCCGCAACGCCTGCTCGCGGGTGTTCGAAGGGCCGGCAAGCGGCATCGAGCGCTTGCGCAGCATGGCCGGCGAGGAGCTGTCATAAGGGCATCCTCGATGACAGAATCCCCTGCCGCGCGGACCGGCGGCCGCATCCTCGCCGACGCGCTTCAGCTTAACGGCATCGAGCGCGTCTTCTGCGTGCCGGGCGAGTCGTACCTGGCTCTCCTCGACGCGCTCTACGATTCCCCGGTGAAGGTGACCGTCGCCCGCCAGGAAGGCGGCGCGGCGATGATGGCGGAAGCGTGGGGCAAGCTTACCGGCCGCCCGGGCGTGGTCATGGTCACGCGCGGGCCGGGCGCCACCAACGCCTCGGCCGGACTGCATGTCGGGCGGCAGGATTCGACACCGATGGTCCTGCTCCTCGGCCAGGTCTCGCGCCGGATGCGCGGACGCGAGGCTTTCCAGGAATTCGACGCGACCGCGTTCTTCGGCGAGGTGGCGAAATCGGTCGAGGAGGTCGGCAGCGCCGCCCGAATCCCCGAGGCCTTCTCCCGCGCCATGCACCAGGCTACGGCTGGCCGCCCCGGCCCGGTCGTGATCGGCCTTCCCGAGGATGTGCTCCGCGAGAGCGCGACGGTCGCCGACACGGCGCCGTGGGCGCAGGTCGAGACGCATCCCGGCCTCACCCAGATGGCCCAGCTCCAGAAGATGCTGTGGGCCGCGCAGCGGCCCTTCGTCATCCTCGGCGGCTCGCGCTGGAGCGAGGCCGCGGTCGCCGGCATCCGCCGTTTCGCCGAACGCTTCGCTCTGCCGGTCGGCTGCTCGCTCCGGCGCCAGATGCTGTTCGACCACGACCACCCGAACTATGCCGGCGACGTCGGCATCGGCATCAACCCGGCGCTGGCGGAGCGCGTCAGGGAAGCCGATCTCCTCGTCGTGATCGGCGGCCGGATGAGCGAGATGGCCTCGTCGGGCTACACGCTGATCAATATCCCGGAGCCGCGGCAGGCGCTGGTCCATGTCTATCCGGGCGCGGAGGAACTCGGCCGCGTCTACCGGCCAACACTCGCGATCAATGCGAGCCCGACGGCGTTTGCCGCGGCGGTCGAGGGCCTGCAGGCGCCGCATGGCGATATCGCCTGGGCCGGCCAAACCTGCGCCGCCAATGCCGCCTACGGCGCGTGGTCGGAGCCAAGGGCAAACCCCGGCCCGGTGCAGCTCGGCCAGATCATCGCATGGCTTCGCGAACGGCTGCCGGACGACGCGATCATCACCAACGGGGCGGGAAACTATACCGGCTGGGTGCACCGCTTCTTCCGGTTCCGCCGCTATAATACGCAGCTTGCGCCGATCTCCGGGTCGATGGGCTATGGCCTCCCCGCGGCGATCGCCGCGAAGCTCCGGTTTCCCGAGCGGATGGTGGTCGCCTTCGCCGGCGACGGCTGCTTCCAGCTGACCAGCCAGGAATTTGCGACCGCCGTGCAGGAGGGCGCCGCCGTGATCACCGTCCTCGTCAACAACGGCATTCACGGCACGATCCGCATGCACCAGGAGCGCGACTATCCGGGCCGCTCGATCGCAACCGACCTCGTCAACCCGGATTTCGCCGCCCTCGCCCGTGCCCATGGCGGGCACGGCGAGGCCGTCTCGGCCACGCCCGAATTCGCCCCGGCCTTCGAACGGGCCGTCGCTTCCGGCAAGCCGGCGATCATCTCGGTGACGATGGATCCCGAGGCGATCAGCACTTCGGCCACGCTCTCGTCCATCCGCGGCAAGGGACGCCGCTAGCACGGGCTGACGCTAGCTGATGGTGATGTGGCGGAAGAGCATCTCCGGGTCGATCTCATGAATCTCGACGCCCATCGCGATCGGAGGCGAATCGGCGCCGAGCGCGGCTTTGGCGGTGTCGAGGAGCGAGGCCCCGAGCTTCTTCCGGTCCTCGACCGAGCGGCCGGCCCTGATCCGCGCGATGATGTGCAGGAAGACGTTGGCCGGATCACCGTCGGCAATGCGGTAGAGGCTGCGCGGCAGCGCCCGCGTCCGGATCGCCGGCAGGTCGAAATGGCCGGAAGCAGCCATGGTCCGGTGGAGCGCGTCGATCAGTCCCCGGATGCTGACGCTGTCCTCGAGGTTGCTCGAATATTCGACAAGGATATGCGGCATGGCGATTCTCCCCTGATCCTCGTGGATAGCACGAGCCGCCGGCGGTGACCGAATGTGAGCCGGCCGCGCGTCTTCATCCCCGATCCGATCCACGCCGACGGCGTTGCCCGGCTCGACGCGCATTTCGAGATCGACGGACCCTCCGGCGATGACGAGTCCGACCGGCGGAGACGGTTTGCCAAAGCCGATGCCGTGATCATCAGGAATCGCGGGATCGACGCCGCATTGATGGACGCAAGCCCGCGGCTCCGGGTCATCGCCAAGCACGGCGCCGGCGTCGACAACATCGACATTCCCGCCGCCACCGCCCGCGGCATCGTCGTGGCGAGCGTGCCCGGCGGTAACGCCGATGCGGTGGCCGAGGCGACCGTCGCCTTGATGCTTGCCGCGCTGCGGCGCGTGCCGGAGGTGCATGGGCTGGTCGCTTCGGGGCACTACGAGGCGCGCTGGCGGCTACGCTACGAGCAGCTTCTTGACCGCACGCTCGGGCTCGTCGGCATCGGCAATATCGGCGCGCGCGTGGCAGGAATCTGCGCCGGTGGCTTCAGGATGCGGATTCTTGCCTACGATCCCGGCCTCTCCCCGGCTCAGGTCAAGGAACGCGGCGCCGACAAGGTCGACAGCCTCGGCGAACTCCTTTCACGCTCCGATGTCGTCTCCCTCCACCTGCCGCTGACCGAGGCGACGCGCCACGTCATCGGCCGCGAGGAATTGCGGGCGATGAAGCCGACGGCGGTCCTCGTCAATGCCGCACGCGGGCCGCTGATCGACGAGGCGGCCCTCGCCGGGGCGCTCCGCGAGGGGACGATCGCCGGCGCCGGGCTCGACGTCTTCGAGGTCGAGCCGCCGCTTCCCGGAAGCCCGATCCTGTCGGCGCCGAACGTGGTCCTCTCCCCGCACACCGCCGGCAACACGGTCGAGGCCGCCCGCCATCTCGCGATCGCCTCGGCCGAGATCGCCATCGCCGTGATCTCCGGCCGCCGGCCGGAAGGAATCCTCAACCCCGAGGTCTGGGACCGCCGGCGGCGATGAGCCGTCAGACCTTCGCCGCGGCGGCCGCGTCGCGGAGATATTGGTGGACGAAGGCAACCGCCATGCTGCCCTCGCCCACCGCGGAGGCAACCCGCTTGACCTGGCCGAAGCGAACGTCGCCGCAGGCGAAGATGCCGGGAACGCTGGTTTCGAGGAGATAGGGATCGCGGCCCTCCAGCCACTGGCCGGCCTTGAGCAGATCGGTGCCGGTCAGCACATAGCCGCGCCTGTCCCGCGCGATCTCCGCCGGCAGCCATCCGGTCTCGGCGTCGGCGCCGATGAACACGAAGAGCCCGGCGCTTTCCTCTCGGCGCGTCGTTCCGCCCTGGCTATCGTGGATTTCGACGCCGGCGAGGTGGTCGTCGCCATGAACGCCCTTCACCTCGGCCTTGACCAGGACGCGGATGTTGGGCCTCCGCCGCAACTGGTCGATCAGGTACTGCGACATGCTCTTCTCGAGCGAGTCGCCGCGCACGACCAGGGTCACCGTGTTCGCGTGGTTGGCGAAGAACATCGCGGCCTGCCCGGCCGAGTTCCCCGCTCCGATAAGATGGATGTCGAGACCCTGGGTTATATCCGCTTCACTCCGCGCGGCGCCGTAGTAGATGCCCTTGCCGATGAGACGATCGAAGCCGTCGATGGCGAGACGGCGCCAGCTGACGCCGGTCGCGATGATCACCGTTCGTGCATAGAGCATCTCGCCGTCGTCGAGGAAGATGGCGCGGACATCCGGATCGATGCGGTTGATGCCGCGGGTGATGAGGATCTCGGCGCCGAGGCGCTTGGCCTGACGAAGGGCGCGGAGCGCAAGCTCGTCGCCGGAAACGCCGTTGGGGAATCCGAGATAATTCTCGATCCGCGACGATGTTCCGGCCTGGCCGCCCGGCGCCTCGCGTTCGACGACGATGGTGCGCAGTCCCTCCGATGCGCCGTAGACCGCCGCGGCGAGCCCGGCGGGACCGCCGCCGACGATGGCGGTGTCGTAAAGGCTCCTTTTCGCCTTGGTCTGGAGGCCGAGACGCTCGGCGAGCTCACGGAACCTGGGCCGGACGAGGGTCGTCCCGTCGGCGAGCCGGACGACGGGCAGCTCGGCTTCGGACGGCGCCGGGCCGTGCCAGCGCGCGGCGAGGTCCGGCGCGTCGATGTCGATGCCATCGAAGCTGATCTGATTGCGCGCCAGGAACCGACGAAGCTCGACGCAGGCCGCGTCGTAGCGATGCCCGACCATCGTGACCTGGACCTGGCGCGGCTGGGCGGCGATGCCCTGGAGGCCGCCCGGCCCGGCTATTCGGTTCTCGGCGCTTTCGCGCACTCGTCTGGCGACATCCGGTGCGCTGGCCGCAAGGGCGTAATAGTGCCGTCCATCGAAGCGGACAACTCGCGACGGCTCGGCAGCCCGGGCACTGCTCTGAAACTGGGTTCCGTAGATCAGCGGCACCTCTCCGAAGAACACCCCCGGCAGGCGGGCGCCGACCACCCGCTCGATCCCATCGACCAGCTTGGTGACCTCGATCTTGCCCGAGAGGACCACGAACAGGGCCGGTTCCTCGCCCTCATGCACGGCGTATTCACCGGCGCCGAGCGGGATGTCCGCCGCCACCTCGACAAGGTGCTTGAGTTCGGCCGGCCCGAGCTCGGCGAAGAGCGGGACGCTTGCGAGTTCGTTTGTGGTCAACATGAGGTCACGGGCACCTTGTCATCCGATATTGTCTCTATGGGTGCCGACAAGCAACCGAGCGTATTTTTCGGCTGGCGAAGGCTCGACTTGTCGGGGCCGAGCAACACTCCGCCGATCAGCTTCCTTAAAATCGGCACAGGCAACGCTAGCGCGCCGGTTCGATCGGACGCGGGTTGCAGGCCAAGCGCAACGGATCGCGAGCGCCGGGATTTCCGCCCTTACCTCCCAAGGGTTGCGGCAAGATATGCGGCGAGCACGCCTTCGATTTCCTGGAGTGCGGCGCGCCGCTCCCGGAGGTCGGTCTCGAGGGTGGCTCCGGCGCGGATAAGCTGCCAGACGACGATCGCCGAGCGTCGGGTTCTCTCCGATGACAGGTCCGGCGAGTTCGCGGCGATCACCTCGGCGATGGCGGCGCGAAGACGCGGCCGGACGCTGGCCGCGCCGCCCGCCTTGCCGCGCGCCTCGGCGATCGCCAGCAGAGCCGGATGCTTTTGGAGGAAGCCGATCACCGCCCCGAAAAGCCGTCGCGCGAGTTCGGAGGGGGGCCAGCCGGGCGCCGCGTCGGCAAGAGCCGCGAGCGTTGCGCAAAGATCGTCGTTGAGCCGGCCGCGGAGCCGGTCGGCGACCGCCTCCTTGGTCGGGAAGAACTGGTAGAGCGAACCGATGGCGGCGCCCGCCCGCTCGGCGACGGCGGTCATCGTGGCGGCATCATAGCCCTTCTCCCCGATGACCGCTTCGGCGGCGGCGAGCAGGGAAACCACCCGCAGCCTTCCGCGTTCCTGCTTGGGAAGGCGCCAAATCGCGCTTGAAGTTCGCGAGGCCATTCCCATAATCTCCAAAATATGAGGCTATCCTCATATTAAGCCGCTGCCCGGAAGTCCGACAAGACCTCTTCCGATCGCGATCGGAACTCCATCTCGCTGCATCCGATTCAATTCCAATGACCCAGGTCCCCTCCCCCGAACCGGATCCCGGCTACCGCTGGATCGCGCTGAGCAACACGACGCTCGGCATGCTTGCCGCGACCGTCAACAGCTCGATCCTCCTGATCAGCCTGCCGGCGGTCTTCCGCGGCATCGGCGTCGATCCGCTGGCGCCGGGCAATGTCGGGCTGCTGCTCTGGACCATCATGGGCTACATGATGGCGACCTCGGTGCTGGTCGTCACCTTCGGCCGGCTCGGCGACATGTTCGGCCGGGCCCGCATGTACAATCTCGGCTTCGCCATCTTCACCGTGGCCTCGCTGGCGCTTAGCCTGATGCCGGGCTCAGGCGCGTCGGCGGCGCTCTATCTGGTGATCGTGCGGGTCCTCCAGGGCGTCGGCGGCGCGCTTCTCATGGCGAACTCCACCGCCATCCTCACCGATGCCTTCCCGGTCGACCGGCGCGGCTTCGCGCTCGGCCTCAACGTCGTCGCCGGCATCGGCGGCTCAGTTCATCGGGCTGGTCATCGGCGGGCTGCTCGCCGACATCGACTGGCGGCTGGTCTTCTGGGTCAATGTCCCGATCGGCCTGATCGGCACGATCTGGGCCTACTGGAAGCTCCGCGACCATCGCCCGCCACGGCGGGAGACGATCGACTGGATCGGCAACATCACGTTCGCGGTCGGGCTGTTCCTGGTGATGGTGGCGATCACCGAAGGCATCGAGCCGAGCGGCACCAGCAGCATGGGCTGGGGCAGCCCGCGAGTGCTCGGACTGCTTGTCGCGGGGATCGCCCTTCTTGCCGCCTTCGTCGCGATCGAGCGGCGGGTGGCGCGGCCGATGTTCGACCTCGCGCTCCTCCGCATCAGGCCGTTCGCCGCCGGCACCACCGCGAGCCTGCTCGCCGCGATCGGACGCGGCGGCCTGCAGTTCATGCTGATCGTCTGGCTCCAGGGCATCTGGCTGCCGATCCACGGCTTCAGCTTCGAGGAGACGCCGCTCTGGGCCGGTATCTTCATGCTGCCGCTGACCGTCGGCTTTCTCGCCGCCGGGCCTCTCTCGGGACATCTCTCCGACCGGCACGGCGGCCGCCCTTTCGCCGCCGGCGGCATGCTGCTCGGGGCGGCGAGCTTCGTCGGCCTGATTCTGATCCCGGCGGACTTTCCCTACTGGCTGTTCGCGCTCCTGATCTTCCTGAACGGACTCGGCTCGGGACTGTTCATCGCCCCGAACAGCACCCAGATCATGAATTCGGTGCCGGTCGCCGTGCGCGGCCAGGCTTCCGGCACTCCGGGCGACCACCGCCAACACCGGCACCGTGGTTTCGATCGGGATCTTCTTCAGCCTGATGATCTACGGACTGACCGCGACGCTGCCGCGGACGATGGAAGCGGCTCTGGTCGCCGAGCAGGTTCCGGCGAACGCGGCCCACCAGATCGCGAGCACGCCGGCGGTGGCGAGCCTGTTCGCCGCCTTCCTCGGCTACAACCCGATGGAAAAGCTCGTCCCGGCATCGGTGCTGTCGGCGCTTCCCCCCGACAGCGCCGCCACCATCACCGGCAAGGCGTTCTTCCCCGAGCTTATTTCGGCGCCGTTCGCCCACGGCCTCGCCTACGCCTTTATTTTTGCAGCGATCCTCTATCTCGTCGCCGCTGCGGTCTCATGGATTGCGGGCGGTCGCTATGTGCATGTGGAGGCGACCGGCCCAGGGGGTCTGGCCAACGAGACTGCGGCCGAGTAGGCGGCGTTTGCCGGCCCGGAGGGCTGCCCCCCGCGCGCCGGTGGCTCCCGCAGCAGACTTGGTGCGCCGAAACGCGTCAGCCAGCCAGCCGCTCGATGGTCGCGCCGCAGGCACCAAGCTTTTCCTCGATCCGCTCGAAGCCGCGATCGAGGTGATAGACGCGGTTGACGACGGTCTCACCCTCGGCGGCGAGGCCGGCGATCACCAGCGACACCGAGGCGCGAAGGTCGGTCGCCATGACTTGCGCGCCCTTGAGGCGGTCGACCCCTCGCACGGTCGCCATCTGCCCGTCGAGATTGATGTCGGCGCCGAGACGGGCGAGCTCCTGGACGTGCATGAAGCGGTTCTCGAAGATCGTCTCGCGGATACGCGAGGTGCCCGAGGCGTGGCAGACGAGCGCCATCAACTGTGCCTGGAGGTCGGTCGGGAAGCCGGGGAAAGGTTCGGTGGTCACCTCGATGGCGCGGAGACCGCTGCCGTTCCTCTGCACGCGAATGCCGTGGTTGGTGGCGGCGATCTCGACGCCGACCTCGGTCAAGACATCGAGCGGACGCTGGAGGATCGCCGGAGTGGCGCCTTCGAGCACGACGTCGCCGCCGGCCATGGCGACCGCCATCGCATAGGTCCCGGTCTCGATGCGGTCGGGCATCACCGAGTGACGGGCGCCGGCGAGACGGTCGACGCCGTCAACGTGAATGGTCGCGGTGCCCGCCCCGGAGATGCGGGCGCCCATCTTGATCAGGCAGGAGGCGAGGTCGACGACTTCCGGCTCGCGGGCGGCATTCTCGATGACGCTCTCGCCGCGCGCCAGCGATGCCGCCATCATTGCGACGTGGGTAGCGCCGACGGTGACCTTGGGGAAGGCGATGCGGGCGCCGCGGAGGCCATTCTTCGCGCGAGCCACAACATAGCCGCCCTCGATGTCGATCTCGGCGCCAAGATCGCGGAGCGCGGCGATGAAGAGGTCGACCGGCCGCGTTCCGATGGCGCAGCCGCCGGGCAGCGACACCCGCGCTTCGCCCATCCGGGCGATCAGCGGCCCGACCACCCAGAAGCTCGCCCGCATCTTCGAGACGAGCTCGTAGGGGGCGACGGTATCGACGATCTCGCCGGCGGTCAGTTCCAGCGTCTCGCCGGTCATGCCGTTCTGGCCGGCGCGCTTGCCCGCGACCATGCAGTCGACGCCGTGATTGCCGAGGATGCGCTTGAGGAGCTGGACGTCGGCAAGCCGCGGGACATTATCGAGGACCAGCTTGTCCTTGGTGAGGAGGCTCGCGATCATCAGCGGCAGTGCGGCGTTCTTGGCGCCCGAAATAGCGATGGTGCCATTCAGCGGCGTGCCGCCGACGATCCGAATCCGGTCCATGCAGAGGTCGCCCCGATTGTCGCCGCCCGGGAGGGAATCCCGGAGAGATTCGGCCCATCTAACGCAGCTTTGAGGCCGACACAAGGCGGGCTCGAAAACGGCGCCGATCAGCTATTTGGGCCGGCCGTCGACAGTGTCTCGGCGGTCGCTTCGATCGGCCGAGGCGTCCTTTGCATCGGCCCGCGTCGCTGCCTTGCGGCGGCGAAGGTTGGCGCGAAGCGCCTCGGCAAGGCGTTGCTCGCGCGCCTTCCGCGCGGCGTCTTTGCCGGCCCGATCCTTGTCGTCTGCCATTTCGTCAATATAGCCGCTTCCCGGGCGGCGGGCGTTTGGCTTGAAGCCTCGCTCCCCATATGGCACTAAGGCCGGCGCAAGGCGACGCCCGCGCGGGCTGCCGTAGCTCAGTGGTAGAGCACCCCCTTGGTAAGGGGGAGGTCGACAGTTCAATCCTGTCCGGCAGCACCAAGATTTTCTTTAAGGCATTGATACAGCGTAGGATTCGGGTGTTGTCCAACTCCGTCCACCGCATCGAGCCAGCCACACCCGCCATGGCTTTCCGATGCGTGATGCTATCCTCTTTCGCTTCGCCGGCCGTCTCAAGGCCGAAGGAAGGCGCCGTCGATCGCGGCGTTGCACTTCTGGCTGACTCGTCCCTTCGCAATGTTCAGGCATTGCAGAAGGTTGCCGTTGCCGGCAACAACTCCGGGACAAAGCCTCGAAACGTCGCCGGCACACACGCGCTGGACATCCGACAGGGAAGAAATTGCCAGCTTCAGCCGGCCAGCCGAAACGAGCACCGAGCTCATGCAGGGTCCAGACAGCTTGTCCTCCCGGGCATACAAGCAAGCGAGAAGCCGCGCGTCGCCCGCAATCACGTCCTTGCAGTAGGACGCGATTTCCTTCGGACATGACTGAGTCATCAGTTTCTGATAGTCGGCCGCGTCGTCGGCGGTCGCGGCACCTGGCAAGCAGGCCGCGACGATCATGGCGATAAACAACACCGGTCTCATCCATCCCTCCCTGGAACAAAGCGCTTAGACTGCCGACCGTGCCAGGTCGGCGAGATGTGCATCCGCTGCCGGAGCCCTATGGTCGTGCCCCGCTCATCACGTTGCTTGGCGGCGCCGAGGTGGGGCCAGAAGCTCCAAAAGGCGACATCACCGTGCGACACGCCCCGACGGTTGGTTCCCCGAAAACCGATATGGCCTCCATGACATGACCAGCAACGCTAGGCGGTGGACGTCGACTGGTATCAGGAACACAGCAAGTTTGACAGTCCCTGTTGCACCGTCGGCAACCCGCGTGGCGGTGAACGCGAGACCAGCTATGACGTGACCCAACCAAGCCCTGCCGGGCGGGAAAGCATCTGTGCACTGGTCAAGTCCCGTCGATTGAGATCGTCCGCCGGATTTCGTCGCTCCGGAAACCGATCATCGACGGTCGCGTGACGCCCGGGAGCGCCACAACATCGAAGAGCTCCGAGACGAAGCCCTCAATTCTCAGCCAGTGGGCAATGTCGCCGGTCTTGAGATTGAAGACGTAGAGACCGCATCGCGGTTCGACCCTGGCGGCCGCCAGCCGGTCGTGAAGCGGCAGCCCGGCAAAGGTCTTGTTCTCGCGAGGCTCGGACAGCCCGACCACCGCGTGGCCAGCGAGGAAGCAGAGGCCCCTGACATATCCGGGACAGAACCCGATCTCCTCGAACGCGCCGCTTCCGGGATCGACCGTCCCGAACCCGCCTGCGCCGGAATTGAGAACGAACAGCCTGCCTTGATGGACGCGCGGTGAGTGCGGCATCGACAGGCCGCGACAGACGATCTCGCCCGACCTCACATCGACGACCATACCGCCTGCCTTCCGATGGTCGCGCCAGCCGTCCGCGGTATCGGTGTCGGCGACGGCGGTCGCGTAGGCGGGAACGCCGTCATCCATGGCGAAGCCGTTGAGATGGCAGCGATCTTCGGCGGCTAACCGGGAGATGAAGGGCGGCCGCCACAGCGGCCTGAAGCTGTGGGTCGCGCTCACCGCGGCGAGACAGGAAAACAGCGTGTTGGCGAAGACCAGCCGACCGTCGGCGTCGAAAGCGATGTCGTGCACGTCGACATCGCCCGTGTAGTGGGTCACCTGCGGCACATAGACCGCATCGTAGCCCTCCGCGGTTGGCGTCCCTTCGGCCGCGTCGACATAGGTCGTGATCTGGTTCATCGAGGCAATTGCGAGCCGGGGGCCGGATGCTGCCATCCCCATCGGCCGCTCGAGCGTTCGCTCAAAGATCGACAGGCGCTTCGTTTCCCGATTACTGCCGACCAGGAAGACCTTGCCGCTCTGATAAGTGCTGAAGGCAAGGCTGCCGCCGCTCTCGGCGAGCCAGCTCACGAACTGGCGCGAGCCGGTGATCTCGAGCTTGTGCGTGATGGAACCGGCGCCGGTGGCTTCGCCTTCGCCCGTGGTGGATTCGCGTGCGTCCATTTCAAACGTCATAGCACCATCATCTCTGCATCGACTGCGACCGACGCCACGACGACGCCCGACCGCATCAGGTTGTAGAAGTCGAAGTCGCCGCCGGCCGAGCCGTCGAGATTCTTGTCCGAGGCGGCGAGCTGCCACTGATAGGGGTCGGCCGCACCGCCGCCGTCGGGATCGAAGTCGTCGAGCTGCAGCGTGTCGCCGGCGTCGCCCTGGACCACCAGGTTATTGTGGCTGTCGGCGCCGGTGAAGGCGGCGTTCGGCGTGTCGGAGAAGTGGAAGGCGTCAAGCGCTCCGATAACGATCGTGTCGTTGCCGGTGCCGGTGATGTCGAGGGCCTCGATCCCGGCGATCTTGTTATCGGCCAGAGAGGTGAAGTCGATCGTCTGGTTGTCGCCGGTGAAGACGAGCGTGTCGGTGCCGCTGCCGCCGTCGATCGCACGGAAGGCGAGATCGGCAACGCTGATCATATCGTCGCCGGCGCCTGAGCGGATCACATCGGCGCCGCCTCCACCAGTCAGTGTATCGCTGCCAGCGCCGCCGATCAGGATCTCGGCGGCCGAGGTGCCGGTGGTGGTTACCGGAGTCGTCGACCCCCCGAAGGCGCCGCCGTAGACGACGTAGGCCGCGCCGGCATCGACGCCGCCGTCGGCATTGTGGGGGCGCCGACGATCACATCGGCGAAGCCGTCGCCGTTGACGTCGCCGGCCGATGAGACCGCGAAGCCTCTTTGTTCGTTGAAGGCGTCGCCCAGAATGGCGAAGCCTTGCGCACCTGCCAGGCTGCTGAGATCGATGACCTGGCGACCCGCTCCGTCGGGTGCGCCGAAGCCGGACGCGGTTCCGAACAGCACGTAGGCCTCGCCGGTGAATTCGTTGCCAGAAGGTGCGCCGACGATCAGGTCGTCGAAGCCGTCGCCGTTGACATCGCCGGCGGAGGACACGCTGCGGCCGGTCTGGTCATCGCTGCCATCGCCCTGGATGACGAAGCCCTGGGCCGCGGTGAGCGTGGTGAGGTCGATGACCTGGCGTCCGGCTCCATCAGCCGTACCGAAACCGGACGCGCTACCGAACACGACATAGGCCTCGCCGGCATCGCTGCCGCCGTCGTCGCCATACATCGCTCCGACGATCAGGTCATCGTAGCCGTCGCCATTGACATCGCCGGCCGATGACACGCTCCGGCCGGCCACGTCGCCGGCGGCGTCGCCCTGGATGATGAACCCTTCGCTTGCGCTGAGCGTGGTGAGATCGATGACCTGGCGACCCGCTCCGTCGGGTGCGCCGAAGCCGGACGCGCTGCCGAACACGACATAGGCCTCGCCGGCATTGCTGCCGCCGTCGTCGCCCGTCGGCGCGCCGACGATCATGTCGTCGTAGCCGTCGCCGTTGACATCGCCGGCCGTGGAAACGCTGAAGCCGGCGAAGTCATCGGTGGCATCGCCGTGAATGACGAAGCCTTGCGCGGCGGCGAGCGTGGTGAGGTCGATCACCTGCGTCCCGCCGACATCGCTGCCGAAGCCCGACGCGCTGCCGAACACGACGTAGGCCTCGCCGGCACTGGCGGCGTAGGGCGCGCCGACGATCAGGTCATGGAACCCATCGCCGTTGACATCGCCGGCCGAAGCGACGCTCTTGCCGGTGTGACCGCCAGATGTGACTCCGTCAACCCTGAAGCCTTCCGAGGCCGAGAGAGTGGTGAGGTCGATCACCTGGCGCCCGCCGACATCGACGCCGAAGCCCGACGCGGTGCCGAACACGACATAGGCCGAGCCAGGTGCGCCTCCGGAGACGACGTTTTGTTCGGCGCCGACGATCAGATCGTCGAAGCCGTCGCCATTGACGTCGCCGGCCGAGGACACGCCGCCGCCAGCTCGGTCGTTCGTCGAATCGCCCTGGATGACAAAACCTTGGGCGGCCGAGAGAGACGTGAGGTCGATGACCTGGCGTCCGCCAATGTCGGTCCCAAAACCCGAGGCCGAGCCGAAGATCACATAGGCCTCGCCGGCAAGGTCGCCGCCGTCGTCACCAGTTGGCGCTCCGACCATGAAATCGTCGAAACCGTCGCCGTTGACATCGCCGGCGGAGGAGACGGCGAAGCCCGCCTGATCGTTGGCGGTGTCACCCTGGACGACGAAGCCTTCTGTCGCGAAGAGCGTGTCGACGTGCACGAGGTAGCCGGGCACGTCAACGCCCTGCTCGATGCGCACCTCGGCATTGCCGAGCAGGAAGCGTTCGTAGGTGACGCTGCCGTCCGTGACTGACCCGGCATGATTCCAGCCGGATTCGATCAGGGTTACGCTGTCTCCGGCATCGCCGGTTACCGAAATGATCGCCTTTCCGTCAGCGCGGTCGGCGGTCAGATCGAAAACGTTCCGCTGGGAAATGACCAAGCCGTTGTCGCCGCTGCCGGTGAGGTCGATGCGCTCGACATTGGTGATGACCGCCGGCAGGACCTGGGTGAGGTCGAGGGTCATGCCCGATCCGTCGAGGCGGAGCGTGTCGGTGCCGTTGCCGCCGTCGATGCGGGCGAAGTCGGTGTCCGCAACGCTGATGACATCGTCGCCAGCGCCGCCCCGGATCACGTCCGCCCCGCCACCGCCGGAAAGCTGGTCGTCGCCAGCGCCGCCGATCAGGATCTCGGCGGCCGCGGTGCCGGTGGTGGTTACCGGAGTCGTCGACCCCCCGAAGGCGCCGCCGTAGAAGACGTAGGCCGCGCCGGCATCGAGGCCGCCATCGTCGTTCAGAGCAGCGCCGATGATCAGGTCGTCAAAGCCATCGCCATTGACGTCGCCGGCCGCTGACACGCTGGCGCCTGACCGGTCGTAGGCGGCGTCGCCGCGAATCATGAATCCCTCTGCGGCGGTTATGCTGGCGAGGTCGATGACCTGCCGCCCGCCGATATCGGCACCGAACCCTGACGCCGTTCCGAACAGGACATAGGCCTCGCCGGCCTCGATGCCGCCGCTTGCTCCGAAGCGGGCACCGACGATCAGGTCGTCGAAGCCGTCGCCGTTGATATCGCCGGCCGACGACACCGCGAAGCCGGCCTGGTCGCCGGCGACGGCGCCCTGAATGACGAAGCCTTCCGCGCTGGAGAGCGTGGCGAGGTCGATGACCTGGCGCCCCCCGACGTCGGTACCGAATCCGGACCCGCTGCCGAACACCACGTAAGCCTCGCCGGCGCCCGCCCCGCCATCGTCGCCATAGGGTGCCCCGACGATCAAGTCGTCGAAGCCGTCTCCGTTGACGTCGCCGGCGGACGACACGGCAAAGGCGGCCTGGTCGCCGACGGCGCCGCCCTGGATGACGAATCCGTCGGCCTCGGCAAGCGACGCCAGGTCGACGACGTTGCGGCCGCCGACATCGGAGCCGAACCCCGACGCGGTGCCGAACAGGACATAGGCCTGGCCGGCGCTCGAACCGCCGTCATTGTTGAGCGGCGCGCCGACGATCAGGTCGTCATAACCGTCGCCATTGACGTCACCGGCCGAGGCGACGCTGTCGCCGGCCGCGTCGTTGAGCGCGACGCCCTGGATGACGAAGCCCTGGCCGGGCGTCAGGGTCGTCAGGTCGATGACCTGACGACCGCCGACATCGACGCCGAAGCCCGACTCCGCGCCGAACACGACATAGGCCTCGCCGGCGTCCGTGGCGCCATCGTCGCCGTGAGGCGCGCCGACGATAAGATCGTCGAAGCCGTCGCCGTCGATATCGCCTGCCGAGGAGACGCTCCAGCCGGCATAGTCGCCGCCGGCATCGCCCACGATGATGAAGCCTTGCGACGCGTCGAGTGTTGTCAGGTCGATGACCTGGCGCCCGCCGACATCGACGCCGAAGCCGGAGGCCGTGCCGAACACGACATAGGCTTCGCCGGCGCCGGTGCCACCGTCGTCGCCGTAACGCGCGCCGACGATCACATCGGCGAAGCCGTCACCGTTGACGTCGCCGGCCGCCGCGACCGATCGCCCGGCACGGTCGTAGAACTGATCGCCCTGAATGACGAAGCCTTGTGATGCGGTGAGCGTCGTCAGGTCGATGACCTGGCGTCCGCCGACATCGACGCCGAAGCCGGAGGCCGTACCGAACACCACATAGGCCTCGCCGGCATTCGCATCGCCATCATCGCCGAGAGGGGCGCCAATGATCAGGTCATCGAAGCCGTCGCCGTTGACGTCGCCGGCCGAGGAGACGCTGGCGCCGGCCCGATCGTCGTCCGTATCGCCCTGGATAATGAAGCCTTGCGCCGCGCTGAGTACGGTCAGGTCGAACGTGACAACCGGGTTGTAGGTCACGTCCAAAGCCGCCGACGCGGTGCCGGCATTGCCGGCCGTATCGGTCGCGGTCGCGGTGAAGCTGTGCTCACCCTGAGCGAGCGTCCCTGTGGCGAAGCTCCAGTCGCCGCTGCCATCGGAGACCGTTGTGCCGAGCGACGTCAGTCCGTCGAAGATCTCGACGGTCGAGCCGGGTTCCGCCGTCCCGGCAAGGGTGAGGTCATCGTCAGTCGTGAGCCCGTCGCCGATTGTGTCTGTGTCTTCGGTGTAGCCGGTGATCGTCGCCGGGGCCGGGGCCGTCGTATCGATGGTCACGACGGCTGCGCCGGACGCGGCGCTGGTATTGCCGGCGGTGTCGGTCGCAGTTGCCGTGAGGCTGTGGACGCCCTCCGGCAGGACATCAGCGGTGAATGTCCAGTCGCCGTTGCTGTCGGCGACCGTGGTGCCGAGCGAGGTCACGCCGTCGAAGATTTCCACCGTCGAGCCGGCTTCGACAACGCCGATGAGGGTCGGCGTCGTGTCGTTGGTGACATCATCGGTGGGCGAGACACCGGTGTCCGATGTCGCGTCGAGGTCGGGAGCAAACGGTTTCACCGGCGGGGCGGTGTCGATCGTCACGGCGAGGCTGCCGAAGGCGCCGGTGGCATTTCCGGCGGCATCGGTCGCCGTGGCGGTGAAGCCATGTGCGCCACTGCCCAGGATGGCGGTGGTGAAGCTCCAGTCGCCGCTGCCGTCGGCGACGGTGGTGCCGAGCGAGGTGACGCCGTCGAAGATCTCGACGGTCACGCCAGCTTCGGCGGTCCCGGTGAGGGTCGGGGTGGTGTCGGAGGTGATGTTGTCGGTAGACGAGACACCAGTGTCCGAGGCCGCCTCGAGGTCCGGAGCGGACGGCGCCGCGGGCGCGGTCGTATCGACGGTGACATCCAGAGCCACTGAAGAGGGGCCAGTGACGCCGGCGAGGGTAGCGGTTGCTGTGAAGCTGTGCGAGCCATCCGAAAGTGTGCCGGTGGTGAGGCTCCAGTTGCCGCTGCCGTCGGCGGCGGTCGTACCGAGCGAGCTCAGGCCGTCGAAAAGCTCGACCGTGGTGCCGGCTTCCGCCGTCCCGGTCAGAGTGGGCGTCTCGTCGCTGGTGATGTTGTCGGTCGGCGAGGCGCCGGTATCGGACGCCGCATCCAGGTCGGGCGTTGACGGCGCCGGCGGCACAACGCCGATGATGACGTTGAGGGCGCCCGAGGGCGAACTGGTGTTGCCGGCGGTGTCCGTCGCGGTCGCGGTGAAGAGGTAAATCCCGTCCGCGAGCGGGTCGGTGGTGAAGCTCCAGTTGCCGCTGCCGTCGGCGACGGTGGTGCCAAGCGAGGTCAGGCCGTCGAAGATCTCGACGGTGCTGCCGGCCTCCGCCGTCCCGGTCAGGGTCGGTGTAGTGTCGTCGGTGATGTTGTCGGTGTCGGAGTCGCCGGTATCGGACTCTGCCGCAAGGTCGGGGGTGGACGGCGCGGCCGGCACCGTGGTGTCGATGGTCACCACCAGCGCGGCGGAGGCAAGGCTGGCGTTGCCGGAGACGTGGACTGCCTTGGCGGTGAAGCTGTGAGCGTCGTCCGTCAGCGGGTCGGTGGTGAAGCTCCAGTCGCCACTGCCGTCGGCTACCGTGGTGCCAAGCGAGGTCGCACCGTCGAAGATCTCGACGGTGCTGCCGGCTTCCGCCGTGCCGGTCAAGGTCGGTGTGTTGTCGCCGGTGATGTTGTCGGTGTCGGAGTCGCCGGTATCGGACCCTGCCGCAAGGTCGGGGGTGGACGGCGCGGCCGGGGCGGTGAGGTCGATGGTCACCGCCAGGGCGGCGGAGGCCGGGCTGGTGTTGCCGGCGGCGTCGGTCGCGGCGGCGGTGAAGCTGTGGGGGTCGGGGGTGAGCAGAGGCCCGGTGGTAAAGCTCCAGTCGCCGCTGCCGTCGGCGACCGTGGTGCCGAGCGAGGTCGCCCCGTCGAAGATCTCGACCGTGGCGCCGGCTTCCGCCGTGCCGGTCAAGGTCGGCGTGATGTCGGCGGTGATGTTGTCGGTGGACGAGACGCCGGTATCGGAGGCCGCTGCAAGGTCGGGGGTGGACGGCGCAGCCGGCGCCGTGGTGTCGATGGTCACCGCCAGGGCGGCGGAGGCGACACTGACATTGCCGGCGGCGTCGGTCGCCTTGATCGTGAGGTCGTGGACCGTTTCCCCCAGGACGCCGGTGGTGAAGCTCCAGTCGCCGCTGCCGTCGGCGACGGTGGTGCCAAGCGAGGTCAGGCCGTCGAAGACTTCGACGGTGCTGCCGGCTTCGGCGGTACCGGTCAGGGTCGGTGTGGTGTCGGCGGTGATGTTGTCGGTGTCGGAGTCGCCGGTATCGGACTCTGCCGCAAGGTCGGGGGTGGACGGCGCGGCCGGCGCCGTGGTGTCGATAGTCACCACCAGCGCGGCGGAGGCAAGGCTGGCGTTGCCGGAGACGTGGACTGCCTTGGCGGTGAAGCTGTGAGCGTCGTCCGTCAGCGGGTCGGTGGTGAAGCTCCAGTCGCCGCTGCCGTCGGCTACCGTGGTGCCGAGCGAGGTCGCACCGTCGAAGATTTCGACGGTGCTGCCGGCTTCCGCCGTGCCGGTCAAGGTCGGTGTGTTGTCGCTGGTGATGTTGTCGGTGTCGGAGTCGCCGGTATCGGACCCTGCCGCAAGGTCGGGGGTGGACGGCGGGGCCGGGGCGGTGAGGTCGATGGTCACCGCCAGGGCGGCGGAGGCAGGGCTGGTGTTGCCGGCGGGGTCGGTCGCGGCGGCGGTGAAGCTGTGGGGGTCGGGGGTGAGCAGAGGCCCGGTGGTAAAGCTCCAGTCGCCGCTGCCGTCGGCGACCGTGGTGCCGAGCGAGGTCGCCCCGTCGAAGATCTCGACCGTGGCGCCGGCTTCCGCCGTGCCGGTCAAGGTCGGCGTGATGTCGGCGGTGATGTTGTCGGTGGACGAGACGCCGGTATCGGAGGCCGCTGCAAGGTCGGGGGTGGACGGCGCAGCCGGCGCCGTGGTGTCGATGGTCACCGCCAGGGCGGCGGAGGCGACACTGACATTGCCGGCGGCGTCGGTCGCCTTGATCGTGAGGTCGTGGACCGTTTCCCCCAGGACGCCGGTGGTGAAGCTCCAGTCGCCGCTGCCGTCGGCGACGGTGGTGCCGAGCGAGGTGATGCCGTCGAAGACTTCGACGGTGCTGCCGGCTTCGGCGGTACCGGTCAGGGTCGGTGTGGTGTCGGCGGTGATGTTGTCGGTGGACGAGACGCCGGTATCGGACTTTGCCGCAAGGTCGGGGGTGGACGGCGCGGCCGGCGCCGTGGTGTCGATGGTCACCACCAGCGCGGCGGAGGCGACACTGACATTGCCGGCGGCGTCGGTCGCCTTGATCGTGAGGTTGTGGACCGTTTCCCCCAGGACGCCGGTGGTAAAGCTCCAGTTGCCGCTGCCGTTGGCGACCGTGGTGCCGAGCGAGGTCAGGCCGTCGAAGAGTTCGACGGTGCTGCCGGCTTCGGCGGTACCGGTCAGGGTCGGCGTGTTGTCGCCGGTGATGTTGTCCGTCGACGATGCACCTGTGTCGGATGCGGCAGCGAGGTCTGGTGCCGAGGGCGGCGCCGGCGCTGTCGTGTCGACGGTGACGGCCAGGGCACCGGATGCCGTGCTGACATTGCCAGCCAAGTCGGTCGCGGTCGCGGTGAAGCTATGAGCGCCGTCGGTCAGCGGGCCGGTGGTGAGGTGCCAATTGCCGTTGCTGTCGGCGACGGTGGTGCCGAGCGAGGTCGCACCGTCGAAGATTTCCACCGTCGAGCCGGCTTCGACAACCCCGGTGAGGGTCGGGGTCGTGTCGGCGGTGACGTTGTCGATCGATGATGCGCCGGTATCCGAAGTCGTGGTGAGGTCGGGCGCTGAAGGCGCGGCCGGTGCTATCGTATCGATCGTGAGACTATATTCCGGCGACGTGGCGGAGTTTCCGGCAGCGTCCACCGCGTCCGCGGTGAGCCTATGCTTGCCGTCGGCGAGCGCGCCGGTGGTGAGGCTCCATGCACCATTGCTCGCGGCGGCCACGGTTCCGAGCACGGTCGCCCCGTCGCGCACGGTCACGGTGGCGCCGGCTTCCGCCACGCCCTCGAGAGTTGGGGTCAGGTCGTGGCTGATGCCGTCCTTGTTGGATCTGCCGGTGTCGGACGCGGTCGCAAGCTTGATCGCCGGCGTGGCGATGGTTGAATTGACCGTGACGGTAAGCACTTTCGATTTTTTGCTGTGGTTGCCGTCTTTGGCCTTGGCCTTGAAGTCGTAGGCGCCGTCGTCGATGGCAGTGGTGACGATTTTCCACTTGCCGTGTTTGTCGGTGTTGGTCTTGCCGATCTTGTCACCGTCCTGGAAGATGATGATCTTGGTCTTGGCATCCGCCTTGCCGACCAGCTTGACCGTGTCGTCGCTGGTAATATGATCAGATGCCGACTCCCCCGTATCGGTCTTGATCTTTTTGATCTTTGGCTTTTTCATCGGACAGCCCTCATCCAGGATAGAAAAGTTTAAGTTCGTCGTCGCGCATGGCGCTGCGCACTCGTCGAACTGCGGCCTGGACAGAATCCGGAGAGTTGCTCAAATCTCAACGGAAGAGTTATTCGGAAATATTCGTGGATTTATGCAAAATCGCCCAGAATTTTAGAGCTGTCCGGGAACACTATTATAGATTGCACAGCTTTCGCAGCATGAGGCGGCTGGAGGCGAGCTTGAGAAAGGCGAGCAGGGACGATGCGTCCACTTGGACCGGGGCCATCGGCGACCGGGGCCCGCCCCCGCTCCGGCCATACCGTCGGCCCTGCGGGCCGATGCAGCCTCAGGTCAGCGGGAGGTGACGATTTCGTCGCCGTAGATAGTCTGGACGCTGTAGCAGTCTTCCTGATGATCAGAATTGTCTATTCCGGCGCCCGGCGATAGATGCACATGGGCATAGAGCGTCGTTTCGACGAAAACCGGAATGATGTGGTGCCTGCCGACGATTATCCGGCCCTGGGTGGCATCATACATTACCGCGGTTCCGGAAATACTCAGAACGTCTTTATCCCACTGCGAGAGCAGGACTTCCATGTTCTCGCGATTGTGCTGCATGCTCTCATGAACGATCGATGCAATGAAGAGTTCGCCCCGGTCGGTCGAGACAAGACCAAGCGCGTTGCGCGACCTTGGCGAGAGTGCGATGACTTGGCCTGTTTCGAGGTTGTAAAGGGCATGACGGTCCTCGCTGCGGTCGATCCAGTACTTGGTCCGAGCAAGGACAGCGTCGTGGTTATCCTTCGAAAGCTTCTTGAAGATGAAGGACTTGGCGGCGAGGGTCGGCTCGTATATGCCGGCCTCCCATTTGCTCAGGGTCGCTTGCGAGACGCCGAGCACCTCGGCGGCCGCGGATTGCTTGTAACCCATCACTCGCCGGAAGGCCTTGATGCGAAGCGCCCACTCCACGGCGAAGCCCCCAGGGAAAATTCGCTTAGAGAAACCCCGACGTAGCCTAACACAAACCTGGGACGCGGGCAAAGCAACCGCGGGTTTTGATTGGGTTTTGATTGGGTTTTGATTAGGGTCTTGATTGGTTTTGATGCCGGGACCCCTGTGTAGGTCGCGAGAGCGCGCCTCGACTAGCCGGCGAGACCGAGATCGTCGACGACCAGCACGAATCAACAAGACATGGCAGATCGAGGCTCGGCATCGAGCCAGCGGACTGCCGTCGCCCGGTTCGCGGAGGCGGAGGGTTACGCGCTGATCGCCGAGTTCCCGAGGCGCCGGAGACCCGGCAAAGGCGCCGACGCCCTGGACAGGCGGCCGCCAGCTGCCTGAAGCGCGGCGCGCACGGGCATCGGGAGCGTCGCGCTTAAGAGCTCCTCGGCTTGAATACCAGCCCCTCGACGGGATCGAGATTTACCCGCTGCTCCTTCAGGCCCTCTTCCAGGGCGTCCAGCGCTTGCGGATCGTCGGTTGCGCATACCCCGCGAGCAGGCCGTCTCGATGCGGGATTGTCGAAGCGGTTTTCCTCGCGCTGGCCGCCACGCGAACCGACCCCGCCCTCGTCGCGTGGTTGCTCCGGATCTCGCTTGTCGCCGATGCGCGCCGTATCAATACTCATTTGCGGATATTTGTTCATGGTCACTCTCCGTTTTCTCGCCACCTCCTACAACGCCGGGCTAACCAACCCCGTTCCGACATCCATGTTGGCAGGCTGTTTTCTTTGCCACGGGGTATCAAAGTCGGTTCGGCCAATGGGCCGGCCGCCAAGCAACGCTCGCTGGCGAACCTGCCGGCTGACCGATGTTGTTTTTGGGTGGTTGGGGCTCTGAGGAATATCCAGAGCCTCGTGGCCCAGGCAAGGCGGTCGCAAGCAGGTGGAATGAATAAAGCAGTCCGCATAGATCAGACGAGCCTTCCAGTCAGGCCGGCGGTTGTCGCGTATCGCCAGCGGTTGCTTCGTGCGGCAATCTTTCAGGCACGTCCAGACGTGCCACGCCGATCCGATCGTCTGCCATGCCGTAGTAGATATCGAAGCGATCGGGCATGCCAAGGTCGTCCCGGCGATCGATGCCGGTCGGAAACACGACATCATCGACAGTACCGATGCGCTCCAGAGGTCCCTTGGGGGCGAGCGCCGCCTTGTGCGAACGATAGATGATTTCTGGTCGGCTGCTCCCGTGAGAGCACCATCACTCCAGCTGCATAGGAAAGCCTGCGCCGGGTTCCCCCCGGCGCGGCACTGTCATGCACGCCGTGATAGATCACCAGCCACCCGTGGCGGCACAGAACCGGAGGCGCTCCCCCACCGATCTTGAGCCGCTCCCATGGCGCCGCGGGCCTGGCCAAAGCATGATGCGCAACGAATTCGCCGAGGCGATGCTCCTCGTCTTTCGCGCTTTCGCGACAATAAGAGATCCAGATACTTTCCCGATGCGCGTCCGGCCTGCCTGACCTCGGTCCGTGAACTTTTTCCTCCGGGCGGGTGCCCGGAAACAGCGGCCGGTGCAGGAGCGCCACCACGGACTCACCGCGCGGCCCCCGGACCAGCATGGGAAAGACGCTGGCGTCCTTGTCGTCGATGCCGTCAAAGGAAATGCCGTCAAAGGGCTGAAACGTCGCGAGGCCCATCCGACGCCAGCGCAACAAATCGTCGGAGACGGCAATCGCAATTCGAGGGCCGTTGCGCGAGAGCGCGGTGTAGGTCATCACGTACTGCATCAGGGGTTCGACGAAGCTGATGCGCGGGTCTTCGCATCCGCCGCCGCTTTCAGACAGTTCGTAGTCGGCCTCCGGTTCCAGAGCGATGCCGATGCGCTCGACGCCTTTCGGATCGCCGGCGCTGTCGAACAAGACCCGGGCAATCCCGATGCGCGAGTAGTTGCCGCGTGCCACCAGGCGCGGAAAGAGATAGAGCTGCCCGTCAGAGCCGCGCGCGGCCGCTGGGTTGAGGACCCCTTCGACCTCGTTCGGATCGCCTGCTTGCGGCTCCATGATCATGCCGAGTCGTTTGATCTTGAGATCCGTCATGCGTCGCCGACCTGTTGTCGATACATGCAGCCATGGCCTCGATCACCCGCTTGGTTTCGTGGGGATCCCGTACCTCTATCGAGACGACCCCGGCCTGCTTGGCGGGATAATCGTTGCCACCGGGAAAGATTGCGTCACCAACGAAGATCATGTCCGCGATGGCGACGCCGAGCGTTTGTTCGAGCTTTTTGATGCCATAGGCTTTGTCTATGCCCGGCCTGGTGACGTCGATAGAGGTCGACCCACCGATATTGACCGAAAACTCCGGAAGCAGTGGATCGAGCAGCGCTTTGATCTTCCGACGTTTTTTCAGGTCGGGGTCCCATTTTTCCTTCTGATCGAGCGGCGCTTCCTGGCCTAATGCCGAAAATGTGATCTGACTGCCGCGATCCTCGATGACCTCTCCCCAATGCCGTCCGGTCCTAATGCCGGACGATTTTACGGCGGCCTGTATTGCCTTGATGATCCGCGCCTTCTGGCCGGAATCCAGATCTTCGGAATAGAGTTCATTCCATTCGCGGCCAGCGCGTCGAAAGAACTTCGTGCCACAGGTGGGCAGCAGGAAAAAATTCTTCAGGCGGTCGTCTTGAGGCAGATACGACAGCACCTGCTTTTCATATTGCGCCCAGGCGCCCCGGAAATCACGGCGACTTTGATCAATTCCAGCAGCCGCCCGAGCAGCGTCGCCATTTCCGCGTCGAGCGGCGACTTGCTTTCCGCCAGCGTTCCATCGAGATCGAATACGATCAGCTTCTTCATGGCGGTCCCGCAAGCCCGGCCTCGAGCAGCGTGACCGAGCCTTCCGGCCGAAAACAACATGTTCCCAGCACTGCCGGCAGCAATACCACGGAACCTTTCCCCATCGGAAAATCGGCGCCGCGATGCTCGATATTTCCGCTGCCATCGAGGCACACCAAGACCCGCGGCTCGTCGGGCGCGCCGACGGAGAACGGTTCGGCGCCCCGAAGGCGCCATAGCCGAAAATGCATGCAATCAACCAGCCGTTCACGCTTAACTGGTTCGGTTGCTTCGACAACCGGCGCGATCGGCCGGATCGCCCCTTGCTCGAAATCGATGCATTGCAGCGCTTGCTCGACCTGCAAAGCGCGCGGATGACCGGTTTTCGGATCAATATGATCCCAGTCATAGAGACGAAACGTCACGTCGCTGTTTTCCTGGACCTCGAACACGACGACACCGTCACCGAGCGCATGGACGGTGCCGGCGTTGATGAGGACGGTCTGTCCACGGGAGGGGGTGAAGCTGGCGAGATGGTCATCCGCCGATTGCCGCGAGAGAGCCCGCAGATCGGCCGCGCCCGTGCCCGGCTTCAGGCCGGCGTAAATACGGCTCCGCGGTTCGGCTTCGAGAACGACCCAGGCCTCCGTCTTTCCGGTGTTCCCCGGCGGAATGAGGTCGGTCTGGTCGTCCGCCGGATGCACCTGAACCGACAGCATCTGGCGGACGTCGAGAAATTTCAGGAGCAACGGGAATCGCTTGAACCCGGACGCCCGGCCGCCAAGGATCGGCTGCCGCGACTTTGCCATCAGCTCCACGATGGTGCGTCCCTTGAGCGGGCCCGCGGCGACACGGCTCGGATGGTCGTCGCGGTCGCTCAGCAGCCACGCCTCACCGATCGGCCCGTCGCCCGGCAGCGGCGCCGTCAGCCAATCCGCCAGACGCCGGCCACCCCACAACCGGTATTGATAGATCGGCTCGAAACGGAGTGGATAGAGCGGCTCGGTCATAACGCCTTCGTTGCCTCCACTCTGCGCTCCGCCGCTGCTCCGGCAGCACGCGGATCGTGCCAGCCGCCGACGCTCCGCGCGATGCCAGCGGCATCTTCCGGGCCCCAGGTGCCGCGCTCGTATTCGTAGAGGGGCGTTTCGTCGCCGAGGATCGGATCGACGATCCGCCATTGCGCTTCGGCGCTGTCCTGCCGGGCAAAGAGCGTCGTGTCGCCCGTCATGGCGTCGCCGATCAGCCGCTCATAGGCGCTCATTTCATCTCCCGGCTCGTGCAGCACATTCAGCTCGATTTGCTCGCCGATCATCGCTTCGCCCGGCGTTTTGGTTCGAGCCCCAGAGCGATCACCACGTCGGGCCCAAGCCTGAAGCGCAGATGGTCGCGTCCCTTCGGCTTGTCATCGGCAAACACGATCTGCGGGGGATAGTTCAGATCGACGATCACCTCGGTCGCCGTGACAGGAAGGCATTTGCCGGCGCGCAGCAGGAACGGCACGCCCTGCCAACGCCAGGAATTGATATGGAGCCGCAGCGCGGCAAAGGTCTCGACCCTGGAGTCGGCCGCAACCCCCGGCTCCTCGCGGTAGCCGCGATATTGGCCGCGAACGAGATCCTTTCTGACCAATGGCCGGATGGCGCTAAAAACCTTCATCTTTTCATCACGGACGAAGTTGCCGTCGTCGCTCACCGGACATTCCATTGCGAGGATGGCGACGATTTGCAGAAGATGGTTCTGGACGACGTCCCGAACGGCACCGACTTCGTCGTAGAACGCGCCGCGGCCGGCGATGCCGAAACTCTCGGCCATTGTGATCTGCACGCTGTGGACGTAGTTGCGATTCCAGATCGGCTCGAGGAAGGAATTGGCGAAGCGAAAATAAAACAAATTCTGCACCGGTTCCTTGCCGAGGTAGTGATCGATGCGGAAGATCGCGTCTTCGGCGAACACAGTGTGCAGGATGCGGTCCAGTGTTTCGGCAGAGCGGAGATCGCGTCCGAACGGCTTTTCGACGATCACGCGGGCGCCTTTTGCGGCACCCGAGCGACCGAGTCCTTCGACGACGGTCGGAAACATGCTTGGCGGTATCGCCAGGTAGTGCAGCGGGTGTGCCGCCCGGTCGAGCACCGCGCGCAACTTTTCGAAGGTTGCAGGCGTGCGGTAGTCGCCGTCGACGTAGCGCAGCAGGCCGGCGAGATGGGCGAAGGTCGGCTCGTCGAAAGCAGCCGGGCGCACCGACTTCCTGGCGTGATGCTTGAGATCGTCGAGGGTCCAGCCGGATTTCGCCACGCCGACGATCGGAATATCGAGCTTGCCGTGGCAGCACATTGCGTAGAGGGCAGGAAAGATCTTCTTGTGCGCGAGGTCACCGCTGGCCCCGAACAACACCAGTGCGTCAGATCGAACTCCGTTCGTCATCATCGCTCTACGGCTTTATGCGTCTGTCGTTCCGTCCGTTCGACATGGCCGCCGAATTCGTGGCGCATGGCGGACAGCATCTTGCCAGCGAAGCCGGCATCGCCGCGCGAGGCGAAGCGCTCGTAGAGCGCGGTGCTGAGCACCGGGGCCGGAACGCCTTCGTCGATCGCGGCCTTCACGGTCCAGCGCCCCTCGCCGGAATCGGAGACGCGGCCGCGGTAGTCCGACAGCTCGGGATCTTCCAAAAGCGCCTCCGCCGTAAGGTCGAGCAGCCACGAGGCAATGACGCTGCCCCGCCGCCACAGCTCGGCGATCTCGGCGATGTCGAGCGTGTAGCGATAGGCTTCGGGGTTTTGCAGCGGCGCCATCTCCGCGTCTGCCACCACGGGATTTATCCCGACATTGGCATGACGGAGAATATTGAAGCCCTCGGCATAGGCTGCCATGAGGCCGTATTCGATGCCGTTGTGAACCATCTTCACGAAGTGCCCGGCGCCGTGGGGCCCGCAATGCAGATATCCGTGTTCGGCGGTGGTGTGGCGCTGCTCGCGGCCCGGGGTGCGGGGTGCGGAATCGATTGCCGGTGCCAGGGCGGAAAAGATCGGATCGAGTCGGCGCACGATCTCGACCTCGCCGCCGATCATCTGACAGTAGCCGCGGTCCAACCCCCAGACGCCGCCGCTGGTGCCGACGTCGACATAGTGGATGCGCCGCGCTGCAAGCGCCTTGGCGCGGGCGATGTCGTCGCGATAGTACGAATTGCCGCCGTCGATGAGCACGTCGTCCGCCGCCAGAACGGCAACAAGGCCGGCGATCGCGTCGTCGACGATCGCCGCCGGCAGCATCATCCATATGGCGCGCGGCGGCGTCAGCTTCGCGGCGAGTTCGGCTATCGTCGCAACGCCAATTGCGCCGGCGCCGGAAAGGGCCGCGACGGCCTCCGGCCGCACGTCGAAGACGACGCATTCATGGCCCGCCTGCAGGAGCCGGCGGGCGATGCTGGCGCCCATGCGTCCGAGGCCGATGATGCCGATCTGCATATCCCTGACGCCTCGTGCTACTGGAGTGCCGAATCGACGGCGCGTGCAAGCTCGTCCAATCCGGCGTCGACGTCCCTGAGGTGGACGCGGAGCGCGCGGCGGCCGCGTTCGACCAGCACTTCGAGATCGCCTCTCGCCTGCGCTGCCTTCACCACGCCGAAAGTGTAGGCGTGTCCGGGAACGCCGATGTCGACCGCGTCATCGCAGGTGATCTGCAGGAACACTCCGGTATTCGGCCCGCCCTTGTACGCCTGGCCGGTAGAGTGCTGGAAACGGGGGCCGAATCCGAGGCAGGTCGCCGCTCGGGTTCGGTCGCGGATGCACGTCCGCATCTTCGTCAATGTCTGTGTATGCGCCTGGTTGCGCTCGACATAGGCGAGCAATGCGACGTAATCGCCGGCCTTCGCGCGACCGAGGTGGCTCTTCAGGTAGCCCGACAGCGTATTGTGCCGGCCGAGCTCGCCGGCATTGCGCGGATCGGCGTAGACCGCGATCCCATTCTCGCGGAAGACCGGCTCCTCTTTCGGCAGGCTGCGCGACTTTTCGTAGTCACCGGTGAGCTTTCGCGTCTTCTCCTTGCTCGCCTCGACATCCGGCTGATTGAACGGGTCGATGCCGATGATCGCGCCCGCCACGGCGGTGGCGATCTCCCAACGGAAGAATTCCTCCGCGATGTGCCAGAGGTCCGCGACCCTCATCCGCGCGACCGGATGGCCGGCCCGTTCCAGAGCCGCCACCGCCTCGCGCTGCGCCGGATCGCCGTGCCCGTCCAGTTCCAGATAGGCGAAAAACCGGTCGCTGCCGTAAGCTTCGGGTGGGGCGAGCGGCTCGCCGGCGAGCGGGATCAGCCCGCGCCCTTTCTTGCCGGTGCTCTCCGCCAGAAGCTGCTCCAGCCACGCGCCGAGAGTTGCGATTGCCGGCGAGGCGATGATCGTCACCTTGTCGCGGCCGAAGCGCATTGCGGCAATGCCCAGAGCGACGCCGAGCTGCACCCCGGGATTCTCCGCCGGCGGAACGTCCGGACCACAAGCCCGCGCCATCCGCCGCGCCGTTTCGAGAAGCCGTTCGACGTCGAGCCCCATCGCCGCCGCCGGCACCAGGCCGAACCTGGAGAGCACGGAATAGCGGCCGCCGATCGAGGGGACGCCGTAGAAGATGTGAGCAAAATCCTGCTGCCGCGCGCGTTCTTCCAACGGCGAGCCCGGATCGGTCACCGCGACGAAGTGCTCACCGGCCTTGTCCTTGCCGCGCGCCGCGGCGACGCGGTCGAAGAAGTAGTCGGTGAAGATGTTGGGCTCCAGCGTGCTGCCGGACTTGGAGGAGACGATGAACAGCGTCCGATCGAGATCGACCGCGCTCTCGATCGCCTGAACCTGCGCGGGATCGGTGCTATCGAGCATGTGGAAGCGCGGCCAACCGGGCTGGTGCCCGAAGGTCTCCCCAATGACCTCCGGACCAAGGCTCGAACCGCCCATGCCCAGCAAAACAATATCGGTGAAGCCACGCTGCTTTACGTCGCGTGAGAAGCCGCGCAGCCGGTCAAGATCGGCGAGTTCCTTGTCCACGACGTCGAGCCAGCCGACCCACTGGTCCTCCTCCCTGCCGCTCCACAGCGAGGTGTCGCCGGCCCAGAGCCGCCGGATGCGCCCATCCTTCCGCCAGGTCTCCATCTCCGCTTCGAATGCGGTCTTCAATTCCGCCGAGCCGGGCGCGATCTCGAGGCGCGGGTGCTCTCCCTCGGCCAGCACACGCCGGCGGTGCGCGATCGTGGCAAACAGCTCGTCGAACAATTCCGCGAACTTCGCCACGCCGGCCAGGACCAGTTCGCCGGTGACCGCCGTCAGGGAGATGCCGCTCTTCTCCAGCTCCGCGAGCCTCGCGCGGGCGCCACCCACATCCTGTTCAATGGCGTCGGGCACCACTTTCCCATGCTCGCGGAAGGCGTCCATCGTCGCCGGCGGAATGGTATCCACCGTGTCGCGACCGACGAGTGCCTCGACATACATCGTGTCGGGATAATCGGGATTCTTGGTGCTGGTCGATGCCCAGAGAAGGCGTTGCGTCCGCGCGCCCGACGCGGCCAGAGCCTGCCAGCGCGGCGTCGCGAACAATGCCTGGTAGCGAGCGTAGGCGACCTTCGCGCTGGCAATTGCCACGGTACCGCGCAGCCGGTCCGCCACCAGCTTGTCCGCCAGTTGGTCCAGCCGCCTGTCGATTGCAGTGTCGATGCGGCTGACGAAGAAGCTGGCGACGCTGCTCACCTTCGATACATCGCCGCCCGTCCGCTTCAGCTCCTCAAGTCCCGCAAGGTAGGCTTCGACGACCTCCTCATAGACGCTCACGGCGAAGAGCAGCGTGATGTTGATATTGAGCCCGCGAGCGGTAAGGCGCCGGATGGCGGGAATACCTGCCGGCGTGGCCGGGACCTTCACCATAAGGTTGGGCCGCCCGACTGCCTCCCACAGGCGGAGCGCCTCACCCACCGTGGCTTCGGTGTCATTGGCGAGGTAGGGCGAGCATTCCAAGCTGACGTAGCCGTCCCGCCCCTGCGTCTCCTCGTAGACGGGACGCAGCACATCGGCGGCCGCGCGGATGGCGGCGATTGCCAGGTGTTCATAGATGGCCGAGACGCCATGGTCGGCCTTTGCCTGGAACGCCTTCAGCGCATCAGCATATTCGTCGCTCTCGCCGATTGCCTTCTCGAAGATGGATGGGTTCGAGGTGACGCCCTTCAGCCCGTCACGATCGATGAGGGCGCGCAACTCGCCGGACTCGATCAGGCTGCGCTTCAGATAGTCCAGCCAGGGCGACTGGCCGCATGCTGCAAGCTGCTTCAGCGGATTCATTTCTTGTTCTCCCTCGCCGCCGCGACCTGCTCCCTTGCGGCCGCTGCGACGTTCGCCGTCGTGAAGCCGAATTTCTTCATCAGGTCGCCAATCGGAGCCGATGCCCCGAAGGTCTGCATGCCGATGCGGGCGCCGGCGGCGCCGACGTAGCGGTCCCAGCCGATCACCGATCCGGCCTCGACCGACACCCGCGCCGTGACGGCGGGCGGAAGCACGCTGTCGCGATAGGCCTGGTCTTGTTTTTCGAACAGTTCCCATGACGGCATGCTAACGACACGTGCCAGGATACCCTCCTTCTTGAGGGCTTCATGGGCGTCGACACAGAGTGCGATCTCGCTGCCGGAGCCGATCAGGATCACCGCCGGCTTGCCGTCTTCGGCATCGGCCATGACATAGGCGCCGCGTGCGACGCCCTCGGCGGCGGCGAAGCGCATGCGATCGAAAGTACGAAGCGGCTGGCGGGTCAGCACCAGACAGGCAGGCCGCTTCAGCGTGGCGATGACGCGCCATGCTTCGACGACCTCATTGGCGTCGGCAGGCCGCAAAGTGACGAGGCCGGGAATCGCCCGCAGCCCGACAAGCTGCTCGACCGGCTGGTGCGTCGGGCCGTCCTGGCCAAGGCCGATCGAGTCATGGCTGAAGATGTAGACTACCGGCAGCTCCATCAGCGCGCTCAGCCGGATGGCGGGCTTCATGTAGTCGGAGAAGATCAGAAAGGTCGAGCCGTAGGCGCGGATATGCGACAGCGCGAGTCCGTTCAGGACGGCGCCCATGGCATGTTCCCGAATGCCGAAATGAAGATTGCGGCCACTGTATTTGCCGGCTTCAAAGTCGCCGGCGGTTTCGATCGTCAACCGCGTCCGGGTCGACGGCTCGAGATCTGCCGAACCGCCGATCAGCTCGGGATAATGCCGGGCGATGGCGTTCAGCGCCCTCGCGGACGAATCGCGGCTGGCAAGGCCCTTGGCGTTGGCGGGGAATTCCGGCAAGTCGGCCGCCCACCCGTCGGGAAGCTGGTCTTTCTCCATCCGGTCCAGTTGCGCGGCAAGGTCCGGATGCGCGGTCCGATAGGCCGTCATGCGTGCCCGCCAGGCGTCGCGGAGCGATCGGCCTCGCTCTCCAATGCCGGCGCGGAAGTGCGCGCGCACGCCGTCCGGCACCAGGAATTTTTCGTCTTCGGGCCAGCCGTAGTTGCGCTTGGTGAGGCGGATTTCCTCCTCGCCGAGAGGCTCTCCGTGGGCGGCGCTGGTGTCATGCTTGTGCGGCGCGCCGTAGCCGATATGGCTGTCAACGACGATCAGCGTGGGTACGTCGTTCGTCTGCCGGAATATCTCGATCGCTTCGGCGACCCGCTCCGTGTCGTTCGCGTCGCCGACCCGCTGCACGTTCCAGCCGTAAGCAAGGAAACGTGCCGCCATGTCGTCGCTGAATGCCAGATCCGTATGGCCTTCAATGGTCACGCGGTTGCTGTCGTAGATCCAGCAGAGGTTGCCGAGCATCAGGTGGCCCGCCAGCGACGCGGCTTCGCTGGCGACGCCCTCCATCATGTCGCCGTCGCTGCACATCGCATAAATGTCGTAGTCGAAGACCTGGAAGTCGGGCCGATTGAAATGCTGCGCCAGCCATCGTTCGGCGATCGCCATCCCGACACTCATGCCGCAGCCCTGGCCGAGCGGGCCGGTGGTTGCCTCGACGCCCGGCGTCCGGCCGTGTTCCGGATGGCCCGGACACTTGCTGTCGAGCTCGCGGAAACGCTTGATCTCGTCCAGCGTTACGGCCTTGACGCCGGCCAGGTGCAGTAGTGCGTACAGAAGCATCGAAGCATGCCCGTTCGAGAGCACGAAGCGATCCCGGTTCGGCCATGCCGGGTCCTGCGGATCGAAGCGCAGGAAACGCTGCCACAGCGCATAGGCGACCGGCGCCAGCGCCATCGGCGTGCCGGGATGGCCGGAATCCGCCTGCTGCACCGCGTCCATGGCGAGCGTGCGGATCGTGTCGATGCAAAGCTGGTCGATCGATACGCGGGCCAATGCCACCGGACGGGGGAACCCGGTCGCTGGCTTGAGAGGCCCGGACGCGGCGTGAGGCCGTGACCTCGCTTCGCTCGCGCGCGTGGCGGCATCGGCTTCTGCGGGATTGGATTTCATCATCGTTCGCCTTGACCTCTGGAACCGCCCGGATGGCGTCACCGGCCGATAGGCGTTTCACGATGAGCCGATGCCGGCTGCCCTGAGAGCGAATAGCGGGCTGGCCGCTGATAGCGAATAAACGGGCGGCTGAGAGCAAAAGCCGGAACATGCAGACTTGTTCCGGATTGCGTCGTTTTGGCCTGCAACCGGGCTCGCCGGCCGCAAGACCCTTTCGAGGTTCCGGGTCCCTTTTCCCCTTGCGGAATTTTCTCCCCTTGCGGAATTTGCTGATATCGACATCGAGCCGAGAGGCGTTGCGCGTGACCGCCAGGGGATGACTATGCCCTACGACGTGGTGTTCCTTCTCGATGTGGATAACACGCTGCTCGACAACGACCGGGTCCAGCAGGATCTCAGCGAGCACCTCGAACGCGCGTTTGGGCGGGCGAACCGGGAAGAGTACTGGGAGATCTTCGAAGCGCTCCGCGCCGAGCTCGGCTATTCGGATTATCTCGGCGCCCTGCAGCGCTACCGGTCGCGGGCGACGAGCGATCCGCGGCTCTTGCTGATGTCGGCCTTCCTGATCGACTATCCGTTCGCAGAACGGCTCTATCCCGGCGCGCTTGACGCCATAGGTTATCTCGGCACGATCGGCCAAGCGGTCATCCTTTCCGATGGCGACGTCGTCTTTCAGCCGCGAAAGATCCAAACCTCTGGCCTGTGGGACGCTGTCGACGGGCGCGTGCTCGTCTACGTACACAAGGAGCAGATGCTAGAGGCGATCGGTCGTCTCTATCCAGCCCGGCACTACGTTATTGTCGACGACAAATTGCGTATCCTTGCGGCAGTGAAGACGATCTGGGAAAGCCGGGTGACAACCGTGTTCCCGCGCCAAGGGCACTACGCCCTCGATCCCGCCAACGTGAACGCCTATCCGCCGGCGGACATCACCGTCGAGCGCATCAGGGACCTGATCGGAATTGATCTTCTGCCGCACGGCGGATGAGGGGACGCCGGCATTCCGCGCTTTTCACGGGCAAATGGCGCACCGCCGTAGTCAGTCGCCCCCGGAGATGGCGCGATCCGGTTGTTTGGCGCAATCGCACGGCGCCGATTACGGCTGAGGGGCATCCTTTGGAACGGCCTCGCGATCGGCGGCGGGGTGTTCTACAAATGTGATCTACGGCAGGGCCGGCAGGGCCGGCGCAGGGCGAGGACGGCAGGCCGACCCTGGTGACGACCAGACCGTTGATGGCCGGCCCTCGGGTTTGCCGAGCGCCGGCCCGTTGGCGTTGCTGACCGGCTCCGGATCAGCTCTTGCCGTAGTTGGCGGTGAGGTACTGGATGATCTTCTGCTGGTCGGCTTCGCCGACCGGCGCCCCGTACGCCTTCACCATCTTGGTCACTTCCGCCGTCCAGCCCTTCTCGTCGAGAAAGGGCGAGTTCATCGGGACATAGTCGAGGCTGTGGCAGCCGACGCAGTTCTGCTGAACGACTTCGAGCCCGGTGCCGGGCTTGAGTTTGACGGCATCCTCGCCGGCGCGCGCCGCCGGGGAGAGGGTGAGCGCGGTTGCGACCAGCGCAAGACCGGTGAGAAATGTGCTGATGTTCATGGCTCGCCTCCTCACACGACCTTCAGCGCAAGCGTCTGCACCAGATTGTTGTGGTAGCCGGCGCCGTTGAACAGCAGCTGCTCCACCTGGGTCTGGCCGGCCTTGTTGCGGGCTCGGACCATCACCGTGATTGTGCCCGGCTGGCCTGCCGGCAGGCTGTAGGTCCACTGCCGCCAGGCGAAACGGCCGAGATCGCGACCGAGGACGGCGGGCACCCACTGCTTGCCGCCATCGCTTGAAGCCGAGACCTCGGTGATGCCGTAACCGCCATCCCAGGCGACTCCCTTGATGTCGACCGGCTGGCCCGCTTTCACCTCGGCGCCGTCCTCGAAATTGGTGACGAGCGAATTGACGAGGATTTCGGTGATCGGGGTGCTGGGTGAATTCGCCGGTTCCTGGGTCGTGAAGCGATCGACGATCGGAAACAGCGATCGTGGAATCCGGTAGGCGGTGTTCATCCAGAACGTCTTGAGCGGTTCCTTGAGCGCGTGAATCTGGGCGAGATGCTTGAACCAATAGGTGCCCGTCCATCCCGACACCACCAGGCGAACGGGGAAGCCGTTCCAGTGCGGCAGCGCTTCACCGTTCATCTCGTAGGCAACAAGCGTGTTCTCGTCCATCGCCTTCCATACCGGGATGCTCTTGGTGAAGTCGGGCGTGGTGTCCATGACCGGCCCGTCGGGGCCGTCGAATGATATTTCGATCGTCCCGTCGTCGAGCCCGACCTTGTCGAGCAGGTCCTTGAGGCGGACGCCGGCCCACAGCGCGTTGCCCATCGCGCCCGGCCCCCATTCGACTCCGGCGACATGCGGTGTCGAATAGCCGCGCCGGTTGCCGGAGCACTGATTGACGGCGGCGATCTCGACCTTCTCGAAGCCGTTCTTGAGGTCGTCCAGGCTGAATTCCGCCGTCGACTTCGCGCCCGGCCCGCCGACCTGAAGCTTCCAGGTCGCCGCATCGACCTCCGGAATATCGGCGAGGTGATAGCGGACGAAGAACGCGTTGTTGGGGGTGAACTCTTCGTTGAAGTAGCTGATCGGCGTCTCGTAGTTGGGAGGCCGATAGGTCTTCTTGATGAGCGGAACCTTGCCGGGAAGCGCCTCGAGTACTTGCTCGGCGGTCGTGCCCGCAGGCAGCGACAGCTCGGCCGCTTTGACAAGTCGCGGCAGCAATCCGGTGCCGCCGGCCAAGGCGAGCATGCCGGCGCCGCCTTTCAGAATCTGACGTCTGTTCATGCCAATCCTCCCTTCCTGTCCAACCCCCCAATAGGCGAACCTTATTCTAGTTCTATCAAGAAGAACGACAAGTCATACCCCTGAGACGGCCTTCGGCGAAATGCCGATGCCGGGGCTACGTCGATCACTTCTCCCGGGGCATATTCGGCGATATGGTCGGCGGCGCGTTCCGGCTCCGCGGCATAGCGAGCCGGCTTTCGGTTCAGCGAAGGCCTACACGCCGCCGAACTGGAGGATTGCGCCAGGCGCGATCAACGCCGCCGTCGAAACCGAATTCGGCCAGGTCCGGCCGCATCACAACCGGCCCTTTGCGCCGGATTCACGGTCCAGGCGGCGGTGCATTGCCGAGAACAGCGGCTGCGGCGAGAACGATCAGACCGAGCGCCCGCTCAGCAAGAACCGAGCCGCGAAGGCGGGCGAGTGCGTCGTGTCGGCCGAGACGGGTCGACCCGAGCCGAGGAAGCCTCTTTTTTGAGGTCGTCCGACTGAATCTCTTTGCTCAATCAAGGATTTGCGACAGCACTGCGAACGAGTTGGCGATGTCGGCGGCGATGCCGGCGCGGGCGGCTGTCGCGTCGCCGCGGGCCAGACCTGCGGCCATCTCGCGATGGTGGACATTCGCCGAGACATAATTGCCGGATTCCCGCAACAGATTGAAATATGGGCTGATTTGGAGCCACAGAATCTCGATCAGGCTGACCAGAGTCGGCGATCCGGCGGAGCGGTAGATCGCGAAATGGAAGGCGCGGTTCGAGCGGAGATAGTTCGGCGTATCGCTGTCGGCGATCGCCCGCTCCATCCGGTCGAGGTGGTCCTGAATCTGGCCTAAGACATTGGAATCCATGTGCTTTGCCGCCCATGACGTGGCGGTGCTTTCGACCTCGAGACGGACATTGCGGAGGTCGGTGAGACGCTCGAGGGTAAGCGGCGGAACCCCAATGGAACGGCCGGAAACGACGGTCAGGGCGTTGGCCGCGGTGAGGCGTTTCAGCGCCTCGCGGACCGGCATTGCACTGACGCGAAACGCCTTGGCCAGGCCCTGGATCGTGACGAGCTGGCCCGGCGCGATACCGCCGTCGAGGATAAGACCAGCGACCTGGTTGTAGACGCGATCCTGCAGCGTATCCCGCGCCAGCGGCTCGACCCGGAACTCCGGCTTGGCGATCGACGGCTCCATCCCCGGGTCTCTTTCCTGTGGTGGTCGGGATTTCGTGGGCTGCTGACAGAATGGACCACCGGACCATCATCTTGCACGATCTTTGACATTTGATCTATGATCACAAGCAAAATTCCGGCCGGCGACCCATACCGGCATCAACCGCAGGGAGGAATGCATGCGACTTTCGAAAATGACTCTGGGCGCCGCGGCGGCGGCTGTCCTGATCGGCGGTCTTGCCGCCGGTTCGGCGCAGGCTCAGGACAAGTACAAGATCTTCCTGAGCATGAGCTATATCGGCAACGACTGGCAGGCCGAAGCCGCCAACATGGTCAAGGCCATGGCGGCGCATAAGAGCATGGCCGACAAGGTCGACCTCCAGGTCCAGGTCGCCGGGCCGAACGCCCAGCGCCAGATCCAGCAGATCAACGCGATGGTGCAGCAGGGCGCCGACGCGATCGTCATTTTCCCGATCTCGCCGACCGCTCTCAACCAGGTCGTCAAGAACGCCTGCGACAAGGGCGTCCTGGTCTTCGCCTATGACGCGGAGATCACCGAACCTTGCGCCTACAATATCCACATCGACCAGACCGAAGCCGGGCGCGTCACCGCCCAGTGGCTCGCCGACAAGCTCGGCGGCAAGGGCAATATCGTCGTCCTGACCGGCGTTCCCGGCACCTCGGTCGACACCCAGCGCACCGCCGCGGCCAAGGAAGTCTTCGCCAAGTATCCCGACATCCACATCGTCGCCGAAGCGGTCGGCATGTGGAGCCAGGCGGTCAGCCGGACCGAGCTCTCGAAGATCCTTGCCACCCATAACTGGGACGATATCGACGGACTGTGGCTCCAGGTCGGCTGTTACACCGCCAACGCCATGCAGCTCGAGGCGGGCAAGACGCCGGAGCAACTCCTGCCCTGCGCCGGCGAGGGCGCCAATGGCGGCCGCATCCAGATGCTGCCGATCGACACCGAAGTCGAGGGCGCGGCATCCCCCTACGCGCCGCTCGGAGCCCCTCGCATCTCCTACGCCTCGCCTCCCTATTCCGGCGGCCTGGCGCTGAAGCTCGCGGTCGAAAAGCTCGAGGGCAAGGACGTTCCGAAGCTCACCATCCTGCCGCTGCCGATCGTCACCAACGATACGATCAAGCTTTGCCAGGAAGGCACCTGGCAGGAGATGAAGGATGGCTGCAACGCCTTCCCGCCATCGATCGTCACCAACCCGGGCTGGTTCGCCTCGATCTTCTCCGAGGAAACTCCCGAAATCGGGTTCAATGCCGCGCTCGTCGGCCAGCCGGAACTCTGATCCGGCCCTTGGAACTGGTGGGGCGGGGAACGCCGCCCCACCACTTTCCTTGAATGCGCCAGCATCGACATGTCGATCGGAGGAGGGGAGATGGCTGAGCCGTCGGGCGCCCCGGCGGTCGCGGTCGAGGGCCTGCGCAAGGCATTCGGCGCCACCGTCGCCGTCGATGATGTCAGCTTTCGCATCGAGCCGGCGACCGTTCACGCCCTGCTGGGCGAGAACGGCGCCGGCAAATCGACCATCGTCAAGCTGCTTGCCGGCCTGATCGAGCCCGACCAGGGCCACTTCGCGATCTTCGGCGCGGCGACGCGCTTCCGCTCGCCGCGCGCCGCCCACGCCCACGGCATCCAGACCGCGTTCCAGGAGATGACGCTGGTCCGGGACCTCACCGTCCTCGACAACATGCTCCTGCCCTACGCTCCCGCCGGACCGACCGGGATGATCCGGAAACGCGCGGCGGAAGCCGCCGTCCGCCGCCATCTCGACGAGCTCGGTTTCGACGTCGACCTCCGCGCCGATGTCGGCGAGCTCGATCTCGCCGTCCAGCAGAAGATCGAGATCGCCCGCGCCATCTACCGGAAGCCGCGCATCCTGCTCCTCGACGAGCCGACCTCGACGCTCGCCGGCCGCGACGTCGATTGGCTCGGCGAGGTCATCGCGCGGCTCAAACAGTCGGGCGTCACCGTCGTCTTCATCTCGCACCGGATGCGGGAGGTGCGCGCCTTCTGCGACCACCTCACCGTGCTCCGCAACGGCCGGCACATCGCCACCGGCAGCGTCGCCGAATTCACCGATTCGGAGATCATCGAGATGATCATCGGCCGGTCGATCGCCCAGACTTTTCCGGCGCGGCCGGCGGTCAGCCCGAGCGATGCGGCGGAAGTCTTCGCCGTCGACAACCTCGCGGCCGGCGACAAGCTCAGCGAGGCGAGCTTCGCGCTTCACAAGGGCGAAATCCTCGGCGTCGCCGGATTGCAGGGCATGGGCCAGCTCGACCTGTTTCTCGCCGCCTTCGGCATGCGCGAGATCGCCCGCGGCGGGCTGCGCGTCGACGGCCGGCCGGTGACGATCAATTCGCCGCTCGACGCGCTCCGGCCCAATATCGCCCTCGGCCTCCTGCCGGAGGACCGCAAGAGCGAGGCGCTGTTCGTCAAGCTCACCGGCAAGCACAATGTCTCGCTGCCGGTGATCGACCGCTACGCCCGCGCCGGGCTGATCGAGGCCGGTCGCGAGACCGAGGCGGTCAAGCGCGTCTTCGACCGGGTCGAGGTCGATCATCGCGCCTTGTGGACGCGGGTCGGCTCGTTCTCGGGCGGCAACCAGCAGAAGATCGCCGTCGCCAAGTGGCTCTTCGCCGAGAGCCGCATCCTGCTCCTGTTCGATCCGACCCGCGGCATCGACGTCGGCACCAAGCACGAGCTCTATGTGCTGATGCGCGCCTTCGCCGGGCTGGGCGGCTCGATTCTCTTCCACTCGACCGAGATCCCCGAGCTGGTCCATCTCTGCGACCGGGTGATCGTGCTCTATGCCGGCCGGGTGGTCGCCGAGATCGGCGCCGAGCGACTGTCCGAGCAGGCGATCATGCGCGCCGCTCTCGGCGGCGACGCGGCAGGGGAGCTCGCGGCGTGACCATGACGGTCGCCGGCGAGGCCGCGCGGCAAGCGTCGCGACGTCGCCCGTTCAACCTCCGCTTCGCCCGCTTCCGCGGGCTCGCCACGGCAATCGTCGTCTTCGCGATCCTGCTTGTCGCCGTCAACCTGATCAACGCGACGCCGCTCAACTATTTCGACGTGAGCTTCCTGTCGAGCGGCGGCGCGACGCTGGCCCTCGCCGCGGTCGGCGAGACCATCGTCATCCTTTCCGGCGGTTTCGACCTCTCCGCCGGCGCCGTGCTCTCGCTGGTCAATGTCGTCCTCGCCACGACCATGGATCCGACCGACTTCGAGGCCTCGATCGTGCTGTGGACGGCGGCGGGTATCGGCGTCGGCATGCTGGTCGGCGCCTTCAACGGGCTGTTCATCGCCTTCCTCCGGCTGCAGCCAATCGTCGTCACCCTCTCGACCATGTTCATCGTCCAGGGCGTCACGCTGCTCGTCCTCGACAAGCCCGGCGGATTCGTCTCGCCCTCGCTCGGCACGTTCTACCTCGGCGACCTCGTTCCGAACCTCATTCCGATGCCGATCTTCCTGCTGGTCGTCGTCGGGCTGGTGTGGCTCTGGCTCAAGCGGACGCAATTCGGCACCGCGATCTACGCGGTCGGCAGCGACGTCGGCGCCGCGGCGTCGGCGGGCGTTCGCGTGCCGCTGGTGCGTTTCTTCGTCTATGTCGTCGCCGGCGGCTGCTACGGCCTCGGCGGCGTCTTCATCAGCGCCCAGACCGGCTCCGGCGATCCGCTCGTCGGCAATCCGCTCCTCCTCTCGATCTTCGCCGCCGTGGTGGTCGGCGGCACCCGGCTCGGCGGCGGCCGCGGCGGCCCGATCGGCTCGATGTTCGGCGCCTATATCCTGATGATCGCCGTCAACATCCTGCTCGTCCTCAACGTCTCCGCCTACTATTCGACGATCGCCGAAAGCGTCATCCTGCTCTTCGCCGTGCTCGCCTCGTCGATTGCCCGCGATTCGCCGCTCGCGATCCAGATCCGGGGGGCCGCGACGCGGTTCGCCGCCTGGCGGGCCGGAAACCTCCCGTCCCAAATCGGCGGCGGCGACCGGCGGATGACCACGACGGCAATTGCCCGTCCCGAGTCGCGCAGCTCGGCGATGCCGTCGTTCTGGAGCCGCCACGCCGAAACGCTCCGCTACGCGCTCCCCGCCTATGTCGCGCTGGTGATCGTTGTCGTCGTCACCCAGCTCTGGCTGGGCAACACCATCCTCCACTGGGGCTACTGGAACTCGCTGATCGTGCTGGCGAGCTTCTACGCCATCCTCGCCCTCGGCCAGGGCACGGTGATCCTCACCGGCGGGCTCGATCTCTCCGTGCCGTGGACGATCGGCTTCTCGGGCATCCTGCTCGCCGGCATCGTGCAGGGATCGGACGCGGCGCTGGTCTACGCGCTGCCGATCGTGCTGGCGATCGCCGTGGTGATCGGCCTGATCAACGGCCTCGGCGTGGTCATCCTCGGGCTGTCGCCGATCGTCGTCACGCTTGCCATGAACGGCATCCTGCAGGGGGCGGCGCTGCTCTATTCGAACGGCACGCCGGCCGGCTTCTCCTCTCCGCTGCTCCGCTGGTTCATGACCGCGCGCCTGCTCTGGGGGGTGACGCCGGTCGTCATCTTCATCATCGCCTTCGTCGTCTTTGCGGTGGTGTTCCTGTCGCGGACCCCGTTCGGCCGCCGCGTCTACGGCATCGGCAACGGCGTCCGCGTGGCGGAGCTGTCCGGCATCGCCGTCGGCCGGACGCTGGTCGGCGTCTATATCCTCTCGGCGGTCTGCTCGGCGCTGGCCGGTATCCTGCTCACCGGCTTTTCCGGGCAGGCGAGCCTCGGCATGGGCGACGACTATCTCCTGCCGTCGATCGCGGTGGTGGTGGTCGGCGGGGCGCTGATCACCGGCGGCCGCGGCCACTATCTCGGCATGCTCGGCGGGGTGCTTCTTCTGACCGCGCTCCAGACCTTGCTTGCCGGCACGACCCTGCCCTATGCCACGCGCGCGATCATCTACGGCGTCGTCGTTCTCGGAGCGGTGATTGCGCTCCGCGACCGGCGCGAACTGAGTTGAGGACGAGGACGAACATGGCCACTTCAGAAGCCGGCGCCATCGCCGACCTTGCCGCCGGCATCGCCGGCCAGCGCGTGCTGATCACCGCCGGCGCCGGCGGCATCGGCCTCGCCACGGCGCGGCGTCTTATCCGGCATGGCGCGCGCGTCTTCGTCTGCGACGTCGCCGACGAAACGCTTGCCGCCTTCGGCCGCGAATTTCCGGAGGCCGGCCGGATCAAGGCCGACGTGGCGTCGGACGCCGATGTCGACCGCATGTTCGATGCGGCGACGGCGGCCCTCGGCGGGCTCGACGCACTGGTCAACAATGCCGGCATCGCCGGGCCGACCGGCGGGGTCGACGAGATCAGCCCGGCCGACTGGCGGCGCTGCATCGAGGTCTGCCTCACCGGGCAGTTCCTCTGCGCGCGCCGCGCCGTGCCAATGCTCAAGGCCGCCGGCGGCGGCTCGATCGCCAACCTCTCCTCGGCCGCCGGGCGGCACGGCTACGCCTACCGCACGCCCTATTCCTCGGCGAAGTTCGGCGTCATCGGCTTCACCCAGAGCCTCGCCAAGGAGCTCGGCCCCGCCAATATCCGGGTCAACGCCATCCTGCCCGGCATCGTCGAGGGGGAACGCATGGAAAGGGTGATCGGCGCGCGCGCCGCGCAGGTCGGGGTCTCCTACGAGGAGATGGAGAAACAATATGTGTCGCGGGTGTCGCTCCGGCGCATGGTGAGCCAGGACGACGTCGCCGCGATGATCGCCTTCCTCCTCTCCGACGCCGGCCGCAACATCTCCGGCCAGTCGCTCGGCGTCGACGGCAATGTCGAGGCGCTGTGATGAGCGGTCCCGACCTCGAACTCGTCTGTCGCCGCATCAATCACCAACCCGACATTGTCGTGTGCCGGAAAGGAATGCCCTTCAGCCAGCCGCTCATTCCCGCGCAAGCGGGAATCCAGCTTTCACAAGGCCGGCGACAGCCCTGAAAAAACTGGGTTCCCGCTTGCGCGGGAACGAGCGGGGGAGAGGATGGTCCCCCGCCGGAAAGTATGGGACATCAGATGACCAAAGTCGCAATCATCGGTTCGGGGTTCATCGGCCGCGCCTGGGCGATCAGCTTCGCCCGCGCCGGCAACAAGGTCGTGCTGTGGGACGAGGACAAGGCGGCGTCGGCAAGGGCCATCGCCTTCATCCGCGATGCGCTTCCCGACCTCGACCGCAACGGCCTTCTCAACGGCCGGAAGCCCGACGAGATTCTCGCCGACATCAGCGTCGAGGACGATCTCGCCGCGGCGCTGGCCGCCGTCGACCATGTCCAGGAGAACACGCCCGAGCGGCTCGAGGTGAAAAAGGCGGTGTTTGCCCGCCTCGATGCGCTGGCGCCGCCGGACGCGGTGATCGCCTCGTCAAGCTCGGCGATTCTGCCGTCGAAGTTCACCGAGACGCTGAAGGGACGGCAGCGCTGCCTCGTCGTCCACCCGATCAACCCGCCTTACCTGATCCCGGCCGCCGAGGTGGTTCCGGCGCCGTGGACGTCGCCGGAGGTGGTCGAGCGGACGAGGGCCTTCCTCACCGCCGCCGGCCAGGCGCCGATCGTGATGAAGCGGGAGCTCGACGGCTTCATCATGAACCGCATGCAGGGGGCGCTCCTCGAGGAGGCCTTCCGCCTCGTCGCCGACGGCTATGCCACGGTCGAGGACGTCGATATCGGCATCCGCGAGGGCCTGGCGCTCCGCTGGTCGTTCATGGGCCCGTTCGAGACGATCGACCTGAACGCGCCCGGCGGCGTGCGCGACTACGTCATCCGCTATCAGGGCATCTACGAGAATCTCTTCCCGCAGATGCAGCGCCGGGTCGACTGGGCGGGCGAGGTGCTCGGCCCGGTCGAGCGCGAGCGGCGGAAAAAGCTGCCGGAGACGGACCTCGTCAAGCGCCAGCTGTGGCGCGACAGAAGGCTGATGGCGCTCGCCGCCCACAAGCGGCGCGCCGCCAGCGAAATCGGCGAATAGGACAGGAAGGCACGAAGAGCATGGCGGTTCAGGACAAGGTCATCATCACCTGCGCGGTCACCGGCGCGATCCACACGCCGTCGATGTCGCCGCATCTGCCGGTGACGGCGGAGGAGATCGCCGACGCCGCGATCGGCGCCGCCGAGGCGGGCGCGGCGATCGTGCATCTCCATGCGCGCAATCCCGACGACGGCCGGCCGGACCAGTCGCCCGAGGCCTTCCTGCCCCTTCCTCCGGGTGATCAAGCAGCGCGCCGATTGCGTCGTCAACATCACCACCGGCGGCGCGCCGACCATGTCGATCGAGGAGCGCGTCCGTCCCGCCGCGACCTTCAAGCCGGAGGTCGCCTCGCTCAACATGGGCTCGATGAATTTCGGGCTCTACCCGATGCTCGCCCGCCAGAAGACCTTCAAATACGACTGGGAGAAGCCCTATCTCGAGGGCTCGCGCGAGCGCATCTTCAAGAACACCTTCGCCGACATCGAATACATCCTCGCGACCTGCGCCGAGAACGGCACCCGCTTCGAGATCGAGTGCTACGACATCGGCCATCTCTACACGCTCGCGCCATTTCGCCGACCGCGGCCTGGTCAAGCCGCCGTTCTTCGTCCAGTCGGTGTTCGGCATTCTCGGCGGCATCGGCCCGCATCCCGAGGACATCATCCACATGAAGCGGACCGCCGACCGGCTGTTCGGCGACGGAGTACCGCTGGTCGGTGCTCGGCGCCGGGCGGAACCAGATGGCGGTCGCGGCGATGGCGGCGGCGATGGGCGGCAATGTCCGCGTCGGGCTGGAGGATTCGCTGTGGCTCGGCCCGGGCCAGCTCGCCAGGTCGAACGCCGATCAGGTCAGGCGGGCGCGGCAGATCATCGAGGGTCTCGGCAAGGAGATCGCGACGCCCGACGAAGCCCGCGAGATCCTCAGCCTCAAGGGCGGCGACAAGGTCGCGTTCTGAGGTTCGCTTTGCCGGCTAAGGGGAGGATGGAAAATGCGCATCGAGGTTCTCGTCGACGTCAAGACCACGCTCGGGGAGGGGCCGCTTTGGGATGTCGGCCAGGAGCGCCTCTACTTCATCGACAGCTTCGACGGGCGGGTTTTCCGCTGCACCCATGACGGCCGGGAAATCCGGGCCTGGGACGTGCCGACCAAGATCGGCTCGATCGCCATCCGCAAGGACGGCAACGGCGCCATCTGCTCGCTCGCCAATGGCTTCCACGCCCTCGATTTCGGAAGCGGCGACTGCACGCTGATCCACGATCCTGAGCCCGACAAGCCGGCCAACCGCATCAACGACGGCAAGGTCGACCGCCGCGGCCAATTCGTCGCCGGTTCGATGGACACTCAGGAGTCCGGTCCGAACGGCGCGCTCTACCGGCTCGACCCCGATTTCAAGGTGACCAGGATCGACACCGGCATCATCGTCTCCAACGGCCCCTGCTGGAGCCCGGACGACAAGACCTTCTACTTCGCCAATTCGTGGTCGGGTGAGATCTGGGCCTACGACTATGACATCGCCACCGGCAGCGTCGCCAACCGCCGCACCTTCACCAAGGTCGACATGTCGAAGGGCGGCGCCGCCGACGGTTCGACCGTCGACAGCGAGGGCTACCTCTGGAACGCCGCCGTCTATGTCAGCAAGCTGATCCGCTATGCGCCCGACGGATCGGTCGACCGCGTCATCGACATGCCGGTCAAGAAGGTGACGAGCGTCATGTTCGGCGGCCCCGATCTCGACATTCTCTACGTCACCTCGATGGCGAAGCCGCCGCTTCCCCGCTTCCCCGGCGATGGCGTCCTCCGCGGCAGCCTCTTCGCGATCTACGACCTCGGCATCAAGGGCGTGCCGGAGCCGCAATTCGGCGCCTAGACCCGGAAATGACGGGTCACTTCGCCGTTTCCCGCGTCGACCTCGTTCACCTTGTCCGTCACCCCGACGAAAGGCGGGTCAATCGCGAGTCTCGCCAGGCACCTCCTGGATTGACCAGATTTCGCCAGCCGCGACGAACTCCGGCCTTGCCCTCGGGCAAAGCCGCCCCCAAGGCGTTAACCATGATCCGCGGGTTGCAACGGGCGGGTCGGGGATAGCGTGGAAATTCGTCGGACCTATCCCCCGAATGGGTTTGTACACTCCGCCATCGCGGACTAGGCTCTAAATCAGCGTTTCCTGCTGGTTCGCCCACCTAACGTAGCGGTGGACCTTTGGAACCGCGAAGGGTGCTTCCGGCCGCGGGATCACCCTAGGCGGCGGCGGCGACTAGGGCGGAAAATGACTGCGGTCGAGCCAGAGGAGCGTCTGCTCCTTCAGGCGTTTTCGATTATCGATGAGACTCCGGACGTCGAGGATATCGTCGCCAAGCTGAGGGACCTGCTTGGCGTCGAGCACCTCGTCTATCATTCGTCCAAGCTTGGCGTCAGCCCGTCGATCGACCCCTACATCCGGCTGACCTATCCGGCATCCTGGATCAAGCAGTACCTGACGATGAACTATGTCGACCTCGATCCGGTGCTCCGGGAAGGGTTCGCGCGCACGCTTCCCTTCGATTGGAGCGAGCTCAAGATCGAGAGCGAGGCGCAGGTCGCGTTTCTCATGGATGCGCTCGCCCATGGCGTCGGCCCTCACGGCATGTCGATCCCGGTCAGAAGCAAGCACGGCCATCGTGGCCTGTTCTCGGTCTCCTTCTCACGCTCGGCGGAGGAATGGGCGGCGTTCAAGGAAGCGCATCTCGATACTCTGGTGGCCATCGCCAACCGCATCCATCAGCGGGTGATTCGCGACGTCTTCGGCGAGGATCACCCGCACCTCACCGACCGCGAAGTCGAGTGCCTGAGGCTTACCGCCATCGGCAAGGACGCCGGCGACATCGCCGCGATCCTGGGGATTTCTCCGCATACGGCGCGGGACTACCTCAAGTCGGCCCGCTTCAAGCTCGACTGCGTGACCTCGGCCCAGGCGGTGACCAAGGCGGTAAAGCTCGGGCTTCTCGTTCTTTAGTTGTTTTTGATCGAGCCTGGTTACCACGGATTTACGCTGTCCGTTCATGGCGCTTGTTTCGCGCCGCCGCGCCTCCGAGATTGCGGGAAGCGGCCGTTCCAAGTCGTACACTGCGCGAGCGTTTGTTCCTTCAGCCGACCGAGCGGCCCATTTCGATGGGAGCGCATACAAATGCTTGTCGTTGTCGAAGACTTCAATGTCCACGAGCACAGACCGTTGCTCGACGAGATGTTCCGGCTGAGGGCGCGGGTCTTTCGCGACAGGCTGAAATGGGACGTGGCGGTCGAGAACGGGCTGGAGCGTGACCGCTTCGACGACGAGGCGCCGGTCTATCTCATCTATACCGACGACGCCGGCCGCCGGGTGAAGGGCAGCCTCAGGCTTCTGCCGACCACCGGGCCGACCCTGCTGGCGGATTTCTTCTCCGACACGATGCCGGACGCGGCGCATCTGACATCACCGGCGATCTGGGAATGCACGCGCTTCTGCCTCGACGAATCGATCCTCGGCGCCGGCAACCGCGACGAGATGGTGTTCGCCTCGGGCGTGCTGTTCGCCGGTCTCGGCGAGCTGGCGCTGCAATCGGGGATCACGTCGATCCTCGGCAATTTCGATGCGGCCATGTACCGGCTCTATCGCCGGATCGGATGCGAGGTGGACGTGCTTGGACTGACCAGACGCTATGGAAGGCCGGTCTATCTCGGCCTTTTCCCGGTTTCCTTTCCGATTTTGAGCCGGATCAAGGCGCGGCTTGGGAGCGCTGATATGCCGATCCCGGTGGCTCGCGAGCGCCGGCGTCTTGCCGCCTGATCGCGAAACCGGCGGGCGTCATGACAAACTTGCATAGCCATGTGTCAGGGAAAAGTAAGAAAGCACCCCCTAAGATGGGGGGATGGTGGCGCCAGGCTGGCCGCAGTCAGAACTCGTCTTGGCGGACCTGCGTGGGCGAGTTGTAGCCCTTGTGAATAGGCACTCTGCGAAGCCCGGATTCGGGAGGGATTATGCGCGTTCCAGTTACCCCGTTTGATGAATCGATCGGGATCGACCGGGACGATGCGCTTGATCCCTCCCGGACCGGAATCTACGCTGCGGCTATTCCGATCGCCGCCTTCCTTTGCTTGGGCCTCTGGATCCTGGCGATCTGGAAGTTCATCGAACTCGTGACGGGAGGCTAGGCGCAGGGCGCCGCCGGCGCCGACACGCCCTCACCCGCAAAGCGGCGGACCCTGGCCGCCATCTGCGTGGAATCTCCCTCCGGGCTTTTGTGCAAGGCAGGTCCCGACCGCGAGGCAAGCGCCATTCTCCTTGGCGCGGCACGGAACGGGTGCGCAGGTCCGCCCTCCCCGGCTCTTAAAGCGGCGCTGAAGTCAGGTCGAATCGGCTGACCAAGACGGGTTGTCGTCGCGGACGCGCCGCAGCTTCCTCGGGCTGGGTCCGAGGACGTGGGTGCGGCGCGGGACGACATAGCGTGTGATGCCTGGAGTTGACCCGATCTGAACGCATCGCGGTCCAATTCACGACGCCCCGGGCGCCCGGCGGAGCGGATCGACCGCCTTGTAGACGTGGACCATGAAGGCGGTGGCGAAGAGCGGCGTCAGCAGGTTGAGGAGCGGAATCGCCAGGAAGAGCGCGATTACCAGACCGCCGAGGAAAACCCGGCCGGCATTCGCCTGGCGGAGCGCCCGCGCTTCCGCCCGGTCATGGAACCGGCGCGCCGCAGCCTCGAAGAATTCGCGGCCAAGCAGATAGCCGTTCCCGACAAGGAAGGCGACGAGATTGACGCCGGGAACAAGGAGAAGGGCAAGCGCCACGAGATTGACGACGATGGCGACGCCGAAGAAGGCGATGGTATCGCGGATTGCGGCGAGGACCGGCACGTCGCGCCCGGGCGGATCGTCAGGATAGTGCACCCTCTCGACGACCGCCGCGATCTCGTCGGTGAAGAGCCCGGCGACCAGCGACGCCACCGGCCCGATCAGGAACGCGAGGCCGATGAAGAGACCGACGCCGGCGATGATGCCGAGCACGGTTTCGATCCACGGATAGGACTTGCTGTCGATCGCCCAGCCGAGCAGCGCCTCCGCACCGACGCCAACCGCAACCAGAAGCGCGATTGTAAGGGCGAGCGAGCGCCACATCACGGCGCGGAACGGCGGCGAGAAAATATCGGCGAAGGCGAGGCTGGCGGCGGAGAGCATGCGCATCGCCCTACACTCAGGCGGTGCGCGCCGCCAGTCCCGGCGCGCGTCCGAACCGCGGCCTCCGCCGTTTGCCCTGGAGATCGGTTCGCGCTTCGATCTTGCGTAGTTCGATGGAACCGGGCGACGGCGCGCCCGGATCGGGCTCCGAGAGGAGGTCGCGCACGATGCCGATCTGCCCGGTCGTCATGCGCCGGGGCGCGTGCCCGACCTCCGGGATCTCGACGCTAGACGATCTCGAAGACGTTGTAGATCGCGCCTTCGGGCAGGCGGTGGCCGTGGGCGACCGCGACCACCCGGTTGAGCCAGCCATATTTCTCCGAGGCCGTCTCGAACACCGGCACCACCCGCATGTAATAGGCGTTGGGGCTGACCAACTCGCCGCGGCCGATGGCGTCGATCACCTCCTTCGGCCCGTGGCGAAGCCCGGTATAGGTCATCCCGATCAGCGCGCCGTCGTCGGTCTCAAGCAGGGTGCGGACATTGATCGTCACCGCCGAATCGTCGCGGAGCGACTGCCAGTCGCTGCCGCTCGGCAGGATCTTGCCGCGGAGCCGCTCGCCCTCGAAATAGCCGCCCGGCAGCTCGGCGATACGACGGTCCGCCACCGGCGTCTTGCCGACCATGTAGGGCTTCCTGATGTCGAGGAAGAAGGTGAGGAGCGGGCGAGAGCGGAGCTCCTTCATTTCGGGCGGCAGCAATCCGGCGAGCGGCGGACGATCCATGTTCCGTTCCTCGTGGCTGTTCGGGAGAAGGCACAATCGCCGGGACAGTAGCAACCCCCGGGAACCCGGTCGAGCGGCCCAGCAAACTGGAGCAAACTGGCCAGCGGATCGAGATCATTTTTTGTCGCCTCTCCCACTGTCATGGCCGGACAAGCCCGGCCATGACAGGGGTGAGGGCCTAGTCGCGGCTTGGGCCACGGCAACTCTGGCTCCGGGCAAGGAGGTCTTCCTCCGTTTCCGTGTCCTGCTTCGCCCATTTTGAAAACGCCGTCGATGCCGATAGGTTTGGCCGCCGCTCCGGCGAGAGAGCGCGTTCCGTGACTTCGGGAATGGGAGGAAGGCCGTGAAATATAATCGTCCGCAAGCCACCGCGTCCTGGGGCACGCAAGCCAAGGACTGGGAGCGCGGCGTCGACTACCAGCGCCTCTTCAACGATCGCCTGAAACGGGCCCAGGAGGCGGTGCGCCATGCCGGCCTCGGCGCCGTCCTCTGCTTCAACTTCGACAATATCCGCTACGTCACCGGCACCCATATCGGCGAATGGGCGCGCGACAAGTTCATGCGCTATGCGCTCTGCCCGGTCGAAGGCCCACCCTATCTCTGGGACCCGGCGCCGCCGGCGAAGCGCATCTCCTCGCCGTGGCTGAAGGACAACGTCGCGGCGCCGGTCTCGACCATGCAGGGGGCGCTGCCGCCGTTTCTCGGCGTTCAGACCGACTTCGCCAAGCAGATCCGGAAGGCGCTCGCCCATTACGGGATCGAGAAGGAGCCGATCGGCATCGACCTGATGGAGCTGCCGATGCTTCGCGCGCTCGAGGCCGAGGGCATCGAGGTGGTCGACGGCCAGCAGGCGCTGCTCGACGCCCGAGAGATCAAGACGCCGGACGAGATCGAGCTCTTGAAGCTCGCCGCCGCGATGGTCGACGCGACCTATGTCGACATCGCCAAGGCGATCCGGCCGGGGACGCGCGAGAACGAGCTGGTCGCCATCGCCAACGACAAGCTCTTCCGCATGGGCTCGGAGCGCGTCGAATGCGTCAACTCGGTCTCGGGCCCGCGCGGCCGGCCGCACTCGCACACCTTCTCCGACCGCATCATCCAGCCGGGCGACATGGTGTTCCTCGACATCATGCATTCCTATAACGGCTACCGCACCTGCTACTACCGGACCTTCGTCTGCGGCGAGCCGAGCAAGTATCAGATCGACGCTTACGAGACGGCGTCGAAATGGATCAGCGCCTCGATCGACCTGATTCGCCCCGGCGTCACCCCGGACGAGGTGGCGCGGGTCTGGCCGGACGCCAAGGACTTCGGCTACCGCGACGAGGCCGAGGCCTTCCTGCTCCAGTACGGCCACGGCGTCGGGCTGTCGCTGTGGGAGCGGCCGATTTTCTCGAAGCGCTTCACCGGCCAGAACACGCCGCTCCGCGAGGGCATGGTCTTCGCGCTGGAGACCTGGAAGGGCGCCGAGGACGGCTCCGGCGCCGCGCGCATCGAGGAGGAGGTGGTGGTCACCAAGGACGGCTGCCAGATCATCACCAACTTCCCCTCCGACCGGCTCATCTCGTGCGGGCTGCCCGGCTGCGAGGTGTTCTGAGGCGAAAGCGGCGCCGCCGAACGGTCATCATGGAAGGGGGGAGAGACGAGACTTCGCACGGTTGCCCGGCGCCGCTCGCTGCCCGAGTGGCAAGCGCGCCAGCCCGCCACCGCACGAGCCGGGGCGTCCCTGAGAAATGAAGCCGCTTCCGGTCACCAAGACTCCGGCGCAGGAGACGGAGGAGACGCTTCCGCGCGCGGCGGTCTCCTCCCCCGCGCCGCACGATCTGTGGGCAATCACGGCCTACTTCAATCCTTCCCGCTACAAGCGCCGCCTTGCCAACTACCGGCTGTTCCGCCGGCACTTGGGCGTCCCGCTGGTGACGGTCGAGCTGGCGTTTGGAGACGCGTTCGAGCTCACCGATGAGGACGCGGAGATTCTCATCCAGCTCCAGGGGCGCGATGTCATGTGGCAGAAGGAGAGGTTGCTCAACCTTGCCATTCTCGCCCTGCCGCCCGCCTGCCGGAAGGTGATGTGGGTCGACTGCGATGTCATATTCGAGGAATCCGACTGGGCGAGCCGAGCCAGCCGGAAGCTTGACGAGGTCCCCCTGCTGCAGCCGTTCAGCCATACGGTTCGGACGCCACAAGGCTGGCTTCCGACTGGTGAGGTTGCGCCGGGCACCGATGTATGGCTCGCGGCCGCCCATATGATCGAATCGGGCGAGCCGGTGGAGACCTGCCTTCGCGGCTCCGGCGAGGAATTGCGATGCGCCCACGGGATGGCCTGGGCGGCGAGGCGGGACCTTGTGGAGCGCCACGGTTTCTTTGACGCGGCTATCGTCGGCGGAGGGGACTCCGCATTGTTCCGGGCGGCGTTCGGCTACTTCCGGGAATCGGCGGAGCGGCTCAAGCTCAATCCCGTGCGGGATTGCCACTACCGCGCCTGGGCGGAACCCTTCTTTGCATCCGTGCGGGGCAGGGTCGGCTACGTTCCCGGGACGGTGTTCCACCTGTGGCACGGGTCTTTGCAAACCCGAAAATATGTCGAGCGCCACGACGACTTCGCCGCCTTCGCGTTCGATCCGTATGTCGACGTGGCCGTCGCGGATAATGGCGTCTGGCGCTGGAATTCCGAAAAGCCCGAGATGCACGCGTTCCTGCGCGCCTATTTCAACTCGCGACGGGAGGACGACTAGCGCCGCGCGGCGCCCGCTAGTCCGGTCGAGCAGAGATGGACCGAACGGGCCTCGGGTAGCGCCGTGCGTTCGGTGGCCTGGCCTAGTCTTTCGGAAGGCGCGCCCAGATCTCGGCCGGGTCGACCGGCGGCGTGATGGCCAACCCGGTCTCGAGGGCTTCGCCGAGTTCCCGATGGCCGGCGAGCGTGCGTTGCTCGACGCTGCCGTCGCTGCGACGATGGGTGAGCCGCGTATTCGAGATCGAGAAACGGCCTTCCGGGGTCAACCGCTCCGCGAGAAGGTTCGTCACGAAATACGATGCCGGATTGGTCGAGGTGAACCAGCTCGCGACTTCGAAGTCGGCAAAGACCTGCGGCTCGAACGTGAAGCGATAGGCGTCCTGCCACACGTCGGCGAGCAACACCTGAAGGGTGAGGATATGCCCGCCGCCGGTCAGACGGAATTTGCCGGCCGGACCGGATTGCTCGATGTCCGGCTCCAGCCTGATCGGCGCGGCGAACAAATGGCCGCCAAACCCGACGTCGACGAGATGCGGTCCCTCGTCGAGATCGACGCAAATCAACATATGGCCGCGGGCCCCGTCCGGCCGCTCGGGCGGCGCCATCCAGCGCACGCGGGCGCTGAGATTGGTCACCGAAAAACCGAGCGCTGCGAGTGCCGCTGCGAAGAGCAGGTTGAGCTCGAAGCAATAGCCACCGCGACGCTCGCCGATGAGTTTCGCCTGGAGCGAGGCGAGATCGAGCCTTACCGGTCGTCCGAGCAGGGGGTCGAGATTCTCGAAGGGAATTCGCGCCGGCTGGAGAGCGTGGAGCGCCCGAAGGGTCGTGAGGTTCGGCGTCAGCGGTCCGCCATAGCCGATGCGCGCCAGATAGGCGTCGAGGTCGAAGGTTTGCGAGGGGGAGGTGCCGGCTTCGCGGTTGCTCACGTGAACGTTTCCACCTCCGATCCGTCTATCGAGCCGCCGCACGGCCGGCATCTGGCGCGTGCGAAGCGGGGACGGCCCTTCGTCTGCCGCGTCCCGTGCTTATATAAGTCCGGGCGCCTTGGTCGATAGCGCCCGGCGAGGGCTTCACTTGATCCAGACCCCGGTCACCATCCTCACCGGATTTCTAGGGAGCGGCAAGACGACGCTCCTCAACCATGCGCTCCGGGATCCGGCGCTGTCGCGCACCGCCGTCGTCATCAACGAATTCGGCGAGATCAGCCTCGACCACGCGCTGGCGACGACGAGCGACGACACCATCATGGTGCTGGAGAACGGCTGCCTCTGCTGCACCGTCTTCGGCGACCTCGTCGGCACTCTGAACAATCTCTATCACCGCCGCGAGGCGGGCGAGATCCCGCCCTTCGACCAGGTCGTCATCGAGACCTCGGGCCTCGCCGATCCGACGCCGGTGATCCAGGCTTTCCTGTCCGAGCCGACGCTCGCCGGCCTCTACCGGATCGGCGCCGTCGTGGTCACCGTCGACGCCGTCAACGGGCCGGGAACCCTCGACAATCACGACAAATCGGTTCGCCAGGTGGCGCTCGCCGACCATATCCTGATCACCAAGCTCGACCTCGTTCCTTCGGGCGAACGGCCGGCGGCCGAGGCGGCGCTGACCGCCCGGCTCCGCGATATCAATCCGACCGCCACGATCGCCCGCATCGACGATCCCGCCCTCGATCCGGTCGGCCTCCTGCACAGCCCCGGGCTCGACCCCGCGTCGGGCGGCGAGGCCGCGACCAAATGGCTGAACCTCACCGCCTATCAGCACGCCGTCCCCGACCATGATCACGAGGGCCACGATCACGCCGCCCGCGACCACCATCATCACCACGACGACATTGCCTCGTTCGCCTTCATCCGCGAGGCGCCGACCTCGCGCTATGCGCTGCAGCTTCTTCTCAACGCGCTCGAGCAGAATCTCGGCCCCAACCTTCTCCGGGTCAAAGGCCTCGTCAACGTCGCCGAGGAGCCGGAGCGGCCCGCGGTGATCCAGGGCGCCCAGCATCTCCTCCACAACATCGCCTGGCTCGACCGCTGGCCGGACGGCGACCGGCGCACCCGCATCGTCTTCATCACCCAGAATATCGGCCGCGACGCGGTCGAGGAGATGATCGGCCTGCTCGACCGGGTGGCGACGCGGACGGCACGCGCCCGCGAGCGGGCGGCCAAGGGCTGAATCGGCTCAGCGCTGGCAGATCGGACAGTAGAAGGTCGAGCGGCCGGACTGCACCATGCGGCGGATGATGCCGCGGCAGCCGTGCCTCGGGCAGGGCTCGCCCTCGCGGTCATAGACGGCGAATTCGTGCTGGAAGTCGCCGAGTTCGCCGGTGGCACGGCGGTGGTCGCGGAGCGAGGAGCCGCCGGCGGCGATCGCCGCGTTGAGCACGTCGCGGATGGCGGCGACCAGCGCCTCGCGCTTCTTCCGCGCCGCCGGCGTCGCGGCGGCGAGCTTGCCCGCCGGAAGCACCGGCGAGAGCCGCGCCCGCCACATCGCCTCGCAGGCATAGATATTGCCGAGCCCGGCGATCAGCCGCTGGTCCATCAGCATCGCCTTGAGCGGGGCGGCGCGGTCTCTGAACAGCGTCGCGATCGTCTCGGCGCTCATTTCGTTGCCGAGCGGCTCGATGCCGATCCCTTTGAAATGGCGCGATTCTTCGAGGCCGGCGCGCGGCACGAGGTCCATCATGCCGAAGCGGCGGGGATCGTTGAAGACGACACGGGCCCCCGACGAGAGCTCGAAGACGACGTGATCATGGGCGGTAAGGGCGCTCCGCGGATGATAATGACGGCCGGCGATCTTGGCGTCCTTGTCGGCCTCGATCCGGAACGAGCCCGACATGCCGAGATGCATGACCAGCACGTTGCCGTCGTCGAGGTCGGCAAGGAGGTACTTGGCGCGGCGGCCGAGCGAAACGATCCGTCGGCCGGCGAGCCGGCGGGCAAAGCGCGGCGGAAACGGCACGCGGAGGTCGGGCCGGTGCAGCGTGACGTGATCGATCACGGCGCCTTCCATGACCGGCTGCAGCCCGAGGCGGACGGTTTCGACTTCCGGCAGTTCCGGCATCGGCGGTTGTGCTAACCCTTTGTCAGGCCGGCGACGATAGCCTCTCGCCGAGGCTTGGGCTATCGTCCGCGCCGATTTGGAGAAACCGCATGCCAGGACGCGCCTCGGCCGCGCGGGATGACAAGCGCGGCGGCCGCGCCAGCTTCGGCTTCCGCGAGGTCGGCCTCGACGAGAAGCAGGGACTCGTCGACCGCGTCTTCGAGCGCGTCGCCGGCCGCTACGACCTGATGAACGACCTGATGTCGGGCGGCATGCACCGGCTGTGGAAGGACGCGCTGGTCTCGTGGCTGTCGCCGCCGCGGCGGTCGCCGCGCGGCTATCGCGTCCTCGACATCGCCGGCGGCACCGGCGACGTCGCCTTCCGGATCGTCGCCCGCGCCGAGGATGCCGAGGTCACCGTTGCCGACATCAACCCGGAGATGCTCGCCGTCGGACGCGAGCGCGCCGCGCGGCGGCGGGGCGGCGACCGGGTCGCCTTCCGCGAGGCGAATGCCGAAGCCTTGCCGTTCGCGGCGGGCGGCTTTGACGCCGCGACCATCGCCTTCGGCATCAGGAACGTGCCGCGGATCGATCAAGCGCTCGCCGAGGCCCGGCGCGTCCTGAAACCGGGCGGCCGCTTCCTCTGTCTCGAATTCTCTGCCGTCGATGTCGCCGCCCTCGATCGCCTCTACGACTTCTACTCCTTCAACGTCATCCCGGCGCTCGGCCGGGTCGTCGCCGGCGACGCCGAGGCCTATCGCTACCTGGTCGAGTTCGATCCGCCGTTTCCCCAACCAGGCGCGGTTCGCGGCGATGCTCGAAGCCGCCGGCTTCGGCCGGGTCGAATACAGGAACCTCACCGGGGGGATCGCCGCGATCCATTCCGGCTGGAAGCTGTGACGCGATGGCCGGCACCGTCGCGGCGTTGTTCCGGATGGCTCGCGCCGGCTTCGTGCTCGCCCGCGAGGGCGCCTTTGCCGGCATCGATCCGGACATGGTGCCGGCGGGCGCGCGGATCGGCCTGCGTTTCGCCCGCCTGATCGAGCGGCGCAAGACGGATGGCGAGGCCGACCGGCTGACCCGGGCGCTGAACCGGCTCGGCCCGTCCTATGTCAAGCTCGGCCAGTTCCTGGCGACCCGGCCGGACCTCGTCGGCGCCGACGTTGCCCAGGCGCTCGGCCGGCTCCGCGACGAGATCGAGCCGTTTCCCGAAGCGGAAGCGCGGGCGACGGTCGAGAAGGCCCTCGGCAAGCCGCTCGACCGGGTCTTCGCCTCGTTCTCGCCGCCGGTAGCGGCGGCATCGATCGCCCAGGTCCACAAGGCGGAGATTGCCGAAGGCGATGGGCTCCGGCCGGTCGCGGTCAAGGTGCTGCGGCCCGGCGTCCGCACCCGCTTCCGCCGCGACCTCGACACCTTCTATGCCGGTGCGCGGCTGGTCGAACGGATCGATCCGGCTTCGCGCCGGCTCCGGCCGGTGGCGGTGGTCGACAAGCTCGCCCGCCTGGTGTCGATCGAGATGGACCTCCGTCTCGAGGCCGCCGCCCTTTCCGAGATGGCGGAGGCGACGGCGGGCGACCAGTGGTTCCGGGTGCCGAGGATCGAGTGGGAACGCACCGCCCGCGACGTGCTGACCCTCGAATGGATCGATGGCGTCAAGCTTTCCGACGTCGAGGCGCTGCGCGCCGCCGGGCACGACCTGCCGGCCCTGGCGAGACGGCTGATGCAGGCCTTCCTCCGCCATGCGCTCGGCAATGGCTTCTTCCACGCCGACATGCACCAGGGCAACCTCTTCGTCGATGCCGCCGGCGACATCGTGGCGGTCGATTTCGGCATCATGGGCCGGCTCGACCGGGCGCAGCGGCGATTCCTCGCCGAGATCCTGTTCGGCTTCATCCGCCGCGACTACCGGCGCGTCGCCGAGGTGCATTTCGAGGCGGGCTACGTGCCGGGCGACCGCCACACGGTCGACGATTTCGCCCAGGCGCTCCGCGCCATCGGCGAGCCGATTCATGGCCAGCGCGCGCGCGACATCTCGATGGCGCGGCTCTTGACGCTGCTCTTCGAGGTGACCGAGCTCTTCGACATGCAGACCCGGCCGGAATTGCTCCTCGTCCAGAAAACGATGGTGGTGGTCGAAGGCGTCGCCCGCTCGCTCGACCCGGACTTCGACATGTGGTCCGCCTCCGAGCCAGTGCTTCGCGACTGGATCGAGCACAATCTCGGCCCGGCCGGCCAGCTTGAGCTGGTCGCCGAAGGCGTCGGCGCCCTTGGCCGGCTGGTGAGCGAGCTACCGCGCCTCGCCGATCGCGCCGGGCGGCTTCCGCCGAGATCGACCGGATGGGAGAGCACGGCCTCCGCCTCGACCCCGAGACGGTCGCAGGCATCGGCCGCTCCGAGGCCCGCGCCTCGCGCTGGGGCCGTGTGGCGCTGTGGGTGATCGCGGTCGTCGCGGTGGCGGTGGCGATCCGGCTGGTCTGGTGACGGCCGCTAGAGCTGGATGAGGTGAAGTTGAGTGGCCCCGAAGCCGGCCTTGAATAAAGCTTTCCTCGACGTCATTCCGGCGAAAGCCGGAATCCATCCCTGCCGAACCCAACCGGCCGATCGCCGGGCTTGTGGCGGGGTTTGCGATGGGCCCCGGCTTTCGCCGGGGTGACCGTATGCCGGGGGACACCGGTCTCACCGCATCTAACCGAACTGGGTAAGACCTGGACTCGTCACGCTTTTAGATGGCGGCTCCGCCTTTGCCGGCGATGCGGTCGAGATTGCACGAGCCGTAGAGAATTGCGAAGGGCGGACCGGCGCGAAGCTTCTCCATCAGCGCCTCGCGGCCGGGGCCGAAGGCGGCCCGGTAATGGGCGTCGTTGGCCTCCGCGAGCCCGGTGAGGCCGATCGAGCCCGAATGAGTTCCATGCTCGGCGCGCTCGACCTCGACGCCGGTGAGCACGTCCTGCCGCCACGGGTCCATGACGACGCCATGGCGGTTGAGCGCGTCCCTCGGCGAAGTGCGGAAATCGACGAAATTCCAGCCGGCGAAGCCGACCATCCGTCCGTCGTCGAACTGGACGAAGCTGTCGTTCCGCGCCGATGGGAAAACGAGGCCCGCCGCGCCTTTGGCGCGGAGATAGGCCCCGATCATCTGGGTGACCGCGCCGGCTGCCTGGTCCGCCCCGCCCTTGTCCGGCGCGATCAGGTCGGGAAGCATTTCCCAGAAATGCGCAATGTTGCCGCCATAGGGCCGATGGAAGAAGGCGTCGGCGTCCTTCGCCGGCTCCTGGCCGGTCCGGAAGACCCGGAAGAACGTCTCGCGGGTTTCCGGCAGACGGAGGTCGGCGACGCCGTCGATGTCGGCGTGGGCGACCGTCGGCAGGAGCATAACATGGACCAGCGCATCGTCGGTGAGATGGGCGAGCGCGGCGGGGTCGACGAGCTGCGCCGGATCGGCCGCCGCTAGCGCCTCGACCGCGGCGCGGAGCCGGCTCGCCGGGAAGATGCTGACGACGATGCACGCATTGCGCACCGCCCTGATGCCGTCGGGAAGGCGCGGATCGGCGAACATGCCGGGATCGAAATTCCGCCCGTCAATGGCATTGACGAGGACGCCGTCATCGTTGCGGTCGCGGTAGGCGCGAAGCTCCGCCGCAAGCGTACCGCCATCGTCGCCGGAAGCGTCGCAGGCCAGCGAATAATAGCTGGAGCGGGCAAGGTCATAGCCGCCGAAGCGGCGTTGCTGAGCCGGCTGGAGGAAGAGCTGCTGCGTGTAGCCGGACGACGCGGCGACCGCCCTTGCCTTCGCCGCCTCGCTCCACGCCGGCGGGTCGAAGCCGGGGAACGCCAGCGCCGTGGCGGCGCTGCCGAAGAGGTTGTTCTCGTCGGCCCGGTGGCTGCGGAGCCAGCCGCTGAAGCGGCTCAGGGTCGGCAAATCGGGAGCGGTCTTCTTCCGCCTCAGCCCGAACATCGTCCGGTTCCTCCCGAGATCGTCCAAAAAATCGAAGGGCCGCCCCCGGTCAGGACGGCCCTTCCATTGTCGTACCGCGATACGCGGTTTGACCGAACCTGCCCCGCTAGGAGGCGGCGTCCTCGCTCGAGGCGAGAATCCAGGTCACGACCGCCACACACGGCGAAAGACAATGAGACACTGGATCACCTCCTTTCGTTTGGTTACGGGAGAGGCAAATATGGAACGGGATTCGAGTCCCGGCAAGACCCCATGCTGCGGCATGTGGCAGGGGGCAGCTCCCGGCAGAATGCTCCGCGGTTCCAGCCTTCCCGCCGGGGCGGGTGCATCGGCCCGATCGCGGCGGAGTTTCGCCGCGTCCCGCGGGGTCTATTCCGTCGCCGCCAGGTGATGCGCCTCCCATTCCTCCTTCGGCACCGGATCACCCACCTGGAAGGCGAACGAGACCACCTCCGCATGGTCGGGGAGAAGTCCGCAGGTGAAGCGGAGCGTCCGCCAGCCGCCATTGCCGCGGATCGCGGCGCCGTTCGCGACGATCGTGTCCTTGGCTATCGCCACCTCCGACATGGCATAGGCAACCACCCGGTCGGGCCGGGAATCCGGCTGCCATTGGTGAACCTGCTCCATCGCCTCGAGATCGCAGAGCTGCACCATGCGCTCGTCGGCCGCAAGGTGAGGCAGGGCGTCCCTCGCCTGCCGGCTGCGCGGATCGGCGAGCGCGCCGCCCGACAGCATGCGCGTCGCCCGGATCATGGGCGGAGCGGAAGGCGCGGGCGGCGGGGCGGCATGCGGTGCGGCTTCGCTGCCGCCCGAGCTCGGGTTGACGACGGCAGATGCCGGGGCGGGTGGCGCGATCTCGGCGGGATCGACCATGGCGGTCAATTCGTCCGGCGTCAGGAACTGGACGTCGACGCTGTCTTCCTCGGCGGGTTTCGAACGCGTCGTCGCCGGCAAGAAGATGAGGAGAGCGGCCACCAGAACCGCGTGAAGGACCAGCGAGGCGGCCACGCCCGGCGTTGCGGCGGCCGTCGGGATGCCCCGCCGGGCTGCCTGCGGCAAAGGCGCTGCCGGCGTGGCCTCTGCCTCGGGTGGGAGCACTTCGCCTGTCGTCATGCCTCAGGTTGCCTTGGCGGGCCGCAGCCTTTTCCGCCGGCCGTGCGGTTATCGCGGCAAGGCCCGCTCGTCATTACCGCCTCCGATGCAGCCGGACAAAATCGTCGATATTTCGGCCAGCCCGGCGGTCGCTCCGCTCGTTCGACTCGCCCGCCGCCGGGCGCGTTGGCCGATAGGCAATCGCCGCCGAGCACCTATACTAGGGCCCGTGCCGAATCCGTCCGAAACCGATACCGCCGTTCTCTCCCGGCCCGCCACCGCTCCGGCCGGCCGGCGGCGTGCCGCGATCACGGCGCTGAAGCTGACCCGCTACCGGAACTATGCCGCGCTGTCGGTGCGGCTCGACGGGCGGAGCGTGGTGCTCGCCGGGCCGAACGGCGCCGGCAAGACCAACCTCCTCGAGGCGGTGTCGCTGCTGTCGCCCGGCCGCGGCATCCGCGGCGCCCGCCTCGACGAGATCGCCCGACGCAAGGGCGGCGACGGCAGCTTGGGCGGTGGCGGCGACGGGTCGCCAACGCGGGCCGGCGAGGTCGATCTCGGCACCGGCGTGGTGCGCGGGCCGGCCGGGCCGGAAAGCCGCCGCCGGGTCCAGGTCAACCATGCCCCGGCCGCCTCGTCGGACGCCTTCCTCGACCACCTCCGCGTGCTCTGGCTGACGCCGGCGATGGACGGCCTGTTCACCGGCCCGGCGGCCGACCGGCGGCGCTTTCTCGACCGCGCGGTGCTCGCCATCGACAAGGCCCACGGCAGCCGCGCCAACGCCTTCGAGCGGGCGATGCGCGGGCGGAACCGGCTCCTCGCCGAGCCGGCGCCGGATGCGGCCTGGCTCGATGCGATCGAGACGGAGATGGCCGAGCTCGGCGTCGCCATCGCCGCCGCGCGGCGCGAATGGGTCGGCGCTCGCCGCCGCCATGATCGCGGGTCGCCGGCGGCCGCTCGCCGTTCCCGGGGGCTGAGATCGCGCTCGCCGGCAGCCTCGAGGGCGACCTCGACGGATTTGCCGCCGGCGAAGTCGAGGAGCGCTACCGGCGGACTCCTCCGCGACCAGCGCGGCGAGGATGCCGCCGCCGGCCGCACGCTCGTCGGCCCGCACCGCGCCGACCTTCTCGTCCGCCATGCGCCCAAGGACATGCCGGCCGAAATCCTGCTCGACCGGCGAGCAGAAGGCGCTGCTTGTCGGCCTGGTTCTCGCCCAGGCCCGCCTCGTCGCCAGCCTCGCCGGCGAGACCCCGTTGATCCTCCTCGACGAGATCGCCGCGCATCTCGACGAGACCGGCGCGAGGGGCTGTTCGCGCGTCCTCGCCGATCTCGGCGCCCAGGCCTTCATGACCGGCACCGACGCCGCGGTCTTCGCCCCGCTCGGCGATGCGGCGCGAAGTGCTGACCGTGGCCGATGGCGCCGTGCGGCGTCGCGGGTGGCGCTGGCCGATGACCGCGCCAGACATGCCGGCGGCGGCGGCAGCCCTCCAGTCCGTCTTCGGCTACGACTCCTTCCGTCCCGGCCAGGCCGAGATCGTCGCCGCCGTGCTTGCCGGCGAGGATGTCTTCGCGGTGATGCCGACCGGAAGCGGCAAGTCGCTCTGCTACCAGCTTCCGGCGATCGTCGACGGCGGGCTGACGCTGGTCGTCTCGCCGCTGATCGCGCTGATGCGCGACCAGGTCGAGCAGATGCGGAGCCTCGGGGTCGCGGCGGCGGCGCTCAATTCGCGCCGACCGGCGACGAGGCCTGGGACATGCTCGAGAACGGCGTGCTCCGCCTCCTCTTCGTCTCGCCCGAGCGCCTCGCCAATCGATGGCTTCGCCGCGCGCCTCCGGCGCGCCCGGGTTCGCGGCGGCTCGCCATCGACGAGGCGCACTGCATCTCGCAATGGGGCCACGATTTCCGGCCCGAATACCGCGTCCTCGCCACGCGCCCGCGAGAGCGCTCGGCGGCGTCCCGGTGGTGGCGCTGACCGCGACCGCCGACGCGGCGACCCGCGCCGACATCGCCGCGCAGCTCTTCCCGCAAGCCGCCGCGGAGCTTCGTCCACAGCTTCGACCGGCCGAACCTCGACCTGCGCTTCGCGCCGAAGGACAGGCCGCGCGCGCAGATCGAGGATTTCCTCGCCGCGCATCGCGAGGCAAGAGCGGCATCGTCTACGCCTCGTCGCGCGACCGCGCCGAGCGTCTCGCCGGGCACTTCGCCGCGAAGGGCTTCCGGGCGCTCCCCTATCACGCCGGCCTCGACCAGGCCGTGCGGAGCGACAACCAGGACGCCTTCCTGCGCGAGGACGGCGTGGTGATGCTGCGCGACCGTCGCCTTCGGCATGGGCGTCAACAAGCCGGACGTCCGCTTCGTCGTCCATGCCGACATGCCGGTCAGCGTCGAGAGCTACTATCAGGAGATCGGCCGCGCCGGGCGCGACGGCCTCCCGGCGGCAACGCTGACCCTCTACGGCGTCGACGACATGATGCTCCGCCGCCGCCAGATCGCCGAGAAGGACCCTCTCCGCCGGAGCAGCGCCGCATCGAGGAGAACCGGCTCGCCGCAATGGTCGCGCTCTGCGAAATCGGCGCTCTGCCGCCGCCAGTCGCTGCTCGCCTATTTCGGCGAGGCCGCGGAGCGCTGCGGCGCCTGCGATCTCTGCCGCGACAGCGCCGGCGAGCTACGACGCGACGATCGACGCGCAGAAGGTGCTCTCCGCCGTGGTCGCGCACCGGCCAGCGCTTCGGCGCCAATCATATCGCCGACCTCCTCGTCGGCGAGGCGACCGACGCGCTCCGCCGCCACGGCCATGACCGCCTCAAGACATTCGGCGTCGGCCACGACCGGCCGAAGCGAAGCTGGGTCGCGATCACCCGCCAGCTCTTCGCTGCCGGCGCGCTCGCCGAGGCGAGCGCCGAGCACGGCGGCTTCCGCCTGACCGAAACCGGCGAGTCGATCCTCCGCGGCCGCCGGCCGATCGTGCTTCGCGTCGTCAGCGACGCCGGCCCCCAGCGCCGCCGCCGGGCGGAGCGGGTCGATCGCGATGCGGCCGCGGCGGCGCTCGATCCGCCCTCGCAGGCGCTCTTCGAGCACCTCCGCGCCCTTCGCCTCGACCTGGCGCGGCGCGAAAAGATCGCGGCCTACTTGATCTTTCCCGACCGGACCCTCATCGAGATCGCCCGCCAACGGCCGACGAGCCGCGCCGCCTTGAAGGCCATCCACGGCGTCGGCGACGCCAAGCTCGAACGCTACGGCGCCGCCTTTCTCGACGCGATCACGGCATTCAGATGACCACGCGGCCCTTGGGAGCCGGCTCGCGGCGTGCCGATCTCAGTGCCGGCCTCCGCGATTGGGGCCGGCGTCCCCTCCCCTTGCAAAGGGGAGGGACAGGGAGGGGATCGCCGGGCTCAGGCGATCCTCCCCGCATAGATGCGGTGGGCAAGCTTCGCGGCGCGATGCCGACCTGCCGGCCACCCCACACCGGGAGCACCCCGGCGCAGGCGATCCCCCTCCAGCTCCCCCTTTCCAAGGGGGAGAGGCGCGTGGGGCAACGCCGGCGGGCAGAGTGCCGGCCTCGGCGCCGGGGCCGGGGTCTCCTCCCCTTGCAAAGGGGAGGGACAGGGAGGGGATCGCCGGGCTCAGGGCCGGGCCCAGGCGATCCTCCCCGCATAGATGCGGTGGGGCAAGCTTCAGGGCGCGATGCCGACGTCTCGGCCACCCCACACCGAGAGCACCCCCTGCGCAGGCGATTCCCCTCCACCTCCCCCTTTTCAAGGGGGAGAGGCGCGAGGGCGACGCCGGCGGGCCGAGTGCCGGCCTCGGCGCCGGGGCCGGCGTCTCCTCCCCTTGCAAAGGGGAGGGACAGGGAGGGGATCGCCGGGCCCAGGCGATCCTCCCCGCATGGATGCGGGTGGGCAAGCTTCGGGGCGCGCGATGCCAACTTCTCGGCCACCCCACACCGGGAGCACCCCGGCGCAGGCGATCCCCCTCCAGCTCCCCCTTTTCAAGGGGGAGAGGCGCGTGGGGCAACGCCGGCGGGCAGAGTGCCGGCCTCCGCGATTGCAAAATCCGGCCCGATTCCGCACCCCACAAAATCGGCCTAAATTCTTGGCGGAAGGGGCGAAATTCGCGGCCGGAGATGCTATATAGAAGCCATGATTCCCGTCCATTTTGTGCGGCGCATCGCCGGGACGGACCGAGCCCTCGTGAGACGTTTTGAGCGGTTCGTCCCGGGCGTCTGAAAGAACCGAAAAATCATGAATGAAATCAAACCGATCGCTCCTCCCGGGGGCGACTATGGCGCCGAGTCGATCAAGGTCCTCAAGGGCCTCGATGCGGTGCGCAAGCGCCCCGGCATGTATATCGGCGACACCGACGACGGCTCGGGCCTCCACCACATGGTCTACGAGGTCGTCGACAACGGCATCGACGAGGCGCTCGCCGGCCATGCCGACGAGGTCCGCCTCACCCTCAATGCCGACGGCTCGGTGACGGTCTATGACAACGGCCGCGGCATCCCGACCGACATCCACAAGGGCGAGGGCGTGTCGGCCGCCGAGGTCATCATGACCCAGCTCCATGCCGGCGGAAAATTCGACCAGAACTCCTACAAGGTCTCCGGCGGCCTCCACGGCGTCGGCGTCTCGGTGGTCAACGCGCTGTCGGCCAAGCTGAAACTGAAGATCTGGCGCGACGGCAAGATCCACGAGATGAGCTTCACCGACGGCGAGCCCGACGCGCCGCTCCGCGAGGTCGGCGCGTGGAGCGGGCGGAACGGCACCGAGGTGACCTTCCTGCCCTCGCCGAAGACCTTCACCCGGCTCGATTTCGACTACGCGACGCTGGAGCACCGCCTCCGCGAGCTCGCCTTCCTCAACTCGGGCGTCAAGATCATCCTCGCCGACAGGCGCGGCGTCGAAGCGAAGACCGAGACGCTCCGCTACGAGGGCGGCCTCGCCGAGTTCGTCCGCTGGCTCGACCGCGCCAAGCACCCGCTGATCGCCGAGCCGATCCTGATCACCGGGACACGCGACGGGATCACGGTCGAGGTGGCGATGTGGTGGAACGACAGCTACCACGAGAACACGCTCCTCTTCACCAACAACATCCCGCAGCGCGACGGCGGCACCCATCTTGCCGGCTTCCGCGGCGCGCTGACCCGCCAGGTCACCGGCTATGCCGACGCGCAAGGCTCGTCGAAGAAGGAGAAGGTGGCGCTCACCGGCGACGACTGCCGCGAAGGCATGACCGCGGTCGTCTCGGTCAAGGTTCCCGACCCGAAATTCTCCTCGCAGACCAAGGACAAGCTGGTCTCCTCCGAGGTCCGTCCGGTGGTCGAGTCGGTCGTCAATGAGGGCCTCGGCACCTGGTTCGAGGAGCACCCGGCCGAGGCCAAGCAAATCGTCGGCAAAGTGGTCGAGGCCGCCGCCGCCCGCGAGGCGGCCCGGAAGGCGCGCGAATTGACGCGGCGGAAGGGGGCGCTCGACATGGCGTCGCTGCCCGGCAAGCTCGCCGATTGCCAGGAGCGCGACCCGGCGAAGTCCGAGATCTTCATCGTCGAGGGCGATTCGGCCGGCGGCTCGGCCAAGCAGGGGCGGAACCGCGAGAACCAGGCGGTGCTGCCGCTCAGGGGCAAGATCCTCAATGTCGAGCGGGCCCGCTTCGACAAGATGCTCTCGTCCGAGCAGATCGGCACGCTGATCACCGCGCTCGGCACCGGCATCGGCAGCGAGGAGTTCGATCCGGAGAAGCTTCGTTACCACAAGATCATCATCATGACCGACGCCGACGTCGACGGCGCCCATATCCGCACGCTTCTCCTCACCTTCTTCTTCCGCCAGATGCCGGCGCTGATCGAGCGCGGCAATATCTTCATCGCCCAGCCGCCGCTCTACAAGTTGAAGCGCGGCTCTAGCGAGCTCTACCTCAAGGACGAGCGCGCGCTCGAGGATTACCTGGTCGGCGCCGGCGCCGAGGATGCCGTCCTGCATCTTGCGACAGGCGAGTCCCGCGCCGCCGCCGACCTCGCCGAGATCGTGCGCGAGGCCCGCGCCGTCGTCCATATCCTCAACGGCCTCCACTGGCGCTACGACCGCGCCGTGGTCGAGCAGATGGCGATCGCCGGCGCGCTTCATCCGGAGATCCTGTCGACGCCCGGCAAGGCCGAGGAAGCCGCGGCCTATGTCGCCCGCCGCCTCGACAAGCTCGCCGAGGAGGGCGAGACCGGCTGGACCGGCCACTTCTCGCCCGAGGCCGGCTTCCGCTTCGAGCGCGAGGTGCGCGGCGTCAAGCAGGTCGCGGTCATCGACCCGGCGCTCCTCGATTCCGCCGACGCCCGCAAGCTCGACCAGTACGCCGCCCGGCTCCAGCCGGTCTACTGGAAGTTCGCCCGCTTCCGCCGCAAGGACGACGAGACCGAGATCAGGGGCCCGCGCGGCCTCCTCGATGCGGTATTCGCCGCCGGCCGGAAGGGCGTCAGCCTGCAGCGCTACAAGGGGCTCGGCGAGATGAACGCCGAGCAGCTCTGGGAGACGACCCTCGACCCCGAGGTGCGGACGCTGTTGCAGGTCAGGGTGCGCGAGGCCGACGAGGCCGACGACCTCTTCGGCCGCCTGATGGGCGACGAGGTCGACCCGCGGCGCGAATTCATCCAGGCCAACGCGCTGAACGTGGCGAATTTGGATGTGTGACATCCGGTTGACATTAACCCTGCCGTAGGTAGTATTATTGGATTGCAACCGACCTGCTGTGTGAATGTCGTGACAGCGCTGGCCAGATTTCTCCAACGAAATCAAATAACCAAGGCTACCCCTCTGCCATTGGTTCATTCTACTGAGGCATATTTTGCTAAGAAGATAATCCAGACCGGAGCTATCGAACCTCGGCCATGTGATGTCTTCGTCGGCGACAAGCTAGTATACTTCTTTGTAGGTCGAGCGGCGTACAAAACAATTGGTGAGGAGTCACCTTATTGGGAGCTGCCCGCTTGTTTCGTGTTTGAGTTCTTTTCTGACAGCGTCAAACGAGTGTTCCCCTTTGATAGCGGAGCGTTTGCAAGAAAGCGATATCCGACTTATATCACTATGATGGACCAGGCCGACTTTGATATCGCCTCTGACGATGAAGCCGCCAACAAAATTATTGGAACCTTCTTTGGAACATCTGACGGGTATTTCAATATGAGGCCTCGGAATGAAGAGGATTTCTCGCAACTTTTCGACGTGGGCGTTCTCGACGAGGAAATAAAGGCGTTGTATTATTTGATAAACCAAAAAGGTGGATCACGAGCCGACGACCGACAATTCGCGATCGAATTTCAATTTAAAGATACAATTATGCTCTCCGATAGGCAACTGCTTTGTGCAATATTACCGGAACCATATATCAAGAATAAACAGTTCGTAGATTTGATTGTCAAGACGGGCGCCTCGGTGCTCTCTTATCCGATATATCCGTTGCGAAAGGATTTCTACTACTACGCAATATACCACAAACTCGATAAATTTTATAAATTAAAAGGCTATTATTGATGTTCTTTCTCGCCGGTTTCATCGATTTGAATGATGGTCGTGCCGGATTGCTTATACCACTATTGTCAAGTCCTGGTAATAATCTTCCGTATGTTCAGGAACTTGATGAATTTATGAAGATCGTTGCTGTGTTACCCTTTTTGGACGCAGAGATGTATCCAACGATTACGTTTAACGGCCGACATACCATAACGGTCGGGGAGCAGGGGGTTGTGGCGTTCCGAAATCCGTCATCGGAGATCGTCGTTGGAACCATCGGGTCAGCATTCGAGTATGTTAAGGGCATTCGCGGTGCCGAAGTGCCGGACGCGATGTTCAATCTTGAAATGTTGCGCCTTGTCGGCTCGGAATTGCAGGAATTGGACCCAATTATCGAGCGTGTTGCTGCTCAACTCTTTAGCGATCAAGAACGACGTGCCGCTTGGATAATATCAGAGCGCACTACACACAATAGCTCACAACAGATTTGGAACGATCTTGCCAACGAGGTACAGCGTACTGGTGTTAGCCCGCTTCGGCAAACATCAGGTCTCTCTGAGAGATCCTGAGTATTTGCTAGAATGGCTGAGTAAGGAAGAGAATTTTATTTCTAAAGATTGGATAAGAGTATGGTCTTATGTAATTGGCTTGCTTCCGTTTGACGAGCGACCGATGATTGTTGCCCAATCTTGGCTATTTAGGAGATTGGATTCGCCCATCAGAGAAATTCGAGCGATTCTATATGCACTTCTAGATTTCTGGCGCTCCGATGCTGTTAAATGGCGGGAGATGGCGGATTTTCTCGACGATTTATGCGCCGATCAGCCCTATGTGGCCTTCGAATTTATAAGGCCGCAGAGGTTGCTTGGTCTGGTTTTCGAGGCGCTAGAATTGGTTGGCAAGCAGTTCTTGATAGTCGAGATGATAGAGTTCATCTTGCAAAATATTTCGTTGGAATGCAAGCTTCCGAGATCAACTGATTGTGAAAAATATCGATTTGGCTAGGGCTAACCTCCCAATTGGTGAGCAAGCAAGCGCCGTTTCATCAGCGCGTAGCGAATAGAAAGCCCGTAGCGCGTAATAGCGAAGGATATTCCGCCATTAGTCGCTGGAAGACAGCCGGCGCAATATGCTTCGCTATTGCGCCCTACGCTCAGTCCTCGCGTATGCGGAGCCTCGTGTTCCGCCGCTCCGCATCACGTTCGACGCGGGCGACGGGTAACGCCTTTGGCTAACTTGGCTACATCTCTCACTCCGGCCGCTCCCGCTGCGCCTCGCAGAAGCTTGCGGAGCACCGCCTTGATGCGGGTCTGGTAGCCGCGGCCCTGTGCCCGGAACCAGTCGATCACGTCCTTGTCGAGCCGCACCGTAAGCTGCCGCTTCGGTCCCGGAACGCAAGGATAGGCCGGCATGGCCGGCGGGGTATCCGCATCCCAACCTCCGCCGTCATACCGGCGAAAGCCGGTATCCATCAGTGCCGGAGCCACCTGGTCAATCGTCGGGCATCGTCGTGGTGACGTTTGCGATGGATCGCGGCTTTCGCCGCGATGACGGCGAGCAAGCGTAGGGTGGGCAAAGCGAAGCGTGCCCACGCGGTTCGTTTCGGATGATGTGGGCACGCGGCTTCGCCGGTTTGCCCACCCTTGTAATAGCGAAGCGTATTCCGCCGTCATGTCAATCGACGCTAGCGGAAACATCCCGCAAGCCTCGACACACTTCACCGCCTCACCGCGAACGGCGGAATACGCTTCGCTATTCCGCCCTTGTAATAGCGAATCCCCTTATCGTCGGGGTGTTCCGAGAGGAATGGCCTGTGGCGGATGGCCATCCGCCACAGGCCGCTGGTGATCGGATCGTGTCCGCCCTGAGCCGCTCGTGGCTGCCTCGTAGCGTGATCGCGCCAGCGCCTTCATCGGACCCGGATGGTTGCGGGAACGCTCAGGTTCGCTTCACAAGGCAGGGTCGACGAAGATGATCAATCCTATCACCAATACGGCGGGAATTGATACCTCGAAGACCAAACTCTAGGTCGCGGTTCACGATCGGGCGATGCGCTTTCAGGTCGCCAATTCAGCCTCCGGCCGGCGGCGCCTGGCCGAGGACCTCACGGCGGCGGGGGTGACCCGGGTCGGCATCGAGGCGACCGGCGGCTATGAGCGCGGCGTGGTCGCTGATCTGCGTGCGGCCGGCTTCACGGTCCTCGTGCTGCAGCCGGCCCAGGTCAAGGCCTATGCCCGCCTGCATCTGCGCCGGGCCAAGAACGACGCGCTCGACGCGGCGCTGATCGCCGCTTGCGCGTCGGTCATGGAGCCGCCGGAGATCGCCCCCGACGAACGCCTGTCGGCGATGGCGTCTCATCTCACCTTCGTCGAGCAGACCGAGGAGGACATCGCTCGGCTCAAGGTTCGCCTCGAACATGTCCACGACCAAAGGCTGAGGCGCATGATGATGGCCGACATCGCCCGCCTGAAGACCCGTCGTCTCGCCGAGCTGGCGCGCCTCGCCAAGCTCCTGCGTGATCATGACGATCTGGCCAGGCGCCTCGACCTCGTTCTCAGCGTTCCCGGCATCGGCGAACGCACTGCCCTGGCGCTCATCATCCGTATGCCGGAACTCGGCCGCGTCAGCCGCGAGGAAGCCGCAGCACTGGCCGGACTGGCTCCGTTCGACGACGACAGCGGAACCCACAGCGGCGCCGCCACATCGCCGGCGGACGCGGTCGCCTGCGCCGATCGCTCTTCGCCGCCGCCTTGCCGGCCGCTTTCCGCTGGAACCAGGCGCTGATCGATTTCTACCGCCGCCTCATCGGGCGCGGAAAGCCCCACAATGCCGCCCTGACCGCCTGCGCCAGGAAGCTCCTCATCTACGCAAACACCGTCGTCCAGCGCGGAACCCCATGGGTCAATCACACAGCCGCGACTTAATGGTTGCTACCTGCCCCTTGACACTCTCCCTTGATAGGAATATATTCCCCGCCATCCCGCCCACGAAGGGGCGTCTACCGGTGACGGCCGACTGACGGGGCGGGGTGCGGCGCCTGCGACGTGCCTCCTCATCCTGAGGCGCCCGGCGAAAGCCGGGCCTCGAAGAACGGAGGCAGCGGAGGATGTGCGAGCCCATCGGGCCGCATTCTTCGGAGAGGACGACGGTCCGAACGTCCCGGGAGGCCCTGACCAAATCCGCCCACCGCCACTACGAGCGGTTGCCACGATGATGGCCTTAAGGGCGGGGCGCCGGGCCGAAGGGCGATGAGCCCGACGGCAAGGCGAGGCCGGGGACGGGAGAGATACCCGTTCGGCCGTCCCCGCCCGGAGCGCGGAGGTCGGGACCGAAAAACGCCGCGGCGGGCGCTTTCGTGGCGCCGCTAAAACCAATCGGAAGGCGTCCGCGTAAGCGCCCGCCACTCCCTTCATGCCGCGGTAAGACGACGCGGCGAAGGGGAACTGTCCCCGCCCAAGGCGAAGGCGGGGAAGTCGCGCCGAAGCCCGACAGGGCGAAGGCGGAAACCCGGGCCGTCATCGGCCGCGGGAACGGCAAACCGTGCCGAAACCAGGAGAGCACCGGAATGCGCCCAGCCAGGGACGACAGCGAGGCGCCATCTCACCCGCGAGGAGATCGAGCCGAGCCTCGCCCGCAAGATCCACAGTCATTCCTGTCTTTCCTCATGCCTGGCCTTTTCGCTGAGACCGGGAACTCCAGACCGCTGCCGACCTCACCCCCCACCGGGCGCCGGGGCCTGTTCGCCTTCGGCCCGGTTCTGGCGGTCGAAAAGCGTCAAGGTCTGGCGGAATGCCTCGGGTCTGACGCGGGTGATCCCGGCGAACGGTTCATGCATCGCAAAGATCGAGAAGAGCACCAGGGCGATCGTCGCGGCAAGGCCGATGATCATCAGGAGGTGCCCCGTCGGATTCATCGTCCCGAACAGGAAGGTGAAACTCACCGTGACCGCCCCGGCGCCGAGGAGCACGATCCACATGACATTGGGCACCCCCTCCGCGCGGCTCGCCAACAGGCGCAGTCGGCGCTGGTCGCCGAGGTCGTTCATCCGGGTGAGCGACTCCTCGAACCAGATCCTCTGGTGGTCGGTGCTTGGCTCGAAACCCAGGTACACGCGCCACAACTTGTCATAGGCGTCCCAGGCCTCAGGAACTCGACTGGCCATCGGCCATCGCCGGCCACTCCTTTTCGATCACCAGTTGGGCATAGGTGCGCAGCCCCGCTTCCAGGGCCTTCTCGACGTCGTCAGGGAAGGCCTGGGCGTTGCGATAGAGGTCGGCGAGCTTGTTGGCCTCCTCTTCAACAATCACCTGCGCCTTGTCGTATTGCTCCCAGACGATCAGCGCCGAGAAGCCGAGGAGCACGGCATAGACCACCCCGATCACCGCATAGATGAAGCCGGCAACCTCGTTGTTGAGCTTGAGGCGTTCCGGACCGATCGTATGCCGTGTCACCTCCGCGCCGGTGACGGCAAGGACGATCGTCGCCCCCGCGAGAAGCAGGCCCCAAATCCAGGTTGACATTACGCCTCCATGCCCCCGACCGTGACATGAACCATCGTATCACGCCGCCAACCCGCACAAAGTCGGCGCGGCGAGGATGGCTGGAATTCATCCCGGCCCGGCCGGGTGGATTTGGCGCGACGGGCGCGAAGGGCGCTATCGCTGCCTCGTCCCGGCCGGACGCCGGCCTCGGCGGATGATGTGTCGCAAGCTTAGGGTGGGCAGAGCGAAGCGTGCCCACGCGGGTCATGTCGGATGTCGTGGACACGCGGCTTCGCCGCTTTGCCCACCCTTTGCCCGACCAGAGCCGCCTTCATCCGCCCCCAGCTCAGGCGACGAAGAAGTCGGCCGAGGTCAGGTCGAGGTGGGCCGGCAGCTTGGCGACCGCGACGGCCTCGGCCGGACCGTTGCCGTCCTGGTCGTAGAGGAGGCGGCCGTTCGCGGAATTGTAGATGAGGAAGTCGTCGGCATCCGCCGCGGCGCTGCCGACATGGAAATTTCCATCGCTCACGGCGCCGAAGGCAAGCGCGGCAAAGGCGGCGTGCGTGAGAACGATCGTATCCTCGGCGGGGTCGAAGTCCTTGAGGATATCCTTCGTCGCGACCGTGTCGAAGACGAAGGAGTCCTGCCCCTTGTCCCCCCACAGCTTGTCGGCGTCCTTGCCGCCGAAGATGGTGTCGTTGCCGCCGCCGCCGTGGATCTTGTCGTTGCCGGCCTTGCCGTAGATGGTGTCGTCGCCGTCCTTGGCCTTGACATTGTCCCCGGCTTTGCCGCCGATGATCAGGTCGTCGGAATTGCTGCCCTTGACCGGACCGCCGTGCCGGTCGCCTTTGATGACGTCGGGCTTCGTCGTGTCGAAGGAGAGGTCGTCGACGACAACAAAATCGCCGTGGAAGACGAGCTTGGCGATCGGCTTCTTGCTGACCACCTGGATGTAGTTCGTGCCCCAGTCGGAGACGAAGACGCTCGCGATCGAAGCGGCAGTGATGAGCTTTCCCTTGGCGTCGTAGGCGGCGACGTGATCGGCGGGACCGCCGGCGTCGACATAGGCGCCGACCTTGTAGACCTTGGTGCCGAAGCCGAAGCCGATCGCGCCCTTGGGCACGGGCGCGCCGATGAAGGCGGTGCCGTCCAGCACATTGCTGGCGAGGATGATGGCTCCGTTCAAGCCCAAGGGCCAGGAATCGGCGCTGCCCTGGCTGTAGTCGTCGACGAGCACCTCTCCCGTATTCGGGATCGGGGAGATCAGCCGAAGACCCGACGCGAATTCGTAGGCGCTCAGGGCGCCGGGGATATGCCAGAAATCGTTCGAGGACATGTTCGGCGCGTTGGCCGAGGTTATGATTCCTTCGAAACTCTCTGTCTTGACCACCATAGTGCTCTTGCTCCGATCACCCTGATCGCCGCGCTCAACCCCTAGCGCGAGCCATCGGGTTGGCGCAATCGGTTTTGGCGGAATCTACGGCGGCCGACCGGGTTATCCGCGGTCAGGCGGAATAGCGAAGCATATTCCGCCACGTCTCCGTCGCGGCCCGCGCGCCTCAGGCGACCTCCCGCGCCGCGAGCCCGGCGTCGATCCCGGCGAGGATGGCTTGCGCCGCGGCGCGCGGATCGGCGGCGGTGGTGATCGGCCGTCCGACGACGAGGTAGTCGGCGCCGGCGGCGATCGCGCCCTGCGGCGTCGCGATGCGTTTCTGATCGCCGCTCGCCGCGCCGGACGGGCGGATGCCCGGCGTGACGATCGCCATCTCCGGCCCGACGATGCGCCGCACCGCCGCCGCCTCGGCCGGCGAGGCGACGATGCCGTCCATGCCGGCCGCCTTGGCCGCGGCGGCGCGCCAGGCGACGAGCTCGGCGGCGTTCCGCCCGTAGCCGGCTGCGCCGAGATCGGCATCGTCCATCGAGGTGAGGACGGTCACCGCGAGGAGACGGAGCGGAGCGTCGCCCCTTGCCGCGACCGCCGCGTGCATTGCCTTGGGATAGGCGTGGACGGTGAGGAAGGTCGCCCCGAGTGGGACGATGCTCGCAACCGCCCCCTCTACGGTGTTATCGATGTCGAGGAGCTTGGCGTCGAGAAAAACGTTCTTGCCTTCGCCGGCGAGACGCCGGGCGAGGTCGACGCCGCCGGCGAAGATCAGCTGCAGCCCGACCTTGTAGAAGGCGACCGCCTCGCCGAGCCGGCTCACCATGGCTTCGGCAGCGGCGGCCGAGGGCAGGTCGAGGGCGACGATCAGGCGCTCGCGCGCGGGAATCGGCAGCATGGCCGGACTGTCGGCGGATGCCGCGCCAGCGTCAAGGCTTCCGCCGGGTCGATCGCCGGCGCGGGTTGCGGCGGGATTGGCCGCGTGCGATGGAAGCCCGCGAACCTCGCGCGGGGAGACGATGGCGGGACCGGAGGCGACCAAGGCGAGCCTGCTTGCGGTGAGCACGGCGACGCTCAGCACCGCCCTCTTCAAGCGCGGGCTGCGCAATACCTCTATCGAGGCGGTCCGGCCGCTCGCTCCTTCCGCCTGCCGCTTGGCGGGCCCGGCTTTCACGCTTCGCTACATCCCGGCGCGCGAGGACCTCGACACCCTCGCGATATTCGAGGATCCCAATCATCCGCAGCGGCTTGCCGTCGAGACGATTCCTCCCGGCGCGGTCCTGGTCATCGACGCCCGCGGCGACACCCGCGCCGGCACGGCGGGCGGTATCCTCGTCCGGAGGATGATGGTCCGCGGCGCCGCCGGAATCGTCACCGACGGCGGCCTCCGCGACAGCCCGGACATCGCGGCGATGGGCTTCCCGGCCTTCTGCCGCGCGCCGGCCGCCCCGACCAACATCGCCCGCCACCATGCCGTCGATATCGACGTGCCGATCGGCTGCGGCGGCGTCGCGGTCTACCCGGGAGACTGGGTGGTGGGAGACCCCGAGGGCGTCGTGGTGGTTCCCGCCGCGATTGCCGACGAGGTCGCCGAGGCGGCGGTCGAGATGACCGCCTTCGAGACCTTCGTCGAGAACCAGGTCGCAGCCGGCCGCTCGATCATCGGCCTCTACCCGCCGAGCCCGGAAACCCGCCGCGAATTCGAGGCGGCCGGGAAACGGCAAAAGGACCGGTCGTGAGCGCGATCACGCCGCAGTCGCCGCGAGTTGACGGGGGCGGCCGTTGCGGGAAAATGCCGCCATGACCACATTCAGCCAGCTCCGAGATGGGTGGCTCTCCCGGCGGCGATGATCGGCTTTCTCACACGCTTCATCGGGCTCTGGATGATCGCCGGCGCTCTGGTCGCTTTGGTGGTCGACGGGACCAAGACGATCGCCGCCGAGACCCTCACCGTCACCCCGCTCGGACAAACCTGGTACTCGATCAGTCCATCGACGCTGATCGCGGCGCAAAGCTTCGTCCAGGAAAAGGTTGAGACCTATATCGGGCATTGGCTGTGGGATCCGCTGATCGTCTGGATCCTCCTCCTGCCGACCTGGCTGGTGCTTGGGCTGCTCGGCGCGTGGCTGGTCTATATTGGACGGAAGCGCCGCCTGCGCGCGGTCTACGCGTCCTGAACCCCTGAACGGGGAAAGGAGAAGACGACATGAACATTCTCGACCTCTTCGCCAAGAAGACTGCGATGCCCAGCGCCGAGTCGGCGCTCCCCGGCCGGGGCGAGCCGATCGCCACCGCCGAGACCCATTTCGTCAATCACCACAAGCTCAAGGGACCCTATCCCGACGGGCTGGAGACGGCGCTCTTCGGTCTCGGGTGCTTCTGGGGCGCCGAGCGGATCTTCTGGAAGATTCCGGGCGTCTATGTCACCGCCGTCGGCTATGCCGGCGGCCACACGCCCAACCCGACCTATCAGGAGGTCTGCACCGGCAGGACCGGGCACAACGAAGTCGTCCTGGTCGTCTACGACCCCAAGCTCGTCTCCTATGACGCGCTGGTGAAGGCGTTTTTCGAGGGCCACGACCCGACGCAGGGAATGCGCCAGGGCAACGACGTCGGCACGCAATACCGCTCCGGAATCTATGTCTTCGACGAGGCGCAGCGGAAAGTCGCCGAGGAGGCCCAGGCGATGTACGCCAAGCTTCTCAAGGACCAGGGATATGGCCCGGTGACCACCGAGGTCGTCGCCGCGCCGCCGTTCTACTTCGCCGAGGACTACCATCAGCAGTACCTCGCCAAGAACCCGAACGGCTATTGCGGCCTTGGCGGAACCGGTGTGTCCTGCCCGGTCGGGGTGGCTGTCGCGAGCTGAGGCCTGGCGTCGAGGAGGAGCCCGTGCCGCACTCGGTCGGGAAATCCGAGGACGTGGGCGACGGGCTCTGGCGGCTCCTCGTCGAGGACATCCACGGTGCGCGGCACGACCTTTCCCGCAATGGCCCGGCCGAGGAGCGCGTCCACCGGGCGCGGCAACGGCTGAAGCGAGCCCGCTCGGTGCTCGGCGTGCTCAAGCCGGCGCTGGGCGCGCACGCCCCTGACCTGAAGCGAATGCTGGCCGAGATCGCAAAGGAGCTATCCTCGGCGCGCGACGCCGATGTCGCTGCGGCGACGGCGCGGAACCTTCGCGCCGCCGCCGGCGACAGCGCCGGGCTCGATCCGGTGGTGGCCGAGCTCGACCTCAAGGCGGAGGAGGCGCACCGCCGCTCGCCGCCCCCCGCCGAGGTGATCGCCCAGCTCACCGCGACCGAGGAGGCTATCCGCCGCGCGACGGCGGACGTCGATGGCCCGGCGCTCGTCGGGCGGGCGCTCGTACGGGCTTACACCGACGGGCGGAAGGCGATGCGCTCGGCGCGCTCGAGCCTGGCGACGCCCGACCTCCATGGCTGGCGGAAGAAGGTCAAGCATCTCTGGCACATCATCCGGATCGCCCGGAAGCGCCTTCCGCGAAAGGTCCGCACCATGGCCGACAGGCTCGATCACCTAGGCGAGGTGCTCGGACTCGATCACGACCATGCCGTTCTGGCGGAGCGGCTCGCGCTGTCTCCCCATGCCGGCCATTCCTTGATGCGCCAGCTCTCGATGATCGCCGCAGAACGGCGCGAGTTGGAGAAGGAAGCCTTTGCGCGCGGCAAGCGGCTTTACAGCAAGAAGCCGAAGGGCTTTGCAAGGCGGGCGCGGGTTCGCTGAACCAGACACGACGGAGTTGACCTCCGGGCGGGGAAAGCCGGGGCACCCGAGGCAGCCGATATTTGGCGGGGAACGTCCAGTTCGGGTCATCGGTAGTTGCACGCTCGTGAGGCTTCATCTTGTTAAGGCCTCATTCGCGGCGTCCTCTCAAATTGCCACGAGAGGCACTGGATCGGCTTGAAGTGATCGAGCCGAAGGGTGGGCGACGGCGGCATCTCGGCGACGACGCGACGGGTCACGGCACCTCGGTGGGCGGTGCAGCCTGGGCGCTGGAACCCTTAGCGGCTCAGGAACGTTTAGGTCCTGACGAGGTGAGCCCATGCCCCCCCAGGCGGTATTCAAAACCATGCCCGCAAAATCTGTTGCGCTCGGCAAGATCGCGATTGTCGGCACATATCCGCCGCAGCGTTGCGGCATTGCAACCTTCTCCCATGACCTCCGTGAGGCCCTCGTCGATGCGGCGACTTCCGAAACGGAGATAGCTGCCGTCGCGCTGAAGGACCTGCCATCGGGCTACGCATATCCCCCCGAGGTTCAGTTCGAGGTCAATCGTCAGTCGTTCTCCGACTATCGATCGGCCGTCGAGTACCTCAATGCGAACCGTTTCGAAGTCGTCTCCGTCCAGCACGAATTCGGGATCTACGGCGGCAAGCAGGGCAAGTTCGTGCTGCGTCTTCTGGGCGACCTGCGGATGCCGGTGGTGACGACGCTTCACACCGTGCTCGACGAGCCGGATCCCGACCAGAGAAAGATCCTGTCGGCGCTCGGAGAACTCTCCGACCGCGTCGTGGTGATGAGCAAGCGCGCCCGCGCCATGCTCGCCACCATCTATGGCGTCCCCCGTTCGCGCATCGCCGTGATACCTCACGGCGTGCCCGACATGCCCTTTCTCGACCCTTCCTATCACAAGGAGCGGTTCGGGCTTGCCGGCAAGAAGGTCATCCTGACTTTTGGCCTCCTGTCGCGCGGCAAGGGCATCGAGCAGGTCATCGAGGCCCTTCCGGCGATCGTCGCAAACCATCCCGACGCCGTTTTCGTCGTCGCCGGGGAGACCCATCCGGCCGTGCGCCTCCAGGAGGGCGACAGCTATCGCGATTCGATCGCGGCGCGCGCCGACGCCCTCGGAGTCGCGGACCACGTGATTTTCCGCAACGAGTTCATGGACACGCGAACTCTCACCGAGCTTCTCAGCACCGCCGATATCTGCGTCACCCCCTATCTCAACCCCAATCAGATCGTCTCCGGGGTCCTGAGCTATGCCCTCGGCGCCGGCAAGGCGATCGTCTCGACGCCATACCGGTACGCCGAGGAGATGCTGGCCGATGGGCGGGGCCGCTTGGTTCCCTTCGGGGACAGCGAGGCGATGGCGGCGGAGATCGTCGCGCTGCTTTCGGACGACGCTGAACGCCAGGCGATGCGGAAGCGCGCTTACGATTATGCAAGAAATATGGTTTGGAAAGAGGTCGGAGCCCGGTATTTGAGGCTTCTCGGCGAGGTGCGGCGCGAACGCGCCTCCCGGCCGAGGAACTATCGCCTGGAGGAAACCAGCGAAGTGGCATCCGAACTTCCCGCCCCGCGGCTATATCACCTGACGGTGCTGACCGACGACACGGGCATCATGCAGCATGCAAAATTCGCCGTGCCCGATCGCGATCACGGTTACTGCACCGACGACAATGCCCGCGCCCTCATCGTCGCCGTTCTCGCCCAGCGGTCGCTGCGCGAGCCCGACCTCCTCATGCGCCTGAGCTTCCGCTATTTCGGGTTCCTGCAACACGCCTTCAACGGTGAAACCGGCCGGTTCCGGAACTTCATGTCCTACGACCGGCGTTGGCTGGAAGAAGCGGGCAGCGAAGATTCTCACGGCCGCGCCTTGTGGGCGCTCGGAATGGCGGCGCTCGAGTTGCCGCGGCTCGCGCAGGCGGCATTCGAGCTGTTCGACCGCGCTTTGCCGACCATGCAACAGATACTTCCACTTCGCGCCACGGCGTTCGCCCTGATCGGCCTCGATGCGTTCCTGCGTCGCTTCGATGGGTCAACCCCGGCGCGCCGGGCCCGGGCGGAGCTTTCGGACCGGCTGCTCCGTGCTTTCCGCTCCGCTACGCCGGAATGGCCGTGGCCCGAGGATACGGTCACCTACGCCAACGGCGTCATTCCCCATGCGCTCATCGCCTCCGGCTCCCGGCTCGACAATCGCGGGATGGTCGAGACCGGCCTGAAGTCGCTCCGCTGGCTCGTCGATGTCCAGACCGACCCGCGCGGGCATTTCGTGCCGATCGGCAACGCCGGCTGGATGACCCTGGACGGCCATCGCGCCCGGTTCGACCAGCAGCCGATCGAGGCGCAGCACATGGTCGATGCGCTGCTCGAGGCGCGGCGGGTCACCGGCGACGAGCAGTGGCTCGAAGACGCACGGCGATGCCTCGACTGGTTTCTCGGACGCAATGACCTGCAGCAGCCGGTTGCCGATCCGGCCACCGGCGGCTGTCGCGACGGCATCAATCCGGAGGGCGTCAACCAGAACCAGGGTGCCGAATTCGACGCTCGCCTGGCTGCACAGCCTGATGCGGCTGCAGCAGGAGGGCGCGGAAGCGGCGACCGGAACGGCTGCGAGCGAACCCGCCCGCCGCGGTGAGGTTCGTCCGCATATCTTGCCGGCCGGTCACGGCCTCGCGGCCGAGTAGCAGGGAGCACGAGATGGCGGATGCGCCGGCCTATCGCGGGCTGTTCACCCGCTACGAAGGCAACCCGATCATCAAGGCACGCGATCTCCCCTACCGGGCCAATACCGTCTTCAATCCCGCCGCCGCGCTCGTCGACGGCGAGACCCTGCTTCTCCTCCGCGTCGAGGACATGCGCGGTCTTTCCCATCTGACCGTGGCGCGGAGCAAGGACGGCATCTCCGACTGGCGCTTCGACCCGGAGCCGACATTCGTTCCCGATCCGGATCACTATCCCGAGGAGATCTGGGGGTCGAGGATCCGCGCCTGACCTATCTGATGGCGCGCAAGGAATGGGCGGTTGCCTACACGGCGTTCTCGGTGGGCGGGCCGCTGGTGTCGCTTGCGCTCACCAAGGATTTCAAGACGTTCAACCGCCTCGGCCCGGTGATGCCGCCCGAGGACAAGGACGCGGCGCTCTTCCCGGTCCAGTTCAAGGGGCGCTGGGCGATGCTTCACCGCCCGATGCCGGCGGTAGCGTCGATCGGAGCGCATATCTGGCTGTCGTGGTCGCCCGATCTCACCCACTGGGGCGATCACCACATCCTGCTCAGGGCGCGCCGCGGCGGCTGGTGGGATGCCAACAAGATCGGGCTGTCACCGCCGCCGCTCGAGACGCCGGAAGGCTGGCTCATCCTCTATCACGGCGTCCGCGCGACGGCGAGCGGCGCCATCTACCGGCTCGGGCTCGCGCTCCTCGATCTCGAGGATCCCGAGCGGGTGATCTATCGCTCGGACGAATGGATATTCGAGCCGGAGGCGGACTATGAGCGCTTCGGCGATGTCGACAAGGTCGTCTTTCCCTGCGGCTGGGTCGACGCTCGACGGCGAGATCCGCATCTATTACGGCGCCGCCGACAGCCGCATCGGCATCGCCACGGTCGGCGTTACCGATCTCCTCGATTGGTTGAAGCAGACGTCGGGCAGGATGCGCCGTGATGACATCTAGGCGTCGGATCGGGCGCGTGACGGCGCGGCCGCCGATGGAGTTCGGCCGATGATCGTTCCGGTCATCATGTCGGGCGGTGCCGGGCTCAAGGCTCTGGCCGGTCGCCAGGGAAGCGCGGCCGAAGCCGCTTCTGCCGCTCGCCGACGGCGTGTCGATGCTCGCGGCGACCCTTTCCCGCGTTGCCGATCCTACCCTGTTCGCCGAGCCGCTGATCATCGCCAACCGCGACCATCGCCACATGCTCGCGGCCGCCGTCGAGGAGGCGGGCGTTGCCGCCCGCTTCCTGCTCGAACCTGAGCCGCGCGACACGGCGGCGGCGATCGCCGCGGCGGCGCTATGGATCGCCGCCGACGAGCCGGATGCGCTCATGCTGGTCCTTGCCGCCGACCACCTCATCCGCGACGCCGGCGGTTTCCGACAGAGCGTGCGCGAGGCGATCGGCCCCGCCGAGGCCGGCGCTATCGTTGTCTTCGGCGTCAAGCCCGACCATCCGGCGACCGGCTACGGCTACATCGAGCCGGGCTTCGCCGATTCCCGGCCACGATGCGGTTCGCCGCGTTGCGGCCTTCGTCGAGAAGCCGGACGCCGAGACGGCGCAGCGCTACGTCTCTCACGGCTATCTCTGGAACAGCGGCAACTTCATGATGCAGGCCGACGTCGCGCTCGGCGAGCTGCGGGCGCATGCCGCCGATATTCTCGGCGCCGCCGCACGCGGCGGTCGAGGATGCGACGGCGGAATCGCGGAGGCGTGGCCGTGCTCGGCGAAGGCGTTCCGCGCGGCGCGGCGCATCTCCTTCGACCATGCCGTCATGGAGAAGACCGACCGGGCCGTGGTGATCGACGCCGGTTTCGACTGGTCCGATCTCGGCACCTGGGGTTCGGTCTGGGATGCGGCCGAGAAGGACGAGAACGACAATGTCGTCGAGGGCGAGGTGACGATCGTCGGCGCCCGCGGCAACTATGTGAGCACCGATCGCCCGTCGATCGGCATCGTCGGCGTCGACAACCTCGTCGTTGTGGCGAGCGACGACAGCGTGCTGATTGCCCCCCGGGACAGCTCGGAAATGGTCAAGGCGCTCCATGCCGCGGTGAGCAGCAAGACCGGGGCCGAGATCGGCGACCGCGCCCGCCACTACCGCCCGTGGGGCTACTATCAATCGCTCGAAGTCGGGCCGAGCCACCAGGTGAAGCGGCTCTTCGTGTATCCGGGCCAGCGGCTGTCGCTGCAGAAGCATCGCCATCGCTCCGAGCACTGGACGGTGGTAGAGGGCGTCGCCGAGGTCACCGTCGACGACAAGATCGCCGAGGTCCATCCCAACCAGTCCGCCTACATCCCGCTCGGCGCCGTCCATCGCATCGCCAATCGCGGCGCGACGCCAGCCGTCATCATCGAGGTGCAATGCGGCGACTATCTCGGCGAGGACGACATCATCCGCATCGAGGACGACTATGGCCGCCTTGCGCAGCCTGAAAAGGCCGCCGCCTCGAGCTGAGAATCGATCGCCTTTCCGGATCGGGCCGATGGCCGAGGGATTCGGCGCCTGCCTAGCTTCCGCTCCGCCGCAAGGCCGCCGGTATCGTCTTGAGCAGGATCTTGAGGTCGGTGAGCAGACCGATCTCCCTGATGTACTCGAGGTCGACATCGGTGTGGAGGTGCATCGGCCCGGTGCCGCGCTTCGAGACTTGCCACAGCCCGGTAAGGCCCGGCTTGACGAAGTGGCGCTGGTGTTGCCAAGGCTCGTAGCGGGCGACGACACCGACCAGTTCCGGCCGCGGGCCGACGAGGCTCATGTCGCCGCGAATGATGTTCCAGAGTTGCGGCAGCTCGTCGAGGCTCCAGCGGCGCAGGAAGCGGCCGACATCGGTGTGCCGGGGGTCGGCCGTCGTCTTGTGCGTCTTGCGGCGGTCGTCGGAGCCCTGCCGGGCTCCACGCCTCCGGTCCGGCCTCAGCCGGCGGTCGGGACCCATGGTCCGGAACTTGAGGACCTCGAATTCCCGCCCATCCAACCCCACCCGCCGCTGACGGAAGAGCACGGGGGAACCCAGCGAGAGCCGTACGATGAGCGCGACAATCGCCGTGACCGGCAGGAGCACGACGAAGATCAGCAGCCCGACCACCCTGTCGAAGACCGGCTTGACCAGGTCGACATAGATTCCCGCAGGCCGCTCGATCTTCATGAGATCGGACGTCTCTCGCGGCGAAGTCGTGAATGCATCCTCATCACACCAGCCTGTTGGCCGATCCGCAAAATATGGAATGGACATAAAGATTTCCCAGCGCTTGCGAACAAAACGCGAAACATGATTCCTTGGCGCTGCCGCCGAGGAAACGATTCGCGATGGATTCCGCCTGGCTCGATGTCCTCAACCCGGAGCAGCGCCGGGCCGCGATCCATGGCGGCCGGGCCGGCACGGCGGGGCCGCTCCTTGTCATCGCCGGCGCCGGGACCGGCAAGACCAACACGCTCGCGCATCGCGTCGCCCATCTCATCGTTTCCGGCGCCGACCCAAATCGCATCCTGCTCCTGACCTTCTCGCGGCGCGCCGCCGCGGAAATGGGCCGGCGGGTGGAGCGAATCGCAATGGCGGCGATGGGGACCGGAGGCGCGCCGTCGCTGCCGTGGTCGGGCACATTCCATGCAGTCGGCGCCCGGTTGATCCGCGACTATGCCGGCGCGATCGGCCTCTCGCCGGGCTTTACCATCCTCGACCGCGAGGATTCCGCCGACCTGATGAACGTCGTTCGCCACGAACTCGGCCTGTCGCGGACCGAGCACCGGTTTCCGACCAAGGGGACCTGCCTCGCCGTCTATTCCCGCGCGGTCAATGCCGAGCTGCCGCTCGGGGAAGTGCTCCAGTCCGCATTTCCGTGGTGCGCCCGGGTCGAGGCGGAGCTCCGCAGCCTGTTCGCCGCCTATGTCGAAACCAAGCAGAAGCAGGCGGTTCTCGACTATGATGATCTCCTCCTCTACTGGGCAGGCATGATGGAGGACGAAACCATCGCGGCCGATATGGCGAGCCGCTTCGATCACGTTCTCGTCGACGAGTACCAGGACACCAACCGCCTGCAGGCCTCGATCCTGTTTCGCCTCAAGCCGGACGGGCGCGGCCTGACCGTGGTCGGCGACGACGCCCAGTCGATCTACTCGTTCCGCGCCGCCACGGTTCGCAACATCCTCGACTTTCCGAAGGCGTTCGCGCCGGCGGCGGACGTCGTCACCCTCGACCGCAACTACCGCTCGACCGAGCCGATCCTCGCCGCCGCCAATGCCGTGATCGGGCTTGCCGCCGAGCGCTTCACCAAGACCCTCCGCTCCGGGCGGAAGTCGGCCGACCTGCCGGAGCTGGTGACGGTGCGCGACGAAGCCGACCAGGCGCGCTGCGTGGTCGACGGCATCCTCGACAACCGCGAAGCGGGCGTGCTCCTCAAGCGGCAGGCGGTGCTCTTCCGCGCCTCCCATCACAGCGCCCAGCTCGAGCTGGAGCTGACCCGCCGCAACATCCCCTTCGTCAAGTATGGCGGGCTCAAATTCCTCGACGCCGCGCACGTCAAGGACGTTCTTGCCTGCCTCCGCTTCGCCGAGAATCCGCGTGACCGCATCGCCGGCTTTCGCCTGCTTCAGATCATCCCCGGTATCGGCCCGACGATCGCCGGCCGGCTCCTGGATACTTTGGCGACCGCTGTCGCCGCCGCCACGGCGATCGCCGGTTTCGCCGCGCCGGCGCGGGCCGGCGAGGATTGGGCGGCGTTCGCCGCGCTCTATGCCGGAATGGCGGCGAAGTCGCCGTGGCCGGCGGAGATGGAGCGGGTGCGGGGCTGGTATCAGCCGCACCTCGAACGTCTCCACGAGGACGCCGTGCTCCGCGCCGCCGACCTCGTGCAGCTCCAGAGGATCGCCGAGACGTATGCCTCGCGCGAACGCTTCCTGACCGACCTCACCCTCGACCCGCCGGACGCGACCAGCGACGAGGCCGGACCGCCGCATCTCGACGAGGACTATCTCATCTTGTCCACCATCCATTCCGCCAAGGGACAGGAATGGAACGCCGTATTCATCCTCAACGGCGTCGACGGCTGCATTCCCTCCGATCTCGGCGCCGGCACCAGCGAAGACATCGAGGAGGAACGCCGGCTGCTCTACGTTGCCATGACCCGGGCGCGCGACCGGCTGTCAATTCTCCTGCCGCAACGCTTCTATGTGAACCAGCAGAAGAAGCATGGCGACCGGCACCTCTATGCCGGGCGCACCCGCTTCATCCCCGCGGCGCTCTTGCCGCTCTTCGCGCAGCGCACGTGGCCCGCGGCGGGCGCGAGCGGGCCCGGCCGTCCGGGCACGGACGCGCCGCGCGTCGATGTCGGCGCCCGCATGCGCGGCATGTGGCGGTGAGGCAAGGGAGCGCCGGCCGGTGTCGCCAGTCGACTCTCACTGCGGAGGCGGCGTCTTCAACGGCACGGCCGGCACGATGAGCTGCCTCGGCACGATTATCTGGATCGCGACGCAGCGGAATGCATTGGTCCCGGTCTGCTGCGACGTCGATCCCTTGGGACAGACGCACTGGCCGTTCTTGACGCGTCCGCCCTCGCAGGTGGGCTGCGGCTGGATATCGACGCACAGGTAGGCGTTCGTGCCAGTCGGCTTCGCCTCGGTGCCCTTCGGGCAGACGCACTCGTTGTTCTTCACCGTGCCGCCGCGGCAGACGATGGTCGGGACGCAGCGATAGGCGTTGGACCCGGTCTGCTCGACGTTGGTCCCCTTCGGACAGACGCACTCGTTGTTCTTCACCGCGCCGCCGCGGCAGACGATCGTCGGAACGCAGCGGTAGGCGTTGGTCCCGGTCTGCTCGACATTGGTCCCCTTCGGGCAGACGCACTCGTTGTTCTTCACCGTGCCGCCGCGGCAGACGATGGTCGGGACGCAGCGGTACGCGTTGGTCCCGGTCTGCTCGACATTGGTCCCCTTCGGACAGACGCACTGGTTGTTCTTGACGGTGCCGCCGCTGCAGGTGATCTGCGGCGTGATCGGGACGCAGCGATAGGCATTGGTCCCGGTCTGCTGAACCTCGGTGCCCTTCGGGCAGATGCATTCGTTGTTCTTCACCGTGCCGCCGCGGCAGACGATGGTCGGGACGCAGCGGTACGCGTTGGTCCCGGTCTGCTCGACATTGGTCCCCTTCGGACAGACGCACTGGTTGTTCTTGACGGTGCCGCCGCTGCAGGTGATCTGCGGCGTGATCGGGACGCAGCGATAGGCATTGGTCCCGGTCTGCTGAACCTCGGTGCCCTTCGGGCAGATGCATTCGTTGTTCTTCACCGTGCCGCCGCGGCAGACGATCGTCGGGACGCAGCGGTAGGCGTTGGTCCCGGTCTGCTCGACGTTGGTGCCCCTCGGACAGACGCACTCGTTGTTCTCAACAGTGCCGCCGCGGCAGGTGATGGTCGGGACGCAGCGATAGGCGTTGGTGCCGGTCTGCTGTCGGACGGTCCCCGATGGACAGACGCACTGGTTGTTGCTGAAGGTTCCTCCGGTGCAGGTGATCGCCGGCGGCGGGGGCGGCGCGACGGCCGCGGTGGCGCAGGCCCGATCGTTGCCGGAATTGGCGTCGCCGACGCCCCACGACCCGAACATCCGGCGGAGGAGAGTGTCGTCGACGCGGCCCGTGGCCGGCAGGCCGGCGCTCGCTTGGTAGGCTTCGATCGCCGCCTTGGTTTGAGGACCGATCTTGCCGTCCGCCGTGCCTAGCTTGAAGCCGAGCTGGTTGAGCGCGTTCTGTACGGCCATGACCCGCGCCGTATCGCTCCATGCGAGCTCGCCGCAATTGCCGATGCTGCCGGTGACGCTCCGGCTGCTGGTGAAAGTCAGCGATAGCGTCTTCGCGGCGCCGGGAGCCAGCGTGGTCGCGGGATACGCGCACGTGTAGTGGCCGTTCCCCCCACGGCAGGACCAGGGCGACGGGCCGGAGCCGGTGAGCCGGGTGTTCGCCGGGGTCGTGACGTCGTCGATCCGGATCGGGCCGACATAGGCGCCGGCCCCGGCATTGGTGACGGTGATGGTGAACCCGCAGGCCTGACCGGCAATGCAGCGCGCCTGGTTGGCGGTCTTGTCGATCGCGAGGTCGGCGGCTTGGGCCGGCGGCGGCGGTGGCGGAGGAGGTGGCGGCTGCGCCTTCGGACCCTCGATGGTGATGGTGCTGACGTGGCGGTCGTTCTCGGGGCGCTTGTCCTTCACCGCCCGGTCCGGCCAGACCATCTCCTTGGTGTGGGTGATGGTGTCGGAGGGGAAGTCGGCGGGGATCGCGATGACGACCTGCAATTTGGCGGCGTCCCCCGGTTTGATGTCGAGGTGAGGGCCCATGCACTGGTAAGTGCCGCTTCCGGTAACGCTACAGGCGAAGCCGGGGGTTTGGCTGGCGATCGAGGTGATTTCCACCGGCGGCGACAGCGTGCCGTTGAGACCGGCGCTGCCGACGAAGGGGAGCAGCCCCTTGTTGTCGACGCGGACGTCGAGCGTGCAGTCCGAGCCCCGCTGGCAGGTCGTCCCGCCGAACGGGGCGAGGTCCGGAAACGGCACGAAGGCGGTGGCGCAATCCTGGTCGTTGACCGGGACCTGGTTGGCGACGCCCGGCGGGACGCTGGCGCAGTTGGTAAAGCTCGGGCCGGGATGACCCGGCGGAATGCCGAACTCGAGGTCGATCCAGAGACTGTTGCCGGCGAGAAGATCATGCGGCCAGGTGCAGGTGTAGTCGGGGCCCGCCGGGACGCAGGTGACATCCATCGGCCAGGTCACTGTCAACGGACCGACCCCAGGATCGGGAATGTCGGTGACGACGAGCGGGCCGGGATAGTCCTGGTCGCTGATATTGTCGACGACGATGCTGAAGGCGCAGGGGAAACCGGGGAAGCAGGGATCGGGCTGCTCGTCCTTGCGGATGGCGAGGTCCCGCCAGCAATCCGGCGAGCCGGCATGGCAGACGAGGGCGTAGGCGCAGCTCGTGTAGTCCTCGGCGATCCCGTCGCCGTCATGATCGGAGCTGACCTTCGCGCAGTTGATCACGGCGTTTGGAACCGGCACCGCCGCCGGCGCCTCGAAGTCCAGATAGAGATAAGTGCTCTCGCCCGGCTGCAGGCCGCCGGGGACGCCGGGGCGGCTGCATGTCCGGGTGCCTGGCGTCCCGATGCCGGGCGCACAGGTCCATGGAACCGGATTCACGTCGGACAGCACCGATGGAGCGCCAAGATCGGCGGTGTCGCTGACCTCGATCGGGCCGACATAAGGCGCGCCACCGACATTGGTCACCGTCACGCGGAACAGGCAGAGCCAGCCACCGGCCGGGCCGGCCCCCGGCCAACAGGTCGACTGGGCGTCCTTGTCGATGTCGAGCGCGGCAATGGCGCCGGGGTGACCGGGCGGATAGCGCGAGATCGCGGCGCAGTCATATTCGTTGGCGGGGTTGTAGTCGCCCGGTCCGCCGTCCCAGTCGATCCAGGCGCAGTTTCCGACCGTGGTGTGTCCCGGCCCCAGCGGGCCGGCGGCGACCCATAGGGTGAGATCGACGAACTCGCCGGGCGCCAGCGTCACCGGCGGATGCGTGCAATCGAAGTCAATGCCGCCGACGGGATCGCACAGCCACGCCGGGGCCGGCGCATAGGTGCCGAGGCCCGAGGCGGGGAAATCGATCTGGTCGTGGACGTGGATTGGGCCGGTGTAGCTTGCGGCGCCGACATTGGTGACGCGGACGACGAACGGGCAGTTGTCGAACCAGTCGCATTGACCGTCGAGGCCGTATTTGCGGAGCCGCAGATCGGGGGCGTAGTAGGTCGTTCCCGGAGCCGCGGTCGGCGCGTAGCCGCAGGCGCTGTTGTTGTAGGTGCGGGTGTCCGCGCCAGCGCCGGGTGTGGTCAGTTCGACGCAGTTGCTGAAGACCGAGGCGTGCCACCAATCGGGCACGGTGAAGGTCGCCTGAAACGACGTCGAATCGCCGGGCGCCAGCGTGACGGCGGCGAGCGTGCATTCGTAGACGCTGGGGAAGGGGTTGGCGCACGACCACTCGGAGGCGGGCGGGATGGCGAGAGTCGAGCCGTTCTCGGGAAGGTCGCGGACGACCAGCGGGCCGGTATAGGAGACCTCGCCGACATTGGACACGGTCACTTTGAACGGGCAGTTTCCGCCAGCGCCGCACGAAGGGTCGAGTGAGCGCTTGGTGATCGCGAGATCGAGTATCTTCGGCGGCGCCTTCTGGAACACCGCCACGTCGCCGATCCGGGTCGCATCGTTTCGCGACAGCTCCTCCGGAATCGGGCTGCCGGTATCGTCGACATTGACGTCTGCGTCGATCATGTAGGACTGGTCGGGGCCGGTCGCCGGAGTGGCGGGACCCGCCGCCGGGTAGGGCTGGAAGGCCGCTTCCGGGATGATTTCCTGGTAGGCCGATTGCTCCTCGCCCTGGAGGCCGGAGACCTGCGAGGTGTCGCTATGATCGCCCGTGGGCGCGTCGAGACAGCTTCCTTCCGGAGAGCAGAGCGCGTCCCCGGTCATCCAGACGAAGCCATCAGGCTTGGCAGGATCGATCTCCCCGCTCGCGCCGTAGCCCGGCCCGAGGGCGACGCCGCCGGCGGCGCCGGCCCGGATATAGGGCGGGCCTTCATTGCTCCGGTCGTAGAAGCCGACATCGTAGCGGCCAGCCGGCTGCCAGATTCCCTGGGCGTCGCGTTCGTACCGGAGCACCCGTGCCTCATGCGGATAGGCGAAGGCGTCTTCCGCCGAAAGGCCGAGATTGCGGACGCCGCCGCGCTCAGCGAGGAGCATCGCGTCTTGAGGGCCGATCGCGGGGAAGGCGATGTCGGCGACCGGATTGCTGATGCCGGCGCGGGCGATGGCTTCCGGCGAGCGGAAGAATTCGGGCAGGAAGAATTCGCGCCGGACGCTCGAAGCATCGAAGCCGCCGTCCTCGGCGATCGACACCGACCAGACCGAATTCTGCTGGTCCTCGCCGGCGGCGGCCCAGTCGGGATTACCGAAGGCCTGGCTGCCCGACACGGCATAATAGAGGCGGACTTCGCCCGAGCCGGCGTCCCGTCGGGCGGCGAGACCCCAGACGCGCCGGCGGAAATCGGCGAAGTTCCAGCACGACGGGGTGCGGGCGAAGTCGCCGCTTGGACAGTCGGCGATCCGCGCCGACGTCGCCGGGTCGAAGGCGACCGGCGGCAGCGACTGGGCCGCTCCCGATACGGCGTCGGTGAAGCTGCCGCGACCGGTGATGCCGTGATCGAAGCGGCCGAGATCGGCGCCGTCGGCAAGCGCGATGCGGTGGATCATGCCGGTCTCGAGGTCCGACACGAAGAATTGGCGATGCCAAGGGTCGAAGGCGATATTGCCGAGCCCGGCGCCGGTGTTGGCGCGCCCGTCTAGGGTGACCTCGGCGAATATCTCCGGCCGGTAGCCGTCGGCGGCGTTCAGCCGGTAGATCGTACCGGGCCCACCGCCCGGCCCCCACATGCCGTCCTGCCAGCCGGAATTGTCGGCGCTGCGGTGGAGGCCAAAGGACGAGGTCGCGGTCAGGTAGAGGTTCGGCGGGTCGGCGTCGTCGAGGGCGACGCCGAAGACCTGGCCGACATCGGCCGCGGTAACCCCGAAGGGTTGCGGTTCCGCGAGCCAGTGGCGCCCATCCGCCACGAAACCGGGCGCACGGAGGTCAAGGGCGACGCCAGCCTGACCCGCAAGATCGATAACCGTGCGCCCGTCGACCGTGGTCGTGCCGGAGAATTGCGTAACGAAGGCTTCGCCGGGAAGCAGTCCCTCCTGCGCCCTGGACGCCGGCGACAGTCCAAGAACCAAGCCCGCCGCTGCCACCAGCGGCAGCAACCAGCGCCTCGTCCGGTCGCCCGAGCTTCGACGGGCTCCCCAGTGCGTGCGACCGTCGCGACAGCCGCTGCCTGCGAGAAGGGACACGTTCGGCCTCCCGTCCTTGCCGATAGTGATCAGGAAGTCGGCCCCGCGTCAATTCTTCGCATTGATCCATCGCAAGGCGGCCGGCTCGCCGCGATCACTCTCGCCCCTGCTTCGGGGCGGTGGGCAGCGCTTATGGCCGGACGGCCGACGACGCGATGATCTTGACACCGCCATCGCGGAGGCGCCGAAGGCGGGGAAGGACGGAGGCCGCGCCGCGGTGCTCGACGCCGTCATTCCGAAACGCTGACGCGGATCAGCCCGGAAACAGGGTCAGCCCGCCGTCGACGCGGAGCACCTGGCCATTGATGAAGCGGCTCCGCGGCCCGGCGAGGAAGGCGACCGCGTCGGCGATCTCGGCCGGTTCGGCGTAGCGGACAAAGGACTTGCCGCTCGAATCCATGCGCGCCGGGTCGAGCTTGCGGGTCGCCTGGAAGCGCGCCGACTTGGTCGGCCCCGGGCTCACGGCGTTGATCCGCACGCCCTCGGTGAGCAGCTCCTTGGCGAGGCAGCGGGTGTAGTGGACCACCGCCGCCTTGAGCGTCGAGTAGATCGCCTCGGGCGAGCAGCCGAGATGGGCGGCGGCCGAGGCGATATTGATGACCGAGCCGGAGCCGGCCGCGACCATCGGCGGCACGAAGGTCTGGCACATCAGGATCGTGCCGATCAGGTTGTTGTTGGTCAGCACCTGAATGTCCTCGAAGGTGGCGCCGAGCGCGGTGTTGGGGTCGGGCTTGCCGCCCTTGGCGCCGATGTCGCCGCCGGCGCAATTGACCAGGATGTGGACCGGGCCGAATTTCTCGTCGATGTCCGCCTTCATTTTCCGGACCGCGGCCGGATCGCCGATATTGCCGAGGACGGCCATCACCCGCGTCCCGTATTTCTCCACCTCCTTCGCCACCGCGCCGAGGTCGGGCGCTTCGTTGTATTTGGCCGGCGCATGCCAATCCATGTCGTGGATCACCACGTCGGCGCCAAGCTCGGCGAGGCGCTCGGCCATAGTGCGGCCGAGGCCGCGACCCGAGCCGGTGACGACGGCGGTCTTGCCGCTCAGTTCCCTGTCCATTCCCATTCCCCTTCACATCAATCCCAAAAACTTCAGGTTCGCCGCGCTCCGCCGGATCATGGCAAGCTCGTAGCCGATCAGCGTCTCCCCGTCCTCGCCGCGTTCCCAGGGCGTGCGGAAGTCCGCGTCCTCGGGGAGGCGGTTGCGACGCGCCGCCAGGAGGCAGGGCGCGAGCTCGGCGGCGGTTGTCGGGGCATAGCCCCGCCACCAGTCCGGCCGCAACAGCCGGATATGCCGCGCCTCGAGCGCACCCGGTTCGAGCGACGCCGTCAAGGACGGGTGATCGCCGAGGAGGATCGTGACGACGTCGCGGAAGGGAACCGCACCATCCCCGATCGCGCAGCGGACCAGGCGATAGCCCTCGTCGGTCCACTGCGGCGTGTAGTCCTTGAGGTGCAGGTGGCAAATGCGCCGGGCGGCGCGACGGGCGAAGTCGACCGGCGATTCGCCGACCGCAAGAGCATTGCCGACATCGAAGCAGATGCCGACATTCGGCCCGGCTTCCTCGGCGAGCGCGAGGAGTTCGCGGCTGCCGAAGTCCTGGTGGTCCTCGATCGCGAGACCAAGCCCGGCATCGGCGGCGCGCCGGGCATAGAAGGCGAGCGCCTCGCGGACGCGTCCGACCAGCGCCGGCCATTCGTCGCCGAGCACCGCCCGGTCGCCGCAGAGGACACGGGTGAGCGCGAGGCGGATGGTGGTTGCGCCAAGCGCCACCGCCGACCGGATGGCGGCGTCCCGCTCGTCCATCGGCAGACCCGAGCTGATCACCGGCGTCATGCCGCAAGCCGTGATCCTGTCGCGGAGGCCGGCGAGGTCGCCGTCCGACATCGCGGCAAGCCAGGGATTATGCAATTCGATGACGCGGGCGCCGATCTCGCGGCCGATGTCGAGAAATCCCTCAAGGCCGCGGCCGTCCGGGTTGGCGCGCGGCGTTCCCTGCCCCTGCAGGCCGAGCGTATAGGTGAGCCCGTAGGGATTCAGTCCCACCTGCAGCATCTATCTCTCCACAATGCCATGTCGCGACCCGACCCGCCTCACCGTATCCCGGCATCGACGACGAGGCATTGCTTGGTGATCATCCGGCTGTCGTCGGCGGCGAGAAACAACGCGGCGCGGGCGACTTCCACCGGCAGGAGACGGCCGGGGAGGCTCTGCCGCGCCGCCATTTCGTCGGCCTGCTCCTCGGTGTACCAAAGGCGAAGCTGCCGCTCGGTGACGACTGCGCCCGGCGCGATGGCGTTGACGCGGATGCGATCCGGCCCGAAATCGCGGGCAAGCGCGTTGGTAAGACCGACCACGCCCGCCTTGGCGGTGGCATAGGCGACGAAGATCGCGCCGCCGAACATCCACGCGATCGACGAAAAGTTGATGATCGAGCCGCCGCCGAGCTCGCGCATCTGCGGGCGCACGGCCTGGGCAGCGAAGAACTGATGGCGGAGATTGACCGCGATCGCGCCATCCCAGTATTCGGGCGTGACGTCGTCGACCGCATGCCGGTCGTCGCGGGCGGCATTGTTGACGAGCACGCCGATCGGACCAAGCGTCGCCCGCACCGCGTCGATATTGGCCCTCAGCGCCGCAGCGTCGGTGACGTCGCAGGCAAGGAACCGGGGCGCGTGCCGGCCCTGCTTGAGGCGCCCGACCAGCGCTTCCGAGGCGCGCGCGTCGACGTCGACGAAGGCGACGCGGGCGCCCTGGCCGGCAAACGCCTCGACCATCGCGGCGCCGATGCCGGAGCCGCCGCCGGTGATGAAGACAACGCGGTCTTCGAGGCTGGGATAGCGTGCGAAGGACAAGCCAAGCTTCCCGACGTCAGATCAGGCGTTCGGTGTCGGGATCGAACAGACAGGCCTTGCCCATGTCGACCGCAAGGACCACGGTCTCGCCCTCTTTCGGCGCCGCGTCCGGCTCGAACCGGGCGACGACCTCGCGCGCGCCGACCCGAACGATGGCGATGGTCTCCGCGCCGGTCGGCTCGACCATCTCGACCGGAGCGCTGAGCTTGCCGATGTTCGCGCGCCCGGCGGCTCGCGCCGCGTCGTGGCGGGTGAGATGCTCGGGCCGCACGCCGAGCACGATCTTGCCCGGCCTGAGCGAGGCCTTCGTATCAGGCAGCGGCAGCATCGCAGGAGCGCCGCCGTTCCCGACCGCGATCATCGGCCGGCCGTCTCCGGCGACCACCTCGGCGGGCAGGAAATTCATCGAAGGCGATCCCATGAAACCGGCGACGAACATGTTGGCAGGTCGCTCGTAGACGACGGCCGGCTCGGCGAACTGTTGCAGGCGCCCCTGATGCATGACCGCGATCCGCGAAGCAAGCGTCATCGCCTCGACCTGATCGTGGGTGACGTAGACGGTGGTCTTGCCGAGGGTCTTGTAGAGCTTCTTGATCTCGGTGCGCATCTCGACGCGGAGCTTGGCGTCGAGATTGGACAGCGGCTCGTCGAACAGGAAGAGGAGCGGGTCGCGGACCAGGGCGCGGCCCATGGCGACGCGCTGGCGCTGCCCGCCGGAGAGCTGGCTCGGCTTCCGCTTGAGAAGGCCGTCGATCTTGAGGAGCGCCGCCACCCGCGCCACCGCCGCGTCCTGCTCCGCCCTCGGCACCCGCCGGCTTTCCATGCCGAAGGTGATGTTCTGGCGGACAGACATGGTCGGATAGAGGGCGTAGGACTGGAACACCATGGCGATGTCGCGGTCCTTGGGCGGCACGTTGTTGACGACGCGGCCGCCGATCGCGATCTCGCCCGAGGTGATGGTCTCGAGCCCGGCGATCATGGCGAGAAGGGTCGACTTGCCGCAGCCGGACGGCCCGACCAGCACGACGAACTCGCCGGTATCGGCTTCGAGGTCGATGCCCTTCAGCACCTCGACGGCGCCGAAGCTCTTCGACAGGTTGTGGACCGTGAGTGACGCCATCCCGCCTCGCTACTTGATCGCGCCTTGGGTCAGGCCGCGGATGAAATAGCGGCCGCCGAAGAAATAGATGAGGAGCGGCGGCAGCGCCCCGATCAGCACCGCGGCGCTCATCACGTCGTAGTTCCTGACATTGGTGCCGTTGGTCGAGAGCGCGATCAGCGCCGCGGTGATCGGCTGATGACGCCCGGAGGAAAAGACGACGGCGTAGAGGAACTCGTTCCAGATGCCGGTGAATTGCCAGATCACCGTGACGATCAGGATCGGCGGCGACAGCGGCAGGACGATCTTCCGGAAGATCCGCCAGAACCCGGCGCCGTCGATCCGCGCCGCCTTGATCAGGTCGTCGGGGATCGAGACGTAATAGTTCCGGCAGAAGAGCGTCGTGAAGGACAGGCCCTGGACGGTGTGAATGAGGACCAGGCCGGCGGTGGTGTTGGTGAGGCTGAGCCGGCCAAGGATGAAGGCCCACGGCATCAGCGCGATCTGGCCGGGCATGAAGACGCCGAGGGTCATGGCGGCGAAGAGGATTTCCGACCCCTTGAACCGCCATTTCGACAGGATGTAGCCGTTGATCGCGCCGATCGCGGTGGAGATGATCGTCGCCGGGATCGTCATCAAGAGCGAGTTGTAAAAGTTCCTTTGCATGCCGGCGCAGGTTCCGCCGACGCAGAACGTGCTCCAGGCGTCGGCCCAGGCCGAGAAGGAAAAGCTCCGCGGGAAGGCGATCAGCCCGTTCTCGGCGATCTCCGGGAGCTTCCGGAACGAGTTGAGGACAACCACGATCAACGGCAGGAGGTAATAGGCCGCGAAGATCGCAAGGACGATATAGACGCCGATCTTGGCGCGGGAGCGCCGCCAGGTGCCGGCGGTGGCGAGCGGATCGTAGGCCGCGATCGCGGTCATGGCCCGGTCTCATGGCGGCGATGCCAGACTCGCCAGAGCGAATAGGGGACGAGCACCACGGCGAGCGCGAGCAGGATCATGATCGCCGCGGCCGCGCCCTCGGCGATCTGGCCGCGCTGGAACATGAGATCGTAGACATAGATCGCCGGGAAGGTGGTGGCGATGCCGGGACCGCCGCCGGTGAGCGCGATCGCGAGGTCGAAGGTCTTGATGGCGAACTGGAGGAGCACGACGACGACCGCGATGAAGATCGGTCCGATCGCCGGGATCATGATCCGCCGATAGATCCGGAACATGCTGGCGCCGTCGATCTGCGCTGCCTTGATCAGGTCCTGGTCGACCGATCGCAGGCCGGCGAGAAAGAGCGCCATGGCGAAGCCCGAGGCCTGCCAGATGCCGGTGACGACGATCGCGTAGATGGCGAGGTCGCGGTTGGTCGTCCAGGCGAAGGTGAAATCGCTCCAGCCGAGGTTGCGCACCAGGAACTGGATGCCGGAGCCGGGATTGAACAGCCAGCTCCACACCGTGCCGGTGACGACGAAGGAGACGGCGAGCGGGTAGAGGTAGATCGTCCGCCACAGCGATTCGCCGCGCACGCGCTGGTCGATGAGGATCGCGAGCAGGAGGCCGATGGCGATGCCGCCGATCACGTAGAGGACGCTGAAGATGAAGAGGTTGGTGTAGGCGATGTTCCAGCGCCGGTTCGCCCAGAGCGCCGCATAGTGCTCGAAACCGACGAAATCGTAGCTCGGCAGCAGCGAGGAGTTGGACAGTGAGATGTAGAGGGTCCAGGCGGTAAAGACGAAGACGTAGACGAAGCTCGCGGCGAGGGACGGCGCGAGCACGATCTGCGGCAGCCACGTCGACAGCCGTTCGCGCCAGACGCCGCCGGCTCGAGTTTCGAGCCCTGCCACCGAGATCGAAGTCTGCGCCACCGTTTCCTCCCGGCGGAGAGGCCGCGACGGCGGACCGTCGCGGCCGTCCTTTTCGGGGAAGACTACATCTGTGCTTCGACGGCGTCAGCCATCGCGTTGGCGGCGTCCTCCGCCGACATGTCGGGCGTGTTCACGAACTCGGTGATCGTATCCATCATCGCACCGCGGTACTTCTGCAGCACCGTCATGTTATGCGCCATCGAGCGGACCAGCGTTCCCGCGTCGATCGAGGCCTGAAGGTCCTTCTGGGAAAGTTGCTGGCAGGGGTTGAAGCCGCTCGACAGGTCGACGTCGAGGCGGGCGGGGATCGATCCCTTCGCCTGGTTGAAGATGGTCTGGAAATCCTTCGACAGGATGAGGTGGGCGAGCAGGCGCTGGCCCGCGACGTAGTCGGGATCCTTCTGCTGGAAGAAGACGACCGAGTCCGAGTTGAGGATGAAGCCGGGCTTGCCCCAATCGGTCGGCGCCTGGCCGCAGATGATGTCGGTGCCGGGCTTGAACCCGGCGGCGAGGAGGACGCCGATCTCCCAGTCGCCCATGATGAAAAAGGCCGCGTCGCCGTTCGCCATCATGTTCGAGGCGGTGTCGTAATCGCGGCCGGCGATCGCCGGGTCCATGTATTTCGACACCATCGTCCGCATCTGCTCGAAGGCCTTGACCATCTCGGGGCTGCGCAACGCGTCGACGTCGCCTTGGACGAAAGCCTTCCTGAACAGATCGATGTTCTGCCCGTAAACGACGACTTCGAAGGTGGTGGCGTCGGTCCAGTCGGCCGAGAGGTGAGCGATGCAGATCTTGCCCATCGCGACGATCTTGTCGCAATCGGCGTTGAACTCGGCCCAGGTCTTGGGGAGCTCGGTGATCCCGGCCGCGTCGAGGACGCTTTTGTTGGCCCAGAGCCAATTGATGCGGTGGATGTTCATCGGCGCCGCGACCCAAGAGCCTTTCGGTTTCATCACCGGCAGGAGCTCGCTGGCGACAACCTTGTCCCAGCCCTCCTCGGCGGCGAGATCATCGAGGTTTGCCGTCATCCCGGTCTCGTTCCACTCGGCGATTTCCGGGCCCTTGAGCTGGACCGCGGGCGGAGCGTTGCCGGCGACGACGTCGGCGCGGAGCTTGGCGAGCGTGTTCGCGGTATGCCCGGCGATCGAGGTTTGCTCCCAGGTGCCGCCGGCGGCGGTGAACATCTCGCCGAGCTTGGCGATGGCGGCGGCGTCCGAGCCGGTCGCCCATTGATGCAGCAGGTTGGTCTTCGGCTCGGCGAAGGCGCTGACGCCCATGCAGAGCGACAATGCGGCGGCGCCGGCCGCCACGAAGGCTAGTTTCTTCATTGGTTCTCCTCCCTTGGAGATTTGGCCCGATCGCCGACGGGTGCCGCGCGTCGGGTTGCCGTTTTGGCTATGCTACGCGGTAGATCGGCTTTCCTGATGTTTTCGGCGTGAATCCTCCAGTCGCCTCGAAGTTGAAGAAATGCTGGACGGCGAGCGCCGCAGCGCCGCGAGCCCAGCCCGTGCCCTCCCAGTCGATCGCAATCGGCGGCGCTCCGGAATAGCAGCTCTCGTCGAGCACCCGCTTGAGGGGATCGAGGAGATGACCGCCGAAGCGGACCCCCTCGCCTCCGAAAACGATCATCTCGGGATCGAAGACATTGACCAGCGCGGCGACATGGCGGCCGAGCCGGAGGCCGGCATCGTTGAGCACGGCCACCGCAGCCGCATCTCCGGCGGAAGCCGCGGCGGCGAGGTCCTCGATATTCCGGCCGCGTGCCGATCGGTCCAACGTGCTCCAGCTCTGCATCAGTCCGGGGTCGGCGCAGTAGGTCTCGAGGCACCCGTCGCGCCCGCATTCGCAGCGGCGTCCGCGCTCCTCGAAGTTGTGGCCGAACTCGCCGGCCGCGCCGGTCGCGCCGCGATGAACCCGGCCATTGACGACCAGCCCGGCGCCGATGCCGCGGCCGACGGCGACGGCGGCGACGCTTTGCGCGCCCCGCGCATGGCCGAAAAGATGTTGCGAAACCGCGTAGGCGTTGGCGTCGTTGTCGACCCAGACCGGCACGCCGAGGATCTCGGCGAGCCTGGCGGCAATCGGCACGTCGCGCCAACCGAAGCGCTGCATCTGCCGGCACATCCCGGCTTCCGCGTCGACCTGTCCGGAAATGGCGAGCGCCGATGCCGATGACGCGTTCCTGCGTCACCCGCGCGCCGGCGAGCAGGCGCTCCGTCGTCTCCGCGCACATCCGGATGACGGTCTCGGGCGTGTGGTCGGGAAGGCGAACGGTCGCATCGGCGGCAATGACGCGCGTCGCAAGGTCGGTGATGACGCCGTCGACCCGGTCGACGCTAACCTTCAGTCCGACCGACAGGCGCGACCCATAGTTGATGTCGAGCGGCACCGGACGTCGACCGCCCGAACTCGGGATCGAGGCGCGCTCGACGATGGTCCCTTCGCGGATCAATTCGGCGGTGACCGCAGTGATCGCAGCCGGGCTCAAGCCGCTCGCCGCCGTTATCGCCGACCGGCTCATCGGCCCGTTGCGCCGGAGCTGGTTCAGGACCAGCCTCCGGTTGAGGGCGCGCGCCGTGCCCTGATCCCCCTTGAGTGCCGCCACGGCCCTTCCTTAAGTTTGTGAAATAAGTCTCTCACGCTCGCGCGCAAAGTCCAGCACTTTTTTCAGCTCGCGAAAAATCGATCGGGAGAAGTTCGCACGACCATCGGCGCGGCGAACCCTTCTGCAGAGCCTCGCCGACCGATTTCACTTCCGCCCAGCTCTGCGGCAACGGAGCAGGCTTATTTTGCAAAGCAAAGAAGATCGGAACGGCCTTGGGGCCCGCGAGGGCCGGCGCCACAATACGGTAAGAAACGGTTTGATCGCCGGGCGATCCGCCTCGCGGCTATTCGGCGCGCTGATAGAACGAGCGGATCATCTCGGCCAGTTCCGCCTTGCCGGGACGGAGCGTGCCCCAGGCGACGCCGCCCATTGCGCGGTCAAGCTCGAGCTGGCGGCGGAAGAGCATCTCGACGAAGCGGTCAACGAGGCCCGGCGACATCCACAGGACATTGGCGAGCGCCGCCTTGTCGACCTCGAGCACCTCCGCCTTGCCCGCGGTCGTCACGGTGGCGTTCCGCGGGCTCCCGGTGAGCAGCGACATCTCGCCGACGATCGCGCCCTTGGCCAGCCGCGCCACCGGCTCGGCCTCGCCGCTGACGGTAACCACCAGTTCGCCATCGATGACGACGAACATCGAGTGGCCCGGGCGGTCCTCGGAAATCAGCACCTCGCCCGTGTCGAGGCTGTGGATCCGGGCGTGGCCGGCAAGGATGGTCAGTTCCTTGTCGTCAAGCGCCTCGCGGAAAAACGGAACCGACCCGAGAATCTCGCGCTCTTTCTCGCTCATTGCCCGTCCCCTCAATGCCGCCGACCGGCCAATCTCCGGCGGCCGGGCGACAGCGTCAAGGCTTGGCGAGCGAATTTTCGGGCGGCGCCGGCGATTGAGGAGCGCCGGTCGGATATGCGAGGTTGCCGGCTTGCCGGGCAGGCGCCCGTCCCGTTTCACCAGGAGCTTCAAGATGATCCGCCACACCGTCGTCTTCCGCCTCAAGCATGCGCCCGGCTCGGCGGAGGAGAAGGCGTTCCTGTCGGCCGGCAAGGCGCTCGCGGGAATCCCGGGCGTGGAGAAGTTCGAGCAGCTCCGCGAGGTCAGCCCGAAGAACGGTTACGCCTTCGGCTTCTCCATGGAGTTCGCCGATCAGGCCGCCTACGACCGCTACAACAATCACCCCGACCACGTCGCCTTCGTCCGCGATTGTTGGATGAAGGAGGTCGAGGACTTTCTCGAGATCGACTATGCCCCGCTCTGACCGGCGTGGTGATACGATCGGCTCCTGGCGTCTCGCGGGGTCAGCCAATGGCGGAATCGCTCCTCTACCACGACGGCAGTCGCGCCCTTCAGGACGCGTTCGACAGCCGCCGCATCGCCGATCGCCTGGAGGCGGTGACCACCCGCACCGCCTTCACCTCGGGCGATACCGCCTTCATTGAGCGGGCGTTCCTCTTCTTCCTCGCCACGGCGGACGCCGAGGGCCGGCCCGACGTCTCCCACAAGGGCGGCCCGCCGGGCTTTGTCCGGGTCACCGGACCGTCGGAACTGGCCTTCCCCGACTACGACGGGAACGGCATGTTCAAGAGCCTCGGCAATGTCACGGTCAATCCCAATGTCGGGCTGCTCTTCATCGATTTCGCGCGGCCGCGGCGGCTGAGGATCAACGGCACCGCGACAGTCAGCCGCGACGATCCGCTGATGGCGACCACGGTCGGCGCCCAGATGATCGTCCGCGTCACGGCGCGGGCGATCTTTCCGAACTGCCCGCGCTATATCCCGACGATGAAGCTGGTCGAGTCGTCGATCTACGCCCCGAAGCCCGGTGTCGCGCCGGTCGAACCGGCGTGGAAGGCCTTTCCCGAATTCGTCGACGCGGTCCATCCGCGGCAGAAGACAGCGACGGAGAAAGAATAGGCAGGAGGATGCGAAGCCCGGCTTACGCCGACAACTCGCCTTCCATCAGCCGCGCAAACCATCGCGCGGTTCGCAGGAGCCTTGCATCCTCGCCGCGGCGGCCGACAAGCTGCACTCCGATCGGCATTCCCGCCGGCCCCCTGAGGAGAGGAAGCGTGACCGCCGGAACGCCGCACAGCGTCCACAGGCTGTTGAAGGCCGGATTCCCGGTCGTTTCGAGGCTGGCGGGGGCCTCTCCGGGAGCGGCCGGCGTGACGATCGTATCGTAGCGCTCGAAGACCTGATCGAGGCCGGCGGCGAGCGCCCGCTGCCGATCGATGGCTTTGAGGTAGTCGACCGCGGCGATTGTGTTGCCTTCCTCGATCTTGGCTTGCATCACCGGGCTGAGCGCGCCGCGTCCCCTCTCGTAGTAGCGGTGGTAGTTCCGGGCGATCCCGACCGCCGTGAGCGTCGTCACCGTGGCTGCGCCCTCCGCGAAAATCTCGGGAAGTGCCACTTCCCGACAGACGCCGCCGAGGGCCTTGACGAGCCCGGCAAAAGCTTCGCCGGTCCCGGCGTCGGCGGCCGGCCAAGCCGGCGACTTGACAAAGGCGAGGCCCGGACGGACCGGCGGCTCGCTCAGGGCGCCCTCGAGGAGGCGGGGCGGCGGACTCGGCCGGGTATCGGAATCGCTCGCGTCGAACCCGATGAGGGCATCGGCGAGGAGGGCCGCACCGGCCACCGAGCGGGCAAAGACGCCGACCGTGTCGAGCGGCGAAGCCTGCGGCAGGATGCCCGTCCGCGGGATCAGCCCGAAGGACGGCTTGAAGCCGACAACGCCGCAGAACGAGGCGGGCCGGATCACCGAACCGTTGGTCTGGGTACCGATCGCCAGCGGCACCATGCCCGCGGCGACCGCGGCGGCGGAGCCCGAGGACGAGCCGCCCGGCGTATGCCTGGAATTGGCCGGGTTGCGGGTGCCGCGCGGGTGCATCGAGCCGAGCTCGGTCGAGACCGTCTTGCCCATGATCACGGCGCCGGCGGCGCGAAGCCGGCCGACAATGACCGCGTCATGCGCCGGACGCCGGCCGGCATCGAGCGGCGTGCCGTTCTCGGTCGGCATGTCCCTGGTGTCGACGATGTCCTTGAGGCCGACGGGCAGGCCGTGGAGCGGTCCCGGCGATCGCCCGGCGGCGCGATCTTCGTCGCATGACCTCGCCTGGGCGCGAGGATAGTCCGGGTCGAGATAGGCGAAGGCGCCGATCTCCGGTTCGCGGCGCGCGATCCGTTCCAGACAGGCCTCGCAAAGCTCGACGGCGCGGAGTTCGCCGCGAATCATGCGATCGCGGGCATCGAGGGCATCGAGGTCTGCGAGATCGGGCGGCATGGTCGTCCCTTGGCGAACCGTCGGCAGCCACTAGACCACGCCCCGGACAAAGTAAACGATCCGCCTCGCCGATGCCTCCCACGAATCGATGAGGAACCGAAGCATCCCCCCTCGAACTCCAGCCCTTGCCGGCGAGGCGATTGCAAAAGCCCGCCGGAGGGACCAAACCAGACCGCCCGGGAGGAATTTCGCATGAAGCCTTGCAGCGGACGTGTATCCGTGTCCGGCATATCGACGCCCCGGCCTGGCCGTCTGCAATCGGCTTCGATCGCGGCGGTCTGGCCGTGAAGGTCACCGGCATCGAGACGATCCGGCTCGAGGAATTCGCCAACCTGATCTGGGTCCGCGTGCACACGGACGAGGGCGTCGTCGGGCTCGGCGAGACCTTCTTCATGGCGAAGACCGTCGAGGCCTACATCCACGAGACGGTGGCGCCGAAGCTGCTCGGCCGCGACCCGCTCGCTATCGACCGGATCGCCCGCGACCTCGTGCCCTATATCGGTTTCCGCTCGACCGGGGCCGAGATGCGCGGCAACTCGGCGATCGACATCGCGCTCTGGGATCTCTTCGGCAAGGTCACCGGGCAGCCGATCGCCCAGCTCCTCGGCGGGTTCACCCGGGAACGCATCCGCACCTACAACACCTGCGCCGGCACGCGCCTATATGCGGACGTCAAGCGGGCCAGAGCACGGCGAATTGGGGGCTGGGTGAGCGCAAGGACTATGACGACCTCGACGCCTTCCTGAACCGTGCCGACGAGCTCGCCGCCGACCTCCTGTCGGAAGGGATCACGGCGATGAAGATCTGGCCGTTCGACATCGCCGCCGAAAAGACCGACGGCCAGTACATTTCTCCCGCCGACCTCAGGACGGCGCTCTCGCCGTTCGAGAAGATCCGCAAGCGCCGTCGGCGACCGCATCGACATCATGGTCGAGTTCCATTCGCTGTGGCAGCTCCTGCCGGCAATGGGCATTGCTCGCGCCCTCGCGCCCTTTGCCACCTTCTGGCACGAGGATCCGATCCGGATGGATAGCCTCGGCGAGCTCAAGCGCTACGCCGAGGTGTCGACCGCCCCGGTCTGCGCCTCGGAGACGCTCGGCACTCGAGCCGCGTTCCGCGACCTCCTCGAGACCGGCGCGGCGGGAGTTGTGATGCTCGATATCGCCTGGTGCGGCGGACTCTCGGAGGCGCGCAAGATCGCCGCGATGGCGGAGACCTGGCACCTGCCGGTTGCGCCGCACGACTGTACGGGACCGGTTGTGCTCGCCGCCTCGACGCATCTGTCGATGAATGCGCCGAATGCCCTCATCCAGGAAAGCGTTCGGGCTTATTACCGCACCTGGTACCGCGACCTTGTCACCGCCCTGCCGCAGGTGAAGGACGGCTATGATTTCGGTGCCGCCGGGGCCGGGCCTGGGAATGGAGCTTGCCCCCGACATCGGTGATCGGTTTACATCAATTGTGCGCTTCTCGCCGTCCCAGTGATCGGTGAGTTGTGAGAAGACGTCGGTTCTCAAACCCAAAGGGAGGAAATGACATGACGAGATTGAAGCTTGCGACGGGGGTTGCCGCCCTCGCCTTGATGTTCGGGGGATCGGCGCTTGCCCAGAACGCCCCGCTCAACATCGCCTTCACCATCCATTCCTCGGCGACCAACACCTTCTGGCAGGCGGTCAAGAAGGGCTTCGACGATGCCTGCCAGAAGATCCAGGCCAACTGCCAGATGATCTTCACCCAGACCGAAGGCTCGATCGCCGAGCAGCAGGCGAACATGCAGACGGCGCTCGCCGAGAACCCGGATGCCCTGATCACCTCGATCGTCGACAACAGCGCCTTCGACGACCTGATCAAGGGCGCCCGCGACAAGGGCATCATCGTCATCGCGACGAACGTCGACGACACCGAAGGCGCCGCCGGCAACGCCCGCCAGGCCTTCATCGGCCAGGGCTTCATCCCCGCCGGCTACACGCTGGCGGAGGCGCAATCGAAGAACTTCCCGGCCGAAGGCCCGATCAAGGTCCTCGTCGGCGTCTCGGCGCCCGGCCAGAACTGGTCGGAACAGCGCGCCCAGGGCGTGATCAATTTCATGGAGGACTACAAGAAGGCGAACCCCAATCGCGACATCACCTGGGAGAAGATCGATTCCGGCACCGATCTCGCCGTCGTCTCCGATCGCATCGGCGCCTATCTCAATGCCAATCCCGACACCACCGCCTATTTCGATACCGGCTATTGGCATGCCGGCGTCGCCCGCGTGCTTGCCGATCGCGGCGTCCCCCCTGGGAAGGTGCTCCTCGGCGGCTTCGACCTCGTGCCTGAGGTCCTCCAGCAGATGAAGGCGGGCTACGTCCAGGTGCAGATCGACCAGCAGCCCTACGAGCAGGGCTTCATGCCGGTCATGGAGGTCTATCTCGCCAAGAACTTCGGCCTGTCTCCGGCCGACATCGACACCGGCCAGGGCGTCGTGACGCCGGACCAGGTCGATTCGATCATGGAGCTTTCGACGCAGGGCGTCCGCTAGGTATACGCCAAGCTTGTAAGCCGGCGTTCGTGGCCCGGCCGGAGACGCGCCGGGCCACCCACATGACGTTCTCTCGCGGGGTAGAACCATGCGGCGCATGCTCAAGATCTATTTCGAAAAGCCGGAGCTCGCCGCCGTCTGTCTGCTTGTCATTCTGGTGATCGTCTTCCAGATCACCTCGAAAGGCATATTCCTCAACCCCGACAATCTTCGTGGCCTGTTCGGAATTCTCCCCGAGATCGGCCTGGTCGCGATCGGCGTCACCATCCTGATGATCTGCGGCGAGTTCGACCTTTCGGTCGGCTCGGTCTTCGCCCTGATGCCGATGTCGTTTGCGGTGCTCATGCTGCACGGCGTCGGGTTCGTGCCCGCGATCCTTCTCGGCCTGCTCGTCTGCGCGGTGATCGGCTTCATCAATGGCTACGTCACGATCAAATTCCTGATCCCGAGCTTCATCGCCACCCTCGGCATGCTGTTCATGGCGCGCTCGCTGACGGTGGTCATTTCAGGCGGGTTCCCGCCGCTCCTGCCACCCATCCCGAGCTGGGTCTTCACCATGTATGTCGGGCCGGGCGGCCTGATCCGGATGTCGTTCCTGTGGTTCCTGGGGATTGCGCTGCTCGCCGCAGGAATGATGCAGCTTACCAATTTCGGCAACTGGATCCGCTCGACCGGCGGTCAGATCGAGGCGGCGGCCTCGATGGGCATCCCGGTCAACCGGGTGAAGATCATTTGCTTCATGCTCTGCTCGATTCTTTCCGGCTTCGGCGGCCTGATCCAGGTGCTCCGCCTCAACTCGCCCCTGCCCTCGATCGGCGAGGGCACCGAGCTCCAGGCGGTGGCGGCGGCGGTGATCGGCGGCACCGCGCTGAGCGGCGGCGTCGGCACCGTGCTCGGCGGTTTCGTCGGCGCCTTGCTTATCCGGGTCATCGACAACGGCCTGGTGCTCGCGCACGTCAATGCCAACTGGTTCAAGTTCGCGATCGGGTTCCTGACGGTGGTGGCGGTGATCGGCAACTCCTATCTCCGCCGGGCCGCCCGGCGCATCAAGGTCGAGGTGGACGATGAGCAGACAGCCGATCATCGAGTGTCGCGGACTGCATAAGTGGTACTCCGGGCGTTCACGCCCTGAAAGGCGTCGAACCTCACGGTCGGCGCCGGCGAGTTGGTCGGGCTGGTCGGCGACAACGGCGCCGGCAAGTCGACCCTGATCAAGATCCTCTCGGGCGTCCACCAGCCGGATGACGGCGACATCCTGATCGAGGGCAAGACGCGTCGACATCCGCACGCCGAAGCAGGCGATGCGGCTCGGCATCGAGACGATCTACCAGTACAATTCCATGGTCCCGACCATGTCGATCGCCCGCAACCTTTTCGTCGGGCGGGAGCCGCTCAGGTGGTCGGTCGGCAGCTTCGGCATCATGGACCACAAGCGGATGCGCGAGGAAAGCGTCCAGGCGATTGCCGATGTCGAGCTTCATCTCCGCTCGCCCGACGCCATGGTCGGTGAATTGTCCGGCGGCCAGCGGCAGGGCGTGGCGATCGCGCGCGCGATGCATTTCAAGTCGAAGATCCTGGTGCTCGACGAGCCGACCAATCACCTCTCGGTCAAGGAGACCAACAAGGTGCTCCGCTTCATCCGCGGCCTGCGCGACCAGAACGTCACCGGCATCTTCATCAGCCACAACATGCATCACGTCTTCCAGTCGTGCGACCGCATCGTCGCTATGGCGCGCGGCGAGATCGTCTTCGACAAGCCGGTCGGCGATACCTCGGTCGAGGAAGTCCAGGAACTCCTGTGAAACGGCCGGTGCGGGTCGGCCAGGAGGACTGGTGGCGGTTCCGTCGCTGAACGGCGGCATGGCGCGGGGCCCGATCGCCCTCGACGATGCCGCCGAGGCGACCCGGCGCGTGGGCCTGCATCAATGTCTCGAATCCCCTCCTCTACCGGCGCGACCTGCTCGACCGCTACTCGCCGGGCAATGCGTGGCGACCCCCTGCCGGCTGAAGAGCTCGACCGACGGACCTGACGAGGACAGCCGGAACGCGATTTCGGGTGGGGTTTCTTCAGTTGAAGCCGGTCTGTCCCCCACCCGACATGCCTTCGGCAAATCGACCTGCCCGCAAGGGTGAGGTTGCCGCGCAGCAGACACGGGACGTTGTTCCAACGGCAAGGGCAAGACGAGGCTTCGCGGCATGTCTTCCCGGTCGGGCCGACGACGCTTCGCGGCGCCGGTGGGCTTGCGCGTGGCTCACGCCCTTCGCACCCGAAAGTGAAGCCTCGTGTGAAACCGTGACCGCGTCGCCGCCGTAATCGGAATAGAATACGGGGAAATGGACATTCGCGTCGGGCGGCAGGTGACAGGGATGGCTGAGGCAACGGCATTGGCGGCGGCACCCGAGCGGCGGCGAGAGCTCGTCTACCGCCACGCGCTGTCGACGCGGGTCACCCACTGGATCAACGTCGTCTGCATCGCCTTCCTGCTCATGAGCGGGCTGCAGATCTTCAACGCCCACCCGGCGCTCTATATCGGCCAGGCGTCGACTTTCGACGATCCGGTCCTGAGCATGACCGCGCGCCGCGGCGCCGACGGCGACGCCGGTCGGCGAGACCAGGATCCTCGGCGCGACCTTCAACACCACCGGCGTCCTCGGCCTGTCGACCAGCGACGGGCGGCCCGAGGCCCGCGGCTTCCCGTCCTGGCTGACCGTGCCGAGCTACCGCGACCTCGCCACCGGCCGGCGCTGGCACTTCTTCTTCGCCTGGCTCTTCGTCATCAACGGCCTGGTCTATCTCGCCGCCAGCCTCGATCAACCGCCATGTCTGGCGCGACCTCGTGCCGGGCTGGCGCGATCTCCGCGGCATCGGCCGCTCGATCCTCGACCACGTCCGGCTCCGCTTCCACCACGGCCGCGACTACAACGTCCTGCAGAAGCTCACCTATCTCGGCATGATCTTCGTCGTCCTGCCGCTGATCGTCCTCACCGGCCTGACCATGTCGCCGGGCATCGACGCCGCCGTGCCGTGGCTGGTCGAGGTCTTCGGCGGCCGCCAGACCGCGCGCACCATCCACTTCATCTGCGCCACGCTGATCGTCCTCTTCATCCTCGTCCACCTGGTCATGGTCCTGATCTCGGGCGTCTGGAACAACATCCGCTCGATGATCACCGGCCGCTATCGCGTCGACACGCCGGAGACGCCCCATGCGCAGTGACCGCCGCCCGAGCCGCCGGCTCTTCCTCACCGGCGCCGCCGCCGGCGCCGGCGCGCTGCTCCTCGCCGGCTGCGACCAGCTTTCGCAGTCGCCGGGGTTCCGCAAGGTGCTCTACACCGGCGAGGACATGACCATGCTGGTGCAGCGGGCGCTGCTGTCGCCGTCGTCGATGGCCAAGGAATTCCCGCGCCTCGGAGATCTCGGCGAACTTCAAGGCCAACGGCTCGACCGACCCCGACGATCCCGACTACCGGACGCTCGCCGCGAACGGCTTCGCCGACTGGCGGCTCGAGGTCGGCGGCCTGGTCGAGACGCCCGGCGTCGTATTCGCTCGCCGACCTCCGCGCCATGCCGGCGCGGAGCCAGATCACCCGCCACGACTGCGTCGAGGGCTGGAGCTGCATCGGCAAGTGGACCGGCGTCCAGCTCGCCAGCCTGCTCGACGCCGGTCGGGCTGCAAGCCGAAGGCGCGCTACATCGTCTTCACCTGCGCCGACGAACTGGAGAAGACCCTCGACGGCAGCGGCCGCTACTACGAGACCATCGACCTCGAGGACGCCTTCCACCCGCAGACCATCCTCGCCTACGACATGAACGACGAGCCGCTGCCGATCGCCCACGGCGCGCCGCTGCGGCTGCGGGTCGAGCGCCAGCTCGGCTACAAGATGGCGAAGTACATGATGCGGATCGACGCGGTCGAGAGCTTCGCCGATCTCGGCCGCGGCAAGGGCGGCTTCTGGGAAGACCGCGGCTACGACTGGTACGCCGGAATCTGAGCGCGGCCGCCATTCGCGCTTGCAATCCTCGCCGAATTGGGCTTGCCTTGCCGCCTCGCGAGGTTGACGCCGGCACGGGCGCGGCGGCAACGGGAGGGACGACAGCGATGGCGAAGAGCGCGACGAAGAAGGACCCGGTCCGCTGGGGCGTGATCTCGACGGCCAGGATCGGCACGGAGAAGGTCATCCCCGGCATGATGAAGAGCAAGGACATCGAGATCCGCGCGATCGCCTCGCGGCACGCTGCCGACCGCCAAGAGATGGGCGAAGAAGCTCGGCATCCCGGTCGCCTACGGCTCCTACGAGGACATGCTCGACGATCCCGAGATCGAGGTCGATCTACAACCCCCTGCCCAACCACCTCCATGTGCCGCTGACGCTCGCCGCCGCGGCGCAAGGGCAAGCACGTGCTCTGCGAGAAGCCGATCGCGCTCGACCGCCGACGGAGGCCGAGAAGCTCCGCGCCGCGCCCGAGCGAGCGTCCATCATCGCCGAGGCCTTCATGGTGCGCCAGCATCCGCAGTGGCTGAAGGCGCGCGAGATCGCCCAGAGCGGCAAGCTCGGCACGCTCCGCGCCATCCAGTGCTCTTCAGCTACCACAACTGCTCGACCCCAAGAACGTCCGCAACATGGCCGACATCGGCGGCGGCGCGCTCTACGACATCGGCTGCTATCCGATCGTCACCGCCCGCTTCATCTTCGGCGCCGAGCCGATGCGGGTGATGGCGATGATCGACCGCGACCCCGAATTCAGGCACCGACCGCACCACCAGCGCCGTCGCTCGATTTCGGCGAGGGCCGCCATCTCACCTTCACCGTCTCGACCCAGACCGTCGCCCTATCAGCGCGTCAACATCCTCGGCACCAAGGCGCGGCTCGAGGTCGAGATCCCGTTCAACGCGCCGCAGGGCGGCGCGATGAAGCTCTAGCTCGACGACGGCAAGAAGCTCGGCGACGCCTCGGCCAAGGTCGATCAAGATCGAGAAGGCCGACCAGTACCAGCTCGAGGGCGAGTATTTCTCGCGCGTCGTGCGCGGCAAGGAGAAGCTCCTCTACGGCGTCGAGGACGCGATCCTGCAGGCCCGCGTCCTCGACGCCGTCTTCCGCTCCGCCAAGAGCGGCAAGTGGGAGAAGCCGTAGCCGGCTCACGCGGCCGGCGGTCGAGTCGGCGGCGCGGCGGCGCGCGCCGGCTGCCGCCGCGACGGATCCCAGGCGAGGTAGCCGAGGGCGGCGCCCTCGGCGATGAGCTGGATGCCGAGGAGCAGGCCGAGCAGCCACAGCGAGACGCGATCGGTCAGGCTCGCATAGAGGACGAAGGCGATGACGATGCCGAGCGACGCCGCTGCCCAGCACCCAGCCCCAGTTCGGGAACGGCCGGATGGTGAGGGCGAAGATCACCTTCGAGATGCCCTCGACCACGAAATAGACGATGAGCAGGAAGGTGACGCGTGGTCAGCCCGTCCGCGGGATTGCTGAGGAAGAGGATGCCGACGACCACCGACAGCGCCGACCGAGATCAGCCTGCAGCCAGAAGTTCGGCACGCTCGCGGGCGCCGATCAGGCTGATGCCCTGCACGACGCCGCAGACGATCAGCACCCAGCCGAGCAGGCCGACCACCGCCGACGAGGCGATGATCGGGTAGATCAGGGCGAGCACGCCGCCGAGGATCATCAGCGCCGCCCTGCAGCAGGTACCACAGCGAATGCCGCCGCACCGCTTCGCGCATCGCCTCGCGCAGCACCTCGGCGGCGGCTTCGAGCGAGATCGACATGGCGCTGCTTCTCAGTCTGGCGTGTCGACTGGCAGCGATCCTAGCCGAAAGCCGGGGCGGCGCGCCGTCCGCCGTTTCAGCTCAACGGCAAGATCGACGTGCTCGCGAAGCCGGGACGCCCGCGCAGCCGCGCCATGCCAGCGCTCGACATGGGGGTGCGGCCGTCGCGCTCGATCGGCAGCTTGTACCAGCGGTTGACGCCCGCGCCGACCGGGATGTCGGCGATGGTGAAGGTCGTCGCCGGTCATGTAGGTCGGCTCGGCGAGGTGGGCGTCGAGGATGGCGAGGCAAGCCTCGGCCTTCACGCGCGCCGCCTCGATGCAGCGCCGGATCGCGGCGTCTCCGGCGGCGTGCGGATGCAGGCCGAGGAAGACCGGCGTGATCGCCGGGTTGAACGCGGTCGCCTGCCAGTCCATCCAGTGCTCGGCATGGAAGCGCGCCGCGAGATCGTCGGGATAGAGGGTGCCGCGGCGCATGCTTGGCCGCGAGGTAGCGGACGATGACGTTGGATTCCCAGAGCACGTAGCCGTCATCGTCGATGGTCGGGATAAGCCCGGTCGGGTTCATCGCCTTGTACTCGGGCGTGTCGTTGACGCCGAACTGCATGCCGGCATCGATCCGCCGGTACGGAAGCGCCGAGTTCCGCGAGGGTCCACAGGACCTTCTGGACGTTGATGGAGTTTGATTCTGCCCCAGACGGTCAGCATGCGCAGCTAGACGTAGGCGGCTCTGGCCGTCGGTGTCCACGCCGTCTTGCCTCGCCCGGATTAGGCTGTAACCCCTCGCGCCGGGGCGTGGGCGACGAGGCGAAGCCGGAGAAGGCGGCATGAGCCTGACCGCCGATCAGATCGTCGACCGCCGCAGCCTGCGGCGGAAGGTCTCCTTCTGGCGGGTCGTCGCCTTCATCGCCGATCGCCCTCGCCATCGTCGCCGCGATCGTCGCTCGCCGCCGGCCGCGACGGCTCGCGGGCCTGGTCTCGCCGCAGATCGCCCGCGTCACCATCTCCGGCTTCATCAGCGAGGACCGCGACCAGATCGAGCATGCTCGACCGGATCGGCAGGACCGACGCCGTCAAGGGCGTGATCGTCGCGATCGATTCGACCGGCGGCGCCACCGCCGGCGGCGAGGCGCTCTACGAGGCGCTCCTCCGCCTGTCGAAGAAGAAGCCGACGGTGGCGACGATGGGCACGGTCGGCGCCTCGGCGGCGTACATGGCGGCGATCGCCACCAACCACATCATCGCGCGCCGCACGACCATCACCGGCTCGATCGGCGTCATCTTCCAGTATCCCGAGGTCAGCCAGCTCCTCGACAAGGTCGGCGTCGAGATCGAGACGGTGAAGAGCGCGCCGCTCAAGGCCGAGCCGTCGCCGTTCAAGCCGGCGTCGCCGGAGGCGCTGGCGGTGATCGCCAGCATCGTCCACGACACCTATGACTGGTTCGTCGACATCGTCGCCGAGCGCCGCGGCCTCGAGCGCGAGCGACGCGCTGATCCTCGCCGACGGGCGCATCTTCACCGGCCGGCAGGCGCTGGACGGCGAAGCTGATCGACGAGATCGGCGGCGAGGACGACGGCGCTCGACTGGCTCGCCTCGCAAGGGCGTCGAACCGCAAGCTGCCGATCCGCGACTGGAAGCCGGCCGAATGCGCGGCGGCGGACTTCTTCTCCGCCGACATCGCGATCCTGTGGATCGCCCGCCAGCTCGGCCTCGCGCCGGAGGCGCGGCGCCGGCATTGCTCGACGGCGTGCTGCCGCGACCGGCTCAAGCTTGACGGTCTCCTGTCGGTTTGGCAGGGTCCGGGCGGCGGGGAGCAACGACCCCGCAGAGGGGGCGCGGGAATGATCAAATCGGAACTGGTCCAGCGGATCGCCGAGCAGAACCCGCACCTCTACCAGCGCGACGTCGAGCACATCGTCAACGCCATCCTCGACGAGATCACCGAGGCGCTGGCGCGCGGCGACCGCGTCGAGCTTCGCGGCTTCGGCGCCTTCTCGGTGAAGAACCGGCCGGCGCGCGTCGGCCGCAACCCGCGGACCGGCACCAGGGTCGAGGTGACGGAGAAATACGTGCCGTTCTTCAAGACCGGCAAGGAAATGCGCGAGCGGCTCAACCAGTCGGACTAGAAGTCCGCGGAATCCGGCGCGTCCCGGCGGCAGCGTCGGGGATCGGCCGTTGCGCCGAGGGCCGCGAAAGCGGCATGGTCTTCGGGACCTCACGATCCTGGTTTCCATTTCAAAGCAGTGAAGTACGACCATGCGGCGGTTCATCTTCTTCCTCATCCTCGTGCCGCTCGCGGTGCTGATCATCGTCCTCTCGGTCGCCAACCGCGAAACGGCGACGGTCTCGCTCGATCCCTTCCACGGGGCCAACCCGGCCCTGTCCTTCGCCTTGCCGCTCTTCGTCCTGGTCTTTGCGGCGCTCTTCCTCGGCGTTCTTCTCGGCGGGATCGCGACCTGGATCGGCCAGGGCCGCTGGCGGCGCGCGGCGCGCCGGGCGCAGGCGGAAGCCGAGCGCCTCAAGCTCGAAGCGGTGCGGCCCCGTCAGGGCCACCGCCACGGCCGCGCTGCCGCCGACCCGCGACGCCGCCTGATGCGCTTCATCAGCGCTGCCGAGATCGACGCCGTCCTCACCTATCCCGACACTGATCGAAGCGCTGCGCGACGGCATTCCGCAGCGACATCGTCGTCCCCGACCCGCCATCACCACACCATCGCCAGGCCTGACGGCGACGCCACGCTGCTGCTGATGCCCGCCTGGCAGGCGCGGCAGCGGCGGATATGCCGGGCGTCAAGGTGGTTTCGGTCTTTCCCGGCAACGCGGCGCGCGGCAAGCCGAGCGTCACGGGCGTCTACCTCCTGCTCGACGGCGACAGCGGCGAGCCGCTCGCCGCGCTCGACGGACCGGCGCTGACGCTGTGGCGCACCGCCGCCGCCTCGGCACTCGCCGCCTCCTATCTGGCCCGCGCCGAGGCGCGGCGCATGGCGATGGTCGGCGCCGGTGCGCTGGCGCCGCGGCTGATCGCGATGCATGCGGCGATGCGGCCGATCGAGGAGGTGCTCGATCTGGAACCGCGACCGAGGCGCGCGCGCAGCGCCTCGCAGACGAGATGGGCCGTTCCGGCCTTCGGGTGCGCGCGACCACCGATCTCGCCGCGGCGATTGGCGAAGCCGACATCGTCTCGGCGGCGACGATGAGCGTCGAGCCGCTCATCCGCGGCGCCTGGCTGAAGCCAGGCGCACATCTCGACCTTGTCGGGGCCTATCGGCCGTCGATGCGCGAAGCCGACGACACGGCGATCGCCCGCGCGCGAATCTATGTCGACACGCGCGCCGGCGCCTTGAAGGAGGGCGGCGACATCGTCGCAGCCGATCGCCGCCGGCGGGCTCGACGCCCCAAGATATCGCCGGCGACCTTTTCGACCTCTGCCGGGGCGCGCGCAGAGGGCCGGAGATCCGACGAGGAAATCACGCTGTTCAAGTCGGTAGGAACCGCGATCGAGGACCTCGCCGCCGCGGTCCTCGTCTACGAGCGCATCTGAGCGTCAAGGGCCCGCCCTCTGCGGCAAAATGCCGGACGCCGTGTCTCTGTGACAGGAATGTTCTCCTCGCGAGTTTTAAATCGGCGCAATTCGGCGCTGATTCCGCACTGCAAAAATCGGCGTGATCGGAACACACGAACTCTCACAAGATGGTGACTGTTGGCTCAGGAACAGACGCCTGCGGGTGCCGTTGGTCGGTCGGGTCTGTGGGGACACGAGAACGAAGGAGAAGGTCATGAACATGCTCCAATCCGCCGCGGTCTCCGCGGCATTCGCAGTCGCCGCCGCACTCGGCTCGTCCGTGGCGGCGTCGGCTGCGCCCGTCGATGAGGCGACGTGCAGCAACGCCAAGCTCACCGGGTCGCTTGCGGAAATCCAAACCAACTGCCCGCGGTCCGAATGGCCGAAGATGGGCGTGTTCGTCGCTCCTACCGCGCTGATCGCCCCTCGGGCGGGCGTGGAGCAGGCGCTGACCCTCGACCAGATGAACTGCATCACGGCCCAGTCGTCGAATGATCCGGCGACCCGGGAGGCCTTCTGCGGAAAGAGCTAGCCGTTCCGCTCTGAGGGTTCAGCGAGACTGACCCATTGCGCGCCGCGGCGTTCCCGGCAAAGCCGGAATGTCGCGGCGCGTGAATATTTTATGGGCACCATTCGTCTCTCCCTTTTTAAAACCTATTGCCTTGAGGTGGGACAGGGTCAAAATCCCCAGCGGATGCAGCAGGTCTACATTTCCCTCATTCGGGGCGTGAATGTCGGCGGCAACCGGAAGGTCGCGATGGAGGCCCTGCGGAACCTGCATCGCACGATCGGCCTTTCCCGCCCGGTGACGCTCCTCCAAAGCGGCAACGTCGCCTTCCTCTCCGAAGCATCCGAACGCGGCTCCCTTGAGGAGCGGATAGGAGCCGCCTTCGCCGACGTCTTCGGATTCTCAGCCGAGGTGATGGTACGGAGCGAGGCCGAGCTCAAGGCGGCGGCCGGCGCGAATCCCTTTCCAAGCGAAGCGCGAAGCGATCCAAGCCATCTGCTTGTGATGTTCCTCAAGACGCGGCCGGACAAGGCGGCGGCGGCTCGCGTCGAAGCCATCGAGGTCGGGCGCGAGCGGATCAAGGCGGGCAAGGACGAGCTCTATCTCTATTACCCCGACGGGATCGGCCGCTCGAAGCTCACCAACTCGCTCATTGAAAGACAGCTCGGCACAAGCGGCACGGCGCGAAACTGGTCGACGGTGATGAAGCTCATCGGCATGGCGGCCGGGCTCGCCAAGGCCTGACCCAAACCGGCGTTTCATCGCCCCGGCGTCGATTGTTCCGTGGCGGCGATGCCGAAGACCGAGCGGGCCCGGGCAAGCCAGGCTGCGGCGTCGATGGTGACGATGACGACCTCGCCTGCCGACGAGGCGATTGCCACGGCGGGACGATCCGGCAGCCACAGCATGCGGCGGAGCTGGCCGGCCTGGCCGGAATCCCCGGCGGCGTAGATCCGGACCGAGACCAACATCCTCTCCTCGACAAGTGACCAGACCTTCAGGTTCCCCTCGGTGTCGACCGCGGCGATCAGGCTGTCGTCATTGCTCCAGGCGGCTCCGTCGATCTGCCGGCTGTCGAGATCGATCCGGACCGGCTCGCCGGGGTTGTCGGTGTCGTAGAGATCGAGGATGCCGCCGTTGCCGGCGGCGAGGATCTTCTTGCCCGAATGACTGACCAACACCACGTCGACCGCCTTCGCGGCGGGCGGCCAGGCAATATCAACCCGCTTCCGCGCGGCGATGTCCCAGAGCCAGAGATTCCCGAGCGCATCGCTCGACGCGACCTGCTTGCCGCCGGGGAGCACCGCCAGGCCGAGAACCGCCTCGGGGTGGGCTCCGGCGAAATCGACCGGCTTACCTCCGAGCGGCCACCAGCGGATGCCGCCGGCGAGGGTGCCGGCGATCATTGCGTTCCCGTCGGGGAGCCAGCGGGCCGCGTCGATGACGCTCTCGTCGAGCCGGCGCTGTTCGATCAGCGCGCCCTCCGGCCAGCCCCTGATCGTCACGGTGCCGTCGGCGTCGGCGGCGGCGAGCCATGGCTTGGTCGGGTGCCAGCGCACCGACCGGATCTCGGCGCTTCGCGGCTCGGGCATGGTGCCGTTGAAAGCAAGACCCGGCAGGTCCCAGACGAAGATGGTGCCGTCGCCGCTCCCCGCGGCAAGCCACTTGCCGTCGGACGAGAGATCGAGGTCGGTGAGGGCGCCGCCATGCGGCGTAGCCAGGGCGAAGGCCGTCGGGTCGACCGCATCGACCTGCCAATACTTGACTGAGCCGTCGACCGAGGCGGAGGCGAGCGCACCGCCATCCGAGGTCCAGGCGATGGCGACGACGGTGTTGGAATGCCCGCTGAGCCGCTCGGCCAGCACCGCGCCTTCGCCGGGCGGCACGTCGAAGATGCAGATGTCGCCGCCATCGCAGGCGGCGGCCAGCCGGAGCGATTTCGGCGCCCAGGCGAGCGCGGTGACGCTTCTGTCCTGCTTCGGCAACTCCGAGACCGCGCCGGCGCCGTCGACGACAAAGATGCGGCCGTCGACGCCGCCGACAGCCAGAAATTCGCCGGTGTCGTCGAAGACGAGTGATTGAACCTTGGGATTGCCGGGCAGCGCGACGGTGGCGCGCACCGGTTCCGCGCCCGACAAGGTCAGCCGGACCAGCGCGTCGCGATCGAGCGCGACCGCCGCATGCTGTCCGTCGGGACTGAGCGCGAGCGCCGTGGCGAAGCCTTCCGCCAGTGGCGTCTTCCGACAATCGGTCGGGCTTTCGCCTCCGCCGCAGTCGAAGGCGGCGATCTCGCGCGCCGACTGCGAGGCGGCGACGATGCGGTTTCCGCCGTCGGCGACGGCCGCCTTGGCGACATCGCCGGCGAGCGCCGCCTCGCCGGCGAGGGTGCCGGCGGCATCGAGGCGAACCAGGCGGCCGTCGTCGAGGACGATCGTCGCGCCGCCGACGCGGGTCGCGACGAGGCCGCGGATGACCGGCGGCTGCGGGCCGCCGCCCTCGCGCCGCTTCAGCGCGGCGAACCCGGCGAACGCATCGTCCTTGACCGGATTCCAGCGGTCGAGCCGGCCATTCGACCCTCCGAACAGAACCTGATCGGAATCGGGAATGAAGGCGACGAGGCCGGGCCGCATATCCGCATCGACGGCGCTTCGGGCAAGATGCGGCGAGATGGCGAGGACGCTCTGAAGGAGCGCCGACCGCGTTTCCGTCGTCGGCAGGAGGTTGACGGCGCGAACCGCGGCATCGGCCGCGCCGGCTACGTCGCCGGTCTGGAGCAGATCGCGCGACTGGAAGGCGAGGAGCGTCGCGTCGGCGCCGCGGTCGGCGGCGTCGCGCTCGGCCTCCGCGAGACGGGTCTCCGCTCCCGCCATCCAGATCAGGCCGCCGGCGACGATCACAATCGCGACCACCGCCACCGCCCCGGCGGCGAGGAGGCGCCGGAGCCGCCGGCTCCGCCGCCGCTCGGCCTCCGCCGCGGCCTGGCTGTCGGCGATGAAGGCCTTCTCCTCGTCCGAAATCGCGCGGGGATGGTCGGCGAGCCATTGTTGCGCCCGGCTGAGGAGAAGGCCATGGATGAGCGCGCCGGGCTTGTCCGCTTCGCTCGCCTTGCGCCAGTCGGCGAGGGCGTGGTCGAGCTGGATCCGGCCGACCAGGAAATCCCTCTCCTCGTCGAGCCAGGCGCGAAGCCGCGGCCATTTGCGGAGCAGCGACTCGTGCGCCACTTCGACCGTGCGCTTCCCCGCATCCTCGCCGAAAATCACCAGACGCGCCGCCTCGAGCCGTTGCAGGATCGGCCGCGCCTTTTCCGGCAGCGCGTCGAGGAGCGCGGGCCGCCGCGAATATTCGCCGTCGCTGTTGACCCGGACGAGGCTGCCGACGAAAGCCTCGCGAAGCGCCCGGAGATCCTCCTCCGACGGCGCCGCCTCGGCGAGCACCTCGTCGGCGCGCTTCCGGACCGAATTCTCCAGCGGGTTGAGGAGGGCAGCCGGATCGCCCAGCGCCGCGTACTGGACGAGGGAAAGCTGGCGGGTGCCGCCGCCGTCGCGCTCCCCGACATAGCGGTCGTAGAGCTCACGCAGCGTGAAGGCGAGGAGCGGCAGCGCATCCTCGGTGCCAGCGTCGCTGGTCGCCGCCGCGATCAGCCCCTCGTCGACCCTGAGGCCGGCGACCCGCGCCGGCCCTTCGATGATCTGGCGGATGCGGTTGAGCGGCAGCGGTCCGAGCGAGAATTCCTCGAAGCGGACGACGCCCTCGGCGACCTCCTGCAACTGGCCGAGATAGTCGGAGCGGAGAGTGAGGAGGCCAATGAACATCGAATTGTCGTCGGCGGCCGCCTTCATCACGCGGAGGAAGCCCTGCGCCTCCGCCGGCGGGGTGACGGTGAACAGCTCCTCCGCCTGGTCGATCGAGACGAGGATATGCGCCTCGCGCGAACCGGCGGCGGCCTGGAGGGTCTCGGTCAGCTCGGCGAGCCCCTTTCCGGGCTCGTCGGCGAACCGGTCGCGCCAGGCTCGCCACGCCTCGGGCTTGCCGAGCGCTTCGGCCGCAGCACGCGCGAACTCGCCGACCGGGTCGAGCCGCGGCCGGAACGGCGGCAGTACGATCCAGTTCCGCTTGTCGCGGCGAAGCCGCGGCAGGACGCCGGCGCGAAGCAGCGACGACTTGCCCGAGCCGGAGGCGCCGAGCAGCGCCACGAGCTTCGGCGCGCCCTGGACACGGCGGGCGTTGAGCCGCTCGATCAGGCGGCGGACGTCGTCGTCGCGGCCGAAATAGATGGCGGCGTCCTCGGCCTGAAACGACATCAGCCCGGGATAGGGCGAACGATGAGGATCCCAGGCGAAGCCGCCCTGGGCGTCGAGGGCGATCTGGGTGAGCTCGCGGGCGAGCTGGGCAAGGCCGCCGGCGCGGTCGCGGCGGAGGTCGAGTTGCTGGATGTCGGGGGCGACGAAGCGCTCGCCGCCCGGCGCCACGATCACCGGAAAGATCGACTTGCCGAGCGCTCTCGCCTGGGTGAACTCGGCAAAGCACCATTTCGATTCGAGCCAGTGCGCGGTGAGGACGAGAATCACCGCATGCGAACTGTCGATCTGCTGGTAGAGCGTCCGCTCCCAGTTGGAACCGGGCTGGATGCCGGCGTGCTTGTCGATGTCGAGAAAGGTCTGGTCGAATCCGTTCGCCTTGAGCCACGCCATGATCTCGGCGGCGATGTCGTTGTCGAGGCTCGAATGGGAAACGAAGATCCGCGCCACGCGCTGTGCGCCTTGGTCCTGTGAATTTGTCCCGTCATGGGTAGAATTGAGGGCAGTCGCGGGTCAATGGGCGAACCGCCGATTGGGGGGAGTCTCGATGTCGAACGGGAACATGCGCCGCCGCCGGAAGCCGACGGCGTCGCTATTCGCTGTCCTGGCACTCGCCGTCGCCGCGACCACGGGATTGTCCGCAAGCGGCCTCGCCGCCGGCGGCCAGTGGAAGGAGCGGAGCCGGCTCGTCTGGGACGCCAAGGCCCACAGGCTGCTGCGCGAAGCCTTCATGGCATGGGACCCGCATCCCGAGCTCGGCCTCGATTTCGTCTGGGAGACGGACGCCGGCAAGGCGACCGCGCCGGGCATCATCAACGGCGACGGCCGCCTGATCTGGCTCGCCAAGGGCGCCGCATCCTACGATCACGAAGCGATCTACAGCGACTATCAGGGCGAGATCCGGAACGGCCGCCCGGAGGGCAGCGGACGGCTTCGGCTCAAATCGGGCCTCGCCTATGACGGCGACTGGCGCGATGGTGCGATGGCGGGACGCGGCGTGCTCCGCCTCGAAAACGGCGACGAATATTCCGGCGTCTTCGTCGACGGCAAGCTCGAGGGCCAGGGGCGCTATGCGGCGCCCGACGGCACGGTTTTCGAAGGGACCTTCCACGCCGGCGAGAGGAACGGCGCCGGTACGCTAACCCTTCCCGACGGCCGGTCCTTCCGCTCGGTCTGGCGGGACGGGGTCGAGACCGAGCGGACGCCACTCGGCGATCCTCCGATCGTCGTCGCGCAGAACGAAGGGGTGGTTGTTAACGCCTATATCGACACCAAGAGCAACGACGATTTCGTCGCCGGCGATCCCGACATGTCCTCCTATGTCTACACGGCGACGCCCGGCGACGACGAAGTCGATATCCGGCTCGATTCGCCGGAAATCATGGACCTCTGGAAAGGCGACGGCACGATCCATTCTGATTCGGTTGGCTTGTCGTCCAGCCTCTTCGAGGATCCGCTCCAGTTCGCCCCGGTCTTCCTGGTCATCGAGCTGTCCAACGACGGCAACCAGACGGCGGAGATCACGTCCGCCTATTTCGACCTCGCCGAATCGACCAGCGACCTCGAACCCTATGTGACGGTGTTCGGACCCGGCGAGGCCCAGGCTTTCGCTCCCAACTTTTCACTCCAGAACTACGGCTGGGGTCAGGTCGAGAATGCCCGGCTGACCTATGCCTTCGGCACCGAGGACGGACCGGTCACCGACAGCCTCAGCCTCGATATCGGTACATTCGACACCTACCAGGAGCTCTCGGTGATCGATGGCATGAAGGCGCTCGGCGTCGATACCGACGCGCTCACCGGCGAATTCCCGTGCGCCTCGCAGGACGAGGCCGTCCGCTGCCTCGGCGACATCAGGGATGCCGGGTTTCTCGGCAGCATGGCGGACGCCACCTATATCCGTGATCCCTACCTGATGACGCGGGTGACCGGCGATCTCGGATATGACTGGACCGACAGCTCCGGCGCGACCAACCACCGCGTCTCGCCGGTCTCGATGGACATCCCCGTCGCCTATATCGGCGAGGCGGCCGAATTCGGCGCGCCGGGTGCGGTCGAGCGCGGTTACCCGACGGTGACGCTGCCGCTCGACCAGCAGAACATGCGGATACCCATTCCGTTCACCGCCGAGCTTGCGCCCGGCGAAGCGCGTCGCTTCGCACTTAATTTCACCGCACCGAAATCCTCGCATCACGTCTTCCAGTTCGTCTTCGAGCTGGCCGACGGCACCACCCCCGCCTCGCCGACGATCGATCTGCTCTACTTCATCCCGCGAACGGCGGAATCGAACTGACGCCGGAACGTGCCCGGGCAGGCGAAAAGTGGATTTGATCGACGTGGAGAGCGTACCTGATTTTCCATTCAACGCGATGCTCGTCGGACGGTACGCCGACGGCTCCTATGCGCCGGCGTTGTGGCGAAGGCGAGGATAGTCCGGATGCTCGTAGAGGCCGCGGATCGCCTTCCGCTCGAATCGGTCTTCGTCGACCTCGAGAAGTCGCATAGGCGAGAGATACGGCGTCGAGTTCCTCGATCGCGAATTGAATCGCCTCGGCAGCCGATCCGAACCGCCGGTAGGTCATCTTCCGGTTCCGCCCCGGGGTGCCGAAGAAAAGTCCGGCGGGCGCCGAATAGTCGAAGACGGCCATCATTTCACTTTGGCAGCCGCGCTATGCGGCGCCCTCCCGCGTCTTCCACAGGACAAGCTGGTCCTCGGCGACGACGCGTTCCGTCCGTTCAAGCGAGCTCTTGATACGATATTGCATCTCGCCGCCTTCGGCGGGAAGAAGTCTCACGACTTCGAACTCACCGTGCACGGCTGAAATGCGCAGGCGGTTGTAAAAGCTGACTTTCTCGCCGACGCCAAATTTGTGATTTTTCATAAGTGCTTACATAAGCTAAACGCACAATATTACAAGAACACGGGCTGAATTATTTCAAGATTAAAATAGCAGCCAAGTTTTCACCTGCCTTGGGCAGGGGCAAATCACCGCATGCCAAGCGCCCGGTCGTAGAAGTTTGGGATCGGAACGAGCCGGGCGAAGAACGTGCCCTGCGGGAAGAAGCGGACCTCAAGCACCGCCCCCGTGGGGCGGTCTCCAGGCTGGTCGAACAGGAAATTGCCGAGCGAATAGGCGAGCAGCGCTTCGCCGCCGGCGAGCCCGGCGAGCCGATCGCTCGCCACGTGCGGATGGGCGCCGACGATCAGCGAGACCGCGGCGCGCCGGAGCCCGTCGACGATCTCCAATTCCCGCGGTCCGGGCTCGGCGACGAATTCGGTCCCCCAATGCATGAATGCGGCAAGCGGCGGCGCCGCGTCGGAGCGCGTGAGCTCCTCGAGGTCGGCATCGCCGATCCTGTCCTTCTGCGGCGTTCCGGTGTTGTCGAGGTCGGACAGGGCGACCGCCCTGAGCGGGCCGAGATCGACCGGCGCGCCATCGCTGAGAACGGCGATGCCGGCAGCGCGAAGCCGCGCCGCCATGGCGGCACGGGCCTCGGCGCCGAGGTCGTTGGCGTGGTTGTTGGCGAGGCTGACGGCGACGACGTGCAGCGCCTTCAGCCATTCGAGCGTCAGCTCCTCCGGCATCACCAGCGTCAGCGGGCCCAGGCCGGTCGGCATTTCCGGCACCATGACGCCTTCGAGGTTGACGACAAGCCGGCAGTCGCCGAGTACGTCGCGGATTTCGCCGACGAGCTTCTCGCGGATTTCCGGGCGGGAGGCGACGGGGGCAAGATGGCGACCGAAGAAAGTATCGCCGGCGAAGCAGACCATCGCGCCGTCGGCGTAGCCCGCAGGATCGACCCGCGACGCCTGCTCGGCGAACTCGTAGACCTGGACGATGTAGCTGGTCGTCCGCTCCTCGACCCGGCCGGTATAGAACTGCATGTTGGAGTTGGCGATGACGATCGGCCGCGCCGCGAAATGCTCGGCTTGGAGCCGCATCTGGATGTACTGGGCGCCGCGCGAATCGAGATGATTGGGCTGGCGCAATCTGGTGACCGCGTCGAGATCGCCCGCGGCGATGACGTTGAGGGTTTCCTGGTCGCGGAGGATCGCCTCGGCGAGCGGCAGATAGTGGGAAAAATCGGTCGACTGCAGGACCAGAGTCTTCTCGGTGACGATCGGGTCGAGGAGGGCGACAAGCGCGTCCCAGTCGGCCCGGCTCGAGCCGATCGCCACCGTGATCGGCACGATCGGCGTCCCGGGAAATAAGCGCCGGACATAGGGAAGCTCGGCGGCGATGCCGTGCTCCCGCTCGAACAGATCCGACTCCTCGACGAGCGACTTGCTGCCGAGCAGGCGTTCGATGCTGGCGGTATCGGCCGGGATGGGGCCGAACACCGTCTCGAACGGCCGCCGCGTCGTGGCGAAGGGATGGTGCGACCGCTTGAAGTGATCCGGCGAGAGGATGACGATCCGGTCATAGCGATTATCGCGCGCGACCAGGAAGGCACGGGCGATGAGGTCGGCCGCAAGCAGGTGATGCGGCACCGTCAGTCCCGATACCCGGCGCGGCGCGACCGGGGTTTTCTCGGCCTCGGCAATCGAGTCGAGGAAGATGCGCTCGGAAGGATAGAGTGACGGAATCGGCAGGAACGTGGCGTTCTCCGCGACGCCGCCGCGGGCGGCGATGGGGAGAATCGAAGAGGGCAAGGAGCAGAACGGCCGTTATCCGCCAGGCCGGCCGGCCGGCCCTGCCCTTGGTTCCCACAAGGGCTGCTGCCGGCCCAACGATGATGACGCTGATCTGTCGCATGGCGTCGCAAGGATAGCCGAGACGCCGCGCTGGAGGCCAGCCAGCCGCGTTACAGGAACCGGACGCAGATCGGGGTTCCTGCCTCGACGACGCCGCCGGTCGGCGTGAGTTTTCCCGATTTCGCGTCGATCCGGAACATCACGACGCTGTCGGAGTCCTGGTTGGCCGCGGCGAGAAACTCACCGGACGGATCGATCTCGAAATTGCGCGGGGTGTGTCCGCGGGTGCTCTCGTGACCGATCACCGTCAACCTGCCGTCGTCGCCGACGGCAAAGATGGCGATGCTGTCATGGCCGCGGTTCGAGCCGTAGAGGAACCTGCCCGACGGAGCGATCTGCACCTCGGCGCAGGTACTGACCCCGGTGAAGTCCCTAGGCAGCGTCGACAGCGTCTGTAGCTCGGTGAGCGTCCCCTTGGCAGGATCATAGGCGTAGGCCGACATCGTCGAGTTCAGCTCGTTGATCAGGTAGGCGAAACGGCCGTTCGGATGCATGACGAGCTGGCGCGGCCCTGCGCCCGCCTTCACGCCGAGGAAAGGCTGGTGGGGATTCGGCGTGAGCTTGCCGCGCCCGGCGTCGAGCCCATAGATCATCACCCGGTCGAGGCCGAGGTCGGGCACGAAGACGGTGCGGTTGGCGGCGTCGATCTCAATGGCGTGTGCGTGCGGGCCGGCCTGCCGCTTCGGATCGACGCTGGAGCCCCGGTGCTGGACCAAGTCGCTTGCCTCCTCGAGCGAGCCGTCCGGGTTGATCGGCAGCACCGCGACGCTGCCGCTCGCGAAATTGGCGACGACGAGATTGCGGCCGCTGCGGTCGACCATAAGGTGGCAGGGATCGGTGCCGCGGCTCGCCTTCATGTTGAGGAAAGCAAGCGTGTGGCTGCCTGGATCGATCGAGAACGCGCTGACCGCGCCGCTCGGCCTGCCCTCATATTCCTTGAACTCGTTGACGCAGTAGAGCCGCGTCCGGGTCGGGTCGAAACAGAGATAGGACGAATTGCGGACGCCTTCGGTGATACTGAGCGGCGTCAGCGATCCGGCAGCGGGATCGAAGCGGAAGGCATGGATGCCCTTGCCCTTCCCCTCTACCACTTGGCCGGTGCCGAACAGGATCGGCTCGCTATAGGTCCCGACATAGACAATGCCGGCCATCGCCATCGCGTCACGTCTCCATGGCCTCGCCGCGAAGGATCACTCGACGCGAATGCCGAGATCCTTGCAGATGCCCTTGAGGTAGTTCATGGCCGCGACCGTCTCGGCGACGAATTCGTCGGTAGCCGTGACGTTGCGGTAGACACCGGGCGCGGCTGAGTTCGGTCCGCGCGACACGCCCGGAACATCCTCGAGTTCGATCGACACGGTGCCGTCATAACCGATGTCCTTGAGTGCCTGGAACATCGCCACCCAGTCGATCTTGCCCATGCCGGGACGCCAATGGACATTGGTGACGCCGTCATTGTCGGAGACGTGCAGGTGGAGGATGTGCTTGCCCAGCCGGTAGACGGTGATGTTGGGAAAATCGCCGCACGGGAAGGTGTGGCTCGGGTCGAAGTTGATGCCCATCGCCGGATGATCGACGTGCTCGAGCAGCCGCAACGCGCCGTCGTGGTTGGCGAGATAGCGGCCGGGATGCGGCTCGACGCTCATTTTGACGCCGGCCTTGCCGCAGGCCTCGGCGCACCGCCTGAGCGCCTCGACATAGTCCTCATAGTTCTGGTCCCAGTCGACGCCGCGCGGGACGTCGCGCGTCGCATATTTCTGAACCAGCGGCTTGGTGGTGATGCGCGGCATCTCGACGGTGTCGCGCATGGCGAAGGGATGCGAAGCGACCATGTTGATGATCGGCGCGCCGAGCTCGGCGCCGACCTCGGTTGCTTTTTTCCAGTCCTCGACGGCCGTGTCGCGCTTCGCCGTATCGGCGTTGGAGAGGTCGTGCGGCGTGTGGACGAACTGCGACAGGGCGATGCCTGAATTCTTCAATTCGGTCTTGATGTCTGCGATTTTGGCCTTGGTCCAGTAGTCGTTGAGGTAGTCGCGGTTCCAGGCGATCAGCTCGATTGCCCTGAAGCCGAGGCCGGCGACGCGGCGGATGCAATCCTCATAGGGCGGCTCCCACTGAAAAGGCCACGACGAGGCTCCGAATTTCATGGCGGCGGCTCCTGGATGTAAACAACGGTTTGGAAATCGGCGTTCCCGTCATAAAGACTGCCGGAGCGAATTTCACCCGCGATCTCCCTGCCCGAACCCCGCGAAGCGTCCGCATGCCGCGTTTCTCCGCCAATCTCGGCTTCCTGTGGGGCGATCTGCCGCTTCTCGACCGGATTCGTGCGGCGGGGCGGGCGGGATTCAGGGCGGTGGAGCTGCACTTCCCCTACGATGTGCCGGCTGAGGAGGTGCGGGCAACCTGCGCCGAGTTCGGGCGTTATCCTGTTGGGGATAAATACGAATATCGGGCCGGGCGCGGACGGTCACCGCGGGCTCGCCGCGGTTCCGGGACGCGAGGCCGAGTTCATGGGCCTCGCTGAGCTGGCATTTGCCTATTGCCGGACCGCCGGTGGTTCGCATGTCCACGTCATGGCCGGGCTGGTCCCGGAGGCGGCCCGGCCCGCGGCCGCCCAGGTCTTCGTGCGGAACCTCGAGGCGGCGGCGCCGAAGGCGGCGGCGCTCGGCCTCGACATCGTGCTCGAGGCGCTCAACCGGCGCGACAATCCCGGCTACTTCTACTCGACCGTCGAAGTCGCGGCCGAGATCATCGAGCGGGTCGGCGCGCCCAATGTCAGGCTGATGTTTGACGCCTATCACATCGGCGTCGCCCAGGGCGACGTGCTCACCCGGCTCTCGACCCATTTCGACAAGATCGGCCACGTCCAGATCGCGGCGGTGCCGAGCCGCGCCGAGCCCGACGAGGGCGAGATCGCCTATCGCGCCATCTTCGAGGCGCTCGACGGACTCGGCTATCGCGGCTGGGTCGGCTGCGAATACCGCCCGCGCGGGGACACCGACGCAGGCCTCAAATGGACGACCGCGCTCGGGGTGTCGCTGGCGGGGTCGGATGTTGAGTCCTCTGAATCCTCCGATGAACACAAGGACGCAGCCTCAGGATCGATGCCGCCGAAGGCCGTGCGTTCGCCGCAGTCATAGTCCCATGGCAAGCCAAGCCGGACCGCCCAGAAGCGCAACATCTGGCCCCAGCCCTCCAGGCTAAGCAGACCGCGCCAGTCGCACGGATGCCAAGGTCGGCCGGCGAGGTGGCCGCCAACCGCCACGCTCACGTCTGGGGGCTGGACGGCCGCCGATCGGACGTCGGCTGGAAATACCCCGATGGCATCGTAATTGAGCTCGCAGACATAAGCGCGAAGGTCAGGCCCCTTGCGTTTGCCGGGTAGCCTTGAAGCATCCCAAACCGCCATCGTCTCGAAAACCGACTGTGTCGCGATGCGCGATCCATCCGCCGAAATGGCGGCGTCCGCAACCGCGCCCTCGCCGCCGAGGTCAGCCAGGAATGAGGCGTCAGTGCTGTCCCACAAGGAGCCGGCATTGCTGCTGTTCGATGTCACGAAGCGTGGCGAGCTCTTCGCGAAGGTGATGATCGAGTCAGCCTCCGCCACATCGCCATAGTCGCTTATCTTCCGCCCCGTTGTCGCGTCCCACAGGCTGCCCTTCACTGCGGTCGCCCCCACCGACAGGCGCGAGCCGTCCGGCGAGAACTCGCCAACCTCAGCGCCTCCCGGCGGCGACAGGGTGACGATCTTCGTTCCCGTTGCGCTGTCCCAAAGGCTTGCGGCCTTGTCTAAAGTCAGGGTGACGAGGCGATCGCCTTTTGAGGCAAAGGCATACTGGCTCAGTTCACCCGCACCGAATTGCGTCAGGACCTTGCCGGTGGCGGCATCGAGCAACCTACCGGTGCTGTTAGTCGAGCGCTCGATGATCTGCCTGCCATCGTCAGAGAAGTTGTAATTGTCGGCGTCGGAGGAGCCGATGTCCGCGATCCACGCACCGGTCTTTGCGTCCCAAAGCGTCAGGATATTGTAGATGGTTCGGGTAATCAGTCGCCAACCGTCGGCGCTGGATGCAAACCCCGAGATGCGGCTGCCGGGGTTGATCGTCGTGATTGGCGATGCATCTTTTGTGTCGCGAAGCGTTCCGATCCCAGATGTCGTCACCGAGAGCAGCCGGGTTCCTTTTCCAACGAAGCCATATTGATCGCAGGAATCCGGTCCGCCGAGGTCGGCGATCTCTGTACCGGTGAGCGCGTCAATCAAAATGCACGCCCTTTGGCGCGAATGGATAAGCAAGCGCGGGGGATCACTCGTCATTTTGAAGCCATCGACCTCGTTCGCGGTGCCGACGATACCGAGCGATTGCGCGGTCTTCAGGTCCCAAAGTGTCGCTGTGCCGGACTCGGACAAGGTTACCAGCCGCATGGTCCGCGAGCTGATGAATGCCTTGGCATAGGACGCCGAGCCGGATCCGCCAAGTCGTTCTCCGGTCGTGAGATTCCAAAAGGACAGGCCGTTGTCGGTGGATCGGGTAACCAGCCTAGTGCCGTCGTCGCTTACGTTGAAGGAGGTGACCGATCCGTTGCCACCCAGCTCCGTCAGTCTGGTGCCTCGATCGACATCCCAAACGGCGCCGGCATCGTCGACTGATTGGATAACCAGCCGGGTTCCGTCGCCGGTCAGTTCGAAAGCATCGGCAGCATAGGTCTCGTCGACGCCGACAAGGAGCTTCACCGTGAATCCGGTCTGGCGCAATGCTGTTTCGGCATCGGGGACCTTGATAAGCGTGCCGAGCGCGGTACGATCGAGGGTGCCAGCTATCGCATACTTCGCCGCGTCGAGGGGCAAACCGCCGGCGATCTGCTGCTCGGCGGCAGCGCGCATCGCAGAACGCATGTCATTGAATTCGAAGATTCCGGCAACGACGAAGGCAGTGATGGCAAGAAGCACGGCGGCGGCCACAGCCGCCGCGCGGCGCTTGCCGCGGGCTCGCCGGCACGCCTTCAGATAGTGGCGCTCGCGTTCCCCCGCCTGCTGGCCGAAATCCGGCGACCCGACCAGCGCCAGTGTCTCCTTCAACCGGTGGCCGCGATGATCGAGATAGGCCTTAGCCCGCCTCCGGTGGTCCCAGTCGCGCGCCGCGCTTTCAAGATCGCGGAGAATCTGCATCCGCGACCGCTCCTGTTCGATCCAGTTCTGCAGCCGCGCCCACGAGCGGAAGATAGCCTCGTGGGCGACTTCAACGGTCGCAGAGCCCGGCTCGGGCGCAGGCTTGGCGACGAGGAGCCGCCAGCGGATGAAATTGTCGATAAGTGTCCGCGCTGCCGCGTCGAAGCGCTGGACGGCCGCCACCCGCCGGATCGGGGCGCCGCTGTCGCTGATCTGGGCGAGGCGAGGAATGAAGATGTGCGCGGCGAGCGTCTCGATCTCTCGGCCGACGGGCTTCGCCAGCGGCTCATCCCGCTCGGGATCGAGTCCGGCCAAGGCACGCTCAGAGGCATCATCGATCATTCCCGACAGCTTGCCGATGCTGTCATAGCCGGTCCGCTGCAGGCGCTTCTCCGCGCTGTACTGCTTCCACAGCCGCTGGAGGGCAAAGGCGAGAAGCGGCAGCGCGTCTTCGCCCGGCGCGTCGTCGATCATTGCCTCGACTAGGCCAGGCTCGATCTGGATGCCATAGCGTGCCGCCGGCTCCTCGATGGCGGCATCGAATCGGTAAAGCGGCACGGGCCGAATGTCGCAGCAGCGGGCATCGAAGCCGATGAAGCGTTCGGACTTCTGGAACTCCGCAAAGCTGTCGCTGCGAATGGTGAGAACGAGGAGTGCGGAGGCCTCGCCGGAAGCGGCGGCGGCGCTGGACAACCCGATCGCCGTCGCGCGGAGATAGTCCGAGACGGCGTCGGCCGGCTCGCCTGGCGAACGCGCCAGCTCCTCCGCTTGATCGAGCGCGATCAGCACCGTCGAGTGCGGTCGCCCCGCCTTTTCCCTGAGACGTGCGAAGTAGGAGCCGACGTGCTCCGCGATCGCCGCGGAGCCGTCCGGCGGCACGAATCGGCTCCCTTTCCGCGCGGTCCGCCATGCCGCGAGGAGATCGTCGCGAATGGCGCCGGGCGAAAGGCTCTCGGCGTGGTCGGCGAATGTCCGTGCTATCGCGTTGGCGAAATTGAACAGGGGATCGGCCCCGGGACGAAAGGAGCGCAATACCACCCAGCCCCGCTCCCGGCGAAGACGGGGCAGCACGCCGGCCTTGAGAAGCGACGATTTGCCGGAGCCGGACGCGCCGAGAATGACGTAGGGCTGCCTGACGCCGCCGGCCCGCATTTCGCGGAGATCCTCAAGACATCGCGCGATCTCCGGCGACCGCCCGTAGAAGATCGCGGCATCGGCATCGTCGTCGCCAAAAGATTCCAGTCCCGGGAAGGGCGAAGGGCGCGACTCCCGATCGATCTCGAACGCTTCCGGGTCAAGCCCCACCTTGGCCAGAGCTCCGCCGGCGCGTAGGCCCCCCGCCAGCCTCCGCTCGATCTCCGGCCGCGAGGCGAGGTCGAGTTGACCATCCCTGATCGCTTCCGAGAGGTCGAACCCCTGGTCCTCAGCCCGAGCCCTGTCGAGACGCCGGCGCTGAACGTCATCGAGAGCGGCGCTAAGCCGCGCGAAAAGCGGAATGATTCGCTTGCCGCTATAGAAAGCCGCTGTGAACTCCCCAATGCACTCGTCGGATGCGAGCCAGTCGGGAGTCACGAGGCAAAGCACCACGCGACAGGAGCCTTTCGCGCTCCGCAACGCATCCCGCCAGCGGTCGCCGAGGCGAATGTCGGAATGGTCGACGAACAAGTCGTCGAAGCCATTGGCCAAGAGCCAACCCTGCAAATCGCTCGCCAGCCGATCGTCTCGGCTCGAATGGCTAAGAAAGATGGTCGCCATCAGCCCCCCGACGACGCCGCGCGCCCTCCACGGGCATCTGTCGCGAAAGCGCAACCTAGCAGCGGGCATGCCGGCTTGCGAGAGAAACCCTCTGGCTGCCCAGCAAGGCTTGCCGGGGGTCGGCCTACGCGGTGCCGGCCTCGACTTCCGCCAATGGCTCCGCCGCAAGCCCGGCCTGAGGCTCGGGGGCGGCGCCGTGGCGGCGCGGACGGTCGCGGAGCGCGATGTAGATCGCCGGAATCACCAGCACGGTCAGCGCCGTCGACGAGGCGAGGCCGAAGAGGAGCGAAATCGCCAGGCCCTGGAAGATCGGGTCGGCGAGGATCACCGCGGCGCCGATCATCGCGGCGAGCGCGGTGAGGAGAATCGGCTTGAAGCGGATGGCGCCGGCTTCGAGCAGCACCTCGCGGAGGCTGCGGTCGGCCGTCTGCGCCTGGCGGATGAAGTCGACGAGCAGGATCGAGTTCCGGACGATAATGCCGGCGAGCGCGATGAAGCCGATCATCGAGGTCGCAGTGAACGGCGCCGCGAACAGCCAGTGGCCGATCATGATGCCGATGAAGGTGAGCGGAATCGGCGTCAGGATGACCAGCGGCAGCTTGAACGAGCCGAACTGGGCGACGACCAGAATATAGATGCCGACGATCGCCACCATGAAGGCGGCGCCCATGTCGCGGAAGGTCACCCAGGTCACCTCCCATTCCCCGTCCCAGAGCAGCGTCGGCTGCGACTCGTCGTCGGGCTGGCCATGGAGCGAGATCACCGGCTTCGGCAGGTCGCCCCAGTCGGCGGCGTCGATCGCCCGCTGCACCGCGAGCATGCCATAGACCGGCGCTTCGAAGGCCCCGGCGAGCTCTCCGGTCACCATCTCGGCGGTGCGGCCGTTGTGCCGGAAGATCGGATAGGACGCCTTGCCGGAAACCACGTGGACGACGTCGCCGAGCTCGACGATGCCGCGCTCGCCGGGCAGCGCATTGGCCGGCACCGGCGTCGCCAGCGCCCGCTCGTCGAGGACGCGGTGGTCCTTGGCGAGGCCGATTGTGATCGGGATCGGCTGGCGCTCGCCGCCGCGATGCGAATAGCCGACCGTGGTGTCGCCGTAGAAGGCGCGGATGGTCTGGTAGACGTCGGCCTGTTCGACGCGGTGATATTCGAGGCTGTCCTGATCGATGACGATGCGCAGCCGGTCGGTCGGGGTTCCGTAGGAATCGTCGACGTCGACGATGAAGGGGACGCTCTGGAAGGCTTCCCGCACCTTGGCCGCCACCGCGCGCCGCGTCTCGGCGTCGGGTCCGTAGATCTCGGCGAGGAGCGTCGACAGGACGGGTGGACCGGGCGGCGGCTCCACCACCTTGACCGAGGTGCCCGCCGGCATCTCCAGGCCGGCAAGGCGCTGGCGCATGTCGAGCGCGATCGCATGGCTCGCGCGGTCGCGCTCACCCTTCGGCACGAGATTGACCTGGGCGTCGCCCTGATTGGGCAGGGCGCGCAGATAATAGTGGCGAACCAGGCCGTTGAAATTGAACGGCGCCGAGGTCCCGGCATAGGTCTGGAACGACACCACCTCGGGAATGTCGGCGAGCCGCGCCACCGCTGCCTGCAATACGCGGTCGGTGTCCTCGACCGACGAGCCTTCGGGAAGATCGACCACGACCTGGAGGTCGGTCTTGTTGTCGAAGGGGAGAAGCTTGACGGTGACGTTCTCCGTGTAGAAGAGGCCGAGCGAACCGACGGTCAGCCCGCCGACGATTGCCAGGAAGAGCCAGGCGCGGCGGCGGCTCGCGAGGATCGGACGAGCGACGGCGACATAAAGACGGCCGAGAAAGCCGACCTTGCCGTGCTCGTGACCGGCCTCGCCGCGGCCGCCGAGGCGCACCATCAGCCACGGCGTCAGCATCACCGCGACGAAGAACGAGAACAGCATCGCGGCGCTCGCGATCGCCGGGATCGGGCTCATATAGGGCCCCATCAGTCCCGACACGAAGAGCATCGGGAGGAGCGCCGCGACAACGGTCAGCGTGGCGACGACGGTCGGGTTGCCGACCTCGGCGACGGCGTCGATCGCGGCGCGGGCGCGCGAGCGACCATCGTCCATCGCCCAGTGCCGGGCGATATTCTCGATGACGACGATGGCGTCGTCGACGAGGATGCCGATCGAGAAGATCAAGGCAAAGAGGCTGACGCGGTTCAGCGTGTAGCCCAGCAAGTTGGCCGCAAACAGCGTCAGCAGGATCGTGGTCGGGATGACGATCGCCACGACGACCGCGGCGCGCCAGCCAATGGCGAAAGCGACGAGGATGACGATCGAGACGGTAGCGAGCCCAAGATGGAAGAGGAGCTCGTTGGCCTTCTCGTTGGCGGTCTCGCCATAATTCCGCGTCACCGTCATTTCGACGTCCGAAGGGAAGATGCGGCCGCTCACCTCGTTGAGCCGCTTGACGATCTCTTCGGCGATCACCACCGCATTGGTGCCCGGCCGCTTGGCGATGGCGAGCGAGACGGCGGGAACCTGTTGGAGGCCGTCGCCGACCTTCCGGACCTCGCCCACCCGGGTCTCGGCGGTGTCGGTGACGAGGCGGACATCGGCAACGTCGCGGACATAAACCGGGCGGCCGTCGCGCGCCGTCAGGAGAAGATTGCCGATCTCGGGCAGGGTCTGCAGGGTCTCTCCGGCGACGAGATCGATTTGCCGGCCATCGGCGCGGACATCGCCGGCGAGGAAGGAGCGATTGGCGCCTTCGACCTTGGCGGCGAGCTGCTGAAGGGTGATGCCGTAGAGCGACAGCCGCTCGGGATCGGGCTCGATGCGGATCGCCTCGGGCTGCGCGCCGACGATGTAGGTGAGCCCGATATCCGGCAGCTTGGCGACCTCGACCTGGAGTTCTCGGGCGAGTCGCGTGAGGCCGTTGGCGTCCCATCGCTCCGCCGCCTCGGGCTTCGGCGACAGCGTGACCACGACGATCGCCACATCGTCGATGCCGCGACCGACGATCAGCGGCTCGGGAATGCCGACCGGGATGCGATCGAGGTTGGCGCGAACCTTGTCGTGGACGCGAAGGATCGCGGCGTCGGCGCTGGTGCCGACCAGGAAGCGCGCCGTCACCACGACCCGGTCGTCCTCGGTCTGCGAATAGACATGCTCGACGCCGTCGATGCTCTTGACGATCGTCTCGAGCGGCTCGGTGACGAGCTTGACGGCGTCCTCGGCCTTGAGGCCGTCGGCCGCCACGTGAATGTCGACCATCGGCACGGAAATCTGCGGCTCCTCCTCGCGCGGCAGCGTGACGAGGGCGACGAGACCGAGCGCCAGCGACGCGAGCAGGAGAAGCGGCGTCAGCGGCGAGCCGATGAAGGCCGAAGTCAGCCGGCCGGCAATGCCGAGCTTCATGGCACGACGACCCGGTCGCCCGGCCTCAATCCGGAGAGCACCTCGAGCCGCGTCTCGCCCTTATCCTCGAAGGCGGCGCCGGCGATGACGGCGACGTCGATGCCGCCGCCCTGAGCCGCGAGGCGGACATAATCGACGCCGTGGCGGGTGAAGACGGCCGAGGGCGGCACCGACAGAACCGTGCGCTTTCCCACCGGAATCCAGACGATGGTGCGCTCGCCGACGAAGTAGTCGCCGAGGCCGCCGACCTCGACATCGGCGAGGACGCGGCCGTCCTCGATCTGCGGGTAGACCTTGACGAGGCGGCCGGACTGGGCGTCGGGCGGAGCCGCTCCGGCAGCCGCCGCATCCGGGCGGGTCCCGACCTGGACGGTCTCGCCCTCGGCGATCTCGGCGGCGTGGCGTTCAGGCAGCGCCAGGCGGAGGAAATAGCCGCCGCCGGCGACCAGTGCGATCTCCTCGCCGGGAAGCACCACCGAGCCTTGCGTCACCGGCACGCGAAGGACGCGGCCCGAGGCAGGCGCCAGAACCTCGCCCTCGCCGGCGCGGGCGACGACGACGGCGCGTTCGGCCTCGGCGGCCGCGAGCTGGTTGGTGAGAACCTCGACCTGGGTGCGCGCCAGATCGACCCGGCTCTGCGTCGCCGAGCCGCTCGCGAGCAACTGCTCCGAGCGCGCCAGCTCGGTCTTGGCATTTTCGAGCTGCGAGGCGAGCGCCTGCACCTTGGCGTCCGCCGCCTGCCGCTCCAGCTCGATCTTCTCGTCGAGGATCACCGCGACGACGTCGCCCTCGGCGACCTCGCTGCCCTCGTCGACCTTGATCGCGCTGACCGTGCCGCCGATACGCGCCCGCGCCGGCACCGAATCGCGGCTTTCGACGCGGCCGAACACCGCCTTGGTCTCGTCGATCACGCTCGGCGTCACCTCGAACTCGCCGGCGGCCAGAGCCGCGGGCGAGACGAGGAGGACGAGGAGAGCGACGGCCGTGGAACGCGCGCGCGGCACCAGCCCTATCCCGCCGGGTTGCGGACGCAGCTGAAAGCCGGGCCGGACCTCAGGCCCAGTCGCTTGAGCACGATCGCCGGCAGGCAGAAGCCGGTGAACGCCGACTGGAACAGGTTCAGCCCGGCAAAGGCGGTGAGGATGTACCACCAGGGCGACACCCAGTAGCCAAGCGCCAGGGACCCAAGGACCATCAGGCCGGCGAAGGCGAGTACGGCGCGTTCGATCGTCATGCTGTGAACTCCATCATGTTTCGGTGCTACTCGGCCGGCTCGACGTGCACTTCCTTGAGCTTCTTGATGCCGAGCACGTCGAGGACCAGGTTCTCGTAGAAGGTCTCCGCCTTGCCGTGGCGGACCTTGCGGAGAAAATGCTTCTCGAACCCGACCTTGGCGGTGTGGACCCATTTCCCGGACGACGACCAGTTGACGTTGCGCGGCGGGATCTGCGGCTGGGCGATGAAAGCGATGCCTTCGTCGCCGAAATCGGCGAGACAGACCGCGTTCCAGGTCGCGACCGCCCGCGGCTCCCTGCCGGCGATCAGGGCGGCGACGTTCTCGGCGGTGGCGGTCACCATCGATTCGATCATGAAGCCGGTCTTCGGCACGCCCACCGGCAGCGGCGTCTTGCCGACCGGGGGGATCGCCACCGCGACGCCGATCCCGAAAATATTCTTGAAGACCGGGTTGCGCTGATACTTGTCGATCAGGACGAAGCCGCGCGGATTGGTCAGTCCCTCGATACCGCGAATGGCGGAGACGCCGCGGAAGGCGGGAAGCATCATCGAATAGGCGAAGGGCAGCTCGTGGGTCGCCTTGACCGCGCCGGTCTCGTCGACTTCCTCGACGACCATCTTGCCGGCCTCGACCTTCTTCACCTTGGCATTGGTGATCCATTTGATGTGCCGCTCGCGCATGGCGCTTTCGAGCAGGCTCTTGGTGTCGCCGACCCCGTCGAGGCCGAGATGGCCGATATAGGGCTCGGGGGTAACGAAGGTCATCGGCACCTGGTCGCGCTTCCTGGCGCGGCGGAGCGCGGTGTCGAGGATGAAGGCGAATTCATAGGCCGGGCCGAAGCAGGAGGCGCCCTGCACCGCACCGACCACGATCGGGCCCGGCGCCTTGACCAGCGCGTCGAACGCGGTCCGGGCTCTTTCGGCGTGGTCGATATGGCAGATCGACTGGGTATTGGCCTCGGGTCCGAGTCCTTCGACCTCGTCGAAGGCAAGCTCGGGTCCGGTGGCGATGATCAGATAATCATAGCTGACGGAAGAGCCGTCGTTCAGCTCGATGCGGTTCTCGGCCGGATGGACGCGTTTGGCGCCTTCCGGGCGGAGGGCGATGCCGCGCTTTTCGAAGATCTGGGCGAGTTCGACCGAGATATCCTTCCGCTTCCGCCAACCGACGGCGACCCACGGATTGGACGGGACGAAGGAGTAGCTGGCGCCGAGATTGACGACGGTGAGCTTGTCGTTCGCGCCAAGCTTGTCCTTCATTTCGTAGGCCATGATGACACCGCCGAGGCCAGCGCCAAGAACAACGACCCCTGACATGGAACTCTCCCTTGATTGGTGGTTTGTCCGATTCTGGCCTTCGACACTCAGGCCGACAGCGCGGGTTGTCCTTGATCCGTATCAAGCGCCGCCGATTCGGCTGCGTCGGGCGCCAGCGCCAGCTCGGCCGCGGGACGTTTCGGCTTGACCGGGATCATCAGGTAGCGGACCCCGTTGTCCTCGGCCTCGGGGAAGCGGCCGGCGCGGATGTTCACCTGGATCGAGGGCAGGAGCAGCCGCGGCACGGCGAGGGTGCTGTCGCGCGCGGTCCGCATGGCGACGAACTCTTCCTCGCCGACGCCGTCCTTGACGTGGACGCTCTCCTCGCGCTCGGCGCGGACCGTCGTCTCCCAGGCATAGCTGTCGCGGCCGGGCGCCTTGTAGTCGTGGCACATGAAGAGGCGCGTCTCGGGGGGCAGGCTGAGCAGGCGCCTGATCGAGCGATAGAGCCGGCGTGCGTCGCCACCGGGGAAATCGGCACGCGCCGTGCCGTAATCGGGCATGAACAGCGTGTCGCCGACGAACACGGCGCCGCCGATCCTGTAACTGACGTCGGCCGGGGTATGGCCGGGGGTGTAGAGGACCTCGGCGGTGAGGCCGCCGATCATGAAGGTCTCGCCGTCGGCGAAAAGCTTGTCGAAATCCCGCCCGTCGGTGTGAAGGTCGGTCAAGTTGAACACCGGCCGGAAGATGCGCTGGACCTCCTTGATGTGCTCGCCGATCCCGATCCTCGCGCCGGTCCTGGCCTTGATATACGGCGCGCCGGAGAGGTGGTCGGCGTGAGCATGGGTCTCGAGAACCCAGTCGACAGCGACGCCGGCGTCGCGCGCGGCCTCGAGGATGGTCTCGACCGAGCCGGTATCGACCTCGCCGGAGTCCTGGTCGTAGTCGAGAACCGGGTCGATGACGGCGCCACGCCGCGTCCTCGGGTCCCACACCAGGTAGCTGACGGTGTAGGTCGGCTGATCGAAGAATGCGCGAATTTCCAGGGCCTCGAAGCGGGACATTTTTCCCTCCTTGCGCTTCCGCACGGGGTCTATATATTAGCGATGACTAATTTAGCAAGGTCTCATATAAATCGAACTTGGCCGCCTTCCCGGCACCCGGGAAAAGGCCGGCAGGCAGAACCCGGAAGGAGAATGAAATGGCTCGTACCCTGAAGAATGTCGACGCGGAGGCCGCCGCCCGGCTGATGGAGGCCGGGGCGCTGATGGTCGATGTCCGCGAGGCCGGCGAATATGCGCGGGCGCGTATTCCCGGCTCGGAAAACGTCGCGCTGAGCCGGCTCGAAGCGAGTGCGCTCCGGCTTAGCGAGGGCCAGGCGGTGGTGTTCTTCTGCGCGAGCGGCAACCGGACCAGCATCCACGCCGCCCGGCTCGCAGCCATGGCCGGCGATCGCGACGCCTATGTGATGCAGGGCGGAATCTCGGCGTGGGGCCGGGCCGGCCTCCCGGTCGAATCGGGGACGGCTCACCCCGCCGAGGACGATGAGCGGCGCTCGGGGGTGTTTTCGCGCATGTTCTCGCGGTAGGGGGAGATACCGTCCTTTGGCGCGACCAATCCCCAAATCACCCATCGGAGTGAAACACTGGGACGACGCACTGGCGCTTGCTATTAAAGGCAAGGGGCGAATCTTTTAGTAACGCTCACCGGCTAGTTAAGGATCAGCCAATGGATCGGAGGGCGCGGCTTGGCAGCCTGGTCGAGACCAGCGCCGGCGGCGAGCCCGTGCGGGCGTTCGTGCCGCCGCCGCTGCCGCCCGATCCGCCTGTCGATCTTGCCGGCATGCTCACACTCTACGATCAGGCAAGGGGAGCGGTGGGGAGGCTCGACGGGGTTGCCGACATCCTGCCGTCGACCCCGGTATTTCTCTACATGTATGTCCGCAAGGAGGCCCTTCTCTCTTCGCAAATCGAAGGTACGCAATCGACGCTCACTGATCTGCTCCTTTTCGAAAGCGATGAACTTCCCCGGGTCCCGATTGAGGATGTCACCGAGGTTTCCAATTACTTGGCCGCGATGGAGCACGGCATAAGACGCCTCCGCAGCGGATTTCCACTGTCCCTGCGGCTGATCAGGGAGATACATGACATTCTCCTCCGCTCGGGGCGCGGCGCCAGCAAGCAGCCGGGGGAGTTCCGCCGCTCGCAGAACTGGATCGGTGGCACCCGTCCCGGAAATGCGATCTTCGTTCCCCCGCCGCCCAATAGGCTGATGGAGTGCCTCAATTCGTTCGAGAAATTCCTCCATGCCGATACGCCGATGGTGACACCGCTGATCAAGGCGGGGCTCGCCCATGTCCAGTTCGAGACAATCCACCCTTTTCTCGATGGCAACGGCCGGCTCGGCCGTCTTCTGATCACGTTGATGCTGTGCGAATCGGGCGCGCTCAGAGAGCCGATCCTTTACCTCAGCCTCCATTTCAAGACGCACCGCGCCGAGTACTATCGGCTCCTGCAGGAAGTCAGAGAAAACGGCGCCTGGGAGGCCTGGATGGAGTTCTTCCTCACGGGGGTGCACGATACCGCCAGCCAGGCGGTCGCCACCGCCCGCGAGATCGTCACGCTCTTCGGACGGGATCGCGCATCGATCGCCTCGCTCGGCCGCCGCGCTGCCTCGGCGTTGCGCATCCACGAGTTCCTGCAACGCCGCCCGATCGCGACAATTCCCGTCGCCGCGCGCGAGCTCAAACTGTCGGTCCCTACGGTCGGCAGTTCGCTAAAAGCGCTGATTGACCTTGGGATCGTCCGCGAATTGACCGGTCGACGCCGAAACCGCGTCTTCTCCTACCAGAAATACTTTGCCGCGCTCGACCGCGGCACCGAGCCGCTGCCGTTCTGACGGCGCCCATGCCTCGGCCGCGGCGTTTCCCGATGACCGCCGGGCGGCTATGGGTCGCGATGGCGCGGCCCAAACAACCGCGCTAGGGTCCGCGCCGATCTGATTTGGCCCGAAGCGGCAGATGACCAGCGCCACGGATACCCTTCTCGACGGCGACAGCCTTGCCGACGAGCTCGCAGCGATCGCGGGAGCCAAGCCGGGCGGGCTCGCGCCGCCGGCGCGGGCCGCGATGGTGGCGCGCCTCAAGGACGTGCTGGCCGAGGGCCGCGCCGAGGCGGAACGCCGGCTCCGGGCGGACGGCCGCGGCACGCTCTGCGCGCGTCGGCTGTCCGGTCTCCAGGATACAATCATCCGTGCGGTGCACGACTTCGCCGTCCACCACGTCTATCCGAGCGACAACCCGACATCGTCGGAGCGGATGGCGATCGTCGCGGTCGGCGGCTACGGCCGCGGCACGCTCGCGCCCGGCTCCGACGTCGATCTTCTCTTCCTGCTCCCCTACAAGCAGACGCCGTGGGGCGAGAGCGTCGTCGAGTTCATCCTCTATGTGCTGTGGGACCTCGGGCTGAAGGTCGGCCACGCCACACGAAGCGTCACCGAATGCATCCGCCTGTCGCGATCCGACATGACCATTCGGACGGCGGTGCTCGAGGCGCGCTACATCTGGGGCGAGAAGCCGCTCTATGACGAGCTCGTCGCCCGCTTCGACGCGGAGGTGGTCAAGGGCACCGGTCCCGAGTTCATCGCCGCCAAGCTCGCCGAGCGCGACGCCCGGCACCGGCAGCAAGGCACCTCGCGCTACCTGGTCGAGCCGAACGTCAAGGACGGCAAGGGTGGGCTGCGCGACCTCCACACCCTGTTCTGGATCGCCAAATACTTCTACCGCGTCTCCTCGCGCGAGGAGCTGGTCAAGCTCGGCGTCTTCTCGCGCGCCGAAATGGCCCAGTTCCGCAAGTCGGAGGATTTCCTCTGGGCGGTACGCTGCCACCTGCATTTCCTCACCGGGCGCGCCGAGGAGCGGCTTTCCTTCGACGTCCAGCAGGAGATGGCGATCCGCCTCGGCTACACCGCCCATCCCGGCCTCAAGGACGTCGAGCGGTTCATGAAGCACTACTTCCTGGTCGCCAAGGAGGTCGGCGACCTGACCCGCATCTTCTGCGCCGCGCTCGAGGAGCATCACGGCAAGCCGGTGCCGGCGCTGAACCGCTTCCTCGGCCTTGGACGAAAGCGGCACCGCAAGGTTCCCGGCTCGACCGACTTCGTCGTCGAGAACGAGCGCATCAACGTCGCCGACGTCGAGGTCTTCGAGCGCGATCCGGTCAACCTCGTCCGCATCTTCCACCTTGCCGACAAGTACGACCTTCCCTTCCACCCCGCGGCGATGCAGCTTGCGACGCGCTCGCTCAAGCTGATCGACGCGAAGGTGAAGGAGGATGCGGAGGCCAACCGGCTGTTCCTCGAGATCCTGTCGTCGCGCAAGAACGCCGAGCTGGTGCTCCGCGCCATGAACGAGACCGGCGTCCTCGGCCGCTTCATTCCGGACTTCGGCAAGGTCGTGGCGATGATGCAGTTCTCGATGTATCACCACTATACGGTCGACGAGCACCTGATCCGGGCGATCGGCAACCTCGCCGAGATCGAACGCGGCGAGGCGGTGGAGGCGCATCCGCTGGCCAGCGAGATCTTCCCGGCGATCAAGGATCGTGTCGTCCTTTATGTCGCCCTCTTCCTGCATGACATCGCCAAGGGGCGCCCCGAGGACCATTCGCTCGCCGGCGCCCGGCTGGCACGCAGGGTCGGGCCGCGGCTGGGCCTGACGCCGGCGCAGACCGAGACCGTTGCCTGGCTGGTGGAGCATCACCTCCTGATGAGCATCACCGCGCAATCGCGCGACCTCAACGACCGCAAGACCGTCCTCGATTTCGCCGCGGTGGTGCAGAGCCTCGAGCGGATGAAGATGCTGCTCATTCTCACCGTCGCCGACATCAGGGCGGTCGGGCCGGGCGTATGGAACGGCTGGAAGGGGCAGCTTTTGAGGACGCTCTACTACGAGGCCGAGCCGATCCTCACCGGCGGCCACAGCCAGGTGAGCCGCGACCGGCGCGTCGCGGCGGCGCGCGAGGAACTGGCGGAGGCGCTTGCCGATTGGCCGGAGGCGGAGCGCGAGGCCTATCTCAGCCGGCACTATCCGGCCTACTGGCTCCGGGTCGATCTGCCGCGAAAGATCGCCCACGCCAAATTCATCCGCGAAGCCGATCGCGCCGGGCGTCAGCTCGCCACCGATATCCGCGCCCGCGACTTCGAGGCGGTGACCGAGATCACGGTCTTCGCCCCCGACCACCCGCGGCTTCTCTCGATCATTGCCGGAGCCTGCACGATCGCCGGCGCCAATATCGTCGACGCCCAGGTCTACACGACCACCGACGGGCAAGCCCTCGACTCGATTTCGATCAGCCGCGAATTCGACGACGAAGCGGATGAGGAGCGGCGGGCCCGGAAGGTCGGCACCCTCATCGAGCAGGCGCTTGCCGGGACAATTCGGCTTCCCGAGCAGGTGGCCGCGCAGAAGACCAGGCGCAAGCCTCGCTTCAAGCCGTTCTCGCTGGCAACCGAGATTTCCGTCGACAACGGGCTCTCCAACCGCTTCACCGTGATCGAAGCCTCGGGGATCGACCGGCCGGGCCTGCTCTACGACCTCACCCGCGCGATCTCCGATCTCAACCTCAACATCGCCTCGGCGCATGTCTCGACCTTCGGCGAACGCGTCGTCGACGTCTTCTATGTGACGGATCTGATGGGCCACAAGATCGCCAACCAGAGCCGCGAGGCCGCCGTCCGCCGCCGACTGGTCGCGGCATTCGACGGGACGCCCGCGGCCGAGCCGCGCGCGGCAAAACGCAAGGAGCCGGCGTGAGGGATCGGGCACAGGGGGTGTCATGTCCCTCCTGAAGAACTTCGCGACCGTCGGCGGCGCCACGGCGACAAGCCGTGTCCTCGGCTTCGTCCGCGACATCTTCATCGCCGCCGCCCTCGGCGCCGGGCCGGTCGCCGAAGCCTATTTCGTGGCGCAGCGCCTGCCCAATCTCTTCCGGCGGCTGTTCGCCGAGGGCGCCTTCCAGTCGGCGTTCGTGCCGCTCTTCACCAAGACGCACGAGACCGACGGACAGGTCCACGCCGTCAGGTTCGGCGAGGAGTTGCTCGCCGCGCTGGCCGGCGTGCTCATCGTCTTCACCGTCGTCGCCGAGCTCGCGATGTCGGTACTCACTTTCGCGCTGGCGCCGGGCTTTGCCGCCGACCCCGCCAAGTTCGATTTGACGGTGCTTCTGAGCCGCATCGCCTTTCCCTATCTCGGGCTGATCTCGATCGTGTCGCTGCTTTCAGGCGCCCTGAACGGCGTCGGCCGGTTCGCCGCGGCGGCGTTCTCGCCCTCGCTCCTCAATGCCGTGCTGATCGCCGCGCTGATCTACATCTACTGGACCGGCGAGATCGGCACGGTCACGGCAGGCGTGCTCCTCACCGCGGCGATCAGCATCGGCGGGGTGGTGCAGCTCGTCTTCCTCTACATCGCCTGCCATCGCGCCGGGCTGAAGCTGAAGCTCCGCCTGCCGCGCTGGACGCCTGGGGTCAAACGGCTGACCTTCCTTGCCGGGCCGAGCGTGATCGCCGGCGGCATCACCCAGATCAACATCGTCGTCGGCACCATCATCGCCTCGGCGCTGCCCGGCGCCGTCTCATGGCTCTACTATGCCGACCGGCTCTACCAGCTCCCCCTCGGCATCGTCGGCATCGCGGTCGGCATCGTGCTTCTCCCCGACCTCGCCCGCGCCCTCCGCGCCGGGCGCGAGAACGATGCCCACTACGCGCAGAACCGCTCGATCGAGTTTGCCGCCGCCCTGACCTTGCCCGCCGCGGTGGCGCTGCTCGTCATTCCCGGGCCGATCGTCACCGTGCTCTTCGAGCACGGCGCCTTCACCGCCAAAGACACCGCGGCCACCGCACCCGCGCTCGCCGCCTACGCCGCCGGCCTTCCCGCCTTTGTGGCGATCAAGGTGTTTCAGCCCGGCTTCTTTGCCCGCGAGGATACCCGGACCCCGATGTGGTATGGCGGCATCTCGATGGTGGTGAATGTCGTCGCCGCCTTCGTGCTTTTCGTCTTCTATGCCCAGGTCGGCATCGCGGCGGCGACCTCGATCGCCGCCTGGGTGAACACCGCTCTCCTCGTCTACACGCTGCACCGCCGCGGCCATCTCCTGGCCGACGCTGCCCTCAAGCGGCGGCTGCCGCTCCTCGGCCTCGCGGCGCTCCTCATGGGCGGCGGGCTCTACCTCGCCGTGATCGCCCTCGGTCCGCTGGTCAACGACCCGCGGCTCAGCGTTGAGATCATCGTCATCGCCGTCCTGGTCGGCCTCGGCATCGCGCTCTTCGCGCTCTTCTGCCAGCTCACCGGGGCGATCGACTTCCGCCGGGTGGTCACGGGGCTGCGCCGCAGCCGGACCCAGACGCCATCCTGAACCGGCGCTTGCACCGCCGCGTCGGGTCCTTCATAAACCCGCCCGCACTTCCGGGAGTTTTCACGCCATGACCAAGTTCCCGCCCCGGGTCTTTTCCGGGGTCCAGCCCACCGGCAACCTTCATCTCGGCAACTATCTCGGCGCCATCGTGCGCTTCGCCGAGATGCAGGCGACGCATGAATGCATCTATTGCGTCGTCGATCTCCACGCGATCACCGTGCCGATCTCGGTGTGGGGCGGGCCGGCGGAGCTCAAGCAAAACACCCGCGAGGTCACCGCCGCTTTCCTTGCCGCCGGCATCGATCCCGGGAAGTCGATCGTCTTCAACCAGAGCCAGGTCAGCATCCACGCCGAGCTGACCTGGGTGTTCAACTGCGTGGCCCGCCTCGGCTGGCTGAACCGCATGACCCAGTTCAAGGAAAAGGCCGGCAAGGACCGCGAGAACGCTTCGATCGGCCTCTACGACTATCCGGTGCTGATGGCGGCGGACATCCTCGCCTATCTCGCCACCCATGTCCCGGTCGGCGAGGACCAGAAGCAGCATCTCGAACTGACCCGCGACATCGCGATCAAGTTCAACAACGACTTCGCCGAATCGATCGCCTTGAACGGCTTTGGCGACGCTTTCTTCCCGGTGACCGAGCCGCTGATCACCGGGCCGGCGACGCGGGTGATGTCGCTCCGCGACGGCACCAAGAAGATGTCGAAGTCCGACCCGTCGGAATATTCGCGGATCGGACTGACCGACGACGCCGACACGATTGCCCAGAAATTCCGGAAGGCGAAGACCGACCCCGAGGCGCTGCCGTCGGAGACCGGCGGCCTCAAGCACCGGCCGGAGGCCGACAACCTGGTCGGCATCTACGCGGCACTCGCCGGCAGGACCAAGTCGGACGTGCTTCGCGAATTCGGCGGCGCGCAATTCTCGGCCTTCAAGCCGGCGCTCGCCGAACTCGCCGTCGAGAAGGTCTCGCCAATCGCCGCCGAGATGCGGCGCCTCCTCGCCGACCCGGGCTATATCGACGGCGTCCTCGTCGACGGCGCCAACCGGGCGCGGGCCATCGCCGAGCAGACGATGGCCGGGGTCAGCGACGTGATCGGATTCGTTCGAGGGAAAGGTGAGGACAGGAGCGAATAGCGAAATAGCGAATAGCGAATAGTCAGGACGACCGGTCGACCGTCACATCCAGTCGCTATTCGCTATTCGCTACTCGCTCGGTCTGTGGCAGCATCCCGCCATGGCCGCCAAACGGAAAAGCACCGCCGAAGGTCACCGCCGCAAGTTCCTCGTCATCGTCGACGATACGCCGGAATGCGACCGCGCCATGCTGTTTGCCGCCCGGCGGGCGCTTCACACGGGCGGCGCCGTGGTCCTTCTCTACGTGATCGTGCCGAGCGAATTCACCCAGTGGGTCGGCGTCGAGAACATCATGCGCGCCGAAGCGACCGACGAGGCCGAGCAGGCGCTCGGCAAGGCCGCCGACTTCATCCGCGACAAGACCGGCATCGAACCGCAGGTGGCGATCCGCGAGGGCCAGAGGGCCGAGGAGATCGTCAAGCTGATCGAAGAGGACGAGGACATCGCCGTGCTCGTCCTCGCTGCCAGCGTCGACAAGGAAGGACCGGGGCCGCTGGTGACCGCGCTCGCCGGCAAGTCGGCCGCGACCTTTCCCGTGCCGATCACCATCGTCCCCGGTCAACTCGACGAGGAGGCGATCTCGGGTATCGCGTGATCAACGCAATTCCCTCGCGGCTACCGCAACCGGCGCCGTCCGGGTGGTCCTCCGCCCGTCCACCACGAAATCGGTCGCCCGCGGCAGCCGTGAGCCGGGCAACATCAATAGCCCGCCAATTGCGTCATCTTGCACCAGGGCGAACCGCACAAATGATAGCATGCGCCGCTTCCGACCGAGTAGAGTTGGGGCGTCCGCCCATCCCGGAACCGTGATCCTATGCGCAAGCTTCTCTTCCAGGGCATCGCCAAGGGCCCGCTGACCGAGCCGCCGCCGAAGCCCGACGCAGCGGTGCTTGCCGAGCTCGCCGGCCGTCTCGACGGCGCCGCTCGCCGCCGGCTTGGCCGGAGCCTGTCGATCCGCGAGGTCGATGCCGGCTCCTGCAACGGCTGCGAGCTCGAGATCCACGCCCTCAACAACGCCTTCTACGACCTCGAGCGCTTCGGTCTGCATTTCGTCGCTTCGCCGCGCCATGCCGACGTTCTCCTCGTCGCCGGGCCGGTAACGAAGAACATGCGGGAGGGGCTGGAGCGAACCTACGCGGCGACGCCGGGGCCGAAATGGGTGGTTGCGGTCGGCGACTGCGCCGCAAATGGCGGCATCTTCGCCGGCTCCTACGCGGTCGAGGGCGGCGTCGACGCGGTGGTTCCGGTCGACCTCCGCATTCCCGGCTGCCCGCCCTCGCCGACCGCGCTGCTCCAGGGCCTCCTCGCCCTGATGGGCTGATCCTCGTCAGTCGAGATCGAGAAGCGCCCGGGCGGTCGCCTCGTCGGTGATCAACCCGGTCAGGATGCGCCCGCGCAGCGCGGCATGGATCGGCCTCACCTTGGCCGGGCCGACGGCGACGCCGACGACGAGGCGGTCGGCGCCGGGCTGGTGCGGCACCGAGGTCAGCCGGAGATTGGCGCCGGTGTCGAGGATGCGGCCCGCCTCGTCGAACGACCAGCCGACGACCTCGCCGACGGCGCCGGCGCGCATCAGCTCGTAGAGCTCCTCGCGCGAGATGAAGCCGTCGATGAACTGCTGGGCGTTCCTGTCCATCTGGCCGACGCCGACCAGCGTGAGATCGGCGCGCGCGGCGAGCGCCCGCACCCGGCGAACCGGCTCGATCTCGATCAGGAGATCGCGCTCCTCGCGGCTCGCCGCGACCACCGGCAGCGGGATCGGGTAGTGGAGCGCCTGGGTGAGGTCGGCGAGCTTGGTCAGGGTGTCGAAGAAACTCGCCGAGCCGTCCGGCGCGATGTTGCCGACCAGCGAAACCAGCTGATGGTGCGGAGCCCCGATCGGGCGGATCTGGTCGACCGCGGCGCGGAGCGTGCGGCCGGTGCCGAGGGCGATGATCAGCGGCGTCTCGACGGCAAGCTTCTGCTCGAGGAACCCGGCGGCGTTGGCGGCGACGCCGGCAGTCGAGTCCGGCGTGCCTGGATCGGTCGGCACCACGTCGCAATGCTTCAGCGCGAAGCGCTCCGCGACCCGCCCGGCGAGCTCCATGCAGGCGGCAATCGGGTGGTCGAGGCGGAAGGTGATCAGCCGCTCGGAGAGGGCGAGCGACACCAGGCGCTGCGCCGTCGGCCGCGACACGTTGAGCTTCCGGGCGATCTCGTCCTGGGTATTGCCGGCGACGAAATAGAGCCAGCCGGCCCGCGCCGCATCGTCAAGGCGGGACCTGTCGACTTTGGGCGCGTCCATTCCCCTTGCTCGGCTCCCGGTTCAGGCGGCGGCGAACTTGGCCATCGCATCGAAGACGCGGTCGGCGCCTGCGGCTGCAAGCTTTTCGCCGATGTTTCGCCCGGCGCAATGGCTGCCGCCAATGAAACCCCACACGGTCATCCCCGCCGCCTTGCCGGCGAGCACGCCGGGCACGGTATCCTCGACGACAAGGGTGCGCGCCGGGTCGGCGCCCATCTCCCGCGCCGCATGGAGGAAAAGGTCGGGAGCCGGCTTGCCGCGCTCGACCATCGCCGCGCTGAACACGCGCTCGCCGAAATAGCCGGTGACGCCGGCGGCGGCGAGGGTCGTCCTGATGCGCGCGTCATCGCTCGACGAAGCGAGACAATACGGCCCGTCCATCGCTTCCAGAACCGCGCGGATCTCGGGCACGGGCTGGAGCGAAGTCCGAAAAACCTCGGCGAGGCAGTCCTGGAATTCGCCGCGAAACGATTCCGGCAGGGCGCGGCCGGTGCACGCCCGGTAGTGCTCGTCCACCGCCTTCGAGCTCCGGCCGAGGAAGCGGTCGAAGACCTCGTCGAGACCGGTCGGCAGGCCATGCCGCGTAAGGACCTCCGCGAGGCAGCGGCAGGCGAGAACCTCGCTGTCGACCACCACTCCGTCGCAATCGAAGATCACCAGATCGAAGCCGCTCGCCATTCCCCTCGCCGGCCTCCCTCCGACCCGGACGCGGATTGTCGCATTTTTTCCGGACGGAATGTTCGATCACATGATCATTGAAAGAGCAACTGTTTGTGCGAGCGGTTCTCTCGGCGCTTTTCGCTGAAATGCGGCGATGCTGATAGGTAGCACCCGTCCAAACACCGCGCCCGCTAGGAAAATATGCGCTTTGCGGGAGCTGTGATCACCCGCTACCGCCCGTATGGCGCCAGTTGACGCCGCGCTGAGACCCAGTCGGGCCACAACCGGGCCATGGCGGGATTGACAGAGTGACGCATCTGTGATGAGCATATGCTTAATGCTGTAGCAGACGCTCACAGCGCAAATGGGAGGAAATGATGCGCCTGTTCATGAGCGCCCTTTTGGGCGCAGCCTCGCTCCTGGTCGTGGACTCCGCCTTCGCGGCGACGAATTTGACCATCGCCACGGTCAATAATGGCGACATGATCCGCATGCAGAAGCTGACGGATGACTTCGCCCAGATGAACCCGGACATTACCCTCCAATGGGTGACGCTCGAGGAAAACGTGCTCCGCCAGAAGGTGACGACCGATATCGCCACCAAGGGCGGCCAGTACGACATCCTGACCATCGGCACCTACGAAGTGCCGATCTGGGCCAAGAACGGCTGGCTCGTGGCGCTCGACAATCTCGGTGCAGACTACGACGTTAACGACCTCCTGCCGCCGATCCGCGCCGGCCTCAGCTATGACGGGAAGCTCTACGCCGCCCCGTTCTATGGCGAGAGCTCCTACGTGATGTACCGCAAGGACCTGATGGAGAAGGCCGGGCTGACCATGCCCGACAAACCCACCTGGGACTTCGTCAAGCAGGCGGCGGACGCCATGACCGACCGCGCCAACGGCGTCAACGGCATTTGCCTCCGCGGCAAGGCCGGCTGGGGCGAGAACATGGCCTTCCTGACGACGCTGGCCAACTCGTTCGGCGCGCGCTGGTTCGACGAGAAGTGGCAGCCCCAATTCAACAGTCCGGAGTGGCACGACGCCATCCAGTTCTATGTCGACCTGATGAAGGCCGACGGGCCGGCCGGCGCCTCCTCAAACGGTTTCAACGAGAACCTGACCCTGTTCCAGCAGGGCAAGTGCGGCATGTGGATTGACGCCACCGTTGCCGGCTCTTTCGTGACCGACCCAACCAATTCGACGGTTGCCGACAAGGTGGGCTTCGCCCTCGCGCCGGACAAAGGACTCGGCAAGCGCGCCAATTGGCTATGGGCATGGTCGCTTGCCATTCCCGCCGGCTCCAAGAAGGCGGACGCCGCCGAGAAATTCATCGCGTGGGCGACCAGCAAGCACTATGAGGAGCTCGTCGCGAGCAAGGAAGGCTGGGCCAACGTGCCTCCAGGCACCCGCACCTCGCTCTACAACAACCCGGACTACACCAACGCCGCGCCGTTCGCCGCGATGACCCTCGCGTCGATCGATGCCGCCGATCCGCAGCACCCGACGGTTCAGCCCGTCCCCTATACCGGCGTGCAGTTCGTCGCCATTCCTGAATTCCAGGGTCTTGGCGACACCGTCGGACAGATCTTCTCGGCGGCGCTCGCCGGGCAGACCAGCGTCGACGACGCCTTGAAGCAGGCACAGGACGTGGCCACTCGCACCATGACCAAGGCCGGCTACATCAAGTAGGCTCCTCCCGAGACCGCGAGAGGCTGCCCGGGACTGTTTCGTCCCTTGCCCGGGCAGCCTTCGGGATTTCCACGAGAGTTCAAGCGCATTGAACACGCCATCGGCCGCCTAGCCGGAATTCCCGGAAGCGCGGCGCCGGCCATCGAAACGGCCGCCTGGACGAGCACCGCAAAAGGGGGAGGGAATAATGGCGACCGCGAATACGCGCAGCCTGGCGCGCGTGATGCTGACGCCATCGGTCGTGGTCCTCTTCATCTGGATGATCGTACCGCTGGGACTGACCCTCTGGTACTCGTTCCAGACCTACAACCTGCTCAATCCGATCAACAGCGGCTTCGCCGGCTGGTCGAACTATTACTATTTCCTCACCGACCCGTCATTCTTCCAGGCCTTTGGCAATACCCTGATCCTCACCCTCTCGGTGCTGGCGATCACCGTGGTCGGCGGCATTCTCCTGGGGCTGTTGCTCGATCAGCCGATCTTCGGCCAGGGGATCGTCCGCATTCTGGTGATCTCGCCCTTCTTCGTCATGTCGACTGTGGCCGCACTGGTGTGGAAGAACATGATGCTGGACCCGAACTATGGGATCTTCGCCTGGATCACCACGCGCTTCGGCATTGCCCCGATCCCCTGGCTTCAGGATTATCCGCTGTTTTCGATCATCATCATCGTGTCGTGGGAGTGGCTGCCGTTTGCGACCCTGATCCTGCTGACGGCGCTCCAATCGCTCGACGAGGAGCAAAAGGAAGCGGCCGGCATGGACGGCGCCGGCGCCATCAGCCTCTTCTTCTACATCGTGCTGCCGCACCTGGCGCGGGCCATCACCGTGGTCATCCTCATCGAAACGATCTTCCTGCTCTCGGTGTTCGCTGAAATCCTGGTCACCACCAGCGGCGGTCCCGGCTACGCGTCCACCAATATCACCTATCTCGTCTACCATCAGGCCCTGCTCGACTACGACGTCGGCGGCGCCTCGGCGGGAGGGGTGGTGGCGGTGGTGCTCGCCAACATCGTCGCCATCTTCCTGGTCCGTATCGTCGGCAAGAACCTCGAGGCCTGAGAGGAAACGAAAATGGCCCGCGCAGTTACGCTGCAAAGAAGATGGACGTTCACGATTTTCGCCTGGATCGTGGCGCTGCTCATCTTCTTCCCGATTCTGTGGACGATCCTCACCTCGTTCAAGACCGAGGGCGACGCCATCCTGTTCCCGCCGGCATTCCTGCCGCCGCACTGGACGCTGGAGAATTTTGCCGAGGTCCAGTCGCGCTCGGACTACTTCAAGCATTTCTTCAATTCGGTGGTCATCGCCGGCGGCTCGACCATCCTGGCGCTGATCATCGCCGTGCCCGCCGCCTGGTCGATGTCCTTCTCGCCGTCGAGGCGGACCAAGGACATCCTGATGTGGATGCTCTCCACCAAGATGATGCCGGCGGTCGGCGTGCTGGTGCCGATCTACCTGATCTTCAAGAACCTCAACCTGCTCGACAATCTCGGCGGCCTGACCGTCATCCTGATGTTGATCAACCTGCCGATCGTCGTCTGGATGCTCTACACCTATTTCAAGGAGATCCCGGTCGACATCCTCGAGGCCTCGCGCATGGATGGCGCGGTGCTGTGGAAGGAGATCGTCTATGTGCTCCTGCCGATGGCGGTGCCGGGCATCGCCTCGACCATGCTCCTCAACATCATTCTCGCCTGGAACGAAGCGTTCTGGACGCTGAATCTGACCGCTGCCAATGCCGCGCCGCTGACGGCCTTCATCGCCTCGTATTCAAGCCCCGAGGGCCTGTTCTGGGCGAAGCTCTCGGCGGCCTCGACCCTCGCCATTGCACCGATCCTGCTGCTCGGCTGGTTCTCCCAGCGCCAGCTTGTGCGCGGCCTCACCTTCGGTGCGGTGAAATGATCGCGACATCCAACCCGGGAGCCTTGTGATGGGCCGCATCGTTCTGCGCAATGTCCGCAAGGTATTCGGCGATGTCGAGGTCATCCCCGGCGTCGATCTCGAAATCGAGGATGGCGAGTTCGTCGTCTTCGTCGGTCCGTCCGGCTGCGGCAAGTCCACCCTCTTGCGGCTGATCGCCGGGCTCGAGGATGTCAGCGGCGGCGCCATCGAGATTGATGGCGTCGATGTCGCCAAGGACCCGCCATCCAAGCGCGGTCTGTCCATGGTGTTCCAGTCCTACGCGCTTTATCCCCATATGAGCGTGCGCAACAACATCGCCTTCCCCCTCAAGATGGCGGGCGAGTCGAGGGAGGCGATCAGAAGCAAGGTCCAGAAGGCGGCGGCCACGCTAAACCTTACCGGCTACCTCGACCGCCGGCCGGGCCAGCTCTCGGGCGGCCAACGCCAGCGCGTCGCCATCGGCCGCGCCATTGTCCGCGAGCCGAAGGCGTTCCTGTTCGACGAGCCGCTGTCGAATCTCGATGCGGCGCTGCGCGGCCAGATGCGGATCGAGATCACACAGCTCCACCAGGCGCTGAAGACGACGATGGTCTATGTCACCCACGATCAGATCGAAGCGATGACCATGGCCGACAAGATCGTCGTTCTCAACGCCGGCCGCATCGAGCAGGTCGGCTCGCCGCTGGACCTCTACAACCATCCGGCCAACCTGTTCGTCGCCGGCTTCATCGGCTCGCCGCGCATGAACCTGATCGCTCCGCCGCCGGGAAGTCACGAAAGCGCGACGACGATCGGCGTCCGCCCGGAAGATATCGAGCTTGCGCGTGACAAGGGCGACTGGTCCGGAAAGGTCCGCATCGCCGAGCACCTCGGCTCCGACACCTTCTTTCATATCGACGTCGCCGGTATCGGCGCCATCACGGCGCGGGCGCCCGGCGAATTTCCGCTTTCCGCCAGCGATACGGTGTGGATGACGCCCAATCCGGATCGCATTCACCGCTTCGGCCAGGACGGAAAGGCGATTGCCGGATGAAATTGAAGGGCAAGATCGCGATCGTCACCGGCGGGGCGGGCGGCATCGGCCGCGCCATCGCCGCGCGCTACGCCGAGGAGGGCGCCACGGTGGCGATCGGCGACAGCGACGCCGCCGGCGCCGAAGCCGCCGCCGCGGCAATCGGCCGGGGCGCCTTCGGCTTGCGGCTCGACGTGACCTCGGAGGACTCGATCGCCGCAACCGTCGAGGCGGTCGTCACCCGCAGCGGCGGCATCGACATCCTCGTCAACAATGCCGCGATCTTCGACATGGCGCCGGTCACCGAGGTGACGCGCGCGAGCTTCGATCGCCTATTCGACGTCAACGTCAAGGGCCTGTTCTTCACGCTCCAGGCGGCGGCCAAGCAGATGATCGCCCGCGGACGCGGCGGCCGCATCATCAATATGGCCTCGCAGGCCGGGCGCCGCGGCGAGGCGCTGGTTTCGGTCTACTGCGCCACCAAGGCGGCGGTGATCAGCCTCACCCAGTCGGCAGGGCTGGCGCTGATTGCGCACCGGATCAACGTCAACGGCATCGCTCCCGGCGTGGTCGACACGCCGATGTGGGACACGGTCGACGCGCTCTTTGCCCGCCACGAGCACCTCGCGGTCGGCGAGAAGAAGCGGCGGGTCGGGCTGGCGGTGCCCTATGGGCGGATGGGCAGGCCGGAGGACCTGACGGGTGCCGCGGTTTTCCTCGCCTCGGACGACGCCGAATACGTCGTCGCCCAGACCTTCAACATCGATGGCGGCAACTGGATGAGCTAGCCGACCGCCGCAACCTTCGACAGGAGAGCCGCATGTACATGGAGATGTTCCGCCTCGCCGGGCGCACCGCGCTGGTGACCGGCGGCGGCCAGGCGATCGGCCTCGCCATCGTCGACGCATTGTCCGAGGCCGGCGCCCGCGTCGTCATCGCCGACAACAACCCGAAGGTCGCCGAAGAGGGCCGCGACGCGATGCGCAAGAAGGGCCGCGACGTCGAGATGGTGGTGATGGACGTGACGAATTCGACCCGGGTCACCGAGGTCGCCGACGACCTCGCCCGCCGCTACGGCAAGGTCGACATCCTCGTCAACAACGCCGGCATCGCGCGGAGCGAGACCCCGGCGGAAACGGTCACCGACGAGCACTGGCTGAACGTGCTCGACGTCAATCTCAACGGCACCTTCTGGTGCTGCCGCGCCTTCGGCAAGCATATGCTCGCGGCGAAGTCGGGCGCGATCGTCAATATCGGCTCGATGTCGGGTTTCATCGTCAACAAGCCGCAGGAGCAGTGCTTCTACAACGCCTCCAAGGCGGCCGTGCACCACCTCACGAAGTCCCTCGCCGCCGAATGGGGACTGCGCGGGGTGCGGGTCAACGCCGTGGCGCCGACCTACATCAACACGCCGCTCAACGCCTTCGTGAAGGATAACCCGAAAATGTACGAGGCGTGGATCGGCGGCACGCCGATGGGACGGATGGGCGAGGTCGAGGAGATCGCCTCGGTGGCGCTGTTCCTGGCGAGCGACGCCGCCAGCCTGATGACCGGCAGCGTCGTTCTGGTGGATGGCGGCTACACCTGCTGGTGAGGCTCCGGCCAGGCGATGGTCGCCGCTGCCAACGGCGGTCGTCCCAAACACGACCGTCATGCCCGCTGGAGCGGGCATCCAGTAAACGATGCCGTTGGCGGGTATCCTGAGACGGCGGTGGTTACTGGGTCCCCGCCTTCGCGGGGATGACGAGTGGTGGGTGTGGCGCGGCAAGCCCTATCCGCACGAGCGGCATTGGCGTCGGTCGTCACAAAACACGACCGTCATGCCCGCAAGAGCGGGCATCCAGTAGACGATGCCGCGCGTCGTTCTGCATCGGCATCATCTACTGGGTCCCCGTTTTCACGGGGATGACGGGAAGCGTAGTCCGGGCTCTACCCCGCCGCTTCGGCGCGTTCGGCCTTCTCCGGCTGCTTGATCTCCTCGCCGGTCGCCTGGTCGACGACCTTCATCGACAGCCGCACCTTGCCGCGCTCGTCGAAGCCGAGGAGCTTCACCCAGACCTTGTCGCCTTCCTTGATCACGTCGGTGGTCTTGTTGACCCGGCCCGAGGCGAGTTGCGAGATGTGGACGAGGCCGTCCTTGGCGCCGAAGAAGTTGACGAAGGCGCCGAAGTCGACGGTCTTGACCACCGTGCCCTGGTAGATCGTGCCGACCTCCGGCTCGGAGGCGATCGACTTGATCCAGTTGATCGCGGCCTGGATCGCCTTGCCGTCGGCCGAGGCGACCTTGACGGTGCCGTCGTCGTTGATGTCGATCTTGGCGCCGGTCTTCTCGACGATCTCGCGGATCACCTTGCCGCCCGAGCCGATGACCTCGCGGATCTTGTCGGTCGGGATCTGGATCACCTCGATCCGCGGCGCGTATTCGCCGAGCTGGGCGCGCGCCTCGGGGAGCGCTTTCGCCATCTCGCCGAGGATGTGCAGGCGTCCGTCCTTGGCCTGGCCGAGCGCGATCCGCATGATCTCCTCGGTGATGCCCTGGATCTTGATGTCCATCTGCAGCGAGGTGACGCCCTCGGCGGTGCCGGCGACCTTGAAGTCCATGTCGCCGAGATGGTCCTCGTCGCCGAGGATGTCGGAGAGGACGGCGAAACGGTCCTCCTCCTTGATCAGGCCCATGGCGATGCCGGCGACCGGATGCTGCAGCGGCACGCCCGCATCCATCAGCGACAGCGAGGTGCCGCAGACCGTCGCCATCGAGGACGAGCCGTTCGATTCGGTGATCTCGGAGACGACGCGGAGCGTGTAAGGGAAGTTATGATGCTCCGGCAGGACCGGACGGATGGCCCGCCAGGCGAGCTTGCCGTGGCCGATCTCGCGCCGGCCGGGGGACCCCATGCGTCCGGTCTCGCCCACCGAATAGGGCGGGAAATTGTAGTGGAGCATGAAGGTCTCCTTGTAGGTCCCCTCCAGCGCGTCGATGAACTGCTCGTCGTCGCCGGTGCCGAGGGTGGCGACGCAGAGCGCCTGGGTCTCGCCGCGGGTGAAGAGGGCGGAGCCGTGGGTGCGCGGCAGCACGCCGACCTCGGCGAGGATCGGGCGGACCGTCTTGACGTCGCGGCCGTCGATGCGGATGCCGCGGTCGAGGATCTCGCCGCGGACGATGCCCTTCTCGATCTTCTTGAACATCTCGCCGACGAGCTGCGGAGCCGGCGCCGCGGCCATCGCCTCGGGAGCGAAGGCCTGCATCACCTTGTCCTTGACCCTGGCGATGGCCTCATGGCGCTCGCCCTTGCCGGCCAGCGTATAGGCGACGCGGAGGTCGTGCTCGGCGATGTCGCGGACCTTGCCGTAGAGGGCGGAATTGTCGGCGATCTTCAGATCACGCGGTTCCTTGGCCGCGCGCTCGGCGAGTTTGATGATGGCCTCGATCACCGGCTGGAAGCCCTTGTGGCCGAACATCACGGCGCCGAGCATGTCGTCCTCGGAGAGCTGCTTGGCCTCCAATTCGACCATCAGCACGGCGTCGGCGGTGCCGGCGACAACCAGGTCGAGCTTCGATTCGATCAATTCGTCGATCTGCGGGTTGAGCACGAAGGCGCCGTTGATCAGGCCGACGCGGGCGCCGCCGATCGGGCCCATGAAGGGCACGCCGGAGAGGGTCAGCGCCGCGGAGGCGGCAACCATCGCCACGATGTCCGGGTCATTCTCGAGGTCGTGGCTCAAGACGGTGGCGATCACCTGGGTCTCGCAGCGGAAGCCCTCGGCGAAGAGCGGACGGATCGGGCGGTCGATCAGGCGCGAGGTCAGCGTCTCCTTCTCGCTCGGGCGCCCTTCGCGCTTGAAGAAGCCGCCGGGAATCTTGCCGGCGGCGAAGGTCTTCTCCTGATAGTTGACGGTGAGCGGGAAGAAGTCGATCCCCGGCCTCTCCTCATGGGCGGCGACGACCGTCGCCAGCACCGAGGTTTCGCCATAGGTGGCGAGCACGGCGGCGTCGGCCTGCCGCGCGATCCTGCCGGTTTCGAGCACGAGCGGGCGTCCCGCCCATTGAATTTCGACACGTTGAACGTCGAACATGGTCATCCTTTCATACGTCGACGAGACGCGAAGACGAGCCATGAGCAAGACGGCAAGAAGCTTCCCCGCCGGGCATCAATCCCGGAAGAAAGCGTCTGGCGATCCTGCCATGGCCGTTGTTCGGGTCCGTCACGGGCCAACACGGCGACCCCATGCCGCCGCGTTCAGTCTTTCGCGCCTAGCGCCGCAATCCGAGCCGGTCGATCAGGGCGCGGTAGCGCTCGCCATCGACCTTGTTCAGGTAGTCAAGCAGGCTGCGGCGCTGGCTCACCAGCTTGAGCAACCCCCGCCGGGAATGATTGTCCTTGACGTGGGTCTTGAAGTGCTCGGTCAGGTTGGCGATGCGCTCGGAGAGGATCGCGACCTGGACTTCCGGTGAGCCGGTATCGCCGGGCGCGGTAGCATATTCGGCGATGACGGCCTGCTTGCGGTCTTGCGTGATCGACATCGGGCATCCTTTCAGGTTTCGGAGCGGCAGGGATCATTCCCTGCCGGTGGAACGGCCGGTGCCGGGATGTCGTCCAGCACGGTCGAATCGGAAAAGCTCGCGAGGCACGTGGCCGGATGCGAGGTGACGGGAATATGGAGGAAAGACGCCCATATTACAAACGGAAAAACGCAAGGATTTCCGCCGTTCCAGGGTAAGTCGCTGGCCGACCTTGCGTTGTCATGTGTCTGAATCGGACAATCTCAGCGTTTGAGTGGAAACGGGAAGAACCGCGGCGTCCTCGAGCAATAGGCGCTGTATGGGGCACCGAGGCGGGAGATGAGCATCTCCTCCTCCTTCTCCGCACGGGCGGCGACCGTAGCGAAATAGGACAACATCAAAGCCCCGACCAGCCAGTTCGCAGTCGCCAGGAAAAATCCAACGGTGAGGAGAAGATAGCTGGAATAGAGCGGGTGGCGGACGAGCGCATAAGGCCCGGAATGGATGACCCGGTGGTCGGGGAGCGTCTCCAACTCGGTCGACCAGAACCGGCCGAGCGCGATATGCGACCACAGGATCAGGAGCGCCGCACCGTTGAACAGCGTCAGCCCCAGAGCGTGGACGTCCGGCGCCAGGCGGAGGAACACGAAGCTCAACTCGTCGGGGTCGACGAGGAAAAGCGCGAGCGAGCCGAGCGCGGGGATTCCGGCGAGGTATTGGAGCGTCTTGACGAAACCCTCCGGATAGAGCTTCCGCCCTGTGACGTTCAGCTGGAGCAGAAGCTGGAAACCACCAAGGGCGCAAAGAACAAGCCAGATATCGGCCAGTTTCAGAAAGGAGAAATCGGGCATCGTCCCACCTCCGTGGCGGAGGTGCCGGAGGGTCGTGACTTAGATGGTGTTCGGGTCGGTCGAAGTCCAGGGCCGGGCGACGTGCGTGGCCGGCACGAAGATCAAGACGCCGCGTCGATCTTCGCCTGGATCGCCGCCGGGTCCCAGTCGGGCTCGTTGTATGGGGTCGGCGGCGCGAGCGACAGCGCCTTCTGCCACGCCGTCCTCGCCTCGGCCTTCATACCGAGCCCGATATAGATGTCGCCCAAACGATCGCGGTAGCCGGCAAATTCGGGGTCGAGCCGCACCGCCGTTTCGGCATCGGGCAGCGCCTCGGCGTCGCGGCCGAGCCGATGCCTGACCCAGGCGCGGGTGTCGAGATAGCTCGCACGGGTCGAAGTCGTCGGCGTCCGCGGCGGCAGCGACCGCGGCGTTCGCCAGGTCTTCCGCCTCGCTGAGGTTCTCGCCCTGCACCGCCCACATGAAGGCAAGGAGGTTCTGCCCATAGGCGACCGCATCGGGGTCCTTGCCGGCGATCGCCTGGCGGTAGAGCGCTTCGGCGCGGCCGATGTCCTTGGCAACGCCGCGGCCTGCCTCGTAGAGCTGCCCGAGATTGACCAGCGCGAATTCGTCGCCGCGCTCCACCTGCCTCTCGTAGAGCCTGGCGGCCTCCGCAGCGCCGCTGTCGCCCACCGCGAGATAGCCCCGGTCGTAGAGGTCGGCGAGATATCCCATGGCGACGACCGAGCCGGCATCGGCCGCCTTGCGGTAATAGTCGGCGGCCTTGACGTAGTCCTGATCGACGCCGTCGCCGTCCTCGTAGAGGAGACCGATCCCGATCATGGCGATCAGCGAGCCCTTGTCCGCCGCCTTCTGGTAATAGGCGAGCGAACCCGCGAAATCCTCCTTCTTGCGGAGGACGCGGGCGAGCTCGAACAGGTAGCGCCGCTCGTCGGGCTGTTGCGCCACCGCGTCGCGACAGGCGGGCTCGGCCGCCGCCGGGTCGATGTCGTCGAAGGCCACCCCGGGCGTGCCGGTGAGATCCGCGTCATCAGGATTGCCGGCGAGCCGGTCGCAGAGTTGGCCCTGGGTCGGGCGTTCCAGCGTCGGCGCAAGTTCGTCGCTCCCGGACGCCGCGGCAAGGAAGAATGCCGCAGCAACCAGGCCGCATGCGCGAAGCACAGGCTGCCGGCTCGCGATCATGCCTCTTGCTCCGCCATCGCACCACTGCCCGGGATCGTCGGCGGCTCTCGCATGGGGAGGCCCCGTCCCAAGTCACCGACGGCGAAAATCGACCACCCGGCCGGCGAATTCAAGGCCTAGCGCCCGCCCGGCCTCGGCTCGGATTGGCTCCGGAACACCCGCGTCGGGTGGAAGGCGCCCTGCGCGATCGCGCCGATGGCGATGGTGCGGCCGGCGAAGGTGGCGTTGACCGGCTCGGCCGCGGCCGGGGCAAGGTTGCCGCGGATCAGGACCGCCTGGCCGCGCATGATGCGGGCGACATCGTTCCGCGGAATGACGATCTCGGGAAGCGCCATAAGCGCAATCCCGATCGGCATCAGGAAGCGGTCGAGGCCGTCGGCCGGCCCTTCCTCCCGCGCCGTGATCAGCGCCTCGAGCGGGATCATCGTCGTCTCGTCGAACGGGCCGACGGCGAGGCGGCGGAGCGCCGAGACGTGGCCGCAGGTGCCGAGGCGGTGGGCGAGGTCGCGGGCAAGCGAACGGACATAGGTGCCCTTGCCGCATTCGGCCTCGAGCACCGAATGGTCGGGATCCGGCGTCTCGACGAGAGCCAGCCGGTAGATGGTGACCGGGCGTTCGGCGAGTTCGACCGCCTCGCCTTCGCGGGCAAGATCGTAGGCCCGCTCGCCGCCGATCTTGATCGCCGAGAAGGCGGGCGGGCGCTGCATGATATCGCCGATGAAGGCCGGAAGCGCCGCCTCGATCGCGGCCTGGTCGGGCCTCAGCTCGGAGGTCGCGATCACGCTGCCGTCGGCGTCGTCGGTGTCGGTGTCGGCCCCCCAGCGGATGGTGAAGCGGTAGAGCTTGGCGCCGTCCTGGACGAAGGGGACCGTCTTGGTCGCTTCGCCGAGGGCGATCGGCAGCGCGCCGGAGGCGAGCGGGTCGAGCGTGCCGGCATGACCGACCTTCTGGGCGTCGAACAGCCGCTTGACCGATGCGACCGCGCCGGTCGAGGTCTGGCCGACCGCCTTGTCGAGGCAGAGCCAGCCGGAGACGTCGCGGCTCTTGGGTTTGCGTCTGGACATCTGATTCCGATCTTCCGGTGCGCGCTTCGCGAGACGTTCTGCTCCGCGCGTTTAGGCGGTAGCGATGAATTGAGCAACAGGAAGGGGTCGTGCGTCGAGGCTCGCGCCGCCGCTTTCGCACCTCAGCACGGCGATGTTGCGGCATTGCCGGCTTCGGAAACCTCCAAGGGCATACACCAACCCCGCCATCCTGAGCGCCTGTGAAGGAATCGGACATCGCTCGCCCGGCTTTGGCGAAGCGCCGCGGGCAACCTCGACACCGATCGGGGCGCTCGAGATTGGGGCACCCTCCCCAGCCCCGCTCGTTCCCGCGCAAGCGGGAACCCAGCTTTCATAAAGCCGGCGGATGCCTTGAAAGAATGGATTCCCGCTTGCGCGGGAATCCGCGGTTGAGAGGGTCGTGTCTGATTTCAAACCGCGCTTACGGCTCGGGCCGAGGAACCTTCGAGACCCCTCGCGCTACCGCCGGCGGATTTCCTTCACAGGCTCTGAGGCGCTCGGCGGAACGGCACAGCGAAGGACGCGATCTCGGAGAGCCAGGCGGCGACGGGATCAGCCGGCGCTCGGCAATATCGACTCGACGAACCGCCGGAAGGCGCCGCCGGCGATCATCGCTTTGACCGCGGCGATGTCCTCGGCGAAGCGGCGGTCCTGCGTATAGGGCGCCACCTTCTCCCGGATCAGCGCGTGCGCCTCCTCGATCCGGGGGGATGAGACGAGCGGGCGACTGAATTCGAGCGCCTGGGCCGCGGCGATCAGCTCGATCGCGGCGATGCCGCGGACATTGTCGGCGATCTCGGCAAGCCGGCGGGCCGCGAACGTCGCCATCGAGACGTGGTCCTCCTGGTTGGCGGCGGTCGGGATCGAATCGACGCTCGCCGGGTGGGCCAGCGATTTGTTCTCCGAGGCGAGCGCCGCGGCGGCGATCTGGGCCACCATGAAGCCTGAATTGAGCCCGCTCGACTGGACCAGAAACGGCGGTAGGCCGGAGAGGCTGGTGTCGACAAGAAAGGCGATCCGCCGCTCCGACATCGCGCCGATCTCGGCAAGCGCAATCGCGAGCAGGTCGGCGGCGATCGCCACCGGCTCGGCGTGGAAATTGCCGCCCGAAAGGACATCGCCCTCCTCGGGGAAGACCAGCGGATTATCGGAGACGGCGTTGGCTTCGACCTTGAGCGTGGTTGCGGCGAAGCGAAGCGCGTCGAGGAGCGCGCCCATCACCTGCGGCTGGCAACGGAGCGAATAGGGGTCCTGGACGCGGTGGCGGTTCCGGTGTGCCGCCATGATGCCGCTGCCGGCGAAGAGATCGCGGAATGCGGCGGCGACGTCGATCTGGCCGGCGTGCCCGCGGACGGCGTGGATGCGGGCGTCGAACGGCACGCTGCTCCCCTTGGCGGCATCGAGCGACATCGCTCCGGCAACGATCGCGGCGGCGAATGCGTCCTCGGCGGCGAAGAGGCCGGAGAGGGCGAGCGCCGTCGACACCTGGGTGCCGTTGATCAGCGCGAGCCCCTCCTTCGGCGCAAGCGCGATCGGGACAAGACCGGCGACGGCAAGCGCCTCCGCCGCCGGCATTCGCTGCCCGCGATAGGTCGCCTCGCCGTCGCCGATCAGAATCGCGGAGAGGTGGGCGAGCGGGGTGAGGTCGCCGGAGGCGCCGACCGAGCCTTTCGACGGGACGCAGGGATAGACCTTGTTGCGGAGCAATTCCGTCAGCATCACCACGATCTCGCGGCGGATGCCGGAATAGCCGCGGGCAAGGCCGATCACCTTCAACGCGAGCACCAGCCGGACCGCCTCGTCGCCGAGCTCCGGGCCCGAGCCGGTGCAGTGCGAGAGGATCAGGTTCCGCTGCAGCGTCGCAAGGTCCGCGTCGCCGATCCGCGTGCCGGCGAGCTTGCCGAAGCCGGTGTTGACGCCGTAGATCGTGCGCCCTTCGGCTACGGCATCGGCGAGATGCGCGCGACAGGAACTCGATCCGCTGCCAGGAGGCCGTGTCGAGGGCAACATGGGCGCCGCCGCGCGCCACCCGCCGGAGCGTCGCGAGGGTCACTTCGCCGGGAGCGATGCTGACGCCAGCGGATGCGGTCACTTCGCGACTCGCCCCCGTTTCACCCTGCCGCCACCGCGGCTCGCCCCATAGATGGTGCCCGACTGGATCGAGCCGAGGACCGGGCGCTCCGCCTCGCCGATCACCTGATAGCGGCCGCCGAGGCTGTAGCGCTCGCCGGGGAAGACGAAGATGCTCCGCGTCGCCGGCACCGTCCGCGACCAGGTCCGCCGGACGAGGAGCAGGCACGGCTCGTCGGCGGCGATGCGGAGATATTCACGCATCCGCGCGTCCGGCCTGATCGCATGGAGGACGTGCTCGACCTCGGTCAGCGGCGCCGACATCATCAGGAAGCGATAGGGTGTCGCGCGTGCAAAATCCTGGTCGAGATAGCCGTGCGCCAGCGCCGGGTTGACCCAGCGCTCCTCGAACTGGACCGGCGTGCCGTTCTCCTCGTGCACGATCGCCGAGTGATAGACCGGGTCGCCCGGCTTCAGCCCAAGCGTCGCCGAAGTCTCACGGTCGGCGGGGATCTCCTCGAGGACGACGACCCGGCAGCCGTAGTCCGAGCCGCGGCTCCTGATCTCCTCGGCGATGTCCTGGGTCTCGAGCAGCGTCGAACGCGGCTTCTCGGACGAGACGAAAGTGCCGCGCCCAGGCACCCGGACAATGACGCCTTCCGCCTTCAGCTCGCGGAGCGCCCGGTGCACCGTCATCCGCGAGACGTTGAGCCGCTCGACCAGGTGGTTCTCGGAAGGCAGCCGCTTGTCGCTTCCCCATTCGCCGCTGCGGATGCCGTCGACCACCAGCCGCTTGACCTGCTGGTAGAGCGGCTCCGGCGAGTTCGGCCGCAGCGTCCCGGTCAGCGGCTCGCGGGGCATCGGAATTCGCTTCGACCTTCTGGCCCGAATTGGGCCGCTGGACGAACGCAGGTGCGCCCTTCGAGGCTCCGCTCCGCGGAGCGCTTCAGGATGAGGAGCTTGGTGCCTTCCAGGAACGGTATTGCTGCGTGCGACTTTGGCGGAGCCCACCCTCCTACCTCATGCTGAGGCGCTCGCCGCGACAGCGGCGAGCCTCGAAGCACGCGCCGTCGCACATCCAAGTCTCCCATCCCGCAGGCCTCCGTCAACCGCCCATCGGCGAGACGATCCCTGCTCGCGCCGCGGCGCCCTTCGCCTCGTCGTAGCCGGCGTCGGCGTGGCGGACGACGCCGATCGCCGGGTCGGTAAACAGGCAGCGCGCGATCCGCTCATCGGCGCTGTCCGTTCCGTCGGCGATCACCGTCATGCCCGCCGAGATCGAGCCGCCCATGCCGCTGCCGCCGCCCTGGTGGATCGAGACGAGGTCGGCGCCGTTCACCGCATTGAGGAGGGCGTTGAGGAGCGGCCAGTCGGCGATCGGATCGCTGCCGTCCTTCATCTTCTCGGTCTCGCGGGTCGGCTGCGCCACCGAGCCGGTGTCGAGATGGTCGCGCGACATCGCCACCGGACCCCTGAGCTTGCCGTCGCGGACCAGCCGGTTGAAGACGAGGCCGATGCGGTCGCGCTCGCCGAGGCCGAGCCAGCAGGAGCGCGCCGGCAGTCCCTGGATCGGCACGCGCTCCCGCGCCATCGCCATCCATGTCCTGAGCAGTTCGTCGCCGGGGAATTCGGCGAGTGCTGCCGCGTCGGCCACCTCGAGGTCCTCCGGGTCGCCGGAAAGGCACACCCAGCGGAACGGCCCGCGGCCGATCGCGAAGCTCGGCCGGATGAAGAGCGGCACGAAGCCCGCGATCTCGAAGGCGCGTTCTTCGCCCGCTTCCTCGGCTTGGCCGCGGATATTGTTGCCGTATTCGAAGACGACGGCGCCGTCGTCCTGGAAGGCGAGCATCGCCCGCACATGCCGGGCCATGCCCGCCATCGCCGCGGCGATGTATTTGTCTGGGTCCCGGGCCCGAAGCTCGATCGCCTCCGACAGGCTGTAGCCGGCGGGCACATAGCCGTTCAACGGATCGTGGGCCGAAGTCTGGTCGGTGACGGCCGCCGGCGCGAGGCCGAGCCTCCGGAACGCCTCGTATTCCTCGGCGGCATTGCCGATCAGCGCGATGCCGAGGGTCTCGCCCTTCGCGGCAGCGTCGCGGGCAAGCCGCATCGCCTCGGCAGCGTCATGGACGATCGTGTCGCAATAACCCATGGCGACGCGCCGCTCGGCACGGGCCGGGTCGACCTCGACGGCGATACAGACGCCGCCCGCCATCTTGACCGCGAGCGGCTGGGCGCCGCCCATGCCGCCGAGCCCGGCGGTGAGCACGACGCGGCCGCGGAGATCGCCCGAGGGAAACCGCTTCCCGGCGGCGGCGAAGGTCTCGTAGGTGCCCTGAAGGATGCCTTGCGTGCCGATATAGGCCCAGGTCCCGGCCGTATACTGGCCGTACATGATCAGGCCCTTCGCCTCGAGCGCGCGGAAAACCGGCCAGGTCGCCCATTTGCCGACGAGATTGGTGTTGGCGGTGAGCACCTTCGGCGCCATCGGCGAGGTGCGGAACACCGCCACCGGCTTGCCGGACTGGACGACCAGCGTCTCGTCGTCGCCGAGCGACTTCAGCGCCGCGACGATGGCATGGAAAGCGTCCCAGTTCCGCGCCGCCCGTCCCGAGCCGCCATAGATGATCAGCTCCTGCGGTTTCTCGCCATTATGGACGGTGTTTTCGAGCATCCTGAGAATGCCCTCCTGCCGCCAGCCTTGGCAGCGGAGCGTGTCGCCCTTGCCGATCTCGACCGGGATGTTGGCGATCTGCATGGTCAGAATCCTCGACGGTAACGCGCGACGAAACCAACCTGCTTCGCTGCAGCCGCCCTTCGCTTGAGGTGGTTTGACCCCCTCCCAGCCTCCGCCTTTCAGGGGGAAGGGGCGCTGATTGAGCCGATTGCGCAACACCGGCATGGGAAGTGGAACGCCATCGACTCCGCCACGCCCCCTCCCCCTGAAAGGGGGAGGCAGGGAGGGGGTCAAACCCCGGCACCGCACTGCCGCGCCAGGGGGGCCGAGCCTCCTGCCGGAGACGACGGAATGAACCGGTCATGACTGGAACCACCGCGCCGCCGTGGCGGCATAGACCTTGATCGCGGTCAGGTACTCGTCGATCGGCACGAATTCTTCGTCCCAGTAGCAATATTTCGAGCCCGGTCCGTAGGTGATCGAGGGAATGCCGCGTTCGATCAGCACCGGCGTATCGGGCCAGGCCGGATGGCAGGAGACGGCCGGCGGCTCGCCCGTGAAGGCGGCGTGCTCGGCGGCGAGGCGGTCGCGGATCGGATGCTTGACCCAGTCCATCGGGCTCCGCGGATTCTTGACGCAGCTTTCCTGCGGCTCGACGCTGATCGAGAATTTCCGGCCCCTGGCGATATCGGCGAGGATGCCGCGCACCTCGTCGAGGACCGCCGCCGCGGTGGTCGAGGGCGAGAAGCGGACGTCGACGGTCAGCACGCATTCCTCGGGAATGAGGCAGCGGCGGAGGCCGCCTTTGACCAGCGCGATGTTGACGATCTTCTCCGGGCCGAAGGCATCATGGTCGGGCTTGGCGAAGGCCTTCGTCTTCAGCGCCTGGATGATCGGGATCACCGGCTCGATGGCGTTGACGCCGACCGCCTCGTAGGTGGTGTGCGCGCCGACGCCCTTGATGGTGATGTCCAAATAGAGGATGCCGCGCTGGGCGGCGCAGATGTCGAGATCGGTCGGCTCGCAGACGATGCCGGCTTCGGCGCTGATACCCTGGTCGAGGGCGCGCCGCGTCCCCTCGCCGCCCTCGAAGTGGTTGGGGATCGGCAGCACGACCACCTCGCCGCCCGTCGGCTCGCCGAGCGCGGCAAGCACCGTCGCCGCCACCACCATGCCGGTAGTGCCGCCCTTCATATCGGTCGAGCCAGGGCCGTAAACCTTGCCGTCGCGGATCGGCGCGCTCCACGGATCGAAGCTCCATGCCTTCGACGGCGGGTAGACGTCGTAGTGGCCGCAGAAGAGGAGCCGTCGGCCGGTCGAGGCGTCGCCGACCCGGCCGAGCACGTTGGGCGCACCCGGAGTCCCCGAATCGGGCCGGTCGACGCGGACGCCGGCGTCGCTCATTCTCGCCGCGAGCAGGTCGCCGCATCTCGCCAGTTCCGGCACGTCGCCCCACAGCGACTTCGACTGGACGACCTTCTGCAGGAAACCGACCATCTCGTCGGCATGCGCATCGACGTAGTCGCCGATCCGTTTCTCGACCTCGTCCGCCATGCACCGCTCCCCGCGATCTTCGCCGCCGAACTCTAGGTCAAGGGATTGGTATATACAATACTATACAGACGACCACTATACAGACGACCACTATACAGACGACCGCGCCGGCCGAACCCGCCACCCGGCGCGCCGATACGCTCCCCAGCCTTGCCGCTTCGATAGCCGCGGCGTCCTCCGGTCGGGGGACGCGGCGACATTCGGTTCCTCGATAGACCGGCGGCACGGTCCACACCACGGACCACTCACCGGCCAGCGCCGCTTCGGGCGTGCCCCGCAGCGACCGCGAAGACTTGGAGAAACGAAAATGAGCAGCTTCCCATCGGTTCAGGGCCTCGCCCTCCTGTCCCTGCTTGCCCTCGGCACTGCCTCCGCCGCCGCCGGCAATACGCTTCCCGACGACGTGCGCACCGCCAACGACCGCTTTAAGGACGTCTCGGTCGCCGTCGCCGAGGGCTATTCTCCTCTCCCCTGCGCCAGCGGCATGCAGGGTGGCGCCATGGGCATCCACTACATCAATCCCGACTACCTCAAGGACAACGTCATCGACATCGCCAAGCCAGAAGCGGTGATGTACGAGCCGATGTCCGACGGCTCGCTGTCGCTGGTTGCGGTCGAATACGTCACCTTCAAGGGACCGGCGGCGCTCGAGGGCCAGCTCTTCAACTATGCCAGCACGCCCAATCGCTACGGCCTCGACCAGCATTACGAGCTGCATGTCTGGGCATGGAAGGCGAATCCGAGCGGCACCTTCTCCGACAACAACCCGGATGTGAGCTGCGACGCGATGAGGGCCGACGCCAAATAGCCGCCATTGCCGACCGTCGACGGGCTCGCGTCCGCAAGACGCCTGTCCGTCGGCCGGCCTGAACGCGCGGCGCGGGGGTGAGCTCGAACCGCTTGCCGATGCCGGGATCTATCCGGCCAGCGAACCGCCGTCGATATTGAGCGATTCGCCGGTGATCCAGCTGGAGCCTTCCGAGATCAGGAACATGATCGCGTCGACCACGTCGGCGACGGTGCCGACCCGTTTCAGCGGGAAGGACTCGGCGCCGCGATCGACGACCTCGGCCGGCGTCGCGCCGTAGCCCAGTTCGATCTTCTGCGCGATGACCACCCGGCCCATGCCGGTCTCGGCGACCGTTCCCGGACAGACGGCGTTGACCCGGACGCCGTCCGGGGCGACCTCCGCTCCGATCGCCTGGGTCAGGCCGACAACGCCGAACTTCGAGGCGCAGTAGGCGCCGAGGAGGGCGAAGCCGCGTTTGCCTGCGTCGGAAGCGATGTTGACGACCCGCCCGCGGCCCGAGGCTTTCAGGTGCGGCATCGCCTCACGCATCACCAGGAACGTGCCGCGAAGGTTGACGTCGATAATCCGGTCCCATTCGGACGTCGCGATGCCTTCCAAGGCGCGAAACTGGAAGACACCGGCGGAATTGACCAGCGTGTCGAGGCCGCCGAGCCGATCGGCGGCGATTTTGACGCTGGCCGCCACCGAGGCGTCGTCGGTGACATCCATCGGCACGGCAACGAATTGCGCCCGGTCGCCGGGCGCCATGCGGTCGAGCGCCGCCGGCAGGTCGGTGACCGCGACCTTCGCGCCGATCTCGAGGAGGCGCCGGGCCGCGCCGAGGCCGATGCCGCCCGCCCCGCCGGTGACCAGCGCCTTCCGTTCCGGTGCGAACGCGAAAATATCAGCCATGCGCGCGACCTCCTGAAGCATATGTCCTGTCGTGCCTGCCGCCGAACGCGGCGTCATCCACCTCGCACGATCGGCGATAGATGAACCGGGCCGGCCGGACCTCGACATGGGCCGGCTCGTCGTATTTGACGCCGCCATGGCCGAGGCGTTTCAGGGCGAGCAAGGCTGCGGCCGAACCGAGCCCGCGCGGATCACGGTCGACCACGGCGATCGGCGGACGGGAGAGTTCGGCGAGCGGTCCATCGTCCCACCCGACCAGCGCGAGGTCGCGACCGATGGCGAGGCCGCGCCGGTCGATCGCCCGGAGCGCCCCGACCAGAAGATTGAGACCTCCGGCGAGAAGCGCGGTCGGCGGCGCCGGTCCGTCGAGCAGGCGCAGGACTTCGCTTTCGGCGTCGGCGGCGCGGTGCTCGGTGGTCAGCGGCGTCGCCTGGTCCTCGTGGCCGTGGACCCGCAACGCGTCGAGCAACCCGCCGAGCCGCTCACGGCCGGACCGGCGCACCACCGGGCCGGTCAATGCGGCGATCCGGGTATGGCCGCGCGCAATCAGGTGCTCGACCGCCTCGCGCATGCCGCCGCGATGATCGGCACAGACGGCGTCGACGGCGAGATGGCCGCGAAGCTCGCTCTCGATCGCGACGATCGGTCCGTCGAATTCGCCGAGCGCGGCATGGACGCCGCGGTCGTCGTCACGCGACGGCGAGACCAGGACCGCGTCGACGCGGCGGCTGTTGAGGTAGCGGACGTTCTCGGCGTCGATCGCCGGGTCGTGGTTGGAGCTCATCACGAGGAGCGCGTAGCCGGCCGGCCGCAACACCGACTCGGCCCCGGCGACGATCTCCGCCGAGAAAGGATCGGACAGGTCCGAGGCGACGAAGCCGATCAGGTCGGTGGCGCCCCGCCGCAGGCTCTGGGCGACGTAGTTCGGCTGGTAGCCGAGCTCGGCCGCGGCCGAAAGGACGCGGAGCCGGAGCGCCGGCATCACCTCGCCCTTCCCGGAAAACACCTTCGACACGGTCGAGATGGCCACGCCGGCGCGCTGGGCGACATCCCGGATTCCGATCCGGCGCAGTGTCGGGCCGCTGAGCGATTCTCCGCGCAAGCCTAGCTCCTCGCCCGCCTGCCGCGGGCAGCGCACGACGCCGGTTGACACCGGCGCGTTAAAGCCAATAGCATGCCCGGAGACTGCGCGAAACGTTTCGCGAAACGTTTTTTGCCGGCTGCGGACGGTTTCGCTGACCCTGGGAAATGCCGGCTTGGAGGAACGAGGGATGGGTCTTCAGAAGTCGATCTGGGCGGTTCGGCCGCTGGTCGTTTTGGGCGCCGCGGCGGTCGCCGCCGCCTGCTTCGCCGGGCAGAGCTTCGCCGATGAGGCGGGCGCCGCCTTTTCGCCGCGTCCGCAGGGCGGCATCCCCGGCGCGCTGCTCCCGTCCGAGCGGAAGCTCTGGACCTATGACTCGGCCACCGGAAAATACGTCGAGGCTCCCGGCGACGCCTCGGGCCAGTATACGCCGAACCTCCGGAAGCCGTCGAAGCCGCTGACCTTCGCCTTCGCCGAGGGCTGGGCGGCGATTCCGTTCTCGGTGTCGATCAACAAGGGCATCTACAAGATCGCCGGCGATCTCGGCATCAACATCATCTACTGCGACCAGGAGTTCAAACCCGAGAAGGCGGTGACCTGCGCCGAGCAGCTCTCGCAGCAGAAGCCGGACTTCGCGATCGTGTCGAACTGGCAGTCCGGCGCCGCCGAGGCGATCATGAAAATCTACGACGCGGCGAAGATCCCGGTCGTCAACATCGACGTCTGGCATCCGAACGGCATCTTCTTCGGCGCCGACAACTACGTCTCCGGCGAGATCGGCGGCAAGGCCGCCGGCGAATACGCCAAGTCGCTCGGCAAATGCGGCGATGCGATCCTCTTCAACGGCGTCAATCCCGGCGAAGGCGACGCCGCCGACCAGCGCATGGCCGGCTTCAACGACGGCGTTCAGGAGGTCTGCGGGGCGATTCCCGACGGATCGCATCTTCTCGGAGATCTTCGACGCCGGCACCACCGAGCAGGCGCTGACCAAGATGACCGACTGGCTGACCGCCCACCCGGAGGCGACTTTCGTCCTCGGCACCTCGATCGACGACGCGCGCTCCGCCGGCATTTCCAAGGCGCTCGCCCAGAACGGGCGCGACGGCGCCGCAGTCGGCCTCGGCTGCGACGAGATCGGCGTCGCCGCGACCAAGGAAGGCGATCCGGCGGACCACCAAGTTCCTCGGCTGCGTCGCCTACTTCCCGGAGAAGTATCCCGACTACGTGATGTCGATCGGCCTCGACGTGCTCGACGGCAAGCCGGTGCCGAACGAGGTCCACATCGCGCACGAATTCCTCAACAAGGATACCATCGCCTCGGTCTATCCGTAGCCGAGCCGACCGGCCCGATGAGCGAGCCGCTCCTCGAACTCAGCGGGATCTCGAAGTCCTTCGGTCCCGTCGTCGCCCTCGACCGCGTCGATCTCACGATCGGCGCGGCCGAGGCGCTCGGGCTGATCGGCGACAACGGCGCCGGCAAATCGACGCTGGTCAAGATTCTCTCGGGCCTCTATCCGCCGAGCACCGGCACGATCCGCTTCAACGGGCGCGAGGTGCACTTCGCCAGCCCGTTCGACGCCCGCGCCGCCGGCATCGAGATGATCTACCAGGACCTGGCGCTGTGCGGCGATCTCGACGTCGCCGCCAATGTCTTCCTCGGCCGGGAAACCCGGCGGCGCTACGGGCCGTTCCGCTTTCTCGACCGGGTGGCGATGCGCCAGGCGGCGCGCGAGGTGCTGCGCGAGCTCGGCGCCGACCTCGAGCCCGACCGGATCGTCGGCGCGCTGTCCGGCGGCCAGCGCCAGCTGGTCGCGGTCGCCCGTGCGCTCCAGTTCCAGCCCCGCCTGATGCTTCTCGACGAGCCGACGGCGGCGCTCTCGGCCGAAAAGATTCGCGTCCTCATGGACCTGATCACGCAGCTCAAATCGCGCGGCGTCGCGATCCTGATGATCAGCCACCGCTTCACCGACATTCTCCACGTCTGCGACCGCATCGTCGTCATCCGCCAGGGCCGCATGGCGGGCGAACTCATGCCGCACGCCCAGTCGCCGGAGCGGACGATGGCGGCGATGCACGCCCTGATGACGGGCGACTCGCTGGGGGCCGCCGCGTGAGCCTGCCGACCGAGCTGGCCCCGTCAGCGGAACGGTCAGGGCGGGTCGCCCGCCTCGCCCAGCGGATCGGCGGCCGCCAGGACAGCGCCCTCGGCCTGCTCGCGATCCTGATCATCCTCGGCGATCGTCCTGTCGTTCGTGTCGCCATATTTCCTGACGCCGACCAACCTCCTCAATATCGGCCGCGGCATCGCCATCGTCGGTATCGTCGCGGTCGGCGAAACCATCGTCATCATCTCCGGCGGCTTCGATCTGTCGGTCGGCTCGACCATGGCTGCTTCCGGCATGGCGGCGGGCTGGCTGGTCACCCAGGGCGTGCCCCTCCCGCTCGCCTTCGCGGCGGCGATCGCCATCGGGTTGCTGGTCGGCCTGATCAACGGGGCGATCATCAGCTACGGCCGGATCAACCCGCTGATCGCGACGCTCGCCACGCTCGCGATCGTGCGGGGGCTCTCCTACGTCATCTCCGGCGGCCGCGAACTGGTCATTCACAACGAGGCGTTCTCGCGAGTTCGGCACCGGCACGGTGCTCGGCGTTCCCTACATCGTCATCCTGCTTGTCGCGACCTTCGCGATCTTCGCCTGGGTCATGCCGCGGACGCTGTTCGGCCGCTACGCCTACGCCATCGGGTCGAGCGCCGAGGCGGCGGAGCGCGCCGGCGTCCCGGTCGCGCGCTGGCGGATCGCCTATTACGTGACCTGCGGCGGCGCTCGCCGCCGTCGGCGGCCTGGTCTTCGTGTCGCGCACCGGCAATGCCCAGCCGAGCGCGGCGCTCGGCATCGAACTCGACGTCATCACCGCGGTCATCCTCGGCGGCACCAGCCTGAACGGCGGCCGCGGCCGGGTCTGGGGCACCTTCATCGGCCTCCTCCTGCTCGGCGTCGTCAACAACGGCCTGATCCTCGCCGGCGTGCCGGCCTTCTGGCAGCAGGTGGTGAAGGGCGTCATCCTGCTCCTCGCCGTCCTCTACGACGAAATCCGCCGCCACGGGCTGGCCAAGCGATGAGCGGCGCGGATCGGGGTGATCGGCTGCGGCTGGTGGGCGACGCGGGCCCATCTGCCGGCGCTTCAGGCCAATCCCGACGCGGTGATCGCCGGCATCGCCGATCCCGACGCCGAGAACCGGGCGCGCGCCGCGGAACGCTTCGACATTCCCGCCGACCGCGTCTTCGCCAGACGCCGACGGAGATGCTCGACGGCGCCGAGCTCGACGCGGCGATCGTCGCGGTGCCGCATCGACGCCCACGCGCCGCTCGCCCGCGCGGTGCTCGAGCATGGCCTGCATCTCCTCCTCGAGAAGCCGATGACCATCGCGCCGCCCGACGCGCGCGCGCTTGCCGGCGCTCGCCGAGGAGCGCGGGGTCGAGCTGATCGTCGGCTATCCCTGGCACTACAACCGCCAGGTCCTCGCCGCTCCGCGACGCGATCGCCGAAGGCCGCATCGGCGCCATCGAATACGTCTCCTGCCAGTTCGCCTCGATCGTCCGCGAGCTCTATCGCGGCAACCCCGAGCCCTATCGCGACGTGCTCGGCTATTCGGTCAACCCGCCGGGCCTGCGCACCTATGCCGATCCGGAGATCGCCGGCGGCGGCCAGGGCCAGACCCAGGTGACCCACAGCGCCGCGCTGCTCTTCCTGCTGACCGGGCTGAGGCCGGTCAGCGTCGCGGCGCTGACCGAGCCGTTCGAGCTTGCGGTCGATCTCGCCGACGCGATCGTCGTCCGCTTCGCCAACGGCGCCATCGGCTCGCTCGGCTCGACCGGCTCGGTGCTGCCCGGCCAGGACGAGATCCTCGAATACCGCATCTTCGGCGACCGCGGCCATATCGCCTTCGACGTCAACGAAGGGCTCGGCGGTGATCTACGGCGCCGGACGGCGAGGTCCACCGCCTGCCGGGCCTGCCGGCCGAGGAGCGCTATCCCGGACTGGGCGCCGGCCGACAATCTCGTCGACATCGTGCTCGGCCGCGGCGCCAACGGCTCGCCCGCCTCGCTCGGCGTGCTGACGGTGGAATTCGTCGACGCGATGTACCGCGCCGCGCGGCAGGGCCGGACGGTCCCGGTCGGAGAGCTGGAGGAAGCGCTGATGACCAGAGGAAGAGATCGCACGGGTCGAAGCGTTTCCGCTCCGCTATGCCGAGCCGAACAACAACGGCAAGATCCGCCACGTCACGCTGGTCCGGCTCGAGACCGCGAGCGGCGCCGTCGGCTGGGGCGAGGCGATCACCGGCAGCGAGGACGCCTCGCTCGCCATGAAGGTGATCGTCGACCGCGGCTTCGCGCCGCGGCTGATCGGCCGCGACCCGCGCGACGTCGAGGCGATCTGGTCGGAGTTCCGCGAGACCACCTATTGGACCGGCAACGGCGGCATCGTCACCTTCGCGCATCAGCGCCATCGACATGGCGCTGTGGGACCTCGCCGGGCGCCTCGCCGGGCGTGCCGCTTTACCGCCTGCTCGGCGGCAAGCGCCGCGACCGCGTGCGCGCCGCCTCCTCGATCATCTTCGACACCGCCGACCTGCCGGGCATCGGCCGGCAGTTCGCCGAGCTTCGCGCCCGCGGCTACGAGCGTCCTCAAGGGCGGCTGGGGCCACGACCTCTCGATCGCCTTCGGCCGGGACGCCGAAGCGCGACCTCGCCATCGTCCGGACGATCCGCGAGGCGGTCGGCGACGACGCCGAGATCATCGTCGACGTCGCCGCCGGATCGAACTGGACGGCGAGCCACGCCATCACCATGGCGCGCGCCTTCGAGCCCTACCGGCTCTACTGGCTCGAGGACGCGCTGCCCGAGGGCGACATCGACGGCTGGAAGCGGCTCCGCGCCGCGCACCGCGACGCCGCTCTGCACCGGCGAGAAGGGCTGGACGGTGCCGCATTTCCGCGCGGCTGATCGACAGCCGGCGCGCTCGACATCGTGATGATCGATCCCGGCCGCGCCGAAGGCGTCACCGGCACCAAGAAGGTCATCGACCTCGCCGCCGACGCCGGGATCGCCGTGGAACGCCCATTCCTGGTCGAGCGCGATCAACACCGCCGCGTCGCTGCACCTCTGCGCCGCTTCGCCGAACGTGCTGCTCCTCGAACTGAAGCCGGAGCCCTCGCCGATGCAGAACGACATCGTCGGCGACCCGATCGTGATGAAGGACGGCTGGATCGCGGTCCGCGACGCGCCGGGCCTCGGCGTCACCGTCGACGAGGCGGCGGTGCGGCGCTACGTCTTCGACTAGGGCTGCGATTTTCGAGGTCCCGCCACGGCCGCCCACCGTCCGGCAAGTCCTGTCGCTTGTTCAATCCTGCCGGCGCGAGGCTCTATGGTCGCACCGCAAGAGCCGCCGCCGGATCGACGGCGGCCGCCTGAATCCACGGAGCGCGCATGGCCTTCGAGACGATCGTGACCGAGACACGGGGACGGGTCGGCAAAATCACCCTCAACCGGCCGGCCGTGCTCAACGCGCTGAACGCAAAGATGATCGGCGAGCTGGCCGGCGCGGTCGAGGCCTATGACGCCGACGAGGGCATCGGCTGCATGATGATCACCGGCTCGGAGAAGGCTTTCGCCGCCGGCGCCGACATCAAGGAGATGCAGGGGCTGAGCCTCATCGAGGCCTTCAATCGCGACTATGGCGCCGATCTCGGCCGGGTCGCCCGGGCCCGAAAGCCGATCGTGGCGGCGGTCGCCGGCTACTGCCTCGGCGGCGGATCGGAGCTTGCGATGATGTGCGACATCGTGATCGCCGCCGAGACCGCCCGCTTCGGCCAGCCCGAGATCACGCTCGGCATCATGCCCGGCCTCGGCGCCACCCAGCGGCTGCCGCGCGCGGTCGGCAAGGCCAAGGCGATGGACCTCATCCTCACCGGCCGAATGATGGACGCGACGGAGGCCGAGCGCGCCGGCCTCGTCTCGCGCGTCGTGCCCGCCGACGATCTTCTCGCCGAGGCGATGCGCGTCGCCGACAAGATCGCCGGCTATTCGCTGCCGATCGTCATGATGGCCAAGGAGAGCGTCAACCGCGCCTTCGAGACGCCACTCGCCGAAGGCATCCGATTCGAGCGGCGCCTGTTTCACGCGATGTTCGCGACCGAGGACCAGAAGGAGGGCATGGCCGCCTTTCTCGACAAACGTCCGGCCGCATTCCGGAACCGGTAGTTCCGGGCGGCCGCGGAACGCGAGAGGCGTGTGAGAGACGAGCGGCGCATTGACTCCACCGGAGGCCTCACTATAAGCAGCGCCACGTGGTGGCGAGGGATGCCTTCGCCGCCGATTTCCGTTTTGCTCTACGAAAGATCGCAATGGCCAACACCTCATCCGCCAAGAAGGCGGCGCGCAAGATCGCTGCGCGGAGCAACGTCAACAAGAGCCGAATCACCCGAGTGCGCACCTATGTGCGGAAGGTCGAGGAGGCTCTCGCCGCCGGCGACAAGGCCAAGGCAGGCGAAGCGCTGAAGGCGGCGGAGCCGGAGTTGATGCGCGCCGTCAGCAAAGGCGTCGTTCACAAGAACGCAGCGTCGCGGAAGGTTGCTCGCCTCGCGGCGCGCGTAAAGGTCTGACCACGGTCCGCTCGACGCCGGGTCGATATTTTTCCTGCGGCGGCTAAACGCTGAACCCGTCCGCTGAAGGGCTGGCGGATCGCGCGCCGTGTGGGCATCCTGTCAGCCAATCCCATTGTGTTTCAAGGGCGTGGACGGTCATCGCCGACAGCCGGCGTCGCCGGCCCCGCGCGAGCGCCAATCCAGGGTGTCGGCATCAAATTTTTTTCGCAGGCTAGGTGACCGGGGCAAGCCCCGGCCGCGGCCTTTGAAGCCATAGGAGTTGCAACGGCTTATCTTCGCCAATGGCGTCGCCTTCTCAAATCCGGCGGGGGGCGGCGGGCCGTTCGCAGCGTCGTCGGGATGGATTGGGCATTGCCCTCGCCGGCCGCATGTGTATTGTTGAGACATGGTTGCCGCGACGGTTTAGTCTGGCGTTTAAATCCAAAAAGCGGATATGAGGGGTGGGGACGTGTATAGGCTTGTCTTTATGCGTCCATGTGGGAATTTAGACTTGCCTATGGACTTAAGTTAAGCGTCCCGGCGTAGTTGTTCCCTTGGCCCGACCAGGGAACTTTTCAAGAGTACCCGAGAAAAATCCGACAATACGGAACGTGCCGGCGGTCGATCCGGCGCGATGGGGGAAGCTGTCATGTCCGGAACTGTCGGGTACGCATATGCTGGCGACGTATCGGCACGGAAGGCATGGGAAGACCTGACGCGCTCGCCGGACGCGGCCCTGATCGACGTCCGGACGCGGGCGGAATGGGTTTATGTCGGAGGGCCTGTGCTCGCCGAGATCGGCAAAGCCACGGTTCTCGTCGAATGGGACGAATTCCCGACCGGTCAGCCCGTCGCCGATTTCGCCGGCCGGCTGCGCGCCGAGCTGGACAGGCGCGGCATCGGTAAGGAAGCGTCGCTCTTCTTCATCTGCAGATCGGGAAATCGCAGCCGGAACGCCGCCATCGCTGCGACGGCGGCCGGCTATCAGCGCTGCTTCAACGTCGAGCTCGGCTTCGAGGGGCGACTCGGGCCGGACCGGCATCGCGGTACTCCAGGCAGCTGGAAGGCGGAGGGATTGCCATGGGCACAGTCGTGACGAGACGGGTCGAGGAGGCGGGGAGCATGCTGCTCGGCCGCGCTGCCGTGGCGGAAGGCGGCGGGGCTACGAGACAGAACGGGATGGTCGGCGTCGGCACGGCCGGCGCAAGCGCGGAGGGCAGCTTGATGATGGAACGCACGGACCCTGACGCCTGGATCCGGGTGAAGCAGCGGCTGCGCGCCGAGCTCGGCGAGGACGTGTACAATAGCTGGTTCGGCGCCGCCGGGTTCGAGCAAGCCGACAAGAGCACGGTCTATCTGTCGGTCCCGACCCGCTTTCTCAAATCCTGGATCGTTGGCCACTATATCGACCGGTTGCTTGCTCTCTGGCAGGGCGAGCGTGCTGGCACGATCCGGATCGAGATCATCGTCCGCGGATCGGTCCGCGTGAAGGCCCAGCCGCAGCCCGAGACGCAGGAGGCGGCGGCCCCGGCCCCGGCTCCGCCGGTCGTCGCGCCCGTGCAGCATGCGCCACGGCGCAGCGCCGAGACCGACGGCCATTTCACCGGCTCGCCGGTCGACGTCCGCTACACCTTCGAAAGCTTCTGCGAAGGGGCCGCCAACCGGCTTGCCTTCGCCGCGGCAAAGGCGGTCGCCGAGGGCGGTCCGCTCAACCGGTACAATCCGCTCTACATCCACGCCGGCGTCGGGCGCGGCAAGACCCACCTCCTCCAGGCCACCACCCGCGCCGCCCGGCGCGCCGACCCGGGCCGGAAGGTCGATCTACCTCACCGCCGAACATTTCATGTTCCGCTTCGTTGCCGCCCTCAAGAACCAGTCGGCGATCGCCTTCAAGGAAGCGCTCCGCGACATCGATCTCCTGCTCATCGACGACATGCAGTTCCTGCAGGGCAAATCGGTGCAGCAGGAATTCTGCCATATGCTCAACGCGCTGATCGACGGCGCCCGCCAGGTGGTGGTCGCCGCCGACCGGCCGCCTGCCGAGCTCGAGACGCTCGACGAGCGCGTCCGCTCGCGGCTCAAGGGCGGCGTCGCCTTCGAGATCGGCTCGCCCGACCTCGAACTCAGGCGGCGCATCGTCATCACCCGCTACCGCACCGCGCAAGCGCAGCATCCCGGCATCGATATTCCCGAGCCGATCCTCGAATACGTCGCCCAATCGGTCGTCTCGAACGGCCGGGATCTCGAAGGGGCGCTGAACCGGCTGGTGGCGCAATGGCAATTCACCGGACATGCGGTGACGCTGGCCTCCGCCGAAATAACGCTGCGCGATCTGGTCGGCGCGCATGAGCAGAGACGGGTCCGGATCGAAGACATCCAACGCGTCGTGGCCCGCCATTTCAACGTCTCGAAGGCCGACCTTCTGTCGAGCCGCAGGACTTGCACCATCGTCAGGCCGCGGCAGATCGCCATGTATCTCGCCAAGGTGCTGACGCCGCGCTCGCTTCCCGAAATCGGCCGGCGTTTCGGGGGCCGCGACCACACGACCGTGCTTCACGCCGTGCGCAAGATCGAAGAACTGATTTCCGGGGACAAGACCCTCGCCGAGGAAATCGAGCTGCTCAAGCGCATGATCGACGAGTAGTCGAGCCTAACCGGCGGCCCCGCGCCCGCGGGGCGGCGCGGCCTGGTGGTCAGTCCGGGTTCAGCCGGAAGTCGGCGCCTTCGGGAAGGGTCTGGCCACCGTCGACCACGATGGTCGTCCCGGTGATATAGGCCGCCTCGTCGGACGCGAAGAACAGGAAGGCATTGGCGACGTCGCGAGGGCTGCCGAGGCGGCCGAGCGGGATCATGTCTTCCATCGACTTGATGAACGCGGCGCTCCGGTGCGCCTGCATGCCTTCGGTAAGGATATTGCCGGGCTCGACGCCGTTGACGGTGATGCCATAGGCGGCGAATTCAAGCGCCGCCGACTTGATGAAGCCGTTGATGCCGGCCTTGGTCGCCGAGTAATGGCCGTGGCCGGGGCTCGACACGCGCGGGCCGGTGATCGACGAGGTGAAGATCATCCGGCCCGAGCCCCTCGCCTTCATCGGCCCGAGCGCGGCCTTGGCGAGCAGGAAGGTGCCCTTGAGGTTGACCGCCATGACCTGGTCCCACTCCTCCGGCGGCGTCTGCTCGATGAGGCGCCAGGGATAGATGCCGGCGTTCTGGACGGCGATGTCGAGGCCGCCGTGGTGGGACACGGCGGCGGCGACGATGTTCTCCGCGTCGGCGGGCCGGGTGATGTCGGTGGCGACGAAATCGCCGCCGAGGCGGCGCGCCGTGGTCTTGCCCGCGTCGGTCTCGGTATCGCCGATGACGATCCTTGCCCCCTCTTCGGCGAAACGCTCGGCGATGCCGGCGCCGATCCCGCGCGCCGCACCGACGATGACGGCGACCTTCCCTTCAAGACGTCCGGGCATGCCTCTTTCCGTTCCTGTCGGCCTTTGGGCGTCAGCCGTGACAAAAATGCTGACGCGATCTTCATTTGCCGCGTCTCGACCGGATGGCGCAACGGCAAACAGCAGACCAGAGACCGAAAGTCCGTAAAAGGCCGGGACCGACGGCATGAGATCTAACCCAGGAACCGGCCCGCTTCGAGAGTGGCCGCGGGCCGAGGACAGGCGCCGAGGTGCCGGCCGCCGCCGCTACCGGTCGCCGCTTCGATCCGCTCGGCCACCAACTCCTGGAGGCGCCAGAGGAGGCGATCGGCAATTCCGAGGTCCTCGAGATGCCTGACGGTGTTGTGGAGGTATTCCGCCATCGATCCCCAATGACCCACCGCCGTCGCCAGCACTTCGGCGGTCTCCTCGACCGAGAGCCCGGCAACGTAGGATTCGCTCCGCCGATCCATTGCGAAGGTGATGGCGGAAAGCGGCCCGTCCGCCGTCTCGGCGCGCACCCAGCGCGGCGGGAACGGCGATGGCCGGAACAGCATCTCGCGACGCAGAAGCTTGCCGAGATTGGCCTCGACCGTCTCCGCCGGCAGACGCTGGACGACGCCCTTGCACATCCCGCCGCGGTCGAGCGCGAGCATCAGGCCGGGCCGCTCCGCGGTGCCGCGGAAGCGCCGGTCCCAGCCGAGACAGAACGCGCGATGCCAGCCGCGCACGACCGCGAGCTTCTGTTCGACGATATCGCCGGCGGGCTTCCAGATCAGCGAGCCGTAGGCGAACACCCACACCGCGCCGTCGCGCGGCCGGGCGGCGAGAAGGGCTTCCATCTCCGCCTCGTAGTCGGCATCGGTGGCGTAGACCCGGCCCGGGACCGGACCGGGATCGTCGATGCGGCGGGCGACGCGCGAGACGAGTTCGGGGGTGAGCCGCATCCGCCGCGGCCGCGCTTGCGCGCCGGTCGCCGGCTTGGCCGGCGTGATCCCGGAGGCGGCCATCGCGCCGCTGGTGAAACTGACATAGGCCATTTTCGACGTTCCGTATGTTTTGAACCGCCGGCGGCTCCTCCCGAGGCCGCGGCGGCTCGGACCGAGTATCTTCGGGACTGAATTCGCACCGGGGACCGGGTGGCGCATCCCCCGATCGGAGGAGTTCGCCATCCGCGGTCGCGACGCATCTCCCGAGGGCGGCGTTCCTAGTCCGGCCATGCGCGCACACGAATGACCGCGGCTCTGCAATGCTTGACCCGGCGTCCGGAATTGCCGGCAGCAGACGGATCGGATTCGATGTCCGGACGCGTGGAAGACCGGAACGGCGCCGCCTGTCTGGAACGATTGTTGCTTCGTAGGGACGTCGAGGATAGGCGCTATCCTGGGCCGTGCGAGGCGGCTCCTCGCCGCCGCAGACAAGGGGGGGTTCATGCCGGATTCGCCAACTGGCCGCGCGCGGCCGCAGCGCCACCATTTTCTCCCCGCCGACGCGAAGACCGTCCACTGGGGCTACTTCAGCCGCGCCCTCGAGCCGAAGCTCGTCGTCGACTCAGGCGATCTCGTCACGATCGAGGTGCTGACCCACCACGCCAATGACGACGCCGAGCGGATGATTGCCGGCGACCCCGGCGCCGAGAGCGTCTTCCACTGGACCGGCGAGGCGAAGAACGTCGAGCGCCGCGGCGCCGGACCCATCGACGGCTCGCTGTTCGGTCGCGGCGCCGGCGAGGGGCTCGGCGTCCACGTCTGCACCGGCCCGGTGCTGGTCAAGGGTGCGGAGCCCGGCGACGTGCTCGAGGTGCGCATCCTCGATGTCCGTCCGCGCCCGGCCGCGTCACCGCAATTCGCCGGGCGCGCCTTTGGCAGCAATGCGGCGGCGTGGTGGGGGTACCACTACAACGACCTCCTGACCGAGCCGAGGCCCCGCGAGGTCGTCACCATCTACGAGATCGACGCGACCGGCAGCCGGAGCTTCGCGCGCGCCGTCTACAGCTACCGCTGGACGCCGCAGACCGACCCCTCCGGCCGCGTGCACCCGACCATCGACTATCCCGGCGTGCCGGTCGATCCCGCCACGGTCGAGAGAAATTTCGACGTGCTCAAAGGCGCGCGTGTGCCGATCCGCCCGCATTTCGGACTGGTCGCGGTGGCGCCGGCCGAGAGCGGCCTGGTGAGCTCGATTCCGCCCGGCTATTTCGGCGGCAATATCGACAACTGGCGGATCGGCAAGGGCGCCACGCTCTATCTGCCGATATCGGTCGAGGGCGCCCTCTTCTCGGTCGGCGACTCGCACGCCTCGCAAGGCGATTCGGAGCTCTGCGGGACGGCGATCGAGTGCTCGCTCACCGGCCTCTTCCAGTTGATCGTCCGCAAGGCGGCCAGCCTTCCCGGCACGCCGCTCGAAGGGCTCGACTATCCGCTGCTCGAAACCCGCGACGAATGGATCGTCCACGGCTTCACCTACCCGAACTATCTCGACTCGCTCGGGCCGACGGCGCAGGAAGACATCTTCGCGAAGTCGTCGGTCGACGGAGCAATGCGCGACGCCTTCCGGAAAATGCGCCGCTTCCTGATCACGACCAAGGGTCTCAGCGAGGACGAAGCCATCTCGCTGATGTCGGTCGGTGTCGATTTCGGCATCAGTCAGGTGGTCGACGGCAATTTCGGCGTCCACGGCATCCTGCGAAAAGACATCTTTTCCGATGCAGGTGACCGGTAACGATCTTGAGAATCCGAATACCGTATGCTATTGTCATACGAGACCCGGAGAAGGATCATCATTCGTCATGGCCACCACCGTGCTGAGCGTGCGCGTCAACGACGAAGAACGCGCCATCCTCGAAGCGGCAAGTGCTGAGGCCCGGACAAGCCTCAGCGAATTCATTCGTCGCAAGGCGGTCGATGCCGCGGAGAGCGAAATACTGGAGCGGCGGATCGTCGCGATTCCCGCCGAGGATTGGGAAGCCTTCGAGGCCTGGGCGAAGCGGCCACCTCAGCGACTGTGTTCGAAGTCAAGCGGTTTGCCATGGTCTTCGGTCTCTGAGGATGGCGTTTAGTATGGTGAGGAGCTTTCGGGCAACCGCGATCAAGGCGACCATTTTCGGTTTGCCGGCGGCGATGAGACGATGATGGAAGTCCCTGAGCTGCGGGTTGTGCCGGGTCGCGGCCAATGCGCCCATGAAGATGACGGAGCGCACCGCGGCGCGGCCGCCGCCGATGAAGCTCTGGCCGCGCCACTGACCCGACTGCCGGGTGAACGGCGCCAGGCCGACCAGTGCCGCGATCCGGCGGCGATCGAGGGTTCCGATCTCGGGCAGCTCGGCGAGGATGGTGCGGGAGATCACCGTGCCGACGCCGGGTACCGTCGACAGGAGCTCTTCCTTCTCTCTCCACACCGGCGAGCCGCGAACCGCCTCGTCGATGTCCTGGTCGAGACTGGAGAGCTCCTTCTCGAGTGCCTTGAGCAGACGCACGATGCTCTTCCTGGTCCGCTTCGCAGCCCGCTTCTCGCGCTGCTTCTCGGCGACGATCATCTGGATGATCTGCCGGCGCCGGGTGACAAGGTCAGCCAGCGCCTGGGTTTCGGCGTCGGGCAACGGGCGGATCTCGGGATTGGTGGCCGCGACGAACTGGGCGATCAGCCGGGCATCGATCGGATCGGTCTTGGCGCGCTTGCCGACCGCCATGGCGAAGTAACGGACTTGGGCCGGGTTGACCACCACAACCGGCAGACCGGCCGCCGCCAGGCTCGCCGCCACCACCGTCTCGAAGCCGCCGGTCGCCTCCACCGCGATCGCTCGCGGTCCAAGCGGCAGCAGGCGACCAGCCAGTTCATCCAGACCGGCCGCATCGCGCGTCACCGCAAACGCCTGCCCACTCGGCAGGACATGCACATCCAGCCGGTCCCTGGAGACGTCGATCCCAACAACAATACCATCCATCGTCACCCCTCCTTGCCTAATCGGGCTTCGCTTGCGGCCCAGGCGACTGTTCGGGTTCGATGGAACGTCGGAAGGGTTCCCATGCTGAGGTTCGGGCTTCCCGGCCCAAGGATGGTGCGGGACCCCTTCCGACACCGCCCTCTCATCATAACCGGAGCGGCGATTCGCAACTTACAAGGATGTCCCGGCCCTGAAAGAACTCGCCACCAGGGATCCGACGTGGCGGCGGTAACGCCGCCACGACCTCTAGCGGAGCGCGACGACCGCAGCCAATTCGACTGCGGTAGGGAATCCCTCAACAAATGGTTCCAGACTCGAGCTTGGACAAACCAGGCCACCGGCGTCTCGCGCACCAATGTCATCTGTGATGCTGCAAGCGGCGCGATTGTAGGCTACGTCACCCTGAGCGCGGCACAGATCGAACGCGCGTTCCTGCCCAAGGCCCAGCGGCGCAACAAGCCCGATCCAATCCCGGCCACGCTCCTCGGACGGCTCGCGGTCGACAAGGTCCGTCAGGGTCAGGGTCATGCGCGCTCACTGCTCTGGTTCGCGCTCGGAACAGCGGTGCGAGCATCCCGCGACATCGCGAGCTTCGGGGTGATTACGCATCCGATCGATGACACGGTGCGGGCATTCAATCGACGCTGGGGGTTCCAGGACCTCCCCTTCGATCCGCAAGGCGCGATGATCGCGCGCATTATCGACCTGGAGACTGCAGGCATCGGCGGGTAGCACGCAAACGCGGTCGAACGTTGCCGACCGGTATCCTTACGCTTCCACCCGCTCGACGAGGCGGAGGAAGCGCCGCGTCCGCTCGTGGCTGGGATTGTCGATCACCTGGACCGGCGGTCCCTCTTCGACGATCACGCCGCCGTCCATGAACACCACCCGGTCGGCGACCTCGCGCGCGAAGCGCACCTCGTGGGTGACCACGAGCATGGTCATGCCGGCCTCGGCGAGGCGGCGGATCACGGCGAGCACGTCGGCGACAAGCTCGGGGTCGAGCGCCGAGGTCGGCTCGTCGAAGAGCATCAGCCGCGGCGAGATGGCTAGCGCCCGCGCGATCGCCACGCGCTGCTGCTGGCCGCCCGACAGGCGGTGCGGCAGATGGTTGGCGTGGTGGACGAGGCCGACCATGGTGAGGAGGCCCATGCCGATCTGGCGCGCCCGCTCCGGGTCCTGCCCATGCACCCGGATCGGCGCCTCGATGACGTTTTCGAGGGCGGTCAGGTGGTCGAAGAGGTTGAAGTGCTGGAAGACCATCCCGATCCGCGCGTCGGCCCGCGCCTTGGCGAGATCGCGGGTCGGCTTGAGGAGGCCGTTGAGTTTGCGATAGCCGACATATTTCCCGCCGACCAGGATCTCGCCCTGATCGAGCGCCTCGAGGTGGTTGACCATGCGGAGGAGCGTGCTCTTGCCGCTGCCGCTCGGTCCCATGATGGTGACCACCTCGCCGCGGGCGACGGTGAGGTCGATGCCGCGCAGCACCTCGCGATTGCCGTAGGCCTTCCACACCTGCCGGCAGGCGACGAACGTCGCGTCGCCTTCCGCCGCGCCGCCGCGGGTCTCGGAGATCGCCGTCAGCCAGTCGTCGCGCTCCGGCTTAGCCGGCGCCGCGCGGGCGAGCACGTCGTCTTCGGGGCTCGCGAGCACGACCGGCTCAAGCGGCGGCGGCGGGCCGGGGCGGAAGCCGAAGAGGCGGGCGAACGCCGTCGAGCCCGGCGCCGGGCGCTCCAGCTCGATGTTGAAGCGCCGTTCGAGGAACCACTGCACGATGGCGATGGCGCTCGTCATCATCAGGTAGATCAGGCCGGCGGCGGTGAAGACGGTGAAGAACTTGAAGTTCTGGCCGACGATCTGCTGGGCCCGGAAGGTCAGCTCGTTGACGAAGATCACCGAGGCGATCGAGGTGCCCTTGAGCACGTTGATGAAATCGTTGGCGATGCCGGGAAGGATGGCGCGCATCGCCTGCGGCAGGATGATCCGGCGAAGCGTCAGGAACGGCCCCATGCCGAAGGCCGCGGCGGCGATGCTCTGGTTGCGGTTCACCGACAGGATGCCGCCGCGGATGATCTCGGCGCTGAAGGCGGCCTCGTTGAGCGCGAAGCCGAGGACGGCGGTGGTGAAGCTGTCGAGCTTGATGCCGATCGGCGGCAGCGCGTCGTAGAGGAAGACGAGCTGGAGGAGCTGCGGCGTGCCGCGGATCAGCCAGATATAGATCCACGCGATCGCCCGGAACGGCGCGAAGCGGGAAATCCGCATCAGCGCGAGGAGAAGCCCGAAGGCGACCCCGCCGATCATCGCCAGCACGGAGATCTCGACGGTCGCGAGCGCGCCCTTCCACAGGAACGGTTCGGTGACGAAGCGACCCAGGTCGGTGAGGAATTCCAAGCGAAGCCTCTCGCGAGCGCAAGCCGACAGCGGGGCGATCCTACGGCATGTCGCCGCCGATCGCCTCGCTGTTCCCGGTGCCTGCCGAGGAGCGGGCCTACTGCGTCAGAATCTCGAAGGGCTGAGCGAGCTGATAGTCGAAGTGGTACTTGTCGTAGATCGCCTTCTCGGTGCCGTCGGCGCGGATGGCGGTGAGGCCGTCCTTGATCGCCTGGGCCAGCTCGTTTTCCTGCTTGTTGACGCCGACGCCGACCTTGTAGTCGGTGAGGATCATGAAGGCGCGCTCGAGCTTGTCCTGGTTGTCGGCGACCATCTGGTCGACCAAGCCGAGATTGATCAGGAAGAGATCGGCGCGATCGTTCATCACCGCGCGGAAGCCGGCCGGGATGTCGGCGGCGACCACCACCTCGATCGGCTCCTTGCCGTCGGCGACGCATTTGTCGCTGAAATCGTGGAACTGCTTCTCCTCGACCGAGCCGAGGGCCGCCGCGGCGCGGATGCCGCAGATGTTGTCGAGGCCGGTGATCTTCTTCGGGTTGCCCTTGGCGACGAGGCCGCCGGTGGCGGCGCGGAAATAGATGACGAAGTCCATCTGCTGGGCGCGCTCCGGCGTGTAGTAGAGCGTGTCCCACATGATGTCGGTCTGGCCGTTGGCGACCGCCGGCAACTGTCCCGACCACGAGCCGACGCTGAACTCGATCGGCACGCCGAGGCATTTGAAGGTCGCTTCGGCGAGCTCGGTGTCGAGGCCGATCAGGTGGTCGAAGTTGTTCGGATCCCGCATGGTGTAGGGCGGGGTTTCCGGATCGGTGCCGACCTTGATGGTCTTGCCGGCGAGGCTCGGATATTTGGTCGCGAGTTGGTCCGGCTGGCATGTCGCATCCGCCGCCGACGCGGTTTGCACGCCGATGCCGATCGCCGCCGCGAGGCCCGCGGCTACCAGGAATGATGTCCCGTTCATCTTGCTGTCCTCTCTGTTTGACCCACGCACACACTCACGCTTCCCGCACGTGCATCGGCGGCGGCCTAGAGGCGGCCGTCTCAAGTCGATCCGGGTGGATGCACTTTCCGCCAATGCTCCGCGACGTCACGGCCGGTGCAGAACCAGACCCGGTCATGGCGGCGCGCGTGTTCGAGGAACTTGATCAGGCCGACCGCCTTGCCCGGCCGGCCGATCAGGCGGTCGTGCAGGCCGATGCTCATCAGCTTCGGGTGCTTCCGCCCCCTCCTCGTACATGAGGTCGAAGGTGTCGATCATGTAGCGGGCGAAGTCCTCGGCGTTGCCGAAGCCGGTATTGCGGTCGAACCGGTTGTCGTTGGTTTCGAGCGAATAGGGCACGACGAGGTGGTCGCGGCCCTCGACCTTGACCCAGTAGGGCAATTCGTCGTTGAGCGCGTCGCGGTCGTAGAGGAAGCACCCGGCCTCGACCAGGAGCTTCCGCGTGTTCTGGCTGGGACGGCCGTTGAACCAGCCGACCGGCGGGCTGCCGGTCATCGCGCGGATGCCCTCGATCGCGAGGCGGACATGCTCGCGCTCCGCGTCCTCGTCCATGTTGTGGTAGTCGATCCACCGCCAGCCGTGGCTGACGATCTCGTGCCCGGCCTCGAGAAACGCCTGCACCGCCTCGGGGGTCTGCTGCATGCCGCGCACCACGCCGAGGACGCTGATCCTGACGTCGAATTCCTTGAAGATGCGGAGGAGACGCCAGACGCCGACCCGCGGCCCGTATTCGAACACCGTCTCGACGATCGGGCTCCGCACGCCGAAATAGGCCGGGAAGCCGATGTCGTTCAGCATGTCCTCCGACTGATCGTCGCCTTCGAGCAGGCTGCGTTCGCCGCCGGCCTCGAAATTGAGGTTGAAGTTGATCGCGATGCGCGCGTCGCCCGGCCAGTGCGGATGCGGCGGGTTCGGCCCGTAGCCGTAGAAGTCGCGCGGTGCGTTCGCGCTCGAAGTGTCGGGCTTGTGTGTCGCGTCCATCCGCCTATCTTCCCCGCGCCCGGACCGGCCGGCTTTCGGCGTCCGCGGCGGCTCGCTGGTCGATCTCGTTCCGGAAGAAGGCGAAGACGGCTTCGCTGAGAGCGTCGAGATAGTCCTCGCCGTGGTCGCGAGTGGCGAGCCTCGGATCCCCGAGCACGCCGCCCGGCGCGATCGCCTGGATGCCGTCGCGCATCAGCCGGTCGCGATGCTCGGCAAGGTCGCCGAGAAAACCCGGGGCGGCGCGATCCATCAGGACGAGGTCCGGGGCGAGCGCAAGCATCATCGACGCCTCGAGCTCGCCGGCGTGCCAGCCCGCCTCGAACTTGCGGACGCCGAGCGCCTCGGCGCGCGGGAAAAGCGCGCCGTCATAGACGCTCCAGTCGGTGCAGCCGATGATGCTCCGCCGGCCGTCCTCGGCGACGAGATCGGCAATGATCCTGGCGAGCGGCGCGGCGTTGCCGCCATGGCCCGAATAGATCAGGACATGATGGAAACCGTGGCGGAAGAGACTGTCGGACCAGTCGCGGATGGTGGCGTGGAGGGTCTCATGGCGGACAGTGATGGTCCCGGCAAAAGCCATATGGTGGTCGGCGCGCCCGACCGGGATCAGCGGCGCCACCAAAGCCGGCAGCCGTCGGCGCCACCCGTTCGAGCACGGCCACGGTGTGGATGGAATCGGTCGAGAGCGGCAGATGGGCGCCGTGTTGCTCGGTCGAGCCGACCGGCAGGACGACGCTGTCGACGCCGCCGGCGATCGCCGCGGCGACCTCCGGCGAGGTGAGTTCGGCCAGTCTGTAGGATCGGAGCTGTTGCACCGCCTCCGCCCGTTATCCGGCAGCCCGCGACGTTCCTGCGTGCCCGGCGGCTGGGCAGCCCCCGGCGGCGAGGACGTCGCCATTGCAAATGAACCGCATTTCGGACCAATCCGCAATTGGTTTCGTAATGGTTCGAGCGCCGCCTTTCTCCGCATTGTGTCCATCGAATGGGCGGCTGGTGGGCTCGATCGCGTGAACAGCACGGAAAACCTCACTTGGCCAGAGCGGAGATTCGGCCCAGGTCGCTGAAATTTTGTTCAGCCATATTGTTTTGAAGGCCAGTTGAAAAAGGGGAATCGCGACGCGAGGAAGCTGTCGCGGATTGCTTCCGGCTGTGGTACCAATGCCCGAAATGGTCCCACGAAGCGAGATCGACCGCCATGCCGCTCAACGCCGCCGAGCCCCCGAGAGACCGTGCGCTGCGGGCGCTGAGGAAGCGGATCGAGGCGGCGAAGGACGGCGGCGAGCGGCTGCCGCCGGAGCGCGAATTGGCGTCGACGCTAAAGGTCGGCCGGCGCGCGCTCCGCGAGGCGCTGAGCGCACTCGAGGAAGAGGGTGCGATCTGGCGCCGCCAGGGACAAGGCACGTTTGTCGGGCCGCCGAGGCTGATCGGCGAACGCGCCGTCGACGAGGTCGCCCACCGGGTCAACCCTCTGGAGATCCTCGAGGCGAGGCTGGCGATCGAGCCGGTCCTGGCGCGGCTCGCGGCGATGCGCGCCTCGCAGGCCGACATCGACGCGATGCGCCGGATCGCCGAGCGCGCCGCCACCGCCGGTAACGCGCGCGACTACGGCCAGGCCGACGCCGCCTTCCACCGCAAGATCGCCGAGTGCGCCGGCAACGCCATGTTCCGCGCCATGTTCGAGATGGTCATCCGCGTCCGCGAGAAGGTCGACTGGCAGCGCATCCGCCAATACTATTTCCGTCACGACGGCGCCCGCCGCTCATTCGAGGAGCATATGGTCGTCATCGAAGCGATCGCGGAGCGGGAACCGGCGGCGGCGGCCACCGCCATGCAGGATCACCTCAAGAAAGTCTCCGCGAGCCTGCTCGGCGCGGTCTCGCCGCTCGAGGAAGCATCGCCGTGGTGAGGCCGGGTTGTCCGACCCGCGATGGGTCGGGCGCGTCGCCGGTCACCTCATCCCGCGCCGAGCTTGTCGCGGGTTAGGGCGAGGGCATCCGACGTCGCGCCGGTCGGCCAGAATTCCAGGCCGATCACATCGCCGCAACCCTTCGCCTTGAACGTCGTCATGTATGATCGCCAGTCGATCGTGCCGCTGCCCGGCTCGTGGCGGCCCGGAACGTCGGCGACGTGGACATGGCCGACGAGCGAACCACGATCGCCGAGCGCCGTCTCCGGCGTCTCTCCCATCATCGTCGAATGGTAGGCGTCGTAGAGGAGCCGCACCGACGGCTGGCCGACCGCCTCGATGATGTCGAGGCCTTCGCTCGTCCGGTCGAGGAAATAGCCGATATGGTCGAGTTTGGTGTTGAGCGGCTCGAGGAGCAGCGTGACGCCGGCGTCGGCTGCGATCGGAGCGGCGAGCGTCAGCGCCGCGACGATCGCCTTGTGCTGCTCGTCACGGGTCGGATTGTCGCGCGGGGTCGTCGACCCGCCGAGGCCGCGGTCGTCGGCAAGCACGCAGAGACCCCTCGCCTTGAGGCGGGTGGCGAGCGCCACGCTTTCCCTCAGCCCGGCGATGAAATCCCTGTGGGTGGCCCGCTCGACGATCGGCAGCCGCGGCTCGACCGAGAAGAGAGTGAGCCCGACGCCCGAGTCCTTGAGGGCGCGCTCGATCCCGTCGAGGTTCTTGTCGCGCCACAGCCAGAACTCGACGGTGTCCACGCCGGCCGCGCCGGCGGCGGTGATGCGGTCTTCGAAGACAGCGCATTCGTTCACGAACAGCGCTTCGATGCAGGCCGACAATTTCATCGCGTCGCTCCGTCCTGTTCCGTGGGCCTATGCCAGATCGATCTTCCTGCCGGTCCGCACAGAAGCGACCATCGCCTCGGTCATCTTTCGCGCTGTGATCGCGTCGTCGAGGGTGGAGAGCGGCGGCTTGGCGTTACCGAGGCACTCGCGGACGAAATAATCGTGGACGTAATAGAAGCTGTCGCGATAGGCCGGCCGGTCCCAGCCCGGCAGCGACGCCTCGCCGACGCGCATGTCGCCCCAGCTCGCCTCGAAGCCGCCATTGGTGCCGAGGAGCTTGTAGAACACCATCCACGGGCTCGAGGTGAAGTCGTCGACGCCCATGCTCCCCCAGAGATTGGAGATGGTGCCGCCATCGTGCTCGACCACGCACATGATCTGGTCGACGAGTTTCGTGTCGTTGAAGTGGATGTTGGAGGCGCTCGCCATGAGCCGCTGCGGGCGACCCGCAAAATAGATCGCCGCATAGGCATGGTGGATGAGCAGCTCGTGAAACAGGGCGTCGTTCGACATGTCCGTGTCGGCGTCGTGCTTCTGGTTGTAGATCAGCCAGAAACTGCCGAGCCGGCCGAAATCCCCGGCGGCAAGCCGGCGTTTCGCCTCGCGCAGCCGTGGATCGTAGATGTAGTTGTGGATCGGCACGCACAGCCGGTCCGCGTCGCCCGCCGCTTTCTTCAGGTTTTCGATTTCCGCGACGGAACCGGCGATCGGCTTCTCGATGAGCACGTGCTTGCCGGCGCCTAGGGCTTGCATCGCGGCCCCATAGTGACCGGGCGCCGAGGTCAGTACCGCGACCGCATCGACCGCCTCGTCGGCGAGCATTTCCTCGAGGCTCCGGTATCCCTGGACCGCGAACGCGGTGCTGAAGTCGCGCACCCTCTCCGGCGACCGGCTCCAGACGCCGACCAGATGGGCACCATCGAGCCGCGCCACGGCTTCGGCATGGAGGCGGGCGACGTTGCCGGTGCCGATGAATGCCAGTCCGACCATGCTCACTCCCCTCGCAATTCCCTGCCGTCCACCGCGGCTCCGATCCGCGCCTAGAAGCCGTCGCCGCCGACCGTGACCAGCGCCTCGGCGACCTGACCGAAATTGCGGCTGCTGACGCGGAGCTCGACGGCGATCGGCTGCCGCCGGCATGTCCCCGCCGGCATGATCCTGAGACGGCAGCTCGCCTCGGCCCGAGGCCCGGCCTCGACCGTCGCCGGCTCGCCGCGCCAGCCCTCGGGGCCGACCAGGCGCACCGTGAGGGTCGCCGTCTCGGGACGCGGATTGCGCACCGTCACCGTCGCCTCGACCGGCTCGCCCTCCGCGACGTGGATGCGGTAGGGCCAGATCCAGCCGCCCCAGCTGTCGAGGCCGAAATGCGTCTCGTCGTCGCCGAGCACCATCGCGTCGCGGTGGATCTCGGCGAACCTCTCGCCCCACTTGTCGAGGATCGCGAAGAACGTCTCATCGGTCCGCATCGGCAGGCGGTGGCCGGTGATGACGATCTCCGGGCGCCAGTCGCGCATCAGCGCCGCGGTCTCGCGGTAGCTGTCGAGGAAGGCGCCGTTCCGGTAGACGTGGTTCTGCTGCAAGATCGCCTTCGACCAGTCGCCATTGTTCGACGACCCGTCGCGATTCATCATGAAGAACTGGTCGCCGGTATGCGCGAAGCGGACGCCATCCGCCTCGAAGGCGATTGCCGCCGAAAAACGGGTGTGCCCGCTCATCGGCGCGAGCCGGAAGGTGAACTCCTCCCAGGTGAAGGGCTGATCGAGCGGCAGCCGGCGGTCGACCCGGATCGGCTGCGGCCAGTCGCAGGGAAAGGCGTGCGCCTCCGGCTCGGCGAGCAGGTCGGCGAGATTCTCCGGCGCCCACACGGCGGTGACGAAGACGCGCTGCAGCATCGGCACGCCGGCGACGTGGTCGTCATGGAAATGGCTGATCAGCGCCACGTCGATGCGATCGATGCCGAACTGTTTCCGCAGCGGCTCGATGCCGTGCATCAGGACGCGTCGCCGCGACGGGCTGCCATTGACCGGCCAGGGCCAGTATTTGCCGGTGACGGCGCGGGGATGCGGACCCGCCGCGCCGCGATAGCCGTAGTCGATGACCAGTGCCTTGCCGTTCTTGCTGATCAGATACCAGCTGATCGCCTCGCTTCGGGTCGACAGCCAGACGCTGTCGGTGACCCGCTCAAGCCCGTCCTCGTCGATCACCGCGATCAGGTCGCGCTCCTCGGGGCGGCCCTCGCAGAGCTGCACCAGCGAATTCCTGGAGGGCGGCGAGCGCGCCGTCGACGTCCTGCGCGAGCGGCGCGCCAAGGCTCGGCATCAGCACCTCGCCGTTCCGCCGCCTCAGCTCGCTCGCCGAGAAGTAGGCGTTCACCGCCCCGCCGAGGTCGTTGTAGTCGTATTGAAACGGCGCGACCCGCGCCACGCGTCCGCGCGAATGGATCGCCTCGCCGGAGAACACCACCAGCCGCTTCGAGCGCGGCGTGGTGAGCTGGTAGCCGCAGTGGTGCGGCGTCACCCCCGGCAGCGGCACGACGGCGATCTTGATCCCGGCGGCGTCGATCGTGTCGTAGTCGCGCGCCGGCCGCGCGTCGGCCGGCTCGATCGGCGCGAACCAGTCCCAGATATTGTCGTAGACGATGTAGCTCTGGCGGGCCCGGAAATGCTGCACCGGGTCGGCGAAGATCGCGACCTCGCCCTCTGGCGCGTACACCGTCATGCCCTTCCGCGCCGCCCGCGCCGCGCCGGCGGAATGGTCGCGGAAATAGTGGGTGCAAAGCATCGTACAGGGCGGCCGGAACCGTTCGGGGATCGCGTCGAGCCAGCCACCGCTCCCGGCATTGACGAAGACGGTGCCCTCGCCGCCGGTCACGGCGTAGACGTTGCAGCTGTCCTCGTAGACCTCGACGTCGGCAAGGACCGGCCGCCATCCATCTCCCCCCGCCGTCATGGCCTCTCCTAGGGATTGGGTTCCGGGGATTTGGGTCTCGGGCCAAGAGGTTTGGCGCTCGCCGGCGGTTGGCTCTGTGAAGACATCAGTCGACCCATACCCCAATCCCCAGAACCCATCCCTAGAGGCGCGAGACGCGCACCGTCGCATCCGGCCGGGTGAACACCTCCGGCTTCAATGCGAGCCCGAGGCCCGGGCCGGGCAGCGGCGTCACCGCGCCGTTGGCAACCTCGGGGATGTTGTCGACCACCTCACGGTACCATCCCCTGAAATAGGCGCGAACCGCCTCCTGATAGTTGACATTGGGGAGCGTCGCCGAAAGCGCGCAGCTCGCCGCGTAAACCACCGGGCCGGTGCAGTCATGCAGCGTCACGGTGAGTTCGCTCGCTTCCGCCAGGTTGGCGATCTTCCGCGCCTCGGAGATGCCGCCGCACCAGGCGAGATCGATCATGACGATCGACACGGCATGCCGGTTGATCACCTGCTTGAAGACCTGCCGCGTCGCCAGCCGCTCGCTCACCGCGAGTGGAATCGCGGTGTGGCGGGCGAGCTCGGCGAGCGCGTCGATCTCGTTGAAACGGATCGGCTCCTCCAACCAGGCGACGTCGAACGGCTTCAGCGCGTCGGCGATGCGGAGCGCCGGCGGCAGCGTCCACAGGCCGTGCAATTCGACCATGATCTCGACGTCGTTGCCGACGGCGTCGCGGATCTTTCGGAACGGTTCCAGCGCCGTCTCGAGATCGGGGCCGGACAGCCGCGTCCCCATCGACGCCTCGGCGGCGACGTCGAAGGGCCAGATCTTCATCGCCTTGATGCCCTCGGCGACGAGGTCCTTGGCGAGCTTGTCGGCATTGAAGCGCCAAGCGAGAAGATCGTCGGCGGGCGCGCCGGACGCGTCGTTCACGGTGAGGCTCCAGTCCTCGTTCCGCTCGAACAGCGCGTTCCGCGCCGTCGCCCGGATGTGCCGGGGTCCGGCGCAGGTGTTGTAGATCGGCACGCTTTCGTGCGTCCGCCCGCCGAGGAGCCGCCAGACCGGCTCGCCGACCGACTGGCCGTAGACGTCCCACAGCGCGATGTTGATCGCCGAGTTGCCGCGCATTTCGGCGCCGCTGTCGCGCGCTCCGTTGTAGACATTGCCGAGCCTGCGGTCGTGGAGCTCGATGTCGCGCGGGTCCTTGCCGAGCAGGTAGGACGCCGCTCCGGAATGGATGTAGGCGGCGACCGTCGCGGGCGAAAAGAACGTCTCGCCGGTGCCGATCACGCCCGCATCGGTGTGAATGCGGAGCCACAGCACATAGGGAAGCTCGGCCAGCTCGACGGTTTCGACCGCGGTGATTCTCATGGCGCTGTTATATCTCGACTGACAGCGTCGGCGCAGCCTCTCCGCGCGCGATCGCCAATTCGCGGGCAAGCGCGATGCGGAGATGGGCGATATCCGAGGCGATGACGACGTGGTCGAAGCCAAGCTCGGCCCAGCGGAGCGCGTCCTTGCCGTCGCTCGCGTTCCCGACGCTGGCGATGCCGCGCGCTTTGGCGACCGAGACGACGCGCGCCAGGGCATCGTTCCAATGCGGGTCGACGCTGCGATGGGAGGGCGGCAGGCCATAGGCCCGCGACAGGTCGGCCGGACCGACCAGGAGCCCGGTGACACCCGGCACCGCCGCGATCGCCTCGATATTGGCGGCGCCGGGCGCGGTCTCGATCATCGGCCACACGTCAGGCCGGACTTCGCCGACATCCGCCGGCTCCTCGCCGAGGCCCATGCGGGCGCCACCATAGCTCCTGATGCCGCCCGGCTGGTAACGGGTGAACGACACCGCTTTCTCCGCGGTCGCGGCGTCATCGACCGTCGCCACCACCAGCCCGCTGAGACCGAAGTCGAGATAGCGCGGCGCTTCCTGGATCTGCACGGCGGAGATGCGCGCCATCACGCTGACGCCGAGGCCGTCGAGGAGCTGGATCGCGCGGATGGCTTCCGAGAAGCCGAGGCCGCCATGCTGGAGGTCGAGGACCACCCGGTCATACCCGGCGCGTCCCACCAATTCCCAGACGATCGGGTCCGAGGATGCGATCCAGCCGATGAAGCGCGCCATTCAGGATTCTCCACTGTTTCGAGGATGTTACGGGAATCAGGCCGACGCGGCCCCCGTCTCTGACGGAGCGGTCTTCCCGACCACCGCTGGATTGATGATCCCGGCGGGGATCTCGCCGCGCGCCACCTTAATGACATTGTCGACCGCGCTCTGCGCTGACGACAGGGCGGCGGCGTGGGTCGCATAGGCGACATGGCCGCTGACCACGACGTTGTCGAGGCCGAGGAGCGGACTGCTCGGCGGCAGCGGCTCCGCCTCGAAGGTGTCGAGGCCGGCGCCGGCGATCCTCCCCTCGCGGAGTGCATCATAGAGCGCCGCCTCGTCGATCAGGCCGCCGCGCGAAGTGTTGACGATGATCGCATCCCGCCGCATCAGGCTGAGAGCCCGCGCGCCGATGATGTGGCGCGTCGACGGCATCAGCGGGAGATGCAGCGAAACCACGTCGCTCCGTGCGAGCAGCGCGTCGAGCGGCACGATCTCGACCCCTTGCCCGCGCCATTCGGCGGCATCGGCGACCGGGTCGGCGCCGACGATGGCGCAGCCGAAACCGGCCAGCCGCTTCACCACCTCCCGGCCGATCCGCCCGAGCCCGACCAGACCGACCGTGGCACCCATCAGGCCGGGACTGAGGAGATCGCCCAGCGTCCACGCGCCGGAGCGGACCGCCCGATCCGACTGGAGGAGCCGCCGCCGGACCGCGAGGATATGGGCGAGCGTCCACTCGCCGACCGCGGGCTCGATGGTGTTCGGCGTGATCGCGACGACCTTGCCGAGTTCCGTCGCCGCCCGAACGTCGACGCGGTCGTATCCGACGCCGACCCGTGCCACGACGCGGAGGTCGGGAAGGGCCGAGAGCACAGCGCGCGAATAGGTCTCGCCGCCGGCGACGACGCCGAAGGCGCCGGCAAGCCGCTCGATGACCAGCCGCTCGTCGAGGCTGTTCTAAATCTCGTGCCGGCGGACGATATCAAACCCGGCCGCCTCCAGACCCGATGTGTCGATCTGGTGATCGACCAGACCGCCGGCGACGAGCACGGCGAGACGAGGCGATGCGACCGTCATGGCCCGCCTCCCGCCGACGCGGCCCCGCTCTCGGCGGGTGCGCGCTTGCTGAACTTGGCGGCGCGGCGGCGGGCGAGGTCCACCTTGAGGTCGTCAAGGGCCCTGCCGCCGCCCATCAGCCGGATGAGCCGCGTATCGTCGACCTGGTCCGCCTCGAAAGCGCCGGCGAGCCGGCCGCGCGACAGAATGACGAAGCGATCTCCCACCGGCAGGGCATGCTCGACATTATGCGTGATCAGGATCACCCCCAGCCCGCGGGCGCGGGCGTTGAGAACATGGCGGAGCACGATCGCCGCCTCGTTGACGCCGAGCGCCGAGGTCGGCTCGTCGAGGATCAGGACGCGGGCGCCGCGGTACTCGGCGCGGGCGATCGCAAGCGTCTGCCGCTCGCCGCCCGACAGGGTTCCGACCATCTGGTCGGTGGAGCGGACCTCGATCCCGATCCGCTCGAGCTGCTGGTGCGCGATCCGCGAGGCTTCGCGAAGGTCGAGCCGGCGGAAGATCCATTTGCCCTTGGTCGGCTCCTGCCCGACGAAGAAGTTTCGGGCGATGCTCATCAGCGGGAAGACCGCGAGGTCCTGGTAGACGGTGGCGACGCCAAGCTCGAGCATGTCGCGCGGCGATCGCGGCCGGATCGGCTTGTCCTCGAGGAGAACGGTGCCCTCGTCGGGAACATGGACGCCCGAGAGAATCTTGATCAGTGTCGATTTGCCGGCGCCGTTGTCGCCGAGGAGGCAGACCACCTCGCCGGAGCGGACGGCGAGGGAGACGTCCTCGAGCGCGATCACGCCGCCGAAATACTTGGACACGTCCCGTGCCTCGAGCACCGGCCGCTCGGCGCTGGTGTCCTCCTCCAGCCCGACCAGTTCCAGGAGCGGCGCTTCCTCCGCGCTCATCGCGTCGGCGACCAGCGCTCCCGACGCGCGGTGCGGCTCGACCGCCCGTGACCGTGCGATCTGGTTGAGGAGCACCGCGGCGAAAAGGACGATGCCGAGGAGCATCTGGTACCAGTCGGCTTCGACGCCGCTGAAGAACAGGCCCTGCTTGACCACGCCGAGGGTGAGCGCGCCGAAGATGCTTCCGATCACCGAGCCGTAGCCGCCGCTGAGCAGTGTCCCGCCGACGATGGCGATGATCGCCGCCTCGAATTCCTTCTGCTGGCCGGTCAGCGGGTTGGCCGAGCCGAAGGTGAGCGTCGAGATGACGCCGAGGAGCGCCGCCGACATGGCGGTCGCCATGAACAGGATCGTCTTGACCCGGTCGACCGGTACGCCGAGCGCCCGCGCCGAAGGCGCCGAGCCGCCGGAGGCGAGGATCCAGTTGCCGAAGCGCGTCCAGCTCAGGACATAGGCGGCGACCGCCGAAAGCAGAAGCCACCAGATCACCGTGATGTTGAGGCCGTGCAGGAACTGGCCGGACAGGATGGTCATCAGCGGATTGTCGCCGACGGTCGGGGCGACGCCGTCGACATAGGCCCGGCCGACCGTGCCCCGGGAAAAACCGAGGGTGAGGCCGCGCAGGAAGAACAATCCGCCAAGGGTGACCATGAACGACGGCAGCCCGGTCCGCATGACCAGCAGGCCGACCGCCGCCCCGTAAAGCGCCGCAAGGCCGAAGGTGGCGAGCAAAGCCAGCCAGAGCGGCCAGCCGAACACGACGATGGCGATGGCGCAGAACATGCCCGACCAGCCGACCATCGCGCCGACCGAAAGATCGAATTCGCCGGAAATGAGAAGAAGCGTCACCATCGACGCCACCACCCCGACCTCGGCGGCGACATTGAGGTAGGTCGCCGCCGCGCCGTAGGTGAAGAAGCTGTTGGCGGTCAGCGTGAAATAGAGCCAGACGAGGAGAAAGCCGACCACCGCACCGAGCGCCGGACGGCCGGCGAGCCGCCGGTAGAGCGGCGTGCTCCGCAGCCGGGATCTGGTGTCGAGCTTTGCGGTAGAGTTCGGCCATCGCGCGGAGCCGGTCAGGTCGATGCGGGGAAAGGACCGGACCGGGAGGGCCGCTGGAACGGCAGTCCACCCGGTCCGCTGAAGCGGTTTACGTCAGAAGGTCTTCGCCTTGATGAACTGCTCGTACTGGCCGACGTTGTTCTTGTCGATGAAGGTCGGTCCGGTCTGGATAGGGGCGCCGCCGCCGGGCAAGAGGCCGAAGCGGTGCCACAGGGCGAGCATGGCGACGGGCAGGTAGCCCTGCAGGAACTGCGACTGCGAGCTCAGGAGATCGACCTGTCCCGCCTTGACCATCTCGATGCAGGGCTCGCTCACGTCGAAGACGCTGATGTGGAAGGTTCCGTCTTCCTTGCCGGCATCCTTGAAGGCCTTGTAGATGATCTGCGGTTCGGGGCTGCCGCAATAGCTGCCGCCGATCGAGTCGATCGTCGGGTCGGCCTGGAGCGCGCCGCGAATGGCGCCGTCCATGACCGCGGTGTCGCTGACGCTGCCGACGATCTCCTTGCCCTTGAGCCCGGCGTCGGTGAACGCCTTGATCATGCCTTCGCAGCGCTGGTCGAGGGCGATGTTGCCGGGAGCGTCGTTGACGCAGGCGAGGTTCTTCGAGCCGAGCGCGATCAGCTTCTCGCCGAAGGCGGTGCCGGCGGCAAGCTCGTCCTGCCCGACATGGGAGATGGCGCCGACCTTTTTATATTCGGAAAGGCCCGAATTATAGGTAATCACCGGGATGCCGGCCTCGGTCGCCTGCTTGATCACCGTCGCCATGGCCGACGGGTCGGGCAGCGAGGTGAAGATGCCGGCCGGCTTCTTGACGATCGCCGCCTGGAGCAACTGGATCGCCGCGGCGGCGTCGTTCTCGTTGGTCGTGCCGATGAACTGGGCGGTCACGCCGTAGCACTTGTAGTCCTGCTCGGCCTGTTTGACGCCGTTGGCGATCACCGAGGAGAACGAATTGTTCGGCGGCGAATGGAATATGCCGATGATCAAGATGGGCTCCGGATTGTCCGGGCATTCCATCGAAGCAGCCTGCGCCGCAATCGGTGCGGCGGTCAAAAATCCGAGCATCGCCGCGAGCCGGGCGATTGAACCGGTTCCTGTCAGTCTGGGCATCTCATGCTCCTCCCGAGCCGATTTTTCGATGTTGGACTGCGCCATGCAGATTGGCGGCGACATAGTTATCCCATATCCCATATGTCGGCAATACGGGACGATGGAAAATGCCAGCTACGGGATGGCGAAGGTCTCGCCGTGCTCGAAAACGATCCCCTTCCGGCCGGTCGCGACCTCGAACCGGCGCGCGAAATCGTGTGGGTCAAGGGTGGCGCCCTCGCCGTATTTCTCCGTCCGCCACATCCCGTAATGCATCGGGACGGCGAGCCCGACGTCGAGCTCGGCGGCGAGGAAGGCCGCCTCGCGCGCGTTCATGTTGCCGCCGGTGCCGTTGATCACGAAGAGGCCAATGTCGAACGGGCCATGATCGCGCATCGGCATGATCCGCAAATCGTATTCGGTGTCGCCGGAATGGAAGATCCGCTTGCCGGCAACCTCGATCGCCATCGAGATGGCGTCCTCGGCAAGCATGCCGGCGACGTCATGGCGGGCAAAGCCGGCAGTGACGCGAAACGGCCCGACGGTACAGGATTGCCCGCGGTCGAGGGCGATCACGCGGTGCGGCTCAATTCCCCACCAGAGGCAGCGGATGGCGCAGGACGGGGGCCCGGCGAACACCGTCTCGGGAGACGACCTTGCGATGATCGGGATCGCCTCGGGGTCGAGATGGTCGTCATGCCAATGCGAGGTCACGACCAGGGCCGGCCGGGCTTCGGCCGGGTCGAGGGCGACCGGCGGCACGCGCGGATTGGAGGAGAACCTGGCGCACCAGTCGGAGAGATAAGGATCGGTCAGGCACGAGACCCCGCCGGGCTCGACGATCTCGAATCCTGACTGGCCGAGCCAGCGGAGTGTCGTCACCGCTCCAATCTCCCCCAACTTCGCGCCAATTCCGGCCGCGCATTCGACTGTTTCGCCCGCGGCCCGCGCAAGTGTTGCCGGCAGCGATCCGAAAAGGCGCGACGCGACAAGACCTATCCCATATCCTATATGGGCTCAAGGGACAGCTCGGCGACACTCATGGACCGGGTCTGGACCGCCCCTGGTCCGCGCATGGACGGACCAGCCGCGCGGTCCTATAGGAGGCGGATGAAGCGAGCCGCAGCCAAGCGTATCGGCATTACCGACCGGGCGGGCGGGCTGCGCCGGCTCGACGGGCGCGCCATGGTCCGCGAGGCGGTCCAGGAGGAGATCGTCCGCTTCATCGTCAACCGCGCGCTCGAACCCGGCGACCAGTTGCCGCCGGAGGGGGAGATCGCGCGGAGCCTCGGCGTCGGCCGCAACTCTGTGCGCGAGGCGGTGGGGGCGCTGCGTACGCTCGGCGTCATCGATGTGAAGGTCGGCTCGGGCCTGTTCGTTCGCCACCTCGACTACATCCCCGTCCACGACTATTTCTCGCTCGCCGCCACCTTCGATTTCCGCAAGCTGCTCGAGATCCGCGACATCCGGATGTACATCGAGAAGGGGCTGGTCGAGAGCGTCATCGAGCGCCGGACCGACAGCCAGACCGAGCGTATCCAGGCGATCCTAGACAAATGGCAAGCGGCCGCCGACGTCGGCCTCTACCCCGTCGATCTCGACCGCAATTTCCACCAGGCCTTCTGGCATGAGATCGGCAATCCGATGCTGTCGCGCATCCTTGAAATCTTCTGGGACGTGGTGCGCCAGGGGCACCAGCGCGGCATCCTCGTCGATCCGCTCAACAAGCTCGAGCATTACGGTCTCCACCGCACGATGTTCGAAGCGCTGGTCCGCGGCGACGCCGCGGACCTTCGCCAATCGATCACGGCGCATTACAACGACGTGGCGAGCCGGCCGATGCTGAACCCCTCGCTCAAAGGCCATTCGGGAAACCTGCTGCTGGCGCGGGATACCGGCAAGTCGTGACCCAGCGTAGGCCCTGGCGGACCGAGCTTCCGACGGCGGCGTGAACCCTGGAAGAATGCAATCATTCGATTGCTCCAGATCAAACTCGGCTAACGCGGCTTCGGTTATAGGATTGGCGCGATCTCGACGGACGAGAAGACGCTTGGCGACGATATCGGCGCGGGCCGTGACCGGCGAGGATCGAGGCAAATCCCGGATAGCGGGGCGGGAAGACGTCGAAAGCGCGCGTGTCCCCCGCGAGATCCCGCGGCGAGCCTCGGTCCACCCGGAGTGGGACTCGGTCCACCGGAGTGGGAAATGAAACGGCATTTGGGTGTACCCGGCGAACCTGGTTTCCGGATCCTGGCTCTCGGTTCGGCGATCCTGCTTGCCGTGGTGCTCGCCGGCGGCTGGTTCTTTGTCAGCCTCTTCGTGAGCTACGGCGAGAGCCTGGAGCGGAAGGCCCTGCTCCAGACTGCGTCGACCGCCGCCGCTTCGTTCGAACCGGCACGGGTGAGCGCCCTTGCGGGAAACCCCGTCGACCCGGCCGGTGCGGCTCTCAACCATGTTCGCGGCGCGCTCCAGCGGACCCGCGACGCGGTTGCCAATTCCCGTTTCGCCTATCTGCTCGGTGAGAAGGGCGGCGACATCATCTTCCTCGCCGACGCCGAGCCGGCCGGCTCGGCGGACTATTCTCCGCCGGGCGAGGTCTATGGCGAGGCCTCGCCGGGACTGCGGGCGATCTTTGCGACCAAGCAGCCGATCGTCGAGGGTCCGCTCCGCGACCGTTGGGGAGACTGGGTCTCCGGCCTCGCCCCGATCGTCGATCCGGCCACCGGACAAGTGATTGCGGTCTTCGGCATCGACATCCGGGCAGACAGCTGGGAGGCCGGCGTCGCCCGTTATCGCGGGCTCGGCATCGTCATCGCCGGCCTGGTCGCGGCCATCGCGATCTTCTCCGCGATCTTCGCGTTCATACGCTACCGCTTCGGCCTGCGGCTCGCCGTCGCCAACCGGATCGTCGCAAACGGTACGGCGATCCTCTATCGCATCGCCGCCGGGCCGGTCCCGACGCTGACCTTCGTCTCGGGCAATATCGCGAAGCTCGGCTATGAACCTGCCGAGCTGGTCGACAAGGAGTCCTATCTGGAGCTTGTCCATCCCGACGACCGGGCGCGCGTTTCCGAATCCCTGCGGCGCGTGCTTGGCGGCGGCGTCGAGATCGAGACCATCGAGTTCCGGATCACAGACCGGCAGCAGTCGCACCGCTGGTTCGACAATCGCGCCGCGCCAATTCGCGACAGCAGTGGCAAGGTCGTCGCGATCGAAGGCATCCTCGTCGACATTACCGAACGCAAGCTCACCGAGGACAAGCTCCGCGAGGACGAAGCCACCATCCAGAGCCTGGTCGATCAGGGAATATTCGGCGTCTATGTCGTCGGCGAGGACGGAAGGATCGCCTTCGTCAATGCGATGTTCGCGAGAATGGCGGGATACGGCTCCTCGGCCGACTACGAAGGCCGCCCGCTTATCGACTTCATCGCCGACGCCGACAGGGCCACGGTGCGGAACGCCATCGCCGCCCTGCTGTCGGGCGAGGCTGCGACGGTCGAGGTCGCCGCTGCGATCCTGCGCAAGCAGGGCGGCACCATCGACGTTCTCGCTCAGGCGACCCTGACGCGCTTCCGGGGAAAGCGCGCGATTATCGGCGCCGCCACCGACATCACCGCCCGCAAGCGGGCGGAGGAGCAACTCAGGAACAGCGAGGCGGCCCTCGCCGAGGCCCAGTCGATCGCCCATGTCGGCAGTTTCGACTTCAACGTGCGGACACGCTCGCTGACCTGGTCGCGGGAGCACTACCGCATCTACGGCGTCGATCCGGCGAGCTTCACGCCGACCTATGAGGCGCTGGTCGCCCGCATCCATCCCGACGACCGGGCCGCCTTCGAAACCGGCTACGCCGATTCGGTCGCGAAGAGGCAGCCCTTCGAGTTCGACAAGCGGATCGTGCTCGACGACGGCAGCATCCGGTTCGTCCACGACAGCGCCCGGACGTCCTATGACGCGAGCGGTCGTCCCATCCGCTCGATCGGCACCGTGCAGGACATCAGCGACCGGCGGAATGCCGAGCAAAGGATGCTTTTCGCCAACACCCTGCTCAGCACCGAGCTCGAGACCTCGCCCGACGGGATTCTGGTGGTCGACGCGGCAAACCGGATCATCTCGTTCAACCGGCGCTTCGCCGACATGTGGAACGTTTCCCTCGATCTCATCGCGAAAGGCGACGACGCCCCGGTGCTCGACGCCGTCACGTCCGCGGCCAAGGACCCCGAGAAGTTCCTCGCTCGCGTCCGCTACCTCTATGAGCACACCGACGAGACCGGCCACGACGAAGTCGAGACCAGGGACGGCCGGTTCATCGATCGCCATTCGGCGCCGCTCCGCGGTCCGGCCGGACAATATCTCGGACGCGTCTGGTTCTTCCGCGACGTCACCGAGCGCAAGCACGCCGAGGAGGCGATCCGAGCCAGCGAGGAGCGTCTCCAGATCGTCTTCCGGTCGGTGAATGACGGCATCTTCGTTACCGACCTCAAGACGGGAAAGCTCATCGACGTCAATCCGGCCGGCTGCGAGATCTTCGAATACGATCGGAACGAGCTCATCGGCGACGACATCATCGCGCATTCCTCCGGCATCCCGCCCTATACGGAAGACGAAGCGGCGAAGCTGGTCGGCAAAGCGCGCACGGAAGGCCCGCAGCGCTTCGAGTGGCAATGCCGCGCCAGAAACGGCCGCCTCTTCTGGGCCGAGTTCGCCATTCGCTGCACGGTCTTCGGAAAGCAGGAGGTGATGCTTGCGACGCTCCGCGACGTCACCCAGCGCAAGGCGGCAGAGGCCCAGATCCTGCGGAGCGCCCGCTACGACAGCCTGACCGGGCTCGCCAACCGCGCGGTGTTCATCGAGGCGGTCGACCAGGCGATGGCGCGGGCGCGGCGCGGCGAGAAGAGCTTCGCGGTGCTCTATCTCGACCTCGACCATTTCAAGGACGTCAATGACACGCTCGGCCATCCGGCCGGTGACGAACTGCTCAGGATGGTGGCCTCCCGCCTCCGGTCAACCATCAGGGAGGTCGATACCGTTGCCCGCTTCGGCGGCGATGAGTTCGCCGTGATCGCCGCCGATATCGCCGAGCCGGCAGACGCCGGCATCCTGGCCGAGGTTCTGCTCAAGGCGCTCGGCGCTCCGTTCCGCATCGAAGGCGACGACATCCGCAGCGGCGCAAGCATCGGCATTTCGATGTTCGAGCCCGACCAGCCGGATGGAGAGACGCTCCTCTCCCAGGCGGACGTGGCGCTCTATCGCGCCAAGTCGGAAGGCCGCGGCACCTACCGGTTTTTCACCGACGCGATGGATGCCGAGGTGCGGACACGGGTGTCGCTGAGCACTGAGCTGCGCGAGGCGATCGCCTCGGGCGAGCTGTTCCTCCTCTACCAGCCGCAGGTCCGGATCGAGAGCGGACAGATCACCGGCGTCGAGGCGCTGGTCCGCTGGCGGCACCCGCGCCGCGGCGTTCTCCCGCCGAGCCTGTTCATCCCGGTCGCGGAAACCAGCGGACTGACCGCCGCGCTCGGCCATTGGGTGATGCTGGAGGCGTGCCGGCAGGCAAAGGCGTGGCTTGACCAGGGGATCGCGCCAGGCAGGATCGCGGTCAACCTCTCGGGCATGCAGTTCAAACGGCCGGCCGAGCTCGAAGGCCATGTCGCCGACATCCTCGCCGAAACCGGGCTGCCGCCCCACCGCCTCGAACTCGAGCTGACCGAAACCATCCTGATGGAGACCTCGCAGGAGCACAACCAGGTCCTGCTTCGCCTCCGCGAGAACGGCGTCGGCCTGGCGATCGACGATTTCGGCACGGGGTACTCGTCGCTCGACTATCTCCGCCGCTTCCCGGTCGATCGCATCAAGATCGCGCAGGACTTCGTCGGCGGCATTGCGACGGTGCCGGGCAGCGCGGCGATCGTGAAGGCGACCATCGAACTGGCTCGCGGGCTGGGAATCGCGGTGATCGCCGAGGGCGTCGAGTCGGCCGACCAGCTGGCGATCCTCAAGGGCTTGGGATGCCGCGAGGTCCAGGGCTTCTACTTCGCCGAACCGCTGAGCCCGGCCGAGCTGGAGCCGTTGCTCCGCACCGGACGCATCCGCGGACACCCCAAGCCACGTTCGACACGGACGGCAGCCTGATCCCGAACGGCAGCCGGCTGCAATGGCACCGGCCGTGAGGGACGGCGCCTCGTCTTCTCATCTCTCCCGCGATCGGCCGCGGGGCCTTGCGTGCTTGACCAATCCTGCACGCAATTGCAGTAGAAGCCTCCCGCTGCTCGCGAAGACAGGTCATGGCCGCAGGCAAGAGATCGACGAGACCGAAGACCGGCGCACGGAAGCGGCTCGCGCCGGGCCGGCCGGCCAACGATCGCCGGACCACCGCGCTCGAAGTGGCGAAGCTCGCCGGCGTCTCGATTTCGGCGGTCTCCCGCACCTTCACCGAGGGCGCCAGCGTCTCGCCGGCGACCCGCAGCAAGGTGCTCGCCGCCACCCGCTCGCTCGGCTACCAGCCGAACCGGTTGGCGCGAAGCCTGATGACCAAGCGGACCGAGCTGATCGGGCTCGTGTCCAACAACTTCGACAATCCCGCCTTCATGGAGATCTTCGATCTCTTCACCCGCCGCCTGCAGCAGCGCCAGCTCAGGCCGCTTCTCGCCAACCTGTCGGGCGGCGCGCAGACCGGCCCCGCCCTCGACATGCTGCTCCAGTACCGGGTCGACGGCGTGATCATCGCCTCCTCGATGCTGCCGCGGCAGTTTGCCGCCGCCTGCGCCGGCGCCGGGCTGCCGGTGGTCCACGCCTTCGGCCGGCCCGGCGGCCGGGCCTCGGTCAATGTCGTCGGCGCCGACAACCTCCAGGGCGGGCGGCTCGCCGGCGAACTCCTCCGCCAGCGCGGCTACCGGAGGATCGCCTTTCTCGGCGGACCGAAAACCGCCACCTCGACCGAGGATCGCCTCAACGGCCTCCGCGAGCGGCTGCTTGCCGAGGGGCTGCGGCCGATGGTCGAGGTCTTCGGCGTTTCCTATTCGCACGAGGCGGGCAGCGCCCTGATGCGCCAGCTTCTCGCCAACGGCGACATCGATGCCGTGTTCTGCGGCGACGATATCCTGGCGATGGGGGCGCTCGACGCCTGCCGGGAAGCCGGCGTGCCGGTGCCCGGCGCGGTCGGCGTGATCGGCTTCAACGACATGGCGATGGCGTCATGGCCCGCCTATGACCTGACCACGATCCGCCAGCCGATCGGCGACATCATCGTCGCCGCGGTCGAGCGCCTGCTCGAGATCGTCGACCGGCCCGACGGTCCGACCCAATCCCGCCTCTTCGCCTGCGAGGGCGCGATCCGCGGGACGCTCAGGCCGGTTGCGGAAGCCTCAGCGGCGTCAGGCGAGCGGGACGCCGGCGATGCCCGGCAAGACCGGCACCGCGGGACCCGTCATCGGTCCGGAGATAGAGTCCCGAGCCCGGCTCCCCTCGCCCCCCGCTTTCACCGCCGCCGGGACGGACGAAAGCCCGCCGGCTGATTGGCCGGCGGGCCTTGGCCCCCACTGGCGGGGCCGGGAGATCGCTGCCGGGGCTCGCTCAGCCGGGCAGGGCATAGGCGACGATCTGGTCGCTGACCCGCGGCGTCAGGATGGCATTGCCGCCGGCGACGAAGACCACGTACTGCTTGCCCTTGTACTCGTAGGTCGCCGGCATCGAGACCGATGGCGCGTCGACCAGGCTGTTCCACAGGACCTTGCCGGACGTGAGGTCGACGGCCCGGACGCGCGAGTCCATCGAGGCGCCGATGAAGATCAGGCCGGACTTGGTGACGAGCGGCGCCCCGATGGTCACCGATCCCCACGACTTCGGCATGTAGAAGCGCCACTTCTGAACCTCGCCGAACGGCTCCTTCCAGAGCAGCTTGCCGGTCTTGAGGTCATAGGAGGCGAGGGTGCCGTAAGGCGGCTTCCAGCACGGCATGCCCATCCCGTTGGTGAAGTTCGTGATGTGGAAGCCGTAAGGCGCGTCCTTCTGCGCGAAGTAGCCCGGCTTCTTGCCGTTGTCGCTGATCTTGGCAAAGTCGTCGCGTTTGATCAGCTGGTAGATCTGGACGACGCTGGAGCTGTTGACGACATAGGTGTCGTTCACCGGGTCGACCGCGCCGCCGCCCCACTCGGTGCCGCCGACGGTCGCCGGGTAGGTGAGCGAACCCTTGAGGCTCGGCGGCGTGAAGCGGCCATCATAGCGGAGCTCATCCGCCTTGCGGCTGCAATAGCCGAAGCTGACCGCGTCGGCGAGCGGGAAGACTCCCGGCCATTGGTCGGGGACGACCGGCTGCGGCGTGGCGACGTAGGGCTGCGTCGACGCCTCGCTTTCCTCGGGGATGTTCGACTGCGGCACCGGCTTCTCGGTGATCGGGTAGACAGGCTCGCCGGTCAGGCGGTTGAGGACATAGATGAAGCCCTGCTTGGAGGACTGGACAAGCGCCGGGATGGTCTTCCCGTCCTTGTCGATATCGACGAGAACCGGGGCCGAGTTGGTGTCGTAATCCCAGATGTCGTGGTGGACCAGCTGGCGGCTCCAGATCACCTGGCCGGTATCGGCATTGAGGGCGGTGACCGACGTTGCGAGCGGCAGCTTCTCCTTCCGATTCCCGCCGTAATAGTTGGGGCTCGGCGAGCTGACCGGCAGGTAGAGGATACCGTTTTCCGGATCGACCGACATGCTCGCCCAGACATTCGCCGTCCCCGTCTGCTGCGCCTCGGGCGAGGGCAGGGCATCGAACGTCCACTTGAGCTGGCCGGTCCGCGCGTCGACCGCGAAGACACGGCCCGGAGGGGCCTTTGATTCGGCCCAGTCCTTACCGGCCCAGCCGATGAACAGCGTGTCCTTATAGACGGTCGGCGGCTGTAGGATCGACAGCGGCCACTTGTCGTTGGTCGTATTCCACTGATTGATGTCGAGGATGCCGCCATCGGCGAAGCCGGTGCAGCGCTTGCCGGTATCGGCGTCGACCGCGTGCAGCTTGGCGTCCATCGTCCCGATGTAGACGATCTTCTGGCAGGGCTGGCCGGCTTGGGGGCTTTGCGCCTGCCAGTAGGCGACGCCGCGCGACTTGAGGTCCGGCTGGGTCAGCGCCTTGAGAACCGCGTGCGTGTCGTAGATCCACTTCACCCTGCCGGTGTCGGGGGCGATGGCGAAGATGCGGTAGAATGGCGTGCCGACGTAGACGGTGTTGTTGACGAAGAGCGGGGTCGCCGACCAGTCCGAGGCCGGCAGCTTGCCGCTGCCGTCCGATACGTCGCCGGTGTGAACCTCCCACGCCTTCTTGAGCGTGTCGACGTTCTGAGGGGTGATCTCGCTCGCGGTCGAGTATTTCTGCGCCTCGAGGTCGCCGTTGAAGGTTGACCACGTCTGAGGCGGATCCGCCGCCTGCCCAATGCCGGCGCCCGCTACGAGCCCGGCCAGGGCGGCGAAGGGAAGAATGATGCGCCTGCCGTTCATCGGACCGCTCCCTGGTACTCGTTATGGAGGGTCGCGGGCCGGCTTTCCGTCGGCGCGACGATGGCGACGAGCCAACCGAGGAAGCCGAGCACCATCAGGCCGAGGAGGACATGTGCCTCCAGGAAATAGGCGGCGGCGCCGGTGCCGATCAGGCCCAGGAGGATCAGCACCTCGAGCGTGGCGATGAGCCATCGGGGACTTCCCGACTGGAATGCGATGAACGCAGAGGCGCCGGCGACCAGCGCCGTCGAGACGATCACCAGCACGACTCCGGACGTGTGACTGACGCCGATAGCCCACAGGTAATCGTATATCGAGACAAGCAAGCCCGCCGCGGCGCTTGCCAACAGGAGCCAGTGGCCGAACATCATTCGGCCTTGCGAATTCGTAGCCATTTTCCTTAGCCTTTCGCCGGTTCGGCGACTAGGAAAAAGGGACGAAGACGCTGGACCGGCCGTTGTTTTGATTGATGGTTTGAAAACGCAGGCCCCGGCCGCTTGGTTCCATTTCCTGAGGCCGGAGGCGGGGAAGCGAGGGAGGGGCGGCCTCTGGCCGCCCGGTGCGCGGGACGCGCACCCTCCGTCTACGATGCCCGGCGAAGCCGGGCATCGCAGCAGGGTTCGCCTGGTCGGTACGGTCTAGAGTCTCAGGCCGAGTTCCTTGGCGCGGTCGAGGACGATCTGGCTCCGGTCGGAGAAGAACTTCAGATTGTCCTTGGTGACGATCGCGGTGCCGGTGTTCGACACCGGCGGGATGTTCAGCCGATCGAGCCGCGCCCAGGCGGCGGCGGCGGCCAGGTAGCCCTGATTGTAGAGCTCCTGTTCGACCGCGACCTGGATGAATCCCTTCTCGATGCCCTCGTTGATGTCGGGGCCGGTATCGGTTCCGGCGACCGGGTATTCGCCGGGCTTGAAGCCGGCTTCCTCCAGCATCTTGTACGCGGCGACCATGCTCGAATAGCCGCTCGGCATGAAGCCGACGAACTTGTCGCCATAGCCCTTCATCACGCTCGAATAGAGCGGGATCGACGCGGCGATGTCGTGCGACTGGTCGGCGAACTCCTCGACGGTGAAGTTGGTCTGCATCTTGGTATTGGTTTCGTCGAGGCCGGCGATGCCGCCGAGCTTCCTGTCGTTGAGCACCGGATGGCCGGGCTCGGCATTGCCGAAGACGATGACGCCCTCGGTCTTGCCGGCATCGGTCAGAAGCTTGGCGAGCGCCCGTCCGACGATCAGGCCCTGGCCGTAGCCGCCGGCCCCGGTGAAGCCCCAATTGTGGGCGGCGCGGATTTCCTCGATGCTCGAATTGTTGAGGACGATCAGGATGCCGGCCGCCTCGGCCTCGACCAGCGGCGCCTCGACCGCCGGGTTGGTGATGGTGCTGACGATCACGTCGGGTTCGGCCTGGATGGCAAGCTTGACCTGGTTGACGTTGTCCTCGGCGCTGTACGAGCCGCCCGGCACGCCGACCTTCTGATAGGTCCAGCCCGACTGCTCGCAGAAATCCATGAAGCCGACGTCGACGGCGAGGTTCCATTCGCCGATGCTGTGGGTCACCCACATGATCTTCCGCGACGGGCCGTTCGCCGCCGCCATCGCGGCGTTCATCGGCGTGGCGGCGACGAGCCCGCCGCCCGCGAGCGCCGCACCGGCGGCGAGCCCGCTGCCAAGGAATTGCCTGCGATTGGCGACGAGCCTGGATTTGTCCCGACCTTGTTGCTTCATTGCCTTCCTCCCGTTGGTTTCCTCGTTCACCTGCGCCGATGGCGCAGCCTCCGCACCGGCCCGCCGACGACGTCGGCGGCCGAGCCGGATTCTCATTGCCCCGGTCGCCCTGCGGCCGGCCGCGCCGGTCCGACAACCCTGCCGCCCGCCCGCCGAAGCGCGACGTCGATGATGCCGGCGACGATGATGATGGCGCCGGAGGCGAGCAGTCCCGACGACGGGGGAAACCCGAACAGCACCAGGCCGTTGGCGACCATGCCGAGGATGAAGGCGCCGACCACGGTGCCCCAGATGTTGCCGTCGCCGCCGGTGAGCGAAGCGCCGCCGATCAGCACGGCGCCGATCACCTGGAGCTCGAAGCCGATGCCGGTGCTCGGCGACGCGCTCTTCAGCCACGCGCCCTGGAGGGTCGCGATCAGCGCGCAGGCGAATCCGACGAGAACGAACGTGATCAGCTTGATGCGCCTGGTCGGGATGCCCATCTCGCGCGCCGCCGGCTCGTTGCCACCGGTGGCGTAGACCCAGTAGCCGAACTTGGTGCGGGCAAGGACGACCGCGCCGATGACGAACACGGCGAGGAACCAGATCACCTGCACCGGGATGATGCCGAGGCTGCCGCCGCCGATGACGAAGAAGGAGGACTGGAGATCGCGCGGATAAGAGATCGGGAAATTGCCGGAGATCGCCAGCGCGGCGCCGCGGAGGAGGCTCAGCATGCCGAGGGTGACGACGAAAGCCCGCACGCCGATATAGACGGTGACGATGCCGTTCGTGAGCCCGATGACGACGCCGTAGCCGAGGATGATCAACGCGGCGAGCCACGGGTCGAGGCCGAGGGTGGCGATCAGCCAGCCCATCAGGATCGTCCCCAGCCCGTAGATCGAGCCGACCGAGAGGTCGAGTTCGCCGGCGATCAGGAGATAGGTCCAGGCGACCGCGACGATGCCGATAAAGGCGCTGGCCCGGGCGATATCGAGGATGTTGCCGATCCTCAGGAAGTTGTGAGCCTCGATGGCGAAGAAGACGAAGATGGCGATCGCCACCACCGTCATCGCCGCCTGTCGGGTCAGGAACACCTCGCGCGACCAGGTGGTCAGCGAGGCTTCCTCCTCGAAATGGCGCGGCGCGGCGCTGTCCGGCGTGCCCCTCTCGGCGATGTCCCCGGCCTCTGTCACGTCGTTCCCCGATCCCGCGACACGGACGGTCAAAGCCTGCCGCTGGTCAGCAGGCTGATGATGTCGTGCTTGCTGGTCGCCGCCGTCTCGACGTCGGCGATCTTGGTGCCGTGGCGCAAGACGACGATGCGGTTGGCCAGTTCGAACACGCTTTCGAGGTTGTGGCTGATGAGCAGGATGGCGTGGCCTTCACCGCGAAGCGTGATCATCAGCTCCTTGACCTGCGCCGCCTCCCGGACGCCAAGCGCCGCGGTAGGCTCGTCGAGCAGCGTGATCTGGCCGCCCTGCTGCCAGGCGCGGGCGACCGCGATCGCCTGGCGCTGTCCGCCCGACAAAGCGCCGACCCGCGAGCGCACCGAAGGCAGTCCGACGCGGAGCGCCAATATGGTCTGTCGCGCTTCGCGCCGCATGCGCCGCTTGTCGACGAAGAAGCCGAAGCGGCACGGCTCGCGGCCGAGAAACATGTTGTGGGCAACGTCACGCTCGTTGACCAGGGCGAGGTCCTGGAAAACCGTCGAAATGCCGAGCTGCATCGCCCTTTGCGGCGATTCGATCCGGGTCGGCAGGCCGTTCACCCGGATCTCGCCGTCGTCGGCGGCATGCACGCCCGAGAGAATCTTGACCAGCGTCGACTTGCCGGCGCCGTTGTCGCCGACGAGGGCGACGATCTCGGACGAATGAAGCGCGAGATCGATGCCGGAGAGCGCGGTGACGCCGCCGAAATGCTTGACGATGCCCTTGGCCTCGAGAACCGGATCCGGCATCGCTGGCACGTTCCTCCCCACCTGGTCCGCCGCATCGCCCGTTATCAGGGTCTCATTCGGCCTTGGCGTCGACTATCGGACCGCAAAGCCGTTTCGGTCTTCCGGAAATCTTGAGGGTAAAGCATCAGCCCGCCTGGCCGTTGCGGGCGCCGTCGCAAGTTCAACCCGCCTTCTTGATCCGCCCCTCCGCGTTCCTGGCTTCCGCCTCGTCGAAGAGCTGCGGGTGCGGATAGTCGAAGCCGAGGAGCTGCCGCATCATCGGGCTCATCGTGCGCTTGTAGTCCTCCGGCAGCGTGGTCAGCATGTCCTCGACCGGCTTGACGAATTTCGGCAGGTACTCGATCAGGATGCCGGTGCGATCGTGGTTGGACTTGTTGGGCATAGCGCAATGCCATGCCGCGCCGAAGAAGATCACCGCGTCGCCCGGCTCGCCGAGCATCTGCTCGCAGCGCTCATAGAAACGGTCGGCCTCGGCCGGATAGCGGATGTCCTTCTGCGACCCCGGCACATAGGCGGTCGCACCCGACTCCCTGGTGAAGGGGTCGAGGACGATGGTCACCTGCGCGTTCATCGGGAACGACGTGTTGATCCGGACCGGAAAGCTCTCCGGCTTGTGGAAGTCCCAATACGGGTAGTCGATGTGCGGCTCCTGGCCCGGCCCGCCGGGGAGGATGCGGTTGGCGGCGATCGAGCCCATGATGAACTCGGTGCCGAGGAAGTGCTTCATCACGTCGACGATTACCGGGTGCTCGGCCATGCGGGAAAAGACCGCCCCCTTCGTCACCAGATTCCAGACGCGACGCTGCAGGCTGAGCTTGTTCTCGATCTCGGCCTTGCCCTGGAAGTGCGTGACCTTGGGCGGCTCGGCGCTGGAGCGGTCCATGATGATCTGCCGCGCCTCGGCGATCACGTCCGGCGGAAACAGGCCGGGGAAGACGACGGCGCCGTCACCGTCGAGAAGCTCGCCGACGATCTCGTCGACATTATAGTCGTTCTTGTCGAAGCGGCGCATCGAGGACCACTCCTTGGTTTCTCTCCCGAAGCCGGCAGGCTACACGAAGCTGCAAGCGCTTGCAAACAGCGGTCTTGCCGAAGCCCGCGAATTTGCGATCCGGTCAGGGAGCGTCTCTCCCTCGATGAACCTGACGCGGCATGTCGCGCGGAACGGCTGCCGTCGGCCTATGGCGATCGACGGCCGGACCCTACCGGTCGGCGCGGCCGAGGACGTCCATGATCTCGGCGATCTTGCGGCGCTGGTCGGTGCGGTCGCCGCTCAGGATGGCGTGCTCGACGCAATGGGCGACGTGATCGCGGAGGATTTCCTCCTCGGCGCGGCGGAGCGCCGCCCGCACCGCCGAGTATCTGGGTGACGACGTCGATGCAGTAGCGGTCGTCCTCGACCATGCGGGCGAGGCCACGGACCTGGCCCTCGATGCGGTTGAGCCGCTTCAGCACGGCGGCCTTGGTTTGAGCCTGCATGACCCGGGATATACCCGCGGGGGGTATCGCCGGTCAAGCTTTGCCCGCGCCCTGGCGCGGCGTCGGCGAGATCGGCGGCGCCGGGCGTGGGCCGATCCGTAAACCGGACCGTGCCGAACGGAGGGCGAAGCATTTCTGAATGATTGATGAATGGATTGTGGCGTCGCGATGAACGGACGACCTTAACCGACAAAATAACGCCGCGCCGCATTCAAACTTATACCGTTATGAAGTGGCACACGGCGCAATCTTGTTGTGCGGCGTGAGTTTTGCTAACGTCTGTTGCCCAACAGGATCGGCAAAGGCTAAGCAGTCGCGTCGACCGATTCCAACCTTGCACGTCTCGTCCCCCACGGAGGAAAATGATGTTCCAGACCAAGAAGCCGAAGCAGACCCGAGCCGTGAAGGCCGGAGCCGAGCCCTCGCAGGAACGGCGGAATTTCCTGCGCACCGGCGCGCTCGGCGCGCTCGGCGCCGCGGCGGCGATCGCCACCGGCGTCACGCTCACCGGAACCCCGGTCCGCGCCGCCGGCCAGATGCGCATGACCCGCAAGGCCGGCGAGGTTGGCACCGCCGGCGATGCCGGCGCCGGCAAGACCCGCGCCATGCGCTCCATGGGCAGTATCGGCACCAAGGGCGAATCGACCACCAAGGGCACCCGCAGCCTGCGCAAGGCGACCACCGCCTCTCCGAAATCGATGAAGGTGGCGAAGTCGGACAACGGCGGCACCCGTTCGGCAAGGACCCGGTCGATGAAGCACAAGTCCGCACCGAAGGCGATGAAGACCTCCGGCTAGCGGCAGGCTCGCTTCGTTCCCGGCGCGCGCAGCTCCGGTTTGGCTTTGGCACAGCTTTGACGCAGGTGTTTCGTGACTCCATTGCTCGATGCCGCACTGGACTACGCGGTGGCGGAAATGGAGTCGCGGCCTGCCGGAGCTGGCTTGCCGGATCCGCTCGCGCTGCTTCGGGAACGCGTCGTCTCGGCGATCGAGACGGTCCAATTCTATACCGACCTCTACCGGCCTTTCGGGGCTCCGCCGGCTGACCCGGGCGAATTCATCGCCTGGTACTCGCAACTGCCGGTGATCAGCCGCACCGATTTCGAGGACGTGCCCGACGAGGACCGCGTCAGCCGCACTTATGCCTCGACCCCGCTCGTCCGCAAGCAGACCAGCGGCAGCACCGGCATCCCGATGGTCATCTTCATCGACGAACGGGTCGCCTCGTTCCGGAGCTGGCGGTTCCGGCGCCCGCATCTTGCGTCGGGCGAAGCGTCGGCCATGACGCTCGAGTTTCTCTTCCCCGAGCGCTTCCGGCGCGACCGGCAGGAGCGCGTCGTCGGCTCGACGAGTGAAAGGCGGGTCACCAGCCGCGCCGAGAAATCATATTCGACGCTGACCGACGCGCTGAAGGCGCCCGAGGTCATCTACAAGGCGCTTGCCGCAAAGCAGCCGGCGACGCTGATCGGCTATGCGAGCACCATCGTCCGCCTCGCCGAATGGATGGGTACGACCCACGCGCTGCCCACAGTCAAGCGCATCTGGACCACCTCGGAAATGCTGACGCCGGACGGGCGCGAGGCGATCCGGACGGCCTTCGGATTCGCCGCCCGCGAAGCCTATGCCAGCGTCGAGTTCGGCTTCATGGGCTGGCAGGCCGAGCCGGACGGGCCGTTCGTTCTGGAGACCGACCGGCTGGTCCATCAGGCCGAAGGCTTCGCCACCGGCGCCCCCGCCAAGCCGGGCGAGGTGAGCCGGGTGATCGTCTCCGATCTCCTCAACGACACCACGCCGCTTCTCCGCTACGACATCGGCGACCTCGCGATCATGTCGTCGCCGGTCGCGTGGTCGCGCGACTGCTTCGGCATGATCGACGAGCTCCGCGGCAAGTCGACCGAACTCGGTCCGCGATGCCGAAGGCCGGCGGATCGAACCCTTCGCGCTGCTCGGCTGCCTCAAGGAAACCCTCGGCCGCGCGCAATACCGGCTGATCTGCGTCGAGCCCGGTCTCTTCGTCCTCCAGTACCGGCCGGGCCGCTCGGCGCCGATTGAGATCGACGCGGCGCTCAACGGGCTCCGCGAGATCGTCGGTGAGCCGGTCAGGGTCATCGCCCAGGAGGTGCCCGCCATCCACCGGGAAACCTCCGGCAAGCTCCGGCCGATCATCGATCTGAGCACCATCGCGGGAAAGGGACGGGATCAGCTTCTCCGCGATCTCCGCCTCTCCGATCTCCCACGGGCATTCGCATCCTGATTTCAGCCGCCTCCGCAGAGGGCCGGCTGCCGGGCAAAGGGGTCCGCCGTTGAAACACGATACCAGGGAATATCGCGAACCGGGCCGGCCGGCGCATGCCGGTCAGCCGGGCAAGCCGCGGAGCGGCGGCGAGCCGCCGACGCCGGCATCGGCGGCGCTCGCCGCGGTGGTCGCGGAGGTGCTGCTCCGCCACGACGCCCAGCATCCGCCGATAGACACCGCCGAGCTCTACGCCGATCTCTTCATCGACTCGCGCCGCTTCCTGATGATCATCCGCGGGCTCGAGCGGGCGCTCGGCATCGAGATCGACGACGAGGATCTGATGGGGGTCGACCTCATCACCTATGGCGACCTCGTCAAGTTCGTGAACGGGGTGGCAGAAAAAGCGAGCAAGAACGGCAATGGATAAGCTTCAGGAGCCGCCGACCGGCTTCCCCGTCGTCTCCTCATGGTGCAATTTCCTCTACGATTTTCCGGAGTACTACGCGGAATCGACGCTCGCGCCCGATCACTTCGCCGACAAGCTCGGGGTCAATGTCCTGCCCCAGCAGCCGCTGTCGCTGATGAAGCAGTCGAACGACACGACGCGGCCGGACATCGAGATCCCCGCCGCGGTCCGCGACCTCTACGCGGCATACCGGCCGACGCTCCTCAAGCGGGCGCATCGTCTGGAGGAGCGGATCGGCACCGCCTCGCGCATCTACTTCAAATATGAAGGCGCCAACGTCTCCGGCAGCCACAAGCTCAACACGGCAATCGCCCAAGCCTATTACTACAAGCGCGCCGGGGTGAAGCACCTGATCACCGGCACCGGCGCCGGCCAGTGGGGCACCGCAATCGCCTATGCCTGCCGCGAGATCGGGCTCAAATGCACCGTCTTCATGGTCGGCATCAGCTATCGCCAGAAGCCGCAGCGCCGGACCATCGTCGAGCTTTTCGGGGGCGCCATTCACGAAAGCCCGAGCGATCTGACCCAGACCGGGCGGAATGCGCTGAAGCGCGACCCTGAGCGGATCGGATCGCTCGCGGTCGCGACCGGCGAGGCGATCGAGCTCGCCCGCGAGCAGAAGGACAGCGCCCGCTTCGCGGTCGGCAGCGGCGAGAATTGCGTCGTCCTCCACCAGACCGTGATCGGCAACGAGGCCGTCCGGCAGATGGCCGATTTCGACGATTTCCCCGACTACGTCGTCGCCTGCATGGGCGCCGGCAGCAATTTCGGCGGAGTCGGCATGCCCCTCCTCCGCGCTGCGAAGTCGCTCGGCCGCAAGGTCGAACTGGTCGCCGCCGAGCCGGTCGCCTGCCCCAAGATGACCCGCGGCGAATATCTTTACGACATCAACGATTTCTCCGGGACGACGCCGATCACCCGGATGTACACGCTGGGCAGCGGCTTCCTCGCCCCGCCGATCCATGCCGGCGGGCTTCGCTATCACGGCACCTCGGCCTTCCTGAGCGCGCTCTACGCCCACAACGGCTTCAGCGCGCGGGCGATCGGCCAGACCGACGCGATGAGCGCCGGCATGCTCTTCGCCGAGGCGGAGGGCATCATCCCGGCGCCGGAATCGGCGCATGCCGTCGCCGCGGCGCTGCAGATCGCGCGCGAGCATAAGACCGGCCCGGGCCGCGCCATCCTGATCAATATCAGCGGGCATGGCCTCTTCGATCTCGCCGGCTACGAGCAGGCGGGGCGCGGCGAGCTCACCGACGACGTGCCTGACGAGGCGATGATCGCGGCGAGCCTCGGCGCGACGCGGGCGCGGAACCAGGAAATAGCGAAGGCGTATCCCGAGGATGTCGACGCCTGATCCGGACGCCATCCTGAATGAATCGCCGATTCATTCAGAGGGCCGGAGGCTGGGCGAGGAGATCGGCGCCGCTTTCAGCGTCGCCGACCACGCCTTCTTCCGGAAGATCGCCGCCTGGCGGCCGCTCGCGCCGGTTCTCGCCGGCGAGGTCGGCGAAGCCGTCCGCACGGCCGACGCGCTGATCGGCCTCGGCGAGGGCTGCGCCAACGGCGGGCTGCTGCTCGCCTTCGGCGCCCACTGCTTTGCCGTCGCCGGCTGCATCAGCCGCTTCGCCGCCGGGAAGACGGCAAAGTCGGTCCTCTCCGGTCTGAGCTCCGGCGCCAGCATCGCGGCGCTCGCCGCCAGCGAAGCCGACGCCGGCTCCGACGTCATGGCGCTCCGCACCAGCTACGCCGAGACCGCCGACGGATACGTGCTCCGCGGCGAGAAGACCTACATCGCCAACGCGGTCAATGCCGATCTCTTCCTGGTCTTCGCCACCAAGGATGCGCGGCTTCATTCGCGCGGCATCGCCGGCTTTATCGTCGAGCGGGCCGCGCCCGGCCTTGTCGTCGCGCCGATCCCGGTGAACGGCGCCGCCGGAGCCTCGCTCGGCAAGGTGACCCTCCGCAACGTCGAGGTCGGCAAGGACAGCCTGGTCGGCCGCCTCAACGGCGGCGCCCAGGTCTTCCGCCACGCCATGATCCAGGAGCGCGTCCTCCTCTCGGCGTTCCTGGTCGGCGCCATGCGGCGCGCGCTCACCCACTCGGCGGAATTCGCCAAGAGCCGCCACCAGTTCGGCTTGCCAATCGCCGCCAACCAGTTCGTCAGCGGCCGGATCGTCGAGATGCTCCGCCGCTATGCGACGGCGAGGCTCCTCGTCCACTACGCGACCGAGCGCCTTGAGCGCGGCGTCATCTCCGAGGCCGAGGCGAGCCTGACCAAGCTCCATGCCTCCGAGTCGGCGGTCGAGTGCCAGATGGACGCGCTCCGCATCCAGGGCGCCAAGGGGCTGGAGACGGCGGGCGGCACGCCGGCCGAATTGCTCGATGCGCTGTCCAGCCTCACCTATTCCGGCACCTCCGACCTGCAGAGGGTGATCCTCGCCGCCTCGCTGGGGCTTCCGACATGACCGGCGGACACCTCGCCTCCTACCTGATCGAGACCGCGAAGGAGCACCGCGACCGCACCGCCTATTCCGACGCCGCCGGGTCGCACAGCTACGGGCGCTATCTCGGCGAGAGCCTGCGGGTCGCGGCACTCCTCCGCGACCACGGCGTCGGCGCCGGCGACCGCGTGTGCATCGCGCTGCCGAAATCCTTCCCGCTCTATGTGAGCATCTTCGCCGCGCTTCTCCGCAATGCCTGCTACGTGCCGATCGACTACACGACGCCGCCCGAGCGCGGCCGGCGGATCGTCGGCGACTGCGCCGCGGCGGCGTTCGTGACGACGCGGCGCAATCTCGGCCGTATCCTCGACGCGACGCCCGCGCCCGGCGGCGCCGGTTCGGGCGACGACGATCTGGTCATCGCCATCCTCGGCGAGGGCGCCGGCCCGGAGCCGGCGCCGGCCGCGATCCTCGACTGGGCCGCGACGCCGCGGCTGCCGCCCGGCCTCGAGCCGCTCGATCCGGAGGCGCAGGCCTATATCCTCTACACCTCGGGGTCGACCGGCGTGCCGAAAGGCGTCGTCCAGAGCCAGGCGAGCGCCACCGCCTTCGTCGATTGGGCAGCCGACGAGCTTGGGGTGACGGCCGACGATGTCATCCCGCAGGTCGCCTCCTGCACCTTCGACCTGTCGGTCTTCGACGTCTTCGCCGCGGTGCGGGCGGGCGCGACGCTCACGCCGATCCGCGAGGGCGCGATGATGTCGCCGGTCGCCTTCTGCCGGGCGGTGGCCAGGGCCGGCGCGACGCTCCTCTACTGCGTGCCGAGCCTCGTGCTCCGCGAAGTCAAGTCCAACGCCGAGGCGTGGGCGGACCTGCAAAAGGCGCCGCTCCGCCACATCGTCTTCGCCGGCGAGCCGATCGACAAGCCGGCGCTCCGCCGGCTGCGGCGCCAGCTCCCGGCGGTCGGCCTCAACAACTGGTACGGCCCGACCGAGACCAATGTCTGCTGCTTTCACCGCATCGCCGACCGCGACCTCGACGAAGACGGCCAGATCCCGATCGGCGCGCCCTGCCCCTATGCAAGGGTCGCCTTCGACTGGGACGCGCCGCCGGCGGATGGGCCGCGGACGGGGGCGCTGCTCGTCGCAGGCCGGACGGTGATGACCGGCTACTGGAACCGCGTCGCCGAGACCGCCGCCGCGACCGCCATCGACGAGACCGGCGCGCGCTTCTACCGGACCGGCGACTTCGTCATCCGCAACATGCGCGGCGAACTGGTCTTCATCGGCCGCCGCGACCGCCAGGTGAAGGTGAACGGACGCCGCGTCCAGCTCGACGAGATCGAGGTGGCGCTGCGCAAATACCTGCCGGACGTCGAGGTCGCCTGCGTACTCCTCAAGCCGGAGGGGTCCGAGCCGGTGATCGCCGCGGCGATCGTCGGCGGGCCGGCGCCGGACGCCGAGACGATCCGAAACGTCGCCGCGGACACCCTGCCGCTCTTCATGATGCCGGAACGCATCCTGGCCCTGCCGGCGATGCCGCTCAACGAACGCGGCAAAGTCGACTATCCGCGCCTCACCCGCCTGCTTGCCGGCGAGCTGGTCGAATGCTGAACGCGGCGGCCGAGCTCGGTGAGGATTTCGCCCATGATTCGGCCGTCCTCGGCCGCCGCAAGCTGGCGCGGGTCGTGGCGCCGCGCGACGCGCGCCCCAGCGACGCCCCGATCCTGATCCTCCTCCATCCCTTCGCCGGCAGCCGCCACTCCTGGATAAACCACGCGCCTGACCTGATGGCGCGGCTCGGCGAGGACTGCCTGGTGGTGATGCCGGAATGCGGGCGGCGCTGGTTCATCGACGACCACACCGGGGCGCGCTACGAGACCTATGTCACCGGCGAGCTGCTGCCGGCAGTTCGCCGCGACTACCGCGCCGGCGGGCCGGCCTCGGTCGGCGGCTTCTCGATGGGCGGCGCCTCCGCTTTCTTTCTCGCGCTCCGGCATCCGGAGCTTTTCGTCTCGGCGCTCGCCGTCGCCGGCGCCTTTCTCGCCGGCAACCGCGAGGGCGACCCCTATGAGAAGGTCCGGACCGACAGCCTGATGATCCCGACCGAGGCCGAGCACGACCGGGTCTGGGGTCCGCCGGGGAGCGAGGTGCGGCGGCGATACGATCCGGCGGCGCTGGCGCCGGCGCTCGCCGGGGGCGGCGGCCTCCCCACCTTCTTCTTCGAGGTCGGGCGCGGCGATTTTCCCCGGATGATCGAGGCGAGCCTGCGGATGCGGGACCTGCTTTCGGCCGCTGCCGTGCGGTTCGCCTTCGCCGAGCACGCGGGGGATCACCGCTGGGACTACGCCGCGGCGGCGATGGCGCGGCTCTTGGAGGAGTGGCGGAGGGGCCTATGACGAATCGGGTGCGGCGAGCATTGACCACCGGCCGTCATCCTCGCGAAAGCGGGGACCCAGTAAACATCGCCCGACCCGGAAGTGGCTCGACCCTGCTCCGCGTCATTTCGCTGTCGGCGTCCGTCCCGCCCTGGCATCGTTTACTGGGTCCCCGCTTTCGCGGGGATGACGGGAGGTGTGGGATGACCGGCAGTGCCGAGCGATAGCGGCCGGGTGCCTGTCAGGTGGATAGGAGACGACAGTGCCGCCGAGTCGGTCGGCCCCGCTCTCCACGCCCTCTACCCGCTCGCCTTCCGCCGGCGTGACCGGTTCGGCGCGTGCGTCGGGGTTCGGCTTCCCGAGCCGGGCGCCGCCGACCGCGCGATGCTGCTCGGCCTTCTCCACCCCGACGAACGCCGGCTTGCCGTGTCGTTCAAGGGCGCGCGCCTTGTCGAATGGATCGGCGGGCGCATCGCATCGCGGCTGGCGCGGGGCGCGATTCTCGCCGCTCCGGGTCCAACGCTGATCGGCCCCGGCGGCGCGCCGGCCGCCGAGGCGGGCGTCAGCCTGAGCCTCAGCCATACGCGGGGGCTGGCGGTGGCGCTTGCCGGCGCGGCGAAGGACGGCGCCGTCGGCGTCGACATCGAGCCCGCCGGGATCGAGGCCGCGAACGAGCGGCTGCTCGCCGAGCGCATCCTGTCGCGTGACGAGCCCGAGGCCGATATCGCGACGGTCCAGCGCCTGTCGATCAAGGAGGCCGTCTATAAGGCCGTGTTCGCGCTGACCGGAGAAAGCGTTCCGCTCCGCACCATGATTGTCGGTCGCCTCGGCGGCGAGACCTTTGCAGTCACCATCCCGATCGAAATCCCGATCGAAGGCGTACGTGTGGAGACGTCGTCCACCCCCTTCGAAGACAGTTTTCTCAGTTTGGCGCACTGCGCTCTCACCGTCACCCCGACGAAAGCCGGGGTTCGCCGCAAGCCTCGCCAGAGACGCCAGGAATCCAGCAGATCGCGCCGGCAATGATGGATTCCGGCTTCCGCCGGGATGACGGCCAATGTTCGTTCATGCTCACCGCGCAAGTCGAAAAAGCGACGCGTTCTCGCGTCAGGAGCCCCGTAGCAGCCGGTCCCGGATCTCCGAGACGGCGTTGGCGTGCGAGGAGAAGCCCTCGTATTCCGAGAGCAGCTTCGAGCGCCGCGCCAGGCCCGGATAGGCGGCCGAGGTGACGTAGCCGACCGACGAGCGCTTCATGTAGTCGGTCACCGACAGCGGCCCGAAGGTGCGCGCGGCGCCGCCGGTCGGCAGCACGCCGTTCGGACCGAGCACGAAATTGGCGATGACGATCGGCGTGTGCGGGCCCATCAGCACCTCCGCTGCATTGGTGATCGCGCCGAGATGGGCGAAAGGCTCGGTCGACAGGATCTCGAGGTGCTCCGGCGCGTAGTCGTTGACGAAGCGATAAGCCTCCTCGATCGACGGCGCCAGCACGACGCCGCCGCGCGGTCCGCTGACCACGGCGCGGGAGAACTCGACGCGCTGCGGCAGCGTCATCGCCGCCCAGTGGCCGGGCAGCGACGCCATTGCGTCCTCGGCGACCTTGCGGCTCGGCGTTACCAGATAGGCGGACGAGTTGGGACCGTGCTCGGCCTCGATCAGGAGATCGAGGCCGGCGATCCGCCCGTCGACGCTGCCGTCGGCGAAGACGATCGCCTCCGACGGCCCGGCGGGAAGCCCGACGTCGACGACATCGGCGAGGAGCCGCTTGGCGGCGACGATCCACGGGCTGCCCGGGCCGACGATCTTGTTGACCTTCCTGACCGTTTCGGTGCCGTAGGCGGCTGCGGCGATCGCCTGGCTGCCGCCAACCTTGTAGACGCGGGAAACGCCGACGGTGCGCGCGGCGACGAGCACGCCCGCGTCCATCGTCCCGTCAGGACCGGGCGGGGTGAAGATCGCGATCTCCGAAACCCCCGCCACCTTCGCCGGCACCGAGGTCATCATCGTCACCGAGGGGAACGAGCCCTTGCCGCGCGGCACGTAGAGCCCGACCGAGGGGATCGGGTGCCAGCGGTCGCCGGCAAAGGCGCCGGGGCTGGTCTCCTTGAACCACATCGGCTCGGGAAGCTGCTCCTCGTGGAAGCTGCGGATCGCCTTGACCGCGAACTCAATCGCCTCGCGGACCTCCGGGTCGAGCCCCTTGAAGGCGGCGTCGAACTCGGCCTCGGTGACGAGGAGCCGGTCGGGCGGGATGTCGGCGTGATCGAATTCGCGCTCGAAGCGCGACAGCGCGCGATCGCCCTCGGCCTTCACCGCGGCGAGGATCGGCCGCACCTTGTCGAGGAAGGGGCCGATATCGGAATCAGCCCGCCTCATCAGCGCCGCGCGCTCCGCCGGGGTCAACTTGTCGAGTTGATGGAAGTTGCAGGGATCGGCCATGAAATGTCCCGTCATTTCGATTTGAGGAAGATGTCGAGTCCGACCAGCCGGTCGAGGGCGGCGATGGCGAGTTCGGCGGCGACCACGAAGACCACCGACACGGCGGCGAGGTCGGGCGTGATGATCGAGCGGATCGAGTTGTAGATCAGGACCGGCAGGGTGACGATGCGCGCGTCGACCAGGAGCAGGCTCACCAGGAACTCGTTGAGCGCCAGGATGAACATGAGCAGCGAGCCGGTGATGACGCCGGGCATGACGGCGGGCAGCGTCACGGTGAGGAAGGCCTGGACCGGCGGCGCGCCGCAATTGGCGGCGGCGTTCTCGAGGTCGGGGTCGAGCCCGTTGACGCTGCCGGTCACCGCCCAGATCATGAAGGGCAGGTTGATGGCGCAGCAGGCGATGCCGACCGGCCAGAGCTGGCCGAGCACGCCGGCGGCGCCGAAGAACAGCATCAGACCGATGCCCGAGCCGATCAGCGGAATGGTGAAGGGCAGGAGCAGGTAGACCTGCACCGTCTTTTCGAAGCGGATGCGGTACTTGGCGAGCGCCACGCCGGCGAGCGTGCCGACCGGGACGGCGACGATGGTGCAGACCGCGGCGACATAGAGCGAGCGGAGAAAGGCGCCGCGAAGGTCGCTCGCGTCGGCAATCGCGGCGTACCAGCGGAGCGACAGGCCCTCCGGCGGAAAGGCGATGATCTTGCCGGCGGTGAACGAGGCGCCGATCACCACGACGGTCGGCGCCGACAGGCAGACCACCGTGAACGCCACGAAAGCGAAGAGGACGACGGTCTTCGAGCGTCCCGTCGTCATGCCCGCCTCCGGGCCATGCCAAGCGTGCCGGTGCCGACCAGCGCGAAGGCGATCGCGACCACGGCCGAGCCGAGAACGACGAGGAGCACGGTCAGCGTCGCGCCGAGGCCGGCGTCGGAGGTGCGGAAGAACTGGTCGTAGATGGCGTTGGCGATGAAATCGTTGGTGCCGCCGCCGAGGATCGCGGGCATGACGAAATCGGTGAGGGAGAGGGTGAACACCACGATGCCGGCGCCGATCAGGCCGGGCCGGGCGAGCGGCAGGACGACGTGGAGGAAGGCGCGCCACCAGTTGGCGCCGAGCGATTCGGCGGCGCGCTCGAGGTCGTCGGGAATCGCGGTCAGCGCCGGCGCCAGCATCAGCACCGCGAAGGGCAGCATGTACTGGACGAGGCCGAAAAGCACCGCCGGGTAGTTGTAGAGGAGACGGTAGGGGCCGAGGTGGACGAGGCCGAGGATGTCGTTCACCAGCCCATCATTGCCGAGGATGATCAGCCAGCCATAGGCGCGGACCACCTGGCCGATGAAGAAGGGGAAGAAGAGCGCGACGAGCAGGCCCTTGCGCAGCGCCGCCGACGGCGTGCGGACCATCACATAGGCGTAGGGGAAGGCGAAGACGAGCGTCACCGCCGTGACGATCAGGGCGCCGACCAGGCTCCGCTCGGAGATGTTGCGGAAGAGCGGCTGGGTGAGGGCGCGGGCGAAATTGGCGAGCGAATAGTCGCTCGACAGCGTGAAGGTGCTCATGTCCATGACACGTAGGCTGCTATCGACGATGTCGACGAGCCCGACGACCAGGAGTCCGGTGACGACAATCGCGGGGAGCAGCAGGACATAAGGCAGCGCCGGGGCGAAACGCCGCGGCCAGAGACGCGACGTCACCGCTTCGAGGCCGTCGAAGACGCGCCAGGAGACCGGATAGGCGGTGCGGTAGATGCGCATTGTGCGTAGCTTCGGAAGACGGGCGAGGCAAAGCGAGCCCAGCCTCGGCGGGTCCTTCGAGGCCCGGTCGCTTTGCGACCGGGCACCTCAGGATGGTGGCGAGTTGGTTTGCCTTCGTTGCGACAGAGGCACGACCACGTCGCCATCCTGAGGTGCTCGGGCGGAGCCCGAGCCTCGAAGGACGAACGCCGATTGTCGGAGTTTGCCTAGCTCTGCATGATCTCCTTGAACTTGGCGAACCATTCCGACTGGTGCTCGACCTGCACCTTCGGCGAGACCTGCAGCATCTTGGCGAACTGCTCGGGCGTCACCGGATAGGAGGGATCGTTCTCGAGGCCCGGAGGCACCGTGAGGCCGGGGACGACGCCAGGAACGCCGAGCGGAGTGAGCCAGGCGGTCTGGCCCTCCGGGCTGATCGCGTAGTTGATGTACTGCTTCGCCCAGTAGAGCTCGTTGTCCGGAAATCCCTTGGGGATCCACATGCCGTCGGTATCAAGGGTGGCGCCCTCGTCCGGCACCGTCCACTTCACCTTGACGCCGCTCTTCACCGCCTCGGCGGCGTTGGCCGAGATCGTGCAGGCGAGGTCGACCTCGCCCTTCTGGAACCAGGCGGTGAAGTCGGGATCTTCGCCGAGTAGCGGCTGCTGCGGCTTGAGCTGGGCGATGAAGTCCCAGCAGGCCTGCATGTTGTCGGGAATGTCGGAGAGCTTGCCGCCGCCGGTGATCTCGGCGGGGGCGATGAAGCCGATGCCGTCATTGTAGAGGGCGATGCGGCCCTTGAACTTCGGATCGGCCATCACCTTCCACGACGTGGGCGCGCCGTCGGGGAAAGCATCCTCGTTGTAGGCGAGCACGTAGACGTAGGAATAGGTGTTGACGATCGGCCAGCCGTCGAGACCGACCGGCTTCGCAACCGGCAGCACGTTCTTGAGATTGGGAATGTCGGACAGGTCCTCGGCGACGCCGTGCAGCGCCGACTTGGTGGCGTTGATCGTGGTGTCCCAGTCGACATGCACCGGCGGCGGACGGTGCTGCGCCACCGCCGCCCAGATCTTCGGCTGGATCTCGTTGTCTTCGGTGAGGTCGTGGCGGATCGAGATGCCGGTCATCTTGCTGAACGGATCGGAGACGCCGGCCTTGAGCGAATTGACCCAGACGCCGCCCCAGGCGCGTACGATCAGTTCGGCCGGCTTCTCGGGTTCGGCGGCGAGCGCCCGGCCGAGGCCGAGGCCCGACAGGCCCGCGGCGGAACCCAGCGCCGCCGCGCCGCTCATGAATTTCCGGCGCGACAGCTCCATTCCCAACGGAATCAGTTTGGTCATTTTCCTCTCCTCCTGAATGTCCGGCCCCTTTTCCGGATCAATCTGAAAAAACCAGAAGATCGCGCGCGTTCCAGCCGAGGAACACGCCCGATCCGGCGGCAAACCCGGCGTGCTCGGCCGGGTCGTGGTCGAAGACGCGGAGCGCGGTGCCGCCCAGCGCCTCGATACGCACCTCGTAGACGACGCGCTCGCCCTCGAAGATCACGTCCTCGACGGTGCCGGAGAGCACGGTTTCCACCGGCGGCAATGCCGCGGCGGAAGCGGCGATGCGGATCTGCTCGGCGCGGAGCGCGCCGCGGGATCGGCCGGCGGCGACCGACACGCCCGCCGGCGCCTCGCCGACGACGTCGGTCGTCCCGACGGTGAGGGTGATCCGGCTCCCGCTGCGGCCGCGCACCTCGCCGACCAGGAAATTGGTGACGCCGATGAAGCCGGCGACGAACGGATTGGCCGGCGCGCGATAGGCGGCGATCGGGCGATCCTTCTGCTGGATGCGGCCGCCGTCCATGACGATGATCTCGTCGGACATGATCAGCGCTTCGCGCTGGTCATGGGTGACGTTGATGGTGGTGACGCCGAGCTCGCGCTGGATGCGGCGGAACTCGAGCTGCATCTCCTCGCGGAGCTTGCGGTCGAGCGAGGCGAGCGGCTCATCGAGCAGAAGCAGTGCCGGCTCGAAGACCAGGGCGCGGGCGATGGCGACGCGCTGCTGCTGGCCGCCGGAGAGTTCGTGGATACGGCGTCCGCCAAGCCCGCCAAGCCTGACCAGCTCGAGGTAGCGTTCGACGCGCCCGGCGATGGTGCGGGCATCGAAGCGGCGCATCCTGAGCGGAAAGGCGACGTTGGCGGCGGCGGTAAGATGCGGGAAGAGGGCGAGGCGCTGGAACACCATGCCGATCGAGCGGCGATTGGCCGGCACAGTACGGACCGGCTCGCCGCCGATGAAGATTTCGCCGGCGGTGGGATTCTGAAAGCCGGCGATCATGCGAAGCAGCGTCGTCTTGCCCGAGCCCGACGGGCCGAGGATCGTCAGGAAGGCGCCTTCGGCGAGGTCGAAAGAAACGTCGTCGACCGCCTTCAGCTCGGGATAGGCCATCTCGACATGACGGACGGAAACCGCGGCCGGCGCCGCCGGACCGCCGGGGGCAGCCTTGTCACCGGCCGCCGCAGCCATGAAACCGCTTCCCCCTGACCGAGCGTCGTTTCCCAAGCGCATCCAAATTCGCCTGCCGTGTCAAGCTGCCTATACAATTACATACAAATTCCGATCCCGCCATTCCGGCTCAATGCTCGATCGCCTTGCGCGCCTCGTCGCGGATCAACCCGTGGATCTCGCGCTTGTAGGCGATGAAGCGCTGCGAGCCGAATTCCTCGACGTCGCGCGGCCGCGGCAGGTCGATGGCGATCTCCGCCTTGATCCGCCCCGGCTGCGCGGTCATGACGAACACCCGGTCGCCGAGGAGGATCGCCTCGTCAACGTCATGGGTGACGAAGAGCACGGTCTTGTGCGAGGCCTCCCACACCGACAGGAGGAGTTCCTGCATCAGCGAGCGGGTCTGGCTGTCGAGCGCGCCGAACGGCTCGTCCATGAGCAGAACCTTGGGGTCGTTGGCGAGGGCGCGGGCGAGCGCCACCCGCTGCATCATGCCGCCGGAGAGCTGGCGCGGATAGGCTTCCTCGTAGCCGGTGAGCCCGACCAGGCGAATGAATTGATTGGCGATCTTCGCCCGCTCGGCCTCGGGAACCCCGGCGAGGGAAGGACCGAAGGCGACGTTCTTGCGGACCGACAGCCAGGGGAAGAGCGTGTAGGACTGGAAGACCATGCCGCGGTCGCGGCCGGGCGCCGTCACGGCGCGGTCGTCGAGCCTGATCTCGCCGGCGCTCGCCCGCTGCAGCCCGGCGACCATGCGGAGCAGGCTCGACTTGCCGCAGCCCGACGGGCCGACGATCACCGCGAATTCGCGGTCGTGGACGGTGAGCGAAATGTCATCGAGCGCGGTGATCTCGCGGCCGCCCTTGAGCCGGAAGCGGAGGGAGACGTCGCGGATGGCGAGCGAGGGCATGGTCAGCGCACCGTCGCCCAGGGCACGACCAGCCGCCGGACCAGCTTGAACATCTGGTCGAAGAAGAGGCCGAGCAGGCCGATGGTGAGGATCGCGACGAAGATGATGTCGGTGGCAAGCCCGCGCATCGAGCTCATGATCAGGTAGCCGAGCCCCTGGAAGGCGCCGACCAGCTCGGCGACGACGAGATAGGTCCAGGCGAGACCCATGGTCACCCTGAGCGTATCGATGACGCCGGGCAGCACCGCCGGCAGGAGGACGCGGGTGACCACCTGGCGGCGGGTCGCGCCGAGCGTGTAGGAGGCGTCGAGCAGGTCCTTCGGCACCTGCGCCGAGACGTCGGCGACCATCAGGATCTGCTGGAAGAAGGTGCCGATGATGATGACGGCGATCTTCTCCTCCATGCCGATGCCGACCCAGAGGATGAGGAGCGGGATGAGCGCGCTGACCGGCAGATAGCGGGTGAAATTGACGACCGGCTCGACGAAGGCCTCGACCACCTTGAAGCTCCCCGACAGGATGCCGATCGGCACGGCGAAGAGCGAGGAAAGGACGAAGCCGGCAAGAATGACGCTGACGCTGGCCAGCGTGTGCTTGAGCAGCGAGCCGTTGGAAATCAGCTTGTCGGCGGCGGTGAAGACGCGATGCGGCGGCGGCAGGAAATCGGTGCGGACGAATCCGCCATAGGTGAGGACGCACCAGAGCACCACGAACAGGATGCCGGCCAGGGCGCTGACCGTGAGGTAGACCCTGGCCGGGATGTCTTCCTTGGGGACGAACCAGTCCCGCAAGCGGGCGGTCATTCCACCCCAACGTAGTCCCAGCTGATCACCTTGGTCGGGTCCACCTCGGTCTGCATCCGGCCGAGCTTCTTCCACACGTCGATGGCCGACTGGGTGAGAGCGACGATCGGGCCGGGCTTGTCCTTGGTCCCGAAGATCTGCATCGAGCGGTCGCGATCGTAGAAGATGACGCCGGCCATGGTCTCGGCGAAGACGGCGGGATCGGACAACCAGTCGCCGCTGCCCTGGGCCATGACGTCGATCGCTTCCTTCGGGTTGGCCTTGTAGTAGTCGAGCGCCTTATACCAGGCCTTGACGAAGCCGGCGACGTCGTCGGGATGCTCGGCGAGGAATTCCTTCCGCACCATCACGAAATCGGTGATGAAGTCCTGGCGGTCCTTGGTGTCGAACAGGATATGGGCGTTGTCGCTGTTCTTGGCCTTGGTGAGCCACGGCTCCCAGGTGACGGCGGCGTCGACCTGGCCGGCGATCAGCGCGGCCCCGGCATCGCCCGGATCCATGTTGACCGGCACGAGATCGTCCTCCGACATGCCGTTCTCGCTGAGGATGACGTCGAGCAGGAACTGCGAGGTCGAGCCTTCGTTGAAAGCGACCTTCTTGCCCTTCAGATCCTGGATGGAATTGATGTCCTTGGTGGCGACGATGCCGTCGCCGCCGGCCGAGGTGTCGGCGCCGGTGAGGAGCACGTATTCGTCGCCGTTCTTGAGGTAGAGCACCATCGTGTCGATGGTGGTGAGGATGATGTCGATCTCGCCGGCGGCGGCCGCGGCGAAGCGCAGCTTGAGGTCGCCGATATTGATGTCCTGGAAGTCGACGCCCTCATCGGCGAAATAACCCTTGTCGCGGGCGATGTAGAGCGGCCCGTTTCCGACCCAGGTGGAATGGCCGACGCGGACCGGCCCGGCCTCGGCGGCGCCGGCAAAGCCGAGCGCCGCAACCGCCATCGCGGCGAATCCCAACTTACCCACTGTTCCCATGACCCCCTCCGTTTCCAGCCGGGGCGAACACCCGGCCAGGACAATTCTCCTCGCGCGGCGAGGCCTGCACAAGCCGGCCTTTTTGGCTCCGATCCGCACGCGAAATCGATGCTATCCCCGGCCCGGTAACTCGTCAATTGACGACTTTTGAGCGGGGCTGCCGCAAAACCTCGCAACCCCCCGCCACGCCGTACGACCTGTCACGACGGAGGCGGCGCCGGGGCGCGGCGGCGCGCCGCCGCCGGCTTGCCGAGCCCGGCCAGCATCGCTTCGAAGCCGGCGAGAAAGGCCTCGATCTGGGCGTTGAGCACCGGTTCGACCGGAACCGAAAGATTGGCATGGAAGAGATGGCGGCGGATCGCGAGATGCGAGACGGCGCCGTGCAGAATCCAGCCGATTTCGTGGATCACCGGCTTCTCCCTGGGCAGCGCGACGCGCTTCTCGGCGGCGACCTCCTCGACGATCGTCTCAAGGAGCCTGACGATGATCCCGGAAATGTAGCGGGGCGCCATGTTCTGCTTGGAGAACGACGAGTAGATGAGGAGCCGCGTCCAGCGGCGGGTGAGGAGGGAGTCGAAATAGTCCTTGTAGAAGGCGCGGAGCCGGTCGGCGACCGGCTTCGAGCGGTCGCTCAATTCGACGAACCAGATCGCCTTGAACGGGCCCTGGATAGCGCTCGCATAGATCTCGTCGATCAGCGCCGACTTGTTGGGGAAGAAGTGATAGATCAGCCGCTGCGAGATGCCGGCGGCGGCGGCCAGCCGGCGGGTGCGGACCGGAAAGCCGTTCTCCGACAGATAGTCGGCGGCGCGGTCGAGGATGAGCGCCTTCCGCTCGTCGTGGGTGAGCCGCTTCCTCGGCGACTTGCGTTTCTGCACGCCGGCGCTGCCGGGAGAGGCGTCCGATCGGCGGGCCATCTGCGCGCGACCGCGGGCGGCTATCCGGCGAGCGCCGTCTCGGCGACCCGGCTCAGGAAGGCCGCGCCCGGCACCAGGATGTCGTCGTTGAAGTCGTAGTCGGGGCTGTGCAGCGATGGCCGCCCCTCGCCGGCGCCGAGAAAGGCGAAGGCGCCGGGCCGCGCGTTGAGGAAATAGGAGAAGTCTTCGGAGGCCATGATCGGAATCTGGTGAGCCGCAAGGCTCACCGCGGGGAATGAGCGTGGCGGCGGCTTCGCGGGCGAGCTCCGATTCCGCCGCCGCGTTCACCGTGGCCGGCCGGCCGACGAGGTAGTCGACGTCCGCCGATACCCCGTAGGTCGCGGCGGTGCCGCGCGCGATCCGCTCGATGTGACCGCGGAAGACGGCGCTGCCGTCCGCCTCGAGATAGCGGACATTGCCGCGGAGCCCGGCCTCGGCGGGCGTGGCGTTGTCGGCCTCCCCGGCCGAGATGCGGGTCACCGTCACCACGGCGGGGGCGAGGGGATCGCGGTCGCGCGAGACGATGCTCTGCAGCCCCATCACCAGCGCCGCCGCGGCCAGCACCGGATCGCGGTTGAGGTGCGGCATGGCGGCATGGCCGCCTCGCCCCCTGACCACGATGTCGAAGCGGTCGACAGCGGCCATCACCGCGCCGGGCGAGACGGCGATCTCGCCCGCCGGCATGCCGGGGATGTTGTGGAGGGCGAACACCTTGTCGAAGGGATAGCGGTCGAGCACGCCGTCCTCGATCATCGCCTTGGCCCCGGCGCGGCCTTCCTCGGCCGGCTGGAAGATCAGGACGACCCGGCCGGCGAAGCGCCGCGTCGCGGCGAGATAGCGGGCGGCGCCGAGGAGCATGGTCATGTGGCCGTCGTGCCCGCAGGCATGCATCACCCCGGCCACCGCCGACCGGTAGGCCGCACCGGTCTGCTCGGCGATGGGCAGCGCGTCCATGTCGGCGCGAAGGCCGACCGACGGGCCGTCGCCGTTGCGGATGACGCCGATCACGCCGGTGCCGCCGATCCCGGTCGCGATCTCGTCGATGCCGAAGCCGCGGAGAAGGTCGGCGACCGTCGCCGCGGTGCGGTGTTCCTCGTAAGCGAGCTCCGGCAGCCGATGAAAGCCGTGCCGCCAGCCGATCATCTCGGGAAGGATTGCCTGAAGCTCGGAGGAAGACATTTCGCCAGTCGCGCCCGCCTTCGCGTGTGACCGGCGAACACTAACGCGCAGCCAAGCCGAGCGTCCAGACCTATTCGTCAACTGACGAATAGGCTTGACCGGATGTTCCATTTATGGCCGCTTCCGAAAAGCCGACGCCGCAGATCGCATCGATGAACGGAGATACCGACCCGCCCGAATCGGACGTCGCCCCGACCGCCCTCGCCCGGCGGCTGGTCGCGGCGGGGCGGAAGGGCGATGCCGAGGCGGTGGTCGCCGGAATGATCCGCGAGAACTTCAGCCTCAAGGTCGCCTCGGTCGCCATCAACGCCGACTGGAGCAGCCTCAACTCGCTGAACGGCATCGTCGAAACCGGCGAGGGGCGCCGCTTTTTCTTCAAGTTCCACCAGGAGGAGGGCGAGGAGGTGACCGTCGAGGAATATTACCGCGCCGAGCTCCTGCAGCGCGCCGGCCTGCCGGTCGACCTGCCGGTCCTGATCTGCCGGCGGCCGGGTCATCAGATCCTTCTCTATGCCTTTCGCCGCGACCGCCAACTGGCCGCGGCCTGCCTCGAGATGGAGCGAAGCGGCGACGATTCGGCGGCCGGCCGACTGCTCGCGATGCAGGCCGAGCTCGACCGGCTGACCGGGTCGGTCTACGCCGCGACGCTCCATGCCGCGACGGCGGAGGAGGTCGCGGCCGAGCCGGTGCACCAGCTCTTCCACAACCGCCTTGTCGACGCCGGCGCACCCGGCAGGCTCGGCGGCCGCTTCGCCCGTTTCTATGGCGGTCAGGCGGTGGCGCTGCCGGG
>CAWBXW010000005.1:0-252142 GCA_963792845.1 uncultured Alphaproteobacteria bacterium
GGGGGCCAATTCAGCCGCTTCAGAAACTGAGCGCCGAGCGACCTTCGTGCTTTTGACAATGGCCTGAGCGGCCTGCTGGGCCTTCGCGGCTATTTTCGGGCTGCGCGCGTGCTTTGACGCCGCTTTACGTTTACTCATCTCACGCTCCGGAGGATGGAATGGATTGGGACCACCGCTGGCCAATTGGAAGGACAACGGGCCGTGCGGGCTAACGTTCCAAGCTGCAGGCTATGGAGGTTTCCGTGCGACTGTCATTTCCAAATCGATTTCGGTCTGATGTTCTATGCCTGCAACGCTACTTACGTCGGCGTCGTGTACGCTTACGGCTCCGACCCGACAGCCGTTTTGCATTTTTCGCTACGTGCTGTCGGTATCGATGAACTATTTCGTCCCCGGATGCACCAGATGCTAGACTTGCGGTAGCTTCGATGGCAGCCTTTATCTTTTCGCTGACCATCAAATTGGCTTCGCGCCGCGCGCTTCTGCCGCCTCGCATAAGCTTCATCATCCGAAGAGTAATTACTCCGCTTGCTTCGGCTGCCAGCAACATTAAAGGATTGAACATAGGCGCGCTCCAGCTGTGACAAGGTGAACGGTCAGAGATTGTTCCGGACGGTCCCTATCCAGGATTCGGTTTCCAGGGAAGGAATATGGGTTGGAACGAAAGCCGACCGTCACACTTAGTAAGAGCGGCCGGGTGTTGCTATTCCCCCCTAGCGCATCCGATGAAAAGACGGCTCCAGTCGCTGCCCCGCCGCTGGGGCCGTTTTCCAACATGACAGGCTAGGCTCGCCGTAACGCGGTAAAAAGCGTGAACTCTTGATCAGGCGCGAGAGCACCGATCCACAGCGGGAGGTCGAAATGTCAAAAGCCAATGATTTGGAAGGCCCACAGGATATGGGCGGCAAGCATGGTCGACAGGCTGGCATGCCAACGCCTGATCGAAGTGCGGCGCAGCAGGGCATCGTGTTAGATGAGAATGGGCAGGAGCAGCCGGCAGGCAAATCCCGGGCGCAGCATGTTAGCCGGAAAGACCGAGGCAACGACCACCTGGTGATCCGAAGCAATCGTCGAGACATAGGGAGCCGAGGTCGTTCCGTTCAACAGTCGCAAAGACCATAACCACGGCGTCGCTGGCGAAATTCCCCGAAACCCGACCTGATCAATATGTCGAAGATTTGCGTCCCGCTATTAGATCTGCACCGACGAGTTCTGGCAGAAATCCGGCGGATGCCCGGTTGTCATAATGTTCAAGAAATTGCCATCAACCGCGTTGCGGAAGGTGCTGACTTCAACTGGTCCTCATGTGTGCTCTCTGCAGGCAGCGCCGATGCCAATACCGCGGCCCGCGCGGCGATTCACGTCCAGAGCGTTTTACGCCGGGACTATGATTTACTCACTGATTGATTGACTAATGCATTGGCGTGGATCAGTACTCGTTCCTGCCGGCACCGCAGGATGGAAATTTTTCTGAACGCTTGTTCAGTTGTGTTGCGTGCTTCCGAGCTTGTTGACCTTGCCCGAGATCGAGGCGATCGCGTCAATATTAACGCCCACTGCAACGACAACGGCGATCGCGGCCACCTATCAGGTGCCAACCTTTCAATCTCGGAAGATTGATGATCACTGCCGGCATTGAGCTATGAAAGTGCGCAGACTGACCTTTCAAGCGGTCTCAATTCGTCGCCGGCCTTGAGCCGTTTGGCTCTTTACTTCATGGCGCAGTAGAGCAAGCCGTCTGCGTTCCTCGGCCGACAGGTAGACTTTGCCGGAGCACATCGCGAGCCGTCGCGTTCGCGTATCGAGGTCGAATTCCCGCGCCATCTGCGTCACGACCCGCAACTACTGAAAATCCTTTTCGCCGAAAATCGCAACGCACGGCCGGCACTGAGGATACTGAGCCAGTTTGATATCTGATCAGCATCGGCGCCGATCGACGGCATAATGCGACTCCGCCTTAATGTGGGCTGAATAGTGGCGCTCGTTCGACACGCGTGGAGCGCGTCGTGATTCGAACGGTTTGGCTCGGCCTAGTTCTTTTCTTCGGTTTAGCGGGTCTAGCTTCGTACAAGCTGGCCTTCGGTGCTTCGCCGCGGATGGCTGTAGTTCAGGCGTCGGCGGTCGCGGCTATTAGGCACATGCCGGAGGTTGGAACAACTCTTGAAACGGATACGCTGACGAAGAGTGACCGCTTGCCGGTGACTTACATCAGCTCCGGGGAGCCACTCGCAACGGAGCTGCAAGTGCCAGAAGAGTTGCCATCTGTCGCGGTTCCAAAGATCATTAGCCGGCATCATGACGCAAGCGACCTAAAGGCTGAGAAAGGTGGGGTTAAAAAGGCCAAGTCAAAGGATCTTAAGAAACATGTGCGGCGCGTCCAACGGAAGCCGACACCGCAGGCCTGCAACCCGGATGAAGTCAGCCCACTCAGGCGGCTCTTCGGCGCAGCCCCGATCTGTAACAATTGATTGAACCGCGCCGCCTTGGACAGGCGCACAGCGCTGACGCGAGCCGGCGAAGCGCGAGAGGCTAAATACCGGAATTAGGGCTGCAACAAAGACACGAAGCGTTGGCGACATGCTCATTGCGCTGCTGGGTTTCGCGCATCATTTCTAGTGTGAGCTCCGCTTGGCTCACATCTCCGTCCTGTTTCTTTAACCTTCGCGCCTCCTGCTCTGCTAGCTGTCGTTCACCTTCGACTACCGCGAGTTCGATCCTCTTCCGCTCGTCCATGAGCAAGTCTCTATACACCCCATCAGCTGCCGAGCCAGAAAGCATGCATGGGCCTCCTGCAAACATCTTAAACCTCACGCGTGAGACGAGGTTCCAGCATTCAGCTGACTGTGAGCCGACCGCATTTATTTCGGATTGAATACCGCTATCAATCGCGCGGCGTCCCATAACTCTACGGGAAATCCATCGAGGAGTTGCTGGGCATGGGTTTTTGCGGCTTCATCATTGGCGCACGAGAGGTCCACCCGGCGAAGAATTTGGCCGCTCCTGCCTAAAAAGTACGCTCTGTAGCTGTGCTCTTGATCCATAAGACTGGTAAAGCCTACGGTCGGGGCGCTCGCATGGCGAACGGCGCCTGTCGCCGACCGCAGGCCTCTCCTTGCGTGGCCAGCTTCTCGAAATCGTCGGCAAGGCGCAGCCAGCTTGCCGCGTCCACTAGCTCGTGAGATTTACTCAACTCTTCCCGGCAGACTTCTGCCTGCCTTCTGAACCGGGCCGCATCGTCAATGTCCATAGTACTCCCGTGCTCTTCGTCTCATTGGTCGAAGCCAAAAGCCCAGCGCGGCGTGCTGGGCTGCTTGGCAAGTATGGATTGCGAGTCAGGCAATGGCGCAATTGAACAGTAGCAACTTCCAACTTGTCTGTTCAAAAAGTAACACAACTTAAACAAATGCCACTTCTTCCCGGCCCTTTCTGAACCTAACTCGGCAGCCTGGCAAGCATACCGCCGCCACTGCGCCGCAGACGAGGACCGTGGCGATCGCGCCCAAGAGCAATTTTGCTTGCCATTTGTCAGCTCCTTGACATGAGCCAATCCATTTTCTCGAATAAAGTTCGATGTTTGGTCGATCAATTGCCTCTTTTTCCCAATATTTAAATAAGTTATTGCGCCAGGCAAAGCGCATCGTTGCAGCTCGAAGATGCGGGACTGCGCATCACAATAGTTGATAGATCTTGAGTTTCGAGGCATCTGGCCGACCCGCTCAGAGTCTGTCCGGGATCATGATGTTTTCTGACAGAGCTTTCTCAGCATGAGGCGGATTGAGGCCAAGCGCAAGAACGCCAAGGCCTTTCGGTTGAGACACTCCCAATCCTTGGCCAAGCGGCGGCAGCGGTTGAGCCACGCGATGGTGCGTTCGACGATCCATCGCTTGGGCAAGACCGCAAAGCCCTTTGCTATATCGGAGCGCTTGACTATCTCGATGTCGATTTGCCGGAGGATTTTGCGAACGGCGGACTGAAAGAGCGGCCCCTGATAGCCGCCGTCGGCATAGAGCTTCAACAGGAATGGATGCAGGCCAAACAGTGCGGCCATCACCAGCACCCCGCCATCGCGATCCTGGATGTCCGCCGAATGCACAAGGGCGTGGAGCAGCAAGCCCTGGGTATCGACGTGGCGCTTCTTGCCCTTGATCTCAGCGCAACGTCTTCGTTGTCGCTTCTTTCCCGCATCGTAGCCATGCGGGTCAATCCACGCCCCCCTTTTTCCGCGCTCTTGACGCTTTGACTGTCGATGATGGCGGCGCTCGGGCTGGGTTCTCGGTTGGCCAACTCACGACATTGCACATAAAGCGCGTGATGGATGCGATCGAGCGTGCCGTCCCAAGCCCACAAGTCAAAATAGTCATGCACCGTGCTGCGCGGCGGCAGATCCTTCGGGATCGCTCGCCATTGGCAACCGGTGCTCAGCACATACATCAGGCCATTGACCACCTCGCGCACTTTGACCGTGCGCTTGTTGCCGCCGCGCCTGGCCGGCGCAATCAGCAACTCCACCAACGCCCATTCCTCATCGGTCAAATCGCTGGGATAGCGTAGCCGGCTGCGGTCGTAGCGACCGCGATTCTCCTTCGTCCACATGGGCGCTCCTTCAAATCGGACCGCCCCCTTGAAATCACAAATGATTCCGATAATTCAAGATGTTCCCGGACAGACACTCAATGCCAAACTAGTTCACGCCATCGTCTTTACTGCGACTTTGGCGACTTCTCTCAAGCGCTCCTCGGCTGTACATCGAAGCCCTCCGCAGCAGGACTTCCAGTGTGACGCGCCGTCCCGTCTCGCGGCATCAGCGATTTGATCGAGTAGGCCGCGGCCGCGACTTCCGCTGTGGGCGCATTTGAGACATGCCCGCCTGGCCTAAGAATGTCCGTTCGGGTAGACCGGAAGTCGCCGGCATCCGGCCAACCCGGCGCGATGGACCCTTTCGGACATCGGCCGGTTTCACGACTGCGTCGTCGTAATTGCTAACGTTGCGGAGGCGTTTGCAAACGTCGACAATGAAACATTAAGTCGCAGAGCGCGCGAGCCAAAAGCAATGCCGTGTCATGACCGCGTTTGGACAGCTCGATCTCGTGCGAAGTAAGCAAGCCTTAACCAAACCGAGGTTACTCTCCAATCGGGCATTCTGAGGGGCGTTTGTGTGCTGGCTCGCGGCCAGCCATTGCCGTGGCGCGTACAATGGTCATAGACCCAGAAGAACCCGTTACCTTGACTAATCACGGCAGCATGAAACTACGCTCAGCGGTAGCAAGAACGATGATCTTGCCACTGAAGGAACGTAAGCGCGCGACAATCGTCCGGGAAGGTACGTCAGCCATTTTGAGGTTTGAGCAGATTAAGGATCTCGCAGCGCAATGGGAGTTAGAACCATCTCATTGATCTTATAACTGATGATGGCTGCGAACCCAGACGATGTGACACCGCGCATTCTTAATAGTTTCGAGCGATGTTCACTGACGCGCGGATTAGTATTGCGTACCGCGCTAGTGTCCACCTAAGCGCTCGTCAGCTTCGGGCCAAGCAATCATATAACCGTGCGTTTTGACCTTCACCATGACCCGGTCTCGGCAAACAGAGCTTACCTGTCCGGTTGATCGTTGGCCTGGATCGCGTAACAGCGATGGCTTCCCCGGGGCGAGACACCAAGCAAAACTCCCGTGTCGGCTTCAACCAATAACCGTGCCGAGGTTGAACCTTGAGAAGGTTGAGCTCCCCGCACGCGGTTAGTTGACCAACGCGGCCTATATCAATGCGTCACTGCCTACGCCCGACTTCGCGGTTATCCCGTACGGCATTCGCCTTCCACAGTTCAGTTATTGCCGTCCCGTGCAGAGTATCGTTGGCGAACTCGCACAGTTGCGGGATTTCTTAACCGCCTATGCTCTCGCGCTCCGCCGGTTTTTATCATACCCCTCTAGTCACATATCCCCAGCCCTTTTCGGGCCATCAAGTGTCCGCTAGCGGACGCTCTGCCGGGGAACGAATGCTTAGCGATTCGATTTATTTCTCAACCCTAACCGGAGATTGTTTTATGCGCGCGCAATGTCTGTCTGGCGCCTTAGTTTTAGCCTTAACTCCCACACTCACTTTTGCGGGCGAAACAGAATGGCGGCGTTATGCGATCCCGAGCACGGGAACTAGCGTCGAGATGCCGGTCACGATCTTCACACGCGATGCCGGCCCGCCGGAAGGCGGAATAGGGCGGCGCTTTTTCACCGACGATAACCGTGCCGATCTGACGGTGCAATTTGTGCCCAATCCCGACAACGAGTCCCCCGCCATATTCCTGGCGAAGAAAAGCCCGCCGGCCGGCATCATCTATAAGCGGGTGACGCCGGATTTCTTCGTCGTGTCCAGTATTCGCAACGACCGCATCTGGTACAACCGCTGCAACCGGGCGAATAGCGCCATGAACTGCGTCCTGATCAATTATCCTGCTGCGGAAAAGCGCCAGTGGGACGGCGTGGTCACGCGGATAAGCCACACCCTGAGGGGTTAGCGATCCGGCCTCGCAGCTCAGATTAGAAAACGGGAAAGAGCACGGCGCTTTCACCCTGGATGTGGACGTTCTCACACGCATTTCAGCGGTATTCGGTATCCACCAAGCGCTGGGGGTCCTCTTTCCCCAGGAACGGCTCGGCGTTGACTGGCTGCGAAGTCCACATAACGAGGTCGTCTTCGGTGGACATCCGCCGCTCGACCTTATCACTAGTGGCTCTCAAGATGGGTTGCTCTCGGTACGTCGATTTCTCGACGGCGCGCGTGGCGGCCTCTACATGCAGCCAAATACGATAGATGAGGCATTCACGCCTTACGACGACACGGAGATCGTCTTCCGGTGATGGACGCTTTCGCCCCCTCGCCGCGACCTGCCCATCGCCTGATCCCCTCACAATTTCCTCCCATCGGGCTGTTCGATACGGTCGCGACGGCGGCCGATCTTTCGGCGGTGATGGAGCTCGTCGGATGGACGAACGACCGTCTGGTGGCCGAACGTATCGATCGGCTACCGCAGGGCGAATGGGCCTATGGCGCCCCCAACTCCAGCATCGTCATGGCAGCCTTTCTCCACGTCGCTCCCGGCGGAATGAGATTCAATGGATCAGAGCTTGGCGCCTGGTATGCGGCCGATGATATTCGCACAGCGGCTGCCGAGGTCGGCCATCACCTGCGGCGCGAAGCGGCTGCTCGCAACGCGGCCACGATGAGCCGGACCTACAGGGCCTATACCGCTACGCTACTAGGGGATTATCTCGACATCACAGGGCAGCAACTAGCGCTCCCCGACGTGTATGCGAGCGAACGTTATGATGCTTCGCAGAAGCTTGGCGAGGATATTCGCACATCAGATGGTGCGGGGCTGCTCTACGACAGCCTACGGCGTCGCACCGGCATTAACGTCGTCGCGCATAGACCGCGCAACATCGCAGATATCATGCAGGCAGACCACTTCGAAATCACGGTCCAAGCAACGGCACGCACGATCGACGTGCGACAACTATCTAAATGAGCAATCATCCGACCGAGTTGAACCGCACTGCCTATGGCGCAAATATAGCATGATCTGATGACGCAGTTAGTTTTCAGGCCGCCCGCTTTATCCAGGGACTGGCATCGAGTTTCCTCTATCTCCGCCACGGAGTTCAGAACGCCAGTTGATGGAGGGGTCGTAGTGGCGCTGGCGTCGGGCCGCGCCAAGCCGCGCGCGCGAAGGATGGCGATTCGCGCCTTGATGCCGCCTGCGGATCGCTTCAGCGTCGCGCACATGGAAAAGATAGATTCTCCTGCCGCCCGCATCTCCAATAGCCGGCGGTCTTCCCAGTCCAAGGCTTATTTTGTTTTGCTGGCACGATCCTGCCATCCCTCTACAGAACTGGGATTCAAGTAATATTCCCAATATTTGTTCCTGGTGTTCCCTACCTCGCGGTTTCGACGAGGACCGTTTCATCGCCAGACTTGGAGACGAGATCGCAGATAGGGTGCGCTCCCTCGCCCCTGCTCGCTACTTGACGTCGTAGTTCGGTCCGTTTGGCCCATGCTGCCAGGCGGAAGATCACATAAGTAGATCTCGACCTCGGTGGCCAATGTCAGGCGTTGATGGTCCGCGAGCTCCTTGCCTCTGTCCCAAGTCAGCGACCGGTAAAGGTGATTGGGCAACCGCTGCGATTGCTCGGTCGGTGCCGAGACAAAGCTTTCGGTATCTTGTTCGCGACTTTGACAGCATGACGTCTCACGGCGCATCGACAAGCGATGCGACACAACTATTCCCGATCGACCGATCAGGTCACCTCCCAATGGGCTGGCGCCCACGAATTTTCAACCGACGTGCGGTCGCTCTCTGATGGATACGTCATTGATCTGGCTGAATCCGTTTCGTCTCGTGCTGCGAGACTGGAGGCGGCCGCACCATGTCCACCGGCGCCAATAACGGACCAGACGCGCTTTTGAGAAGGGTCGGTGGTCCGGATGTGCTTTCTGGATACTCGCTTATTGAGCCTTCTATCGCGATGCCCCATTGACGTAGGAGTCTCGGCATTGACGTCCAAATGTAGGTGACACAATTCATCGACTTAGCAGCGAAGTCGTACGCGAAATCAGACCGCAGATCGGATTTTATTCGCCTCGCACGAGATTCGGCAGGAAGGTCACGATCGCGGGGAACAGTGTAAAGATCAGTACACAGATCAAATCCGCGATCACAAACGGCCAGATGCCACGAAATATCTGCTGCAGGGGAATGTCCGGGCGCACGCCCGCAACCACGTAGCAGTTCAATCCGACTGGCGGCGTGAGCAACCCAACCTCCACCATTTTTACCACGATGATGCCGAACCAGATCGAATCGAAACCGAGATTGATCATTACAGGATGGATTACCGGAAGGGTCAGCAGCAGCATTCCGATGCCGTCCATGAACATTCCGAGCATGATGTAGAGCAGGATCACGCAGAACAGTACCAGATAGGGCGAGACGCCGAGCGCGAGAATCCACGCCTGAAAGGAGGCCGAGATGCCCGCGAAGGCGAGAAAGCGCACGAAGATGAGTACGCCCCAGATGATTGAGAAAATCATCACGGTCAGCTTTGCGGTGTCGATCAGCGAGTTAAGCAATGCGCGGCCGCTCATCATGCGCCGCAGCAGTGCCATCACGAAAATGATGAACGCGCCGAGCGCGCCAACCTCAGTTGGCGTCGCCCAGCCCGTGTACATGCCTCCGATTACGACGCCGATCACCATGACGATAGGAGCCACTTCCGGCAGCGTAGTCCAGCGCTCCTGCCATGATCCGCCGACGCTTGGCTCGCCAAGCGAGGGGTTGAAATAGAACCGCGCCAAGATGGTCCCCGAATAGACTAGCGCCGAGATGACGCCAGGTATGAACCCGGCGAGAAGCAACCCCCCTATCGAGGTTTCGGTGATGATCCCGTAGACGACCATGATCGCGGATGGCGGGATCAACGATGCAAGCGTACCGCCGGCTGCAACTACCGCCGCCGCAAAGCCCGGCTGGTATTTGTAGCGCAGCAGTTCCGGCAGTGCGATCCGGCTAAACACGGCCGCCGTCGCGGTGCTCGCGCCCGACACCGCCGCGAAGCCCGCTGCCGCGAATACGGTGGCGATGCCTAGCCCGCCCGGCAGCCATCCAAGCCAGGCGCGCGCACAGCGATATGCCCCCTGTACGATGCCGGCGTGATGGGCCAGATGCCCAATTAGAATGAATAGTGGCAGGACCGAGAGCGCATAGTTGGTCGTGTCGGAATATGGGATATGTCCTGCGATACCGACCGCCTTGCTGAAACCGAGAAGTGCCCACAACCCGCAGAAACCCACGACGCCGGCCGCTACGAAGATGCGTACGCCGAGCCCGATCAGGATCGCCAGTGCCGCCATTCCGATCAGGCCGTAATGAACAGGGAGCATCTCAATTTCCGCCACTCGCGGCTGGCCCGCCTGCGATCTCATCGGCCTGCGCGACGGTCTCGGCGATTACGTCGTGATGCTCGGGTATCCCTATGGGGGTTACGTCTGGATCGAGCACCAGCCGCACATAAGCGATGGTTTCGATCATGAGCCGCACCCATAGAATTGAAAATCCAACAATCGGCACGAATTTCGATGGCCAGGTCGGCCACTGAGTGTTGATCGTCGAGTCGCCGATATCATAGGCGTTGTCAAAGAAGTGCAACACGCCCGGCCAGATCGCCGTGACCAGCACCAAAGCAAGCACTGTGGTTAGCCAACTCCATCAACCACCGGCGCCGGCCCGCGAGGAGGTCAATTGCGAGCTCGACGCGGATGTGTCCGGCCGCGCGCCAGCAATAGGAAATCGGCAGCAAGGCATAGCTCGACATCGTCAGTTCGATGATGTCCAGCTGCCCGTAGAGTGGGTAGTTGAACAGCTTACGCGAGAAGATTTCAGCAACGCCAACCCACATCACGAAGAAGATCACGAGGCCAGCGACCATCACGGTTGCGAACTCAATCAGCCGCAGCAACCGGTCCGCCGCCAAGAGTGCCACGCCGCCCCGCATCATCATTGATTTGTCACCGGTCAAGGACGGACGACGCGGGCGATGGAAACATCGGGTACCCGCTCGAAGCTCACTTCTTGTTGAGCGCTTTCTTGGCCTTCTCGGTCTCGTCTAGCACCGCGTTGACGAGTTCCTGCGCAGGAACACCCTTGGCGGTCTGCGTCTTGATCCATGAATCCCACACTGGCTTGGCGCCGACCTCGGCGAACTTTTTCAGCTCTTCCGGCGGATAAACGATTTCGACAATGCCCTTCTTCTTCCACTCCTCGAAGCTCTTCTTGTCGGTGGCAGCTTGCGCCTCCTTGAGCGCCTCATAGGCGAGTGGTTTCGCCTTCTCCATCATGTCGCGATAATTCTGCGGCAGCGCCTGATAGGCCTGCAAGTTGACGATGGTCGGGCAATTGTTGGCGCCTGGCGCCAGGTTCTTGGTGTACCACTTAGCGATTTCGGGAATCTTGTAGGCTGCGAACGCGTAAGTAAACGGGAACGCCGCCGCTTGGAAAACGCCGCGCTCGAGCGCGTTGTAGACTTCGGGCGCTGGCACCGAAGTCGGCACTGCGCCCAAATTCTTCAGTCGCATCGCCGGTGCCACCGAGCGCACGAACGCGCATGCCTTTGAATCCATCCATTGTCCTCGGCGGGTCGCCGACCCCCATGAACTCGGATTGCGGCTGCAATACCGACATAAAGGGAATGGCATTCCACTTCTTGAACTCAGCGACGATGAAGGGGTGTTTGTAGATTGCGTCGTGTACCCTACCGTGGATGTCCGGGTCGGCGAGCGGCAGACCAGGTAAATCAAGCACCGTGAGGCCGGGATTCTTGCCCGGGTGATAGCCAGTGCAGATCTGCGCCATCTCGAAGGCGCCAAGCTTGATGTTGTCGAGATTATCCGGCCCCTTGGAGAGCGCGTCGCCATAATGAATCTTGATGGTGAAATTCCCGCCAGATTCCTTCTCGACGTACTTGGCAAGCGTCTCAATACCGGCAGTGAATGCGCGTGGAGGTCCCCAGACGGAAAGATTCCACGCAACCTTGGGGCTATTTTGGGCGTTCGCAGGCAGCACCGCGGCAATGCCAAGCATCACTCCAAGCGCAAGCTTTCCAGAGCGCATCATGCTAGATCCCCTCCCGATATTTGTCTTTTTGTAGACGAGACTGCGCCAAGCCGGGCCTCTAGTCAACTGAACCATGACGTCCCGACACCAGATGCGCGTTCGCAAACGAGCCGAGAAATTTGCGGACCAGCGCGCGCCTACCGTTTCGGTAGTCATCAGATCGCTATCGAGGGTACACCGCCACCGCAAATTCTCGCACCTCGCGGTATTGCATCGGGCGCGGATTGAGGCCGAGCTTGGCGGGGTTTTCCCCTCTGTTCAAAACAGGCTCGTCGGTGATGACAAGTGAGCCTTTCGGGTATTCGACGTGTTTGTCGGCAAGGCCGACTTTTCAATCGTTCATGGTCGACAGTCACGGCAGCTTGGTTTCTGTGCCATGACAGGCTGAGCCTACGGAGACCGCCGACCGGAAATCGAACTGCCCGCCTCCATTGTACCGCGACGCAACACGGGAAACATTGTGTTCACAAAAGGTTTCATCTGCGGGCGTTTGAGGAGAAATGAGATGCTTAACGACGATCTTAGCCGTAATGATTCAACTCGAGATACTTTAGGCCGCGGTGACCGCACCGGCGTGGGCGGCGGCTTGATAGGGCTGATCATCGCTGCTGCTGTGATTGCTGTTTTGTTTATGTGGGCTCCGTGGAGTGGTCCGCGCGTGGCCGATAACACTGCCCCTGGCTCCACGGTTGGCTCGTCAACACGGCCAATTCCTCCCGCTCCGCCGGCGGAACCTGCACCGACCACGCCGGCTGCACCCACCACACGATAAAGAAACAGCCGCTAGAGAACGACCATTCCCTAGCGGCTTTTCTTGGTTACTTCCGTTCGGCCAACTGCTGCTTCAAATCGTCAATGAAATGCTGCGCGCCTTCCTGCGTGAGCATCTCGCCTGACTTATCCGGCACGTCCGCTTTTTGACAGAGCTTTTTGAGCTCGTCCCGCTGTGCTTCGGTCATCATCGGCTCTTCTGGCATCACTCCACTCCCGCCTTCTCACGCATCTCGTCGATCAGCTTCGATGCTTCGGCTTTGGTCAGGTTGTCGTCGTAAAGTTCGGGATGCCCCGCCTGCTCGCACAGGGTTTTCAAATACGATGCCTGCGCGCCTGTCATCGGGTCATCGCCCGAGACCCACTGGTCAGGATCTTTCTGCGTGTTGCCGGCCGGTTCGGTTTTCGGATTGCTCATGGCGACGCTCCTTATTTGAAGCGACTAACGCATCTGTTCTCCAGATGTTCCTACGGCTCACGCGAGGCCGGCGGCATCACGACGGCTTTGCCGTCAGACATTGATCACCTCAAGGTCTTTGCAAACCGCGACGCTGCCGACGCCTGGTTTGCGGGGATGATTGGATAGCCTGTCGAACATCTCGCGCTTGGCGCAGTCCGGTGCTTTATCTCGGACATGGGCGCATTCGGCAGCGTCCTTGCGCAACTTCTCGAGGTACGCGCGACAGTCTTTCATGGCGGGACCGATCATCCACCGAGTATCGTTTGCAGGCCGCTGGCTAGGGCCAGCCAAAGAAGGTATATCCAACCGAACATCGCAATCGATACCACGACCGCATACGTTAACCCACCCAACATCACTCTCCATGACGAATGAGAGCTGGCCTGAACTGCCTGGGCCGTAACTTCTTTGTGCGAGAAGGACGGGCGGAGACTTCCTAACGAGAACCGTTCTATTGATTCCTGCTGGTCGCTTGGAATGACCTCAAGCCCTTCCGGGAATGGAATTAGGGGCCAAGGCCCGTCGTTGTCGTTCGCGGACGTGGGCAGAATGCCGGGAAAGCTCGGACGCGCTCCAGTACTTCGCTGGGCTGCGGTCGTGCGGCCTGCCTCATCTTGCTCGCTATGCTGTTGCGTCATAGCGCTAATCCCGTCTAAGCCCTCTGCTCAGCACGAAGATCTCCTGTCTTCTCGGCGCGTTGCCGGTTTTTGCTCCTCAATTTTTCTAGGGAGGCGACTTGCGAGCGCAGCTCGAGAATTTCCGCCATTTGCCGATGAAGGTCGTGAATATCGGCAAGCAAAGCATTCAATCGTACACTCTGAATAACCATTTTCGTTAGCCCTAGAGGCGCCGCTTTAGACGGCGGAGCGTTCAACGGGCTATCCGAACAGTCGTTCCTACAAAAGGACGAAACGCATTTGTCCCACGCGGTACGTGAGACCGGTCCGCAACGTCGGGATTCCGACACTAGAGAACCACTCGAGCCTAGAAACGGCGCTATTGCACATTTTTCCCGCAGAAATACGGGTGCACCGAATCAGCTTGTGAATCAGGATCGAGAGAATTTTAATCTCGGTCCCGGGGCATTTCATCACAGTCGTTTTATTTACCCGGCAGGGACCCCGCTCGGCAGTCCAGCGGGGTTCTATTTTTGGTCTCCCGTGGTCTCGCGCTGCCAGAGCTGTTATGAGCCGAAGCTCGATGAGGGAGCATTCGGACCAGCGTATCGCTTACGACTATCTCGCACCCATAATCGCAACACCGAGCCGGCACGGAGCTGACGCTGATGCGATGGGGCATGCCGCCATGGCGCACCGGCGGACCATTGGTTACGAACATCCGCAACACGTCGCCGCATTGGCATGGCTCGCTCAAGCCGGACGCCGCTATTTGTTGCCGTTCAATAGCTTCGCAGAGACGTGCGCGAGCCCAACCCCGAGACCAAGAAGGATGTCGTCTGGTTGCGTTGAACGACGACCGACCACCGACAGCCTTCGCTGGTATCTGGACCGGTTCGAAGATGACCGCGGCGCGGGTCCGAAACTGGTGCCAGGCCCGGACCTCGAATACGGCTTCTCGACGACCCCGCCGAACGCGGTCGTTGAGCCCATCAACCGAAGGGCGATGCCGGTGATCCTAAGGCGACGAGGAAGCGCGACGTCTGGATCGCGCGCCATAGGATGGGGCGAAGGCGCGGCAGCGGCCGTTGCGGACGCGGTGCCGACAAGGACAAGACGGCCGCGCAACCCACACTGCCGGGACTTAAGTGTAGGCGAGCCAAAAGGCCCAGCTTGGGGCATAGAGCTGGGGCCCTGCGGCGGCTACAGCTCAAAGAAGCCCGGCAGGAAGCGATGCTAGCGGTGACTCTGCTCGAGCAAAGCATGGCCTTTTCTACAGTCATAACCGAGGTCCGCGCCTACGCGGTCGAGGAGTCTGGGCTCGATTCTGTTGGAGGGACGTCGAGACTAACGTGCTCGATGGGTTCAGGGTGCGATGATCAGCGCCACAAAGCTGAAAGCGACAGGGCAGCCTGCAGCCAAGGACCAAGCGTAATAGCAATCTGCAGTGGCGGTCTCGGTTTTACGGGTTTGTCCTTTTCAAACCAGTCCGGACCCGACATCGACCTCGGTACGCTAGCGCTGGCAGCAGACAAAAACGTAGATCCAGTTAGCACCGATTTCTTCTTGAAAGTCGTCTTCACCGATCCCGGAAATGGCGGATCGACCTTTGACGCAACCCTCACCGGCATGCTCAATCCGGGCAATGGGAATGGCACCGTGACAATCAATTTCGGCGGTGCGCAGCTTATTACATTTGCCGGCGGCTCGTTCAATCTTACTGTGGACGACCTCTTTCGACAAAGACCAATCTGAGCGATCCGATTACAGGGCATATCAGCAACGTCGTGATGGACGGAGTTCCCGAACCGTCCACCTGGGCGATGATGATCCTGGGCTTTGCCGGCATTGGCTACGTGAGCTATCAGCGGAAGCGCCAAACGACGGCTCTCGCCTAAGCAGTGATCAGTTTCTTGGGGGAAGGCCGCCTGCGGGCGGCTTTTCTTTTGTTAAGTTTTCCATCGCGTCGTGAGCCAAATTGTCCCGGGGCTGGGCATGAAAGACCGAGAGCTAAATAGGATGGGGCTTGATGACCTCTGGGATCTCACCAGAGGATCATAGAGATCCTTGACCGGAAACTGGAAAGCGAGAAATGCAAGCTTCAAAACCAGCTTGATGAGCTTGGTCGCAGGTTCGGCGGGTCTCCTAAAGACATCCCGCAACGACGGCCCTACCCCAAGGTCGAGCCGAAAAATACGAATCCTGACAATCCCTCGGAGACCTGGTCGGGGCGTGGCAAAATTCCACGATGGTTGGCGATACTTCTTGCGTCCGGAAGAAACCGCGACGAGTTTCGGATCCAGTAGTTTGCAGCACTAGCTAGCCACGCCCGGAGCGCCTTAGCTTCGTCGCATACTGCGATTGTTCACAGCTTTGGCGACGGTTCTTCGCGCTGCCGGTGCGGCTTCAGTACCGTTGGCCGGTACTCCAGCTTCTACTCCCATTCCAAGTGCTCTTGGCTTTCGCGGAGCGCAAAACCTCGCGCACAAGTCGGCACAGGTCTGCTTGAGGCACTGTACCGTGCCGCGCGGTCAATCTATGGCAGATGCCATATTCAGGTTGGTTGTGAAGCTAGGCAAAAATAGCGCATGCTGCTCGAGCCGAAGACCACCCTGGGACAAATGCGGCAGTCCGGCCCCCACCGACTGCGTGTATTCTGCGGCGACTACAAGTGTTCTCATTCGGTTGTGATAGACGCCGACTGCTGGCCCGGCAGCCTGCGGCTGTCCGATCTGGAGGCCCTGTTCGTCTGCAGAGTTTGCGGCCATCGCGGCGCCGACGTGCGGCCGGATTATCAAGAGCAGAACCCCGCCTGGCAGCTCCGATAAATGAGAACATCTGCTAGGGCCATTTGCTATAAGTCGCGTAACCAAGCCTCTAATCGATTGAGCAGGCGTCTGTTTTTCGGATACGGAAGCATTTGAGATTGCAGGTGGGAGCTTGGCGGCATCAGCCGCAGTTGCGTATCCTGCGCTGCCGGCTGGGCAGGATCGTCCGCGACATCCGCCGCAAGATCGAGGACCAGCCACTGGACGAGGAGGCACTTGCCTTCCGCTTGGCCAAGTCATCCAGATCCGCTCGAAACAGCAGCGTCAGCGCGGCTGGAAGGCTGGCGCGCCTTACGAGTTCGGCGTAAAGGCCTCCATCGTCACCAACAACCGCCGGGCTGCTGGTGGCCTGTTCGTGCTGCACGCCAAGGCGCTGCCCAATAAGCCGTACGACGGTCACCTTGCGGGACGTCATCGACCGCACCGAAATACTCACCGACTGTCCGATCGAGCGGGTATGTCGACAGGAGATATCGCGGCCACGAGGCGCAAAATCCTCGTCGTGTCTTCATCTCCGGCCAGAGCGCGGCGTCTTCGAGCCCGTCATCGGATACCTCAAGGCGGAGAGCAACCTCGAGCGCTGATGCCTCAAAGGCGGCGCAGGGGATGCTGCCGACGTCATCCTCTCAGCTGTCGGCCTTCAGGGTTCGCCGAATTGCCGGTGTTGCTTGGCTGTAAAGCCGAACGCAGCCCCCTTCGCATCGCTTTCGACCGATGGGTGTCAGATGAGCGCCGTGAAAAGACGGCGAAACTCAGGGGCCCCTATTGCTCCTCCAATCGGCGAAGCTGAGCCAGCAATTCTGCTTCTATTTCCGGATGTGAGCTGCCGTTGGCTCGCCAAGGTACTCGTTAGCGAGCTCTTTACAGCACGCCAGCCTTTCGTTGATTGCCGATTTCTCCCCTCGCGGTCCATAAAGGTAAGATGCGGCCTACCGAGCAAATGTTCAAGACTAGCCCACACAAGGTTCCCGACGGCTGCAATATGCCAACAGGTCAGTCTCGCCGGCAACTCCGATGAGCCTCGACGTGGGGCTTGCCGTCGGGCCTGAAAAGAGTTTCATTTCTGGACTTAAGGAGTAAGGCTTTCAAGGGAGCTAGTCGCTTCTTGCAGTGCACACGACGCAAACTGATGGTAGTCAGCCTCGCCTTCCCCTGGAGAGTGACTTGCCCGGTTCAAACACTGCTGCGGGTAGCCCGGGCTACAAGGCGTTGGGATAGCAGTAGCTCAGGCACAACGCTGGACGGGTAAGGTCAAGCCCATGCTAGATGTGTCCGCAGATCGAGGAAAATTCAAATACTGCATCCGGCTAGTGATCGCAGATCCGCAACCGATCGTTCTGCAGGGGTTGAGGTCGGTTTTCGCAACACAGCACGACTTCGAGATTGTTGCCTCCTGCAGCTGCGGAACCAGCTGCCTCGAAGCAATTCGGAATTTGGCTCCCGACGTAGCGCTCGTTGCCAGAACATGGCCTGACCTGACGGTATCCGACATTCTCGCTATTGCGAAAACTGAGAAGCTTCCCACGCGGCTAATGTTCTTTGCCGAATCCGAAGGAGATGACGATCTCACCGCAGCAATCGCGACCGGCGCTTGCAGTGCAGTTTCGACGTATGCGGACCCTGACACCATACTGCGTGCCCTGAGGCTAACGCTGGAGCGCACCAGTGCGTCACCGAAACCGTCCAAGGACCTGTTGCCAAACGGGAAGGATGTAGACGGTGCAAAAATCGAAAAAATGCTCATGTCGCTGACGCACCGCGAGCGCCAAATCGCTCGACTGGTGTCCGAAGGTCTGTCGAACAAGGAGATCGCGCGCGAGCTGAACGTATCCCGGGGCACAGTCAAAGTACACCTTTACAACATATTCCAAAAGCTTGAAATCAGTAACAGGACCGTTCTGGCAACGATCGCGTTGTTGCGAGGCCCTGCCGGCTTCACCACGCTCTCGCTCGCCGCCCTGGCGTTCGCTATTTTGAGTGACGTCAAGGCATCGGCCGCGAACGACACTCCCCCGGATGACGACAGCGCCGCCCACAAGGATCTTGAGCACCCCGCACTTGAGATCTGGAAGAAGGCTATCCTCCGGCACGTCATCGTTGCGGAGTCCGGCGAGCCCTGGGTGCTCACCCAGAGCAGTCACCTACCAAGGAGAGCCAAGTCACGCACCCGGCAGCGAGAATGAATGGGTTGCAGGCGGCTGAGCAGGCTGCGCTCTCCCATATCGGGAGAGGCCATGGTCCGATTGGATCAAGCTCGCCCTCTCGCTTCATTTCGCCGCTGCTGCAAGCGATTAACAATATCCAGATCGGCAGCCCCACGGCGCAGCAGAAGTCCCCGCCGCTCGAGTTTACCCCGAATCCGATCACGGGTCATGGCGGCTATGGCACCTTCGTCATGAACGGCGCCGGCATGGTGATCTACGCACTCGGCAACTCCCATGCCGCAGTGCAGGCGTTCGAACCGGGCGAAACGCTGATCGACGGCTCCACCGTCGCCGCCATCGATGGCGCCCCACAAGTGGCGACGATCACCATTCATGGCCCCGGCAAAGTAGACCCCGCCGATGTCGACAGCCTGGCTTCGGGGCCATTTGCCCAGGACTCCCATTCGCCGCTCGCGTTTAGGCCCCTTGGACACGACAGCGACACGGGAGAAGGAAATGCCGGTGGACTTGCCATGGTCGCTGACAGCGATGCGATGAACTCACGCCGCGAGAATAGGAAGCTTGTCAAGGATTTGCCTCCAAGGATGGTGTTCTTCGCCTTCCGCTCCGGATCCGCCTGGCGGAAGGGTCTCGCCGGAGGCGAGCCCGCACGGGCTCACATGTATCGGGCATCGAGCTTGATTGTCGAGGAGTAGTTCCGTCGCGCCCGCCCTTGCTCGTCGCCGTCGCCGGGCGCCACCGCTTCCGCTTACGGGCGGGCGTTTTGCGTCGCATCGGCGTTTCGGGCCGCACGGCTGGAGCCGCCGTAGCGCCTGAACGCCTCCGTCTCCAGTTTCTCCCAGGTCATGCCCAGGCATTTGCCGGGATCTGACCTGCCCCCGCCTCTCAATCGCTCGAAGATCTGGCGGACGAGCGTTTCGCGCGCCGCGGCCGAGATCGTTCCGAGCCCCGGCGGGATCGGCCTGCGTTTCAATTGGCTCCAGATCATTCCGATCGGAACGCCGGCCTTGGCTTCGTTGCGCAATATCGACAGCGTCCACGCCAATCGACTTTGGTGTCGCGCGAATCGGTCGAGCGCGATCGTGAACAGCCGGCGTCTCTCCTCCGCCGTTGTCCCGGCCGGGGCGATCGCCTCGATCATCCATGCCGCCCAGCCCGCGGTCGCCTTGATGCGGCGCTCCATCGGCCAGTCGCTGCGCGCGGCGGAGAGGTTCTTGCCGTCCCATCGCTTGAAATAGATCGGGCCGTCGACGAAGCGGAATTCGCCGGCAAGCGCAAGTTCGGCCATCAGGCGGATCTCGCTCCCGAGACTGTCGAAGGGATCGAAGTCGCTGAGCAGCAGCCCGGACGTCTTGTCCAGGGCCGAACCGCGGATCAGCCCGCGGAACGGCACCCAGTCCAGTCGCCGGAGGTAGCTCAGGACCCGCGCCATGCGGTCGCCCGTGACCGACGGGACTGCAACCTCCCAGCTCCGCGCTCCGACATATCTCAGCCTCGAAAAGCAGAGGACGGATTCGGGCCAGCGCTCCGCGGCGCGAACCAGGTCCGCGATATAGGTCGGAGAAATGAGATCGTCGTGCTGCTGATAGATGTAGAATTGCCCGCGGCGGTGCCGCATGGTCCAGTCGGTGTTTCCCGCCCAGCCGAGGCGGGCCGGCTGGACCTCGATCCGAAATCGCGAGTCGCGATCGAGGAATGGCTTGCAGGCCTCGGCACTCGCCTCGTCCCCGCCGTCGACGGAAATCAGAACGTCGATGTCCGCATAGGACTGGGTTCTGAGGCACTCCAGAAGCACCGGGAGCGTATCCTGCCCGCGATAGACGGGCACGCCTACCGTGACGAGCGGATCGGTCAAGCGTCGCCGCTCGCGACGATGCGGTCCGCGCAGACGTCCGCAAAATACGGAGCCATCGTCAGCTTGCCGGGATCGACGGAATGGAACCCGCGGCTTGATGTGACACCGATCTCATAGCGCCGGTGCAGTTCGCTGCAGGGGTCGTAGATGTCCGTCTCGCCCCAGGCGACGATGGCGCCGCCCTTTACGGTGACGTCGATCAGGTCCTCGGCGGCGAGGCCGCGAAGCGCCAGGACGAATTTCGCCATTGCCGAAAGTGTGCCGCCGACCAGGCTCGAGCGAAGCGGATCGGCTGGATAGGTCGGCCAGTCGGGCGGCGTGATGTCGCTCGACATGTCGGTCAGGCAGACCGGATACCAGGTGAGATAGATCAGCCCGTCGGCATAGCTCACCACCTCGCCGAAGGGGCCTGACACGACGGTTGTACTGGGTGGTCTCCGGACCTCGCTCGGCAGGTAGAAGCTGACGCCGTATTTGAGACGGTGCAGCCAGGGCCTCCGCGGCTTCAGCCCGAGGGTCTTGTCGACCGCGAGCCGCCCGTCCCACAATGCGTTGACAACGTGATCGAACCGGTGGCGTCCGGGTTCACCCACATCCTTGGTGATGACGACCGGGCGATCGACCCCTTCGGCGGCGACGACTTCGTGGCCGAGGCGAATGTCGATCCGCGGGTCGGAATGGATTCGCTCGCGCAGGGCCTCGGCGACCGCGACCGGATTTATTGCGATCTCGGGGGTGTCGAAGACCGCGGTGGCGATATCGCCGTCGAATACCGCGTCGCGCTCCGCCGGCGACCATGGGCGTGGCGGCGCCGACAAGTCGCGGCCGAAATAGGCCTCCCTCCGGTCGGCCGACGCTGCGGCGATCATGCCGTGAACGGCGCCGAGATACTCGCCGATCTTCCCGGCGCTCTGCTGGCTGTCACGGTGAACGACATAGGCAGCAGGCTCCGAAACGTTCAGGGACCTCGCGTCGATATCGAGATGACGCGCCAGAAAGGGCGCGAAGGCCAGCGCGCCGATCGCCATCATCCGGGCCGTCGAATGGCTCGGATCGTTTGCGTACATATAGCCGAGGTGGATCTTGCCCTCGTTCGCGACCGCCGCGCGGCTCAGCAATTGCTCGTTGCGGTCGAACAGCGTGACATCGACGCCGCGCTCGGCCAGAGCCAGCGCGCAGCAACAGCCTTGCATGCCGCCGCCGAGGATTCCGACCCGCATCTGCTAGCTCCGGACGACCTCGGAGCAGCCCCGGAGCCGCGCCGCCACGCGATGACCCAACTCGTCTTGTCGCGCGCCTGTTGTGGGTTTCGTCTGCGCCATTTTCGCGTTTCTCGTTCGCGGTCTTGCCCCTTCCCTGGGGCGGGTCCGCGTGGGGTGCCGGAAGGTAGTTAGAGGCGGACCCGACGGCAATCCCCCGATCGGTCGACACAGCTGCGTGTGGCGACGGCCAAGACGCGACCGGCGCTTGGGGAGAAAACCCGCCAACGCCATCCTGAGAGCTTGCCCCCGACCTGATCGGCGGTGCTCCGCGAAGCGGAGCCTCGAAGGACGCGGAAGGGCCGATCCGGCTCGCCCATTTCTTCACAGGCTTTCCAGGGTGACGAAATCCCGGGATTGTCGGTTCAAGGTGATCTGAACGCGGCTCCATCCCGCCCAGGCGGTGCCGGCCTATTCCGGCTTTGCGTTCGCCTCGATCGCCACCTTGCGCTGGATCGGGCCGGCGCGAAGCTCCATCTCGCCGGACAGGCGGCGGAGGATGCCGGTATCGGGCGCGTAGGTGGCAAGGAATCGCTGCCACATATTCGCGTCCTTCTCGATCACCGAAAACGCGGGTTGGTCGTCCGGCTCGATGTCGCGCAGCTGGCCGGCGACGGTGGCGAGGATGGCGCGGAGCTGCTCGCTGTCGGGAACCCCCAACCATTCGATGGTCACGCCCTGAAGCGACGGACCCGTCTTGGGCGCTTCGATCAAAGTGAACGTCCAATGGCTCTTGGCGTGGGTGACGAAGGAGGGGAGCTCGAGTTCCTGCGCTTCGACCGAGGTGCGGTCGGGCGCCTTGAGCTTGACGATGCGTCCCGGTGCACTCATCGCTAATGGCCGCGCGAAGATCTCCGCCGCCGCGACCGCGTCGAACGTGGGCAGAAACGTCTCGACGGTCTTTTTGAGCGTCTCGTCGTTTCCGGCCTTGAGCAGCGCGCGGGTGGTGAGTTCAGCCTTGAGCCGGTCCCAATCCGCCACCTTGTCGACGATCCCGTCCGGGGTCAGCTCGATGTCGGCCGGGAGACCGTCGGTGGCGAGGAGGAGCAGGCTGTCGAAGTCGGGGGGCGTCAGCATGCGGGTGCCGTCGAGCGACATGTCGACGCCGGAATTGGTGACGGTCGCGACGATCCCGTCCGGCGACGCGGACTTGATGGTGACGTCGAAATCGTAGCGGACGAGCGTGGTCCCGGTGCCGCGTCCGCCGACCGTGCCGCTCCGCCCGTAGCTCACGGAATAGCTGAAATGCTCGCCGGGCTTCGCGGCGAAGATCACCTCGGGATCGTCGGCGGCCCGTGCCGCGCCGGCAAGGAGACAAAGCCCGGCGAGGCCGGCCGAGAGCGACTTCAACATCATCGACAAGACGAATTCCTTCCTTGCGCGCTAACCGAAATGGCTCCGGCTGGGTGGCAGGCGATTACGCCAATTCCGGGTCGGGACGACGGGTTTCAGGCGGCGATCTCGCCGGAACGGTTGCCGCATCTCGACGCAGCTTAAAGCTTTGTCAACGTTACCCGGGTTTACTCAAATTGTTCGTAGAGTTGTGTGTGAGTCCCAGCCATGAGTTTCCGAGTTACCGCTGCCCGCGCGAGGATTCTCAGCCAGGCCGGCATGATTGCGGCCCTCGCGGGTCTGGCCGCAGCCTGCAGCGCCGACGCGACCCGTGTCCGGGAACCCTTCTTCACCGGCTCGACCGCCAACCAGCGCGAGATCATCGGCGGCGCCGGCCAGTCCGGTCCGGTGGTTGCGACCAACCTGCCGCCGCCGCCGGGCACGGCGGGCGGTCCCATCAATCTCGTCAACGGCGCGCCCGCGGACGGCGCCTGGTCGCCTGTCGGCGGCACCACCGTCACCGTCGGTCCCGGCGAGTCGCTTGAGACGCTGTCGCTGAAATATGGCGTTCCGATCGTCGAGCTGGCCCGGGCAAACGGCATCTCCAATCCCTCGCAGGTCACGGCCGGTCGCACCCTCGTCATCCCGCGCCAGGCCGAGGCGGCCTACGCCCCCGAGCCGATCCCGGTTTCGGCGCCGGCAAGTCCGGCCGCTGTCGTCAAGGGCGGCGACGTGATCCACGTCGTCGAACCCGGCGAGACGCTCTACGGCATTGCCCGCGCCCAGGGCGTGCGGCCCGGCGACATCATGGCGGTCAATGGGCTGGCTACCGAAAATATCCGGGTCGGCCAGCGCCTGACCATGCCGTCGACCGGCCGGTCCGCCTCGGTCCAAACCGCCTCGCTCACCACCGACAACGGGTCGCCCACGCGCGGCGCGGCGCCGAAAATCCTCGGAACTCTGCCGGTCGGCCCCGCCAATACCCTTCCCGGCGCCGCTTCGCCTCCGCCTGCTCCCGCCTCCCTCTCCACCGCGCCGCAGCCTCCCGGCGTTCCGGCGGTGCCGGCGACTACCGGCGGTTCGTCGACGCCGGCCGCCGCCGCCGCCGCCATCGACGACAGCGTCGACCCGCCGTCGGGGAACGGCACTACCTTCCGCTGGCCGGTGCGCGGGCGCATCATCGAAGGCTTCGGCGAGCAGCCGAGCGGCGAGAAGAACGACGGCATCAACCTCGCCGTGCCGGCCGGGACCTCGGTCAAGGCGGCGGAAGCGGGCACCGTGATTTATTCCGGCAACGAGCTCGCCGGCTACGGCAACCTCGTGCTGATCCGCCACGCTGACGGCTGGGTGTCCGCCTATGCCCACAACAGCACGCTCGACGTGCAGCGCGGCGACACCGTCAAGCGCGGCCAGACCATCGCCCAGGCCGGCATGACCGGCTCGGTCAACGCGCCGCAGGTTCATTTCGAGCTGCGCAAGGGCGCGAAGCCGGTCAACCCGATGGACTACCTCTCGGGCACCTGAGGCCGGTGTCGGCGGGGGGAGAAGGCCCGTCATCGGCAACGATGGCGGGCCATCCCGTTTCCTAGAGCCGGACGCCTTTCCGGCCCGCCAAGTCCTGAACGAATTGCCAGGCAACGCGGCCCGATCGCGCCCCGCGGGTGGTCGACCACTCCAGCGCCTCGCGCTGCAGTTCGTCCTCGCGGACCGGAATCCGGTAGTGGGCGACGTAGCCGCGCACCATGTCGAGGTATTCGTCCTGGCTGCACTTGTGGAAGCCGAGCCACAGGCCGAAGCGGTCGGACAGCGAGACCTTCTCTTCGACAGCTTCGTGCGGATTGATCGCCGTCGAGCGTTCGTTCTCCATCATGTCGCGGGGAAGAAGATGGCGGCGGTTGGAGGTCGCATAGAAGACGACGTTTTCCGGCCTGCCTTCGATGCCGCCCTCGAGCGCCGCCTTGAGCGACTTGTAGGATGTATCGTCGGCGTCGAAGGAAAGGTCGTCGCAGAACAGGATGATGCGATACGGAACGTCGCGGAGGAGCGCCATCAGCTCGGGCAATGTTTCGATGTCCTCGCGGTGGATCTCGATCAGCTTCACCGGAGGCGTGTCACTTCCGGCATTGACCCCGGCATGCACCGCCTTGACCAGCGAGCTCTTGCCCATGCCGCGCGCGCCCCAGAGGAGGACGTTGTTTGCGGGAAGATCCTTGGCGAAGCGTTCGGTGTTTTCGACGAGGATGTCGCGCATCCGGTCGATGCCCTTGAGAAGCGTGAGCTCGACCCGGCTCACCTTCGCCACCGGCTGGAGCCGTCCGCCCTGCGGATGCCAGACGAAGGCGTCCGCGGCCTCGAAGTCCGGACGCGCTCCGGGCATCGGCACGGCGCGCGCAATCAGCTCGACGAGCTTGTCGAGACGGTCGGCAATCGAATCGAAATCGGGCTGCGACACGGCATGATCCTTAACAGTCGGCGCGCGACGGTTAGCACGAGCGGCTCATAGCCGGCCAGTTCCGCCCTGCTCTGGACTTTCGCTGAGAGACGACGCCTTGCCGATGTCGGCTCTCTGCGGGTGGTGCAGGCCAGCGCAAGCGTTGGCCATGGGCGTGGAAGCTCAGTCACGGGGAATTCAGGTCGAATCGTCCTTCCCGGAGCCCCGTCGCAACGGCCGCGAAATCTCCCTATATGCGTTTGCAAAGAGGGCCGGCGTCGCTATAGTCCGCGCCGCTTTCAGAAAACCTTGGATTTCAGCAGGAGCAAAGCATGTTCGTGACGCCAGCCTTCGCCCAGGCCGGTGGGGCCGCCCCGGGTGGCGCCGATATGATTTTGCAGTTCCTGCCGTTCATCCTGATCTTCGTGATCATGTATTTCCTGATAATCCGGCCGCAGCGAACCAAGGCCAAGGCCCACCAGGAAATGGTCGCCAATCTCAGGCGGGGCGACACCGTCGTCACCTCGGGGGGCCTGATCGGCAAGGTCGCCAAGGTCGTCGACGAGGGCGAATTGCAGGTCGATCTCGCCGAGAACGTCCGTGTTCGGATGACACGGGGCGCGATCACCGAGGTTCGCTCCCGCGGCGAACCGGTCAAGGAGAACGGCTGATCGGGCCGGCGCGCCGCGCCGCCCCGATGGTTTGAACAGCACATGCTCTATTTCGCCCGCTGGAAGATCGCACTCATCCTGGTCGTCGTGATCGGGGGGATCATTGCGACGCTCCCGAATTTCTTCTCGAAGGAAACCGTCGCGAACTGGCCGAACTGGATGCCGAAGCAGCGGATCGTGCTCGGCCTTGATCTGCAGGGCGGCGCCTATCTTCTCTACGAGGTCGACCAGCAGGACTACATCCAGTCGCGCCTGCGCTCGCTGGTCAGCGATGTCCGCAAGGCCATGCTCGAGAATCCGCGCATCGGCTATACCGGCCTCGGCATCCAGGGCGAGGGCGTCCAGCTCCGGATTCGCGACCTCGACCGGCTCGACGACGCCCAAAAGCGCCTGGAGGCCCTACGCAACCCGCTATCGTCGTCGCTGCTCGGCGGCTCGAGCGTGTTCGAATTCGACCTTACCGTCGGCACCGACGGGCTGGCCCGGTTCACCTACTCGCCGGCGGGGCTTCAGCAGCGCGTCCGTGGCATCGTCAGCCAGTCGATCGAGGTGATCGACCGCCGCATCAACGAACTCGGCACGACCGAGCCGAGCATCCAGCGCCAGGGCGACGACCGTATCCTGGTCGAAGCCCCCGGCCTCGGCGATCCTGCGCGCCTCAAGGCGATCGTCGGCCAGACTGCTCAGCTTACCTTTCATCTCGTTCAGGGCACCATCAACGGAGCCGAGACCCAGGCGCCGCAGCCGGGCACCATCGTCGTGCCCTCGGAAGAGACGCCGGGCTTGTCCTATGTCCTCGCCGACGTGCCGCTGATGACCGGCGAGGACCTCGTCGACGCCCAGGCTTCATTCGATCGTCAGACCAATGCACCGGTGGTCAATTTCCGGCTGTCAACGGCGGGCGCGCAAAAATTCGGCACGGTGACGCAGCAGAATGTCGGCAAGCTCTTCGCGATCGTGCTCGATGACAAGGTTATATCGGCGCCGCGGATTCGCGAGCCGATCCTCGGCGGCTCCGGCCAGATCAGCGGCAATTTCACCGTCCAGTCCGCCAACGATCTTGCGATCCTGCTTCGTGCCGGCTCTCTCCCGGCGAAGCTGACCATCGTCGAGGAGCGCACCATCGGGCCGAGCCTCGGCGCCAATTCGATCCGTGCCGGCGTCATTGCCGCGATAGTGGCGACCGCGGCGATCGTCATCTTCATGCTCGTCTGTTACGGCATCCTTGGCGCGTTTGCCGACATTGCCCTGATCGCCAACAATTTCCTGATGATCGGCATTCTCACGGCGCTCGGCGCGACGCTGACCTTGCCCGGCATCGCCGGCATCGTGCTCACCATGGGCATGGCGGTCGATGCCAACGTGCTGATCTACGAACGAATGCGCGAGGAAGCGCACGCCGGACGCTCGACCATCGCGGCCCTTGATACCGGTTTCACCAAGGCCTATGGCACGATCATCAATTCGCACTTGACCGCCCTGATCGCCGCGATCGCACTGTTCTGGGTGGGATCGGGGCCGATCCGCGGTTTTGCCGTGACGCTGTCGATCGGCATCATCTCGACCCTGTTCACCGCCTATCTGGTGACCCGCCTGATCGTCTCGATCTGGGTGCGGACGGCGCGTCCCAAGGAAGTGCCGCTCTGAGGACCCGATGAAGCCCCTTCGCCTTATTCCCGACGGCACCAATCTCCCGTTCATGAAATGGGCGCGGGTCAGGACGCCGATCTCGCTCGTCTTGGTGGCGCTGTCCCTGGTGCTTTTCTTCACGGTCGGCGTCAACTCGGGCATCGACTTCAAGGGCGGCACCGTCATCGAGGTGCGGAGCCACGAGTCGCCGGCCGACCTCGCCGGCATCCGCGCCAAGCTCAATGGCCTCGGTCTCGGCGAAGTCCAGATCCAGGGGATCGGCGATGAGAGCACGGTGCTGATCCGTGTCGCCACCCAGCCGGGCGGCGAGGCGGCGCAGCAGGAGGTGGTCACCAAGATCCGCGAAGCCCTGGGCACCACCGACTACGATTATCGTCGCGTCGAGGTGGTCGGTCCGCGCGTGTCGAGCGAGCTCGCCCGGACGGGCACGCTCGCGGTGCTTTTCACCATCGTCGGCATCATGGCCTATATCTGGTTCCGATTCGAATGGCAGTTCGCGATCGGCTGTGTCGCCACCCTCGTCCACGACGCGGTGCTGACGGTAGGTTTCTTTTGCGCCACCCAGATCGACTTCAATCTGTCGAGCATCGCGGCGATCCTGACCATTATCGGCTATTCGCTCAACGACACCGTCGTCATCTTCGACCGCATCCGCGAGATTCTGCGGCGTTACAAGCAGATGCCGGTGAGGGACATCATCGACCTCGCCACCAACCAGACGCTCGCCCGGACGATCATGACGTCGCTCACGCTGCTGCTCGCGCTGGGCTCCCTGTTCGTCTTCGGCGGCGAGGTCATCCGCTCCTTCACGGCCGCGATGCTCTGGGGCATCGTCGTCGCGACCGCCTCCTCGATCTTCATCGGCGGACCGATCCTGGTCTATTTCAACATCCGCCCGAAGGCGGCGAGCGAGACCAAGGGCGCCGAGTCGAAGGCCGCCGAGGCGTGACCCGCGTGGCGGGCACCGTTGTCCGCGACGCTCACTATCCCGGCCGCGCCCCGGTGGACTTCTACGGCAATGGCGGCTTCCGCTTTGCCGGCATGTCGCACCGCGGCTCGCTTCTTCTCCTGCCAAGCGGCATCTACGCCTGGGAAACCCCCGAACCCATCGACGCGGCAAGCCTGGCGAGGGTATTCGCGGAGGCGGACGGTATCGAGGTGCTGCTCATCGGCACCGGGCGCGGGATGCAGCCGCTCGACGATGGCCTGAGGCAGGCGCTCCGCGAGCGCCGGATTGTCGCCGAGGCCATGTCGACCGGCGCGGCGGTGCGCACCTTCAACGTGCTTCTCGCAGAGGACCGGGCCGTCGCCGCTGCCCTTGTCGCGGTGGAATGAGATGCGGCCGGGCGCCATATTTCGCCGGTGACCGAAGCCGCCTATGCCCACGCCGCCGCGATCGTTCGCGCGAGCGATCCCGACCGCTACCTCGCCGACCTCTTCGCACCCGAGGCGTCGCGCCGGCACCTCTTCGCCCTTCATGCCTTCGCCGCCGAGGTGTCGACGATCCGCGCCAAGGTCAAGGAGCCCGCGCTCGGCGAAATCCGCCTGAAATGGTGGGAGGGAGCGCTGCGGGGGGACCACGGCGGCAACCCGACTGCCGCGGCGCTGGTTTTGACGATCGCCGACTTCGCCTTGCCGATCGGCGCCTTTGATCGGCTCCTCCAGGCGCATGTCTTCGACCTCTATGACGATCCGATGCCGGGCCTGAACGACCTCGAAGGCTATTGCGGCGATACCGAGTCGGCGCTGATGCAGCTTGGCGCGATCATCCTTGCAGGTGGTCGCGATCCAGGCACCGCTGAAATCGCCGGCCACTCCGGGATCGCCGTTGCCGCGACCCGCCTCTTTCGGCGTCTCCCCATCAACGCCGCATCGGGGCAGCCCTTTCTTCCGGAGGATCTTCTTCTCGGGCACGGGGTGGATCGGCACGCGGTCACGGAGGGGCAAACTACGCCGGAGCTGCGCGCCGCCCTCGATGAGCTCTTTGGCACCGTGCGCGGTCACCTCGCCGTGGCCCGCGGCCTTGTCGTCAGGCTCGATCAGCGGCTCCTGCCGGCGTTCCTTCCGGTCGCGATGGTAGAGCCATATCTGGCGAGGCTCGAACAGCCGGGCTTCGATCTGCTCCACGACGTCACAGACTTTGCACCGCTCCGCCGCCAGTGGATTCTCTGGCGGGCGGCCAGACGGGGGTGGTTTTAGTTCTCGGTAAAATCAAAAGGCTTATCCCTGAGCGAACATGAGGAGCGCCTGAAAATTGGCCCCTAGCGTTCAGTCGTTGTAGACTTGCATAGTGACTCAAATCTTTAACGCATAAAGACTTTCCAAGTGGTCGAGGACCTCGTCAAGACCCTTCATAATATGGAGTTGGTTGGCACCAAAGGCATAGTAACCTGTCAGGATTGTATCAGAGTGTATATCCTTATCCACACGGTATTTTCGTGTCTTTCGCCCATCGTTCTCACGAAACGTAATTGGATATCGAAACTCACGGCCCTCGCTTTCCAGGATACCTCCCGGGCCCCTATTCTGCGTGTTTGCATTGTAGCACAGATTGCCAATGATCAATTCCAGCTCGATGAGTAACGCTTTGCGAGTCTTTGTTAGTCGCCTTTCAGCCACTGTTCATCTCCCAGTCGTGAACCTATTCCGCGGCGTCGGCCGCCGGTACCGCGAGCCACCGGTCGAGATCGGCGAGCGCCCGCGTCGTGATGGCGCGCTTCTTTGCCCGTCCGCGTTCGAGGCTTGACAGGCGCAGGCCCTGCTGCCGCACGACCTCGGCCGGTGGGAAGAGGCCGAAATTGACGTTCATCGGCTGGAACGAGCGCTTGCCCGGCTCATCGTCGTAGGACAGGTGCCCACCGGTGATATGCGACAGGATGGCGCCGAAGGCGGTCGTCGGCGGCGGCAGAACCACCGCCTGGCCGAGCCGTTCGGCGGCGGCGAAACGGCCGGCAAGAAGGCCGATCGCTGCCGAATTCGACATAGCCCTCGCAGCCGGTGATCTGTCCGGCGAAACGAAGCCGCGGCATCGCCTTGAGGCGAAGCGTCGGGTCGAGAAGCTTGGGCGAGTTGAGGAAGGTGTTGCGATGCAGTCCGCCAAGCCGGGCAAATTGCGCCTGTTCGAGGCCGGGGATCATCCGGAAGACGTCGGCTTGCACCGCGTAACGGAGCTCGGTCTGGAAACCGACCATGTTGTGGAGCGTACCGAGCGCGTTGTCCTGGCGGAGCTGGACCACCGCGTAGGGCTTCTCCTCGGGCCGGCGCGGGTTGGTAAGGCCGACCGGCTTCATCGGGCCGTGACGAAGCGTCTCGCGCCCGCGCTCGGCCATGACCTCGATCGGCAGGCAGCCGTCGAAATAGGGGATCTTCTCCCAGTCGTGATGCTTGTGCCGGTCGCCGGCGAGCAGAGCGTCGACAAAGGCCTCGTAGGTCGGCTTGTCGAGCGGGCAGTTGACGTAGTCCTTGCCGGTGCCGCCCGGCCCGCTCTTGTCGTAGCGCGACTGGAACCAGGCGATCTCCATGTCGATCGTGTCGAAATGGACGATCGGCGCGATCGCATCGAAGAAGGCGAGCGCCTCCTCGCCGGTCAGTGTCCGGATCGCGGCGGCCAGCGCCGGCGAGGTCAAGGGGCCGGTGGCGACGATGACGCTGTCCCAGACATCCGGCGGCAGGCCGGCGATTTCGCCGCGTTCGACGCTGACCAGGGGATGCGACGCCATCGCCTCGGTGACCGCCGCGGCAAATCCCTCGCGGTCGACGGCAAGGGCGCTGCCCGCCGGCACCTGATGGGCGTCGGCGAGGCGCATAATCAGCGAGTCGGCGCGACGGAGCTCCTCGTGGAGGAGGCCGACCGCGTTGGTCTCGCGGTCGTCGGAACGGAACGAGTTGGAGCAGACGAGCTCCGCCAGGCGATCGCTCTTGTGGGCCTCCGTGCCTCGGAGCGGGCGCATCTCGTGGAGGACGACCGGCACGCCGCGGGAGGCAGCCTGCCAGGCGGCCTCCGAGCCGGCGAGGCCGCCGCCGATGACGTGGACGGGAGGGGTCATGGTTGGCAGCAAACTGTCGACATTGACTTGGGTTGCGTAGTGTGATGACTGAAAGCAACTGGAAAGAGCAATTCGCGATTCCGGAAGGAATGGGAACCTGCTCGACAGAGAATTGCACGCGCTACGGCGGATTTCAGTAGCAGGGGTTTTTCTTCTCCTGGGCAGTGCGCTGCTGCCTACGATAGCGCGCGCCGCCGATGACGACTACGTTCAAACGGACGCGGTCGGTCAGTCCCTTCCCGCGGTGGACGGCCTGAACGGCAGGGCCACGGTTTTCGGCGGCGCGGCTGACGGGCGCGCATTCTACGGCGCCGTGGGCTCGGTGACGATGCCGCTCGGCAACCGATACGGCCTGCAGATCGATGGCGTGAGGACCAATTTCGACAGCCGGTTCGAAGGGAATGTGGCCGGCGACGGGGTAGCCGCCCATCTGTTCTGGCGCGATCCGTCGGTCGGGCTGCTTGGCGCTTATGGCCACTACCTTCACTCGGGAGCCTCGCTTAACTCGGAAGCCTTCACGGTCAATCTTTTCGCCGGAGCCGCTGAGGGCGCGCTCTATCTCGGACGGTTCACGATCGAAGGCGTCGCCGGTGTGCAAGGCGGCCAGACCGATCTGGAGGCGCAGGGAAAGTTCGACATCGCCACGCGCTTCTTCGACGCCGTCTATCTTTCCTACTACCCTACCGACAATCTCAGGCTCTCTCTCGGTCAAAGTTACGCTCTCGGCCAAAACGGGGCGTCGGTCGGTGCGGAACTGGGCTTGCCGGTCGGCGGTGGCGGTGGGACCATGCCTGCTATCTTTGCCACTGGCCGCGTCAGCGAGAGCGGCGACAGTGCGGTCATGGGGGGCCTGCATATTTATTTTGGCCAGCGTAACAAAACGCTGATCCGCCGGCATCGCGAAGATGATCCGACTTTTGTGGCCTTGCCTCCCGAGATTAGCAACGCGTTCACAGGCGCGGGGAGTGCCGCTTTCAGAGAGGAGCAGAATATTTGGGCGGCGAATTCGGGGAATCTGTTTTGACCCTCTCTTTGTGGCGGGACAGAGACCTGCCTAGTCCGCCGGCGGGTGGGTTTCAGCAAAGGGAATTTGCCGCCTGATTTCGCCAAGCGCGAGCAAAGCGGCGAAGCGCGGCGCCCCAAAAAGAAAAACGCCCGCCGGGGAGGAAGGATCGGCGGGCGTTTCTCATTGGCGAGAACCGGAACCAGGGAGGAGGAGGTTCGGTTCTCTTTATCGCCCCGGACGCGGGAGGAGTGCGCCCGGAGCGAATTGCGATTAGCTCTTCGCCGACTGGCGGGCGATCACCGGAATGTCGACGCGGTTGATGCCGAGGTCGTCCAGGTCACGCTGGCTGAGCCGCATCAGCTCGTTGTAAGTGTCCCGGTACTTCCGCCAGTTGCGGTAGCCTCGGACAAATCTGTTGGTCATAGTCGTAGCCCTTTCAGTCTCGAAACTCGCGGCGACGTGAGGATCGTCGCACGCCGGTAAAGTTAGGCAGGGCTGAACGACCTGTGCAGCCGGAAATTTCGCATGGCTGCGATGCAGATGATGCAATGCAACAAAATTCGTGCTCGCGTGTTGCAGTGCGATAAATGGCGGTCCAGGCGGCAGGAAACCCTGAGATATTGATTGCGCTTGAGCCCGGCAAGAGCCCTGGCCCCTTGACCAGCGGTCGGGCTGGTTCGATACCCTCCCCGGGTCAGAGGAACTCCGCAGGATGAACGAAGCGGTACGCGAGGCCGGGCGACGCAAGCTCCTCAAAGGTGCCACCGGCGACTTCGAGGTCGTCGTCGGCCTTGAGGTCCACGCTCAGGTGACCTCGGCCGCCAAGCTTTTCTCCGGCGCCTCAACGGCGTTCGGAGGCGAACCCAATTCGCATGTCAGTCTGGTCGACGCTGCAATGCCCGGCATGCTGCCGGTGATCAACGAGGAATGCGTCGCCCAAGCGGTTCGCACCGGTCTCGGTTTGCGGGCCAAGATCAACCTGAGAAGCGTCTTCGATCGCAAGAACTACTTCTATCCCGACCTCCCGCAGGGCTACCAGATTTCGCAGTACAAGCAGCCCATCGTCGGCGAGGGTGCCGTCACCGTCGATCTTCCCGACGGCGAGACGGTCACCGTCGGCATCGAGCGGCTCCACCTTGAGCAGGACGCCGGAAAATCGATCCACGACCAGCACGCGACCATGAGCCTCGTCGATCTCAACCGCTCGGGGGTGGCGCTGATGGAGATCGTTTCGAAGCCGGATATCCGCTCGGCCGACGAGGCGCGGGCCTTCCTCACCAAGCTCCGCTCGATCCTCCGCTATCTCGGCACCTGCGACGGCGACATGGAGAAGGGAAACCTCCGCGCCGACGTTAACGTGTCGGTCCGCCGGCCGGGCGCGCCGCTCGGCACGCGCTGCGAGATCAAGAACGTCAATTCGATCCGCTTCGTCGGCCAGGCGATCGAAGCCGAAGCCCGTCGCCAGATCGCCATCATCGAGGACGGCGGCGTGGTCGAGCAGGAGACCCGGCTCTTCGATCCCGCCAAGGGCGAGACGCGCCCGATGCGGACCAAGGAGGAGGCGCACGATTATCGCTATTTCCCCGATCCGGACTTGCTGCCGCTCGAGCTCGACCAGGCCTGGGTCGAACAGCTCGCCGCGAATCTGCCCGAACTCCCCGACGTCAGGAAGGTGCGGTTCGTCGCCGACTACGGCCTCAGCGCCTACGATGCGGACGTGCTGGTGGCCGAGAAGGAAAGCGCCGACTATTTCGAGGCCGTGGCCAAAGGTCGCGATGGCAAGGTCGCGGCAAACTGGGTGATCAACGAGCTGTTCGGTCGCCTCAATCGGGAGGGGAAGACCGTCGCGACAAGCCCGGTCTCCGCCGATCGGCTCGGCGCGGTGCTCGACCTGATCGGCGAGGGCGTGATTTCGGGCAAGATCGCCAAGGACCTGTTCGAGATCATCTGGAGCCAGGGCGGCGATCCGCGGGCGATCGTCGAGAAGCGCGGCCTGAAGCAGGTTACCGACACTGGCGCGATCGAAAGGATCGTCGACGAGATCGTCGCCGCCAATCCCGGCAAGGCTGCCGAGGTCAAGGCGAAGCCGGCCATGCTCGGCTGGTTCGTCGGCCAGGTGATGAAGGCGAGCGGCGGCAAGGCCAACCCCCAGGCGGTGAACGGCCTGTTGCGGTCGAAGCTGGGACTCGACTAGGCCGCGGGAGACGGGGCGGGACACCGGATGTCGGAGGGAGCGAGCGAAGCGGCAATCGGCGGCGCGACGCGGTCCCCGGCGACTGCGTCGTGGCTTGACCGCCTGGTCACGTGGCGCGGTATCGTCTTTTTCTGGGTTGCTTATGGGATTGCCAACGGCCTTCTCCGCTATTGGCTTTCCGGAACCCTGTCGCTCGACGATTCGCGGGCGAGCGAACTCGTCCAGACCCTGTCGCTCGGCTACGAGCTCCGCCAGCCGCCTGTCTACGAATGGCTGCTCTGGATATCCCAGCAAGCCTTCGGCGCAGGCCTCGCGAGCCACCTCGTCGTTCGATACGCGCTGATCGCCGCGCTCGGGCTTTCCGCCTATGGCGCGACTCTTGCGGCGATCCGCGATCGTCGCTGGGCGGCGGTTGCCTCACTGTCGCTGGCGTTCACCTATCCCGTCGGCTGGACCTTTCACGAATGGGGGACCCAGACGATCGTTCTGTCGGTGGCCTGCTTCCTGACGCTTCAGGCGGCCATCCGATATTCCGAAAAGCAGGGGTGGCAGTCGATCTTGCTGATCGGCTTTGCGGTGGGCCTCGGGCTTCTCGCGAAGTTCAGCTATCTCCTCTATCTCGGTGGGATCGTTCTCGCGATCGCGGGCCTGCCGGAGCTACGCCGGCGCTTCGTCGACCCGCGGATGCTCGTCGCCGCGCTCATCGCGGTCGTGATGATGTCGCCCTACCTCGCATGGGTCGCTTCGGTCCGCGGCGACATGGCGGGCATGGCGTCCGATGCGCTCATCGTCAACGACGCCGGCGCAGCGCATTGGCAGCGTGCCCTTGAAGGGCTCGGACGGCTCGCCTGGTCGCTTCCGGCATTCCTGATGCCGTGGTTCGCCATCGTGTTCGTCATCGCCTTTCCCGCGTTTCGCCCGGGCCGCGGCGCCTCGCCGCCCGGCCAGGCCGAGCGGCTCGCACTTCGGGCGATGGTCTTCGCCGCCCTTCTCGCCGCGATCGGCATCGCCGCGGTCGGCGCCACCAACATCGGCGAGCGCTACATGCACCCCATCCTGATGACCGCGCCGGTGTATGTCTTCGCCCGCGTCGCGCGGCTCGCACCCGGCGCCGACCGCATGCGATTGTTCGCCGCCATATCTGTGGTCTTTGCCGTCGCGGTCATCGTGGTCCGCGTCTTCTCCTTCACCGAGAATCCGGTGACCGAGGCGGTGACGCGGCCCTTCGCTCTTCCTTTCGCGGCCCTCGCGGCGGAATTTCGGAAGCAGGGGATCGTCGACGGCACCGTTGTTGGCGCGACGGTCCGCGAAGCCGGCAATCTTCGCGCCTTCCTCCCCGACCTCAGGGTCACCGCCGGCGATTCCTATCGCGTCGAGCCGGTGCCGCTGCGCCCAAGCGACCAAGGCTCGTGCGTCATCGTCTGGCGCGACCGCGACCTCCGCGATGCGCGGGCCATAGCCCCGATTGCCAGGAAGGACGCGATCCGCATTGTCGCGCGCGAGCCGGCTTTTCTCGGGGGGACACGACAGGAAACGTGGTGGTTTGCCCGGCTTGACCCGGCATCCCCGGCCTGCCTCAAAGCTCGTCACGGCTAGGGCTCGATCGCGATCGCCGAAACCCGGCGGCTACTCCAGCGAGATGATGCGGTACTCAGCGTCCGGCGGCCTGCCCGACTGCATCGCCGCGCGGGCGTAAGCCACATAGGCATCGAGATCGTCAATACAGACGACGTCCTCGCATTTCGCCAGGCCCGGCAAATCCTGGAAGTCGTCCGGCATGATCGCGGCATAGGATTTCGCGTGCCTTGCGGCGAGATCGACCGATAAGAGGGCAAAGAGCCGTTGCAACTTGTCTTCGTCGAGGAACTCCATCTGGACGACGTAGAGATCCTTGCCGATGTCCTTGAGACGGACCGAGGCCTCGCGATCCTCGCTGTCGTCGGGACGGAAGCTGTAGGCATCGCCTTTGCGGGTCCAGGTCTGCCGATCATCGGGATTGCCGGCATCGCCGAACACGATCGTCTGGTACGGAAAGACCGCGTCCTCCGGGCCGATCAGCGGCTCCTTGCTGGTGAAGCAGCCGGCAAGCCCGAGACAGAGCACGACCGTTGACAAGACGCGGACGGCGAGATTCATGGATGCGCTCCCTGCTTGGTCGATGCGTTCTACCTTGTTGCCGGGGGGTTGTCGCGGAGCCGCGCACGGCGAAAGCATGATCGAGCAGGTCACGCCCATCGAAGTCTTCTACTGGTCGACGCCGAACGGCCGGAAGGTCACCGTCATGCTCGAGGAACTGGGCGTGCTGTACCGGGTGACGTTCATCGACCTCGGCGGTCGCGAGCAGTGGGCGCCCGGGTTCGAGGCGGTTTCTCCAAACCACCAGATCCCGGCAATCCGCGATCCGGAAGGACCGGGCGGCAAATCGATCTCCGTATTCGAGTCGGGTGCGATCCTGCTTTATCTCGCTCGTAAATTCGGACGCTTCTACCCGACTGGCGACGAGCGCCGCCGGACCGCGGTCGAGGAATGGCTGATGTGGCAGATGGGAAGTTTCGGCCCGTTCCTCGGTCAGGCCCACCATTTCAATCTCGCCGCCCCCGAGGAAGTGCCTTATGCGATCGAGCGCTACGAGAAGATCGCCCACCGCCTCTACGCCGTCCTCGAAGCGCGCCTTGCCGGGCGGCAATACGTCGCCGATCGCGACTACTCGATCGCGGACATCGCGATCTTCTGCTGGGCGGCGCGCCACGAGCGCCACCGCGTCGACCTCGGATCCTATCCGAACGTCAAGCGCTGGTTCGACGAAGTCGCGGCCCGACCGGCCGTGCGGCGCGGCATGGCGGTGATCAAGCCCGGCGCCGACGACCGGCCGAAGCTCAATCCGGCGCGGCTGAAGACCCCTTCGCCGAGCCCCGCGACTTCCGCTTGAGGAGCGTTTTCGGCCGGCGCGCCTCGGCCGTTTTGAAAAGCGAGAAGGTGCGGTTCATATAGTTGGCGACCGCGGTCACGGAATTTTTGAATTCCCGCAATTCGTCCGTCCATTCGCCCTCGACCAGCCGCACCGGGCGCGAGGGATCCTCGGTCTCGAAGCGTACATAAAACCATGGTTCGCCGCGGCGGAGCGACAGCGGCTTCTTCGTGTCGAACCATTCGAAGGCCCACATCATTTGCCGCGGCCAGACATGGATGGGAAGCCGTCCGCCGATGAATACGCCGGGCCATTGGTTCATGTGGTAGTGGAGGAACGGCGGCAGCTGCGTCATGTAGACCTGCTGGTCCGCCAGAAAGACATAGGGCGTGATCAATTGGATGATCGGGCGGTCCGGGTTCCGCCATTCGCGCCGGCCGATGATCGCCAGCATGTCGTTCAGCGCCCGCGGGCGGATCGCCGACTTGTCGCCGTCGAGATTGACCAGCGATGGCTTGTCGTCCTTGTCGAACCGAAAACCGAGATTGACGTCGATCGGGCAGGGGACCTCGAACATTCTGGCTTCGTGGTCGACCACAGCCGGGCAATAGCTCACCGCCTTGGCGTGCTCGGGGAGCGGTTCGTTCCGGGAGATCCGCCGCGGCGCGTCCCAGACCAGCGACGCCTTCTCCGTGTCGAGCAGCCAGCCGACGTCAACCGCCCGCGTCCGGGGAGCGGGTGGTTCCCTGGCGGCGAGAAGCGGAAGCTTGATCATAAGAGCCTCGCGGCGGTCACGGTGCGTTCTTATCCCGCCGCACCGTACCCGCGGTCAATGGCCTGTCGGCGCGGCGCGGCGTCGTGATCCCGACAGTGGATCATGGTTAACCAATCCGAGGTCGCATGTTTGATTTAAATTAATCGCGATCTTTAAGCAGCCGTTCAGGCGGGATGTGGAAACTCACGGCATCGAAGGCGCGGGACAGGGGGCGTCAAACAAACCGGCCCGCGCTGACCTGACGGACGGGAGTTATTGAAATGGCGCGATTCGATCTGACCTCGCCTGAGATGGGGGCGATGGCCGAAATGCAGCCCAATGCCGAAGGCCTGTTCGAGCTGGGCATCCTCCATTCCACCGGTGACGAAACCGGGGCCGACTTTGTCGCGGCCCACAAGTGGTTCAATCTCGCGGCTCTCCGCGGCTATCCTGAGGCCGCCTATCATCGCCAGCAGATCGCGGTCGAGATGACCGAAGCCGAGATCGCCAACGCGCAACGCGCCGCCCGGGAATGGCTGAGTACCCACTGAAGCCACATGCGCGCGCGGGCGCGCCGCACGTCTCCGCGGCCACGCCCGGCGATCGGACGGTCGCCAAGGCCCTCGCGCCTTGCGTTCGCCGCGTCGTGGCGTGGGCCCGGAGGGATCATGCTCCCCGGCGAAACCGCCCCCTCGACGAGGTCTGAGCTTGCCAATCCGGGCCGCTGACCGCAATCTCGACTTCCGCAAGCCGGTCATCGGACAGATTTCGGTTCAGGGCGGCGATGCCCGGCGGACATGGCAGCAAATGGACCAATCCTCAGCACGACCGCACCGCAGCCCAAGCCGTTCAGGCGGCGAACGCACCAGACGAATTCGCTCCAACGCAAGGGCAGGGACCGCCGGGTGGCGAAGAGCGAGGGAGAGCCGCGGCTGGACGGGTTGGAATACGTGCTGTCGAAAGAATTTCAAGCGAAAGTTCGCGCAACTACGAAGAAGTGGGATCATGAGTGGCTGCGCTATCTGTCGATGGAAAACAAGTCCTATCAATTCTATTTCTATGATCTTCATCATTCCAAATATCGCCTTGAACGGTCTGTCGAAGAAATCCACGCGCTATCGGCGGAAGAATTCTACCATGCCGGTCTGTTCAGGCGAATGAAGCCCCATGTTTGGCTGCCTGGTGACGCGCTGGTCGCGAAAGTCATTCTTGAGATGGGATGCGGTCCGGGAATGTTCGGTCGCCTCGCCGGAAAGTTCGCCAAGGCGTATTTCGGCATTGACGCCTCCGAGTTCGCGTTGTCGATTGCCAAGCTCGCCTCGCCGAAGCCGTGCAAATATTTTCATCTCTCCAAAACCCACAAGATCGCTTCCTTGAAGAAGTCGGTAGACGTCTGCGTGTCACGGCATTTCTTCATTCATCACAACTATGAAGATTTTCTTTGGATATTGAAGCTGTTGCGCGACCTGACCAAGCCCGGTGGAATCATCCAGGCAGACTTCTATTCCAATCCTGAGGCGCATGACGGCAAGCGCCGTCTCAAGGCGGCCGATGCGCTCAGCCAGGAGCATGCGAGCGCCCTGTTTGATTTCAACAACGAGGACGTTGCCCGCATCGCGCGCGACACTGGTCTCGTTTGCCAACAAATCGAATACCGACTCGAACTGGAAACCCGCTTCGCGACATTTCGTGTCCCCTAAACACAGCGCCTATGGTGGTCGAGAAGACGCTGATCTGAGGGGGCCGCAAAAGCGACGTCGCGATCTTCTCGCCGCGTTAAGGGCTTTTCCTGAGTTGCCGGAGCGCGGTCCGCGGTCCCATCATCCCGCGATTGACGAGACGAACGCGGGAGGTTGTCATGGCGCGTTTTGATATGGCGTCTGCCGGAATGGCGATGGCCAAAATGCCGCCCAATGCGGAAGGCTTGTTTGAGCTGGGGCTCCTCAGTTCCAGCGGAGGCGAGGTGGAGGCCGATCTCGTCGCGGCGCATAAGTGGTTCAACCTGGCGGCGCTCCGCGGCTATCCGGAAGCCGCCTATCACCGCCAGCAGATCGCCGAGGAGATGACCGAGACCGAGATCGCCATGGCGCAGCGCGCCGCCCGCGAGTGGCTGAGATTGCACTGACGCGACATTGCCGCCTGGGGGCCGGGGCCGTGGCTCGCACGACCCCGCCTCCAGTTCAGCGGCGGGCGAGGCGCGGCGGTTTGATCCCCCGCCGCGTCATTTCATCCTTCAACCTCTGCCGGCAATTCCCGGCAGCCGCAGGCCTTGGCGTGCGTCGACGTGCCAGGCGATGCGCTGGTCCATGCGTCGGGTTCTTGGGCATCGGGTTCGCCCGATGCCATGCCGCGTTGATGCCCATGGCCTCCGAAGAGTTCAGTGGTTGTCGCGCGGGACGCCCATGGTGTGGGCGACGTCGTGGTATTTGATCGCCGGCTTGAGCACCATGCCCTCGGAGAACTGGTCGACCATGCCGCGCTGGATCTCCTGCCACGGCGTCTGGCTCTTCGGGATCGGGAAGCCGCCATGGGCGTCGAGCTCGGCGCGGCGCTTCGCCAGTTCCTCCTCGGAGATCAGGATGTTGGCCTCGCCCTTGTTGAGGTCGATGCGGACCCGGTCGCCGGTCTTGAGGAGCGCCAGCCCGCCGCCCGCCGCCGCTTCCGGCGAGGCGTTGAGGATCGACGGCGATCCCGACGTGCCCGACTGGCGGCCGTCGCCGATGCAGGGCAGCGACGTGGATGCCGCGTTTGATCAGCGCGGCCGGCGGCTGCATGTTGACCACCTCGGCGCCGCCGGGATAGCCGATCGGCCCGGTGCCGCGGATGAACAGCATGCAGTTCTCGTCGATGTCGAGCGACGGGATCGTCGATGCGGTGGTGGTAGTCCTCCGGCCCCTCGAAGACGATGGCGCGGCCCTCGAAGGCGTTCGGGCTCGTCGGGATTGGACAGGTAGCGCTCGCGGAACTCCTCCGAGATGACGCTGGTCTTCATGATCGCGGAATCGAAGAGGTTGCCCTTGCAGCACGATGAAGCCGGCGTCCTCGACCAGCGGCTTGTCGAACGGGCAGGATGACGTCCTGGTCGATCGACTTCGCGGCCGCGGCAGTTCTCGCCGATGGTCTTGCCGTTGACGGTCATCGCGTTCTCGCGGATGAGGCCGTGCTTCATCAGTTCGTTGACGACCGCCGGCACGCCGCCGGCGCGGTGATATTCCTCGCCGAGATACTTGCCGGCCGGCTGGACGTTGACGAGCAGCGGCACCTTGTGGCCGATCGTCTCCCAGTCCTCGATGTCGAGCTGGACGCCGACATGGCGGGCGATGGCGTTGACGTGGATCGGGGCGTTGGTCGAGCCGCCGATCGCCGAATTGACGACGATGGCGTTCTCGAAGGCCTCGCGGGTGAGGATGTCGGACGGCTTCAGGTCCTCCCAGACCATCTCGACGGCGCGCTTGCCGGTCTCGTAGGCGATCTGGCCGCGCTCGCGATAGGGCGCGGGAATGGCGGCGCAGCCGGGCAGGCTCATGCCGAGCGCCTCGGCGATCGAGTTCATCGTCGAGGCCGTGCCCATGGTGTTGCAATGGCCGACCGAGGGCGCCGACGAGGCGACGATCTCGATGAACTCCTCGTAGTCGATCTCGCCGGCGGCGAGCTGCTCGCGCGCCTTCCACACGACCGTGCCGGAGCCGCGTCCGCTCGCCGTGCCACCAGCCGTTCAGCATCGGGCCGCCGGAGAGGACGATCGCCGGGAGGTTGACCGTCGCCGCCGCCATGATGCAGGCCGGCGTGGTCTTGTCGCAGCCGGTGGTCAGCACGACGCCGTCGAGCGGATAGCCGTAGAGGATCTCGACAAGGCCGAGATAGGCGAGGTTGCGGTCGAGCGCGGCGGTCGGCCGCTTGCCGGTCTCCTGGATCGGATGGACCGGGAACTCCATGCAGAGGCCGCCGGCCGCGGTGATGCCCTCGCGGACGCGCTTGGCGAGTTCGAGGTGATGGCGGTTGCAGGGCGAGAGGTCGGAGCCGGTCTGGGCGATGCCGATGATCGGCTTGCCCGACTGAAGTTCCTCGCGGGTCAGGCCGTAGTTGAGGTAGCGCTCGAGATAGAGCGCCGTCATGCCCGGATTTTCGGGATTGTCGAACCAGAGCTTGCGAACGCAGCCGCGTGTTCTTCTTGTCCATCGTCTTGCTTTCCTGTTTTGCCGAATGCCGCCGCCGGGGCGCAGCTCGGCTGAGCGCGCGAAAGCTAGCACTCGCCTGTCGCGATTGTCGATCTGTCGGATCGGCGGCGACGGAACGTCGTCGACCTGACTTAAACGTACGATGAAAGCGACGGTGCGCCATGGTCGAACGGCATCGACGTCAAAGAACGCATGCCGCTCCAAGGCGCCGCGTGCGACTACTGGCCCACTTCTGAGAAAGTAGTATGATAAGTATCAGCTATTCGCGTGGCTGACCGGCTGCAGAACGTCGGACGATAGACGCGGTACTCTGGAGGGAGTGCAGACGTCATTAGCGAAACTCGCAATCGACCGCACGCAGCCGAGAGGGAAGCCTGTCCGAAATGGTCGCCGGCACGATCGGCCGGCGCATCGTCTCCGGCCACTACAAGCCCGGCGAGACGCTGCCGACCGAGCCGCAGCATCCAGGAGGAGTTCGGCGTCTCGCGCACCGCCGTGCGCGAGGCGATCCGCCTGCTGTCGGCCAAGGGGCTGACGCGTGTCGCGGCCGAAGATCGGCACGCGGGTGCGGCCGACGCGTCGACTGGAACATGCTCGATCCGGACGTGCTGCGCTGGCAGGTCGACCAGAATCCCGAGCGAGGAATTCATCCACGCGCTGTTCGAGATGCGCGAGATCATCGAGCCGGCCGCCGCCGCGCGCGCGGCGGAGCGCGCGCACCGACGAGGAGATCGCGGCGCTCGGCGTCGGCGATGGAGGGCATCCAGAACGAGGCGCGCGGCAGCCCGAACCAGATCAAGGCCGACATCGATTTCCACATGGCGCATCCTCGAGGCGTCGCACAATCCGATGCTGCGCTCGCGTCGGCGCGATGATCGAGTCGGCGCTGGAGATCACCTTCTCGCTCGGCTGGCGGACGGTCATGGGCGACGACGCGGTGCTCCAGCACCGCGACGTCTATGACGCGATCCGCGCAGCGCAACGCCGAGGAGGCGTTCCTCGCCATGCGGCGGCTGCTCCGCAACTCCAAGGGCAACGTCTTCGACGCCATCTGGATCAGCCGGAACGAGGCGCGAGACGATCGCCGTGACCGAGATGACGCGCTTGACGCTCGCGCCGGAGTCGGCAACAGTCATCCTGACAACGACAAACGGGGAGGGGACGCGATGCGTCTGATGCAGGTGCAGGAAGGGCCGCAACGGCCGCCAGGTCGTGGCGACCGACGGGGACGAGTCCTGGTTCGTCGCGGGCTTCGCCACGGTCTACGACCTGGCGATGGCGGCGATCGCAAGCGGCACGACGATCGCGGAGCTGGTCGCGCGGCGCCGGGCGGGGCGGCAAGGCCGACCCGGCGACGCTGCTCGCCGCCGGCCGCGTCGCTGCGCCGATCGATCATCCCGATCCCGGCCCATCTCATCGTCACCGGCACCGGCCTCACCCATCTCGGCTCGGCCGCGACCCGCGACGCCATGCACCAGAAGGTCGCCGAGGCGGCCGAGGAGACGCTGACCGATTCGATGAAGATGTTCCGCATGGGGCTCGAGGGCGGCAAGCCGAAGCGCGGCAAGGCCGGGCGTCCAGCCGGAGTGGTTCTACAAGGGCGACGGCCGCTTCGTCGCCGCGCCCGGCGAGCCGCTGGTCTCGCCGGCCTTCGCCGAGGACGGCGGCGAGGAGCCGGAGGTCGCCGGCATCTACGTCGTCGGCAAGGACGGCACGCCGTACCGGATCGGCTTCGCGCTGCTCAACGAGTTCTCCGACCACGTCATGGAGCGGCAGAACTATCTCTGGCTCGCCCATTCCAAGCTGCGGCCGTGCTCGTTCGGGCCCGGAACTCCTGCTCGGCGACCTGCCGGACGACATCCGCGGCACCTCGCGCATCCGGCGCGGCAAGACGGTGATCTTCGACCAGCCGTTCCTGACCGGCGAGGCGAACATGTCGCACACCATCGCCAATCTCGAGGCGCATCACTTCAAGTATCCGTGGTTCCGCCGGCCGGGCGACGTCCATGTCCACAGCTTCGGCACGGCGACGCTGTCCTTCGCCGCCGGGATCAGGACCAAGGCCGGCGACGTCTTCGAGATCGAGGCCGAGCCGATTCGGCCTGCCGCTGACGAATCCGCTGCAGATCGCCAAGAAGGAGAAGATCGCCGATCAAGGCGCTCTGATGCGTCCGCAGCGAACGACATGCGACACGTCAGGAAGTGACGACACGGACGATGAGCTCGACGACGTACACGCAACTACATCGCCGGCGAATGGGTCGACGGCGAGGCCGTCCCCAACATCAATCCGTCCAACACCGACGAAGTCGTCGGCCATACGTGCGCGGCACCGCCGAGGACGCCGAGGCGGCGATCGCCGCGGCCAAGGCGGCCTTCCCGGCCTGGTCGCGCTCCGGCATCCAGCAGCGCCACGACATCCTGAAGAAGGCCTCCGACGAGATCCTGGCCCGCACGCGAGGAGCTCGGCCGGCTGCTTGTCGCGCGAGGAGGGCAAGACGCTCGCCGAAGGCATCGGCGAGACGGTGCGCGCCGGCGCAGATCTTCGATTTCTTCGCCGGCGAATGCCTGCGTCTCGCCGGCGAGATGGTGCCGAGCGTCCGCCCCGGCATCGACGTCGACGATGACCCGCGAGCCGGTCGGCGTCGTCGGCATCATCACGCCGTGGAACTTCCCGATCGCCATTCCCGCCTGGAAGATCGCGCCGGCGCTCTGCTACGGCAACACGGTGGTGGTCAAGCCGGCCGACCTGGTGCCGGGCTGCACCTGGGCGCTGGTCGACATCCTCGGTCCGCGCCGGCCTGCCGAAGGGCGTCCTCAACCTCGTCATGGGCCGCGGCTCGGTGGTCGGCCAGACGTCATCGCTCAAGTCGCCCGACGTCAACGCGCTCACCTTCACCGGCTCGGTCGGCACCGGCAAGAAGGTCGCCGAGGCCTCGGTCGAGCGTGATGCGCAAGTTCCAGCTCGAGATGGGCGGCAAGAACCCGCTGGTCGTGCTCGACGACGCCGACCTCAAGATCGCGGTCGAATGCGCCGCCAACGGCGCCTATTTCTCGACCGGCCAGCGCTGCACCGCCTCGTCGCGGCTGGTGGTGACCGCCGGCATCCACGACAAGTTCGTCGACGCGCGCTGACCGAGCGCCTGAAGGGCCTCGTCGTCGACGACGCGCTGAAGGAGGGCACCCATATCGGCCCGGTCGTCGACCAGAGCCAGCTCGACCAGGACGAAGAGCTACATCCGGCATCGGCAAGGACGAGGGCGCCAACGCTCCGCTGGGGCGGCGAGCGGCTCAACCGCGAGACGCCCGGCTTCTACCTGCAGCCGGCGCTGTTCACCGAGACCAAGCCGGAGATGCGGATCAACCGCGAGGAGATCTTCGGCCCGGTGGCGAGCGTCATCAAGGTCAAGGACTACGACGAGGCGCTGGCACGTCGCCAACGACACGCCGTTCGGCCTGTCCTCGGGCATCTGCACGACGAGCCTCAAATACGCCTCGCACTTCAAGCGCAACGCCGAGGCCGGCATGGTGATGGTCAACCTGCCGACGGCCGGCGTCGACTACCACGTGCCGTTCGGCGGCCGCAAGGGCTCGAGCTACGGCCCGCGCGAGCAGGGCAGGTATGCGGCGGAGTTCTTCACCACGGTGAAGACGGCCTACACGCTGCCCTGACAGGTCGCCGCGGAGCGGATTTCGGACCCCTGTAGCCTCTCGTTTTTGTCGCGCGACCAAGGGAGTTGTCGCTCGACGGTCGCCGGCCAGGTTTTGGTTCGCCCCCTACGGATCGGTGAGACCGAAAGCCGAGGCTGGACTGTGACCTGCGTCACAGTTGCCGCGTCTTCCTGAAGGCGTCATCCGAACGGGGGACGTTGGCCGATCCCGGTGAGCGTAGAGCGTCCGCCTTCGACGCTCACCACGCAAAGGCGAAGACGATGGACACCCTTATCGCGGCAAGCCTGATCCGGCATCGCTCATCGGCCCGGAGATCCGGCGCTAGCTTCGAGGACGAGTATTACCGGGCGTACGCGCCCCGAAGACGGGCCGTGGTCTTCCCGATCGCCTCCCTGGCGGCTTTCGCGTCCCTGCTCGCCCTGACTTTTGAGCAATTCCCTCGCTGACTTGATGCTGCGTCGAACCCGGCTCGCGAGTCACGCCTTCAGCATCCACTCGTGCGCCGGGTCGTTGTAGAAGCGCCAGAGCGCGCTTCGGGCCGGCCATGACGTTGAGGTAATAGAGGTCGTAGCCGTGAAGCGCGGCGCAGGGGTGGTAGCCGCGCGGCACCAGCGTCACGTCGCCGTCCTCGATGGTCATCGACACGTCGAGCGAGCGGTCGTCGGTGTAGATGCGCTGGAAGCCGAAGCCCTGCCGCGGGTTGAGGCGGTGGTAGTAGACCTCCTCGAGCTGCGTCTCCTCGGGGAAGGCGTCGCGGTCGTGCTTGTGCGGCGGATAGCTCGAGGCGTTGCCGGCCGGGGTGATCACCTCGACGACGAGCAGGCTGTCGGCCGGGTCGTGTTCGTTGATGATGTCGGTGACGTAGCGGACATTGTTGCCCTTGCCGCGGGTCATCACCGCGATGGCTGTCCGGGCCGATGACGCGGGGCGGGCGGCTGCCGGCGACGCCCGGCGACGAGCAGGCGGCGATTCGAGGTCGGTCTCCGCCGTGATCTTCCAGTGACGCGCCGGCCGGCACGTAGAGCGACCACGGCTTGCCGTCGAACGGGCTCATCCGCTCGCCGAGGACCCCGAAATCCTCGCCGCCGGCTTCCGCCTTGGCCTTGCCCGGAGACGAAGACGAGGCAGACCTCGCGGTCGCCGGTTTCGGCCGACGGCGGTCTCGCCCGGGTGCGAGCTTGTAGAGGTCGAAGCCGACATAGTCCCAGCCGGCGCTCTCGGGCGTGATGCGGACGACGCCGGTGCTCGTGGTCGGGGCGGTGCTGGCGGAGATGAAGTCGCGACATGGCGGAAGTCTCGTCTTCTCAGGCGGGGATTGCGGGAAGTCTCGCAGCGTCACTTGCCGTCCACGATGGCAGTCCAGACGGGCAGGTTGTCGGCATGGTGGGCAACCAGCTTCCATGACCCGCCTTCCTTCCGGAAGACCGTCGTCTGGCGAACGCGGAGTTGCTTCGAACTGCCATCCGGCATTGTGACCGTTGCGTTGGCCACCAAGCCGACCGTAGCGATATCGCCGGCAATGATGGTGTGGATGTCGCCCGCCACGACGTGGCCGCCGAGGCTCTTCGCCGCCTGCTCCTTCCAGTCGGCCCAGGTCGCGTCCCACCCGATCCGGTACGTGCCCTCGCCGCTCATGTAGATAACGTCGTCGGAATGGCTGAAGAGGGCGGCAAAGGGCTCCGGATCGCCGGCGACCATGGCGTTGAGGGCCGAGATCCACTGATTGACGGCTTCCGTCACCCCGGCTTCGTCAGCCGGCGCAGCTCCAGCGGCGCGAGTGGTGCCGGGAGGCAGGATGGCGCCGAAGAACATCAGCGCGGCAGCGGCGACTGCGAGGAAGCGCTCGGACATTGTCGAATTCTCCACTCACATGATCACGACGAGGCTGGCCGAGCGCGGTGGTCCGGCAGGCGCTGATCTTACGACGGTCTTCCCAGTCCAGTCACCGGCTCAATCGGACCATGGAAGGCGGAGGCTCAAGCCGCCCGCGCGCCCCGTGCTCGCTGCCAGGCGCGCGGTGAGCCGGGCGAAGCGGGCCGCCATGTCGTCGATCGCCGCCCCGTCGTCGATCTCGCCGGCGAGCCATTTCTCGGCGGCGTCGTTGAAGATCGTGCGGCCGACGGCGAAACCCTTGACGACGGCGACGTCGGCGCAGAGGGCGAAGGCCGCCTCGAGTTCGTCGCTCCGGCGCCTCGAGGCCGAGGAGCACGACGCCGCGGCACCAGGGGTCGGCCTTGCGCGATGACGCTCCTCGATGTTGCCGCCAGGCCGCCGGCGTCGCCTGCGGCTCGAGCTTCCACCAGTCCGGCTTGATGCCGGCCGCGTAGAGCGCCTCGAGCACCGTGGCGGTGGTCGTCGTCGTCGACGGCGCCGTGCTTGCTGGCGATGATCTCGACGAGAAGTTCGAGGCCGTTCCGCCGCGCCGCCTCGTGAGAGCGTGCGGAGCGTCTCGGTCTGCTCGGCCTTCAGCGCCGCGTCGTCGTCGGGGTGGATAGAAGGCGAGGCACTTGACCGTGTGGGTCACCGGCCATTCGGCGAGCCGGCCGCCGATGTCCTGGTCGAACTCGAAGCGGAGCGGCCGCGAGCCCGGCAGTTCGACCGGCCGGCCGATCCAGAACGGCTCGCTGCGCCGCGGCGAAGAGCGCCTCGCGGCCATAGGTCTCGTCGAGGAGCATGCCGTAGCCGGGCCGGCCGTCGGCGACCTTCGCCGCGGCTTCGACGGCGAGCACCTTGAAGGCGTTGATGCCGCTCACGCGGCGCGCCGGCGCGGTCGGCCAGTCGCCTCGAGCTGGACGCGATGGTCGATGGCGAGCGCCATCAGCGTCTCCGGCTGCGGCCGCCGGGTGGTCGCCCAGTGGATGTGGTTGAGCGTCTCGTCCTTGCGGAGCGCATGGTGCGGGCTGCCGTGGTCGAGGAAGTAGCTCAGTTCCTCCCAGGTCGGGTATTCCGGCGAGCAGAGGAGCCGCGAGACGGCGAAGGCGCCGCAGGCATTGGCCCAGGTCGCCGCCGTCTCGATCGGCTCGCCGCGCAGCCAGCCGCGCAGGAAGCCGGCCATGAAGGCGTCGCCGGCGCCGAGCACGTTGTGCACCTCGATCGGGAAGCCCTTGCCGACGATGCCGTCCTCGATCCGGTCCGGGAATCGGCGCCGGGGAAGACGACGCAGCCCATCGGCCCGCGCTTCAGGACGAGCGTCGCGTCGGTGAGCGCGCGGACTTTCCGCAGCACCGACAGCGCATCGTCGCCGCCGCCGGCGATCCGCATCTCCTCCTCGGTGCCGACGATGAGGTCGCAGTCGGCGAGGACGGTCTGGAGATGCTCCGAGACCCGGTCGGACTTGATGTAGCGCTCCTCGCCGGCGGCGTGGCCGGCGAGGCCCCAGAGGTTCGGGCGGTAGTCGATGTCGAAGGCGACCTTGCGCCCGGCGTCGCGGGCGATCCGCATCGCCTTGCGCTGCGCGGCGTCGGTGTTGGGCCGCGAGAAGTGCGTGCCGGTGACGACGACCGCCTCCGCCGAGGCGATCAGCGCCGGGATCGATGTCGTCCTCGGTCAGCGCCATGTCGGCGCAGTTCTCGCGGAAGAAGAGCAGCGGGAAGGTGGTGTCGTTCTCGACCGAGAGGAGGACGAGCGCGGTCAGCCGCTCCGGGTCGATCTTGACGCCGTCGGTCGACGACGCCTTCGCGGCGCGAGCTGCTCGAGGATGAAGCGGCCCATCTGCTCGTCGCCGACGCCGGTGACGAGCGCCGACTTGAGGCCGAGGCGCGCCGCGCCGATGGCGATGTTGGCCGGGCAGCCGCCGACCGACTTGGCGAAGGAGGCGATGTCCTCGAGCCGCGAGCCGATCTGCTTGCCGTAGAGATCGACCGACGAGCGGCCGATGGTCACGACGTCGAGGGTAGGGTGACGCCGCCCGTCTCTGGCATGCTTCTCCCGGATTATCATTGGACAGCCATTCGCGCCGCGCTCTAGAGAGAATGAAACATCGGTTCCAAACTGAGGTCAATTCGGAATTTTCATTCCGTATCGGGGAGGAGAGGAAACATGGTGCGTTTCGGGCTGCTCGGGGCGGGGCGGATCGGCAAGCTGCACGGCGGCAACATCGCGGCGTCGCCGGATGCGAAGCTGGTCGCGGTGGCCGATGTCGACGCCGAGCGCGGCGAACGGCGCTCGCCGCGGCCCACGGCGCCGAGGCGCGCAGCGCCGACGATATCATCGCCGCGAAGGACATCGACGCGATCCTGATCGGCACCTCGACCGACACCCACGCCGACTTCATCGAGCAGGCGGTGCGAGGCGGGCAAGGCGGTGCTTTGCGAGAAGCCGGTCGACCTCGACGCGAAGCGGATCGAGGCCTGCCTGAAGGTGGTCGAGCGCGCCGGCAAGCCGCTGATGATCGGCTTCAACCGCCGCTTCGATCCGAATTTCGCCGTCGCTCAAGCAGCGGCTCGACGCCGGCGCGGTCGGCAACGGTCGAGATGGTGACGATCATCTCGCGCGATCCCGGTCCGCCGCCGATCTCCTATATCGAGCGCTCGGGCGGCCTCTATCGCGACATGATGATCCACGATTTCGACATGGCGCGCTTCCTGCTCGGCGAGGAGCCGGTCGAGGTCCACGCCGTCGGCTCGGTGCTGGTCGATCCCGGCGATCGGCAAGGCCGGCGACGTCGACACCGCGATGGTGATGATGCGCACCGCCTCCGGCAAGCTCTGCCAGATCTCCTGCTCGCGCCGCGCCACCTACGGCTACGACCAGCGCATCGAGGTCCACGGCTCGGAGCGGCATGATCCGCGCCGGCAACATCCACGAGACGACGGTCGAGGTGGCGACCGAAGACCGGCTTCACCGCCGACCCGGTGCATGCAACTTCTTCCTCGAGCGCTACACGCCGGCCTACCGCGCCGAGCTCGCCGCCTTCATCGACGCGGTCGAGACCGGCAAGCCGACCTCGCCGTCGGGCCATGACGGGCTGATGGCCCAGCGGCTCGCCGATGCCGCGACCGAATCGAAGGACAGCGGCAGGCCGGTGAAGGTCTGAGCCTCGGGATCAGCCCCCGAGGCTGAACGCCGCCAGCGCCGCCATGTTGACGATGTCCGAATCCTTGGCGCCGAGCGAGACGATCTGCACCGGCTTGTCGAGGCCGACGAGAAGCGGTCCGATCACGGTCGAGCCGCCGAGCTCCTGGAGGAGCTTGGTCGCGATCGACGCCGAGTGCCAGGCCGGCATGATCAGGACATTTGCCGGGCCCGAGAGCCGGCAGAACGGGTAGGGGGTCATGGCGGCGGTGTTGAGCGCCACGTCGGCCGCCATTTCCCCGTCATACTCGAACTCGACCCGTCGTCCGTCGAGGATCTGCACCGCCTCGCGCACCCGCCGCGCCCGCTCGCCCTCGGGCTGGCCGAAGGTCGAGTAGGCGAGGAAGGCGACGCGCGGCTCGTAGCCCATGCGCTGGGCGACGCCGGCCGCCTCCTCGGCGATGTCGGCGAGTTCCTCCGCCGTCGGCATCTCGTGGACGGCGGTATCGGCGACAAGCACGGTCCGCCCGCGCGCCAGCACGATCGAGACGCCGATGACCCGGTGGCCTGGCTTGGGGTCGATCGCCTTCCGGATGTCGTCAAGCACCGCGCCGTAATTGCGGGTCGCCCCGGTCACCATCGCATCGGCGTCGCCGAGGGCGACCATGCAGGCGCCGAAGGCGTTGCGGTCGGTGTTGGCGAGCCGCTGGCAATCGCGAAACAGGAAGCCGCGCCGTTGCAGGCGTGAATAGAGGTAATCGGCATAGTCGACGTTGCGGCGCGACAGCCGCGCGTTATGGATTTCGATGCCCTCGCGGAGATCGATCCCGGCGCGATCGGCCGCGGCGCGCACCGTATCCTCGCGCCCGATCAGGATGGCGGTGCCGAGCTTGTGATGCACGAAGCTCACCGCGGCCCGCATCGTCTGCTCTTCCTCGCCCTCGGCGAAGACGACGCGTTTCGGGATCCGCCGGACACGCTGGAAGATGCGCTGCAGCGTGCCGACGATCGGGTCGCGGCGGGCCGAAAGCTGCACCCGGTAAGCGGCCATATCCTCGATCGGTTTGCGCGCCACGCCCGAATCCATGGCGGCCCTGGCGACCGCCGCCGGGATCTCGCTGATCAGCCGCGGGTCGAACGGCACCGGGATGATGTAATGCGGCCCGAACTTCGGGCGGAAGCCCTGGTAGGCGGCGGCGACCTCGTCGGGCACGTCCTCGCGGGCGAGGGCGGCGAGCGCCTGCGCCGCGGCGATCTTCATGTCCTCGTTGATGGTGCGGGCGCGGACATCGAGGGCGCCGCGGAAAATGTAGGGGAAGCCGAGGACGTTGTTGACCTGATTGGGATAGTCGGAGCGTCCGGTAGCGACGATCGCGTCGTCGCGGATCTGGTCGACCTCCTCAGGCGTGATCTCCGGATCGGGATTGGCCATGGCGAAGATGATCGGCTTCGGCGCCATCGAGCGCGATCATCTCGGGCGTGAAGGCGCCCTTCGCCGACAGGCCGAAGACGGCGTCTGCGCCGGCCATCGCATCGGCGAGGGTCCGGGCCTCCGTGTCCGTCGCATGCGCCGACTTCCATTGATTCATGCCCTCGCTGCGGCCCTTGTAGATCGACGCCCTTGGTGTCGCAGAGGATGATGTTCCCGGCCGGCATGCCGAGCGCCTTGACCAGTTCGACGCAGGCGATGCCGGCGGAGCCCGGCGCCGTTGCAGACCAGCCGCGTCGTCTTCATGTCGCGCCCGGTGAGGTGGAGCGCGTTGATCAGGCCGGCGGTGGCGATGATCGCGGTGCCGTGCTGGTCGTCGTGGAACACCGGGATGTCCATGATCTCCCGGAGGCGGCTCTCGATGACGAAGCAGTCGGGCGCCTTGATATCCTCGAGGTTGATGCCGCCGAAGGACGGTCCGAGGAAGCGCACGCTGTTGACGAATTCGTCGACGTTCTCGGTGTCGACCTCGAGGTCGATCGAATCGACGTCGGCGAAGCGCTTGAAGAGAACCGCCTTCCCCTCCATCACCGGCTTCGAGGCGAGCGCGCCGAGGTTGCCGAGGCCGAGGATCGCGGTGCCGTTGGAGATGACCGCGACCAGGTTGCCGCGCGTCGTGTAGTCGAAGGCAAGCGCCGGGTCCTCGGCGATCGCCTTGACCGGAACCGCCACGCCCGGCGAATAGGCGAGCGACAGGTCGCGCTGCGTCGCCATCGGCTTGGTCGGGTTGATCTCGAGCTTGCCCGGCCGGCCCTGGGCATGGAAGGCGAGCGCCTCCTGGTCGGTCACCGATGGCCCGGATTTGCGCGGATTTCACCGGCTTCGACGGGGCGTTCATTGATGTTTCCTCGCGCGCCGGCAGCGCCAGCGGTTCCTTGGTGTCGGGAATTGGCGGCGACGATAACATTGCCGCGGGGGAGAGGGAAACGACCGAAGGCCTTTCGACGCAAGGAAAATCGGGATTGGAGCCGCCCCTCGCCGCGACAGGCATGGGCTAACGTCCTCGCGGGTGGGGGCTCCCGAGGCATGGAGCAGTCCGATGGGTCTCGCTCCGCTCGACCCATCCTACGATGTTCGGCCCCCGATCGGCGTTTGCGCTTCGCGCTCCGGCGCGACGAGGGGTGGGCGGGCGCGTGTGTCACGCCAGTCCGGGTAGTCCGAAATTTGGGCGCAACACCCGCGCCCGCCGCGGCGTCTTCGCTTACCCCGGCAGGGACTTCAGCCGCGATCAAGCCAGCCTAATGCCTACTGAAAGGCGGACGGGTCGTGGTGCCCGACGGCCCTTTCCGGGGCGTACCGGGTGACGGGATGCGTTCCCGTCCGCGGTCGCCGCTTCCCGCTCCGCCATCAGGTTCGCCTCCGGACGACGCCCCCTCGCGAGCAGGAACGTCTGTGAATATAATCCTATCCGGTCCCTTGTCAAGGAGACAGATTACGCCCGATGATCGCAGCTCGTTGCTTGGACAAGACAAGGCCCAGGGCCGCCTGCGCCGACCTCTGAACAAGCCCAACGCCTCCGGACCCGGCCCGACCAGGCGAGGCGCTCCGGCGCTTCAACGGTCGTGCGTTGGATGGGCTTCGCTCGCGCAGTTGCTGCGACGGAAGTCAGATTGCGCCCATCCGCCGCGGTCCCGCCGCCATGTCGCGCGGCACGATCTCCTTGCCGATCGGCCAGAGGGCGATGCCGGCGAGCTTGAGGTGCGCCCAGGCGAAGGGGAGGCCGATGATGGTGATGGCGAGGCCGATCGCGGTGAAGAGGTGGGCGAGCGCCAGCCACCAGCCGGCAAGCACCAGCCAGATGAGGTTGCCGACGACCCCGAGCGGCCCGGTGCCGATGTCGCCTTCGCCGCGCCAGGCCTCGCGGTCGACCGCCATGAAGCCGAACGGCAGCAGCGTGTAGCGCGCCATATTGAAGGCGGCCCTCGCCCATGGGATGCCGACGATGGTGATCGCCATGATGACGGCGGCAATCAGCCAGCCGACCGCCATCCAGAGTCCGCCGAAGATAATCCAGAGCACGTTGAGGAGGAGGTTCATCTTTCCGATCCGCTTCTCCGCGGCGCCAATCGCCGGCGCGACGGCATCCGATATGGCGACATCGTCGGCGGTGCGCAACCATTCGGGCCATTCGCGGTGCAAACAACCGGTTTGGCCACGCGCCCGGCCTGCTATCGCCTATTCGGTATCGAGGTCGCCTGCGGGATCGATCGCGCCGGCAAGGCGCGCCAGCAGCCGCTTCAGCCGAGCCAGCCCATCGCTCCCGAGGATATCCTCGTATTCGGTCTCGATGCCGAGCATCACCTCTATCGCCGTAATCAGGACGCTCCGCCCGGCCTTGGTATGGCGCGCGATCACGGCGCGACCGTCCTCGGGGTCGGCAACGCGTTCGACGTAGCCGCGCGCCTCGATCTCCCGGAGTTGCTGGCTGACGGCTTGCCGCGAGACACCCATGCGGCCGGCGATCCTGCCGATACGCGTGCCTTCGGTATCGATGTGGACCAGCACGCCGGTGAACGAGTTCTGGAAGTCGGGGAAGCCGCGCGCGCGGATGCGGTCGGCCATGGTCCGGTTCATCACGTCGGTAGTCCTGAACAGGAGCCGCAATAACAGGCGCTCCCTTTGCGAGCGGACCAATTCGGGGTCAAAGGCCATTTATGCAATCCACTTGACAAAGTAGGCAATGGCATTGACAATCGCCGGGCGAGCTTGGAGGAAATCACGCCCCGGCACAAGGGGCGACGAGGGGCTCGCGAGGGAAAGCCCGGCATTTCGGAGGACCAGCCGTCATGCAAACCGTGACCGCCGACCGCGCCCAGGCGAACAAGGCGCGCCAGCAAGCTTTGGTCGAGACGTTGCAGAATCGCGGCGAGCTCGGTCGTGTTGCCGAATTCGTCAGCGTCGATGTGGTGGATCACTCCAAGGCGCCCGGCTTGCCGGACGGCGTCGAGGGAGTGAAGGCAGTCCTCGGCATGATCCGCCAGGCCTTTCCCGACCATGACGCAAAGGTCACCCACATGATCGCCGAGGGCGATCTCGTTGCGACCTACAAGACCTTCACCGGCACCAATCTCGGTCCCCTCTTCGGCGCTCCGCCCACCGGCAAGCGCGCCACCATCCGCGTCATGGATTTCGTCCGCTACCGCGACGGCAAGGTCGCCGAGCACTGGAACATCGTGGACATGGCCGGGCTGATGCAGCAGCTCGCCGCCGCCTAGCCCGAGGGTCCGAAGCGGTCGGCGCGGAACATCGCGAGATCGAAGCGGCTCCGCCCGGTCGTTGCCAGATCCGCGACGATCTCGCCGACCACGCTCGCGAACTTGAAGCCATGGCCGGAGCAGGGTGAGACGACGATCACGTCGTCCTCTCCGGGCAGCGTGTCGATGATGAAGTGCTCGTCCGGCGTGTTGGTGAAGAGGCAGGCGTGAAGCGCCATGGTCGGGCCGTCGGCGTCGGGGAAATAGCGCGTGACGCAGCGCCGGAGCACGGCCTCGTCGTCGGCTCCCACCTCGCGGGAAAGCCCATCGGCGTGTCCAGATTCGCCCAAGTGGTGATAGAGGCCGATCTTCAGGCCCGGCACGCCCCAGACCGGCAGGAGATAGTAGCGGCCCTCCTCGACCAGGAGATTGAGGACGGGAAAGGCATCCGGCGAAAACCACTCCGGATGCTTCGGCTGGAACCAGCCGAGGACCTGGCGCTCGGCAATCGCGATCGTCCGCAGCGCCGGCACGAGATCGCCAATCCAGGCGCCGGGTGAGAGCACCAGCCGTCCGGCCTCATACGTGTCCCGCGTCGTCTGGACCCGGACGCCGCCGCCGGCGATCGGCGCCCATTCGGCAACCGGCTCGCGGGCGTGAATCTCGGTGCCGAGCGCTTGCGCCATGACGACGTGGGCGACGATCGCGCGTTCGGGCAGGACGAAGCCGCCGTCGGGTTGGAGAAGCGCGCAATGGTCGCCGGGCAGCCGAAAGCCCGGGAAGCGCCGGTTGACCTCGGAACCGGAGAAAACCTCATGCTTCAGTCCGTGCGCGCGGCAGGAGTCGAGCGAACCTTCGAACAGGCCGCTGCCTTCCGGACCTGCGTCGATCGATCCGGTCGTATAGAGGAGGCGTTCCTCACGGGCCTCGCCGGCCTCGCGCCAGAGTTCGAAGGCGCGGATGAGGAGCGGCACATAGGCCGGGCTCTCGTAGTAGGCGAGGCGGATGATGCGGGTAAGGCCGTGCGAGGAGCCGTGACTGTGAGGGATGTCGAAGCGCTCGAGGCCGAGCACGCTGAGCCCGCGGCGCGCCAGCTGCCAGCACGCCGCGGAGCCCATGCCGCCGATCCCGACGACGATCACGTCATAGGTGTTGGACACGCCCGCTCCCCGCCATTCGCCGCGGGAGGATCGCGCCCGGCCGGGTCGAATGCAACAAGCGCTAGATACGCGTGAGATCGGGCAAGGGCATGGTCAGCCCTTCTCTCGACGGCTTCGCAAGGAAGAACTCGGCGTGGAGCCAGCCATCGCTTTCCAGTCCCGCCGGATCGATTCCGATGGCTTCGAGGCGCGCGATCACCTTTCCCCGCTCCTTCCGGTTGGCGAAGCGGCGCTGACGGAAGGTCTGGCCGTCGAGCTTGAACACGGCATAGCCGCGGCGCTTCAGCATCGCGGCGATCCGGGTGATGGGAAACATGCGGAGCACGAACACGGCCAACCAGGGCTGCCGCGGGGCGGCATCGAGGATGCGGCTGAAGGTCGGCGCACCGACATAGCCGATCGCTCCGGTGGAGACCACAAGATCGACTGGCGCGAGCTGCGCGGCCTCCTCGGCAGTCGGCTCCCGCCGTTCGAAATCGACGGCGATGCCGTTGTCGAGGATGCCGGCGGCGCTGGCATAGGCGATCGCCTTCGACGCGCTGTCCAGGCCGATGGCCGTGATGCTCGCATCGCTTCGGCCGCCATTGAAGAGCGAACGGTCGCGCTCGATCAGCTCTCGCGGGGGGATGCCGGCGATCGTCGTCGGTGCGTAGAGCCGGAAGAGCTCGGAGAGGGGATAGCCGTGCTTGAGGATTGCCGCATTGACGCCGTAGGAGGAACCGACGTCGAGGATCGTCGCGTCTCGCCGTCGCCTGGTATCGCGAAACGCCCGGATCGCCCGCCGGAAGAGGGGTTCGGCTGCGGCGGGTATTCGGTAGTCGAGGCTGAAAAGGGTTTGATAATAGCCGCGAGGATCGGGCTGGTTGTAGATCGCATCGAGATCGATCTTGCCGTCGTCATTGAGATCGAAGTCGGTGAGTAGGGTCACGGCAAATCTCCCAAAGATTCGTATCCGCGCGGCTTGCCGGCCACGCCAGGATTCCCAGTTGATGTTGACGCCGAAGATTATGGACCGGTTCGGCCGATCCGCCAAATTGCGGACGAGCTCAGCCGCCGGTGACGCTCATATGGCGGGAGACCGCCGGCTGCTGCCGCGCCCGGTCGATGACGAAGTCGTGGCCCTTCGGCTTGCGCCCAATGGCTTCGTCGATCGCCGCCTGAAGGAGCCCGTCGCCCTCCGATGCGCGAAGCGGCGCCCGGAGATCGGCGGCGTCCTCCTGGCCGAGGCACATATAGAGCGTGCCCGTGCAGGTGACCCGCACCCGGTTGCAGCCTTCGCAGAAATTGTGGGTGAGCGGGGTGATGAAGCCGAGCCGTCCGCCGGTCTCGGCGATCCGCACATAGCGCGCCGGGCCGCCGGTATTGTAGGGGATGTCCGCCAGCGTCCACCGCTCGGCAAGCCGCGCGCGGATGAGGCTGAGGGGCAGGTACTGGTCGGTCCGGTCGGCGCCGATCTCGCCGAGCGGCATGGTCTCGATCAGTGTCAGGTCCATGCCCTCGCCGTGCGTCCAGCGGATCAGGTCGTCGAACTCGTGCTCATTGACGTCCTTGAGCGCCACGGCGTTGATCTTGATGGCGAGCCCGGCCGCCTGCGCCGCCCTGATGCCGTCGAGCACCTTGTCGAGCTCGCCCCAGCGCGTGATCGCCCTGAACTTCGCCGGGTCGAGCGTATCGACCGAGACATTGATCCGCTTGACGCCGTGGCCGGCGAGCTCCGCCGCATAGCGGGCGAGTTGCGAGCCGTTGGTGGTGAGCGTCAGTTCGTCGAGCGCACCGCTCTTGAGATGACGCGAGAGCGAGGCAATCAGGCTCATGATGTTCTTGCGGACGAGCGGCTCGCCGCCGGTCAGCCGGAGCTTCCGCACGCCGCGCTCGACGAAGGCCGAAGCGAGCCGGTCAAGCTCTTCGAGGGACAGGACATCCCGCTTGGGCAGGAACGTCATGTCCTCCGCCATGCAATAGACGCAGCGGAAATCGCAGCGGTCGGTGACCGAGACGCGAAGATAGGTGATCGCGCGTCCGAACCTGTCGACCAGCGGAGAAAGATCGCCCGACACGCCGCAAACCGTTCCTTTTCGATCTGGCCGTTCGGCCATATCGTCATAGATAGCCCATGGCCGGCGTGCTTCAAAGCCCCGTGGGCTCACGATCATGTTGTCCGGGTTGAAAGGATACCAGGAAGATGGGCGCAGGAACCGGCGCTTGGCCAACCGAGATCAGGCTCCGCAAGGACCGGCGGTCCCTCGAAGTGCGCTTCGACGATGGCGCCGTCTTCGATTTGCCGGCCGAATATCTTCGCGTGCTCAGCCCGTCCGCTGAGGTTCAGGGCCACAGCCCGGAGCAGCGCCAGACGGTTCCGGGCAAGATGGATGTCACCATCTCCGCCATCGACCAGGTCGGCAACTATGCGGTGCGGCTGACCTTCTCCGACCGGCACAACACCGGCATCTTTTCGTGGACGTATTTGCGGAAGCTCGGCGAAGACCGCGAGACGCTGTGGGCGGACTATCTGGCCGATCTCGACGAGAAAGGCCTGAGCCGTGCGTCCCAATCGCCCGGCCGCGGCGATTCGCGAGGAACCGGCTCCTAATTCGGAACACTTTGCCCGGGCAGGGCGGCGCTGTTCGCGGCGGCCGAATTGTCGACCTCGGGAGGCGTCGCGCCCGTCATCTCGTCATCCTTGGCGCGGGCTTCTTGCGGCGTTGCGATTGCCGGGTCTGTTGGAACCACGATCGGGAGCGCCGCGGTGACGGCATCGTCCTTGGTGCGCGCTTCCGGCGGCCCGGCGACTGCGGCCGTGGTGGCCTCGGTCGGGGCGACGCTGGCCGTCGGCGTCGTATCGGGCTTGTCGGCGGGCACCGCGCCGGGTGCGACCACGCCGATGCTCATCAGCCCGTCATCCTTGGCCCGCGCCTCGGCCGTGATCGGCGCCTTCTTTTCCGGCGGCGGATGGGCCAGCGCAGCAAGTTGCGTCGGGGTCTCGTCGCCGCGGAGCACGACGACACGGGTACCGATCTTCACCTGGTCATAGAGGTGCGTCACGTCGTCGTTGGTCATGCGGATGCAGCCGGAAGAGACGGCGTGTCCGATCGTCCAGGGTTCGTTGGAGCCGTGGATCCGGTACATCGTGTCGCCGATATAGAGGGCGCGCGCCCCCAACGGATTGTCGACCCCGCCGTCCATGTGGGCGGGAAGGATGCGACCGTTCTGCTTCTCGCGGACAATCATCTCCGGTGGCGGGGTCCAGCCCGGCCACTCCGCCTTGCGGGTGATCCGGTTGACGCCCGCCCACTGGAAGCCCTCGCGGCCGACGCCGACGCCGTATTTGAGCGCCTTGCCGGGCGCGAAGACGTAGTAGAGACGCCGCTCGGTGGTATTGATCACGATCGTATCCGGCCCGAACGGTCCGTTGTAGTCGATCGTCTTCCGCTTGATCGGCGAATATGAGTATGCGCTGTCGCTGGCCGTGCCGGTGGTGCCGCCGGAATGTGGGGTCGGTATGATCCGCTTGGTCTGGGTGTCGAACTTGATCCAGCGGCCGGACGCCTGATCCCAGTACGATTTCACCGCGGCGTTGGCCTGAAACGCGCCGGCAGCCAGGGCCAACACAATTCCTGTAGTGATAAGGATCGTCTTTCGCATCGGGCACCACCGCTTGGTCACGCCCGGTCGCGCGGGCGAGCGCACGTCGAGCCTTGTGTTTGCCCCAACTACGGCCGCTTCGGCAAGCCAAGAGGCCGCATATGGGGGTAGTTTTGGGGAGGGTGTGGTGTTGCGGCAACGCGTGCCGCACGAAGTCGGTGCCGAGAACTTCCCCTATCCGACCTTCAGCGTGCCTTTGTCGTCGGCGGCAAAGCAAAGGTCGAGGATCTGTTGAATGGCGGCGCCCCGGCGGAAATCCGGATCGCCGTTGATCCGCGAGCGGACGGCGTCGGCGAACCGCTGATAATTGTTGGGAACCGGGGGGCATTCCACATCCCGCCACGTCTGGGTGTCGACATCGGCGCCGACGCAGATTGAAAGCGATGATGCCCGCCCGTCGGTGAAGACCCTGAGCCCGCCGAGGTCGCCGAAGAGGTTGAGGCGAATATCGTTGAGATTGCCGGTCGCCCAGCGGGTCGCCTCGATCGGTCCGAGCGCTCCGTTGGCAAGTTCCGCCGTCATCACAAAAGAATCATTGGCGTCGAGCGTGTAGTCGTCGATTCGATCGTTATCAGCCTTGTGAAATGTCTTGATCCGGCTGTTCAGCGAAACGATGTCGCTGGCCGCGGCATAAGTGGCGAAGTCGACGACATGGATGCCGATATCGCCCAGCGTGCCCTTGCTGCCGTGCCTGCTCGACAAGCGCCACAGCCAGCGTTCCTCGGTGCGCCAGTTGCCCCAGTGTTGGCCGACGAGCCAGCTTTGCAGATAGGACGCTTCGAAGTGCTTCAGCGCGCCGATCTCCCCCGACATGACGAGCTCGCGCGCTTTCTGCACCGCCGGGGACGACCGGTAGGTCAGGTTCACCATGTTGATGATGCCCGCGGCCTCCGCTGCGTCGGCCATCTCCTTGGCAAGCGGGTAGTCCGTGGCGAGCGGCTTTTCGCAGAAGACGTCCTTCTTCGCCGCGATGAGCCGCATCGTCGTAGGGTGGTGCACCGGGTCGGGCGTCACATTCGTCGCGGCGTCGAATTCGCCCCAGGCGATCGCCTGATCGAGGTCTGGGAAGCGGTTCGGGATGTGGTGTTCTTCCGCGAAGGCGGCGAGCCGTTCCTGATTCGGCTCGACGGCCGCCACGATCTGCACATCCGGTTGTGCGGCAAAGGCGAGGGCATGCGCCCGCGCCATGCTGCCGGTACCGAGAATCAAAAGGCGCATCGGGCTTACCGGAACCCGGCTTCGCCGGGCGCGTGGAGCTTGGCGCCGCGCTGGGTGATCGGTTCGGGTGCCTTCTCGGTCGGCACGTTCTGCGCCTCGGCGACATCGGTCCAGGCCGGCGCCGGGTTTGCCGCCCATTTCACTGCGTTGCGAAGCACCTGGCGGACGTTCTTGTCGTGGTAGATCGGGTAGACCTCGTGCCCCGGCGAGAAATAGAAGATGCGTCCGCCGCCGCGCTGGAAGGTGAGGCCCGACCGGAACACCTCGCCGCCGTCATACCAGCTGATGAACACCGTCTCCATCGGCTCGGGGACGATGAACGGTTCCCCGTACATCTCGGTCTCCGGCACGATGAAGCTCGGCGGCAGGCCCTGCGCGATCGGATGGTTCCGGTTGATCACCCAGACCCGCTCCTTCTCTCCCGCCTCGCGCCATTTCAGCGCGCAGGGAGTCCCCATCAGCTTCTTGAATATCTTGGAGAAATGGCCGGAATGGAGAACCAGGAGTCCCATCCCCTCCCAGACCCGTTCGGCCACCCGGTCGACGATCTCGTCCGACACCATGCCGTGGGCCTTGTGGCCCCACCAGGTGAGGACGTCGGTCTCGGCGAGGCGCTTCTGGCTGAGGCCGTGCTCCGGCTGGTCGAGGGTCGCGGTGGTCGCGCTGATGGCCGGATCCTCGTTCAGCGCCTCGGCGATGGCGCCGTGCATACCGCTCGGGTAAATCCCTCGCACCACTGCGTTTTCGCGATCGTGAACGTTCTCGCCCCACACCACGGCACGGATGGCCATGCGCTCCTCCTGTTTTGATCCGTTTGCGTTACGGACTATCATGATCGCTGTCCAGCGGGAAACGGGGGACGGCAATGAACCGCATCGGATCGGGGCTGGTCTGCCTGGTTGGGCTGGCATGGGCGGCTCTGGGCGGGCTCGGATCGACGCCGGCAGCAGCCGAATTGGTCCAGACCACCCAATACCGCACCCACAGCGTCCATGGCACCACCCCGCGCGCCGTGCTCGACGACATGAGCGCCCATCCGATCATCGATCCCGACGACGGCCCCGCCTATGCCAACCTCACCCATGCGCACACGGTGACGCTGAAAACGGCAACCACCGGCGGCGCCTGCCGCATTACCGACCTGACCTTCCGCTGGAGCTTCGTGCTGACGCTGCCGCAGGCGGCGGACTATGCCCGGATGAGCACCGGCACAAGATCGATGTGGAACGCCTTCGTCGCCGATTTGAAACGCCACGAGGAAACGCACCGGAGCATCTTCCTCGGCTGCGGCGCGAAATTCGTCCCGGCCGCGGAGAAGCTGACCGGTCCCGCCGGCTGCATCGGCATGAAAGCCAGGGTCGACCGTTTCATCGCGCAGAGGTATGAGGCTTGCATGGCCGAACAGCGCGCCTTTGAATTGCGCGACCGGTCCCACATCCTCGGCCTCGCCTTCATCAAGGCCGGCCGGGGCCAATAACGGAAACGGAATAAACCATGGCCGGCATTCTCGATCACTGCTCCGACGCGCCGCTCGAACACTTCCCGCCCGGCGCGGTGCTGATGTCGGAAGGCACCCGCTCCGGCCGGCTGTTCGTGCTGGTCGAGGGGCGCGTCGAGATCCTCCGCGGCGAGACCCCGGTGGCGGTGGTGAGCGAGCCGGGATCGCTGTTCGGCGAGATGTCGGTGCTCCTCGACGCGCCGCACACCGCGACCGTCCGCGCGCTCACGCCGACAATCGCGCGGGCGCCGGCCGACGCCGCCGCCTTTCTACGCGTCCACCCGGAGGTCGCCTTCTTCCTGGCAAGGCTCCTCGCCCAGCGCCTCAACGCCGCGACCACCTATCTGGTCGATTTGAAAGAGCAGTTCGAGGGGAGGGCGGACCATTTCGGCATGGTCGGCGAGGTCCTGGAGGCGCTCACCCACCAACAGGACGTCGAATTCACGCCGGGGTCCGACCGCGAGGCCGCCGATCCCCGGATGTGAGCGGGTCGGGGGTGGGGTGGGGCTTCACCGCCGCATTGCGGCGACTTGCTGGCGCACCACAAGCGCGACGATTGGGCGGATTGGTCCGGCAGTGATGGATTCCGGCTTTCGCCGGAATGACGTCGAGGGGGGTTGGAGCGCGACGAGGGTGGATCGGTTCGGCAAGCCCAAGGACCCTGTCCCCCGATCAAGTCGGGGGCAGGCTCTCCCCCTTTTCGGGGGCTGCGGTGCTGGCGAACCACCATGGGTGCGGCAGTTGCGCGATCGTTGCCGATGGGTCTCCTCCCCCTGAAAGGGGGAGGTCGGGAGGGGGTCGCAAGACAGTCCCGTCGGGCGGAAACCGGTCGGCGATTTTCCGTGACGTCATCCCGCCCTGGAGTGCGCCGGATGGCCCTCTCGCGGCCCTCCCGGCCCACGCATTGTCGTCTCGGGCGCGCCGCAGCGCGGAGCGCGGTGCGGCGCAGGACGGCACCTCGCCCCTCCCGGCAGGAGCGCGCTTTGGCCGAACGAGGTTCCGGGTCAGCGGCGCACCACTGCGTGCTGCGCCGCGCCCGGAACGACATCGTGTTTCGGGTCAGCGGGCAGCCGGCATTGGTTCCACAACCCGAACCGGAGATGCGTGAACCTCGTAGTTGAAAGGGGGAGGTCGGGAGGGGGCCACGAGACCGGCTTGTGGCTCCGGGGTCGGCTCATCGGTTACTTGCGGTCGCGACCAAGAGTTGACGCCGTCCGTCACGCCGGCCCCGATCAAAGTCGGGGGTAAACTCCAGCCGGGGGCCATCGCGAACCGCCATCCCGGCGATTAGGCGGATTGGTCCGGCAGTGATGGATTCCGGCTTTCGCCGGAATGACGTCGAGAGGATTGGAGTTCATTTCAAAACCGGTTTCGATGACGCCGACCTGTTATCCCGGATCGCCGAACCGGACACGACGGCCGGTGATCGGACCCGTGGACTCCCGGTGGTCCGCTCCGCCAAGTCTGTTCTTCCGTCGCGGTCGACAACCCGACGATAGCGGCTGCCTTCGAGGAGGAACGCCCGCGCTACGCCGGCGGCTGGCCGCGCGGCTGCCGATCCCCGGAGGTGAGCCAGTCGGGCATGGCGTGGAGCTTTTCGACCGGGCGCGCCAACGGACGGTCGAGGCGGACGGTCTCGGCACCCGCGGCCGAGAACCACAGCACGGTCTCGCGGTCGGTGTCGATGATGAGGTGCGCCGGCGGCGCGCCGAACTGATGGCCGGGGTTGAACACCCAGGTCTTGCCGCATCGATCGACCCACGAGCCGTCGCGCACGAACGGCGCCTGGTGGACATGGCCGGAGAGGACGATGTCGGGAGCGTATTCGGCGATCCATTTTTCGAGCGCGGTGTCGCCAAAGGAGCGGCCGCCGCCCCAGCTCGTCGGCGAGGCCGACGGCGGCGCGTGGTAGATCCACACCCAGCGGCGGCCGCCGCGCGTCGGGGCGTCGGCGGCGAGCTGCTCGCCGATCGAGCGGCGCTCGGCGTCGCCGTCCCACCAGGCGCAGACCGTGAAGAGGATGTCGCCGAGGACGAAGCTCTGACCGTCCGACTCGACGCCGGCGCCGGTCAAATCGCGGATCCAGCGGGCGGTCTTCTCGCCGGCCGGGTTGCGCGAATCGAGGTCATGATTGCCCGAGCAGGTGATCAGCCGGGTCGTCTCCCTGAGCCTTTCGATATATTTCCGGACCACCACCATCTGCGCCCGGTAGTCGACCATCGAGGACAGGTCGAGGTGGTCGCCGGCGATGACCACGGCGTCGAAATCGGGCGCCATCGTCGCCACCCAGTCGTACTGGGGCAGCGAATAGTGGAGATCGGCAACCACCAGGAGGCGCATGGGACCACCGGATTCGGCGCTTCGGGGCGGCGACTATGGGGCAGGGACGGGCGAAAGGAAACACGATAGGTGATGACGGGACTGAGCGTCGCGCGGTGGCTGGCGTGAACTTGACCCCTCTCCTCCTTTCGGGAGGAGGCTCAGGCTGTGCCGGCAATCCAGGACCGGCGCGGCCGCGGTCGCACAGCTTCTCCTCCCCGGCGGAGACTTTCCGCGTTCACACATCTTGCTCGGTACGGCGCCTTTCTGGTTCGGCGGTCGGGGACTCCCCCTCTCCCACAAGGGGCGAGGGGTGCCCCGACGGGCAATAGGGCGGTCTCCTGACGAAGCCGGCCGCGCCGGCGAGCCGGCAACGGGAGCCTCGCGGGCGCCGCCCGCATCGGCGATGGCGGAGCGAGACGCCCGGCGGGGGTACCCCTCACCCGGTTTCGCTAAGCTCGCCGTCAGGCCAGCGCCAATTTGGCTCTGCCACAGGATTGCTCGCCAAGCGAAACCGCCCTCTCCCACAAGGAGCGAGGGGGAGCCTCTTTTTGTGCCGCCGATCGGGGGCCAGGGAGATGTGTGAATTGGGTAGCCCTTTCAGGGGGAGCAGGCACAGGCTGTGTCGGCAAATCCAGGACCGGCATCGCGCGCGAAACGCGGGCGCGGTCGCACATCTTCTCCTCCCCGGCGCAGACTTCCCGCGTTAACACATCTTGCTCGGTACGGCGCCTTCTGGTTCGGCGGTCGAGAATGGGACTCCCCCTCGCCCCTTGCGGGAGAGGGCGGATTTCCCCGATTTGCCCTTCGCAAATCGGACTTGGAAATCCGGGTGAGGGGTGCCCCGCCGGGCGATTCGCATGGGTCGCCTCACGAAGCCGGCCGCGCCGGCGAGCCGGCAACGGGAGCCTCGCGGGCGCCGCCCGCATCGATGACGGCGGAGCGAGACGCCCGGCGGGGGTACCCCTCACCCGGTTTCGCTAAGCTCGCCGTCGGGCCATCGCCAAATTCGGCTCTGCCACAGGTTTGCTCGCCAAGCGAAACCGCCCTCTCCCACAAGGGGCGAGGGGGAGCCTCTTCTTGTGCCGCCGATCGGGGGCCCGTGAGATGTGTGGATCGGGTAGCCCTTTCGGGGGAGGAGGCTCAGGCGGTGTCGGCAATCCAGGACCGGCATCGCACGCGAAACGCGGCGCGGTCGCACAGCTTCTCCTCCCCGGTGGAGACTTTCCGCGTTCACACATCTTGCTCGGTACGGCGCCTTCTGGTTCGGCGGTCGAGAATGGGACTCGCCCTCTCCCACAAGGGGCGAGGGGGAGCCTTGTTCTGAGCCGCTGAACCGGTGGGCGCCGGGCGAACAAGCCAAAAAAGATGCGTGAATCGCGTAGCTTTAAGGGCGGAGGTTGGGAGGGCAACGCGCGAGGGCCAAGGGTCCGGCTCGCGCGATGCGACGGCGCGCTTCAGGTCCGTACGGCCAGCACCGAGACGCTCTTCACGCCGTATTTCCGGCTGGCGCCGAGGGCGTTGTCGGAGATGAACTTGTAGGCGGGGTTGTCCTCGATCCTGTCAACCTTGAGCCCGGCCGCCTCGATCATCGCGCGGTAGTCGTCGCGCTGCGCCGCGCCGCCGATGCAGGCGGCCCACAGCGTCGTGTTGCACGAGATCGAGTTGGGGAGCCGCTGATCGGTGACGATGTCGGCGATCGCCATCCTGCCGCCCGGCCTGAGCAGGCGCGCGACCTCGGCGAAGACCGCCGGCTTGTCGGGCGCGAGATTGAACACGCCGTTGCTGATGATCACGTCGGCGGCGCGGTCGGCGAGCGGCACCGCGTCGATATAGCCCTTGACGAAGCTGACATTGGCGAAGCCGCCGCGGTCGCGGAGCCGCTCCGCCTTGAGGCGCTGGGCATCGGTCATGTCGACGCCGGTCACCTTTCCCTCGCCGCCGACCATGCCCGCGGCCAGGAACGAATCCATGCCCGAGCCGCTGCCGAGATCGACGACGGCCTCGCCGGGCCGGATGGCGGCGAGGTGGAAATAGTAGCCGACGCCGGCAAAGGACTCGATCGCCTCGGCGGGGATGCGGTCGAGATCGGCGGGCGGATAGCCGAGCCGCTCGGCGAGGGCCCGCCCCATCTCGAAGTGATACTTTTCCCGCGGACGCTCGGCGACGTCGCGGTACATCGCCTGCACCTTGGCTTCAAGCTCGCCCGCGTCGAACGCGGCAGTCGTCGTGGTCGCCATCTCATCTCCCTCCCGCTTCGCGGACGGCAGGCCAACACCTGGCCGTCGCGACTATTCTGATTATACCGGCTTGACAGACTAGTCAAGTGTTCAATAGAATACTTGACCATGCGAAGCGACGCCGCCCACCGCGCCTTCAAGGACCGCCTCTACGGCCAGTTCGCCCGGATCGGCAAGGCGCTCGCCAGCCCGCACCGGCTCGAGATCCTCGAGCTCCTGGCCCAGAGCGAGCGCACCGTCGAATCGCTCGCCGGCGAGATCGGCCTGTCGGTGGCCAATGCTTCGCAACACCTGCAGGGGCTGCGCGAGGCCGGCCTGGTCGAGAGCCGCAAAGCCGGGCTCTATGTCCACTATCGCCTCGCCGACGACTCGGTCTTCGAGCTGTCGCATGCGCTCCGCCGCGTCGCCGAGCGCCGGCTGGCCGAGCTCGACCGGCTGGTCCGCGATCATTTCGGCGACCGCGCCGACCCGGAGCCGGTCGCGATGCCGGAGCTGATCGAACGGGCCCGCTCCGGCCGCGTCGTCATCCTCGACACCCGCCCGGCGAGCGAATACGCCGCCGGTCATATCGCCGGCGCCATCTCGGTGCCGGTCGACGCGCTGCAGGCGCGGCTCGCCAAGCTGCCCAAGGGCAAGGAATACGTCGCCTATTGCCGCGGCCCCTATTGCATCTATGCCGACCGCGCCGTCGCGATCCTCCGCGCCGGCGGCCGCAAGGCGCGGCGCCTCCTCGACGGCTACCCGGAATGGAAGGCCGCCGGCCTGCCGGTCGAGTCCCACATCGCAGAAGGACTCTGAGCCATGTCGCCGGATCGCCTGTCCTGGTACATCGCCGGGCCGCTCCTCGGCCTCCTGATCGTCGGGCTGCGCGCCGCGGTGAACAAGCCGTTCGGCGCGCTCGGCGGCTTCGTCGACGCCGCCGACGCGGCGGTGTCGAAGACCCGCCCCGGCTTCCGCGCCTTCCTGATCGCCGGCGGCGCCGTCTACGCGCTCGCCTCGCAAACATTCATGGGAACCATCGCTTACGGCACCGCCGGCGGGCTGCTCCCGACCGGACTGCCGCTCCAGCTCGGCGCCGTTGCGGTCGCGGGCGTAATGATGGGCTTCGGCGCGCGGGCGGCGGGCGGCTGCACCTCGGGCCACGGTCTGTGCGGCATCTCGCTGATGTCGCCGGCGAGCCTCGTCTCGACCATGACTTTCTTCGCGACGGCGGTGGCGCTCGCCAACCTCCTTGCGGTGATTTTCGGAGGCGCGTCATGAACATGAGCGCGAAGCTCGCCGGACTTCTCTTCGGCGCCGCGATCGGCTTCGTCTTCGCCTGGGCGCGCCTCTCCGATCCCGCCGTGATCCGCGCCATGCTCCTCCTCCGCGAGGCCGACGTCTATCTCCTCATGGGATCGGCGATCGCCGTCGCCTTCGTCGGCTCCCGCCTGCTCCGCCGCGCCGGCATGCGCGCGCTCTTCACCGGCGAGCCGGTCGGCTGGTCGGTCGAGCGCCCGGCCTGGCGCCATGTGACGGGGAGCCTGCTCTTCGGGGCGGGCTGGGCGATCGCCGGGACGTGCCCGGGACCGGTCGCCGTGATGATCGGCGAGGGCCGGCTTGGCGGTCTCTTCGTCGCCGCCGGATTGCTGGCCGGCGTCGCCCTCCAGCGCGCCGTCAAGCGCGGGGCGGCCGCGCCGCTTCTGAGAGAAGTCTCCCGGCGCCGCCGGGCTGTGAGGGAAAGACCATGATCTTCAGACCCTTCTACTATTACGACACCGGCTGCGCCGCCTACCTCTTCGGTTGCGGCAGCAAGGGCGTCTGCGCGGTCGTCGACCCGCAGGCGCGGGACATCGACGCCTATGTCGGCTTCGCCGCGGCGAAGGGAATGCGCATCACCCATGTGATCGACACCCATGTCCACGCCGACCACGTCTCCGGCGGCCGGGCGCTGGCGGCGCGGACCGGGGCGGTCTACGCGCTTCACGAATTCGGCCGAGGTCGCGTTTCCGTTCGATCCGCTCCGCGACGGCGAGATCGTCGAACTCGGCAACACCCTGATCGAAGTGGTCCACACGCCCGGCCACAGCCATGACAGCGTCTGCCTGCTGGTCACCGACCTCCGCCGCGGTCCCGAGCCGTGGTTCGTGCTGACCGGCGACATGCTGTTCGTCGGCTCGGTCGGCCGGCCCGATCTTCACGCCCATGCCGGCGACGACGCGGCGCGCCTCTATGACAGCATCCACGCCCGGCTGATGCCGCTGCCCGACGACATCGAGGTCTATCCGGGCCACTTCGCCGGTTCGCTTTGCGGCGCCGGGATGAGCGGCAAGCCGTCGAGCACGCTTCGCTTCGAGAAGCGCTGGAACGCGATGCTCGCCAAGCCGCGCGCCGACTTCGTCGCCGCCCTCGCCGACGTGCCCGAGAAGCCGGCCGACATGATCGCAATCCTGCGCGCCAACCGGGGGGTTCCGGAGCCGGCCGCGTGAACCCACCGGCCGTCCGGCTCGGCCTCGGCGCGAACCTTGCCCAGTTCTCGCTGCTCGTCCTCGTCAACGCCTTCGTCGGCGCCATGGTCGGCATGGAGCGGAGCATCCTGCCGGCGATCGCGGTCGAGGACTTTCATCTCGCCGAACGGGTCGGCGTCCTCTCGTTCATCGTCGGTCTTCGGCGTCACCAAGGCGGTCTGACCAACTACTTCGCCGGCCGTCTCGGCGACCGCTATCGGCCGCAAGCACGTGCTGGTCGCCGGCTGGCTTGTCGCGGTTCCGGTGCCGTTCATGCTGATGTGGGCGCCGGCCTGGAATTGGGTGCTCGCGGCCAACGCGCTCCTCGGCATCAGCCAGGGGCTCACCTGGTCGACGACGGTGATCATGAAGATCGACCTCGCCGGCCCGAAGAACCGCGGCCTCGCGATGGGCCTCAACGAGTTCGCCGGCTACTGCCGCGGTCGCCGCGAGCGCGCTCGCGACCGGCTACATCGCGGCGCGCTATGGGCTGCGACCCGAGCCGTTCTATCTCGGCGTCGGCTTCGTCGCGATCGGCCTCGCTGCTGTCGGTGCTGCTCGTCCGCGAGACGCGCCACCACGTCGCCCACGAGATCGAAATCGGCGGCGTTTCACAAGGGACGTGCCGAGCCAGCGCGAGGTCTTCTGGCGGACGACGATCGCCGACCGCAATCTTTCCTCGATCAGCCAGGCCGGGCTCGTCAACAACCTCAATGACGGCATGGCCTGGGGCATCTTTCCGCTGTTCTTTGCCGCCGCGCGCATGAACCTCGACGAGATCGGCCTTCTCGCCGCGCTCTACCCGGCGACCTGGGGCATCGCCCAGCTCTTCACCGGCGCGCTGTCCGACCGGATCGGGCGGAAATGGCTGATCGTCACCGGCATGTGGGTGCAGGCGGCCGGCATCGGCGTGGTGATCCTGTCAGCCGGGTTCTCCGGCTTCGCCGCCGGGGCGATCCTCCTCGGCCTCGGCACGGCGATGGTCTACCCGACGCTGCTTGCCGGGATCGGAGACGTGGCGCATCCGGCGTGGCGGGGCTCGGCGGTCGGCGTCTACCGGTTGTGGCGCGACCTCGGCTATGCCGTCGGCGCGCTGATCGCCGGCCTTGCCGCCGACGCTCTCGGCCTCGCCGGTGCGATGTGGATCGTCGCCGGACTGACGCTCGCCTCCGGCATGGTCGTCGCCGTCAGGATGGAGGAGAAGGGCGCGAACCTTGCCGGCGGCCGGGCGATCATCGGCCCGCCGCTCGACCATCGCTGAGACGGAGAGCCTCGTGTCATCGGCACGGCGGCAGGTCGGCCTGTTCTCCGGCGCCCAAAACCTTCTTCCAGACCGCATCGGACCCGTTGTAGCTGCGCTCCGGCCCGTATGGCGGGTCGTTGAGCACGAAGCGGACGCTCATCGCGCGGTGAGGGTTGCTCGCCGTTCCTCGTATTCCGGCTTGTCGATCTCGCCCCGCGCATATCGCTCCTGCAGGACTTCGAGCGCCGTCGCGCGGGACGGGCCGCCGGGTTCGCCGCGAGTGCGGAAAGCGCCGAGGCCGCGCAAGAGGAGGGCGATCACGAGGATGATGCCGCCCCAGACCAGCAGCATGGTTACGCCGCCAAAGGCCATATGGCCCCAGCCCAGCAGCATGGTTACGCCGCCAAAGGCCATATGGCCCCAGCCCCAGTGGTTGAACGCCCACGGGCCCCAGTCGGGGCTGGTTTCGGCATGGCCCGGCGCCGCGACTGCGGGGAGGAACGCCATTGCAAGCAGGATCGACAGGATCGGTCGCATCGCTCTGCTCCTTTCGGTCGGAGGCATTCGCGGAAGCGATCCTAGAGGGATGTCGCGCGCCAGCGTTTGATGTGGATCATCATCCTGGAGCGACCCGGCGTCGGCAGGAAGAGGCGGAACCTTCGCCCGACGGCGTCGGCCGGCGTGCCGGTCATTTCCCCGGATTGGCGGCAGGCCTGTCGGCGGGGGCGCTTTCGGCGCGGGCGCTCAGATCAAGCTCGGAGCCCATCACCATCGCGATGCCGGACCGCGACATACCGGCCTCGGCGAGGGCGTTCGCGATAGCCTGCACGCCCGGCCCGCCCGGATGAAGCGCATCGAGACGGCGCGCTTCCGCCTCGACATCGAGGAAATGATCCGGCGACGAGCTGTAGCTCGCCAAGAGATCGTGGATTTCTTGAAGGATCGTACTCATTTCATCACCCATGGAGACCAGCCTCCAGTTTTCATCCCCGCTTTCATCGCCGCTCTATTATGGTAGAGGGAAACAGAAATAAGTCTAGTTCTTTCGATGCCGCTATCAATACTATATAATTATTACAATAAGACGCCATCGCATGGTAAGATGTCTTTTGTGCCGCTTACCTCGATTGCGTAGATGCCGCCGCTTACGGTTTGTGAGTAAGCGACTAAAAATACGCTCTTTGAGCGCTTGACATATAATGAGTAAGAGATACATCAGGTGAAACGGAAGCGAGGGTCCGGACATGCCCACCGTAAAGCGTGGCGATCGCCTGCAGATCATGCTGACCCGAGAGGAACTGGCGACGCTCGACGACTGGCGGTTCGCCAGGAGGATGCCGAGCCGCGCCTCGGCGATCCGCGAGCTCCTGAGACGCGGCCTTGGCGCCGACGGCTTCGAGATCGCCGGCGATAACACGCATTCGAAGGAGTACGGCATCGTCGATACGCCCGATCAGGACGGTGGGGAACACCCGTCGCCATAGGTTTCGGGATCGGCAATTGCCGGCGGTGTGAACCAAGCGAGGCGCCTCGGCGAAAGCTCGCGAATGCCCGGCGTTCCGCTCAGCGGCCGACGAGCCGCTGCAGATGCTCCGGGTAGCGGGCGCCTTTGACCGCGATCTTCGAGACGGAGAGGTCGATGTCGCGAAGATCGGCGGGCGTGAGCTCGACGGCGGCGGCTCGGATGTTCTCCTCGATGCGGCTGAGCCTGGTGGTGCCCGGGATCGGAACGATCCATGGCTTTTGGGCGAGCAGCCAGGCGAGCGCGATCTGCGCCGGCGTCACCTGTTTCCGCGCCGCGATTTCGCCGAGCCGGTCGACCAGCGGCTGGTTCGCCTTCCGCGCCTCCGGCGTGAAGCGGGGAACGATGTTGCGGAAGTCGGTGCCGACGAAGGTCGTCTTCTCGTCGATGGCGCCGGTGAGGAAGCCCTTGCCGAGCGGGCTGAACGGGACGAAGCCGATGCCGAGCTCGTCGAGCGCCGGCAGCACCTCGCTCTCCGGCTCCCGCCACCACAGCGAATATTCGCTCTGCACCGCGGCGACCGGCTGGACGGCGTGAGCCCGCCGGATGGTCGGCGCGGCCGCTTCGGACAGGCCGAAATGCTTGACCTTGCCTTCGCCGATCAGCGCCTTCACGGCGCCGGCGACGTCCTCGATCGGCACGTCGAGGTCGACGCGGTGCTGGTAGTAGAGATCGATGCGGTCGGTCCTCAGCCGCTTGAGCGAGGCGTCACAGACCTGCCGGATGTGCTCCGGCCGGCTGTTCAAGCCACGCTGCTTGCCGGTCTCCGGGTCGATGTCGAACCCGAACTTGGTGGCGATCACCACCTGGTCGCGCACCGGAGCGAGCGCCTCGCCGACGATTTCCTCGTTCCGGAACGGGCCATAGACCTCGGCGGTGTCGAAGAAGGTGACGCCGCGTTCGACGGCGGCCCGGATCAGGGCGACGCCGTCCTCCTTGTTCATCGGCAGCCCGTAGGACTGGCTGATGCCCATGCAGCCGAAGCCGATCGCCGAGACCTCGAGGCCGCTCTTGCCAAGTTTGCGTTTCTGCATCGTCATCTCTCCTGTGCCTTGATCGGGGCGTTCGTGCCGGTCGCCGACCTGCTCGCTTCGTCCGGCGCTCCTGCCTTTACGAGGCCGGCCGCACCGTCATCGCCCACCCGGACGAGCCGCACCCCGGCCGGCAAGCTCAGAGAATGCGCAGGGACGGGTCGCGCACGAAACGCAGATAGGAACGCACCTTGCGGAAGCCGCCCTGGTCCGCGAACATCTTTTCCGCTTCGGCGTCCGAGATGAAGGGGAGCACCACGGTGTCGTCTCCCGGCTGCCAGTTGGCCGGCGTCGCGACGCGATACTTCGCCGAGAGCTGCAGGGCGTCGATGACGCGGAGAATCTCATTGAAGTTGCGGCCGACATAGGCCGGGTAGGAGAGGATCAGCTCGACCCGCTTTGCCGGCGAGATGATGAACACGCTGCGCACGGTCATGGTCTGGCCGAGGCTGGCGCCGTGGCGAAAGTTGGTCGCGTCCAGCATGCCGAAGAGCATCGATACCCGGCGATCCTTGTCGGCGATGATCGGGAAGTTCACCTCCGTGTGCTGGGTTTCGTTGATGTCGGCGATCCAGCGGTCGTGCTCATCGGTGCCGTCGACGCTGAGGCCGATCACCTTGGTGCCGCGCCTGGCCCACTCCTCGTGGAGCTTGGCGGTGGTCCCGAATTCGGTGGTGCAGACCGGCGTGAAATCGGCCGGGTGGGAGAAGAGGACGCACCAGGAATCGCCGATGAATTCGTGGAAGTTGATCGGGCCGACGCTGGTCTCGGCGGTGAAGTCGGGGACGCTGTCGCCGATGCGGATATAGCCCTGCTTGTCGAGTTGTTCCTGCGTCTTGGTGAAGACGTTGTCCGGTCCCGCATACTTGAACTCGAACGTCCCGCTCGGCGCTTCGTCGGCGTCCGGCAGAAGCGTCTGATACTCGTGGTCGAGCACCGTGACGGTGCGCTTCTTGACCGTGCCGGCGAACACCAGGGAGCCGTCCGCCTGCCGGACCAGCGGCAGGTCGAAGCGGAACGAGCCGTCGGCCAAGAAGTCTTCTTCCGCCGCCGTATTCTCGCGATCGAGAAGCTTGTTGCGGTGGGGAAACCGGCCGAAACGCTTGATCACGGCAAGGTGCCGGTGGAAGATTTCGTGAAAGGCGTTGAGTGGATCGTCCGGCGCCAGTTCGTTCATGGCCCGGCCCCACTCCTCCATGCAGAGGTACTGGTCGTCCAGCCCCTCGGAGTGGGTCAGCGCCAGGCAGAGGAAGATCCGCTCGATCGGGCGCAGGCTGCCGCTGATGCCGACGCGCAGCCCGCGCTTGACGAGCGAGAGGCAGCGCGGGTCGGAGGCATACATCTCCGGCGTGTCGCGGTACATGTTGCGGGGAAACTGGTCGAGCATGATCACCAGCGCCACCAGGAGGCGCGGGTGCTCGGTGTTCAAGGCCCAGTGGTCGTAGTGCCCGCGCGCGGCGAGCGCGACGTCGGCGCCGAAGCGGTTCCAGATCTCCTGGTCGGTCTGCTCGGACTTGCCGAACCACAGGTTAAGGCAGTCCTCCATTCGCGGGCGCAGCATGTAGTCGAGAATCTGCTCGCTCTTGTCGACCTCCGCCGTCGCGATCTCCAGCCGGTCGCCTTGCAGCAAGATGCGCAGCTCGCGATTGAGAACCTCCATATCGGCGCCGGAGAGCGGGTCGCGCTCGTCGAGACCGGCGAGGATCACCTGCAGGGACTGCTGGATGCGGTGGCCCATTCCCGGATCGATCCTTGCCATGCGCTCGTTCATCCGGCGCAACCGGCGGACCAGCGTCTTCATGAAGGCGACCGCACCGGTATTGGCCTGGTCGGAGGCGATGAACTCGTCGTAGGTGGTCGCCAGGCATTCGGTATCGGCCAGCGCCTTGACGGTGGCCGATCGCGGCCCCGGCTCGATCAGGCTCATCTCGCCGAACACGTCACCGGGCCCCAACGTCCCGAGGTTTTTGGTCCGGGCGCCGGTGCCGACGGTCACCTCGACCGAACCGACATTGATGAAAAAGGCAGTATCGCCTTCCTGTCCCTCGGAGAGAATGACGTCGCCGGCGTTGAATTTGACGGTCTGCATCGAAATGCTCTCTTGGTTGGCCGACTTCCCCGACCGGCTACCAGCCCAATTCGCATGGTGCGGCGCCGGCATGAGGGAGTTCGCCGCCCGGCGAAGGCTATCCTGCCGGCGGCGCGCCTGAGGCCTGTTTCGTCCGGCCAAGACTATACCATTATCGTTCCGCGACGCATCGCGGCGCGAGGCTGCGGCCACCGGTGGAAAGAAGGCGCGACCCGTATGCAAATGACCGGTCGCGCCGATGACCGGCGGTGGCGTCACGCCGTTGCAGCGGAGGACCCCCGCCAAAGCTTCCGCCCGGCTCGATCCGCTCGGGCCGAACCGGGAACTTCTTGCCGTCGTCGAGCTTATCTCTCCGGCTCTCTAGAACGGAAGGAGCATGACATGGGCAGGGCAATACTTCTCTGGCTTCTCGGCGTCCCGATCTTCGTGATAATCCTTCTGGCGGTCTTCACGAACATCATCTGACACACGAGAACCCATCGAACCAACCTTGAACCATCAAGGATCAGCGAAGCGGCCGGAACTTGGCCCGATGCTTCGCCGCCGCGAGGACGATCGCGGCGGCGAAGTTTTCGTGCCGCTTCAAGCGGCTCAGGCAAACAGCGCCTTGAGCGCCGCAACCATGGCAGGGCTCAGCGGCTTGACGAGTTCGGCGTTGTAGGACGCGTTGTACGGGACGGATGGTTCGGCTTGGCTTAAATCGACGAACTGAATGGTCGGATCGGTTGCCGACGGACTGTCGGCTTGCACGCGGGTCGGATCGAGGGCCGGCACGGCGAGATGGCCGCCGCCGGCCGCGGTCAGGGTGTTGGGATTGTTGAGGGTGAGATCATTGCCGACGATCTGCTGCGCCGCGATCGCGTAGCTCCGCGACCTGGCCGCCGGGGTCCCCACGGCGACTGCCGGATCGACGTTCAGCGTCACGATGGAAATCGTGTAGTCGGCGTTGAGCACGATGTCGAAGGTTCTGAACTGCTGGGGAAAGTCCCTGAGCGACGACGTCTCGACCTGCCAGAAGCCAAGCTCGGGACGGGCCGGGTCCGGCGACAGGAACGCTTTGACGGTGTTGAGATGCCGATGCCCGGCGATCCACAGGATCAGGTTCGGCGTGTCCTGAAGCACCTCGACCAGCCCGGCAAGGTCGACGGCATTCTCGAAGCCGGCCCTCGTATCGGCGTCGCCCTGCCACCATTCGGTCTCCGACCCGATGGCGGACACCGCGATCGGGATGTGGGCGGCAATGATCATCAACTGGTCTTCCGCCTGGCCCCTGGCAAGCTCCGCCCGGAGCCAGGCCCAACGCCTTGCATCGAGATAGCCGTGTCCGTGGATATCCTTCGAGCCGTCATCCTCCGACTGCGTGTTGTCGAGGACGATGACCTTGAGCGGGACCCTCGGGTTGGGCCGGAACGTGTAGCAGGCGAACCCGTCGTCATCCCCCGCGGGGTCGATCCGGTCGACCAGAGCGAAGCCGTGGCCGACCGGATCGGTGGCCGTATCGGAGAATTCCCGAATCCACTCCGATCGCTTCAGCGAGCGCCGGTTCTCGTCCGGAACGACTTGCGGCGGCCCGGCGGCGAAGGCCGGATCAGAGACGCCGCCTGAGCCGACGATCGTTCCAAGGGGGCTCGATCCGTCTGTGGTGCCGGGATATCGGAACGGTCCTTCCCCGAACTTCTCGACGTCGAACAGGCAGGGAAAATTCTTGACGTCCGGGACAAGCGCGTCGCCGATCGCCCACACCGAACCGGCGGTGTACGATTCGCGGAAGCCGAGGCTCGGATCCGCGTCCACCGGGAATGATCCGATCATGAAATGATCGTGGTTGCCGAGCACCTGGTACCAAGGAATGCGCTTGTCGAGGCCGGCGGCAAGGAACGGCTTCTGGTAGTCGATGGTATCGGCCCCGAGATGCGCGCCGGAACTGGGGGTGATCGGCTTGCCGTCGAGCACATCGATGTACCAGCGGAGCTCGTTATAGGAGGTGCTGTTGCACGTATCGCCCAGCGATATCCCGAAATCAAACGGGTCGTGGGCGCTGAGCGCGTTGATGGTCTGGATCGCCGCATCGAGGACCTGCGTCGAATAGAGCATCACCCCGGAATAGATCGAGGTGTTGTCGACCGCCGCAGGTTCCTGCTGCTGGAAACCGATGAGCTGGTTCGGAGCCTCCTTGTCGGTGGTGTGAATATCGCTGATCGAGAAAAAGCGGGAGAGCCGCGCGATCCTGGTGGGATCGCGGCTGCGACCGTCGGCCAGCAAATCGGTTCGGCGGACCAGCGGCAGGCCCGCCCCGAACGTCCATTCACCGTAGCCGAATTCGGCATATCGCTGAATCCGGTCGAGCTGGTTCGCGGCGAGACCCGGCGACAGGGTCTTCGGGAATGAGACCATCCGGTCGAGCGTTGTCCTGACGTCCGGGTCGATCGGATATCGCTCGAATGGCGAGGCCGCCCGCGCAGTTCCCGGGGCGAGCCCGCCGAGCGCGGTGAAGGCCAAAGCGCCGACCGAGGTTTGCAGGAACTCCCGGCGGTTCAGCCCACCTCCGGCACGAGGCGTGGGGGACGGTTTCCCGGATCTGTTCAACATGACTCCACCCCGACGGCGGTTGACTGCGGATCGGTCCGGCAACACGCCGGCAATCCGGCGGCAGATCCGTGACCTGAAAGGTACAGGCTATCCGCGTTCGAGCCGGGAGGCCTTGCGCTGCATCAATCATCCGCGAAGCCGCGGGCGACGCGTCGCGCATCGGTGACCAACCGAGACTTCGAGGATCGCAGGAGAGACGGACCCCGTCGATCCAAGCCGCCTCACACCGCCTTGCCGACCAGCGCGCCGATCCCGGCGGTGAGTGCCATCGCGAGCGCCCCCCAGAGCATGACGCGGAGCGTCCCCCTGATGATGTTGGCGCCGCCAGCGCGTGCGCCGACCGCGCCGAGGAGACCGAGGAAGGCGAGCGAGGCGACCGAGACGAAGGGCGCGAGCAGATTTGCCGGCGAGACGAAAACCATGAAGAGCGGCATCGCCGCGCCGATTGCAAAGGAGGCGGCCGACGCCATCGCCGCCTGGATCGGACGCGCCGTGGTGATCTCGGACATGCCGAGCTCGTCACGGGCGTGCGCGGCGAGCGCATCCTTGGCCATCAGCTGCTGGGCGACACGTCTGGCCGTATCGGGATCGACGCCGCGCCCGGCATAGATGTCGGCGAGCTCCTGGAGCTCGAACTCGGGCGACTCGGCCAGTTCCCGCTTTTCGCGGTCAAGATCCGCCCGCTCGGTGTCCGACTGGGACGAGACCGAGACATATTCGCCGGCCGCCATCGACATGGCGCCTGCGACCAGGCCGGCAATGCCGGCGAGGAGGACGTCGCTGCGCACCGCGGCCGCCGCGGCGACGCCGACGATCAGGCTCGCGGTCGACACGATGCCGTCATTGGCGCCGAGGACGGCTGCCCGGAGCCATCCGATCCTCGAAACGAGGTGGCTCTCGGGATGGGTGCGAAGGCGGGTCATGTGTCGCTCGATGGGAACCGATGCGGAGATCGCCGCGGCTCAGACAAAGATCGTACATGCGGCCCGGACCACCACCGTCGCCTCCGGTCCGCGGCACGACCGGCGTCCAAGAAGAAGTCGCCGGTTCGATAGCAAAATCTGAGAATACTAGCGTATAGTTGCAGGGATTGTCTGGATCCGTGGCGGAGAGACATGACTTTACCCGAGTTTAAGCATTGGACAATAAGCAAGCCCCTGCCGTCGCTGTCCGGCGACGCCAGCTACGAGGGGGAAAATGACGACTTTCATCTCCAATGCGCCTGTAGATATGATTGTACTGGAAGAAATCGCGCTTCTTACGGGCAACGATACCGAATTCGATTTTGCCGGCCCCGACCTCATGCTCTCCCACATCGGCAACGTCTCCTTCCTCTTCACCGGAGACCCGGACACCGAGACGGTCAACGGCCTCGCAGTGATCACCGGCGGAACCATCAAGTACCAGTTCCTCGGATTCCATGTCGCCGGCGATCCCAACGTGCACTCGGTACTCGACGTCCTGAACCTCACCCTCAGCGGCGACGACGACGTGATCGGTTCGAACGGCGCCGACAACCTTGTCGCGCTTCGCGGCTCGGACCGGATCGACGGCCGCAACGGCGACGACGTGATCAATGGCGGGCGCGGTCTCGACCGGCTGTCCGGCGGCGCCGGCCGCGATACCTTCGTCTTCGATTATCTCCCGTCCTCCGGCCGGAACGCGGACATCATCCGGGACATGCATCCCCACGCCGATCAGATCGCGCTCGACTCCGGCGCGTTCGCGGGGCTCGGCAAGCTCGGCGAGCTCGATGGCGACCGCTTTCATGTCGGCCGCAAGGCAGCCGATCATCACGACCGCATCCTCTATGACGACAGGACCGGCGCTCTCTTCTATGACAGCGACGGGGTCGGCAAGGCGCATGCGGTCAAGTTCGCCATCGTCTCGCCCGGGCTCCATCTCACCCATCACGATTTCGACGTCGTCTGACCCACAGAGCGAGAGCGCCGCCCCCGGGCACGCCCGAAGGCGGCGCAGCACCCGAACAATCCCAGTAGGGCGACGTACTCAGGAATCGTCCGGTGTGCCATGATGCCAACGCACCGGAGCGGCGGTTGGTTTCCGATGCGACCGATCAGACTTTCGGCACGCTCGCGGGAATTGCGGGGACAGGCGATGCAGCCCGCCAGTCTCAGCTCCCCCGGGCGAGCTCCCTGGCGACGGCGTCCGCCGACACGCCGACCTTGTCGACCGCGGCCTTCAATTTTTCTTTCGAGACACCGAATTTGCCGGTCCAGTAGCGGACCTCGTAGTCCTGATGGACATTTATCCGGCTCGCGTCTTGCGGCCGTGTCTGGCGGGGATCGTCAGCCATATCGCTTCTCCATCGTGGGCCTCCGACAGAGAAACGCAGAAGGCGAAGGATGGGTTGCATGGCGGAGAGGCGGCGGCGGGACTCCATTCGTGCGTCACAGTCACGCGTCCGGCCGCGGTGGTTACTGGCGTTCGCGCCTCGCCTGAGTGAGACATTCGGCGTAACGGCTTTGCAAGGAGGCTTCCTCAGTCACGCATTTTTCGGCGGGTTCCGAGAACCACCTCCGAGCGGAGGAAGGGTTCGGTTCTCACACCAAATGGACTGTTCTCCGCGTCCCCGCTTTGGTGCCGCTTTCGCGGGGAGTGACAGTTGCCTTGTTCGCTACCGCGCCGTCCACACCGCGCCTTCGACGCCGCCGACCGTGCGGCCGCCTTTCAGGTGAATCCGGCGGGCGGGAATGTTGCGAAGAATGTCGACGAGGTTGGTCGCGGCGTGCACGACCAGGTCGGCGACGCAGCCTTCGGCGACCTCGCGCCGGCCGAGGCCCATCATCTTCGCCGGCCGCGAGGTGGTCATCTCGAACGCTTCGCGGACTTCCTCGTCGGTGCGCATGCCGGCGCTCAGGCAGGTGATGTAGGCGGTATCGATCGGGTCCATGCGGTTGAAGCGGTACCAAAGGTCGAACATGTTGTCGGAGCCGGCCGAGACATTGACGCCGGCGTCGAGCAGCTCCTTGACCCGCGACGAGCCGCGGTTCATCGGCGTCGGCTGTGGACCGCCGAGCATCTCGAGATTGGCGATCGGCAGGACGGTGACGGCGATCTCGGCGGCCGCAACCTTGTCGATGACGCGCCTGGCTTCGTCGTCGGGGTAGATCGCCAGCGCACAGCAATGTCCCGCGGTGACCTTGCCCTGCAAGCCGCGCGCCACGGTCTCGTCGGCGACCATCTCCAGCGTCTTGAACTCGGGGAGGTCGGTGTAGTCGCAATGGAAGTCGATCGCGACGCCCTTCTCCTCGGCGATGTCGAAGATGGTGCGGACATGGGTGCGCTGATCCTCGACCGAGCGCTCGAATTCGGGCAGGCCGCCGATCAACTCCGCGCCCATGCCGAGCGCCTCGCGCAGCAGGGCAGGGGCCTCCGGGTCGGTGACGATGCCCTCCTGCGGGAAGGCGATGATCTCGAGGTCGATGAGGCCGGCGAAGCGGTCGCGGGCGCGGAGCACGCCTTCCATCGAGACGAGCCTCGTCGCGAAGTCGACGTCGACATTGGTGCGCATCCGGCCGACCCCTTGCGCGACGGCGAGATCGAGCGCGCGGCAGGCGCGCGCTTCGACGTCGGCGACGGTGAAGTGCTTCTTGACGTCGCGCGCCTTCTCGAAGCCCTGCTGGTAGGTGACCGCGCCGAGATGGCCGCGCGACAGCACCTTGTCGAGATGGAAATGCGGATCGATGAAGCTTGGCGTCACCACGCCGCCGGCGGCGTCGATGGTCTTCGCGGCGATCGCCTCGATCCCCGGCGCGATCTTTGCGATGACGCCGCCGGCGACGGCGATGTCCATCGTTGCCTCGCCATCGAGGAGCCGCGCATTCCTGATGACGAGATCGAATGACGGCAGTTCGGCTGCACTGGCTGGCATGGCTTCTCCCCTCGCTGGCCTCCGGCGCCGCACGTCCCGCGGCAGGTCCGCGGAACCGAGCCCGGCGGGTTGCACTTCCGGGACGATGCGTGGCTTGCATCTTGCTTGACGGATCGGCCGGGTAGGACATAGCGTAACTTTGGACACCGTATCCAGTAAATGGATGTTCGGCCATGCTCTCCGGCGTGAGCGAGACTGAGATTCCCATGCTCGCGGCCGTGACCGGGGAAGCTCCAGCCCTCCTCAAAGTCGAGAATCTCTCGGTCTCCTATGGCGAGGTGCGCGCCGTCGAGGGGCTCACGCTGTCGGTGGCGGAGGGCGAGATCGCGACGCTCCTCGGCGCCAACGGCGCCGGCAAGTCGAGCACGCTCAACGCCATCGTCGGGCTCGCCCCGAAATCGGGCGGGCGGGTCGTTTTCGACGGTAACGACATCACCGCCCTCACCACCGAGATGACCGTGCGGCGCGGCGTGTCGCTGGTGCCGGAGGGCCGGCGGCTCTTCCAGAACATGACCGTGCGCGAGAACCTCCGGCTCGGCGCCGCCCTTCTGTCGGTGACCGATTTCGAGGCAACCCTTGCCGAATATGCGGACCTTTTCCCGATCATCGGCCGCCGGTCGGACGCGCTCGCCGGGCTGCTCTCCGGCGGCGAGCAGCAGCAGGTGGCGATCGCCCGCGCCCTGCTCAGCCGGCCGAAGCTCCTCCTCATGGACGAGCCGTCGCTCGGCCTCGCGCCGATCTTCGTCGGCCGCGTCTTCGAGATCATCGAGGAATTGCGGCGGCGGGGAGTGACCATCCTCCTCGTCGAGCAGAACGTCGACCGGGCGATGAAGGTCGCAGACCATGCCTATGTGCTCGGCAGCGGCCGGCTCGAGATCGCCGGACGGGTCCGCGACCTCGCCGCCCGCGACATCGAGATGGCCTATCTCGGCATCGGGACGGCGTAGCGTGGAACTCGCCGTCCAGCAGATCATCAACGCGCTGTCGCTCGGCTCGATCTACGCGCTCATCGCGCTCGGCGTCGCGATCGTCTTCTCGATCCTCCGCCTCGCCAATTTCGCCCATGGCGAGCTGGTCACCGTCAGCGGCTACACGCTCTATCTGAGCCTCGGCGTGATGCCCTGGTTCTTCGCCTTTCCGCTGGCGGTGGCGGCGGCGGCGGCGGCGGCGCTGCTCCTCGAACGGCTCGCCTACCGGCGGCTCCGCGGCGCCCAGCCGCTGACGCTGTTGATGACCTCCTTCGCCGTCTCGGTCGGGCTCCAGAGCCTCTTCCTGCTCGTCTTCGGGCCGCGGCCGAAGAGCATCGACCTGCCGGCTTTCGTCGACGCGATGGCCACGGTCGGCGGCATTCGCATCCAGCTCCTCGACGTGGTGACGCTGCTTGCGACGGTGGCGATCGTCATCGCGCTGACGTTCTTCCTCCGCCGCACCGTGCTCGGGCTCGCGATGCGGGCGGCGGCGGACGATTTCCCGACGACGCGGCTGATGGGGGTGCGCGCCAACGCCGTCATCGTCGGCGCCTTCGCGGTGTCGGGCGTACTTGCCGGCATCGCCGGGCTGTTTCTTTTCGCGATCGTCCCCAACGTGGTCCCGACCTCGGGTTTCGAGCCGATGCTCAAGGGCTTCATCGCCTGCGTCATCGGCGGACTCGGCAGCCTCAGCGCCGCCGTGGTCGGGAGCTTCCTGCTCGCCTTCGTCGAGGTCGGCTGCGGCGCGCTGCTCGCGAGCTCGCTCAACCCCTATCTCGACGCGATCGTCTTCGCCGTCGCCATCGCCATCCTCCGCTGGCGGCCGAGCGGCGTCTTCGGCGTGCGGCTGGCCGAGGACATCCGGGTGTGATCCACGACCATCCGAAATGGTGGGTGCGGGCGCTGATCGGCTCGGCCGAGCTGATCCTGCTCCTCGGGCTGCTTGTGCTGGTGGTGCTGGCGATCGGCTCCGCCACCGATGTGCGCGTCGTCAAGAGCTTCATGATCAGCCTGGTCGGCGCGGTGGCGCTCCAGGTCTATAGCGGCCCCTCGGGCGTGCTGTCCTTCGGCCATGTCGGCTTCATCGCCCTCGGCGCCTACGGATCGGCGCTGTTCACGGCGAACCCGCAGATCAAGGCGGCGGCGATCCCGGACGCGCCGGCGTTCATCCTGACGAGCCAGCTGCCGTTTCTGCCGGCGATCCTGATCGGCATCGCCGTCGCCGTCGTGCTCGCGGTTCTGATCGGACCGACCCTGGTCCGCCTGTCGGGAGCCGCCGCGGCGGTGGCGACGCTCGGCCTGATGGTCGTGGTCTACACCGTCCTCTCCAACGCCGACTGGCTGACCCGCGGATCGCGCGCTTTCAGCGGCATCCCGCCCTACACCAACACCGCCTGGTGCTTCGGCGCGGTCGCCTTCGCGATCGTCGTGGCGCGGCTGATGCGCGATTCGTATTTCGGCCTCGGCCTCCGGAGCAGCCGCGAGGATTTGATCGCGGCGGAAGCCTCCGGCGTCGACGTCCAGCGCGCCCGCTTCGTCGCCTGGGTGGTCAGCGCCGGGCTCGCCGCGATCTCGGGCGCGCTCTACGCGCATTTCGTTCTCGCCATCCTGCCCAACGCCTTCCACTACGAGATGACCTTCCTGATCGTCACCATGGTCATCCTCGGCGGCTATTCGGTCACCGGCACGGTCGCCGGCGCGATCGTGGTCACGATCCTCGCCGAGCTGCTCCGCCGCGCCGAGCACGGCATCTCGTTCGGCGGGGTAAGGCTGACCGAGGCGCCGGGCCTGACCGGCATCGTGCTCGCCATGATCATCGTCCTCATCCTGACGCTCCGGCCGCAAGGCATGCTGGGCCGCTGGGAGATCGACGAGCTTCTGGCGCGGCTCAACCGCAAACGGCGGGAGCCGGCCGCCGAACCGGCGCCGCCGCCGACCACCGATCGCAGCATGGCCATGCCCCTGCATGGCCGGGAAACGGAGAACGCGAAATGAAGGCTAACCTCAATCTCGGTCGTCTCGGCGCCGTCGCCGCGGCGCTTCTCGTCGCCGGCGCGGCGCTGCCCGCGAACGCCGAACTGCAGGCCGGGACCACCTACAAGATCGGCTGGGCGGCCGACCTCACGAACTATCTCTCCTTCGTCGATGGGCCGCTCGCCAAGGGCATGGAGGTGGCGCTCGACGAGATCAACGCCAAGGGCGGCATCGCCGGCAAGGTCAAGATCGAGCTCGACAAGCGCGACATGAAGTCCGATCCGATGCTCGGGGCGACCGTCGTCCAGGAACTGATCGACGACGGCGCCAACTTCATCGTCACCACCTGCGACACCGACGTGTCGCTGCCCGGCGCCCAGATCGCCGCGGCCAACAGCCGGCCGGTGATGTCGAGCTGCGGCGCCGACGCCGCGGGTCCCGGGCAGGTGCCCGACGGCTTCGGCTTCCTCAACGTCCCCGGCACGCTGACGCAAGGGGCGCTGCTGGCCGAGTACGCCTACGGCAAGGGCTACCGCAAGGCCTATACCCTCAAGTCGAAGAGCGAGGGCTACACGAGCACATTGGCCAACGCCTTCGAGGACCGCTTCAAGGAGCTCGGCGGCGAAATCGTCGGCACCGACTTCTTCACGATCGGCGACGCGAGCTACCGGGTGACCGCGACCAAGATGGTCAACAGCGACGCCGACGTGATCATGACCAACACCTTCGTCCCCGACACCACTGCCTTCCTCAAGGACCTCGAGCGGCTCGGCAACAAGAAGCCGCTGCTGCTGGTCGACGGCAACGACGCGCCGGAGGTGTTCGACGGCGGCCCGCAACTCGACCTCGCGGTGATGGCCACCTATGGCGGCAACCGGACGCCCGGCTCGGCCTTCGAGAACTTCGAGAAGGACTACGAGGCGAAGTTCGGCGGCCCGCCGGAATCGCTCCAGACCGCGCTCGGCTACGACCTGATCGTCAGCGTCGCGGCGGCGGTCGAGGCGGCCCAAACCTTCGACGGGGCGGCGGTCCGCGACGCGCTCCTCAATCTCAAGGACGTCCCCGGCGCGACCGGCCTGATCACCTACAAGGACAGCCCGATCGGCAAGGGTATTCCGGAAAAGGACTATGCGCTGGTCACCTTCGACGTGCCGAACAAGAAGTTCATCGTCCAGTCGGTCGGCTTCCCGGAGAAGTTCCCGTCGGTGAAATGATGCGATACGGACCGGCGCCGATTGGCTTGACTGGCCCACGCCCCCAAAACCGCTCGTCCCCGCGCAAGCGGGGACCCAGCTTGTGCAGGGCTCGACCTTCAGAACCTGGTTTCCCGCTTGCGAGCTTGCGAAAGAATCGGCCCGGGGGGCGGTTGGGGCACTGTCGCGGCGCGCCCTTCTTTCTTCTTCTGCCGAAGCTCAAACGCTGCCTCCACACAGCCGCTCATTCCCGCGCAAGCGGGAATCCAGTTTTTTCAATGGCATGCGGCGGGGAGGTGAGAACTGGATGCCCGCTTGCGCGGGCATGAGCGGAGGCCGGGGAGTTGCGTTACCAAATCCTCAGAAAAGCATCTTCCGATTTCTTCACAGGCGCTTGCGCGGGAACGAACGGGAAAGGGTTTCGCTATCTCATGTGCCATCTTGGCAATGATGCAGCTTGAAGCCCGTGACGTGGTGGTGGAGTTCCAGGGGCTCACCGCCCTTGACCATGTCGGCATCGGCGTGGCGAAAGGCGAGATCGTCGGGCTGATCGGTCCGAACGGCTCGGGCAAGACGACGCTCCTCAACGTCATCTCCGGCGTGTTCCCGCCGAAGTCGGGGAGCTTCGTTCTCGGCGAGCGCGAGTGGCGGCATATCGGGCTCCGCGCCGCCGCCGGGCTCGGTATCCGCCGCACCTTCCAGAACATCCGGCTCGCCGCGACGCTGACCGCGCTCGAGACGGTCGAGGTCGCCGCGGCATGGCTCGATACCGGCGACCGCCGCAAGGTCGCGCTTGGCGCGCTCGCGGAGCTCAACTTCCTCCGCCACCGCGACCGGCTCGCCCGCGAATTGCCCTATGGCATGCAGCGGCGGCTCGAGATCGCCCGCGCCATCGCCGGCAAGCTCGAATTCCTGCTGCTCGACGAACCGACCGCCGGGCTCAATCACCAGGAGTCGCAGGAGATCGTCGATCTCGTCTGCCATATCCGCGACCATCGCGGCTGCGGCATCCTTCTGATCGACCACGACCTCAAGGTGATCTTCGGCGCCTGCGAGCGGGTGATCGTGCTCAACGAAGGCAAGCTCATCGCCGAGGGCACGCCGGCCGAGGTGCGCAACGACCCCGCCGTGATCCGCGCCTATCTGGGGTAGTATTCGCGAGCACTGGACTCTTACGGCGGGACTTCCATCTTCCGGCGATTTTCATAAAACTTAACGACAATAGTAATTTAAGCGCCGAGACGTTGTCAGGCAAACAACACTGCGATACCGTTCCGGCGGGCGACGGCTGAGACGGGACTGGGGAAATCGGACAACAACGAGCGGGCCTGGCGCTCGGCCGCAGGGCCCTGCGTCCGCCCCGGCAGGCTGGGTGAGCATGGCCAATTTCGACGCGACGAACGGCACAGATAACCTCCACGGCGTTTCGGGGGAGGACAATACCTTCACCTTCACCGCAGGCACCGCCAACGACGGTGACACGGTTGACGGAGATACCGGCACCGATACGATCATCGTCGCGGCCGGCGAGACCGTCGACTTCCGGCCGATCGGCGCCAACTTCACCTCGATCGAGGGGCTGAGCCTCGACGGCTCGACGGCGATCTTCGATTCGACCCAGCTCGACGGGAGCACCGGCGCCCTGCCGACCGACCTCGCGGTTTCCGGGGACGCGGCAGACTCGGTTCCTGACACGATCGAAATCCACATGGCCGCCGGTGGCCTGATCCTGCTCAGCGGCTGGTCCTTCACCGACTGGGACGCCGATCAGGACCGCATTTACGTCTACGACGATTCGGCCGGCGGCGAGACTTTCACCGGCAGCGACAACGCCAACGAAACGGTGACCGTCACCGGCGGCAGCGACAAGGTAACCCTGAGCGGGGGGACCAACGATGACGTGCTGGTCATCGACTACAGTGAGCTCAACGGCAACATCACCACGGTCGGCAACGTCATCGGCGACGGCGGATCGAACCACGTCGAGTTCAGCGGCGTCCACAGCTTCGTGGTGACCACCGGCACAGGCGACGACTCGATCACGACCGGGTCGGGCAATGACGTGGTCAACACCGGCGCCGGCAACGATACGGTGTCGACCGGCGACGGGGATGACACCATCATCATCAGCCAGGCTTCCGATTTCGCTCCCGGCGAAACGATCGACGGCGGCGATGGATTCGACACACTCCGCCTCGATGAGGCCGCCACCTACGATTTCACGGGTCATAGCGTCGGCAATATCGACCGGATCGATTTCAACCAAGACGCCGGCGGCTTCCATATCGTCCTGACCGACGCCATGGGGCTCAATGCGGACAGCAACGGCGACGGTGAAGTCGGCGACATCCGCGTGACCTCGTCGGTGGCAATGACCCATGGCGTGACCGTCGACGGCTCGGCCCTGGTGAGCTACCCCACCATCAACGTCTTCGCATCAAACTTCGGCGGCAATGACACCTTTTCGGGTGGGTCCAGTCGCGCGGATCTTGTGAGCTACGCCGACGACACCGCCGGCGTGACCGTCGACCTCGACGCCGGCACCGCAACCGGCGCCGGTATCGGCACCGATACGCTCACCTCGATCGAATTCATCGAAACCGGCTCGGGAGATGACGTTGTCACGATGGGGGGGACGTCGAACCTCGATCAAGGACATGTCACGACCGGGGGCGGCAACGATACGGTGACCGTTAGCGCCGGCCGCATGCAGGTCGACATGGGCGGCGGAAGCGGCGACCGGCTGATCGTCGACTATTCCTCTTCCGCACAAGACATCACCGGCGATGTCGACCAGATCGGAAAATCGACGGGCGGCGGCCAGTCGTCCAGCATAACCACGACGGACGCAACCGACCACGGCTTCGTCATCATCGAAGGCGGCGTCGAGCATTTCACGATCACGACCGGCTCCGGCGGCGACAATCTCACAACCGGCGCCGGCGACGACGTCATCAGGGGCAACGGCGGCAACGACACCATCGACGGCGGCGGCGGGAGCAACGACAGGGCGGTCTATTCGGGCGCCTGGACGAACTACACGATCACGTCCTTGGGCGGCATATTCACCATCGCCGATACGCGCGGCGGCTCGCCCGACGGCACCGATACGGTCAAGAACGTCGAGAATTTCACTTTCTCGAACGGCACTTTCACCGCGGCGCAGATCCTCAACCACGCACCGAGCGCGGTGCAGCTCGACGGCTCGACCATCGCCGAGACTGCCGGCACCGGAGCCCTGGTCGGCATGCTGTCGCGGACCGACGCCGACGCGGCGCTGGGGGATACCGCGACCTACAGCATGGTCGACGGCGACAATCTGTTCGCGGTGAAGTCGGTCGCGGGCCAGAGCTTCGTCGCGCTGCAGCCTGGCTCCGGCGCCCATCTCGACTTCGAGACAGCGCCGACCCACACGATCATGGTGAAGGTCACCGACGCCCACGGCGCGAGCCGCACCGAGAGCTTGCTGATCCACGTCACCGACGTCAACGAGGCGCCGAGCGCGGTGCATGTCTTCGCCGATGACGGCACTGGCTCCTCGACCATCGCCGAGGATGCTTCGACCGCGGCGCACGTGAAGGTCGCGACGATCGCGGTGATCGACGACGGCGGCGGCACCAATGTTCTGTCGCTGACCGGTGCCGACCAGTCCTTCTTCGAGATCAGCGGAACCTCGCTCTATCTCAAGGCCGGGACCCACCTCGATTTCGAGACGAAGTCGGCGTACCAGGTGGCGGTCAAGGCCACCGACGCGAGCGTTCCGGGCTCGGCGACGAGCGCGACCTACACGCTCAAGGTGGGCGATGTCTCGCCGGAGACCGTCGCCGGAACCGCCGGCAACGACGTCCTCGCCGGCGGCAGCGACAAGGACATCATCATCGGCGGCCTCGGGCGCGATACGATGACCGGCGGCGGCAATGCCGACATCTTCGAATTCGATACCTTCAAGGATTCGGCGAAGAAGGCGAAGGCCGGCGACCTCGTCACCGACTTCGTCCATGGCAGCGACCTGATCGACCTCTCCGCGATCGACGCCAACGGCAAGAAGAAGGGCGACAAGGCGTTCAAATTTTTGAAGCACGAAGGCGCCGATTTCACCCACAAGGCGGGCCAACTCGCCTGGTACCAAGTCGACAAGAAGGGCGGCGACCACGACATGACCTATGTCCGCGGCGACATTGACGGCAACGGCAAGGCCGACTTCACCATCGCCTTCACCGGGCTGATCGACTTCACCAAGGGCGATTTCCTGCTTTGATCCAGGCGCGGGTACGCCGGCCGAGATGCGCAACGACCCCGCCGTGATCCGCGCCTATCTGGGATAAGGACAGAGCCGGGCGCGGCTGGAGGTCGCGTGTCCTCCAATGCCGCCGGAATCGGGCGGCGCCACCAATCACCATCCAACCAGTCACCCGAGGAAACGCGAGCGGCATTGACGGATTTAAACCCGGAATTGTAGACTTTGCGCCCTCAGCTTTGGGGGGACGAACATGCGATTTAGGGCAGTTGCATTTCCTGTGGCGGTCGCGGCTGCCGTAGCAGGGTTCCTCGCGAGCGCTGCTCACGCTGATCAACCCGGAGACCCATCCAAGCCTTGCGATTTGTCAGAATCGGCAGGTTTCGCTGGCGGCGCCTCTGTCGAGGCCGTCAGGGCCGGCTTTCAGAAAAAGAATTGGCAGCCGCCCGGCGGCGATCTCGATTTGACGCTTCGCTTTCCCGGCGATCACAAGAACGCGCGTTTCTTCGTCTGCTTTCGATGGCGGACCGAGGAGTCTCAAAAATACAAGCCGGGTGAAGTAACCAACGTCGTCGAAAGCCCGGACGGGACCGTCAAGGTGAGCACGTCCGTCCCCACCGATCTGGGAGGTCCGCCCGCCGACGTTCTTCGGACGGTCCACATCGTTCCACTCGCGGATGTGAGGGTGATCGTGCAGCGTGCCGAGGGGGCCGACGCAGGCAAGGTTGTGGCAGACGCTTCCACTACCATCGGCGTCACCAACGTGCCAAAGGCGATTATCGCCACGCTAGTCATTACCGGCATTGTCTTCGCCGTGCTTCTGGTTTTCGTGAAGCGACGCATCACGCGGACCGCTGTCCTGACTGCCAATCCGATCTTGGCGATGATCACCGGCAAGGACGGCAACGCCAGTCTCTCGCAATTCCAGGTCCTGCTCTGGACCTTCGTGGTCGGCGCCTCGGCGATCTACGTCATGATCCTGTCGGGGAACCTGATGACAATTTCGAATGGCACATTGGTGCTTCTCGGCATTTCCGGTGCCGCAGCGCTCGCCGCCAAAGCCAAGGCCGAAAACGAGGCGGCGAAGAAGTCCGTGGACGAGAGTTCGCAGCTCGCCCAAGGTGGGCCGGCGCCGCAAACTCCGGTCGACAAGGTTGCCGAGGCGGGGGCGAACCTCACTGCGCGGCAAGCCGAGGAAACAGTCGCAAGGAGCGACGCGGCGGGTGCGCAGAAGGTGGCCGGCGATGCGGCCAAAGCCGCGGCGAATGCCCCGGACGACGCGGCCGCGGCCGCGGCGGCGGCTCAAGCGGCGACCAACGCCGCTGTCAAAGATGCCATGCTGGCAGCCAAGACGGATGCGACCAGAGCCGCGATCAACGCGCTCAATCTCGCCCGGAGGCTTGCCGCGCCGCATGCCCCAGCCTGGTCCGATTTGGTCATGTCCCTCGATGGCACCAGCGAAATCGACATCACGCGGCTTCAGATGCTCTTCTTCACGGTCATTGCAGCGGCTTTTGTTCTCTTGACCGTACTGGCCAACTACGTGATCCCCGAAATTCCGGACGGTTTCGACATCCTTATCGCAATCAGCAATGCCGTCTATGTCGGCAACAAGGTCGTCTCCCAGTAGGGGCCGCCCATACGCGTCGATTCATGATGTCTTGCTGCGCAGACACCGCGCTGCGGGGCTGTGTATCCGCATAGCGCAAATGCGGCCGAGCGCGATCGTTCAGTGGTCCGGCCCGGCACGTTCGATTGCCGTCGACCAAGGCTGAACCGCACCGACGGACATCGGAGAGATCGGAGCGGTGTCGTCAGGACTCGGCACGGATGAGGGGCGCGGCCGGCCGCAATCCGTTTTCGCGCGCCTTGCGCGTCCGATTCCGACAACCGGGTGGAGTTCGCGCCGATTTGCATTATCGTTGGAAGGGGGTGATTCGCGGGCGGTCTTCATGTGGCACGAGGTTCCGAAATGAACCCCACGGAAGAATATCAGGCTCAGGCGGACGAATGCCGGCGCTGCGCCGAGAGCGCGCTGGATCAGGCGGAAAAGTCGATGTGGCTGTTCATGCAGAACGCCTGGATGCGGCTCTCCGATGACGCCCCGAAGTTCCTCGAAACGGTCTCCGCCGCGCAAGAGACTCCGCGAGAGCGGCGTCGCAAGAAGCGCCGGTAAGGTCTGCCGGGATTCTTCGGCCGGCGCCGCCGCCGCATAATGGAAACAAGACAACCGGCACACCGGCGCGATAATACCCGCCGCCGGCTCCCGTCATCGCTTGAATTCGAGCGTCTCGACCTGGTTCCGCCTGATGAAGTCCCAGTCATAGGAGACGCCGAGACCGAGCCCGTCGGGGACCGGCACGCAACCATCCTTGCCGATCAAATCCTGCTGGTCGGAATAGCTTGCGTCATAGACCGGCGCGACGGCGTTGGGCATGTCCGGGCCGAGCAGCGCCATCTCGTAATAGTGCGTGTTCGGCGTCGCCGACATGATCGCGCGGTGGGCCGGCCCGCAGGCGTGATACTGGATGTCGAGGCCGAGCGACTGGCAGAAATGGGCGATCTTCAAGGCGCCGGTGATGCCCATGTCGTATTCCGGATCGGCATGGATGATGTCGCCGCCGCCGGCCAGGATGAAGGCGGCCTTGGCCTCGATGCCGCGGACGTGCTCGCAGACGAGGAGCGGGGTGGCGAGGCGCTCGCGCAGGCGCTTGTGGCCTTCGACGGCGCCGCCGGTGTCGCGATACGGATCCTCGTACCAGACGTATTTTGCCTCGTCGCAGACCCGACCGAGGCTGAGCGCGTCGACCCAGGTGCGGAGCTCCGAGGCGGCGTCGTACATCAGCGGGTAGCCGTCCCCGACCGCGGCGCGGACGGCGAGGAGCGTGTCGCTCTCCCGTTTGACGTCGCCGTCGTGCCAGCCGTGGATCTTGAATCCGGCGAAGCCCTGCTCCTTGCAGGCGGCGGCGTAGTCGGCGAACGCCTTCGGGGAATCGAGCCCGCCGGGCTCGTCCTGGCCGTGATAGGTGCTGGCATAGGCCGGCAGGCGCTTACGGAAACCGCCGAGGAGGCGCGTCACCGAGGTGCCGAGCCGCTTGGCTTGCAGATCCCACAGCGCGATGTCGAGCGGCCCGTGCCCCATATGGTCATAGGCCCGCACCTCGCGCCGGAGATCCTGCCAGATCTGCTCCCGCGCATCCGGGTCGCGGCCGATCAGATGCGGGGCGAGCATCGCGGCCTGGGCGAAGGCGGCGGGCGTCCCGATCCAGTGCGTCACATACTCGCCGCGGGCGCCGTCGGCGGTGTCGATGGCGATCGCCCATCGCTGGAAGGTGAGGGTGCCGTCCTTCATGGCGACGAGATTGCCGACGCCGGCCGCACCGTGCGCGGGCAGCCCCAGCCCCTTCAGCTCGAACTTGAAGCGGGTCAATTCGACACGGGTGATGCTGGTCGGCATGGCTACTCCTGCGGGGACGCCTCGGCGCCGGTGGTGACAAGGGAAACCAGGCGCAGCTCGTCGAATTGAGCCGCCGGTCCAGCCGCAATCTGCCGTCCCGCGCGCATGCAGACAATACGGTCGGAAACCTCGAGGAGCTCGTCAAGGTCGGTCGAGGTCAGGCAGATCGCCAGGCCCTCGCCGGCCAGGCGCCGCACCAGCTCGTGGATGGCGCCTTTCGCCTTGACGTCGACGCCGCGGGTGAAATCGTTGAGGAGCAGCACCTTCGGTCCCATCTCGATCGAACGCGCCAGCATCACGCGCTGCTGATTGCCGCCGGAAAAGCGGACCACCGGCTGCTCGCGGTCGACGGCGCGGACGCCGACCTCGTCGAGCCGGCGGCCGCCGACCCGGCGGAGGTCGCCCATCCTGAGCCAGTCGAAGGCGCCGATGCGGTTGACCTCGGCGGCGGCGACGTTCCACAGCGGCGAATATTCCAGCCAGAGCCCACCTTTCTTGCGGTCGGGCGGCATGTAAACGACGCCGACGCGGATCGCGTCGGCGGGATGGCGGAAGCGGGCCGGCGCGCCGGCGACGCTGATGCCGCCGGTGACCGGGATGACGCCGCCGAGCATTTCGAGGACGGTCGAGGTGCCCGAGCCTTCGAGCCCGGCAAGGCCGACGACCTCGCCGGCGCGGATATCGATGTCGAGGGGAGCGACCCCGGGGGCGGAGGCGCCGCGCGCCTCGATCAGCACCGGCCCGGTGGCCTTGGTGCGCGGCGGGCGCTGGTCGGCGAGGTCGCCGACCATGGCGCGGGTGATCGTGGCGACGTCGACCGCAGCCGGTGTGCCAGTTGCCTTCGACCCGCCCGTCGCGGAGCACGGTGATCCTGTCGGTGACGGCGAAGACCTCGTCGAGCCGGTGCGAGACGAAGACGACGCCGGCGCCCTCCTCGACGATCGCCCGGATCGTCGCGAACAGGCCGGCGGCTTCCGGCGCCGACAATGCCGAGGTCGGCTCGTCGAGGACGAAGACGCTGCCGCCGCCGCAAAGCGCCCGGCCGATCTCGACGAGCTGGCGCTGCGGCAGCGGCAGCTCGGCGACGCGCCGCGACAGGTCGATGGCGGCGCCGAGGCTTTCGAGCACGCGGCGGACGATGACGCGACGCCGGCCGCGGTCGATGAAGCCGCCGCCGCGCGTCGGTAGCGCGGTGGCGGCAATGTTTTCTTCGACCGTGCAGTCGGGGAACAGCATCAGTTCCTGATGCACGACCGCGATGCCGGCGCGGCGCGACTCGGCGACGCTGCCGAGCGGCACGTCCCGGCCGTCGACGGCGAGCCTTCCGGCATCCGGCGCGAAGGCTCCCGACAGGATGCCGATCAGGGTGGACTTGCCGGCGCCGTTAGCGCCGATGAGGCCATGCACCTCACCGGCGCCGAGCGTCGAAGTCGACGTCGTTCAAGGCATGGACGCCGCCGAAACGCTTGCTGATGCCGCGCGCCGAAAGGAGCAGCGGTTCGGCGGGGCGGTCATCCCTGGAAGCGCTTCTCGCGCACCAGGAAGGTGTCGACATTGTCCTTAGTGACGATCTCGTTCGCCATGAAGTAGTTGCCGCCGGGAAGCTCGAGCTTCGGCGCAGCGAGAACGGCGCGCTGGTAGCGCGTACATGACCGGCAGGTATCCCTGCAGGTATGGCTGCTGGCCGACGGTGGCGTCGATGTGGCCCTCCTTGATCAGCTCGAGCGTCTGGTACATGAGGTCGGTGCCGACGATCGGCTGCTTCAGCCCCATCTCCTTGCGGACCGAGTCCGGCCGCGGCGGTGTCCGGACCGCAGAGCGGCATCAGCGCGCTGAGGTCGGGATTGGCCTTGAGGATGTCCTTGACGGTCGAGAGCTCGGCGGCCATGTCGGCGGGGTTGGTGTTGTAGACGTTGACCACCTGGAGCCCGCCCTTGGTGACGCCTTCCTTGGCGCCCTTGACGCGAAGGTCGAGGGCGAGCAGGCCCGGCGCGCAGTTGGTGAGCGCGACGGTGCCCTTGTTGCCGGCGAGCTTGGCCAGCATCTCGCCCTGGACGACGGCGGCGCCGACCAGGTCCTGGCCGAAGAACAGCTCGCGGGCGCTGTCCGGCGAGTCGCTGTTGGCGGTGACGACGACCACCCCGGCATCCGTAGCCTTCTTGATCGGCGCGATCCAGGCGTCGGCCTCGAGCGGGATGACGACGATCGCCTCATAGCCGGTGTTGACGAGTTGCTGGAACTGCTGGATCTGGTTGACGGTGTTGGCGTCGGGCACGCCGGTCCACTCGACATCGATGCCGAGCTGGGCGCCGGCGTCTTCGGCGCCGACCTTGGTCGGCAGGAAGTAGGGATTGCTGGTGTTGTAGCAGGTGACCGCGATCTTCACCGGCTTGCCGTAATACGAGCTTGACCCAGGCCTTCCAGTCGCTGTCGGCGGCGGCGGCGCGGCTGATGCCGCCGACGCGTGCCGATTGCGGCGGCCGAGCCGGCGAGGCCCAACAGCTTGCCGAAGGTCGCGGCGATCGATTGCGGTATTTCCTGTCTTCTTCAGCCATCTTCTTCCTCCCTCTGAAAGTCGCGCGGATTTCCGCCCGTCACGCTCTGATAATCGGGTTGCTCTTGGTTCGATCGCGCCTGGTCAGCCAGGTCACCGTCACGGCAGCGATCAGGACGATGCCGGAGACCCCTTGCGTCCAGTTGGGCGAGATCCCCCAAAGGACGATCAGATTCTGGATGATGCCGATGACGCAGAGGCCGAGCATCACGCCGATGATCGAGCCGCGTCCGCCGGTGAGCTGGACGCCGCCGATGATCGCGGCGGCGAGCACGGTCAGCTCGTATCCCGCGCCGGCGGTCGGTCCGGCGGTGTGCAGATAGGCGACCGAGCAGACGCCGGAGAGGGCCGCGAGCATGCCGGAGAGCGCCGAGCAGGAAGATGCGCATCCGCTCGACGTGGAAGCCGACCAGGCGCGCCGCGACCGGATTGCTGCCGACCGCGATCAGGCGGAAGCCGAAGGCGGTCTTGCGCAGCACCACCTCCGCCACGATCGCGACCAGGATGAATAGAAGCGTGATGAACGAGACGCCGCCGATGCCGCCCTGTCCGAAGACGTCGAAGAACTCAGGGTGCGGCGGCATGCCGGTGACCGGCGAGCCGCCGGCAACGACCAGCGTGAGGGCGCGGTAGACGCCGAGGGTGGCGAGCGTCACCACGACCGCGGATACGTTGATCACCTGCGCGACGATGCCGTTGACCAGCCCGCAGGCGATGCCGACGCCGAGGCCGCCGGCGATCGCGAGCGGCACGCCGTAGCCGTTCTTGAGGAGGAGCGCGGTGACCACCGCGGCAAGCGCGTAGATCGAGCCGACCGAGATATCGATTTCGCCGGCGATCAGGGCGAGGCCGACGCCGACGCTGAGGAAGCCGAGGAAGGTGATGCTCTGGAGAATTCCGGTCAGGTTGTCGAGGGTGAGGAAATAGCGATTGCTGACCGCGCCGATCACGAAGAAGATCACCGCGGCGACCAGGATGCCGAGCTCGTCGAAATCAGAATCCGGCGCCGGCTTGGCGGAGCCGGTGCGGCGGTTCCCTCGGCAATCGCAACGTCGGGCAGGGGAGCCTCCGGTTTACCCATATGCCTCTCGGATCGGGGCGGCCGCTAGACGACCAGGATCGGCCTGATCCAGGAGCCGGTCGCGCCGGTGATCTTCAGGGGCAAGGTTGACGAACAGGCCTTCGGTGACGCGGTCCCGGGCAAGGTCTTCGAGATAGAGGTTCTCGAGAAGATGCACGCCGCGATCGACCAGCATGGCGCGATGGGTGGTTGCCGCAGGGTCGGCGAAGGGAAGCGGCTCGGTGCCGGTCGTATCGGTGGCGAGCACCGACATGCCGGCCTCGTAGAGCCAGATCGCCGCGTCGCGGCCGACGCCGGGCTCGGCCGCCTGGAAGGCGGCGGGGTTGCCCCAGTCGTGGATCTTGCCGGTGCGCACCATCACGATGTCGCCGTGGCCGAATCTCGAGCCCGGTCCGGCGCAAGCTCGGACTGAAGGTCGGCGACGTGATCTCGTATCCGTCGTCGAGGCGGGCCCCACCCTTCAGCGCCGGCATGTCGAGGAGGATGCCGCGGCCGACCATCGGCGTCACCGTCTCCATGCCAAATTCCGTCCAGCCTTGCGGCGTGCAGGGCGTCACGCACGTGAGCGCCGCCGAAGATCCGGTCCTCCGCCTGGATGTGGATGAAGGCGTCCATGTGGGTGCCGATATGGAGGCCGCCGCGTGAAGGTATCGGCCGAGAACTGGAACGGGGAGTCCGCGCCCGTTTCCTCCGGGCGTGTGGGTGAAGGTGAGCGCGAGCGGCGTGAAAGCCGCGATTGCGCCGGGATGGTGTCGTTCAGCTCGAGCCCAAGGTCATAGACCTTGCCGGCTGCTGCGGAATGCGGAGCGCCCGCATGACGCTCGGCCGGCGATATCCGGCCGAGCGCGCCCGCCGCATCCGCTGTTGCCCGCCGGCCGGCTGATTTTCGCTCCCTCGGCCATCTTCTTCTTCCCTTGGCGTGTGCCCGCTCTTGTCAGCCACGATGGATCATGCATGATTGGTATCGTCAAGCGAATGTCATTCTCGGGCGCTGAGCCACGTCTCGGCGACATTGGCTAATCCGGCAAGCATGCATGATACATGAGCGCGTGTTGCATGCGACAAACTTGATGGAGATGCGTGGATGAGTGACGAAGACATCGAGCGCGCCCGCGGCCATTGGCCGGAGCGGACTGGCCAACCAGGCCTACGAGGCGCTCACGCGAGCAGATCCTCGACCAGACGATTGCCCCAGGGGCGCGCATCAACATCGACCAGCTCGCGCCCGAGCTGGGCGTGAGTTCGAGCCCGATCCGCGAGGCGCTCGCCCGCCTCCTGTCGGAGCGGCTGGTGAGCTTCGGCCCTATATCGGCTACTCGGCCGCGCCCATTCCCGACGACGGCTGGTTCCACGACATGGTCGATTTCCGCGGCGATGCTGGAAGGCGACGGCCGCCGCTGGTCGGCGCGCCCCGCCGGGATGCCGCCATCATCGCCGCGCTCGAGCGAGGCCTTCGCGGAGATGGCCGGTTCCGGTCTCGGCCAGCATTATCGCAAATATCGGCCGGTTCAACGCCGCCGACGCCCAATTCCATCGCGCCGTCGTCGCGAGCGCCGGCAACAGGGTGTTCACCCAGGTCTATGCGCGACCTCCAGCCGCATGTTCACTACGCGCGGCTCTATCTCAGCCGCGCCGTCGAGGAAGAGGAGGAGGTCGCCGCGCAGCATCGGGCGATCCTCGATGCCTTCCGTGCCGGCGACGGCCTCGCGGCGCGCACGGCGATCGTCGCCCATCTGGAATCCGTCCGCGCGCATCTGCTTGCCGAAGATCGCCGCGGTCGCGCGGGCCAGGGTCGGCGATACCGGACGGCCCAAGAAGAGGTGAGACGCATGGACAGCTTCGGCCACACGCCGTTCCTCGCCGGCAAGGTGGCGATCGTCACCGGCGCGGCGCAGGGCAATGGTTTCGCCATCGCCGAGCGTCTCGCCCGGCATGGCTGCGAGCGTCGCCGCGATCGACATCAACGCCGAGGGAATCAAGGCCGCCGCGGCGCGCCTCGGCGAGACGTCGCGCTCCTTCGTCGCCGATTGTTCCAATGTCGCGGCGATCCGCGACGTCGTCGCGCGAGGTGCGCGACGCATTCGGGCGCATCGACGTGCTGGTCAACAATGCCGGCATCCTGCGCATCGCGTCCTTTCCCGACATCGGCGAGGCGGATTTCGACGCGACCGTGAACCTCAATCTGAAGGGCGCCTTCTTCTTCGCCCAGGAGGTGCAGTCGGCGCTTCCGGCGGACGGCCGCATCGTCAACATCGCCTCGGTCGCCGGCGTCGACGGCCGCACGCTGTCGGCACCCTATGCGGCGACCAAGGCCGGATTGATCACCATCACCAAGACGCTCGCGCGCGCGCTGGCGCCGCGGGGCATCACCGTCAACGCGGTGGCGCCGGGGCTGATCGACACCCCGTTCAACCAGATCCTCGACCAGAAGATCGGCGTCGAGAAGCAGGGCCTGAAGCCCGGCGAGCTGATCTCGCGGCGTGCCGCCGATATCCCGCTCGGGCGGATCGGCAAGCCGGAGGAGGTGGCGCGGCGTCGTCGCCTTCCTGGTCTCCCCCGACGCCGCCTACATCACCGGCGAAACCATCATCCTCGCCGGCGGCTGGGTGATCGATTGATGCGTTTTGCCGGCGAGGCGCGTCCTGATCACCGGCGCCGGCAGCGGCGTCGGGCTCGCCGCGGCGGCGCGCTTCGCGGCCGAAGGATGCCGGGTGATCGCGACCGTCGAGACCGAAGGCGGACCTCGCGGCGCTGGAGGCACTGCCGATCGCCCTGCCGCGGTGCTCGACGTGCGCCGGAGCGAGGACTGGGAGCGCGTCGTCGGGCGGTGCCGGCGCCGAGCTCGGCGGGGTCGACATCCTCTTCAACAATGCCGGCGTGACGCTCCGCGGCGACATCGTCGCGACCGACCGGGCGCTCTGGGACGAGGCGATCCTCGTCAATCTCACCAGCGTCTATCTCGGCTGCCGCGCGGTGATCCCGGGCATGATGGCGAAAGGCAACGCGGCGCCATCGTCAACAACGCCTCGATCAACGGCATCCGCGGCAATACCGGGCTCGTCGCCTATTCGGCGGCGAAAGGCGGCGTGGTGGCGATGACCCGGTCGCTGGCCCTCGACCATGCCGCCGACGGCATCCGCGTCAACTGCCTCTGCCCGGCCGCGATCGACACGCGCATGACCCGCGATTATCTCGACACCGTCGCCGACCGCGGCGCCGTCGAGGACGCGATCGTCGCCAAGCATCCGCTCGGACGCATGGCAAGCGCCGACGAGGTCGCCTCGGTGGCCGTTTTTCTGGCGAGCGGCGACGCCGCCTTCATGACCGGCGCCGTGCATTCCCGTCGACGGCGGCCGCAGCGCCAGATGAGTCGGCGGCGCGGAGGGCGCGCGATGAAGATCGTCGAGATGCGCAGTGCCGTCGCGGTGGTGCCGCTGACCAGGCCGGTGTCCTGGGCGACGGCGGCGGTCACCGAGCGCGAATATATCCTCGTCTGGGCGATCGGCGAGGACGGCAGCTCCGGCCTCGGCTACGGGCTGGGCAGCCGCTATCCGGGTGGCGCGCGGCTCTTCCACGATATCGTCCAGGAGCAGCTCGCGCCGATCGCCATTCGGCACCGATTCCTGGATGACCGAGGATCTGTGGAGCCGCACTTTACCAGCGTACGCTCCTCCTCGGCCGGCGCGGCGCCGGCTCTGCGGGCGATGAGCGCGCTCGACATCGCGCTTTGGGATCTGAACGCCAAGCTCGCCGGCGTCCCGCTCTATCGGCTCCTCGGCGGCTACCGGAGCGAGGTGCCGGTCTACGCCTCGGGCGGCTACTACTCGGGCGGCGATCCGATCTCAAGGACCTCGAGGACGAGATCGCCGCCTATCTCGCGCGCGGGCTTCGACGCGGTCAAGATCAAGGTCGGCGGACGACCGCTCGCTGTCGACGTGGCGCGCGTCGCGCTCGCGCGCGACCTGATCGGGCCTGACGGCCGGCTCGCGCTCGACGCCAACAACGCCTGGTCGATCGCTCCTCGACGCGCCAGCGCGCCGCCGAGCGGTTTGCCCGCTACGACCCGTGGTGGCTGGAGGAGCCTTTTCCTCCCGGATGCGGCGGCGAAGTTTCGCCGAGCTCGCCAAACGCATCTCGATCCCGCTCGCGACCGGCGAGCTCGAATCGACCCGCTGGCCGTTCCGCCAGTTTCTCGACGAGCGCTCGGTCCATATCCTCCAGCCCGACGCCACCGTCTGCGGCGGCGTCACCGAATGGCGGCGCATCGCGCAAATGGCGGCGGGCTTCGACGTGCCGGTGGCGCCGCACTGGGCGGCCGAAATCCATGCCCATCTTGTCGCGGCCTCTCCCAACGGGCTCGCCGTCGAATACTTCACGCCCGACCGCGACATCGTCAATTTCGACCGGCTGGTGGCCAACCCGCTCAAGCCGGTGGACGGCTCCATCCGGCTCTCGGAAGCGCCGGGTCACGGCCTCCTCCTCGACAAGGAGTCGGTGAAGCGCCACACGCGGCATGATTCCCATCCGGACCAGGCGATTCCGTAAGCCTGACGTCACGGGCTCTCTCGAGGTGGCGTTCGGCCGACGCCTCGGTCGGCCGTCCCGAGGAGGGTAACGCCCGCGACGCGCTCCATGGCGTAGCCCAGCCTCGGTCGCTTCCAATCTGAGCGCCTTCGTCAGACTACGGTCTCGTGGGCCTCGTGGGGACCGAGCGCGTCCATGATCGCCCGGAGATACGGGGTGCGCTCGGTGCGCCAGCTCGGCCGAGAGAGACGACAGCACTTGGTGGCGGTCGGCTCACTCGGAGGCCGTCAGCGCGGGGTCGGCGGCAAGGCCGGTGCGCCAAATGGCATCGGTCCAAGTCAGATCATTGAGCATGGCTGTCCGTCTTCGAGGAAGGGGCTTTTCGGAGGAGGCCGCCCCGGCTTGACCAGCCGGGGCGGTGCAGTTAGCGAACTCGCCTGGACACGGTGCTCGGATCGACGGCGAGCAGTTGCGCGATGCGCTTCTGTGTGATGCCGCGCTTGACGCCGGTGTGGCAGACAGCCACGCCAGCGCGGTTGAGTTTGACCCCCATCTCGCCCTTACATAGCGAGCGGAGTGCGTTGAAGTTGTTGCGATAACGGGTAATTATCTTGCGGAGTTCGGACTTTGTCACGCAATTTCCCTTTCTTTTAGGTGTTTGCCCAGTCGAGGACCTGTTCGAGGTCACTAGGAGACTTGGCAAGCACGACCATTTCGCCGGCTTCGATCCCGCTTAGGGTCGTTTCGTCTTCCTCTAACGCGGTCCAATGGGCCAGCAGTTCAACCCACGCACTGGGCCTGTCCTGCTTCCAATTGTTGATCATCCAGAGGAGCTTTTTCTTATTGACGGTGACCGCTCCGTAGAGAGAGACATCCTTGAGGAGGGAACGGATTTCACTCGGTGCTGCCATGCGGGCTCTCCTTTTCCAGGCTCGTTGGCACCGTAATATTTTATGCGTAAATCAAAATTTCAAGGCAAAATGGAAATTTTCTCCAAAAAAATGTGCTGACATGGTCGGCAAAGAAAGAGGGTCTTGCTGCCAGCTCGGCAAGGTGCTCTCGGATGAACCGGTCGAGGATCGGGAACGAGTGTCCCGGATCAACCGGGCATCGGCAGCGAGCGCGGCGGAGGCCCGCGCGGCAAAGCCGAGCCAGGTATCTCGCTCCATCCGAGCCGGCGAAAAGACTGTCGGCTCGACCTTGGCCTTGTCGATCAGCTCCCTACTTCGGCGCTTGACCTCAAGGTCGAGGAGTACGGTTTTGCGACAGAGCTTCTGCGAGCGCAGATTCGCTACCAAGGCCATCGCCTCTCAGGCTTGGCCTGAGACGCGCCCAGCGCTCGCCCGCTGCCCCGACGCCGGTCAGGTCGAGGTTCGCCACGATCCATGCCCGAGTTTACGCATCGCAGTTCAAACGCGTTGTGCAGTGGACTCGGAGCGATTCTGTTTTCGGGAGTTTAAGGATTAGATCGAGAATCTCCCGAATTCTCTGGAAACGGTTTCCTATCCTACTAAACAACCCAACCCTGCGCGCTTGCAAACGGCTGCAAGCGCTTGCATACTTTTCCGAGCGTGAAGGGAGGGCACTCACAAGGTCCCACCACGCCTTTCCTATCGGCGACACATTCACCATCCTCAAGCGCGGCCACATGTCGGTCACCTTCACCAAGGGCGAGCTAAGCCAGGCCGAGCTTGTCACCCACATGGTCGGAGGCGAGGAGCCGCAGGAGATGATCGACGAGGTCGACGACGAGGCGCCGGTCCGTTTGGAAGGGGACGTGTAGGCCGAATGGCAAGGATGCTCACCATCGCGCTGATCCAGTCTGCCTATCCAGGTTCGGTCGCTGCCGCGCTCGACGCTGCGGAGTCGCTCTGCACCGCGGCGCGGGGGCGCGGCGCCGATATCGCATTGTTCCCCGAGATGTGGACGATCGGCTACCGCTTCTTCGATCCCGCCGAGCCGGGCGCACGCCGGCGCTGGCTCGACCAGGCGCTTCACGAGGAGGAGGAACCGCTTTCGTCATTTGCCACGCTGTCGCGCCGCCTCGGCATGGCGATCGCCCTCACCTATCTCCGGCGCAATGGCGAGACGCCGGAGAACAGCTGCGTGCTTTTCGACCGCAACGGCCGCGTCGCGCTTCGCTATTCCGAGGTCCATACATGTATCTTCGAGGCCGAGCGCCACTGCGGAGCGGGCGGCGATTTCCCAGTGACCCAGCTCGATTATCGGCGGCGGCGAGACCGTCGGAGTCGGCATCATGATCTGCTACGACCGCGAATTTCCCGAGCCGGCGCGCATCCTGAGTCTGAACGGAGCCGAGGTGATTCTTGTCCCCAATGCCTGCGAAATGGAACGCCACCGCAGGGCGCAGCTCATGACTCGCGCCTTCGAGAATGCGGTTGGCATTGCCATGACCAACTGGCCGGAGCCGCAATGCAACGGCCATTCGATGGTGATCGACGCCGCCTTTTTCGGCGACACTGGCGAAGCGCTCGAGCCGGTGCGCGCTGAAGGCGGCAGCGGCGAGGAGATCGCTGTCGGCGCCCTCGATCTCGACGCACTCCGGACCTATCGCCGTGCGACCATCTGGGGGACCAAGTTCCGTCGGGGTGAGACCTACGGCCGGCTTGCCGTCGCCGATCCGCCCGATCCGGCGCGCCTTTCCGAAGTGCGCATCAACGGCACCAAGATCGCGACGCTCGCCGGCCAGGGAGGGGCCGGGTGAAAGCGGAGCCGGCGATCGGGGGTTTCGTCGCCCCCGGCTACGAGACGGTTGCCGACGCGTTCGGGGAGAATTTCGCAGGGAGAGGCGAACTCGGCGCCGCCTTCGCGGCGTTTCGCGGCGGCGAGGCGATCGTCGATCTTTGGGGCGGCATCGCCGACCCGGCGTCCGGCCGAGCCTGGCAAGAGGATACTCTGCAGCTCATCTTTTCCGGCACCAAAGGCATGGCGGCGGTCTGCGTCCTCGCGCTGATCGATCGCGGCAAGATCGATCTTGAGGATCCGGTCAGTCGCTACTGGCCGGACTTCGGCAAGCCCGGGATTCGCGTCCGCGATATCGTCTCGCACAGGGCGAGACTTCCCGGCATCGACACGCCGATCGCCGTCGCCGATCTCATCGACGACCGGCGCATGGCGGCGATTTTGGCGGCGCAGGCGCCAAGTCCGGATCCGCGCGCCGCCTTCTGCTACCACGCGCTCACCTACGGCTGGCTCTGCGGCGAACTCGTACGCCGGGTCGACGGACGAAGCATCGGCCGCTTCTTCGCCGAGGAAGTCGCAGCGCCGCTCGGCATCGAATTCTGGATCGGACTGCCGGCCGGCGAGGAAGCGCGGGTGAGCATGCTCGCACTCGCGCCGGATTGGGCAGCGACCAGGCCACGCACCACGGCCGACTACGATCGCGATCCGCTCTTGAAGAGCGTCTGGGGCGATCCGGAGATCTTCGACCGCGCGACTTTCTTCTGGAACGAGCCGGCGGTGCATCGGGCCGAAATCCCCGGCGCCAACGGCATCGGCACAGCCCGCGCGATTGCCCGCATCTATGCTTGCCTTGCCGATGGCGGGGCGCCGCTCGTCTCGGAGGCGACGATGCGGCTTGGCCGCGAGACCTTGTCGGAAGGATACGATATCCTCCATGAGGAGGAACGCCGCTTCGGCGTCGGTTTCCAGCTCCAGACCGGCGATGGCAACTACGGTCCGCCGCCCGACGCCTTCGGCCATGGCGGCGCTGGCGGCTCGATCCACGGCGCCTGGCCGTCGCTCGGCATCGGTTATTCCTACGCCATGAACCTCATGCGTGACACCGAACGCCCCGACCCGCGTCAGAAGGCGCTCCTCGACGCACTCCATCGCTCGGTGCTCGGCATGGGTTAGGCCGCGGCACGCGCGACCTCAGACCATGAAGCGGCGAAGCAGGTTCCCGGTGATGCGCGAGACGTTGTTGTCGCAGCCCTTGTGGGACAGGCCGGAGCACCAGGTGATGGCGCCGGCCGAGAAGACCGCGCCGCTGTTCGCGGTCTCGAAATAAGCGAGGTCGGCGGCGCCGGGTCGCGCGGGGATAACGCGCCAAGCGGGTTGAATGTGGCGGCGTGGCCTGTAAGGTAGGTGAAAGTGTGCTGCGGGGGGAGCGGCGGATGTTCGCACGCGAAAACAGCGCCAGCGCGAACTTCATGCTGACGGCAACGCTTTGGCTCGTGGTCGGAGTGACCATGGGCCTCATCCTCGCGCTCGAATTCGTCTTCCCCGATCTCTTCCACGGCATACCGTGGCTGGTGTTCGGTCGCCTCAGGCAGGCGCACACCAACACCGTCATGTTTGCCTTCCTGTCGGCCGGCATGATGGGATTGTGGCTCTATATCGTCCCGCGGCTGACCGGACGGCGGCTGTGGAGTGAACTGCTCGGCAATCTTTGCGTGGTTCTGTGGAACGCCGCGCTTCTGATCGGGATCGTCGCGATCCTCAATGGCGACACCCAGAGCCGCGAATACGCCGAGCTGATCTGGCCGGTCGACGTGGCGATCGTCGTGGTGCTGGTCCTCAACCTGATCAACCTCTACGTCACCATCGCGCACCGGGTCGAGACCAAGCTCTACGTCACGCTCTGGTACATCACCGGCACCCTCATCTGGATGCCGCTGCTCTACTTCATCGGCAACGTCATGTGGAATCCGCCGACCGGCGCGCTCACCGGCATCAACGACTCGGTCGTCGGGTGGTTCTACGGCCATAATGTGCTCGGGCTGTGGTTCACCACCGGCCTGCTCGGCGTGGTCTATTACATCGTGCCGAGAGAGACCAACACGCCGCTCTACAGCCACGCGCTCTCTCTCTTCGCCTTCTGGGGAATCGCTTTCTTTTATACCGGCGTCGGCGGGCATCACCTGCTCTGGGCGCCAATTCCCTACTGGCTGAAGACGATCGCGGTGGCCGACTCGATCGGCATGGTGCTGCCGGTCGTCGCCTTCTTGACGAACATCTATCTGACCATGCGCGGCAACTGGAACCGCTTCTTCTCGAGTATCCCGCTGCGCTTCACGCTGACCGGATGGGCGGCCTACATCGTCGTTTCCTTCCAGGGCACGCACGAGGCGCTGCGTGCGGTCAACGAGCTGACGCACTTCACCCAATACGTGCCCGGCCACGCCCATCTCGGGCTGCTCTTCAACGCCGCTTCGATCGTCATGGGCGGCATGTACTACGTCATTCCCCGCATCTTCGATTGCCAGATCTACAGCCGCACGCTCGCCAACGTGCAGTACAGCCTCTACGTCATCGGCTTCACATTCTTCTTCCTGGGTTTTCTCCTCACCGGACTGGTTCAGGGCACCGCCTGGGTGCATCAGGGACTGCCGATCTGGAGCGTCCTGCCCGGACTTCGGCCGTTCATGGCGCTGCGCGCCATCGGCGGCGCGCTGGTCGTGATGAGCTTCGTGCTCTTCGCGATCAACATCTTCGCCACCGTCATGCGACGCCGGGTTGCCGCGCAACCTGCGGCGATGATCGCCACCCCCACCGGCGCCGGAGCCTGAGACGATGCGGATGACGTTCGTCACCATCGTCGCCGGCTCCCTCATCGTCTTTTTTTCGGTGGTGGCCGTGGTTGTCTTCGTGCCGACCCTGGTGTGGAATCCGTCACCGACGATCGATGCCCACCCCTACACGGCCGACGAGGAACGCGGACGCGTCCTCTTTTATTCGAACGGCTGCAACTACTGCCATACGCAGTATGTCAGGGAAGTCGACACCGCGATGGGACCCGTCTCGGATGCCGGCAACTACGCCTACGACAATCCGCTGATCCTCGGCTCGGAGAGGACCGGCCCCGATCTCTCCTATGTCGGCCGCAAGCGCAGCATGGCGTGGGAGGTGGCCCACCTCAAGGATCCGCGCACGTACTCGCCGCTGTCGATCATGCCGAGCTACGATTTTCTGCCCGACGACGATCTCCAGGCGATCGCCACCTACCTGTTCTCGCTGGGCAATCGCGTCGCTTACACGAATATGATCACGCCGCCGCCCGAATATGCCGGGAAGACCGACCCGTTGCCTTACCCGGAACTGACTCCCAACCCCGGGCAGAACCCGGCCCCCCAGGGCTGGGCGAGCTGGCTCGCGGCAGAACTCCAGGAGGGCAAGGAAATCTACGTCGAGCGCTGCCTCACCTGTCACGGTCCGGCCGGCAACGGCCTCGGCACCTATGCCGGCACGCTCGCCGTCACGCCGGCCGACTTCAAGCAGGAGCCCTTCCGCAGCATGCCGGACGACGAGTGGTTCTGGCATGTCTCCGAAGGCGTGCCCGGCACGGTCATGCCGCCGTGGAAGGAGAGCCTGACCGAGGACCAGCGCTGGAAGGTCATCCGCTACATCAAGCAGGTCTTCGCCCACCCGGTCATGCGCGATCCTGACGAGGGCGACCCTTCCGGCGACTATGCCGGCCTGACCAATCCCCTGCCGCTCACCATCGACGTGCTGGAGGACGCCAAGCGCATCTTCACCCGCGATTGCAGCATCTGCCACGGCTATGCGGGAACCGGCGACGGCATCTATAAGGCCGGCCTGCAGCCGCCGCCGCCCGATTTCAGCGACGGCAGCTACGGCACGCTCGCAGACCCGGCCTACAAGGACGACGACTACTTCTGGCGGATCAGCGAGGGCTTGCCGTGGAGCGCGATGCCCGCCTGGAAGAGCCAGTTCCCGGTCAATGACCGCTGGAAGCTGGTGCACTATATCCGCAGCCTGTTCACCCAGACCGAGGAGCCGGTGGCGAAGCCGCCCGATGGCCAGGACTTCGAGTTCCCGGAAATCTTCAAGTCGCAGGCGATGCCTCAGTCGGCATCGTTCGAGCGCGGCCGGATCCTCTATCTCGACCGCTGCGCGGATTGTCACGGCCTCGCCGGCGATGGCGCCGGCGCAAACGGCCAGTACCTCAAGATCAAGCCTTTCGATTTCCGGACCTGGCGCGGAAGGACCGTTGATCAGGCTTTCGAGGCGCAACTCCTCGCCCAGGTTTCCTTCGGCATCAAGGGGACCGCGATGCCGAGCTGGGGCGAGATCCTCACGGTCGACCAGCGCTGGGACGTCATCAAGTACCTCACCCAGGGCTTCGTGGTCGGGGTCCCGCTCGCTTCCAATGGCGGCGAGACCGCCAAGATCGGCGCCGACGTGATCACGCTCAGCCAGAGCGACTGGACGGGCGTGCCTGGAAACGTCATCTCGGCCGATGACGGCAAGGACGTCTACGACGCCAACTGCGCCACCTGCCACGGTGCGGGGGGCAAGGGAGACGGCCCCGGCCTGGTCGGCGGCGCCAGCCAGCCGCCGCCGGCGTTCCGGCCCGACATGGGTTTCACTTACGTCTTCTGGCGCATTCGCGACGGCATTCCCAACGGCATCATGCCCGCCTTCCAGCCACGCATCGGCGCCCAGGACATGTGGAACGTGACCGCCTATGTTGAGAAGCTTGCTGGCGCCGGCACAGGTGCGACGCAATGATGCTCCTCGGCATGTGGATCGATTTCGGCTGGATGGTGCTGGTCGCGCTGTCCGCCGTGATTCTGCTCGTCTGGGGCTGGCGGCGCGGCCAGTTCCGCAATGTTGAGGAAGCCAAGTACCGCATGCTGGAGGACAAGGACCCCGAACCCTGGCCGCACCAGAGGAAGGGTAGGTCATGACCGAGAACGTGATCGACCTGTGGAGCGAGGTCGTCTGGGTCGTCGGGGGCATCCTCGTCCTCGCGGTGTTCGGGCTGGCTCTGTCGCTGCCCCAGATCGCGCGACGACGGCCGGGCAGCCAGGGACATCGGCCCGAGAGCGAGCAGACCGTGCACGAGGACATCCAGCCCGACGGCTACATCGACAGCTTCGCCAACGAGATCGAGGAAGCCGGCGGCGGCCTGCCGCCGGTGATGAAGGTGGCGGTGCCGGTGGTGATCCTGTGCTGGCTCGCCTACCTGATCCTGAATTGGACACCTACCGGCGGACCCTGACGATGGCCTATGTCTACGAAGTCTCCTTCGGCATCGCCCGGGACCATGCCGGCGACCTCCAGATCGGTGGGCCTGTCCAGAGGGTGCTCGGCTATCTGCGCACGCTTCTGCCGTCCGAACCCGGTTTCGTCACGGCGCGCGCAATGATGTCGGCCGAACCCGCCGCCACCGTTGAGGTCGTCTTTCAGAGCGTGTGGGAAGAGTGGGGTGATCTCCTCGCCCATCGCCAGACCGGCCGGTCAGAGGCGAAGGTGCTCACCGAGTTTCAGCCGCATCTAGCCAGGGACGCACTGTCGGTCCTGGCCTATGAAGACGTTCCCTAGCCTCGCGCCTTCCGGCCTCGCGCCGGCTTGGGTGCCGGCCGGGCGAGAGGCCGCCCCGGCCGCGTGCGCCCTTTGCGGCATGGCGCTCTTGACGGCACCCGTCGTCGTCGGGGGTAAGGCATTTTGCTGTGATGGCTGCGCCGGCGTCTTCGCGGCCGCCGAGCCGAGCGGCATCGCCGGTGAGGTGATGGCCGGCGGCGCCCGCGACGCCCACAAGGCACGCACACAAAGACGCCCGGCCACCACTTTCTTCCTGCTCAAGGGGATGTCCTGCCCCGGCTGCGGGCTCGCCGCCGAGCGCCTCCTCGCGAACCAGCCCGGTGTCCTTTCGGCGAGCGTCAGCTTCGCCGCCGAGCGCGGCCGCGTCCGGTATGACCCGGGGAAGGCCGATCCGGCCGTGTTCCTGAAGCGCCTGGAGGGGCTCGGCTACACCGCGCGGCCGCTCGGCGACAACAACCAGCGGCGCCAGCAATGGATGCTCATCCAGCTGATCGCCGCCGCGGCTTTCGGCATGCAGGTCATGGGCCTGTCGATCGTCCACCTCTATCCGTATTACGCCGCGCACGATTTCGACGCGCCTTCGGTGCGCGCCGTCCAGTATCTCGTCTGGCTGATGGCAACGCCGGCCCTCTTTTTCGGCGGGCTCTCCTTTCTACGCGGCGCCTGGCGCGCGCTGCGGGCGCGCACGGCGACGATGGACACGCTCGTCGCGCTCGGCACGCTCTCCGCCTACGGCTTCAGCGTCGCCGTCACCCTCATCGGCGGCGGTGAAGTCTATTTCGACTCGGTGGCGATGGTCACTACGCTCGTCATGTTCGGGCGCTACCTCGAGACGCTCGGCGGCGATCGCGCCAGACAGAACATCCGCGAACTGCTCGACCTCCAGCCGAGGCAGGCGTGGTTGCGGGACGATCGGACCTGGCGTGAGGTTCCGGCCGACAGCCTCGCGTCCGGCGACACCATCCTGGTCAAGCCCGGCGAGCGGGTGCCCGCCGACGGCGAGATCGTCGAGGGTCACGCGGCGGTGGACGAGTTGCTTCTCACCGGCGAGTCGGTGCCGGTCGAGAAGGCGCCGGGGCGTGCGCTTCTCTCGGGCACGCTGGTGGTCGACGGAGCGCTGGTCTGTCGCGTGTCGCGCGGGCCCGGTGACACGCGGCTGGCCCAGATCACCCGGACCGTCGAAGAGACCCTGGCCAACAAGGCGCCGATCCAGCGACTCGCCGATGCGGTGTCGGCCTGGTTCGCCATCGGCGTGTTGGCGGTCGCCGTACTGACCTTCGCGATCTGGGGCGGGCTCGCCGGCGACGTCGGAAAGGCGCTTCTGGCAAGTGTCGCGGTCCTGGTCGTCGCATGTCCATGCGCGCTAGGTCTCGCCACCCCCTTCGCCCTCAGCATCGGCCTGGGCCGCGCGACCGAGGCAGGCGTTCTCGTCCGCGACTTCGCGGCGCTGGAATCGGCGGCGACGTTGCGGTGCATCCTCTTCGACAAGACCGGCACGCTGACCCGTGGTCGCCTCACAGTGGCGGGCGTGCGCGCCGAAGACGGCTTCAGCGAGGAATCGGTGCTCGCGACCGCTGCCGCCGCCGAGCAATTCTCCGAGCATCCGTTCGCCAAGGCGATCGTCGCCGCCGATCCGGGCACCGCCGCCCCCGCTTCCGATTTCGAGATGGTTCGCGGCGCCGGCGTGAGCGCCCGCCTGCTCGACGGATCGAACAGGTGCATCCGGGTCGGCTCGCCCGGCTATGTCGGCGTCGATCCCGCGTCGCATCTCGTCGCCGAGACGGCGGCGCGCGCGGCCGCGGGCGAGTCGATCGTCTGGGTCGGCTCGGGCGAGGTCATCGGCTTCATCGCGCTTCGCGACGAACCCAATCCCACCGCGGCTGAAACCATCGCACGGCTTCGCGCCGACGGCATTGAAGTCGCGATGCTCTCGGGCGACGATGCCCGCACCACCGGCTCCATCGCCGCGCGGCTCGATCTCGCCGACGCCGAAGGCGGATTGACCCCCGGCGAGAAGCTGACGCGTCTCCGGACGCGGCAGGCTGCCGGTAAGCGCGTCGGGATGGTGGGCGACGGCATCAACGATGCGCCGGCATTGGCGGCCGCCGATCTCGGCATCGCGGTCAGCGGCGGGACCGACATAGCCGGGGGGATTTCGGGCCTCGTCCTCATGCGCCCGGACCTGAGGCTGATCCCCTGGTTCCTCGATCTGTCGCGACGCTCCAGGCGGATCATCGGCGAGAACCTGTTCTGGGCGTTTCTCTACAATCTGGTCGCGGTTCCCCTGGCCGCCTTCGGCCTGATCACCCCCATCGTCGCGGCGGCGGCGATGGCGGCAAGCAGCCTGCTGGTGGTCGGCAATTCGCTACGCCTGCGCCGCGCGCCACCTTCCCCCCGTTCCGAGGGCGGCTGAATCATCAGGATCGCCGTCAGCGTGGGCCGGCGGCGGTCATCCTTCGCCGCCGACTGAAATATGGTGGGCGATACTGGGATTGAACCAGTGACCCCTCCCGTGTGAAGGGAGTGCTCTCCCGCTGAGCTAATCGCCCGCACCGTGCGAGACGGCCGCGATATGGCGACCCTCCGCCATGCGTGTCAAGCCGAACGAAAACGGGCGCCCGGGAGCGGACGCCCGATACTCGGGGCGGAACGCGGATCGCACGACAACGACCGTGCCCCGCGCAGCTTTGCCGAGGTCGCTATTGCCAGACGTTCGGGACCGTCGAATCGCCCTTGAGGTCGGCGGCGCTCTTGCAGAAGGCGTCGGCGTGGGCGTTGCCCTCGGCGAGGAACAGGCCGTAGCTCGCGCCGAGCCGGAAATAGACCGCCGTCTCCCACGTCTTCATATCGTCCGGCGTGGCGATCGTCTCGGGCGCCGGTGTGGTTGCATCGTCCAGACCTTCCGCGAACTTCTTCTGGTCGAGCTGGTAGCCGTCGCAGATGTTGGTGACCGCCGCCTGGAAGGCGAGGTTGTTGAGCTTGGCAAACTGCGATTCGGTCAGGATCGGCTCCTGGTTGACCGTGAGGTCGGCCCAGGCGTCGTCAAGCCGGAGATCGTCGGGCAGGTCCTGGGCGAAGGCGGCCCCGCCAGCCGAGAGAAGCGTGGCGGCGGCCGCCGCGACCAGCACGCTCTGAATGCGCGACTTCCTTGTCATGGCCGACCTCATTTCGAATAGACCTTCCAGGTCCAGTTGGCGTTGTAGGCGCCGTTGTTGTTGTAGCAGGCCTGCTGCACCGGGTAGCAGGTGATCCCCGGCTTCGGGCTGAAGGCGTTCTTCCAGGGATTCGGGCCGGGCGGCGGCGGGGGCGGTTTCGGTTTAACATAGATGTTGGCGGGTTCATTGACGCTTCCGGCGACCGCCGCGCCGATGATTGCGCCCGCAACCAGGCCGCCGATCACGGCGCCGGTGGTGCTTTTCTTGTTATCGGCGGCCGCCGCCGGCACGCTCGTGCCGATCGGTGCGGCCGTACTCACCAGAACGGCGACGATCGCCGCTCCGAGCATGGCTCTTGCCATCTGTGAAGCCTCCTGAGGTTCGAGGTCTGCGCAGTTTCCGAGGACCGGACGTTTCTCGCAACGCCGTCCGCAAAACACGCTTTCCGCTCCGTTACTGCCGCTGTGAACGGCGGCCTGATTTCTTTGGCCTCTCGCTCCGGCCACCGAGCCGGGTCCCTTGCCGCCGCGGCGCCGAGCTTAGGTGCCGCGCCTTCTCTGTGCAATGGCCGCCGGCCGGCCGACGGCGCTACATCATCACGACGACGCGGGTGCCGACCGGCACCCGGTCATAGAGGTCCATCACGTGTTCGTTGAGCATGCGGATGCAGCCGGAAGAGGCGTCGGTGCCGATCGATTTCGGCGCATTGGTGCCGTGGATACGATATTCGGACCGGCCGAGATAGAGGGCGCGGGCGCCGAGCGGATTTCCCGGACCGCCCTTGACCACCGCCGGCAGGACTTTGCCCTTCGCCTTTTCGCGGGCGATCATGTCCTTGGGCGGTATCCAGTCGGGCCACTCGACCTTCTTCGTCACCTTCATCGCGCCTTCCCACTGGAAGCCGTCGCGGCCGACGGCGATCCCGTAGCGAAGCGCCCGGCCCGGGCCGACGATCAGGTAGAGGTAGCGGTCCGAAGTGTCGATGATGATCGAGCCGACCGGTTGGCTCGTGCGATAGGAGACCGGAACCCGGCGCCATTGCGGCGCCAGCTGCTGCTCGCCCTTGATCGGGACGAGATTGGCTTCGTCGTCCTCGTCCCAGGTGATCGGCGGCAGCTTGCGCTTGAAGAAGGCTTCGGCTGCCGGGCCGGTCGCGACCAGCGCGCCCGCTGCCGCCAGTGAGGCGGCCCCGGTCAGAAACATCCGCCGGGAAAGTCCTGTCGAAGTCGCCATGTGCCCGTCTTTTTCCGATTGAAACGCGCCGTCCGCAATCTTACCGGCCGTCGGGGAGGATAAAAGTTAATTCGGGCTAAGATTGCGGCGGATTGCCGGCCGTCTTGGCGAGAAGCCCGGTCGCCGCCTCGTAGAGGGCATCGTAGCGGCTGATGACGCAGTCGGGCGAAAGCTCGATGACCGGCACGCGGCTGTAGCCGAAATCGACCGCGACCACCGGAACGCGCGCCGCCCTGGCGGTCGCGATGTCGACTTCCGAATCACCGACCATCACCGCCCGTTCGACGCTGCCGCCGGCGGTCCGGATCGTCTCGGTCAGGTGGCGGGCGTCCGGTTTCTTGACCCCGTAGGTGTCCTGTCCGGCGATTGCCGCGAAGCGATCGGCGAGCCCGAGCGTCTCAAGCAGCAGGCGGGAATGCCGCTCGAACTTGTTGGTGCAGACGGCGAGGCGCCAGCCCGCTGCCGCGAAGCGGTCGAGCGCCTCGACCGCGCCCGGATAGGGCCGGCTCGTCTCGGCGAGATGGTCGGCATAGCGGTCCATATAGGCCGCGACGAGGTTGTCGAGCCGCTCCGGTTCGGCGGTGATCTGGCTGGCAAGGAGCGCCGTCGACAGCATCGCCCGCGAGCCGTGGCCGACCATCGCCACCGCCTTGTCGAAGGGGATGGGCGCGATGCCTTCGACGGCGAGGACGGCATTGAGCGTGGCGACGAGGTCGCCGGCGGTGTCGACCAGCGTGCCGTCGAGGTCGAGGACAAGGGTCGGGGTCGCCACCAAAATCGCGATCCCTAGCCGCCATAGCGCGCCATCAGCGCGGCGAAGATCGGGATGAGGACGAAGACCGTCGCCTCGATATGCATGAAGCGGCGGACGGCGGCGATCTCCCCGGCGGCGGGCGAGAAGGCGGGCTCGCCGCGCATGCGTCCGCGCCAGCCGGCGATCCGGAGCGTCGGCGGCACCGACAGGAGCGCGACGGCGAGAAAGGCGGCGATCTTGGCCCAGAAGAAGACGTTGCCGAGATAGTAGTCGGGACCCTTCAACCCGAAGAAGACGCGGCTGAAGCCGACCACGAGGATCAGCCCGGCGATCACGCCATAGGCGATGTCGAGGCCCGCCACCCGCGCCACCTGGGCGGCGCTCATCCCGGGGCGGACCAGCATCATCTCCATGACCAGCACCGCGAGGAGCGCGAACATCAGGAGATGGTGGCCGATCGCCAGGATCAGGTCGGTGAGCATCGGGGCATCCGCTCGTCACGGGGAACGGGTTAATGGGTTAACGAAGCATTCGATTCCGGCCCCCCGGCCGGAATGGCGCCCGCCGTCGCCAGATGCTAACAAGCGGCCGGAAATGGCAAGGACGCGCCATGGGCTTGCAACAGCCGCCGCGACAAGGCAACCCTTCGATCGTCGAGGCAATGGTCGGTTTCGAAACGTCTAGAACGCCGGTCTCCGGCTGAGGGGCATGCCGTCTCATGCTGGCAAAGCATCCGGGCGACGAAGATCAGCGGCGCCGCGCCGCGCAAGCGGCTCTCGGCGAGGTCATGCCGGGGATGCGGCTTGGCCTCGGCACGGGCCGCACGGCGGATCATTTCGTCCGGCTGCTCGCGAACATGGTCCGCGACGGGCTCGATGTAGTCGGGGTTCCGACCTCGGAGCGGACGGCGCGCCTCGCCGAAGCCGGAGGCATCCCGCTCACCACGCTCGACGAGCATCCGGTTCTCGACCTTACCGTCGACGGCGCCGACGAGATCGGCCCCGGGCTTACCCTGATTAAGGGCGGCGGCGGCGCGCTGCTCCGGGAGAAGATCGTCGCCGCGGCGTCGCTACGGATGGTGGTCGTCGCCGACGAATCGAAGGTCGTCGACACCCTCGGTGCTTTCCCGCTGCCGATCGAAGTGGCGCCCTTCGGCCTCGGGGCGACCCGGCGCGCGATCGAGGCGGCGGGGAGGGGGCTCGGCCTTTCCGGCCCGATCGCCCTCCGGCGGGCGGAGGAAAAACCCTTTGTCACCGATGGCGGGCACCATATTCTTGACGCATCTTTCGGACGAATTCCCGATCCGAAATCGCTGTCGGCGGCGCTCCGGTCGATTCCGGGCGTCGTCGAGCACGGACTTTTCATCGGCCTCGCCTCGGCCGCCGTCATCGGACGGGAGGTCGGGGTGGAATGGCTGGCACCATGACGGGATACGCTGACAAGGAGTTGACCCCATGATCTTTTCGCGAAGCCGCACCGGTCTCGCCGTCCTTGCCGTGGTCGCCGCGCTCGCCGGGCCGGCCGCCGCGCAGGAGATAACCCAGAGCCATCTCGAGGCGGCAATGTCGGCCGTCGACAGCGCCGGCGCCTCGCGCGGCTTCGACCAGGTGCTGCCGGCGCTGTCCGAGCGCATCCAGGCCCGGCTGATCCGCATGCGGCCCGATCTTCACCAGCAGATCAGCCAGACGGTGGAGGACATCGCGCTGCAACTCGTCAACCGGCGCCCCGAGCTCGACAAGGCGGTCGCCGAGGTCTGGGCGAAGAATTTCACCGAGGACGAGCTCGTCACCATCGCCGAGTTCTACAAGAGCCCGGTCGGCAAGAAGTTCGCGCAGATCGGCCCGCAGGTGATCCAGGACTTGCTCAAGGAAGTCGAGAACTGGAGCAATCGCGTCGGCGAGGAGCTGTTCGAGAAATCCCGCGAGGCGCTGAACAAGCAGGGTTACGAGTTCTGATCCGCGCCGCCTTGCCAAGCCGCGCCGGCGGAGAGCTGGTTTGAGCCAGTACGATTACGATTTCTTCGTCATCGGCGCCGGATCGGGGGGCGTGCGCGCAGCGCGTCTCGCCGCCCAATACGGCGCGCGTGTCGCGATCGCCGAAGCGGACAAGGTCGGCGGCACCTGCGTGGTGCGCGGCTGCGTTCCGAAGAAGCTCTTCGTCCATTCGGCGCATTTCGCTGAGGCGCTGGAGGACGCGGTCGGCTTCGGCTGGACCGCCGAGGGTGTCCGCTTCGACTGGCCGACGCTCCGCGACAATGTCGCCGCCGATGTCGGCTGGCTCTCGGGGGTCTATGTCCGCAACCTCGAGAAATCCGGCGCCGAGCTGATCCGCTCGCGCGCCGTGATCGAGGATCCGCACCATGTGCGGCTCGTTTCGGACGGCCGCGTGGTGAGCGCCCGCTATCTCCTGGTCGCGACCGGCGGACATCCGACCGTCGACCGGACGATCCCGGGGATCGAGCGCGCCATCACCTCGGACGACGTCTTCCATCTCGAGCGCCTGCCGGAACGCATCCTAATCGTCGGAGGCGGCTATATCGCCGTCGAGTTCGCCGGCATCTTCAACGGGTTCGGCGTCGCCACCACCATCCTCTATCGCGGCGGCGAGATCCTTCGCGGCTTCGACGGTGACATCCGCAATTCCATCCATGCCGGCATGGAGCATCGCGGCATCGCCGTCGCCTGCGGCGACACGCTGCTATCGATCGAGGCAAACGGCGAGGCTCTGGTCGCGCTGAGCCGGCGCGGGCGCCGGTTCGAGGTCGACCAGGTGCTGATCGCCACCGGACGCCTGCCGAACAGCGGCGGCTTCGGCCTTGCCGAGGCCGGCGTGAATCTCGGCCATAACGGGTGCGTCGAGGTCGATGCCTTCTCGCGGAGCAACGTCGACAGCATCTATGCCGTCGGCGACGTGACCGACCGCGTCAAGCTGACCCCGGTCGCCATCCGCGAAGGGGCCGCGGTGGCCGAGACGCTGTTCGGCGGCCGGCCGACCAAGGTCGACTACGAGCATGTGCCGAGCGCGGTCTTCGCCCAGCCCGAGGGCGGCACGGTGGGGCTCACCGAGGAGGCGGCGATCGCAAGGCACCCGGCCGTCGACATCTACCGCGCCACCTTCAAGCCGCTCTACCATCGCGTCGCGCGGCGCGACGAGCGGATGATGGTGAAGCTCGTCGTCGACGGCGACACCGACCGTGTCGTCGGCTTCCACGCCGTCGGACCGGGCGCCGGCGAGATGGCGCAGCTCGTCGCGATCGCCGTCCGGATGGGCGCGACCAAGGCCGATTTCGACGCGACCATTGCGGTTCATCCAACGCAAGGCGAAGAGATCGTCACGATGCGGAAGCCGGTCGAGCGCCACCGGCGCGAGCCGGCGGAGGTGATGGAAAACGGGTTCATGCCGGCCTCCGCCGTCGGACGCTTGGCTTGACGGCGTGCGACTGACTAGTTATCTGACTAGTCAGTGAGGTGATATGCGAAGCTGGCCTGTTCAAGACGCAAAGGCACGTTTCAGTGCCTTTCTGGACGCGAGCCTGAAAGACGGCCCGCAGATGGTGACGAGGCACGGCGTTGACGCGGCCGTACTGGTGCCGGTTGAGGAGTGGAAGCGGCTCAGCCGCGCGGCGCGCCCCACTCTGAAGGAGCTTCTGCTGGCGGATGAGCCGCGCTTCGACCTTCCGATTCCGCCGCGCGGCCGATGGCGCCGTCGGGAGCCGCCAACTTTCGAATAGCCGGCATGTACCTTATCGACACGAACGTCATTTCCGAGCTTCGGCGGTCGAAGCCACATGGCGGCGTGATTGCGTGGCTGAGAAGCGTTCCTGACGATCGGCTGTACCTGTCGTCCGTCACGATTGGCGAGCTACAAGCGGGAGTTGAGAAGACCCGTGCGCGAGATACGGTGAAAGCAGAGGCCATTGAGACGTGGATCGATCAGGTGGAGCGGGTGTGGAATATCCTGCCCATGGACAGCCGCACGTTCCGCGTCTGGGCGAGCATGATGCCGGGACGGTCGCACGATCTGATTGAGGACGCGATGATCGCCGCGACAGCCGTTGTCCACAATCTGACGGTGGCAACACGGAATACACAGGACTTCACTGATCTCGGTGTTAAGACGTTAAATCCGTTCGAGTGGCGCGCTACGCTCGACGGAACTCCCTAGACCATCGATTCCTAGAAACGGATCAGTTGAAGGGGGATTTTGTCAGGACTCGCTGCGCGGTAGCCTGAATTGTGATTCGCAAGACGAGGCTGACGATCATGACGGCGAAACGGCGGGTTCTGGCATTGGCGATTTCGGATGAGGACGTGGTGCGGCTGAGCGCGATTGCCCGCTCGCGGACGGAATTGGCCAGTCGGGTGGAGAGGGCACGGATGCTTCTTGCCTATCGCGACGACCCGTCGTTCTTTGCGGTGGGCCGGGGATTGGGCGTGCATCATCAGACGGTCCAGCGTTGCATCGAACGCGCGATTGCTGATGGCGCGATGGCCGCCCTCGCTGACCGCCCGCGTCCCGGCAGGGAACCAACGATCACGAGCGAGGCCAAGGCTTGGCTGGTCTCGCTGGCCTGCTGCAAGGCGAAGGCGTTGGGTTATCCGCACGAGCTGTGGACGACGGCGTTGTTGGCTCGCCACGCGCGGGAGCATGGCCCGGCGGCGGGACACGATTGCCTCGCCAGGCTGGCGCAGGGAACCGTGTGCAAGATCCTCGACCGACAGGCGGTGAAGCCGCACAAGCTGCGTTACTACCTCGAACGCCGTGATCCCGAGTTCGAGGCGAAGATGGCCGAAGTGCTGTGCGTCTACCGCGAAGTTGCCATCCTGAAGGAGACTGCCGCCGCGGCATTGGAGCCGAGCAAGCCGGTGGCGGTTGTCTCCTATGACGAGAAGCCCGGTATCCAGGCCATCGCGACCACGGCACCCGATTTGCCGCCTCAGCCAGGCCGATATTCGAGCTTCGCCCGCGATCATGAGTACCGGCGCCTGGGGACGCTCAGCCTGCTGGCCGGCATCGATCTCCTCACCGGTCGCGTCCATGCTCTGGTCAAAGATCGCCATCGCAGCCGCGAGTTTGTCGAGTTCCTCAAGCTCCTCGATGCCACCTATCCGGTCGACACCGCGATCAGGCTGATCCTCGACAATCATTCCGCCCATATCTCGAAAGAGACCAAAGCCTGGATTGCCGCCCAGCCAGCCGGCCGCTTCACGTTTACCTTCACACCTAAGCACGGTTCCTGGCTCAATCTGATCGAGGGCTTCTTCTCCAAGCTCGCCCGCTCGGTTCTTCGACATATCCGGGTCGCCTCGAAACACGAACTCAAGGATCGCATCCTGGCCGGCATCGACGACATCAATCGACATCCCGTCGCCCACACCTGGTCCTACCTCCTCAACACGGCCGCATGATTATGATTCGAACCTTGGAAACGATGGTCTAGCACCGCCTCCCTGTGGCAAAGCCTCGGGGTGGCGTGTATAACGCGGCCCGCGACGCCGCATTGACGCCCGCGCCTCAGGAGTTTGCGTGATGAAGAAGGGCTGGACCCCCGATAGCTGGCGCTCGAAACCGATCGAGCAGGTCCCGGTCTATCCCGACCTCGCGGCGCTTGCCGCGATGGAGGGACGGATCGCCACCTATCCGCCGCTGGTTTTTGCCGGCGAGGCGCGGAAGCTCAAGAAGAGCCTTGCGAAAGTCGCCGCGGGCGAGAGCTTCCTCCTCCAGGGCGGGGACTGCGCCGAGAGCTTTGCCGAGCACCAGGCCGACAACATCCGCGACTTCTTCCGCGTTTTCCTGCAGATGGCGGTGGTGCTGACCTTCGCCGGCGCCATGCCGGTGGTGAAGATCGGCCGGATCGCCGGCCAGTTCGCCAAGCCGCGTTCGTCGGGGGTCGAGCGGCAGGGCGACGTCGAGCTGCCGAGCTACCGCGGCGACATCATCAACGGCATCGAGTTCGATGCGGCCTCGCGCACGCCCGACCCGAACCGGATCGAAATGGCCTACCGCCAGTCGGCGGCGACGCTCAATCTCTTACGCGCCTTCGCGCAGGGCGGCTACGCCAACCTCGAGAACGCGCATCGCTGGATGCTCGGTTTCGTCAAGGACAGCCCGCAGGCCCATCGCTACGAGGAGCTGTCCAACCGCATCACCGAGGCGCTCGACTTCATGCGCGCCTGCGGCATCGACCCGGAGTCGCATCCCGAGATGCGGACGACCGAGTTCTACACCAGCCACGAGGCGCTGCTCCTCGGCTTCGAGCAGGCGATGACCCGCGTCGATTCGACCAGCGGCGACTGGTACGCGACCTCGGGCCATATGATCTGGATCGGCGACCGGACCCGCCAGCCCGATCATGCCCATGTCGAGTTCGCGCGCGGCATCAAGAATCCGATCGGCCTGAAATGCGGGCCGTCGCTCAAGCCGGACGATCTCATCCGCCTCATCGATATCCTCAATCCCGAGGACGAGCCCGGGCGGCTGACGCTGATCTGCCGCTTCGGCGCCGACAAGGTCGCGGCGCATCTGCCGCAGCTCATCCGCGCCGTGAAACGCGAGGGGAGGGCGGTGCTGTGGTCGTGCGATCCGATGCACGGCAACACGATCACGCTCAACCGCTACAAGACGCGGCCGTTCGAGAACATCCTCCGCGAGGTCGAGGCGTTCTTCGCCATGCACCACGCCGAAGGCACCCATCCCGGTGGCATCCATATCGAGATGACCGGCAAGAACGTCACCGAATGCACCGGCGGCGCCCGGGCCATCTCGGCCGAGGACCTGTCCGACCGCTACCACACCCACTGCGATCCGCGGCTCAACGCCGACCAGTCGCTGGAGCTTGCCTTCCTCGTCGCCGAGCTCCTCAAGCGCGACCGGCTGGCCCACGCCGAACCGAAGCGGGCGGCGGCGTTCATGTGAGGGATTGAGTTGGGGGCACGTGCTTCCCAGGTGGTGAACGCGGAATTTGTGACGTTTATTTCTCCGGCGATGACCCCTCCCAACCTTCCCCTTTCAGGGGGAGGAGCCCGGGTCGCAGCGCCGGAGCAGAGCCGGGTTTGCCGGCGAGGCGGCGACGACCCCGCCGCGTCTCCTCCCCCTGAAAGGGGGAGGTTGGGAGGGGGTCAAATCCCGCGATGGCCAGGTGGTTCGCGACATTGCGGAAATCCGATCGCCGCCAAGACCATGCTTGATGGCCTGATCGGACCGCCGCAGATCGCGGCCCTCCTTGTCCTCGTCCAGCGCGGCCTCGAGGAGATTCACTCGCAACGCAATACGCGCCGCCTTGTCGCCGCGGGCGCGCATGAGGCGGGGCGCGACTATTATGTCGTCGTCGCCGTCGCGCACCTCGCCTGGATCGCCTCGGTGTTCTTCCTGATCCCGCCCTCGGCGCCGGTGGTCTGGCCGGTCGCCGTTTTCTACCTGCTCCTCCAGCCCGTCCGCTACTTCGTCATCGGCACGCTCGGCAAATACTGGACGCACCGCATCATCACCCTCGACGCGGCGCCGGTGGTGAGGCGCGGGCCGTATCGGCTGATCCGGCATCCCAATTATGCCGTGACCATCGCCGAGACTTTTCTCCTGCCGCTTGCCTTCGGCGCGGTCGGGCTTGCCGTCATCATGACCGCGGTATGGACGGCGGTGGTCGGCTACAAGATCGTGCTCGAGGACCGCGCCATCGCCGAACGCCGCGCCGCCGCGGCTTGGAGCGCCCTTGAGTAACCGCGAGCCGCATGGGCTAGTCCCGCGATGACCGGGGTTGACGCGATCGCCATCGGCGGCGGGCTCGCCGGCGCCGCCTTTGCGCTGGAACTCGCGCGGAACGGCCGGCCGGTCGTCGTCCTCGAGCGCTCCCGCGCCGCGATTCTCGAAGGTCTGCGGCGATTTCCTCTCCGCCGAGGCGCTCGAGCTTCTCGCCTATCTCGGTCTCGACACCGCGGCGCTCGGCGCGTCCCGGGTCGACCGGCTGACCATGGCGACCGCCGGCCGGTCGGCGAGCCTCGACCTGCCGTTCCGCGCCGCCGGCCTGTCGCGGCTTGCCCTCGACGAGGGGCTGCTCGATCTCGCCGCGAAAGCCGGGGCAATCGTTCGCCGCGGTGTCACCGTGACGCGGCTTGCTCCGGCCGACGGCCAGGCCGTGATCGAGACCGAAGGCGAAAGGTTCCACGCGCCGGTCGCGGCGCTCGCCACCGGCAAGCACAATCTCCGCGGCTGGCCGCGGCGCGCCGGCTCGGTCACGGCCTTCAAGCAGCAGTTCAGGCTGACGTCGGCGGCGCGCGCCGACCTCGCCGGCCGCGTCCAGCTCGTCCTCTATCGACGGCGGCTATGTCGGCGCCTGCCTGGTCGAAAACGGCGTCGCCACCATCTGCTGGCAGATCGAGACGGCCCGCCTCCGCGACATCGGCGGCGACTGGCAGGGACAACTCGCCTCGCTTGCCGCCGGTTCGCCGGCCCTCGGCGATCTCCTCGCCGGTGCGGAGCCGGTCTTTCCGCGGCCGGCGGCGGTCGCCGGCCTGCCTTTCGGCTATGTCCGGCGCGCGCCGATCGCCGACTTCGTCTTTCCGGTCGGCGATCAGATCGCGGTCATTCCCGCCTTCACCGGCGACGGTACCTCGATCGCGCTCGCCTCCGGCGTCGGCGCCGCGCGCGCCGTGCTCGCGGGAGAGCCCGCGGGCAAGTTCCAGGACCGTTTCGCGCGGAGTCTGAGGCGTCAGTTCGCCCTGGCGCGAACGATCAGCACGGTCTTCCGCGCCGGCCCGGCCCGCCGTCTCAGCATTGGCGCGATCCGCCTCTTTCCGCCGATCGCCTCGGGCCTCGCCCGAGCGACGCGGCTGAGCGGGCTCGCCCGCCCCGGCGCCGGCGTCTCATAGGTCGACGACGACGAAATAGGCGGAGAAGCCCGGGCCGAAGGCGGCGAGCAGGTGTCGCCCCCTGCGGCCGCTGCGGATCGCGTATTGGAGCACGAAGAGCGCGGTGGCCGACGACATGTTGCCGTAGGTCCGGAGCGTCTCGCGGGAGGGCTCCAGCTCATCCGGACCGACGCCGAGGACCCGCTCCGCCATGTCGATGACCTTGCTGCCGCCGGGGTGAAGCAGGAAACCGTCGAATTCGTCCCGGCACATCCCGTTCCGGGCGAGAAACCCGTCGATCGCCGCACCAAGCTTGTGCTGGACCATCGCCGGCAGCTCCGGGCTGAGCACCACCCCGAAGCCGTCATTCTTGATGTCCCAGCCCATGATGTGCTCGGTCTCCGGCCAGAAATGCTCGCCCATCGCGACCACCTGGCCGAGGCCGTCGGCAGTGCGGGCCGCGCTCTGGGTATTGCGGAGCACGACCGCCGCCGCGCCGTCGCCGAAGAGCGCCAGAGCCACATACATCGCCATGGCGGGATCGTTGACCCTGAGGCAGAGCGAGCAAAGGTCGACGGTGAGGAAGAGCACGTTGCCGCCCGGCATGGTCTGGGCGAGCCGGCTAGCGCGGGCAAGCCCGGCGACGCCGCCGCCGCAACCGAGGCCGAAGATCGGCAGGCGCTCGACATGCCGTGCGAACTTCAGCCGGTTCATCAGCCGCGCGTCGAGGCTCGGCACGGCGAGCCCGGTGATCGTGTTGGTGACGACCGCATCGATCTCGTCGAGGCGGAGCCCCGCCGATGCTACCGCCTCGATCGCGATGCGCTCGAGAAGATCGAGCCCATGATGATGGAAGGCGGCGGTCCGCTCCTCCCAGCTTCGCGGACCCATGTACCACTCCTTGGGCCGGCAGAAATAACGCGTCTCCACCCCGGTATTGCCGTAGATGCCGCGCATATGGAGGAATTGCGGATAGAATTCCCGCGACCGGACCTCCACCTCGTCCTGCGTGATCGCGTGGGCCGGCACAGCGGTGGCCACAGACGCGATCTCCACATCGAATTGCGACGCCCTCCGCTTCGCGGCGGTGGCGACGACGACCTGATCCATGTTGAGCTCTCGACCGTTGGTGACTGGCGCTGCTCATTCGCTGTGCCGCCGGACATCTACCCAACGATCTGTGCGAGCTCCCGCCGCAATTGAGCACGATTTCGATGCTGTCGCCAAGCGCTCGAAGTTGCGCGGCGCGCCCATCCCCACTAACTCAGAGCATCCGGGCAAGAGAGACGCATGACCCTCGCCGAAGAAAGACGCATCTATCAGCTCTTCATCATCAGCCTCGCGCTCAAGGTGGGCGGCGCGGTGCTCGAGATCGTGAGCGCCGTCTTGATCGCCGTCGTCGACGCCAAGGTGCTGTCGGGCACGGTGGTGCGACTTGCCGGAGAATTCCTCCTCGCCCACCCCGACGACCGCATCGCCGAATATTTCCAGCATGCGGCCGAGCACTTCTCGGTCGACGTCAAGACGTTCGCGGTGCTCTATCTGGCGAGCCACGGCCTCATCAAGTTGTTCCTGCTGATCGGGCTTTTGCGGAACGTCTCCTGGGCCTACCCGGCCTCGATCGTCGCCTTCAGCGCCTTCATCGTCTACCAGCTCTACCGCTACACCCACACCCATGCGGTGATGCTGATCGTGCTCACCGTCTTCGATCTCATCGTCGTCGGCCTTGTCTGGCACGAGTGGCGCCTGCGGCGCGCCGGCAAGCCGATCGGGCGCGAGACCGCGACCTTCTGACGCCCCGAAGCCCGCCTTCGCTTGGCTTTGGCGATTTCTGCCGGAATCTTACCAAGCTTTAATCTCGCTGCCCTGCTATCGCCAGATTTTCGCCAGAATCCGTTACAAAGTTCCATCACGAATTGATTGGCCGGATACTTGGCAGGCTAGTGCAACGGCGCTGGCGCTGCCCAGTATTTGACTGATAAAGTCGGAGGCGAGACATGTGGTCGACGCGAGTTTTTCTTATATCTTTTGCGGTAACCTTTAGCCTTCTCCTCGGCGCCGTGGCCGACGCCCAAGAGGCGCTCCCTCCGGCTCAGCAGACCGAGCAGCTTTCCGGCCTCTGGCTGACCACCCCTTATCCCGCCATCGAGAAGCCGATCAGCGACAAGATCGACATTGCCCTCGACCTCGAGAACCGGGCGCTGCCGCCCCAGCGGGTCACCCTCTCGGTCAACGGCCTGCCCGCCGGCTGGCAATGGCAGATCAAGGGAGCCGGCCAGGCGGTCGGCGCCGCCATCGTCGAGCCGGACAAGAGCGTCAGCCTCAGCCTCGACATTACGCCGGCAAAGGATGCCAAGCCGGGCAAGTATGACTTCACGATCGCCGGCGCCACCGACACCGGCACGCTCTCGCTTCCGGTCACGCTCAATCTCGCGGAGGGCGCCGGGGCCAAGGTCACCCTCGATCCGAAGCTGCCGGCGCTGCGTGGCACGCCGCATTCGACCTTCGATTTCGACCTGAGCGCCAAGAACGACAGCCCCGACGACCAGCTCTTCAATCTCGTCGCCGAGGCGCCTCCCGGATTCCAGGCCGTGTTCAAGGAGCAGTACGGTACCCAGGAGCTGACTTCGATCCCGATCAAGGCCGGCGAGTCCAAGGACATCAAGCTCAGCGTCACCCCGCCCGCCGCCGTCGCCGCCGGCCAATACGGCGTCAATGTCGGCGTCATCAGCCCAGCCGCGAGCGCCCAGTCGCAGCTCGTCCTCGACATCACCGGCCAGCCGACGCTGGCGCTGTCCGGTCCCGAGGGCCGCCTTTCCGGCGACGCCACCGCCGGCAAGGAGCGCACCTTCAGCTTCACCGTCCAGAACAGCGGCACCGCGCCCGCCAACAACGTCAAGATGAGCGCCACGGCGCCGTCGGGATGGAAGGTCGTGTTCAACCCCGACAAGTTCGACGCGATTCCTCCCGGCCAGCAGTCGGACGTCGCCGTGTCGATGACGCCGGCCGAGAAGGCGATCGCCGGCGACTACGTGGTCGCGGTGCGCGCCGACGGCGACGGCGCCTCCGACGATGCCAGCTTCCGCGTCACCGTCCTGACCTCGACCGTCTGGGGGATCGCCGGGCTCGGCGTCATCGGCGCCGCCGCGATCGTGCTTGCGGTCGCAGTGACGAGGTATGGCCGGCGATGAGCGAGGCGGTCATCGCGGCGAGGGGGCTGACCAAGCGCTACGGGCAGACCCTCGCGGTCGACGGCGTCGACCTCACGGTCGAAGCGGGCGAGGTGTTCGGCCTGCTCGGGCCGAACGGCTCCGGCAAGACCACGACGATCCTGATGCTCCTCGGCCTGACCGAGCCGACCGGCGGCAGCGTGCGCGTGCTCGGCTTCGATCCGCTCCGACAGCCGCTCGAGGTCAAGCGCCGGGTCGGCTACCTGCCCGATCTCGTCGGCTTCTACGACAATCTGTCGGCGCGGGAGAACCTCGCCTATAGCGCGCGCCTTGCGGGCATGGCGACCGCCGAGGCGAAGGCGCGGATCGCGCGCGCGCTCGACCGCGTCGGACTGGCGGCGGTCGCCGACCGCCGGGTCTCGACCTATTCGCACGGCATGCGGCAGCGGCTCGGCGTCGCCGAACTGCTGGTCAAGGACGCCCGCGCCGTCATTCTCGACGAGCCGACCAACGGCCTCGATCCGCAAGCGACGCAAGAGCTGCTCGCGCTTATCGGCGACCTCAAGCGCGACGGCATGACCATCCTCCTCTCCTCGCATCTGCTCGGCCTGGTGCAGACGATCTGCGACCGCGTCGCCCTTTTCCGCAAGGGGCGCGTCGGGCTGATCGGCAGGGTCGACGACCTCGCCCGCCAGGTGCTTGGCGGCGCCTTCGTCATCGAGCTCGACGCCGAGGGCGTCGCGGTCGCCGAGGTGCTGGTCGACATCCCCGGGCTTGCGACGATAACCGCCACGGAGGGGCTGACCCGGATCGACGCGACGAGCGACATCCGTTCCGAGATCGCCCGCCGCATCGTCGAAGCCGGCGGCGCGCTGCACAGCATGGCGATGCACCGACTCGAGTCTCGACGAGGTCTATGTCCGCTACTTCGCCGAAAACGAGGACGTGCAAGCGGCGGAGGTCGCCGATGCGGCGTGAAGGCTCTCCCTTCACCGGGATGTCGACGGTCGCCCTCAAGGAGGCGGCCGACCACCTGACCAGCGCGCGCATCCATCTGGTGATGCTGCTCGTGCTCCTCACCGCGGGCGGCGCGATCTATGGGGCGATCGGCGAGATCAAGAACACCATCGGCGAGGATCCGTTCCTGTTCCTGCGCCTCTTCACCACGGCCAAGGATCCGCTGCCGTCCTTCGTCTCCTTTCTCGGCTTCCTGTTGCCGCTGGTGGCGATCGCGCTCGCCTTCGATGCGATCAACGGCGAGTACAGCCGCCGCACCATGAGCCGCATCCTGTCCCAGCCGATCTATCGCGATGCTCTGCTCGCCGGGAAGTTCGTCGGCGGGCTGATCGTGCTCGGCATCTGCCTGGTGACGCTGTGGCTGCTGATGACCGGGCTCGGCATCGTCCTCCTCGGGCTGCCGCCGAGCGGCGAGGAGGTGCTGCGCGGCATCGCCTTCCTGATCTGCTCGCTGGCCTATGGCGGCGTCTGGCTCGCGGTGGCGCTCCTCTTTTCGACGGTGTTCCGCTCGCCGGCCACCTCGGCGCTCGCCGCGCTCACCCTCTGGCTGATCTTCACCATCTTCTGGTCGATGCTGGCGCCGCTGATCGCCACCGCGCTTGCCCCGGTCGATCCGCTTGAGCCGATCACCGCGCTTCACAACGCCCAGGTCGAGCAGGTGATCTCGCGGCTTTCGCCGAACACGCTTTATGGCGAGATGACGCTCGCGCTGCTCGATCCGGCGACACGCGCGCTCGGGCTCGTCTTCCTGAGCCAGCTCCAGGGGGCGATCATGGGCGCGCCGTTGCCCTTCGGGCAGAGCGCCCTCCTCATCTGGCCGCAGTTCGCCGGACTGGTGGCGGCGATGGTGCTCGTCTTCACCATCGCCTATGTCGCCTTCCAGCGGCAGGAGATACGGGCGTGAGCCGGCGTCTCGGCCGTCGTCGCGCTTTTCTAATTCACCGCGATGGAGACCGGGGCGGGATGGGGGCGTTGAACTCGGCCCTCCTGACATCCCCGCGAAAGCGGGGACCCAGTAAACACCGACCCTCCAGGAACGGGCTCGACCGCATCACTCAACGCCATTTCGCCGTTCGCCTTCATCCGTCATCAGCATCGTTTACCGGGTCCCCGCTTTCGCGGGGATGACAGGGAGTCGGCGCAAAACGCCCACCCCGCCTTGATCGCTTCGCGTGCCGGTCTTTCGTGTATGGTCGCCCGACAGGAACGGAGGGGACATGGGCCGGACCATCAGCCTGACCGCCCGCGACGGGCATCAATTCTCGGCTTACGAAAAGACGCCGTCGTCGGGCAAGGTCCGCGGCGGCCTTGTCGTCGTCCAGGAGATCTTCGGCGTCAATGCCCATGTCCGACGGGTTGCCGACGGCTACGCCGACGACGGCTACCGGGTTGTCGCCCCGGCGATCTTCGACCGCGCCGAGCGCGACGTCGATCTCGGTTACGACAAGCCCGACGTCGACAAGGGCGCCGCGCTCCGCAAGGCGATCCCGACAGACCACATGCTTCTCGACACAGCCGCCGCAATTGCCGAACTCAAATCGTCCGGCAAGGTCGGCATCGTCGGCTATTGCCTCGGCGGCTCGCTCGCCTGGCTCGCCGCCTGCCGGCTCGACGGCCTCGCCGCGGCCGTCGGCTACTATGGCGGCGCGATCGCGGCCAATCTCGGCGAGACCCCGCGGTGTCCGGTGATGCTGCATTTCGGCGAGGACGACCACGGCATCCCGATGGCCGACGTCGAGCGGATCCGCGCCTCGGTCGATCCCGGCACGGTCGAGGTCTTCACCTACAAGGGTGCCGGCCACGCCTTCAACCGCGACGGCAGCGCCAACTGGCACGGCGAGTCCGCGCGCCTCGCCCGCGAGCGCACCGTCGCCTTCCTGCGCCGGCATGTCGGTTAGGAATGCGCTGGTCGAGCGAGCAGGAGAATGCGCTTCGCGCGGTGAGCGCCTGGCTCAAGGCGGGGGAGGCGCCGGTCTTCCGCCTGTTCGGCTATGCCGGCACCGGCAAGACGACGCTAGCCCGCCACGTCGCTGAAGGCGTCGGCGGCAACGTCGTTTACGCCGCCTTCACCGGCAAGGCCGCCCACGTCATGCGCGGCAAGGGCTGCCCCAACGCCTCGACCATCCACAGCCTGATCTACCGGATGCGCGGCGAGGACGAGAGCGGGCCGACCTTCGTCCTCAACCGCGACAGCGCCGCCGGCAAGGCGGCGATGGTGGTCATCGACGAATGCTCGATGGTCGACGAGGAGATCGGCCGCGACCTCCTCTCCTTCCACGCGCCGATCCTCGTCCTCGGCGATCCGGCCCAGCTTCCGCCCGTCGCCGGCGGCGGCTTCTTCACCGGGGCGCCGCCCGACGTGATGCTGACCGAGGTTCACCGCCAGGCCGCCGACGACCCGATCGTGCGGCTGTCGATGATCGTTCGCGAGGGCGGCCGGCTGGAGCGTGGCGTCTATGGCGAGAGCAGCGTCATCGCGCGGGAAGAGATCGAGCCCGAGGACGTCATCGCCGCCGACCAGGTGCTGGTCGGGCGGAACCAGACCCGGCGCGCCTATAACGGCCGCATCCGCCAGCTGCTCGGCCGCGAGGTCCCGACGCCGGTCGCCGGCGATACCATCGTCTGTCTCCGCAACGACCGCAAGCGCGGCCTGCTCAACGGCAGCCTCTGGCATGTCGACCGGGTGCGGGCGCCGCGGAAGGGCCTGCTCCGCTTCACCCTCTCGCCCGAGGAGGGCGAGCGCGGCCGGGCGCGAACGGTGGTGTCGGTCAACCCGGCCTTCTTCGACGGCACCGTCGAGGCGCTGACCGGGCCGGAGCGCCGGCGGAGCGACGAATTCGACTTCGGCTACGTGCTCACCGTCCACAAGGCGCAAGGCTCGCAATGGGACGACGTCGTCCTCTTCGACGAGAGCTTCGCCTTCCGCGAGAACGCCGCGCGCTGGCTCTATACCGGCATCACCCGCGCTGCCCGCCGCATCAGGATCGTGCGCTGACGGCCGGCTGCCAGTGTGACGCGCGTCACTGAACGGCGGACCGGCTTCGGCTAGGAGCGCGGCTTCCCGCGACGCGCATCGCGCGCCCAATAACCCAAACGGACCGACCACCTGACCGTGGCCCGCCCCGTGAGCCGGAGGATTGCCCATGTCCCGCGCCGTCTGGAAATACCTTCATGCCAGCCATGAGCCCAGCTATACCTACTGGCAAGCGTTTCGGGGCGACTTCGGCGCAGTGACGGGACACACCGTCGAATTAACTGATGAGACCGCAGAGGGCGTCGGCCCGAAGCTCGTGTTCAAGGGCGATTTCACCGTCGACAACGGGGTTGTCACAGCCGGCACGGTCCGCGGCTTCGACATCTATGAGGACGGCGTGAAGGTGGTAAAGGCCAAGGGCTACCACTTCACCATCGATGCCGTGAAGATCGCAATGGCCGCGGCCGGTTCTCCCGATCTTTCTGACCCGGGTCCGGCCTATCTCCTCATCGCGCAGAAGACGGTCCATCGCGGATCAGCGGGCGACGACCCGATGTTCGGCAACGATATGAGCCACTCGCCGGACCATTTCATCGGAAAGGGTGGCAACGACATCATCGAGGGCGGCCTCGGCAACGATCTCCTCAAGGGCGGCCCCGGCGACGACAGCTTGTGGCTGTGGCATGGCCGTGACCGTGCGTTTGGCGGGCCCGGCCACGACACCTTCGTCTTCCGGGATGAAGCCGGCCAGGTCGACGTCGACAAGATCAAGGACTTCCATCCCGGCGAAGACATCCTGCAACTGGGCGCGCCCGAGTACGCCGTACTCACTCCCGGCGTGCTCCAGGCCTCCGAGTTCCACGCCGGCAAGCACGCCGAGGACCCCGACGACTACATCATCTATCGGAAGGGAAAGGGCGCCATCTATTTCGACCACGACGGCGCCGGCGGGGATGCCCAGGTTCTGATCGGCAAGGTCGAGACAGGCCTCCACCTCACCCACGGCGACTTCCTGGTTGAGTCGCTCGGCTGATTGCCGCCACCCTGGTTGACCGCGCGAATCGCGGCCGGTCAGCCGACTTTGGCGGTCGCTCTCTTCTTCGCCGGCTTCTTGGCGGGCTTCTTCGCCGCCGCCTCGCGGTCGGCGGCCTCCTTCGCCAGGCGCAGCGCCTTGAGCTTTGCCGTCTTCTCCTCGTCGGCGCGGGTTTTCGCCTCATACTCGGCGCGGGCCTTCTCGCCCTCGCGCGCCGCCTTCTGCGCCTTGGCAAACCGGCTCTCGGCTGCCGCCCGGCTCGTCTGATTGCTTGCCAAGGTCACCTCCATTTTCGTCGAAACGGGCCGAAGGCAACCGCCCGCAACGATCGCGGCGCGCGGACCACGGCTATTCTCGCGCCGCGAAAGGCCGGCGCGATATTTGCCAGTTCTACAGGAGATTCGGCATCGTAGCGACCGCGGCGCGCGAACGAATAGCCGACGAAGCGACGAAGCGCGCTCTGCCGCCGCTAGAGCCGGCCGACCTGCACCGGCGTGTTGGAGGCCGCGATCGGCTGCGACGAGGCTTGTGCGGGAGCGCCCCCCGACGGGGCGGTACCCGCCGGCGGCGTCCCGGCGACGGCCGGCTGTGTCGCCAACTGCTCGATGTATTCGGGGCTTTGCAGCACCACCACCTTGGTGCCGATGTCGACCCGGTCATAGAGGTCGATGATATCCTGGTTCCACATCCGGATGCAGCCCGAGGACACCGCCTTGCCGATCGACTGCCACTCGTTCGTGGCATGGATGCGGTAGAGCGTATCCTTGTTTCCCTGCCAGAGATAAAGCGCCCGCGCTCCGATCGGATTCTTCGGGCTGCCGTCCATGCCGCCGTCCGGGTACTTCTCCGCGAAGTTCGGATAGAGCTTCTGGAAGGATTCGCGGGCCTGCATCTCCGGCGGCGGAAACCACTTCGGCCAATGCTGCTTTTCGTGGATCTCGGCGTCGCCGGCCCAGGCGAAGCCGGCGCGGCCGACGCCGATGCCGTAGCGGAGCAATTCGCCGCCGTCCTGGACCAGGTAGAGAAACTTGTTGCCGGGATCGACGACGATGGTTCCGGGCTTCTCGTGGACGTTCGGCGGAGTCGGCACCGTCTGGCGAATCAGCGCCGAATCGACCTTGGCGATGGGGATCGCAGGCAACCGGAATGCCTCGTCCTCGACCGGGCCGTACATCGAGAGGACCAGCGGGTCGATCGGCTTGCCGTTGGAATATTCGTCCGATGTCGTGCAGCCCGCCGCCGCAAGCAGCAGGCAGAGCCCGGCGAGGCGGCTGGCGGCAAGGCCGCTCGTCTTGAGGTCTCCGCGCTTACTCACTGTCTATGCCGTCGATTCCTGCTCCAGCTCCCCGGGCCGTTCGCGCGGGCCAAGCGTCGCCGATTTGGGTTGAAGGACGAAGCGGGTTCCCTTCTGATACCAGAAACATGGCAAAGGTCGGGCCGCCGGGAAAGTGACACTGTGTCCGAAAGGTTGAAGATTTGGTTCAAGATTTCGGCATCGACCGATGGAAGGACGCGGCAAGGCGGCCGGCCTATTCGGTCACATAGGTCGGTGAGGGGCCGACGATTCTTACCGTCCTTCCAGGGTCTTGGGGCACTTCCGGGCCTTCCGCCGGTCGTGTCTCCAGCGATGGCAAGGCGCCGACGCGAGGCGGAACATAGACCGACGGATTGGCCGGCGAAAAGGCCGCCTGAGGCTGGGACGGGTCAGGCGCCATGCCCATCGCACCGGCGACCGTGCCGCAGCTGCAGCTGCGGTCATAGGTCTGGCGGTAGCGGAAGGCGGTGGGGAGGGCGGTATAGGGCACACCCGCGAGCGACACCATCTGCTCCGGTTCCTCGCCAGGGTTCCGGTAGACATAGAGGCTGACATCCGTCCCCGGGCACATGGCGTGGCAGGTCGCCTCGTCCTTGTCGAACTCGGCCGCAACGGTCGAGAACGAGATCGGGAAATAATAGCCGTCGCAGCTCCGGACGCAGAGCGTGCGATACGCTCCGTCGCCGAATTGGCTGCCGAAGAGGCCACGACCATCGCCATTGCGGCCGCCGCGGAACCCGTGGAAATTCGGGAAGAGCGCGGCGAACAGCCGATTGGGTTTCCGCTGGCGGCCGTAGTCATCGGCGGCGTATGAGCCGTCGCAGCCGTTCTCGGCGAGGGCACGCGTCACGTCCGAGCGTTCCCGCTCCGCGGCATAGGGATCGTCGGCCGAGTGCCGCCGTTCGGCCTGGAGCCGGTTCAGCGCCGCTTGGAGGCGGTCAATGGTGGCGTTGATCGATCCGCAGCGGCCCGGCTTGAGCCTCGACAGGATGCCGCCGAGGCAGCCTGCGCGTCGCGCCTCGGCGTTGGCCTGATCGAGCTCGGCGCGTTTTCGCGCGATCGCCTGGTCGGTCTGCTGGAGGCCGCTGTCCCATGCGTCCTGGTCAACGCGGTCGAGCGCCGCGAGTCGCGCCGTGAGCTCGTCACAGACATCGCTCTGCGCCATGGCGTCTCCCGCCATCGCTGCGGCGACCGCCGCAACGCACAGGAAGCCGGCCTTGCGCATGTCAGGTCTCAGCATCTGCCGCCTTTCCGCACACGGCCGCTTCGAGAGACCCCCCTGACGCAAATCGCCCTTCTTCTCGGAAAAGTATGAGTCCTCCGAATCCCGAGGTCAAACGAAATAGCACGGCGTCACATGCCGACGGTTGGTCCCGACTTGCCGCCGCGTGTCGGCGCCGAGCCCCGTCAGCCGCGGTCGCGGAATTTGTTGACGATCGGGTAGCGCCGGTCGCGGCCGAAATTCTTGCGGGTGATTTTCACGCCCGGCGCGGCCTGGCGGCGCTTGTATTCGGCGATATAGAGCAGCCGCTCGACCTTGCGGACCGTTTCGAGGTCATGGCCGCGGGCGACGACGTCGGCGAGGCGCATCTCGTTCTCGACCAGGCATTCGAGGATATCGTCGAGGACGTCATAGGCGGGAAGCGAATCCTGGTCGGTCTGGTTGTCGCGAAGCTCGGCCGACGGCGCCCGGGTGATGATGTTCTCCGGGATCACCGGTCCCTCCGGCCCGAGCCCGCCTTGCGGGCGGTGCGCGTTCCGCCAGCGGGCGAGGGCATAGACCTCGGTCTTGTAGAGGTCCTTGATCGGGTTGAAGCCGCCATTCATGTCGCCATAGAGGGTGGCATAGCCGACCGACATCTCCGACTTGTTGCCGGTGGTCAGCACCATCGGCCCGAACTTGTTCGAGATCGCCATGAGCAGCGTGCCGCGCGTCCGGCTCTGCAGGTTCTCCTCGGTGATGTCGGGGGCGCGGCCATCGAAGACCGGCTCGAGCGCCGCCGCGAAGCCATCGACCGGAGGCGCGATCGGGACGATGTCGTAGCGGACGCCGAGGGTCTCGGCGACCTCGGCGGCGTCGTTCAGGCTTTCGTTCGAGGTGTAGCGGTAGGGAAGCATCACGCAGTGGACGCGCTCCTTGCCGAGCGCGTCGACCGCCATGGCCGCGACGACGGCCGAATCGATGCCCCCGGACAGGCCGAGCACGACGCCGGGGAATCCGGTCTTGCCGACATAATCGCGGAGCCCGAGCACGCAGGCCCGCCAGTTCGCCTCGGTAAGTTCCGGCAGCGTCGCGAACGTGCCATCGAGGCAGCGCCAGCCGAGATTGCCGTCCTTGCGCCAGGTGACGACGGCGATGGCTTCCTCGAACTGCGGCATCTGGAAGGCCAGCGTCCGGTCGCCGTGAAGCCCGAAGGAGCCGCCGTCGAAAACCAGCTCATCCTGGCCGCCGCACTGGTTGACATAGACCATCGGCAGCCCGGTCTCGACGACGCGGGACAGGGCCACTTGCTGGCGGATTTCGGCCTTGCCGCGCCAGTAGGGAGAGCCATTGGGCACGACCAGGATCTCGGCGCCGGTCTCGGCAAGGCACTCGCAGACCTGCTCGAACCAGATGTCCTCGCAGATCGGCAGACCGAGACGGAGCCCGCGGAAGCCGACCGGCCCCGGCAGCGGCCCGACCTCAAAGACGCGAAGCTCGTCGAAGACGCCGTAATTGGGCAGTTCGACCTTGAAGCGGACGCCCTGGACCTTGCCGGCGTCGACGAGCGCCACCGCATTGTAGACCTTGCCGCCCTCGGGCCACGGCGTGCCGACCACGACGCCCGGACCGCCGTCCGCGGTGTCGGCGGCTAGCGCCTCGGCGGCATTCCGGCAGGCGTCCTGGAAGGCGGGCTTCAGCACCAGGTCTTCCGGCGGATAGCCGGCGATGAACAATTCGGGGAGGACGAGGAGATCGGCGCCGGCCGCCGCCGCCTTGGCGCGGGCGTCGCGCGCCTTCCTGAGATTGCCGTCGATATCGCCGACGATCGAATCGAGCTGCGCGACCGCGAAGCGAATGGTGTCGGTGAGGTCCTTGGCCATGGCGCGTCGGTTTAGCTTCCCCAGGCGGGCACCGCAATCGGCGCCGCCCGGAGTTCGATTCTCCCGGCGAAAAACAGCCTGCGGCCCGCGCTCCGGGTTCGGCAGCCGAACCCGCCTGGCTCAGTACACCAGGAAATCGCTGTGGGTTATGTCGAGGTGCTTGTCGACCGTGGCGAACTTCGTCTTGTCGAGATGGCCGGTGCCGTCGGGATCGTAAAAGATGTCGCCGCTCGACGGCCGGTAGATGATCGTCGCGCCGTCGTGCTTCGCGTCGTGCGCCGCGATGAAGGCGCTGTCATGGAGGGTGCCCTTGGGCAGTTCGTCGAAGATCTTGTGCTTCAGCCAGATGTCGTCCTGGCCGGGCTTGAAGTCGGTGATGGTATCGGCTTTGTGCGAATTGAGCTTTTCCTTGAAGACGAACGAATCGTCGCCGAGATAGCCGGTCAGCGTATCGCGTCCATTGCCGCCGAAGATGATATCGTCGCCTCTCCAGCCCTTGATCTTGTCGTTGCCGTTCAAGCCATAAAGCCGGTCGTCCATGTGCGAGCCGGCGATCTTGTCGCCGCCGGCGAAAAGGTCGGTGATGGTGTTCTCGTATCTTTGATCGATCTTGTCCTGGCCGCCTTTCTGGTTCTGGAGCGGCTTGAGGAACTCGACGATATCGAGATCGAGCTTGCTGATATCCCAGTCCGGCAGATCATTCTTCTCGACCGTGAGGCCGGTCATCGTGCCGACGAACGTACCGTTGTCGCCGATGACGAAGTCGCCGATGAAATGGATCGTGATGTTGTCGGCCGAGACGACGATCTCATCCGACTTCTCCTTGTCGACGTGCACGCTGCCATTGAGGATTCTGAGCTCGCTCAGATCGCTGGTGTTCACCGGCTGGTCGGCGTCGAATTGCAACATCGATAGAACCTCCGGGTCTTGCCCCAGTCGCCATGCCGCCCAGCATCGAAGGGCGAGAGCTTTAGGGGCCGCGCCGGGGGGTGTCAAATCAAAGCAAATTACCGAAATTTCATGATGTTCCGGCGCCGACCGGCGATTGCAGCGCCGGAGTAAACCAGCCCGCTCGCCACGACGATGCAGAAGCTGGTCGGCCAGTCCGTGTAATAGGCGGTGGCGATGCCGATCCAGGCCTCGGCAACGGCGAGGGCGGCGGCAAGAGCCAGACCCGGTATGAGGCGGGCGGTGAGCAATTGCGCCGCCGCCGGCGGGCCGACCATCAGGGCGAAGACGAGCAGGACGCCGACGATCTGAACCGATTGGGCGACCGTTACCGCCACGATCACCATGAACAACGTCCCCACCAGGCGCAGGTTGACTCCCTTGGCCTCGGCGAGCTCGGGCTGAAGGCTTGCGAAGAGCAGTGGCCGGCTGATCGCGCCGAGCCCCGCGAGGGTCACGATGGCGAGGACGACGAGGAGCCGGAGTGTCGCCGCGGAGACCGCGAGAACGTTGCCGAAGAGGAGCGCCGTCGCCTGGATGGCATTGCTCGTGTACAGGCTGAGGAAGAGGAGGCCGAAGCCGAGCGCCAGCGCCAGCACGATGCCGATGGCGACGTCACGGCCGGAGAGCCGCTCGCCAATCAAGCCCATGCCGGTGCCGGCGGCGATCGTAAAGGCGAGCATGCCCCAGAGCGGTGCGACCCCGATCAATCCGGCGCCGGTTGCCCCGGCGAAGCCGACATGCGAGAGGGCGTGACCGGCAAAGGTCTGCCCACGCATCACCATGAAGAAGCCGACCCAGCCGGCGACGATCGCGACGATGCCGCTCGCCGCGAAGGCGCGGAGCATGAAATCATAGGTGAACATGGTCGTGCCGGTGGCTGTCGCTCTCGACGTCCTGGCCGCCCGACATGACGAATATGCGTCCGCCGACTCGGGCGACCTCGATCGGCGCGCCATAGAGGCGCGACAGGGTTTCCGGCGTGATGACCTCGTCGACGGTGCCGAGCGCCGCATGGGCCTGGCCGAGATAGAGGACACGGTCGATGCTGCCGAGGAGCTGGTTCAGCTCATGGGCACTGAAGAGCACGGTAAGCCGCATCTTGTCCGACAGCCGCCGGACCAGGTCGACCACCACCCTCTGCTGGTTCGGATCGAGACTGATCAGCGGCTCGTCGAGGAGGAGAAGCCTTGGCCGGCCGACCAGCGCCTCGGCGATGAGCAGGCGCTGGCGTTCGCCTCCCGACATCTCCGACAGCGGCCGGCTCGCCAGCTTGCCGCCACCGACCAGCGCCAGGCATGCTTCGATCTCGTGTCGCTCGGCCTTGGCGAGAATCGGGAGGCCCCAGCGGTGACCGTTCACCGATGCCGCGATGAATTCGCGGCCGGAGAGCTTCAGGCTCCCTGCCGCGGAGCTGGTTTGGGGCAGGTAGCCGATCGCCGGGTCGCCGCGCCTCGCCGGCTCGCCGAAGACCCTGATGGCGCCGGCCTCGGGTCGGACCAGTCCGAGGATGGCGCGCATCAGCGTCGTCTTGCCGGATCCGTTCGGGCCAAGCACGCCGACGAACTCGCCTTCGCCGATCTCCAGCGAGACGCCGGACAGGATCTTCGTTGCGCCGAGCGCGATCGTCACCCGGTCGAGGGCGACTGCGCTCAAGATGAGGTGCCTGCCAGCGCCTTGCCGGTCGCGTCGAGCTCGCTCGTCATCCACTCCACGAAATTCATCCCGGGCGGCAGCGTCTCGGTGACGCCGATAACCGGCACGCCCGCCGTCTTGGCGACGCCAAGCAGGCGGTCGGTCAGCGGATCGGTGACCTGGTTGTTGTAAAACAGCACCTTGACCTTATGCTGTTTGAGGTCGTCCTCGAACGCGGCGATCGAACTTGCCGACGGCTCGGCATCGTTCATGACCGCGGTCTGGAAAGCCTCGTTGCGCATCTCGAAACCAAGCGCCTTGGCCATCAGGCCGAAGACCGGCTCCGTGGCGGTGACGGGCGTGCCGGCATAGCGCTGCCGCAGGGCGGCGATCCGGTCGCCGATCGGCTTCAACGCAGCGAGATACTCGTCGCGGCCCTTGCCATAGCCGGCGGCGCCATCGGGATCGATCTTGCTGAGGGCGGCGACCAAGGCATCGCCCAACGCCGGCATGGCCGCCGGGTCGTACCACAGATGCGGGTTGTCGCCGGGCTTGCGCCCGATCAGCGCGGCGACGTCGATCACCACTCTGTCAGGCGCGCTGCTCGCCTCCGTGAGTTTCTGCATCCACGGGTCGTAGTCCGCCCCGTTCATGATCACGACACCGGCATCTGCCACATCGCGGGCCACCGACGCCGTCGGCTCGTATTCGTGCGGATCGGTGTTGGGGTTCATCAGCACGTTCTCGACCTTGACCCGGTCGCCGCCGATCTGCTCGGCGACCTCGCCGTAGAAGTTCTCCGCCGCGATGACCCGGATGGGAAGGTCAGCCGCGCGCACGGTGACCGGCAGGGCGACCAGCGCGGCAATGGTGAGCAAGCGATTTAGCATGGATCACTCCTTCATTGGACGCAACGTTATAACATAACATATCGGCCTGGTCAGCCTGACGGGATGTCGCGGCGATGTCGCGGCAGGCGCCGTTCCAGCGCGCGGGGGTTTCGCTTCGCTGTCCGGGGTGCGCCTGGACAAGGAGATGCCCCCATTGCCGTTCGCGCCGGTATCGCCCATCGTGCGCCCCTTGGCGGCGAACCGGCCGGTGCCGGTACGAGGCGACTATCTCAATCGTCAGCGAGGCGAAGCCTGTGTTCACGTCATTTTTCCCGCGACCGAAGCTCTTCTTCATCTCAGCCGTGATCTGGACGGCCATCTGCATGGCGATCTGGTATCTCGGGGCTCGCGATCTCGGGCCATCGCTGAGCCTTGGCGACCTCGTCGGCTGGGGCTACCCGCCGCCTGTTCCGGAAGGGGCCGATACGGCTGCCGCAGGCGCCTTCGAAATCGCCGAGAGCTGGGCGATCGATATCTGGCTTTACCAGTACATGATCCTGGCGGGAGCGATCTTCTGCGTCGCCTGGCGGTGGTTTTCGCCCCATCGCTGGTTCTGGTGGTCGGTCGTAGCCGCTTCGATAATCCTCTTTGTCGTCTGGTTCTTGGTGCAGCTCAATGTTCTGATCAACGATTGGTTCGGTAGCTTTTACGACTTAATCCAGAAGGCGCTCACCACGCCGAACAGCGTCACGCAAGAGGAGTATTTCGCACAAATCTTTACGTTTCTTACAATTGCTATGACCTATATCACCGTGGTGGTCATGAATAATTTCCTAGTCAGCCATTTTATCTTTAGATGGCGGACGGCGATGAACGACTACTATATCGCCAACTGGCAGAGACTGCGTCACGTCGAGGGGGCGTCGCAGCGGGTCCAGGAGGATACGATGCGATTTGCAAGCACTGTCGAGGATCTCGGCGTGAGCCTCGTCGATTCCTTCATGACATTGATCGCGTTCCTTCCGATCCTTTGGGGACTGTCGGCGCATGTCAAAGAGCTGCCAATCATCGGCGCGATCCCGCAGCCACTGGTCGTGGTGGCGGTCTTGTGGTCGATTTTCGGCACAGGACTGCTTGCGATCGCCGGCATTCGTTTGCCCGGCCTGCAATTCCGCAACCAGCGCGTCGAGGCAGCCTATCGCAAGGAGCTGGTTTTCGGCGAGGACAACGAGAACCGGGCGCAGCCGCCGACGCTCGCCGTGCTCTTCGCCGACGTGCGGCGGAACTATTTCCGCATCTATTTCAACTACCTCTACTTCAACGTCGCCCGTTACGGATATCTCCAGCTTGGCGTGCTGGTGCCCTATGTCGCGCTCGGTCCCACCATCGTCGCGGCCGGGTTCACCCTCGGCGTCATGCAGCAGATCATCCGCGCCTTCGGCCAGGTGGAATCATCGTTCCAGTACCTGGTGAACTCCTGGTCGACGATCGTCGAGCTTCTCTCGATCTACAAGCGCCTCCGCGCCTTCGAGGCGATCCTCCACCACGAGCCCCTAGCCGAAATCGAGCACGAGGTGATGCCGCCGGGTACCACGCCGACGGCGCCGGCTCAGTGAAGGCTCCGGACCATCGCCGCGTCCGGCATGCAGGTGACCGGATCGCCGTGCTCGGCCTGCCAGTGGCCGATGGCGATCCGGGTCTTGAAGCCGACCAGGCCATCGGCGCCGCCGACGTCGTGGCCTTCGGCCTCGAAGGCGCGCTGCATGCGCGCGACGTCGGCGCGGGTGAAGCCGCCCGCCTTGCCCCATCTCGCGACGAAGGGACGGTTGTTCGAGAAGCGATCCGACAGATGGCTGACATAGAGGGCGTAGAGGTCGGAGTTGTTGTAGGCCTTGAGGACGTAGAAGTTGCCGCTGACGACGAAGGCCGGTCCGAAACGGCCGGCCGGCATGAGCAGGTACGCGGTCCGGTTCTGCGCGACCCGGGGAAGCGGGCTGCCGTCCACCTGCGTGACGCCCGCCTTCGCCCATTCGGCCATCCCCTGACCCTGCTCCGGTCCCTCAAGGTAACAGGCGACGCTGTCGGGCACGCGCGCTTCGACACCCCAGCCGCGTTCCGCGTCCCAGCCCTGATCGTGCAGGAAGCGGGCGATCGAAGCGAGCACGTCGGCGGGCGTGCCCCAGATGTCGCGGCGGCCGTCGCCGTCGAAGTCCACCGCGTATTTGAGGAAGTATGAGGGGAGGAACTGAGGCTGCCCGAGGGCGCCGGCCCACGAGCTCTTCATGCGCGCGGCGGAAATGTCGCCGGCCTCGAGAATCGTGAGGGCGGCGATCAGCTCCGGGCGGAAGAATTCTTTCCGCCGGCTCATGAAGGCTTGCGTGGCCAGCGTCCTGATCGCCGGATTGGGGATCGCGGCGCGGCCGAAACCGGATTCCCTCGCCCAGATCGCCAATATGATCCCTCGCGGCACCCCGTAACGTTGCTCGATGCGGTCAAGGTCCTTGCCGTATTTCGCCAGGAGCTGCCGTCCGGTCGCGGCCTGGTTGCTGATCCGGGTCTGATCGAAATAGACGGAGGGGCTGCGGAACTCCGCCTGCGACTCGACGGTGTGGGGCGGCGGTGGTTGGCCGGGCGGAACGAGCTCGGGGAGGTCCCAGTCGAGGGTGACGCCATGGAGCGCGGCATCGAAAGTCTTGCGCGACACGCCGGCCGCCTTCGCCTCGGGCCAGATCTCGTCCGCGAGGAAATTCTGGAAGGCGCGCTCGACGGCATCGCGGCTCGCTGCCGCGAGCGCCGGCGCGCCGAGCGGCAGCACCGCGATCAGGAACAGGCCGAGCAGGTATCGGAGGCGCATGGTGGTCGCGGCGGTCGAGTTTGGGATCGTCGCGCCATCCTACAGGACCGTTTCGGGCAAAGGCACCAACCAGGGAATTTTCCATGCCCAGCAATCAGGGAGTATTCAACGGAGGATGACATGCCCCGTGCCGAGCTTGTTGTCGCCCTTCGCTCATCATCATCGCCGGCTGTCACGAATGTCGGTGCCCGGAAGCGGTTACGAGATTCAGATTTTAGTGTGTGGCTTCGAAGACCAAGCCAATGGCCGCCAGTATCTGTCGCCCCATTTCCGCAGGCCCGCCGACAGGAATCCCCTCCCTCACCGGACGCGGGCGACCGATTACCAGTCGCCGAGCCGCAGCGAAGGTCGCCTCTGCTCCGAAGCCGGCAATTGGCACATTCACCCCGGGGAAGAAGGGAGCTTCCCTCCACATCCACGTGTCGTCCGGTATCGCGAGAGGTACCCCAAGAGACTTGAGTTCCCAGAACACTCCCGAGGTCTTGCCCGCATATTTCTGGGGATCGTAGGACAGAACGGCGGTGTCCAAGGAGCGTAGGAGGGCCTCGTAATCGGCATCCGCCAGATGCGAATTGCTCACACTAAAGCGGCCGGCGAACGGAGCTTTCTTCACCGCCGCGATAACATCGGCGGTTTTATTCGAGTAACTATCCACTCCGAAGACCTGAACATGAACACGCACGTTCGCCCACTCGGAAGCCGTCGCTGCGCCGATCATCTCGATAACCGCGGGCAGATGACTGAAACCCTTATACGGCGCAGCTGCGCCCAAATAGAGCCCGAGTTCATACGCTTTCGGATCGCGTTCACTGGCATCATTCCCCGCGAGGATCCCAATGCTCAGAGGCGGCGCAACCTCCGTCACCGACAAGGGACAGATCGATCGGACATAAGCGGCCAGCGTCCGCGAGGGGACGGCCAGGATCACGTGCTTGTTTGCTGCCTCGGCAACGGCGGCGAAGGCAGCGCGATAGCGCGCGACGACTTCTTCATCTACGACCGTCGGTCGCTCCACCGGCCCCGCCAACCCCACATCCAGCAACAGCACCAGCACGTGAACCGATCGCGGGGAAGAGACGGCGATGAATTGCGCTATTTCCTTGGCCAAGCCAGGGGTCACCGTAGGATACAGAAATATCGCGTCGGTCGTTAATTCATGCGAAATCCACTCGGCCAGATTGGAGACAAAGCCCCCGGAGGCGGACGGTTTTCCGTAAGGTGATTGATCGAACACGCGCAGGGTACGGCATCCTTCAAAATCCGGGCCGGCGTAGCTGGAATTGGTCAGAATCGACACCTCGAGGCCTCGCGACAGGAAGTACGAGGACAATAGCCATGCAAGGCGGCGCATGTGCCCGCCCACGTTGACAATGGCGGGATCGACGATAACGACGGGCAAGCGGCTGGCTGTTGGCACCACGTGGCTCGTACAGAATCGCGACGCCTCTACGAGGCATCGCCTGATGCGGTTCCCGGCCTCAGGCCGCCAACCCGCACGGCGACTATGATGATGAAATAACGGCCGGTGACCGAGCGGTCCGGTTGGACAGAAACCATTGATAGGCGTTGCGAATTCCCGCTTCAAGCTCAATGGAATGGTGCCATCCCAGCGCGCGCACACGGCTTAAGTCGAGTACCTTGCGCGGGGTGCCATCGGGCTTGGTCGCGTCGAAGGTGAAGGCACCCTGGAAGCCCACCACTCCCGCCACAATCTTTGCCAGCTCCGCGATCGATACCTCATGCCCTGTCCCGACGTTGATTGGTACAGAGCAGTCGTATGACTGTGCGAGGAAAACGACGGCGTCGGCAAGATCATCGACGTGAAGAAATTCACGAAGCGGCGAACCGGAGCCCCAAAGCACCATCTCCCCGCTGCCTGACACCGCCGCTTCGTGTGCCTTCCTGATCAGGGCCGGAATCACATGGCTTACGTTGAGATCATAGTTGTCGCCAGGGCCATAGAGATTGCATGGCTGCACCGAAATATATCTCAATCCATATTGCCGGCGGTACGCTTCCACCAGCTTAGTGCCGACAATCTTGGCGATAGCGTAGGCTTCGTTTGTTGGCTCGAGCGGCCCCGAGAGCAGCGCATTTTCGGTAAGTGGCTGCGGCGCCAGCTTGGGATAGATGCAACTTGACCCTAGGAATACCGCCTTCTCGACGCCGACCCGTCGCGACGCCTCAATGACATTCGCCTCGATCAAAAGGTTGTCATAGAGAAATTCGCCAGGGTAGTCGCGATTGGCGAGAATGCCGCCCACCTTGGCGGCTGACATCAAGACGAGATGGGGTTTGTTTGCCGCGAACCAATCTTCCGTTTCAACTTGGCGGCGGAGATCGACACGAGCCCGGTCAACGGTGACAATCTCGCAGTCCTCTCGCTCCAGCCGTCGCGTCAGCGCCGAACCGACCATGCCGCGATGTCCCGCAACGAATACCCTTTTGCCCGCAAGGCGATACGGGAGATTATTGCTATCCGGCATAGTGTAGCTCTGCCTCGGGGCCGGCCGTCATCATCTCGCGGATCAGGTCCTTAGAGCCAATGGATTGGTGACCCAGGCACGGGCCTTACCGGGAGGCTCAACAGGGTAGTCGATCTCGGTCGAGGAAAGTAGCCGCCTGAGCCGTTCCCACCACCCCTCGCGATTCCTCCCTGGGCCCTGATACACCCCCGCCGCCGCGGGCAGAGGCTGAGCCATTCCCGCATCGGCGCCGAGACCAGGACTTCAGACGGACACTGCCGATCAATCAGGTTTTGACGTTCGAGACGTGCCAAGGGCCCTCCACGGACGGCTCGAACGCCGCGATCGGGCCTTGTTGATGAGGATGTCGACACGGCCGACCGTCCCAGCTTCTCGCTGATCGGCGGCATCTTCCCCGCTTGGCGAAAGTCCGCGCCAACGAGCATTGGGCACATCGAGGCCTGTGATGGCAATCTCGGAAACGACCGCGAACGTCTCGGGAAAATCTGGCCGGCGGCGCGGCGCGAATTGTCTAGTCGCGTTTGGCGGTGCGAAACTCCATGAGCATCACGGCTCCCAACAACAATACCCCCTTGGCAACGAGCTGGTAGAATGTTGGGACCTGCGTAAGGATCATGCCATTGTTCAGCGTGCCGATAATGAGCACGCCGAGAATGGTCCCAGCAATCGTGCCCTTGCCTCCCTGCATGGCGCACCCGCCCAGGAACGCGGCGGTGATGGTCTCCAGCTCCAATCCCTCCGAACCGGACGCCGGCTGCCCGGACGTGGTGCGCGCGGTCAGAAGCACGGCTGCGATGCCGCAGACGAACCCCGTGAGGACATAAACGCCGACCCGGTATCTCGCTACATTGATGCCGACCAGGTTGGCCGCGTTCGGATTGCCGCCGATCGCGTAGATGTTCCGGCCGAGATCGGTTGACCGCATGAAATAGATGAGCACGGCTGCGACGATCAGGAACACGATGACCGCCACGGGGATGCTCATGATCCTGCCCGCGCCAATCCAGTTGTAGGCGGAGTTGACGATACCGATGCCGCGGCCATTCGACAGGACGTAGGCGATGCCCCGGAATATGGCCATCGTCGCCAAGGTCGTGATGATCGGATTGACCCGACCCTTCGTGACCAACAGCCCATTCACCACGCCACAGAGCGTGCCGACCACGATCGAAACCGAGATCCCTATTGCCGGCACGTCCGTACCCAGCATCGCCAGAGCAGCTGCGACGCCGGCAACACCGACGATAGACCCCACCGAAATGTCTATGGCGCCCGAGATGATGACGATGGTCTGAGCGGAGGCGATGAGGCCAAGGATCGCGACGGCATTGAGGATGTTCGTAAGGTTGCGCGGCTGAAAGAAGGTATCGCCTTGCGACCAACCGAATATCGCAACCAGAATGGCAAGCGCGGCGAGCAAGCTCAGGTTCTGGGCGCCGACCGAATCGAGGCCCCGGCGCCATGTAGGGGTAAAGCCTTCGGCCGGGCTGGACTGAACTCCTGACTGCGTCAATGGACGGCTCTCTCTCGTGTGCCATTCGGCTCCGGAGAACTCAGATCCAGCGCCATGCAGAGCTGAAGCACTCGCTCTTCGCTGGCTTCTGAGGCAGCAAGTTCACCGGTGATGCGACCATTTTGCATGCACACGATGCGGTCGGAAAGACGGAGAATTTCAGTCAGCTCGGAGGATATGAGCAGAATGCCGATCCCCTCCTGCGCAAGCGCCTCGATCAGAGCGTAGATCTCGGCCTTGGCGCCGACATCGATGCCTCTCGTCGGCTCGTCGAGGATCAACACCTTGGGTTTGGTGGCAAGCCAGCGTGCGAGAACGACCTTCTGCTGGTTGCCGCCGGAGAGCTTGCTGATCGGCTGCTGCAAGCGACGGTGTCTTGACCCGCAAGCGGCGGACATAGTCGCCGGCGATCGCCAGTTCCTGACGACGCTGGACGACGCGAAATCGGGTGATCTTCCGCAGGATCGCCAAGGTCGCATTCTCTCCGACGGAGAGGTCGGGGAAAAGACCATCGGCTTTCCGTTCTTCGGGCGTGTAGGCGATACCCGCATCAACGGCGTCCTGGGGCCTTCGTATTCGGTATGGCCGGCCTTCGACGCTTATTTCACCCTGATCGTGCGGAAACACACCGAAGACGGTCTTGCCCAGCTCGGTCCGTCCGGCGCCGATCAGACCCGCGAGCCCGACAACTTCGCCCCGGTGGACGGAGATGTTGATGTTGGAAACCTTGTCCGACGTCAGTCCGGTGACCTTCAGCACCGTTTGCGCGGTCGCATGCTGCGAACGCTTCATCACCTCGCCGAGCGGGCGGCCGACCATCATCCTAACCAGCGTCTTGTCGTCGAGCTCCGCGGCAGGACGCGTACCAACCAGGGCGCCATCACGCAGCACCGATACCCGATCGGCGAGTCGGAGGATTTCCTGCATCCTGTGCGAGACGTAAATGAGGCCAACGCCGCGCGCCTTCAGCTGCGCAATGAGAGCGAAGAGATCCTCGCTGTCCGATCGGACAGGGAGGAGGTGGGCTCATCGAGCGCAAGGACCTTCAGATCGCCGCGAATCGCGCGGAGAATTTCGATCATCTGCCGGTGGGCGGGAGATAACCGCTCAGCGGGCGTCGATGGCCGCAGGCTCCGCGCCAGCCGAAATGGCGTCAGCAGAGCTTCCGTCTCCTCGTTAAGCCGCCGCCAATCGACGACGGCGACCGCCTGAGACGAGGCAGCTCTCCGAGGAACAGGTTTTCTGCGACCGTCGTGCCGGCAACGATGTCCGGTTCCTGATACGCGACCCGGATGCCAAGCCGCCGGGAAGCGACCGGCGAAGCAATTTTGACCGGATTTCCCTGAAGCCTGATCTCGCCGGCGTCGAGCTGGTAGGCGCCGGTCATCACTTTGAGCAAGGTCGACTTGCCCGCCCCGTTCTCGCCCATCAATGCCAGGATTTCTCCGGGATTGACATCGATCGAGACGCCATCCAGTGCCCGAACATTGGGGAAGATCTTATTGATCCTCGCCAGTTCGAGCTGTGGAACGGGAGCTTCCATCACTGGTCTCCAAGCTGCCTATCCCCTCCCGAAAAGAGGGGATAGGCAAGACCGTCAAGCGTTAGCTCTGTCCGCACGGAGATCGCGTTATCGTCCTTGGTGATCAGCGTACCCGCAATGATGGTTCTCGCCGGGATCGGCTCATTCTTGGTGACATAATCGTAGAGCTCGCGAACCGCCGTGGCGCCGTGGATCGCGGAGTTGACGAAGATGGATCCCTTGAAACCGGTGACTTCCGACTTCTTGAATTCTTCGCAGGCAAGCTGGCCATTGACGCCCACGCCGATCATATCGTCAGCGTGAAATCCGGCCTGCTCAAGGGCCCGGACGACGCCGAGAACCCCGTTGTCGTTGCAGGCGGCAATCAGCCATTTCTTCACGTTCGGGTAGGCGACAATCGCTTGGGAAGCGGTGGTCATGGCGTTGTCCTGGGACTCAGGCACTGCCAGATGGATGACCTGATCCTCCGTCATGCCCAGCCGATCCTTGAGTACGGCAATGGTGTTGTCGGTGCGATCCATGCACACGCTGACCGTCTGGGCTTCAGCCGTTATGATCGCCGTCTCCGGCCCAGGCTTGGGCCAGCCGAGACTCCTTGTACATGTCGGCGATGGCGTTGCCGACCTGTTTGCCCGCGTCCACCGACGAGAAACCCACAAACGGCGCCGGAGTTGCCGGCGTCGTCGACGATGCCATCGTCGACGGCGATCATCGGAATGCCCGCGTCTTTTGCCTTCTTGAGCACGGCCGGCCCGATCTGCTGCTCAGGGACAACAATGACGATGCCTTTCGCGCCGCCAGCGATCGCGTTGTCTACGCCGGTGATGGCGAGGTTCGCGTTGAGCTCGACGTTCTGGCTGGTGAATTCCGCACCCAGCTTTTCAGCTTCCGCCTTGGCGCCGGCCACCTCGTTCAGGAACCATACATCGTTCCCATCTTTCACCACGTAGAAGAAGTGCGGTGCATCGGCAGCGAGGGTCGCCGTCGCACCCACCAGCATTCCTGCGCACAACATTCCGGACAAAACCAGTCTCATGTGTCTTCCTCCCTTTTTGTGGACTTGATCGAGACCTCGGTGAGACCCTGATTGGGCTCCTTGCAGCTCTTCGTCTGCTTGCGCGAACAACTTCTGATCAGCCGGAGATGGTTCCGCGAACAGGCGGCCGGCTTTCGATCACCGGCATTGCCAGTTCCGAAACTGAGGAGCCGCTGCGAAGCGCCTGGGACCGGTCGGCTCATCGAGCCCACCCATTCTCCTCGCTCCCTGGCGGCGATCTCGCATCGCCGAACCGCCTCCCTCTCGGCGTTTCCCACGCTCATTTGAGCACATCAATTCACCGCATGGCGGCACTGTCAAGCAATAACTTTAACGATCATGTCGGCGGCCTGCCCAGATTCGGGTTCGTTCCAGACCCGTATTCCGGAGCAGTGCGTGTAACGTTCACGGTGCCAGCCGCGAGGGCAAGCCCCTCGGTACGTCGGCGCATCGAGTTCGCGCACCGCCGAGGTTTTAGCGGAGCCGTTGGACGGCAAGAAAAATCTGGCGATTCCCGTCCGCGAATTTGCTGCGCAGCAGCCGCCTGAGACCTGGGCCCACAGCGACGATTATGTAACAGCGCGCGAACACGGCCGTCGCCGCGGAGCGTAGCGAGGCCGCCGGCGCTGCCCTTCTGCGGATCGGGTCAGACCCTGATGCTCTGGGGTAATACTCGCCGGGGCATCAAAAGCTTGCGATCTTTCGCCGCTGTCAAGTCCGCGACAGTCTCGCGTTCGACAAGCGAGACATCCACGACCTCGCGTCGGGCCCTCCGCTCAGGCCTCTCCATGCGCTCAAGAAGAACTTCGACGGCGCGGTCGGCAAGCTCGGCGAAGGGCTGCCGGATCGTCGTGAGCCCCGGGACTCACGACCGCGGACCATTGCACGTCATCGTAGCCGATCACCGACACATCGCCGGGCACGGAAATACCCATTTCCCACAGCGCACGCAGCAGGCCGATCGCAATCAGGTCATGACTGCAGACCACGGCGGTTACGTCGATCGAATTGAAGAGCCGGCGGATGTCGTTCGTGATGATCTCCGAGCTGGGTGTCATGGCCTCCCAGACCACCTTCGCCCTTCCCTTCAGGCCCTTGAGCAACGTCTCGCGGCGGATCGGAATGCACCCGGCGCGCGGACTGGTCACAAGGCCGATCCGGCGATGCCCGAGCTTCAGAAGATGATCGGCGATCATCGCGCCGCCGGCCGCGTCGTTCGACGTCACCGTATCGATTCCGCGCACCGGCGCCCCGATAATCACCGTGGGAAGGCCGAGGTCGAAAACGGCGGGAATCGACTCGGTGGTAATGACGCCGTCGACCGCCATCGCCTTCAGCGTCGAGGATCCGTTCAGCGGTTTGTTCGGGAGAACCGTCGGTATCGACGATCAGAACCGAATAGCCGCGCTTCAGCGCGGATCGTTGCACGCAGTAGGCCAGCTCGGGAAAGAAGGGCACCCGAATATCTGCGATGACCAGACCGATCGTTTGGGTCCGCCCCGTGCGCATCGCCTTGGCGGACAAGTTGGGCCGATAGCCGAAGCTGGTCGGCGATCTGGCGAACCTTGGCCCGGATCCGGATCGCTGATCGAACCCGTGTTGTTCATCACGCATGACACGGTCTGCACCGAAACGCCCGCGACCTCGGCGATGTCCCGCAAGGTCACCACGGATCGGGCGCCCGAGCCGGCGCTTCGTGACGTGTCGTTCATCGCTTCCTCAAGGGTTTGAGCTTCCAAGATGGAGTGGGGGAGGGGCTATCTCTGGCAAAATCAACAGCTTCGTTCAAGCTGTGGCGTGCAGCCGGTCCGATCATCGAGGCGCGGTCGGCGCCGCGACCAAGTCTCCGGCAGCGCGGACAGCCCCGCGCTCATCCAGGCCGCCCGGCGCACGCCGGCGCGAATGCGACTGACCGTCCCACCGAGACGCGCCTACGCTTCCCGCCCTGTGTTCAGATGGCCGCTGGCGCGCGAGGCATGTTGACTCAGATGGAACGTTCATGCAATTCGTCGAACTGGCGCGGGGCCTAATCGAACATCAAGGCCGCGACGGGACGCAAGGTGAGTGGATAGCGACTGATCGGCTCGCATGCGGGCCAGTCTCGATCGCAATCGTCCCGTCTCCGAGCTCGTTCGTTGAACGTTACATTAATGCACACTATGGTTCGAGACGGGAACCATGGCGGCATCACAGAGTTCCAACTCGACACGATCGATCCTAAGTCCGCAATCGCCAGGAGCGTCGGACTGGCCAGGCAGGTCATGGCCGCCGACCTGGTCACGAGGGGAGACGGGCCGGAGCGCGGCGTGCGATGCGTCGTCCTTCAGAACGACATCCTGTCGATCGAAGTGATCGTCGACAGGGGGCTTGATATTGGCGCGGCGCGGGTACGCCAGATGCCGGTATCGTGGCATTCTCCCACCGGTATCGTCGCCCCGTGGCTTCTCGAGCAGCGCGGTTCGGAGTTCCTCCGCGGCTTCTACGGCGGCCTCCTCACCACATGCGGACTGGACCATATCGGTCATCCCACCGATCGCTCCGCCGACCGGTTTGGCTACGAGCATCGCGCCGACCGAGCATCTGCCGATGCACGGGCGCATCGGCGCGCTACCGGCGCGCCTCAGACGGATACGGCGTCGAGGAGACCGAACGCGGATCTGGAGGCCTATGTCGCCGGTACGGTGGCGCAAGTCGCAGTGTTCGGCGAGCACCTCGTCCTCTCGCGGCGCATCAGCATCGCCTACGGCAGCAGCCGGGTCGAGGTCTCGGATCGTGTCACCAACTGCGGCTACGCATCGAGCCCGCTCGCGGTCATGTACCACGTCAATCTGGGCTGGCCTGTGACCTCTCCCGGCGCGGTCGTCACGGTGCCGGGCGTGCGGGTGACGGGAGACGTGATCGGCGACGAGATCACGCCGCCGGTGCGGGCAGCAGGCAGAAGGTCTGCACATATGCGGTCACGCCGGACGCCCGCGGCGAGGGTGCGGCATCGATCGTGAACCCGCGCGTCGACGGGCGTCATTCGGGCGGCGTCCGCTTGCGATGGGACGCCTCGGTGCTGCCGTCGATGGTGCGTTGGCAGGTGGAAAACACCGCCGGTCACTATGTCCTTGGGCCTCGAACCGTCGACCATGCAGTTCAGGCCCGGCTCGTCGGACTCCGGAGTTTCCCTCTCTCGAGCCGGGCAAGTCCCGCGTCCTTGGTGTCGGGATCGAGGTTGAGAGACATGCGGTGGGAGACCAGTCGGGGTCAGCGGTAGGGCTTATGGCCTGATTTGCGTCGCAGAGCCAGATGAACGTTACAGTGCTGCGGCGCGATTTCGAGGGAAGGCCACCAGAGGCCGGCATTACTGCCGAAGTGATCGTTACACTAACGACCTTGACATGGCCGGGCGTGGGGTGAATTGATAGCGACCAACGAGCGCGAATGCGCTCTCGCGGCGGCGTCGGCATCGGGCACCCATCCGCGACGGAGGAATGGCTCGGAGCGAAACATGCCCGAACTCTTCGACGGCCGGCGGCCGCAGACGAGGTCGGCAGCGAGGGAGCCGGCATGACCGGTTCTGAGGCGATGGCGCGGTCACCGGGTGGCGAGCGGACGGGTAGCTCCCGATCGAACGCCCGCCCCGGAGCAGCGGAAGGCTCATCCATGACATGGGGAATGCGCGCGTGACGGAACCGGTAGGCATCGCCATTGTCGGATGCGGAGGGCATGGGGAGACGCCATCTCGCCGGCCTCGCGGAGCTGGCGCGCACGGAGCACAACAACCTTCGTCTGGCGGCGGTTTGCGATCTCGATGAGCGCAAGGCAGTCCTCGCTGGCTGACGAGGCGCTGTCGCTGCTTGGCGTGCGGCCGGACGTGTTCACCGACGTCGCGCGGATGTCGAGGGAAGTCGAAGGGCCTGGTCGGGGCCGACTGCACCACCGACACGACCGCACATCATCGCGTCAGCGTCGCGCTGCTCGATCTCGGGCTTCACACGATGTGCGAGAAGCCCCTCGCCCTGACGATCAGGAGCTGCGATCTGATCATCGACGCCGCACGGCGAAACGGAAGGATCCTCTCGGTTGCCGAGAATTTCCGGCGCGACCCGATCAACCGGCTGGTCCGCGCGCTGCTGGACGACAAGGCGATCGGTGAGCGGCAGTTCATCATGGAAACGATCCGTTGGCGGGCGAAGCAACATGTTCATCACCCCTGGCGGCACATGAAGGTCGCGGGCGCGTTGACCCTCGACGCCGGCGTCCACAACGCCGATATCCTCCAATACTATTTCGGCGCGCCGGCGTCGGCTTTCGGACAGGCGCGTCTCTTCGAGAAGGTCCGTCAACGGGGACCCGGCGCCGGCCCCGGCGGGTTCTGGGAGGCGTGGGCAAAGGACTTCCCCGAGACGATCGAGCCCACCGGCGAGGATGCCATGTTCGGCATCCTCAACTTCGAGAACGGCGCGGTCGGGCAGTGGGTCTACCACTATGCCGGGCATGGCCAGCCCTTTCGAGCATCGCATGGTGTTCGGAACCCGCGGCTCGATCGCCGCGCCGGGCGACCGCAACGGCCGCCCGGTCCGCCTGTGGCTCGACGACGGCACCGACATCCAGGACGAGCGCATCCTCGACTACGCTCCGAGCTACCGGCTCGTCGCCGGTCGAGGCGGCGCTGTTCGGCGGCGAGCGGGTCTGGACCTACGATTTCGATTTCGTCACCACCGATCGCAAGATCATCGCCCTTGAGTATCACGAATTCGCCGAGTGCATACGGACCGGCGCGAAGCCCGAGGTCGATGGTGCGGTCGCGAAGCGAGCCATCGCCATGGTCTATGCGCTGTTCGAGTCGCAGATCGCCGGCCGCCCGGTCACGATCGAGGAGATCGAAGCGGGAGCGCTCGACGCCTATCAGCGCGAGATCGACGACCATATCGGCCTTGCCGGCACTGCCGGCATCCGGGTCAACTTCATCGTGACGCCGTCGCGCACACCTGGCAAAGGAGTTGCTGGCGGGCGAAGCCGACCTGGCGCTTGCGTCCGTCTTCGGGTCGAGGGGAGCAGTCTCGATGAAGATCGATCGGATCGTCGCCGCACCTGGTGGATCGCTGCCTCCTCGTTCGCGTTCACACGAACGAAGGACTGGTCGGGACCGGCGAGGCCGGCCTCTGGGCCCATCATCGGCTCGTCTTCGAGGCGATCAACGACCTTGCCGACTATTTCGTCGGCAAGGATCCCGGCCATGATCGAGCATCACTTCCAGGCCGTTACGCGCGACGCCCATTTCTCGGGGCCGGTCGTGTTCGCCGCGCTCAGCGCCATCGACGTCGCGCTGTGGGACATATCTCGGCCAGTCGGTCGGCAAGCCGGTTCACGCGTTGCTCGGCGGCGCCTGCCGCGACAAGGTCGAAGGTATTCGCCAGCATCAGTGGCGACACGGTCGCGGAGCATGTCGACACGCGCGATCGCGGCGGTCGAAGCCGGCTACACCTCCGTCAGGACAATGCCGTTCCTGCCGGCTTGGGAGAAGCAGACGCCCTACCGCCTATATCGGCGCTGCTGCGGAGATCGTCTCGGCGATCCGCGAGGCGATCGGCTACTCGATCGATCTCGGCGTGGAGATTCATCGCAACCTGTCGCCCGACGAGGCGATCATCCTGGCGCGGGAGCTCGAGCCCTTCCGACTGCTCTACTACGAAGACCCCATCGCGCCCGAGAGCCTGCAGGCGCTCCAGTACGTCGCGAGCCACATGGATATTCCGATCGCGTTCGGGGAGCGAAGCCACAGTCTGTCGCAGTTCAAGGATCTCATCGACACGCGGTCTGTATCGATGATCCGCCCGGACCTTTCGCTGGCCGGCGGGTTCACCCAGTGCCGGAAGATCGCTGCATACGCCGAAGCATCCTTCGTCAATGTCTTCCCCCACCTCATGGGGAGTCCGGTCAACGTCGCTGCCTTCGTCCAGTTTGCGGCATCGATTCCAAACTACGCCATCATGGAAAGCGGATCGGGGCTGCTCGATGAGATCGTCGACGTACCGCCCATCGTCGAGTCCGGGCATATCGCCGTCGCGGATCGACCCGGCCTCGGGATTCAGATCAGGGAGGAGATGCTGCGCAAGTTTCCCTATCGTCCACATGGGATCAACGCCGCGACGCGGGCCGATGGATCAGTCGCGCATTGAAATCCCGTTGGGATTTGCGGGGATCGGTCGCCGATTCAGGAAGCCTCTCTTCAGGGCGGCGGTCTTCAGTACCGGTCTCCTTCGGTCCGACACGGGGAACGCGATCACTTCCGGGAGTGATCAACCCTGAGCATGACACACGAACTCGTCTTCTGTGGAACGTACACCGACCCTAGCCGACAGGCGGGATTTGAGGTCACACCGGAGACGCCGGTCATGGGAATGACCGGCCCGACCGGATCGGCAGGCATCTACATCTTCAGGCGCGACGCCCAATCGGGGGCGCTGATACCACTCGGCCGGACCGAGGCCGTCAATCCTTCTTATCTTGCGATCGACAAGAGCGGGCGGTTCCTGTTCGCGGCCAACGAAATCCGGGAGTTTGAGGGAAAGGCATCCGGCACCGTCACTTCTTTTCTGATCAACCGCGATACCGGTTCACTCCGTCTCTTGAGCCGGGTGCCGAGCGGGGGTGGTAATCCCTGCCAGCTCTCGATGTCCCACGATGGCCGATTCATCCTGGTCGCGAACCATGAGGCGGGAAGCGTTGCGGTATTCGCGGTCGCGGAAGACGGGAAGCTGTCCACGGCGATCGACATCCACGCCGACGAGGCGGTCGATCATCGCCGGCCGCACGCACATTTCATCACACCGGATCGGAGCGGGTCGTTCGTCCTTTCCACGGACACAGGGACTGATCGGGTGATGATTTACCGCCAGTCTGCGGAGACGGGAAAATTGACTCTCAATGATCCCGCGTGGGGGCAGACCCATCGCGGCGGCAGCCCGCGGCACCTCACCTTCAGCCCGAGTGGCCGGTACCTTTTTGTCAACGGCGAGGCCGATCTTACCCTATCGCTTTTCCGTTACGATCCTGTCCGCGGCGCGCTCGACCACATCCAGCACCTGCGCACGGTACCCGAAGGGATCGATACGGACGGGCATTCGACTGCCCAGATGCTGGTCCATCCGAGCGGGCGGCACGTCTACGTCGCCAATCGCGGGACGGACAGCATTGCAATGTTCGATTTCGATGAGGCGGCGGAGCGCATCGCCTTGGTGGGCTTAGTGTCCACCGAGGGGCGTACGCCCCGCTACTTTGAGATCGATCCGACGGGGAAGTGGCTCTACGTCGGCAACCAGAACAGCGGCCGCATCGAGTGTTTCGCGATCCAGTCCGGGTCAGGACGGCTCAGCCATGCCGGCCCTGCTGCAACGCTGCCAGCGCCGACCTGCATCCGGTTTTTGGCAACATGACAAACGGATGCGATGACGGCCTCGAGAAGGCAAGCAACTGAAGATGGCGCGGAATTATCTCGAAGAACTCTACTCGCTGGATGGACGATTGGCGCTCGTGACTGGAGCCAGCGGAGGCATTGGCAGCGAGCTAGCGTTCGCGCTCGCCATGGCGGGGGCTCGCGTGGCCCTCGTTGGACGGTCCGTGGAGCGGCTGGAAGGCGCACGAGCCAAAATCGAATCCGGCGGTGGCAGCGCATCGGTCTTTGCCGCCCACATCGAGCGTGCGGACGCGGTCGCGCCGCTCGTCCAGAGAATCGGCGACGATCTGGGGCAAGTGGACATCCTGGTCAATTGCGCCGGCATTAATCGCCGACAGCCGATTCAGGACGTCACACAGGAGACCTTTACTCAACTTCTCGACGTCAATCTCCGCGCTCCGTATTTTCTGAGCCAGGCGGTCGTGCCGGGGATGATCGAGCGGGGCGGCGGCAAGATCATCAACATCGGGTCGCTCACTACGGGCTGGGGCGTCGGGAATCTCTCGGTGTACGGGCTTACGAAGAGCGCCATCGGTCAGATGACTCGGGTAATGGCGGTCGAGTGGGCCGCACAAAATGTCCAGGTCAACTGCCTGTGTCCCGGATGGATCAAGACGGAACTGACGAAGCCGCTCTGGGGGGATTCGGACAAATCGCGCTGGATCACCGACCGAGTGCCGACCGGCCGCTTCGGTTTGCCGGACGACCTTGTCGGTCTCGCCGTCTACCTTGCCTCTCCCGCGGGCCGCTACACCACGGGCCAGGTCATCTACGTGGACGGTGGCTTCATGGCCGGCGGGATGTGGTGAGCTCATCGACTACTCGCGAACCGTCCTGCACCAGCCGCTCCCAGGGGAACCTTGCATGAAACTGACCGACAAGATTGCACTGATCTCTGGAGGCAGCCACGGGATAGGCAAGGCGATAGCGCTGGCCTTTGCCCGTGCCGGCGCCGACGTCGCTCTGACCTTTCGGAATCGCGAGGCGGGCGCACGTGAAACTGCCGGGCAGATCGAGGCTCTCGGCCGTCGCGCCCTGGTGATGCACGCGGAAATGACCGATCCGGATGCCTGCCGGCGCATCGTAAGAGAAACGATCGACGCGTTCGGGCAACTTGATGTGCTCGTCAACAACGCAGGCGGCTCCCGCGGCGGCCAACTCAGCGACTTGCCGCTCGAGAACTGGAAATACACGTTCGACCTTTGCGTGACCGCTGCCTTCCTCACCAGCCAGGCGGCTGCCCAGCACATGACCGCCCGCGGACGGGGGTCGATCATCAACATCTCCTCGGTCCATTCAACTCACGTCTGGCCGAACATGTCTCCTTACGGGGCGGCCAAGGCCGCCCTCAACCGGCTAACGATGAGCATGGCGGTCGAGTGGGCACATCACGGCATTCGGGCCAACGCAATTGCCCCCGGCTACGTCAACATCGCTGAAACGGACGAGGAAAGGGCGCGGTACGACGCTGGAGACAATTCTTCGGCGCCGCTGATAACCGCGCAGCGGACGGCGAAGCCCTCGGAGATCGCCGAGGTCGCCGTGTTCCTCGCCTCAGACCATGCCAGCTACGTGACCGGACAAACGATTTTCGCGGACGGAGGGTTGCTCCTCCCGGTGATTACGACGGCCGATTTCATCCGGGGCGACAGGACGGGGCGAGGTTTCGCGGGCTAACGAGACGACCAGTTCGCCCGGCCTGTCGGCTTCAGTCCCAAATCGGTTGGGCCGATCAGGTGAGCTGGGCCGGCCGGGCCGGCGCGACCCTCAGCCTCAAGGGGGCCGGCAAGATCAATTTCTGACGTAAAAAGTCGCTCCGGGGGAATGGCGGCCGGGCGCGAACTGCAACCTTTTCCAACCGGGATTGAAGAGCGCGGAGGTGGAAGATGGAATATCGGCTGCTAGGGCGTTCCGGCCTGAAAGTCTCGGTGATGACGATGGGCACCATGACCTTCATGCGGGCAAAGGACCATCCCGTTGGGGCGGTCGGACTCGCGGAGGCGAAACGGCAGATCGACGTCTGCGTCGATCACGGCGTCAACATGATCGACACCGCCGACTTCTACTCTCTCGGCGAGTCAGAGGAGATCATCGGTGAGGCCCTCGGAAAGAAGCGCGGCGACCTGCTGATCGCCACCAAGGCACGGTTCCCGATGGGTGACGGGCCGAACGATCGCGGCAATTCCCGCCACCACCTGATCAACGCCTGCGAGGCAAGCCTGAAGCGTCTGCGGACGGACTGGATCGACCTCTATCAGCTTCACCAGTGGGACGGTGAAACGCCGGTCGAAGAGACGCTGGCGGCACTCGACTATCTCGTTTCATCGGGAAAGGTCCGCTACGTCGGCTGTTCCAACTTTTCCGGCTGGCACATCATGAAGTCGCTCGCCATATCGGATCGGCTGGGGCTTCCCGCGCTTCGTCGCTCAGCAGATCCACTACACTTTGCAGGCCCGCGAGGCCGAATATGAACTTGTCCCGATCACGGTCTCGGAAGGGCTGGGCATCCTGGTATGGAGCCCGATTGCTGGCGGCCTGCTAAGCGGCAAGTTTCGCCGCGGCAAAAAGGGGCCGCCGGGCGCCCGCCAGACGTTGGAACGTCGCGATCCACCGATCCGCGACGAGGAAGCGCTCTACGACATCATCGACGTGATCGTCGATATTGCCGACGCCCGCGGCATATCCGGGGCACAGGTCGCGCTTGCGTGGCTGCTCGGCCGGCCAGGTGTCACATCGGTGATTATCGGCGGGCGCACCGAAGAACAGTTTAAGGACAGCCTCGCCGCGGCCGAATCTCGATCTGACTGATGAGGAATGTCAGCGCCTCGACAAGGTGAGCGAGCTTCCCCTTCTCTATCCCTACTGGCACCAAGTAAAATGGGCAAAGGACCGGCTGTCAGAAGCCGATCGCGCGGTGCTCTCCCCATACCTGTAGTCCCAGTACCAAGTTCGACTGGAGCATGCAGGCGGTTCGACGACCTCGCCAATTACGACCGCGAGGATGCATCTGGTCATGGCGAACCGTTCGCGGGCGACGATACTCTGAGCCGTCCAGTGACCTGGTCAGGGGCACTGGTGACGACCGTTGTTGGCGCCAAATCGCGTAGGCGATCAGCGCGGCGATGTCGCCATTCGTGACATTACCGGAGGCTCCAGCCGCGTTCTTGACGGGGATTTCTGACCCAACTCGGGCGTTGAATGGCAACTACGAACCGCGCGCCCCTCACGCCCCCGGCGTGTCGAGGTGCGCTGGTGCGACTGACAACAGTGGGTTCCTCATCGCTGGGACGTTTGGATCAGGTCGGTCAGGGCTGCCGGCGAGGATCTGACAAATGCGGGTCGATTTTGGAGCTGTCGACTTCCTGTGCACCTTCATCGACCGGACCCTGATCCACTTGCGGCGGCGGTAACAAAACAGGCTTGAGCCGGGCGTTCACCACCAGTTCGGAGCCAAGAATCATTACCCCTATGGCGATAAGCCAGCTCCCGAAAATCCGGCTGGCAATCATGGCCGGCCGACCGACGAAATATCGACCGATGGCCAGCGTGGTTGACAGGAATAAAGTCGCAGTCAGCACCGCCGCCGGCAAGAATCCTGCGTGTCCTGGCTCATCAAGGCCCAAAAGGAGCCCCAAAGTCATTCCGACGATGAAACCGAGCGGGCCTATCAGCCAAGGGCGAATGCCAAGTGGAACAGCAAGCCCAGCTCCGACAGCCGCACAACACAGCGGTGAGAGCAGCGACGCATAGGTCAATGACCGGGAGACCGGTGTGAGAATAGCGGTGGCAAGGTGTCCTTCGAGGAAAAAGCCAAGCACCCCGGCAACCAGCACGCAGGCGGGAACCGCCAGTTGGGCGATTGGTGCCAATGTTGCCGCAGCTGCGCCGAGCCCCACCAGCGGCAGCCATTGGTCGTATCGGCCGAGAAGATAGACTGCGCCGTAACGAAAACCACTTTGGTCCTGTACCAGGTTAGCGCAGAAAGCGATGACGACGAGCCAGCCAATTGCAATGGCAGCGGGAGCGGCCCAGAGCGCCGACGTGCGCAAGACCTGTCTCATCAAGCGAACACGAAGTAGATGCCGCCCAACGCGATGGCGCCACCCAAGCCGCGAGAAATCCGCCCCTCAAATAGCAAACCGAGCGTGAGGCCAAGCCCAATGCCGATAACATGAATAATGCCGGTCGCGATGACAAACCCCGATGCATAGGACGCCGGGTCTGCGGCGGTCGGGAGCTCCACACCGTGTGCGTAGCCGTGAAAAATGGCGAAGGCGGCGATTATGCCCAGCGAGATGAGTTCCAAGGGATGCCAGGCGGTCGCAATCGCCACGCCGAGAACGATCATCGAAATGGCGATACCTAGCTCGACGTGCGGCAATGGGAACCCGGCCATACCCCATAGGCCTCCAAATGCCATGACGAGAGGGAAAGTCACGGGCAGCGTCCAGACCGACCGTCCGCCCATCTGGGCGCCCCAAATACCTACGGCGAGCATGGCCAAAAGATGATCGACGCCGAAAAGCGGATGCTCGAAGCCGCTTGAGAAACCGCCCAAAGCACCTTGCGCCACATGGGCGGCGGCAGGATCGGAAAGCACAACCGAAAAGGAAGAAACCGCGGCGCTCGCAGACCAGACCAAGCGAGTGCGGGTGTGGAAGCGGCGGGAGCGGGAAGGCAAATTTGGATCCGTACGGCGGGCAGCACCTTATAGCATTTTATGGGGCTGCGCTGCGCTCGATTTGACCTACCGGGGCGATCTGGCCGAGCGGATAAAACTCAGTCGTGCCACGGAAGCGCGATCGGCGACGCCAAACGCCCGCTGCTTCGGGCTGCCCCTGGATCGCCTCGAGCGCAACCTTCGCCTTGAACTCGGCGGTGAACCGTCTCCGCGTCTTCATGGTGGATCATCCTTCTCATCACGAACCCACCTTAGCCTTCTGTCTCACAAACCGGGACCAGCTCTGTTGGGGTACAAACAGAAGGCGGTAAGAACTAGCGCCTAAAAAACTGGGAGAAACCCAGAGAAGCTGGCGGAGAGGATGGGATTCGAACCCACGATACGACTTTTGGCCGTATACTCGCTTAGCAGGCGAGCGCCTTCGACCACTCGGCCACCTCTCCCAAGCCTCTTCGGGATAGACTTAGAGGACCGGTTGATCAAGTCGGCGATTGGAGAATGAATCCTTCGAGCGGACGGCGCGGGGGACGCCATACGCCGGGCACCGCCGCAAATCCCGAAGCGATTGGTCCGGATTCGGGCCAAGTCGGTGACCCAGGTCTTTCCAGGTCGTTAAGACGATGCTCCGCCGCCGGGATGAAAGTGCCAAATCTGCAACATCACCCCGAAAAACCACGTCGGATGGCGGTTGGAGCCGTTTTCCTCGTTGCGCCCCCGGCCGGCTTGGGTATGGTGCAACTCGCGGATCGCGGGGTTGTTGCGGTCGCAAGTTCTGGCGGTCGCCTTGGGGCAAGGTCGTTCAGGACACACTCGCGGGGACTGGGACAGACTTCGCCAGGGCTCAGCATACCGGACCGGGGTAAAATGGGTCCGGGAGCTAGGAAGAACGAACCTGCCCCTGGATCAAGCTTTGGAGGTCAGGATTATGAAATTTAGGACCCTTCTCCTCGGTACCGCCGCTGCCCTGGCGGTTTCCGGCGCCGCCCAGGCGGCAGACCTCGCGATCGCGGTCGAGCCCATCGACTACGTCAAGATCTGCGATGCCTTCGGCGTCGGCTACTGGTACATCCCCGGCACCGATACCTGCCTGAAGATCGGCGGCTACGTGCAGTTGGATGTCTGGTTCTACGACAACTCGAGCAAGGCGTCGCAACCGCTCTACGGCGTCGGAATCCCGAGTGCCGAGACCCCCGATCCGTTCGGAAACTTTCGCGTCCCGGTACCTTATGCCCAGGACAACTACTCGCGTCGTGGGAGATGAAGACTGAGGCCGGCGCGAGTTGGAACAGCCGCTCGATGAGCGACCTCGGCGTGATCGCTACCAGCATGAACTTCGTCGTCACCTCCGATAACAGCGGTGGCGATATCGGCGACAAGACGCTCTTCAAGGCGGTGCGTTTGGACGGCGGCTACGGCGCCATCGGCCCGATCATGTTCGGCTGGACGGCGTCGACCTTCGATCCCGGCGGCGGATACACCTATGACGGTGCGATCCGTTCGGACATGAAGGTCGACCAGTTCCGTCTGTCCTACCTGATGGGCACCTGGGGCATCATGCTCGGCCTCGAAGACCCGCGTGACCGCTACGACGCGAAGCCCAAGAACGCCACCGGCAACTATCCGGACGTCGTTCTGGCCGTGACCGGCGGCGTCGGCGGCCTCGACATCCGCGCTGCGGTGGCCGTGACCGACCGCACCAGCGGCACCGGCTGGGGCGCCACTTGCCGCCACCGCCAAGCTCGGCGTCGTCGACATCAAGGGCAACGTCGCCTATTCGACAACGCCAAGAGCCTGACCGCACAACGACGGCTCGAACTGCAGCGGCGCGTGCGACGACGGCGAGTGGTGGAGCGGGTTCCTGTCGGCCGCCGTGGCGCTCAGCGCCAACATGAAGCTCGCGCGGCCGTCACGGCATCTGGGGCCAGGGTGGCGCCTCGAACAGCCGAGCGACGACGTGCAGGCCGACGTGGGCATCTACTACTACCCGACGGCTCGTTCGGAGATCGGTGCGGAGCTGGAATACGACAATCCGGAGGGCGGCGGCGACAGCTCGCGGGCAGCATCAAGTTCAAGACGCACTTCAATAGTCCGAACCGGACAGGTCCGAAGTGCCCGGCGGAGGCATCCGCCGGGCACTTTCTATTTGTGACCGGGCCCAACGGCGTTGACCGAAGGCTGGCCCGGAGTGCGGCGTGCGGGTGAAAGGACGGGCCGCAGAGCCGCGGCGAAGGCCCGGTGCTCATAGAATTGTCGCATTCCCGCGTTCGATCCATATCGGGTGGCGGCGCATGTCGGAGGCGCGGCTCGGGGCGATTTGCGTGTGCCGGTTTGGCGGCGGCGCACGATGGAGTTGAGGACGCCGCGGCATGTCGAACTGGCGAAGATGGGTACGGCCCGGACTCGCGACGACGGTCTGTTGGCGTCCTGGCGATTGCGCTTCGTTCGGGCGCGGTCGAGCGCGACCTCAGCGCCCGGGTCGACGGAGGATTGGCGGCTGCCGGTCAGGACTGGGCGGTCGTCACCGTGTCCGGGCGGACTGTCGAGATCGGCGGCACCGCGCCGTCCGAGGAGGCGCAGAGGCTTGCGGTTGACGCGGCGACCGCGGTCCGCGGCGCGGGCTCTGTGTCCGAATCAGAGCGATCTTCTGGCGGTCGCGTCGCCCTATGTGTGGTCGGCGGAGCGCAGCGGCCGCAAGTGTCGCTGGCGGGCGACGTCCCGTCGGAGGGTAGCGCGGAATTCCGTGCTCGCGGTGGCGCGGCGCTCGTTCCCGGACGCCGAGATCATCGACGAAATGGCCCTCGCCCGCGGCGCTTCGCCGGCGTTCAACGCGGCGACGGCGTTTGCGCTCGATCGCGTCGCCGATCTCAGCGAAGGCCTCGCGACGATCACCGACAGCACGCTTTCGGTGAAGGGGACGGCCTTGACCGCCGGCGGCCTATGTCGAGTCGCGCCGGGCGTTCCGCAAGGGGCTTCCGAGCGCGGTCACGCTTGGCCCGGTCGATATCACGCCGGCGCGGGCCGATCCCTTCGTCTGGTCGGCAAGCTATGACGGCGACGGCGTGACGCTTGCCGGCTACGTGCCGAACGACGTCGTCAAGGAGGCCCTGGTGGCCGCCGCCCAGACAGCCTTGCCTGGCGTCACGATCGACGACAGGACCGAGATCGCCTCGGGTGAGCCGGAGGGATTTGCCGAGGCGGCGACCTTCGCCCTCAATGCCCTCGGCCGCTTGCGGGAGGGCGGCGTGATGCTCGACGGATTGACCCTCGACATGGCCGGCGAGGCGCGTTCGGTCGACGACTACCAGGCGGTCGTCGACGGCGCCGGCGGCAACAGCCTGCCGAAGGGGCTTCAGATCGTCGCCAACGAGATCACGCCGGCGACGGTTGTCGCCGTATGGCTGGAGCGGCCGGAGGGACGGCAATACGGTCGTTCTCACCGGCTATGTGCCCTCGCTCGCAGACCGCGACGAGGTGGACGCGGCGGCGGCGACGCTGTTTGCCGGTCTCTCGGTGACGAACGACATCAAGGTCGCCGCCGGCGAGCCGAAGATGGACTGGATCGGCGCGATCAAGTTCGCGATGACGCAACTGGCGCCGCTCGAAGACGGGGTCGGTCGAGCTCGGCGACAAGACCTATTCGATCGAAGGCGAGGCGCGCGATTCGGATGCCTTCGCGGCGCTTCTTGCGGCCAATTCCAAGACGCTGCCGGCAAGCCTCGCCCTCGACCGATGCCGAATGTCCTGCCGCCGCGGGCCTCGCCTTACACGTTTACCGGCGAGGCGCGAGCGCGACGGCGTGGTCCTTGCCGGATTTCGCGCCGAGCGACGAAGCCAGGCAAGGCGGCCTCGTCGAAGCCGGCCGGGCGAGCTTCGGCGGATAGTCGCCAGTCAAGGACGACATCGGCTTTGGCGAGCGGCGCCCCGGACGATTTCGTCGCAGCGGCTTCGGCGGCGATGGACGCCGCGGCGCGCCTCGCCGGCGGCCGGGCCGAGATGGTCGACACGCAGGGTCAGGGTGAGGGGCGAGGCGTTCTTCCAGCGCGCCATGGACGAGGTCGAGCACCGCGCTCAAGGGCGCCATGCCCGACGGCTACACGCTCGATCTTGACGATCATGACCCGGCAGATCGGCCAGCCGCTCGACCCGAGCGGGTGCCGCGACCGGCTGCAGGCCGATCTCAGGACCGGCCGGATCGAATTCGACGGCGCCAAGGCGGACATTTCGCCGAGACCAGCCTCGGCCTTCTCGATCGCGTCGCCGGAACCCTGCTTCGCTGCGGCGACGTCGGCATCGAGGTTGCCGCACACGCGGATTCCGATGGATCGGCGTCGAAGAACCGCGACCTCACCCAGGCGCGGGCCGAGGCGGTGGTCGACTATCTCGTCGACGCCGGGGTGAGGCGCGAGCAGTTGACGGCGGTGGGGTATGGCGAAGACAATCCGATTGCCGACAACTCGACCGCCGAAGGCAAGCGGGCGAACCGCCGGATCGAGTTTCTCGTCAGTGGTGCCCGACGGGGGTTAAGATGACGTATCTGATCGGCAACTACTGGCCTTTCGTGCTTGCCGCCCTCGTGGTCGGCATCGCGGTGGGCTGGTGGAACCAGCGACCGGCGCAGCGTCGACGACGTGACCGCCTGGCTGGAAGACGGGCCTGACGAGCGTGATCTGGCATTTCCTCGAGGTATGGGGCCTGTTGCTGGTCGCCTTCGTTGGCGGCTGCCTGCTCGGCACGCTGCTCTACGCCGTTCTCGCCGCCGGGCCTCTGGCGGTTGCGCAGGAGGAGATCGTCGAGGCTGTCGGTGACGCGATTGCCGGCGTCAAGGCGCGGCTGGGATTGGCAAGGCCGCGTCCGCCGGACGAGGAATATCGTCCGCCGCTTCGGCCTCGCCGCCGTAGCTGGATGATCCTCCCGCGCCGCTGCCGATTGCCGCCGACACTGTCGCGCCGCGCCTGGCGATGTCGAGGAGCATCGGCGCGCCCCGGCGCCCGAGGGAGAGGCCGCCCGCGAGGCATGGGAGGCGCCGGCCGGGGCGGATTGGGAGGAGGCGCCGGCCTGGCAGGAACCGGAGGCGGTCGAGGATATCGAGATCGGAGTCGAGCTTGCGCCGGGACCGGCCGAAGAGATCCCCGAGGCTTTCGACGCCGCCGTCGCCGCCCGTTCCCGCTCCGGCGCCGGCGAGACCGGAGCTTCCCGCGATGCGGCCGCTGACGCTGCCCGGCCCGCGGAACGGCGTGCCGGACAACCTCCAGCGGATCCGCGGCATCGGGCAGAAGAACGAGGAACTGCTCAACAGCCCTCGGCATCTTCCATTTCGGCCAGATCGCGGCCTGGACGCCGGCCGAGGCGCGGTGGGTCGCGGGCCATCTGTGCCTTTCCGGAGCGGATCGAGCGCGACGACTGGGTCGGGCAGGCGATCATCCTCGCGACCGGCGGCGACACCGGCTACGTCAAGGCGGCGAGCCGCCGAAGGCGCGAGGACAGCGAAGCGCCGCCCGCCTCCGGACCGGCGGCAGCGATCGACTGACCGCGGTCAGCCGGCATCGTCGGCCTTCGGCGGCGTGTCGAGATCGTACTCGGCGATCTCGCGCGGGATCACCGCATCGACCGGCGTGCCTTGGCCCTCGATCGCCGATGAGAAGGCGGCGATGCGCTGCAGGATGGCGTCGCCGATCGAGGAGCGGCGCGTGGCCTTCGCCGGCGATCGACGAACTGGTCGAGGCCGGGGTGCGCCTCCGCCATCCGCGCAAGGGTCTCCGGCCGAGAGGAGGTCGGAGTTCTCGCCGCGAATGGCCAAGGACGGGCACGGTCGACGAGCGCCGCGAACTCCTTCCACAGCGACGGCATCGGCCGATCGAATTCGACGCCGTCGAAGGTCCTGGCCAGCGCCGGGTCGTAGTCGCTGACCGGCCGGCCGCTCGTCATCGCGCCAGGTCATCCGGGCGAAGGCGCGCCAGTCCTCGTCGGCAGAGCGCGGTGAACTGGCCGCCGTGGAGGCGGCCGAGGATGCGCGGCGGCATCGTCCCAGTCGTCGGGGCAGGGCGTCCGGCCGACATAGGTCTTGATCCGCGCCAGGCCGCGCGGCTCGATCACCGGCCCGATGTCGTTGAGGACGACGCCCGGCGATGACGCTCGGCCGCGCCACCGCCATCAGCATCGCGATGATCCCGCCGCGCGACGTGCCGACGATGACGGCGCGGCCGACGCCGAGCGCCGCCATGCCGTCGAGGACGTCCTGCATCTCGGACAGCGGATGTGTAGTGGGCGATGTCCTCGTCCCATTCCGACAGGCCGCGCCCGCGAAGGTCGAAGGCGAGCGACGCGGCGCGGCCGATGGCGGTGTGGCGACGAGGTGGAGCGCGAGGTCGTGGAAGTCGCGGGCGCTCCGCGACAGGCCCGGGAATGCAGACGACCGGCAGCCACGGCGAGATCGGCGTCGCCGTACTCGGCGACGTGGAGGCGGAGCCCGTCGCCGCTCGTGTAGAAAAGATCGCGTCGCGCCGCGGTACCGGGATCTGGCGGACGCCGAGGCTTCATCGGCGGTAAGGTCGTCGTTTCGTCGTCTCGCCCGGGCTCGTATCGCGGATCGTGGCTTCGGCAGCGTTGCGGAAGAGGCGGCGAAGGCGGTGCCGCCGAAGTCCAACCCGATCATCCGCCGCGCTTGAGGTCGGAGTTCGATGGTCAGCGCCGGTGAGCCGAGCCGGGCCCGATAGACCTGCAGGTTCTCCATGATGCGCTGGACGTAGTTGCGCGTCTCGCGTGAAGGGGATGCGCTCGATCCAGTTGACGGCGTCGACATTCGGGTCGCGCGGGTCGCCGTACTCCTTGATCCAGGCGGTGACCCGGCTCGGGCCGGCATTGTAGGCGGCGAAGGTCATGATGAACGAGCCGCCGTAGCTCGCCTGGAGCTTGCCGAGGAAGGCGGCGCCGAGCTGGGCGTTATAGGCCGGATCGGAGGTGAGGCGGTCCTGCGAGTAGGTGACGCCGACCGACTTGGCCATCGCCTTGGCGGTCGCCGGCATGAGCTGGAGCAGACCGCGCGCGCCGGCGCCGCTGACGGCGGCCGGATTGAAGGCGCTCTCCTGGCGGGCGATGGCGTAGACCATCGGCTTCTCGACTGCGCCGGTCTTGGCCGAGGTCGGGAATCGCCGAGGTCGGGAACGCGGCGGAATGGACCGGCAGGTTGCGGTAGGAGGCCAGCTTGCCGAGCTGGAGCGCGAACTGGTGGCCGCCTTCCTCCTCGGCCATCTCGCAGAGGAGCGCGATCTCGGCCGGGTCGGTCAGGCCGTCGGCGAGGTACGCGGAAGAAGATGCTGTTGCGGTCGCCGCGGTTGAGCTCGTCGAGCTTGATGATGACCTGGACCAAGTCTCGTTGCGTCTCGAAGCGCGCCTTCGTCGCATGCGTCGATCCGCGGCGCCGGCGCGATCGGCAACTGTCTTCACGCCGAGGCGCGACAGCGCGATCTGGCCGTAGAAGGTCGTCGGAAACCGGCCGGCATTCTTGTAGTGGGCGACGGCGGCGTTGCGGTTGCCCGCCTTCTCGGCGGCGCGGCCCGAGCCAGTATTCGGCGCGCGACTGGCTGAGCGGCATCTGCGAGACGCGCTCGATCTCGGCGAAGTGCTTCGTCGCGGTGGCGGGGTCGCCGAGGAACTCGAGCGCATACCAGCCGGCGTGGAACTCGGCCTCGGCGATGTCGGCGCTGCTCTCGGCGGAATGGCCGGCTGCGATCCGGTAGGCGGTCTTGGCGTCGCCCTGGTCGAGGAGCTCGCGGGAAATCGATGCGGCGCTCGACCCACCACGCGTCGCCGTCGATCATCGCGCGGATCGCGCGGGGCGGAGAGCAGGACCGCGGCGGCCTCCTCCATCTTGTCTGTCCGGCGCAGGTAACGGACGCGAGCGTATGGTATAGAGCGGATCGCTTGCGCTTGGCGGCCGGGACCGCGTTCGAGCGCGCCGGCGGCGTCCTTGTCGGTGTCGACGGCGACCACTGCGCGGTGGCAGAGCGCCATCTCGTCGGCGTTGAGGTACTTGGCGTTGCGGATCGCCGCGGCATCCTGCTCCTCGTAGAGGAGGCGATCGAGCCGCGCCTTGTAGTCGGCCGCCGTGAGTCAGCGTCGCCGAACTCCTTGCGGATGCGCGCCTCGGCGTCGGTGTCGAAGCGCTCGTTCCGCCAATAGCGCGCCGATGATCGCCGCCGCATCGCTCTTGTTGCCGACATCGAGATAGGCGCGAGTCGAGCAGCATCGACGCCGCTCTCGGTGACCGGCTTCCGCCCGGCCATCATGCCGGATGACGGTCGCGGCCGGCGGCTTTTCGCGAACCAGCGCCTGTTCGAAGCGGGTCTGCAGCAGGACCTGGCCGGGCCAGTCGGAGAGGCGCCGCCAGACGTCGGCGATCCGCGCCGACGGGACGCTCGGATCGCCGCTGGTCGCGACCAGCCAGTCGATGATCTTGGTGTCGACCGGGTTCGGTGAGCGCATAGGCGGCCGCGGTCGCCGCGGCGTAGTCGCCGTCGTCGAGGAACTTGATCGCGTAGCGGAGGCCGACCGAACTGATATTCGTCTTCGACGCAGTGTCGCGCCTGCGGCTTGGCGGCGATGACCGGCGTGAATTCGGCGCTCCGGCGGCTCGGACGTCCTCGGTCGCCGCCGTGCCGTGCTCGTCGTCGATCCGTCGGAGAGATGACCGGCGGCGATCGGATCGGCATAGGAAAGCACCGCGTCGGAGTGGGCGCGCTGCGGATTGAGCCGCGGCAGCGGGATGTCGGCCAGCTGCGATCGAACCGGTGCGATTGCCGCGGCCGCGCCCGGCAGCCGGCGAGGAGCGCCGCGCAAGGCGGCCGCATGACAGCGAGGCCACCGAGCAGGCGCCGGCGATCGCGTGCGCTCTTCGGCAAATCGGCTTGCGGCGCCATCAACTCTCATCAATCCCTTCCCGGCCGTCCTGCGAGCAACGGATACCGCCGTCTGTCGCCGCGCTCGTCCCGCGCAGACCTTATTCTGCCATAGTGAACGAACACTTGACGACCCCCGCTGCGGGCTGGCCGCCTTGCCCGCTCCGTCCGACCCGGCATAAGGTCGCCGCACAAGAGGAAAACGCCGGAATTCCGGCAAGGATGTGGCCTGATGTTCACAGGATCGATCACCGCCCTGGTCACCCCGATGCGGGACGGCGCCGTCGACGAGGACGGGTTCCGCGCCTTCGTCGAGTGGCAGATCGCCGAAGGGACGCACGGCCTGGTGCCGGTCGGCACCACCGGCGAGAGCCCGACGCTCAGCCATGACGAGCACAAGCGCGTGGTCGAGATCTGCATCGAAACCGCCAGCGGGCCGGGTTCCGGTGATCGCCGGTGCCGGTTCGAACAACACCGCGCGAGGCGATCGATCTCGCCCGGTTCGCCGAGAAGGCCGGCGCGGACGCCGTGCTGGTGGTGACGCCCTACTACAACAAGCCCAACCAGGAAGGGCTCTACCAGCACTACAAGGCGATCAACGACGCGATCGGCATTCCGATCATCATCTACAATATCCCGCCGCGCTCGGTGATCGACATGTCGGTCGAGACCATGGCGCGGCTGTTCGAACTGAAGAACATCGCCGGCGTCAAGGACGCGACCGGCAAGATCGAGCGGGTGAGCCTGCAGCGCCACGCCATGGGTCCGGAATTCAACCAGCTCTCCGGGCGAGGACGCGACGGCGCTCGGCTTCAACGCCCATGGCGGTCACGGGCTGCATCTCGGTCACCTCGAACGTCGCGCCGAAGCTCCTCTCGGAGTTCCAGGAGGCCTGCCTCGCCGGCGACTACACGACGGCGCTGACCTACCAGGATCGGCTGATGCCGCTCCACCAGGCGCTGTTCATCGAGCCGAACCCGACCGGCGTGAAGTACGCCCTCTCGGTGCTCGGCAAGATCAGCGACGACGTGCGGCTGCCGCTGGTCAAGGTCTCCGAGCCGACGCGCGAGGCGATCCGGTCGGCGATGGTGCATGCCGGGCTGATCAACTGAGCCGCTGATGGCCCAGAGCAAGGACAAGCCCGCGCAGAAGATCGCGGCGGCGAACCGCCGCGCGCGCTTCAACTACGAGATCGGCCAGACCTTCGAGGCCGGCATCGTGCTCGACCGGCACCGAGATCAAGTCGCTCCGCGCCGGGCAAGAGCAACATCGCCAACTCCTACGCCGAGCGAGAAGGGCGGCGAGATGTGGCTCTACAACGCCTATATCCCCGAATACCTGCAGGCCAACCGCTTCAACCACGAGACCCGGCGGCCGCGAAAGCTGCTCCTCCACAAGCGCGAGATCGGCCGGCTGGTCGGCGCCGTGCAGCGCGAGGGCATGACCGTCGTGCCGCTGAAGATCTATTTCAACGATCGCGGCCGGGCCAAGGTCGAACTGGCGCTCGCCCGCGGCAAGAAGCTCCACGACAAGCGCGAGACGGAGAAGAAGCGCGACTGGGATCGCGAGAAGGGCCGGCTGCTCCGGGAGAAGGGGTAGGGAGGCCGCTTAAGGCAGCCGTCTCCTCACCTCCGCAAACACATCCCGGAACATCGCCTCGGTCAGCACCCCGGTGTTGGTGTTGTAGCGCGAGCAGTGATAGCTGTCGTGAAGGGCGCGCCCGCCGTCCACCACGTGAACCGCGCTGTGGGCGAATCTCGCCGCGGCGGCGCGAAGCCCCAGGGCGGCGACCACGCTGTCATGGGCAATCCGGCCGAGCGCGACGATCGCTGCGATCTTCGGCATGGCGGCGAGGGTGGCCGACAGGAACTGCCGGCAGGTCCGGATTTCGGCCGGCAGGGGCTTGTTCTCCGGCGGCACGCAGCGGACGGCGTTGGTGATGGCGGCGTCGATCATGACGAGCCCGTCATCGGGACGCGCCGCATAGGTTCCCTTCGCGAACCCGAAATCGATGAGGGTCCGATAGAGGAGTTCGCCGGCGAAGTCGCCGGTGAAGGGGCGGCCGGTTCGGTTCGCCCCGCGGAGCCCAGGCGCGAGGCCGACAATCAGCAGGCGCGCATCGGGCGCGCCGAATGTCGCGACCGGGGCGTTGTGCCAGGTCGGCTCGGCTTTCCGCCAGGACTCGCGGAAGGCCACCAGACGGGGGCAAAACGGGCAATCCCGCCCGGGGTCGGGAAGGCTCACGCCGGCAAATCGCGACGGCTCAGATCGCCTCGTCGTCCTCGAATTCATCCGCGAAGCCGGCGGTCGCCGCCTGCGTCCGCTCGGCCTGGCGCTGGGCCCGCTCGGCCGGATCGCGCCCGATCTTGCCCTGGAGCGTCGCGAGATCGACGAAATGATCGGCCTGGCGCCGAAGCTCATCGGCGATCATCGGCGGCTGGGTTGATAGCGTCGAGATGACGCTGACCTTCCGTCCCTTGCGCTGGATGGCCTCGACCAGCGAGCGGAAATCGCCGTCGCCGGAGAACAGCACGAAATGGTCGATCGATTCCGCCATCTCCATGGCATGAACCGCCAGTTCGATGTCCATGTTGCCCTTGATCTTCCGCCGGCCGGAAGCGTCGACGAACTCCTTGGTGGGCTTGGTGACCACCGTGTAGCCGTTGTAGTCGAGCCAGTCGATCAGCGGCCGTATCGAGGAATATTCCTGGTCGTCGGCGAGCGCGGTGTAATAGTAGGCGCGAAGAAGATAGCCCTTGCCTTGAAATTCCTGAAGCAAGCGCTTGTAATCTATATCGAACCCGAGCGACTTCGCCGTCGCATAGAGGTTGGCGCCATCGATGAAGAGCGCGATCTTTTCCCGTTCGTCGAACATCGCTTGATCCATTCCATTGGTGAGCAATCAGGAGCGTCGGCGGTTCGCCGTGCGCCACCACCCAGTGTCGGTTCTCATGTTCTGCAGTCGGTTCCGGAAATACCGGGCCAATCGTACAACCGTTGAAATCCGCAGCCGCGACGCAACGCGGCGATGTGCATCGCGTTCCATATAGCGAGAGAAGCCGGTTGGTCCAGTGCACCGATATGAGAATTCTTGCTTTTCCGAGATAGCCGGCCTATCTCAGCGGCGACCCCGGATTCCTTCAGGAGACTGAGCCCATGGCCCGCGTCACGGTCGAGGATTGCATCGACAAGGTGGATAATCGCTTCGAACTGGTCCTGCTCGCGAGCCATCGTGCGCGGATGATCTCGAGCGGCGCGGCGCTGACCGTCGACCGCGACAACGACAAGAATCCGGTCGTGGCGCTTCGCGAGATCGCCGACGGCAGCGTTTCTGCGGATGATCTCCGGGAAGAGCTGATCCATTCCCTCCAGAAATACGTCGAGGTCGACGAGCCGGAGGCGGAGCCGGTGCCGCTGATCGCCTCGACCAAGCCCGGAGCCGAGGACGACAGCGATGTCGCCTTCGACCGGATGTCGGAGGAAGAGCTCCTCCGCGGTCTCGAGAGCATGGTTCCGCCGGACAAGACCGAGGATTTCTGATCCCGCTTTCCCGGCGGGGCTTTTTCGCCGGACATTTTCGGGACCGTCGCGGTCGGGGGATGCGATGCTCCATCTCGTCGAATGGCCGCTTTGGCAGTCGGGGCTGGTCGTTGTTGCGGTCCCGACGCTTCTGGCGGCCTTGGGGCCGGTGCTCGTGCGCCGTTACGTGGCGCTCGAGCAAATCGCTGCGAACAACGAGGTCGCCGGCTTCAAGTTCGCCACGCTCGGGGTCATCTATGCGGTGATTCTCGGGATTCACCGTGGTTGTCGTCTGGGAGCGCTTCGCCGACGCCGAGCGCGACGCCTCGCGCGAAGCCGCGGCGGTCGCGACCATCTTTCGGCTCAGTGAAGGCGTCGACCGCCAGGTTCAGGACAATCTCCGCCAAAGCCTTGTCAAGTACGTCTCCGACGTCGTCGGCGACGAATGGCGGGACATGGCACGGGGTGGCGAAAGCGAGGACGTCCAGAGGTCACTGGGCATCGTTTACCGGGCAATTCTCGCCTACCGCCCGACCGGCGCGCGAGAGGCCGTTCTTTTCAACGAGATACTGGACAACCTCGATCAAGTAACCGAGGCGCGTCGCGAGCGCCTCGGCCTCGCCTCCGGCATCGTCCCCCCAATCCTCTGGCTGGTGCTCTCGATCGGCGCCCTGCTGACCATCGGCTTCACGTTCTTCTTCGGCACGAGAAATCTCAGGGCGCAGGTCCTGATGACCGCCATGCTGGCCTTTCTGATCTTCACGGTGCTGTTCGTCACCATTTCGATCGATCATCCCTATAGCGGGCCGGTGAGCGTATCCTCGGAGCCGCTGCGGACGGTGCTGAGCGATTTCAGCGGCGCGGGCCCGTAATCTACGCGCCGGGCGCAACGAAGCCGAAATCGCCGCTTCGCCATCGCGAAAATCGTTGCGCCGGCAATAAAAAAGCAAGAAGCTTCGACTATAACTATATTCTTGAAGGATCGACGAATTCCGGCCCGGTCGGCGGCCAGAGAGTTGCAAGTCAAGCGCCATGATGCGCCAATATGAGCTTGTCGAGCGGGTCACGCGCTACAATCCCAGCGCGGATGAGAACCTGCTCAACAAGGCCTATGTCTACGCCATGCAGAAGCACGGCACGCAGCGCCGCGCCAATGGCGACCCCTATTTCTCGCATCCGCTCGAGGTCGCCGGCATCCTCACCGACCTCAAGCTCGACGACGCCACGATCGCGGCGGCGCTCCTCCACGACACGATCGAGGATACCGACGCGACCCGGTCGGAGATCGACGCCGCTTTCGGCGAGGACATCGGCCGGCTAGTCGAGGGACTGACCAAGATCCAGCGGCTCGACCTCGTGTCGAAGAAGGCGGCGCAGGCCGAGAACCTGCGCAAGCTTCTTCTCGCGATCTCCGAGGATGTGCGGGTGCTTCTCGTCAAGCTCGCCGACCGCCTCCACAACATGCGCACCCTCGAGTTCATGCCGGAGGAGTCGCGCAAGCGGAACGCCGAGGAGACGCTCGAAATCTACGCGCCGCTGGCCGGGCGCATGGGCATGCACGACATGCGCGAGGAGCTCGAGGAGCTCGCCGTTCAGCGTCGTCAATCCCGAGGCCCATGACACGATCACCGAGCGTCTGGCCGAGCTAGCGCGACCGCAACCGCGAGCCTGATCGCGCGGATCGAAAGGGAACTCACCGAAGGGCTTGCGAGGCAACGGCATCAAGGCGCGGGTATCGGGCCGCGAGAAGCGGGCGTATTCGATCTTCCGCAAGATGGAGCGGAAGGCGGTGAGCTTCGAGCAGCTCTCCGACATCATCGGCTTCCGGGTGATCGTCGACACCGTGCCGGAATGCTACGCGGCGCTCGGCGTCGTCCATCGACCTGGCCGGCCGTGCCCGGCCGCTTCAAGGACTATATCTCGACACCGAAGCAGAACGACTACCGCTCGATCCACACGACCGTGATCGGTCCCGGAGCAGCAGCGGGTCGAACTGCAGATCCGCACGGCGGGGATGGACCGGGTCGCCGAATACGGCATCGCCGCCCACGCCCTCTACAAGGACGGGGTTCCGGTCCAGCGCCAAGGCGAATGGCGAAGCGGGGCCGCCAACGGCGAAGACCGGGCAGCGAGGAATCCACGCCTATCGAGTGGCTCCGCCGCACCATCGAGATGCTGGCCGAGGGCGACACGCCGGAGGAATTCCTCGAGCACACCAAGCTCGAGCTGTTCCAGGACCAGGTGTTCTGCTTCACCCCAAAGGGCCGGCTGATCGCCCTGCCGCGCGGCGCGACGCCGATCGACTTCGCCTATGCCGTCCACACCGACATCGGCGACACCTGCGTCGGCGCCAAGATCAATGGCCGGACCATGCCGCTGATGACCGATCTCCACAACGGCGACGAGGTCGAGATCATCCGCTCCAAGGCCCAGGTGCCGCCGGCCGCCTGGGAGTCGATGGTGGTCACCGGCAAGGCGCGCTCGGCGATCCGCCGGGCGACGCGGGCCGCGGTCCGCCGGCAATATGCCGGTCTCGGCCGGCGCATCCTCGAGCGGGCCTTCGAGCGGGCGCGGCGGCCGTTCGACGACCAGCTGCTCGCTGCCGGTGCTGCCGCGGCTCGCGCAGAACAATCTCGAGGACATGCTCGCCGCCGTCGGCCGCGGCGAGATCCCGTCGAGACAACGTGGTCAAGGCGGTCTATCCCGACCACAAGGAAGAGCGGCGATCGCGGCGCGTCCAGCGGAACGAGGAGGGCTGGTTCGGGCTGGCCGCCGGGTCGGGTCTGAAGTTCCGCGTTCCCGGCTTCCCGCGGAAGACATCGAGCGGACGGAACGAGAAGGGCGATACCGATCCGCGGGCGTGACCGGGGACATGCCGGTGCGCTTCGCCGAAGGCGGCGCCTTGCCTGGCGAGCGCATCGTCGGCATCGCCATCCCCGGCGAGGGCGTGACCATCTATCCGATCGGCGCGCAGGCACTGAAGGCCTTCGAGGACCAGCCCGAGCGCTGGCTCGATGTCCGCTGGGACATGGAAGAGGTCAAGAACGAGCGCTTTCCGGCACGGATCGAGGTGACGGCGATCAACGAGCCGGGTACGCTTGCCCAGATCGCGCAGGTCATCGCCGACAACGGCGCGAACATCTCCAATCTCAAGATCACCACGGCGGCCCCGGATTTCTCGGTCATGGTCATCGACGTCGAAGTCTTCGACGTGAAGCATCTGACGCGACTGGTCGCCCAGCTCCGGGCGAAGCCGGTGGTGAGCTCCGCGGCGCGCGTCAATGGCTGAGAAGCGGGCCGCAGCCGAAATGACCGAGGCCGAGGTCATCGCGATCTTCCGCGAGGCGGACGCGATCCTCGAGGGGCATTTCATCCTGACGTCCGGCCTCCGCAGCCCGCTGTTCCTGCAGAAGGCGCGGGTGTTCATGTATCCGGACAAGACCGAGCGGCTTTGCCGGGCGCTTGCGGCGAAGGTGCGCGCGGCCGCCGACCTCGGCCCGATCGACTTCGTGGTGGCGCCGGCGGTGGGCGGCATCGTGCCGGGATACGAGACGGCACGGCAGCTCGGCGTCCGGGCGATGTGGGTCGAGCGCGAGGAGGGGGCGTTCCGCCTCCGCCGCTTCGAGATGCCGAAGGGCGCGCGGGTGCTCGATCGTCGAGGATATCGTCACTACCGGCCTCTCGATCCGCGAGACCGTCGAGGCGCGTCGCAGAGCTGGGCGCCGAGGTCATCGCCTGCGCCTGCCTGATCGACCGCTCGGCGGGGGAAGCGGATGTCGGCGTGCCGCTGGTCGCCCTCGCCAACTACAAGGTCCCGGCCTATCCGGCCGACCAGCTCCCGCCGGAACTCGCGGCGATTCCGCCGGTCAAGCCCGGGAGCCGCGGCCTCGCCTGATGATCATCGGCACCGGCAACGACCTGATCGACATCCGGCGGGTCGAGAAGATGCTCGAGCGCCACGGCGAGCGTTTCATGCAGCGGGTCTTCACGCCGGTCGAGATCCGGAAGTCGGAGCGGCGGCGGATGCGCGCCGCCTCCTACGCCAAGCGCTTCGCCGCCAAGGAAGCCTGCGCCAAGGCGCTCGGCACCGGGCTCAGCGCCGGCGTGTTCTGGCGCGACATGGGGGTGGTCAACCTGCCCTCCGGCAAGCCGACCATGGCGCTCACCGGGGGTGCGGCGAAGCGCCTTCCAGTCGCTCCTGCCCCGGGCCATACGCGGTGATCCACTCACCATCACCGACGAGTTCCCGCTGGCGCAGGCCTATGTCATCATCGAGGCCGATCGCCGGAGGCGCGCGCCGTAAATCGGCCGGGTTTCGCGCCGCACGGCGTTGCCTTCCACTACCCAAAAGCCGGTATTACCGATCGCGGCTTCGCCGGAGACCGTGCCGCTTTCCTCCCCGACCGAGACAGAGACGATGAGCGTGGCCAGCAGCGAAAAGACGCGCGAGAAGAAGGGCAGCGGTTTCGGCGAGACCGTCAAGATCGTCATCCAGGCGCTTCTCCTGGCGCTGGTCGTCAGGACTTTCCTGTTCCAGCCGTTCAACATTCCGTCCGGCTCGATGAAGTCGACGCTGCTGGTCGGCGACTACCTGTTCGTGTCGAAATACGCCTACGGCTACAGCCGCTACTCCTTCCCGTTCGGGCCGGATCTCTTCTCGGGCCGGATCTGGGCGGCGGAGCCGGAGCGCGGCGACGTCGTCGTGTTCAAGCTGCCGCGCGACAATTCGACCGACTACATCAAGCGCGTGATCGGGCTGCCCGGCGACCAGATCCAGGTGATCCACGGCGTGCTCTACATCAACGGCAAGCCGGTCGAACGCGAGAAGGTCGACGAGTGGTCGGACGACGACGGCATCCGCTACGACCGCTATCGCGAGACGCTGCCGAACGGCGTGCAGCTACCTGACCCTCGACCGCGAGCCCGATGGCCCCGAGGACAACACCCAGGTCTACGAGGTTCCCGCCGACCATTTCTTCATGATGGGCGACAACCGGGACAATTCGACCGACAGCCGCGTCCTGTCGGCGGTCGGCTACGTGCCGTTCGAGAACCTCGTCGGCCGCGCCGAGGTGATCTTCTTCTCGGTCGAGGAGGGCGAGCCACGCCTGGCAGTTCTGGCGTGGCCGTGGACGGTCCGCTGGGACCGGATGTTCACGACGGTCGAATGAGGAAGGGCGGCGGCAGCCGCGATCGAGGCGCTGGAGGCGCGTCTCGGCCACCGTTTCTGCCGACCGCAAGCTGCTCGAGACGGCGCTGACCCACGCGAGCGCGGCGAGCGCCGGGCGAGGCCAGCTACCAGCGCCTCGAATTCCTCGGCGACCGGGTGCTTGGCCTGGCCGATCGCCGACGATGCTGATCGAGGCCTTTCCGAAGGCCAACGAGGGCGAGCTGTGCGCAGCGGCTGACCGCGCTGGTCCGCAACGAGAGCTGCGCCGAGGTGGCGACGGCGCTCGACCTCGGCTCGGCGATCCGGCTCGGATCGCCGGTGCGCAGAGCGCAGTCGGGCGGCCGCACCAAGGCCGCCATCCTCGGCGACGTCTGCGAGGCGCTGATCGGCGCGATCTATCTCGATGGCGGCATCGAGGCCGCCCGGCGCTTCATCCGAGACGACTGGCAGGGGCGCATGCTCGAGCTGGCGACGGCACGCTGCCGCGACGCCAAGACGACGCTGCAGGAATGGGCGCAAGGCAAGGGCGCGCGGCGCCCCGGCCTATGCGATCGTCGTGCGCCGCGGTCCCGACCACGCACCGTGCTTCGAGGTGGAGGTGACGGTCGACGCGCTGCGAGCCGGCAACGCGGCGAGGGACGGAGCGCGGCGCGAGGCCGAGCAGGCGGCTGCGACGGCGATCCTGGTCCGCGAGGGCGTGTGGAAGGGGGCAGCGCGATGGAGCCGGATGAGGCGACCCGCTGCGGCTTCGTGGCCATCATCGGCGCGACCAATGCCGGCAAGTCGACCCTGGTCAACCGGCTGGTCGGGACCAAGGTCTCGATCGTCAGCCGCAAGGTGCAGACGACGCGCTCGCTGGTGCGCGGCATCGCGATGGTGGGCCCCTCGCAGGTCATCTTCGTCGACACGCCCGGCATCTTCGCGCCGAAGCGGCGGCTCGACCGGGCGATGGTGGAGACCGCGTGGGGCGGCGCGCGCGACGCCGATCTGGTGGCGCTGCTCATCGATGCCGCGCAAGCGGCATCGAGCGAGGAGACGCGGACGCTGCTCGCCAAGCTCGGCGACATCGGCGCACCCGAAGATTCTGGTCCTCAACAAGATCGACCTCGTCAAGCGCGAGACGCTGCTGGCGCTGGCCGACGAGGCGAACAAGGCGGTGGCGTTCGAGCGGACCTTCATGATCTCGGCCGCCAACCGGCGACGGCGCCGACGACTTCCTCGCCTATCTCGCCGAAGCGGGTGCCGCCGGGGCCGTGGCTCTATCCCGCCGGACGAGGTCAGCGACGTGCCGCTTCGCCAGCTCGCCGCCGAGATCACCCGCGAGAAGCTGTTCGAGCGGCTGCACCAGGAACTGCCCTACGAGGCGACGGTCGAGACCGACCAGTGGACCGAGCAGAAGGACGGTTCGGTGCGGATCGAGCAGACCATCTTCGTCGCCCGCGACAGCCAGAAGAAGATCGTGATCGGCAAGGGCGGCCAGGCGATCAAGGCGATCTCGATGGCGGCGCGGAAGCGAGATCGCGGAGATCGCCGAGCGGCCGGTGCACCTCTTCCTGTTCGTCAAGGTGCGCGAGAACTGGGCCGACGATCCCGAGCGCTACCGGGCGATGGGGATCGAGTTCCCGCGCAGTAGGGGCACGACTGGCCGCGGCGATCCCGTAGCGCCCGAATCTGCGCTAGAATGCCGATGGACTGGAGCGACGAAGGAATCATCATCGGCACGCGCCGGCACGGCGAGACGAGCCTGATCGTCGAGCTGATGACGGAGCGCCACGGCCGGCATCTCGGTCTGGTCCGCGGCGGGCGCTCGCGGACGCAGCGGCCGGTGCTGCAGGCCGGCAATTCGGTCCACGGCGACCTGGCGGGCCCGGCTCGACGAGCATCTCGGCAACTATGCGATCGAGCCGGCGATCTTCCGCGCGGCGCAGCTGATGGAGACCCCGGCCGGCCTCTACGGCCTGCAGGCGCTGGCCGGCGCTGGTGCGGCTCCTGCCCGAGCGCGACCCGCACCCGCAGATCTATGCGGCGCTGACGGCGCTGGTCGACTGCTTCGACGATCCGGTCGCTCGCGGCCGGGCTGATCGTCCGTTTCGAGCTCCGGATGCTCGAGGAGCTGGGCTTCGGCCTCGATCTCGAACGTTGCGTCGCCACCGGGACCAATGACGACCTCGCCTATGTCTCGCCGAAGAGCGGGCGGGCGGTGAGCCGCTCGGCCGGCGATCCCTATCGCGACCGGATGCTGCGGCTGCCGGCGTTCCTGCTCGCGCGCTCCGGGCGGCCGGCCGGAGGCCGACGATCTCCTCGCCGCCTTCCGGCTCACCGGCTTCTTCCTCGCCCGCCACGTCTACGAGCCGCGCGGGCTGCCGCCGCCGGAGGCGCGGGAGCGGTTCGTGGCGCTGCTCCAGGCCGAGGAACGCGTCTCGTAACATCATCTGTACGCAGGTCGTTGCGTCCTTCGAGGCTCGCCGCTTCGCGGCGAGCACCTCAGCGACTGTGTTCGAAGTCAAGCGGTTTGCCATGGTCTTCGGTCTCTGAGGATGGCGTTGAGTATGGTGAGGAGCTTTCGGGCAACCGCGATCAAGGCGACCATTTTCGGTTTGCCGGCGGCGATGAGGCGATGATGGAAGTCCCTGAGCTGCGGGTTGTGTCGGGTCGCGGCCAATGCGCCCATGAAGATGACGGAGCGCACCGCGGCGCGGCCGCCGCCGATGAAGCTCTGGCCGCGCCACTGACCCGACTGCCGGGTGAACGGCGCCAGGCCGACCAGTGCCGCGATCCGGCGGCGATCGAGGGTTCCGATCTCGGGCAGTTCGGCGAGGATGGTGCGGGAGATCACCATGCCGACGCCGGGTACCGTCGACAGGAGCTCTTCCTTCTCTCTCCACACCGGCGAGCCGCGAACCGCCTCGTCGATGTCCTGGTCGAGACTGGAGAGCTCCTTCTCGAGTGCCTTGAGCAGACGCACGATGCTCTTCCTGGTCCGCTTCGCAGCCCGCTTCTCGCGCTGCTTCTCGGCGACGATCATCTGGATGATCTGCCGGCGCCGGGTGACAAGGTCAGCCAGCGCCTGGGTTTCGGCGTCGGGCAACGGGCGGATCTCGGGATTGGTGGCCGCGACGAACTGGGCGATCAGCCGGGCATCGATCGGATCGGTCTTGGCGCGCTTGCCGACCGCCATGGCGAAGTAACGGACTTGGGCCGGGTTGACCACCACAACCGGCAGACCGGCCGCCGCCAGGCTCGCCGCCACCACCGTCTCGAAGCCGCCGGTCGCCTCCACCGCGATCGCTCGCGGTCCAAGCGGCAGCAGGCGACCAGCCAGTTCATCCAGACCGGCCGCATCGCGCGTCACCGCAAACGCCTGCCCACTCGGCAGGACATGCACATCCAGCCGGTCCCTGGAGACGTCGATCCCAACAACAATACCATCCATCGTCACCCCTCCTTGCCTAATCGGGCTTCGCTTGCGGCCCAGGCGACTGTTCGGGTTCGATGGAACGTCGGAAGGGTTCCCATGCTGAGGCTCGGGCTTCCCGGCCCAAGGATGGTGCGGGACCCCTTCCGACACCGCACCTCTCATCATAACCGGAGCGGCGATTCGCGACTTACAAGGATGGCGAAGTAGCTGCGTTCCATCGGGGCTACAGCCTGCGTTGATCGAGGTGTCCCACCTCGCCATGCTGAGGTGCGAGCGCGGAGCGCGCGCCTCGAAGCACGCCCATCCTCGAAGGCCCATCTCGGTTGCGGCGTTGTACCGCCGGGGCTTCGGGGCTAGTTCCTGTGCCATGGGCAAAGACCTGATTCCCCCGCCGACGGCGGCGCAGATCGAGCCGGTCAACCTCCGCGAGGCGCTCGAGGAGCGCTACCTCGCCTACGCGCTGTCGACGATCACGAACCGGGCGCTGCCCGACGTCCGCGACGGGCTGAAGCCGGTGCATCGCCGCATCCTCCACGGCATGCGCGCTCCTCGGCCTCAATCCCGAACCAGGCGTTCAAGAAATCGGCCAAGATCGTCGGCGACGTGATGGGCAATTTCCATCCGCATGGCGACCAGGCGATCTACGACGCGCTCGTCCGCCTCGCCCAGGATTTCGCCGTCCGCTACCCGCTGATCGACGGGCAGGGCAATTTCGGCAATGTCGACGGCGATAACCCGGCGGCGATGCGCTACACCGAGGCGCGGCTGACCGAGGTGGCGCGGCTCCTCCTCGACGGCATCGACGAGGACGCGGTCGATTTCCGCCCGACCTATGACGGCAGCGACCAGGAGCCGGTGGTGCTTCCCGGCGCCTTCCCGAACCTCCTCGCCAACGGCTCGTCGGGGATCGCGGTCGGCATGGCGACCAACATCCCGCCGCACAATGCCGCCGAACTGTGCAACGCCGCGCTCCACCTGATCAAGACGCCGAATGCGCGGACCGAGACGCTGGTCGGCTACGTGCCGGGGCCGGACCTGCCGACCGGCGGCGTCATGGTCGAGAGCGCGCGAGACCATCATCAACGCCTACCAGACCGGCCGCGGCAGTTTCCGGGTGCGGGCGAGGTGGGCGGTCGAGGACCAGGGCCGCGGCACCTACGTCGTGGTCATCACCGAGATCCCGTACCAGGTCCAGAAGTCGAAGCTGATCGCCAAGCATCGCCGAGCTGGTCGATGCCAAGAAGCTGCCGCTGGTCGCCGAGGTGCGCGACGAATCGGCGGAGGACATCCGCGTCGTCATCGAGCCGCGGTCCCGGACCGTCGACGCCGCGGTGATGATGGAGTCGCTGTTCCGGGCGAGCGACCTCGAGACCCGCGTGCCGCTCAACCTCAACGTCCTGTCGCAGGGTCGCGTGCCGCAAGGTGATGAGCCTCGGCGAGGTGCTCAACGAGTGGCTCGCGCATCGGCGCGAGGTGCTGGTGCGGCGCGCGAAATTCCGCCTCGACAAGATCCGCCACCGGCTCGAGGTGCTCGAAGGCTACCTCATCGCCTACCTCAACCTCGACGAGGTGATCCGCATCATCCGCGACCGAGGACGAGCCGAAGCCGGTGCTGATGAAGCGGTTCAAGCTGTCGGACGTGCAGGCCGAGGCGATCCTCAACATGCGGCTCCGGAGCCTCCGCAAGCTCGAGGAGATTCGAGATCCGGGGCGAGCACGGCGAGCTGACCAAGGAAGGGAAGGGGCATCGAGGCGCTGCTCGAGTCCGAGGAGCAAGCAGTGGGACGGCGATCGCCGACGAGATCAGGGCGCTCCGCAAGACCTTCGGCCCCGAGACCCAGCTCGGCAAGCGGCGGACCAGCTTCGCCGACGCGCCGGCGGCCGCGATCGAGGAGGCGGTGCTCGAGGCGAGCGTCGAGCGCGAGCCGATCACCGTCGTGGTCTCGGAGAAGGGCTGGATCCGGGCGCTCAAGGGCCACGTCGCCGACACCGCCGGCCTCGCCTTCAAGGGCGACGACGCGCTCAAGTTCGCCGTTCCCGGCGCAGACCACCGACAAGATCCTGGTCGCCTCGACCGGCGGCCGGTTCTACACGCTCCAGGGCGACAAGCTTCCCGGCGGGCGCGGCCATGGCGAGCCGATCCGGCTGCTGGTCGACATGGACGCGGCGGAGGACGTGGTCGCGGTGTTCGTCCATGATCCCGGCGCGGAAGCTGCTCGTCGCCTCGACCGAGGGGCGGGGCTTCGTCGTGGCCGAGGCCGAGATCCTCGCCAACACCCGCAAGGGCAAGCAGGTGATGTCGGTCGATGCGCCGGAGGAGATGCGGCTCTGCGTCGCCGCGCGCGGCGACATGGTGGCGACGCTCGGCGAGAACCGGAAGCTGCTGCTCTTTCCGCTCGAGCAGATCCCGGAGATGGCGCGCGGCAAGGGCGTCCGGCTGCAGAAGTACAAGGACGGCGGCATCGCCGACGCGCGGGTCTTCGCCAAGGCCGAGGGGCTGACGTGGATGGATTCGTCCGGGCCGGAGCTTCGTGCGCACGATGGCGGAGATCAAGGACTGGATCGGCGACCGCGCCCAGGCCGGCCGTCTGCCGCCGCCGGGTTTTCCACGCTGCAACCGATTCGGGACGCGGGGAGTCGGGTAGGGCGGGCGACACCGACGGGCGACCTCCCCGCAAGGGCTACGACATTCACACATCTTGCTATCGCTGCGGCGCGATCCGAGGTGCGTTCCTTGTGCACCCTCACAAATTCGAATCACAGCGCAGGACAGGGGCTCCCCCTCGCCCCTTGTGGGAGAGGGCGGATTTCCCCGATTTGCCCTTCGCAAATCGGACTTGGAAATCCGGGTGAGGGGTACCCCGCCGGGCGATTCGCATGGGTCGCCTCACGAAGCCGGCCGCGCCGGCGAGCCCGCAACGGGAGCCTCGCGGGCGCCGCCCGCGTCGGCGATGGCGGAGCGAAGCGCCCGGCGGGGCACCCCTCACCCGGTTTCGCTAAGCTCGCCGCAAGGACACCGCCATCTTCGGCGCCTGCGGAGGTTTGCTCGCCAAGCGAAACCGCCCTCTCCCACAAGGGGCGAGGGGGAGCCTTTTCCTGTGCCGCCGATCGGGGCCCAGAGAGATGTGTGAACCTCGTAGCCCGCAAGGGGGAGGTTAGGGGCGCCGGCGGGACTGGATTGTTCAGAGCAGCCTCCATCGTTCCCGCGCCGGTATTCGGGCCGGGGGATGCGGTTTCCTCTGATGGGTTTCGCTCCGCTCAACCCATCCTACGGTTCGTCCTTCGCCCCGTGAGGCGAAGGGGTGGCGGGCGCCGATGTCGCGCCAGTCGGGTAGTCCGAAGTTGGGCGCAACACCTGCGCCCGCCGCGGCGACTTTTAGCTCCCGGGCTCGGCGCTCATCGCCGGAGGTTGCCCTCCGGGTTTAGCCTTGAAGGCGGCCGTCCGTAGTGACGGCGGTCCTCACCCGGGCTTCCCCACGACGGCTGCGAACCGCCGTGAAGCGCCGCTTCCCGCTCCACCGCTGGACCGCCTCCGGACGGCGCCCCTTCGCAAGCGGGAATGACGCGCATGATAAGCCCGGTTCGGCAAACGGGGATAAAGTTGGGGCACAAAATTTTCGATCCGGGGGAAATCGACGAAGGAAGAGGAGGAACGACCATGACCGCCTACAACGTCGTGCGTATGCGGGTGAGACCCGAGCACGAAGCCGAGTTCCTGGCGATGAACCAGAGGCCCGGACACGAGGTCACCTCGGGCCTACTTCATGCCGTGATGATCAAGGTCGCGGAACGGACCTATTGCTTCATCGGCGAATGGGAAAGCATGGAGGCGATCGTCCGGGCGCGGCCAGAGATGATCGAGGACCTGAACCGGCTCCGCCCGCTACTCGACGAGCTCGGCGGCGGCCTCGGCGTCACCGACGCGATGTCGGGCGAGGTGATCGCGGAGCTACGTCCGTCGTCGTAGACTTCTTAGTCGACCCGCGTCCAGCCCTTGGCCATCAGGTGCTCCTGCGGCTTGAAGCGGCGCTTATAGCCCATCTTGGGCGAGCCATCGACCCAGTAGCCGAGATAGACGTAGGGCAGGCCCATCTTCCGGGCGCGGGCGATGTGGTCGAGAATCATGAAGGTGCCGAGGCTGCGGTCGGCATAGTGCGGATCGTAGAACGAATAGACCATCGACAGGCCGTCGGCGAGGACGTCGGTGAGGGCGGTGGCGATCAGCGGACCTTCGCCGCGACTGGTGAAGGCGGTGTCGGGACCGCGGAAGCGATACTCGAAGACATTGGTCGAGACGTATGATTCGCCGACCATCATGGCGTAGTCGAGCACCGACATGTCGGCCATGCCGCCTTCGGCATGGCGGGCGTCGAGATAGCGGCGGAAGAGCGAGTATTGCTCGGATGAGGGGCTCGCCGTGGTGGCGGCGCCGATCATGTCGCGGTTGCGCTTGGCCACCCGCGCCATGTTCTGGGTCATCCTGAAGGCGTCGACCACGGTGCGGACCGAGATGCAGGCGCGGCAGCCCTCGCAGGCCGGGCGGTAGGCGATGTTCTGGCTCCGCCGGAAGCCGCCCTGGGTGAGGAGGTCGTTGAGCGCCGCGGCCCGGTCGCCGACGAGATGGGTGAACACCTTCCGCTCGGCGCGGCCCGGCAGATAGGGGCAGGGAGCCGGAGCGGTCAGATAGAACTGCGGGGTCTCGGTCGGCTGATGGGTCATTCGACGGTAGCGAGTCACGGGTTGTCGCCTTACCAGAGACCATAATACCAGGGACCGACCAGGGAAAAGACCAGCCACATCAGGATCACCAGCGGCCCGCCGCCGATCAGGTAGTCGCGGAAGCGGTAGTGGCCCGGTCCCATCACCAGCATGTTGGGGGCGTGGCCGACGGGAACCGCGAAGGAGCAGCTTGCCGCGAGGATCACCGCGACGACCAGCGGGAGCGGCGGCATCGACGTCCGGTGCGCGATGCCGATCGCGATCGGCGTGAAGAGGACGGCGGTGGCATTGTTGCTGAGGACGTTCGCCATCAGGCTGGTGACGAGGAAGATCATCGACACCATCACCCAGGGCGGCTGGCCGGCGACGGCTTCGGCGACGCCCTCGGCAATCGCGGCGGCGCCGCCGGTCGCCTCGAGGGCGGCGGCGGCGGCGAGCGCCGCGCCGATCATCAGGAAGATTCGCTGGTCGAAGGCCCGCATCGCCTGGCGGATGTTGAGGCAGCCGGCGAGGATCATGGCGAGCGCCGCGGTCAGCGCGCCGATCACCACCGGGCCGATGCCGCTCGCCGCGTAGACCACCATCAGGGCGAAGATCAGAAGCGCCCGCTTGGCATAGCGGCGCTGGGGGACATCGAGCGCGGACCATTCGAGGAGGAGCAGGTCGCGATTGACGCGGAGACCCTCGATCGCCTCGCGGCTGCCGGCGACGAGGAGCACGTCGCCGGCCTCGAGGCGGATCTCGCTCAGCGCCATCCGCGGCATTCGGCTCCGCCGTTCGACTCCGAAGACGATGGTGCCGCTTTCCTGGTGGATCGAGGTCTGCTCGATGGTGCGGCCGATCAGGCGCGAGCCGGGCGCCACCACCGCTTCGGCAAGCGTCACGTCCTTGGTCGGCATCGCCGGCGCCGGCTCGGCGCCGGGCTCGGGCGCCTCGCGCGGCGAGCCGGCGGCGCCGTCGGATATCGCCTTGGTGATGGCAGTCCGCGTCGCCGCGACGATGACGGTATCGCCGGGGCGGAGGGTGAGGTTCTCGAAGGGCGGCAGGAACGGATGCTCGCCGCGCTGGACCAGCCGGACGGTCATGTCCTTGAGGGCGGGGAACATCCCGGCGACCGACGACATGCCGGCGAGCGGATGGCCGTAGGTAACGTCGATCTGGGCGATGAACTGCTTGCCGCTCGCCCCGATCATCTGGTCGGCCATACCGGTGCGGGTCGGCAGGAGGCGCGGCAGGACAAAGGCGCAATAGGCGAAGCCGGCGACCGCCATTGCGGCGGCAGGAACGGTGAACTCGAAGAAGCCGATCTGAAGCCCGTTCTTCGCGGCGACGCCGGCGGCAAGCAGGTTGGTCGAGGTGCCGATCAGCGTGGTGGTGCCGCCGAGTAGCGCGACGAAGGAGAGCGGCATCAACGCCTTCGAGGCAGCGATGCCGCGCGTGGCGGCGATGCCGGTGAGGATCGGCAGGAACATCACGACGACGGGCGTGTCGTTGACCACGGCGCTGGTCAGCATCGCCGCCAGGAGCACGATGATCACCGCCGCCATGCCGCTCCGCCCGCCCAGGCGGGCGAGGTACGCCGCGGTGCGCTCCAGGGCGTCGGTCTGGAACAGGCCCTGGCCGACGACGAGCAGGGCGAGCACCGTCACCAGGGCCTGGTTGGAGAAGCCGGCGAGCACGTCGTCGGTGGAGAGCGGGCTCTTCGTACCGAGAAGCGCCGGCACCGCCCAGAAGATGATCAGCCAGCCGACCAGCGAGGCGATCGAGACGAGCTCGATCGACCAGCGCTCGAGCGCATAGGCGACGATCATCGCGACGATCATCGCGAAGGTCAGCCACATCAGGATGTCCGGCGCCGCCGCGGCCATCAGCGCTTCCGGTATCGGGGAGCGGGAAGGGACGCGCCGCCGGCGCGCCCCCATCGCATCGGAACGTCGCGCAAGGCGCTACCCGCTCTCGAGCCGCGCCAGCGGCGCTGAATTCAACACCACGACCCCGAGCAGGAGATCGTGGAGGAGCTGGCGGCGCGCGGTGAACAGTCCAACGAGGAGGATCAGCGGGGTCAACAATCCGACCGAGAACCAGAAGAGCAGCGCATGCATGACGGCGAGGAGCGGAAAGGCCCGCGACCCGTTCCAGGTCCGCATCTCGACCCCGGTCCAGCGCATGCCGATCGTCGCCGAGTTGGGTCCGCCGAGGGTGAGGGCGATATAGCCGAGGGCGACGATGGCGAAGAGCGCGCCATAAAGGAGCCAGCCGATGCCGAGGGTGATGATGCCGAGGACGAAGACGACCAGCGCCGCCGGGATCATCAGGAGGACGATCAGGATGGCGTCGACGATGAAGCCGACGACGCGCTTGGACAGCACGCCGTCGAACAGCTCGGGCCGCGCGACCGGATCGTAGACGAAACGGAAGCTGCCGCCGGAATCGACGGTCCCCGTCGGGCTGTCGCCCATCCCTGACCTCTCCCCACCTTCGGTCCGGCCGTTCCCCCAGCCAGTCCGACCGGGCGCAAGAATGGTCGCCCCGGCGGCGAGAAGCAAGCGGGGACCTGGATGCGATTTCTGCGGATGACCGTCAGGCCGGATTCTGGCGAATCCAGTGGGAGATGTCGTCGATCAGTTCTGCGACAGGCAGCCTTGCGATGTCGCGTTCGGAATAGCCGCGGGTCGCGAGTTCGTCGTAGTTGTAGATCGTGAAAGCGTTATAGCGAGCCCACATAGCGGCGGGGCCGCGCGCCCGAAGCCCGAGTTCCGCGTTGAGCCAGTTTCGCACCTCGGCGAGTGCCGTCGCGGGTTCATTTCCATGCGTGGCTATGTCCGAGTTGGAGATGTCCGATATGGCGGCCTGGAAGCGAAAGCGCTCAGCCTCCAGAATAAGGCACCGTTTTTGTTTCCATCGGCCGGACTTGAAGAGCCGGCAACCGACGTCGAGCCCAAGCTCGAACGGCATGTTCAGTCGATAATATTCCCCGGGCTGCTCTGCCTGGATGCGGGAAAGGTCGTGAATCGCGTACTTGGAGTTCTCGATAAGGGCGACAATCTTCTCGATCCTCGGTCGCCCGGAATCCAGCAATTCGAGTGCAATCCTCGGCGTTAAACCGAGGTCGATGATCGCGAACAATATGGGACGAAGCAACGGCAGATAGGCCTCGTCAAATGGGCAGTTGACGAAGACGTCACGTTCGAACGCCATGCCCTCAGCGCGCGTTGCCACGCGGCGAGGGATCACCGCCATAGACGATTCGATCCTTGACCAACCCATTCCTGCCGTGGATGTAGAGGATCGCTCCCTCAGCCTGCGCCTTCTCCTTGGCGTAGGCGACAGCATCGGCTTGCGTCTCGAAAACGCGGCTCGCGCGCGACGCCCCGACATTGCGCACAGTCCAGCGTCCGTTCAGATTCCTGACTACCTGTTGGCGCTTGGCAGACATTTTGCCGCCTCCGAATCTCACTCTCCCGTCACCAAACATATATGAATTCGCCTCCGTGTACCGAAGCAGGATCTCTATGTCGTGCTCCTCAGCAGCAGCTCCGCCACCCGCGGCGCGAAATAGGTGAGGATGCCGTCGGCGCCGGCCCGCTTGAAGGCGATCAGGCTCTCCATCATGGCCCGCTCGCCGTCGATCCAGCCGTTTCGCGCCGCCGCCTCGATCATGGCGAACTCGCCCGACACCTGGTAGGCGAATGTCGGCATCAGGAAGGCTTCCTTGATCCGCCAGAGGATATCGAGATAAGGCAGGCCCGGCTTGACCATCAGCATGTCGGCGCCCTCGGCGATATCGAGCTCGGCCTCGCGGAGCGCCTCGTCGCCGTTGCCCGGATCCATCTGGTAGGTGCGCTTGTCGCCCCGCAGCGTCCTCGCCGTGCCGACCGCATCGCGGAACGGGCCGTAGAAGGCCGAGGCGTATTTCGCCGTGTAGGCCATGATCTGGACATTGGTCAGCCCTTTCGCGTCGAGCGCCTGCCGGATGGCGCCGACCCGGCCGTCCATCATGTCGGAAGGGGCGATGACGTCGGCCCCGGCCTCGGCCTGGATCAGCGCCTGGACGCAGAGCTGCTCGACGGAGGCGTCGTTGACGATCTCGTCGCCGACCAGGATCCCGTCATGGCCGTGGCTGGTATAGGGGTCGAGGGCGACGTCGACGATGATGCCGATATCGGGCACCGCCGCCTTGATGGCGCGCGAGGCGGTGCAGACGAGATTGTCGGGGTTGATCGCCTCCGAGCCTGCGGCATCGCGGAGGTCGGGATCGGTGTAGGGGAAGAGGGCGATCGCCGGAATGCCGAGGTGGGCGGCGCGTTCGGCCGCGGCGACGGCGCGGTCGACCGACAGCCGGTCGACCCCCGGCATCGACGGCACCGGTTGGGTCACGCCGGAACCGTCGACCAGGAAGATCGGCCAGATCAGATCGTCGACGGCGAGCGTGGTCTCGCGGACCAGCCGGCGCGACCAGTCGCTCCGGCGGTTCCGCCGCATGCGGCGGCCGCCGAGGATCGCCGCCATGTCCGGCCTGATGGCCGGATCGGGCCTGGGGGAAGGGCGCTCGCGGGTCATCTCGGTCGTCGTCCTTGGCTTCTTGCGGATCATACTGCGTTCGGGGCGGAAAAGGGATCATGGCTTATCGTTTCGACGCGAGCGGCGCCATTTCGGCGCGCCGGCGCCAGACCGACGGCGGCGTTCCCACCAGCTTCTTGAAGGCGCGGCTGAACGCCGCCTCCGAGGCGTATCCGGTCTCGGCGGCAATCGCGGCGAGATTGGCGTGGCCGCCGCTCAGAAGCCCCGACGCGATCTGCATTCGCCACTTGGCAAGGTAGTGCATCGGCGGAATGCCGACGAGGCCATTGAAGCGCTCGGCGAGCACCGATCGCGACAGGCCGACCTGCCGCGCCAGCTCCTCGATCGTCCAGTCCCGCGCCGGCTGTCCGTGGAGCAGCGACAGGGCCTTGCCGACAAACGGGTCGCGGAGGCCGGCGAGCCATCCGGATTGCTCAGGGGGCATCGCTTCCAGATGGCGGCGCACCACCTCGATGAACATCAGCTCGCTCATGCGGGCCAGAACGCTTTCGCTGCCGGCGCGCTTTTCGGCGGATTCCATCAGGACGAAACGTGTGATCTGCTGAAGCCAGGCGCCTGCCGCGCCCTGCGAGGCACCGACCTTGATCGCAAGCGGCAGGTTGTCGAGGAGCGGATTGAACGGCTGGGCATCGCAGGCGAGATAGCCGCAGACGAAGCGGGCAGCGGGCGGTCCATCGTCGCCATAGGTGACGAGATAGGGAAGCTGCCTGGCGCCGTCGACGGCGTTCCGGGGAGCGTCCTTCGCGCGCATTCCCGGATCGCTCGAGACGACATGGGGATCACCCCTGGTGAAGACGACGGCCTCGCCCGCCTCGAGCGCCATCGGCTCGCCGCCGATGATGTTGGCGTAGACGCGGCCTTCGACCACGACGTGATAGGCGATCAGGTGCTCGGCGCCGGGCAGGATCCTCGGCAGGATCATTTCCCGCGCCGGCTGCTCCGCCACCCATGTCGCGTGAGCGGTGACGTCAAAGAATACGGCCCCGGTGAGCCGGACGGTCTTCAACACATCGGAGAGCGCATCGGCACCCATCGGTCCTCCTCGCCGGACCCTTGATCATTCGCCCCGGACGCTCGGGCAGATGCCTTCCCATTCCCGGACGCAGTGTCAAGCAATGCCGACGCGCGATCATTCGCGACCGCGCCCGGGCGGCCTAGATAGGCGCCTCTTCGCGATAGCGCGATGAACTCACCGAAACGGAGAACAGTCATGGACCTCTATGCCATTCGTCGTCCCACCGCCTGGGCCGATCTCAAGGAAGTGCAAGCCATCGGCGCAAAGGCGCTCAAGGTCGGCAACGAGCAGATGTCGGACCGGGTGCGCTGGATCCGCAGCTATGTGGTGAAGGAACCCGACGGCCGCTACGGGTCGATCTGCATCTACCAGGCGCGGGATGAGGAATCGATCCGCGAACATGCCCGCCGGGTCGGCATGCCGGGCGACATGATCACCCCGGTGGTCGACACCATCATCATCCGCGAGGATCCGGCGGCAAGAAGCGAGGCCGCCTGACACGTTGGTTCGCCCGCAATCGAGGCGAACGACGCCGCCGTCGGGAGACGGCGGCGTCCGCCCAATGTGTGCCATAGGCGAACCGGTTGCCGCCAAGCGGAATCGGGGTGTGACCCCGGTCACAGCCCGCGCCTTCATACTCGGCTAGCACAGCTAGCCCGTTGCCCTTTCCACCGATAAAACCGATGCGTCACGCCAACGACTTTTCGACCCTGGTCGGCGACATCTATGATGCCGCGCTCGACCCGGACCTGTGGCCGGAGACGTTCGCCGCCAGCGCCCGCTACGTCGGCGGCGAGGGCGCCGGTCTCGTCTCGTCGGACACGATCAACCAGACTTGCGTGGTTCACGACGATCACTCCGGCTTCAATGCCGGATTCGTCGAGCTCTATCAGAGCACGTACTTCCAGTTCGATCCGATTACACCGTCGCCGCTTCTGCCGACCGGCCGGCCGACGAGCGTCAGCGACTATCTGTCCGAGAGGGAGTTTCGCGGCGGGCGCTTCTATCAGGAATGGCTTGAGCCGCAAGGCTGGATCGACGGAACCAGCATCGTCCTCGAAAAGTCGGCAACCAGCTGCACCGTCATGGTGGTCGCCCGCCAGGAATCGCGTGGCCTCGTCGACAACGAAATGAGCAGGCGGATCCAGGCCATTGCCCCGCACATGCGGCGGGCCATCGAGGTTCGGAACGCCGTCAATCTCGCGCGGGGCGAGGCGGCGGCCTTCACCGAGATGCTCGACGGCTTCAGTGCCGGCGTTTTTCTCGTCGACGCAAAGGCCCGCATCGTTCACGCCAATCTCGCCGGCCGATCCATTCTCGGCGAAAGCGATCTCCTCTACACGGTTCGCGACCGGCTTTCGGCGCGCGACGCGGCCGCCGATCGTACGTTCAAGGCCCGGCTGGCCGCGGCCGCCAGGGGCGATGCGGCGGATGCCGGGGGCGTTTCGGTTCCGTTGACCTCGGCGGACGACGAATCCTATGTCGCGCACGTGCTGCCGCTCGTGTCGGCGCGCAAACGTCAGGGCGACATCGCCAATTCGGCAGTGGCCGCGCTGTTCGTGCGGAAGGCGGCGGTCGAAACGCCGTCGCTGCCGCAGAGCGTGGCGCGGCATTTCAGGCTGACGCCGACGGAAGTGCGGGTCCTCCTCGCAATCGTCGAGATCGGCGGAGGCCCGGAAGTGGCGGATGCGCTCGGGCTCGCGGCGAGCACGGTGAAGACCCACCTGCACCGTATCTTTCAGAAGACCGAGACTCGCCGGCAGACCGATCTCGTCAAGCTCGTGGCGGGATTTTCCACACCGCTCCTGAGCTAGGGCCGGTATCCTCTTTTCGGCGCGCTGAGTCGCCGGGGCATCGGCGGCCGGGGAGGCGCATCGCCGGCGATATCTTCACGCCGCCGGGCGCCTGGCGAGGGACGAGGTCTTTGAGGGAGGCGACATGCGCGAACGGTTGCGGTGGCTGCGAAACCGGGCTGCATTGGTGCCCGCACTTGTCGGCGAGGCTGGCCACGCGGGCGGCAACGGTTTAAACCGCGTGGGTCCGGTCCGATCGAACCGTTGGCAGGTTCTGCCAGGCGCCATGGCCGCCAGAGAGAAAAGCGCCGATCCGCAGCAGCTCAGCCGGCTCCCGCTGATCATCAATATCTATGGCCGGGTGATGTCCGGCATCCTGATGCTGTTCGGCCTCTATCACTGGGCGGTGATCCTCGGGCTCATCGCCGGCCCGGCGGGGATGTTCGAAGACATGCCGATGGCCTGGAAGCTCGCGACGATCCACCTTGCCGTCGCCGATCTGGTCGCGTCGGTCGGCCTGTGGCAGCGGGCGGCCTGGGGAAACGTGATCTGGGTCTACGCGGCGCTCTCCGAGATCGCCATGCACACGCTGTTCATGCGCACGTTCGGCGCCGACTATCTGATTGTCGCATTTCATGCGATTACGGTTTCTGTCTTCTTCACAATCGTCTTGATCGAGCGGCGCGGCAGCCCCGGCGGATGACGCCATCCCTTAAAATAAGCCATTGTTATTTATGGAATTTTTGCGGGACACTCGCGGCAAAATCGAGACAAATTGGTAATCCCGCGTTAAGCCTGAGGCTTAAGCGGATTTTCAGCGCGACCGCTTATCGTTGATCTTGCCAAGGCGGGAGGATACCTGCCGGGATAACAGCGAGGCGAGACAATGGCAAATGTAAAACGGGCGGTCGAGGCGGTTCCCGCCTCGACCGGCGACACGGACATCAAGCCGCTCTATCTCGAGGCACTGACGCTGGTCGAGCGGCTTCACCGCCGCCTGCTCGACGTCATCAAGGACGAGTTCGACCGCTCCGGCCGTTCCGACGTGAACAGCGTCCAGGCGCTGCTTCTCTTCAACATCGGCGAATCCGAGCTGACCGCGGGCGAACTCCGCACCCGCGGCTACTATCTCGGCTCCAACGTCTCCTACAATCTCAAGAAGCTGGTCGAGATGGGCTATATCCACCACCAGCGCTCGCGCATGGATCGCCGCTCCGTCCGTGTCAGCCTGACCGACAAGGGCCGGGAGGTGGCGGATATCGTCAACGGCCTCTACGAGCGCCACATCCGTTCGATCAAGCAGGTCGGCGGCATCGCGGCCGACGATTTCAAGGATCTCAACCGCTCGCTGCAGAGGCTCGAGCGGTTCTGGACCGATCAGATCCTCTATCGCCTCTGACCTCTTCCTCCCGGAAGAACGCCTCGGCCCGGCTCCGGCCGGGCCTTCTTTTCTGCCTCTCCCCTCGGCGGACGTTGCTCCCGCGCCACAGTCCGTGGGCGCCGGGTCCCCGGGCTCCCCCGGAGACACGAAAGCGCCATATTAACGTTCAGAAAGGACTATGCTGCGCAAATGGAGTTCGGCGGGGTCGGCCTGCCGGCACTACCGGGGTGGATCAGGGGGCGCTTCCGATCCATATACCCGCATCGGCCCGCGCAATTCGTGTGCTGTCTAAGCCGCTGATGGGACGAATGGAACTATGATCGCTGCCAGATCCGTCATTCGGTCGCTTGCGCTTCCGCTGTTCATCATCGCGACATCGCTTGGGGTCTCGGGCGCCGCCCGCGCGGCGAGCGATCCGATCCAGGAGGTGCTGCAGCAGCGCCAGTCGGAATGGTCGGACGGCTTCGATGCCGCGGCGATTTCGGCGCCGCAGGTGAGGGGCGACATCCCGACGCTGTCGGCCGATATCGTCGGCGCGGCCGAGCAGGCGATCACGCAATATTCGGACATCGTCGCCCGCGGCGGCTGGCCGATGGTCCCGGCCGACCAGAAGCTCAAGATCGGGGCGCACGGCACGGCGGTGGCCGCGCTCCGCCAGAGGCTGATCATTTCCGGCGATCTCGACTATTCGCTCGGCGTCAACGAGGCCTACGACACCTATGTCGAGGCCGCGGTGAAGCGCTTCCAGGCCCGGCACGGGATTCCGGTCGACGGCGTCGTCGGCAACTCGACCTTCGCCGCGCTCAACATCCCGGCGGCGGTGAGGCTGAACCAGCTTTCGACCAACCTGACGCGGCTCAAGATGTCGACGCAGAAGCTGCCGCCGCGCTTCGTGATGGTGAACATCCCGGCCGCCCAGGTCGAGGCGGTCGAGAACGGCGTGGTGGTATCGCGCCACACCGCCATCGTCGGCAAGGTCGACCGGCCTTCGCCGATCGTCAACAGCAAGATCTCGGAGATCAACTTCAATCCGTTCTGGACGGTGCCGGTGAGCATCATCAAGAAGGACCTGATCCCGAAGATGCAGGCGGACCCCAACTACACCACCGAGTACCACATCCGCATATACGACCAGCACGGCAACGAATTGTCGCCTGCCCAGGTCGACTGGAACAGCGACGAGGCTACCCGCTACATGTTCCGGCAGGACCCGGGCGACTTCAATTCGATGGGCTCGGTCAAGATCAACTTCGCCAGCCCGGAAGGCGTGTATATGCACGACACGCCGTCGAAGGGCCTGTTCAACGACGAGTTCCGGTTCGATTCCTCGGGCTGCGTTCGCGTCCAGGGCATCCGCGAGCTGATCACCTGGATTCTCCGCGACACGCCCGGCTGGGACCGCGCCGCGATCGACCAGATGTTCATCTCCGGCGAGCGGGTCGACGCCAAGGTGGTCAATCCGGTGCCGCTGTTCTGGGTTTATGTCACCGCCTGGGCGAGCCCCGACGGCGTCGTCCAGTTCCGGAACGACATCTACGGCCTCGACGGGCTCGAGCAATATACCGCGCAGGCCGGGGCGCAGCTTTAAAAGCGAGAGGGTCGCCCCGCCGGCGTTTCGCTCCGACATCGCCGATGCGGGCCGCGCCCGCGAGACGCCAGCCGCGGGCCCCCGGCGCCGCCAGCTTCGTGCGAGGCTCATCCCATCCTCCGCCGGTATACCCCTCTCCCGGATTTCCAAGTCCGATTTGCGAAGGGCAAATCGGGGAAATCCGCCCTCTCCCACAAGGGGCGAGGGGGGCCTGTCCTTACAGTCATCCGGAGCAAGTCTCGTTATGCTCTCCCGTCCGGGAGAGGAGGCGCCCCAAATTGCGATAACGCGGCATTTAGAGGTGCGATACGGGCTCTTTACGCGCCCTTCGGCTTCTTCCAGGAGCGGCTCGGGTCAGGGGCAGCGCGCTCCGCAAGGTTCAGCGCCACGGCGGCGCGAATGAGCGTCGTGAATGCCTTTTCGTCGATCTTGTCGCCCTCGTGGAAATCGATGGCGCGCCGCAGATTGCCTTCGAGGCTGGAGTTGAAGAGGCGTGACGGGTCGTTGAGCGCGGCGCCCTTGGCGAAGGTCAGCTTCACGGCAGCCTTGTAGGTCTCGCCGGTGCAGATGATTCCTGCGTGCGACCACACCGGAACCCCCAGCATCGCGTTCGACGGTTTTCGCCATTTCACCTCCTCGACCACCGCGGGGTCGGCCTCCTTGATAAGGGCCCGGAGCCGGGCGAGCATCTCGCCCCGCCAGTCACCCAGCGCCGCGATGCGCGCATCGATCAGGCGGGAGGGGGAGGTCGCGCTTTGTTTTTCCGTCGAGGCGGTGGTGCTCTTTTTCATGGTTGCAATCGCGCTCTTCGTTGTGTTTCGCCGGCCTTCGGCACCCGCAAATGCCTACGCTGCGCGCCTTTGTAAACTGGGTCTCAGCGCGCGATGAGTCGAGGTTCGAACTCGCTTCGGTTGCTTGCGTGCGCGACCGGTGCCACCAGGCTTTCCATCACCCCGGCCGCTGATCGCGGTCGGGAATAAACTCCCGCCGGGATCCATCGCAAACCGAGCCACAAGCCGGGCGATCGGCCAGGTTTCGGCGGAGATATCCGGCACGGTTCGCGATGGGTCCTCCGGTCAAGCCGGAGGATGACGGGATTGAGTGATTCCGGCGCGACCCCCGTGCGGGCTCCTCGCGGCCGTAATTTCCTCACGACCTCTTTCGTCGGAACGACGTTTCTTCATTCAAAGACCGGCTTCAGGACGACGACTTAACCTGCTTCGGGAACGACGCCGGGCTCTGCCGGTCTCTCATGGCCGGCCGCGGATTCCGGCCGAAGCGAAATCGCGGGCGCCTCGCTTCAGTCGACACCCGTTGCGTCGCCACCGGCCTTGTCGGGGTTTCCGCCGCCTGCCCATGCCGGCTCGCGCTTGTCGATGAACGCCTGCACCCCCTCGAGCGCCGCCTCGTCCATCATGTTGCAGGCCATCGCCTCGGCGGCGACGGCATAGGCGGCTTCGATCCCAGCCTCGATCTGCCGATAGAATTGCGCCTTGCCGAAGCGGATGGCGGCGCGCGGCTTGGCGAGGATCTTGCCGACCAGCGACTCGACCTCGGCGTCGAGCCGGTCAGGCGGGGCGACGCGATTGATGAGGCCGCGGACGCGCGCCTCCTCGGCGTCGATGAAATCGCCGGTCAGAAGCATCTCCATCGCCTGCTTGCGCAGCAGGTTGCGGGAGAGCGCCACGCTCGGGGTCGAGCAGAACAGGCCGAAATTGACGCCGCTCACCGCGAAACGCGCCTCGCTCGACGCGACCGCGAGGTCGCACATCGCCACGAGCTGGCAGCCCGCCGCCGTGGCGATGCCGTGGACGCGCGCGATCACCGGTACCGGCAAGCGCTGGATGGCGAGCATCACTTTGGCGCAGCGTGAGAATAGCGCGTCGTAATATTCCTGCGACGGAGACGCCCGCATTTCCTTGAGGTCGTGCCCGGCGCAGAACGCCTTTCCGGCCCCGGCGATGACCACGACCCGCGCCCTCTCGTCGCATGCGATGCGCTCGAGCTCCGCCGCAAGTGCGGCGAGCATCGCTTCCGACAGGGCGTTGAAGGATTTCGGCCGGTTCAGCGTCAGCGTGAAGACGCCGCGGCCATCGCGCCGCGTCAGGAGGAACGGCTCGTCCCGATCGACCGTCATCGCTTCATCTCCTTCGAGCCGACATGCGTCAGGGTATGCCATAATAGTCGCGAACGGAACGATCGCGGCCACGGAACCTTCGGCGGCGCGGGGCCGTGGGTCGGGTCATGAGAAGGGCCGGAAGAGGGGAGGGAAGAAACATGACAACGCGGGTCGCCGGCGCTCCGGCGCGGAAGATCGAACCCGATGACGCGGCGGGCCTGGTCAGGTCCGGGATGTGGCTCGACTACGGCGTCGCCCTGGCGCAGCCGGACCTCTTCGACAAGGCGCTGGCGGCGCGGAAGGACGAGCTTCACAATGTCAAGATCCGTTCCTGCCTGACGATGCGGCCGCGCGCCGTGGTCGAGGCCGACCCCGACGGCGAGCACTTCTTCTGGTTCAGCTGGCACTTCTCCGGCTACGACCGCAAGAAGCACGACACCGGCCGCTGCAACTACATTCCGCTCAACCTCGGTGAGGTCCCGGACTACTACCGCCGATTTCTCGATCCGGTCGACATCGTCGTCCTCAAAACCTGTCCGATGGACGCGGACGGCTATTTCAACTTCAGCGCCGCAAATCTGTGGCATCGCGCGGCGATCGAACGCGCCCGTCTGGTGATCGTCGAGGCGGCGGAGGGCAACCCCTATGTCCTGGGCGACGGCAACGGGGTGCATATCAGCGAAGTCGATTACATCATCGATGGCGGCAGCCAGCCGCCGCCGGAACTGCCCAATCCGCCACCGAGCGACGTGGACCGCGCCGTGGCGCATCAGATCGCCGCCGAGATCGACGACGGCGCCTGCCTGCAAATCGGCATCGGCGGCATGCCTAACGCGGTGTGCACGCTGCTCCTCGACAGCGGCGTCAACGATCTCGGCGTCCACACCGAAATGATGACCGACGGGCTCGCCGATCTCTACAAGGCCGGGCGCATCACCGGCGCCCGCAAGACGCTCAATCCCGGCAAGCTCGTCTACACTTTCGCGCTGGGATCGAACGCCCTCTACGCCACCCTTGACCGCAATCCGGACATCGTGTGCTACCCCGTCGACTACACCAACCCGCCCCACATCATCATGCAGAACGACCGGGCGATCTCGATCAACAACACGACGCAGATCGACCTTCAAGGGCAGGCGGCATCCGAGTCGGACGGCCACCGCCATATCAGCGGCACCGGCGGGCAATTGCAGTTCGTGCGCGGCAGCTACGCCTCGAAGGGCGGCAAGTCCTTCATCTGCCTTGCATCGACCTATGACCGGCACGGCGAACGCCGGAGCCGGATCGTCCTCGACCTCACCTCCGGCAACGTCGTCACCACGCCGCGCTCTGACACCATGTATGTCGTCACCGAATACGGGATGGTCAATCTCAAGGGCAAATCGGTCGCCGAGCGCGCCAAGGCGATCATCTCGATCGCGCATCCCGATTTCCGCGACGACCTGGAGCGCCAGGCCTACGAGCACCGCCTGATTCCCCGCGGCATCGCGCTGTAGGCGGTATCCGGCGTCCGGCGGATCGCGTCCGCGCTTGGCGGAGGACGGACGAAGACCGGGCCGGGGCGAGGTTCCCGGCGATTTTGGATTGCGACAGTCGCCGTCGTTGGCGCGGGTTCCGTCTTTGTGTTAATCCGGCCAGCCGAGCCGCGCCCGCGCGTACCAGAAGTGGAGCGGCGCCATTCTCCCGGTCACAGGACGAGCCGATGTCACTGTCAGAAACCGCCGTCGGCGCCGAGCCCGGCTTCTTCTCCGCTCCGCTCGCCGAGAGCGATCCCGAGATCGCCGACGCGGTCGGCAAGGAGCTGCGCCGCCAGCAGGAGGACATCGAGCTGATCGCCTCGGAGAATATCGTCTCCAAGGCGGTGCTCGAGGCGCAGGGCTCGGTGCTCACCAACAAATATGCCGAGGGCTATCCGGGCAGGCGCTATTACGGCGGCTGCGAGTTCGTCGATATCGTCGAGACGCTCGCCATCGAGCGGGCGAAGAAGCTGTTCGCGTGCGGATTCGCCAACGTCCAGCCCAATTCGGGCAGCCAGATGAACCAGGCCGTGTTCCTGGCGCTGCTCGAGCCCGGCGATACCTTCATGGGCCTCGATCTTGCGGCGGGCGGCCACCTGACGCACGGCTCGCCGGTCAACATGTCGGGCAAGTGGTTCAAGGTGGCGCCATACGGCGTGCGCCGCGACGACCACTGGATCGACCACGACGAGGTCGAGCGGATCGCAAGGGAGGCGCGGCCGAAGCTGATCGTCGCCGGCGGCACCGCCTATTCGCGGATCTGGGACTTCAAGCGGTTCCGCGAAATCGCTGATTCGGTGGGCGCTTATCTGATGGTCGATATGGCCCATTTCGCCGGTCTCGTCGCCGGCGGCCAGCACCCGTCGCCGTTCCCGCATGCCCATGTCGTCACCACCACGACCCACAAGTCGCTGCGCGGGCCGCGCGGCGGTCTGATCCTCACCGACGACGAGGCGATGGCCAAGAAGATCAACTCGGCGGTTTTCCCGGGGCTGCAAGGCGGACCGTTAATGCACGTCATCGCCGCCAAGGCGGTGGCCTTCGGCGAGGCGCTCCGGCCCGACTTCCGGGTCTACGCGAAGAACATCGTCGCCAATGCCCGGGCGCTGGCCGAGACGCTGAAGAACGCCGGCTTCGAGATCGTCTCGGGGGGCACCGACAACCACCTGATGCTGGTCGACCTCCGCCCGAAGCGGCTCAAGGGCAATGTTTCGGAGAAGGCGCTGGTCCGCGCCGGCCTCACCTGCAACAAGAACGGCGTGCCCTACGACCCTGAAAAACCGATGGTGACGTCGGGAATTCGGCTTGGGACGCCGGCCTGCACGACGCGCGGGTTCGGCATCGCCGAGTTCAGGCAAGTCGGACGGCTGATCGCCGAGGTGCTCGACGCGGTCGCCCAGTCTCCGGAAGGCGCGGCGCCGCTGGTCGAGGCCTCGGTCAAGGAGAGGGTGAAGGCGCTGACCTCGCGGTTTCCCATATATCAAGGGTAGACGCGGAACCCGGTCCATGCGCTGCCCCTATTGTGGCAATCCCGATACGCAGGTGAAGGACTCGCGTCCGTCCGAGGACAACACCGCGATCCGCCGCCGGCGGGTCTGCACCGATTGCGGCGGGCGCTTTACCACCTTCGAGCGGGTCCAGCTTCGCGAACTGATGGTGGTGAAGCGCAACAAGCGGCGCGTGCCCTTCGACCGCGACAAGCTGATGCGTTCGGTGCAGGTGGCGCTCCGCAAACGCCAGGTCGATCCCGACCGGGTCGAGCGGATGGTCAACGGCATCGTTCGCCAGCTCGAAAGCACCGGCGAGAGTGAAGTCACCTCCGAGCAGATCGGCCACCTCGTCATGGAAGGCCTCCGCGGCCTCGATACGGTCGCCTTCGTCCGCTTCGCGTCCGTCTACAAGAATTTCCGCGAGGCGAAGGACTTCGAGGACTTTCGTCGGCGAGCTCGCCGGCGGGCCGGTGGCCGAGCGACAGCGAGGAGTGGGCCGGCGCGATGGCGGCGACCAAGGCAAACGGGGCCGAGCTCGACCGGCGGCTGATGGCGGCGGCGCTCCGGCTCGGCCGGCGGAATCTCGGCGAGACCGCGCCCAACCCGGCGGTCGGCGCGCTGATCGTAGAGAACGTGGACGGCCAGCCGATCATCGTCGGCCGCGGCAGCACCGCGGTGGGCGGGCGGCCGCATGCCGAGATGGTGGCGCTCCGGCGAGCGGGCGAGAGGGCGCGGGGCGCGACCGCCTACGTAACGCTCGAACCTTGCTCGCATCACGGCGAGACGCCGCCGTGCAGCGCGGCGCTGATGCGGCGGGGGTGGCCGCGTCGTGATGGCGGTCGAGGATCCCGACCCTCGCGTCGCCGGGCGGGCGGGCGATCCTCGAAGCGGCAGGCATCGCGGTGACCTCGGGCGTGCTTGCGAGCCGAGGCGGCGCTCGACCATGCCGGGCATCTCTCCCGCGTGACGCGCAAAGGCGGCCGCATGTCATCCTGAAGCTTGCGGTCTCCGCCGACGGCATGATCGGCCGCCGCGAAGGCGAGCGGATGATGATCACCAGCCCGCCGGCGCTGACCACGGTGCAAGCGATGCGGGCACGAGGCGGACGCGGTGGTGATCGGCATCGGCACCGTGCTCGTCGACGATCCGCGGCTGACCGTGCGGCTGCCCGGCCTCGAGAAGCGATCGCCGGCGCGCGTCGATCCTCGACGCCGCGGCGCGGCTGCCGCTCGACTCGAAGCTGGTGGCAACGGCGCGTGAGGTGCCGGTGATCGTCGGTGACCGGACCGGCGGCGCCGGCTGAGCGGAAGGATGCGCTCGCCGAAGCGGGCGTGAGGATAATCGAGATCGGGGACGGGACCGGGCGGCGTCAACCTCGAGACGGCGCTTACGAGACTTGCCGAGGACGGCATGACCCGCATCCTGGTCGAGGGCGGGGCGCGGGTCGCTTCCTCGCTGGTCGCCGCCGATCTCGTCGACGAGGTGATCCTTTTCCGGGCGCCGGTGGTGGTCGGCGCCGACGGCGTCCGGGCGCTCGACGGCTATGCGCTTTCCGCCATCGAGCGGAGCCCGCGCTACCGCCAAATCGATGCCGCAATCGTCGGCGACGACCAGATGCGGCGCTATGTGAGGGCCTGAGCGGGCGAATGTTCACCGGCATCGTCACGGAAGTCGGATCGATCGTCGCGCAACGGTCAGCGCAATGACGTGCGGCGGATCTCGATCGCTTGCCGGATGAAGCCGGACGAGCTCGCCATCGGCGCCTCGATCGCCTGCAACGGCATCTGCATGACCATGGTCGGCCGCGACGGCGCCGAGGGCAGCGAGACCGTGTTCGAGGTCGATGCGGCGCCGGAGACGCTCGAGGTGACGACGGCTTCCGAATGGGACATCGGCCGGCGGATCAATCTCGAGCGGCCGCTCAAGGTCGGCGACGAGCTGTCCGGGCACATGGTCAGCGGCCATGTCGACGCGTGGCGGCGATCGTCCGGCGCGAGGACCTCGGCGAGACGACGCGGTTCTGGTTCGAGGCGCCGGTAACCTGTCGCGCTTGATCGCGCCGAAGGGCTCGGTCGCCTCGACGGGACCTCGCTCACCATCAACTCGGTCAAGGGCACGCGCTTCGACTGCCTGCTCATTCCCGCACACGCTCCAGGTGACCAACTGGAACGAGCGCAAGATGGGCGACCGGGTCAACCTCGAGGTCGATATGCATCGCCCGCTACGTGCCGCGGCTGGCGGAGACCTCGAGCGTGGGGCGCGGTCACCGACTGAGGGCTGCGCCGCGCAGGCGCCGCGGAACGCCTGCCTGCGGGCGGCGATTTCCCGCTGGACAAGGCCGGGCGCGCATGGTTGCTCTCGCGGGCGCTTTCCGGGAGTCGGCCTTGCCGAACCTGCTGATCATCGATGCCCGCTTCTACGAGGACCTTGCCGACGAACTGGTGAAGGGGGCCGTCGCCGCGCTCGAGCGCGCCGGGGCGAGCTATCGATCGCGTCTCGGTGCCCGGCGCCTTCGAGGTGCCGGCGGCGCTGTCGATGGCGCTCGAGGCGGTGGAGGAACGGCGGAAGCCGACTATGATGGCTACGTGCTCCTCGGCTGCGTGATCCGCGGCGAGACCAGCCACTACGACATCGTCGCCGGCGAATCGGCGCGGGCGATCATGGACATCGCGGTCGCGCGAGGCGATGGCGGTCGGCTACGGCATCCTGACGGTCGAGAACGACGAGCAGGCGTGGGCGCGGGCGCGCGTCGGCGAGGGCAACAAGGGCGGCGCGCGCCGCCGAGGCGGCGCTGGCGATGATCGCCGCTCCGCGCGCAGCTCGGGCGTGACGGCCGCCTGAGATGCGCGACGGAGACGTCCGATCGCGGCGAAGCGTCCGGCCGGCCAACCAGCGCGGCGCGGCGCGGCTCGCCGCGGTGCAGGCGCTCTACCAGCTCGACATCGCCGGGACGACGCTGCCCGACGTGCTCGCCGAGTTCGAGTCGTTCCGGCTCGGCCGCGAGGTCGACGGCGAGCAGTATCGCGAGGCCGACGCCGCCTTCTTCCGCGACATCGTCGTCGGGCGTCGTGCGCGACCAGCGGACGCTCGATCCCGGCGGTCCTACGGCGCTGGCGCCCGGCTGGCCGCTCCAGCGGATCGACGCGACGCTCCGCGCCATCCTGCGCGCCGGCGCCTAGGAGCTCGATGGGCCGCACCGACGTGCCGGCCGGGTCGTGGTCAGCGAATATGTCGACATCGCCCGCGCCTTCTTCGATGCCGACGTCGCCGGCATGGTCAATGCCGTGCTCGACATCGCTGGCGCGCAAGCTCCGGCCGGCGGAGTTCTCGGTGGACATCTCCGACGCTGGGTCGTGATGGCGCGGCCCGGCGAGTTCGAACTGATCGAACGCTACTTCCGGCCGCTCGCGGTCGATCCGGGGGCGCTCAGCCTCACCGACGATGCCGCGGTCTACAACGCCGCCGCATGGCGAGGAGGTGGTGCTGAAGGCCGACCTCATCGCCGAGGGCATCCATTTTTTTCGCCGACGATCCGCCGCGCGTCGATCGCGCGCGAAGGCGCTCCGCGTCAATCTTTCCGATCTTGCCGCCAAGGGGGCGACGCCGGTCGGCTATCTCCTCTCGCTGGCGCTCTGAAGCCGGACTGGAGCGAGGACTGGATCGCCGAGCTTCGCCGCCGGGCTCGCGCGCCGACCAGGAGCGCTACGGCGTCACCCTTTTCGGCGGCGACACCAGCCGCGCCGCCGGCGGAACGGTGGTCTCGGTCGCGGCCTTCGGGCGGCGCGCCGGTCGGCAGCATCGTGCGCCGCGCCGGAGCGCGGCCGGGCGACGTCGTCTTCGTCTCCGGCACGATCGGCGACGCGGCGCTCGGGCTCCGCATCCGCCTCGGCACGCTCGACGCGATGCCCGCCGGCGGGAGCGCCGACCATCTCCTCGACCGCTACCTCCACCCGCAGCCGCGAATTGGCCTCGCGCCGGCGGTCCGGCGTTTCGCCACCGCCTCGCTCGACATTTCGGACGGGCTCGTCGGCGACTTCGCCCATGTCTGCCGGCAGTCGGGCGTCGGCGGCGAGATCGACGCCGCTGCGGTGCCGCTGTCGGCCGGGGCGAGGGCGATTGTCGCGGCCGATCCGAGCGTCCTGCCGACGGTGCTGACCGGCGGCGACGACTACGAGATCCTCGCGACGGTGCCCGCGCCGACGGCGGAGGCCTTCGCCGAAGCCGCCGCCGAGGCCGGCGTGCCGGTGACGCGGATCGGCCGGGTGATCGAGGGCGAGGGGCCCCCGGTGGTGTCGGGCCCGACGCGGCCGCATCCGTCCTCGACCACTTCAGCCACACGCATTTCTGAGGTAGCCGGGCGTTAGCGTGACGGGGGACTATAGTCCGCCGCGTTTCTCGGGGACGACCGATGATCGAGACCACCCTGTCGCTGGAGGCGGACGCCCAGCACGCGGAAGCGCGCCGGAACGCGCTGATCCTTGCCGTGGCGCAGGCGATGTCCGGCTCGGCGCCGCCGATCGCGATCACCCTCGGCGGGCTGCCGGCCTTTATCTGCTCGGCGCCGACAAGTCGCTTGCGACGCTTCCGGTGAGCGGCTTCAACCTCGGCGTCGCGCTCGGCGCGGTGCCGGCGGCAATGCTGATGCGCGCCGGTCGGTCGGCGGCTCGGCTTCATGACCGGGGCCACCGCCGGCATCATCGGCGGGCATCGTCGCCGCACTTGCCGTGATCAACGGCCTGTTCTGCGGGCCTGGTCGCGGGCTTCCTGATCGTCGGCGTCGGCGGCTCGTTCGCCCAGCAATACCGCTTCGCCGCCGCCGACAGCGGCGATCCCGCCTTCCGGGCGCGGGCGATTTCCTGGGTGATGATCGGCGGAGTCGCGGCGGCGATCATCGGGCCGCAGACCGTGATCCTCACCCGCGACCTCCTCGCGCCGATTCCCTTCGCCGGCGCCTTCCTGGCGATGTCGGTGCTCGGCGGCGACCGCGCTCGTCATCGTGTCGTTCCTCGGCGGCCAGGCGCGTGCCGCGCCGCGGCGGGAATCGGGACAGGGCGGACGGCCGCTTTAGCGAGATCGCCCGGCAGCCGCGCTTCATCGTCGCCGTGCTCTGCGCCATGGGCTCGTATGCGCCTGATGTCGCTGGTGATGACGGCGGCGCCGCTCGCTATGGTCGCAGTGCGGCCTCGGCGAGGACAACGCCGCCCTCGGCATCCAGTGGCACGTGCTCGCCATGTTCGTGCCGAGCTTCGTCACCGGCTCGCTGATCGCGCGCTTCGGCGCCGACGTGATCGTCGCCGATCGGCATGGCGCTGCTTGCCGGCTGCGGCGCGGTCGCGCTCGCCGGCATCGAGTCGCCAATTTCTGGGTCGCGCTGATCCTGCTCGGGCTCGGCTGGAACTTCGGATTCATCGGCGCCACGACCATGCTGACCGGAACCTACCGGCCGGAGGAGCGGGGGCAAGGTGCAGGGCCTGAACGATTTCCTGATTTTCGGCTCGGTGGCCGCCGCTTCCTTCGCATCCGGATCGCTGTTCGCCTCGGTCGGCTGGGCGTGGATCAACTACCTCGTCTTCCCGGTGGTGGCGGTCTGCGTCGTGTCGCTCGGAATCGCCGCGATTTTGCGCCGTCGCGCCCCGCATATAGGCGGTCGATCAAGAGCTTGACGCCCGCCGGGTGACAGGTCCATACCCTCGCCCGGTCCAAATAGGCGGCCGCGGGCGGCGGCCCGGCCGTTTTCTCAGGGAAAATGCGCTCCCAAACGGAGCTCAGTCACCAACCGGGCCGGCGTCGGCCGGGCGGACGAAGGGGAACAGACCTTGCTCTACATCATCATCATCTGCGGCCTTCTTTCGGTCGCCTATGCCGCGATGGGCGGCGCGGTCGGTGCTTGCGGCCGACGCCGGGTCGGCGCGCATGCAGGAGATCGCCGCGGCGATCCAGGAGGGCGCGACCGCCTATCTCCGGCGCCAGTACCTCACCATCGCCATCGTCGGCATCGTCGTCTTCATCATCGTCGCGATATTCCTGTCGGTGCCGGTCGCGATCGGCTTCCTGATCGGCGCCATCCTGTCCGGCGTCGCCGGCTTCGCCGGCATGATGGTCTCGGTCCGCGCCAATGTCCGGACCGCCCAGGCGGCGAGCCAGAGCCTCGCCGCCGGACTCGACATCGCCTTCCGCTCCGGCGCCATCACCGGCCTTCTGGTCGCCGGCCTCGCGCTCCTCGGCGTCACGGTCTACTTACTGGATCCTCACCAGGCATCGGCGGGCTACGACGCCGAGCAACCGCGAGGTGGTCGACGCGCTGGTGGCGCTCGGCTTCGGCGCCTCGCTGATCTCGATCTTCGCCCGTCTCGGCGGCGGCATCTTCACCAAGGGCGCCGACGTCGGCGCCGACCTCGTCGGCAAGGTCGAGGCGGGCATTCCCGAGGACGATCCCCGCAACCCGGCGGCGATCGCCGACAATCGTCGGCGACAATGTCGGCGACTGCGCGGGCATGGCGGCGGACCTCTTCGAGACCTACGCGGTGACGGTGGTGGCGACGATCGTGCTCGCCTCGATCTTCTTCGCCGGCAGCCGAGTTCTCGACGACCGCCATGATCTATCCGCTCGGCGATCTGCGCGGCGCCTGCGTCGTCGCCTCGATCGTCGGCACCTTCTTCGTCCGCCTCGGCGCCAACAGTTCGATCATGGGCGCCCTCTACAAGGGCTTCATCGTCACCGCCGTCCTCTCGCTGATCGTGCTCTACCCTGTAACCTGGCTGATCTTCGGCGACATCGAGCGTGGTTCGACCAGCCCCGCGCTGGGCGGCCGAGCCTTCACGCCGACCTCGACCTATCTCTGCGGCATCGCCGGACTGATCGTCACCGGCCTGATCATCTGGATCACCGAGTACTACACCGGCACCAACTTCCGGCCGGTCAAATCGATCGCCAAGGCCTCGGTCACCGGCCACGGCACCAACGTCATCCAGGGCCTCGCGGTCTCGCTCGAGTCGACCGCGCTGCCGGCGCTTGTCATCATCGCCGGCATCATCGTCACCTATTCGCTCGCCGGCCTCTTCGGCATCGCCATCGCCGTCACCACGATGCTGGCGATCGCCGGACATGGTCGTCGCGCTCGACGCGTTCGGGCCGGTCACCGACAATGCCGGCGGCATCGCCGAGATGGCGGGCCTGCCGAAGGAGGTGCGGAAATCGACCGACGCGCTCGACGCGGTCGGCAACACCACCAAGGCGATGACCAAGGGCTACGCCATCGGCTCGGCCGGCCTCGGCGCTTTGGTGCTGTTCGCGGCCTATACCAAGGACCTCGCCATTCTTCTCGAGCGACCCGGCGACCTTCCCCTATTTCGCCGACGTCAAAGCGGTCGACTTCACGCTCGGCCAACCCATACGTCGTCGTCGGCCTGATCTTCGGCGGCCTTCTCCCCTATCTTTTCGGCGGGATCGCCATGACCGCGGTCGGCCGGGCGGCCGGCGCCATCGTCGAGGAAGTGCGCCGCCAGTTCCGCGAGAAGCCCGGCATCATGAAGGGCACCGACAAGCCGGACTACGGCAAGGCCGTCGACCTGCTGACGCGGGCCGCGATCAGGGAGATGATCATTCCCTCGCTGCTGCCGGTGCTCTCGCCGATCGTCTGCTACTTCGTGATCTACTGGATCGCCGGCAAGGCCGAAGCTTTCGCCGCGCTTGGCGCGATGCTCCTCGGCGTCATCGTCACCGGCCTCTTCGTCGCGATCTCGATGACCGCGGGCGGCGGCGCCTGGGACAACGCCAAGAGAGCTGATCGAGGAGGGTCTCTACGGCGGCAAGGGCTCCGACGCCCACAAGGCGGCGGTCACCGGCGACACCGTCGGCGACCCCTACAAGGACACTGCCGGCCCGGCCGTCAACCCGATGATCAAGATCACCAACATCGTCGCGCTCCTGCTCCTCGCGACGCTGGCGCGTTGAATCAACACCGGCCGCAAGCAGCCAGGCGGGCGTGCAGGCGGCCGGGATCGATGGGCGATCCCGCTCAGATCACCAGAAAGTCCGCGCTGGTCGGAAACAGTTCCTTGCCGATGAAAGCCACCTCAAGCGCATGCTTGCCTCCTGCGCCGTCCGGATCGTAGTACAGGATGCCCTTCAGCGGATTGTAGATGACGTGGTCATCGCTGTCGGCGGCTGCCTGGCCATAAGCGAGGAAGTCAGCCGATAGCGGTCCGGCATCCAGCGCTTTGAACTTCGAGCTCTTGAAAACGATAGTGTCCTCGCCGACGGTAAAGTCGGCGATCTTGTCTTTGCTCGATCTCCCCCACTTGTCGAAAATGAACTGATCCTCGCCGCTGTCTCCCTTGAGATTGTCCCTCCCGGCGCCCCCGTTCAGGAGATCGTTCCCGTCCCCGCCTTTGAGATGATCTTTTCCCTTTCCTCCCGTTAGATCGTCATCGCCGCCAAAGCCCTTTAGCTTATCGTTCTTGCCTCGGCCGACGATGGTATCGTCTCCCTCACCCCCCTTGAGCTTGTCGTTCTTGTTGGTGCCGATCAGCGTCTTCCCCGCCACTGGCGGGGGAAGGGAGATGATGTCCTTGATGATGTCCGACAGATTGGTCAAGTCGCCGGTGAAGAATTTGCCGCTATTGTCTTCCGCGATGCTGTTTAGGCCGTCGGTCGCGCTTAAGTCGAAGCCCACCTGAATGACGTAGACCTGTGAGTCGATCTTGACCGTCGGCTTGGTCGGCGGGTCGAGGATTCCTGCGATATCGTCGTGGTCGCCGCCTGTTCCCTTGCCGGTGTTGATCGCGATCTTGACCGTCGGCTTGGTCGGCGGGTCGAGGATTCCTGCGATATCGTCGTGGTCGCCGCCTGTTCCCTTGCCGGTGTTGATCGCGATCTTGCCTTTGGCTGGCACTTTGAAGGTGAAGTCGCCGTAGACCATATTGGCGACTTTGCTGACACCGGGAGTTGTCACGCTGACGCCAAGATCGTGCGAGAGGGTTTGAACCTGAGAGGCGAGATTGATGTCCTTCACCGGTGCGTCGCTGAACAGAATGATCTTGTGCGTCTGCGCCGATTTTCGCCATGCGCCGAGCTCGCCCTTAAGAGCGACCAGGAGTCCCGAGTTGTCTGCCTCTGGGATATCACCACCGCCGCCCACAGTGATGCTGTTGATCGCGTCGACCGCCGCCGTCTTTCTGTCGGCATAAGTGTCCTGCTCGGTGAAGTTCAGGATCTTTTCGGTCTCGCCGGGACCGTCCGGCCCGTCTGCGTCCTTGAAACCGACAATTCCGATGCGGGCGTCGATGGGATCGGCGGTCGTGCCAAAGGCCTGGTTTATCAGGTCGACAGCGTTCGCCTTCACATTGTCTATGTAGGGCGTCATGCTGCCGGTCGTGTCTATGACGAAAGCGATATCCGCGGCTTTGTGATCGTAGCCGATGACATCCATTACCCGCAGATCGGTGTCGGACACGTTGGCGACCTTGCCGGGAACGCCGAAGGCGCGAAAGGCATCGTCTGTTGAAACACTGTTCGCCCAATCGCCGAAGTCTCCCTTGGAGTCCGTGTTGAATGCCAGGAGATGAGTGCTCTGGTCGATGCTGAAATCGCCCGCTGTGGTCCCGGAGAATGGTCGGTCCGATTTGAAGAGATCGAGAATCGAAGAAAGGCTGTCGCCAGACTTGTCATGGGGCAGGATCCTGCCCAATATCTCCGATATTTCATGCGCCGCCACGCCAAAGAAGTCATAGGATGTCTTCGTCATGCTGGATGAGTGTGAATAGTCGAACTTGACCTGTTGATCGAATGCGATCGTCCCATCTGATTTCGAACCGTCAGCCTTGTCAAGTCTAAGTGCTTTTAATTGTGCGCCGGTAAGATAGAACGTGTTAGAATTGCTGGAAGGTAGGTGTTTAACTGCGGACGAATCATCCAAGGAACTCTTGTCGTCCTCAAGAGCTTTCTTTATTGCTGGGTAAGCGTACGGAAATATATATTTTGAGGATTGGCCGATAGCACCCCCGGCGAGGTCGGCGACCTTTATATCTATGTTAATCGTGATTGGATCAAGAAAAGCTTGCTCGAATACCGCCGCAGCTGCCTTCAGCTGACTCTTAAAGCCAGTTACGCTGGCGTTGCTGCCCAGTTTGTCAGAGTTCACGCTGCCGTCGTAGTGAAGCTTGATTTCCATTTGTTCGACCCGCCAAAGAGGCCGCATCACTCCAAGAGTGAACGCGCCGGTTTCCAATATCGGACCGACACGACGCCATCTGCGTAAAATCTGGTCGGCGGCCCGGTGCGGGGAGAAGATCGAGTTACGGGTATCGACCCGTACAGTAGGGCGTCTGAATATGCTCGCTCCAGCGCAATCCCGCCGCGGAAAACGCCTTTGTCGATGTCAAGCAGCCCGTTGGCAATCCCCACCCCAGAAACGAAACGCTAGAATACTAGCAGTTGGCGGTCAACCCCAATGTACAATCACATCGTGTAAAAACGCAGCGACTCGTGATCGCCCCGTTTCCAAAAACGCGCGCTGAAAAACCTTGTCGCTTGACCTACGACCCGCTGCCGAAGGGGCCGCCGCCGCCGTGGCCGCCGACGACGCCGCCGAGGACCTGGCTGAGGAAGTTCTCGTCCTTGCCGGCGGTCGGCGTGGTCCGGCTCGACGAAGTCGAAGACCTTGCCGTCCTTGAGGCCATAGTCGGCGACGCGGATGACGGTGTCGTTCTTGTCGAAATAGACGGCGACGACGCGCTGGCCGACGACCTTCTCGGGCATGAAGGCGACCGACTGCTTGCGGGTCTGGCTGATGTAGTAGAAGGCCTCGCCGCCGAAATTCTCGGTGGTCGAGGGCGAGCCGAGGGCGATCAGCACCTGGTCCTTGCTCGATCCGACCGGAACCTGCTCGATGGCGATATTCGGGAACGACATAGCCGTGCTGCGATTCGATCGCTGACGCAGCCCGCCGCGCCCAGCGACAGCAAAATCGCCGCGCACGATCGCCCGGTGGCGCGGCGCGGCCTCGCGAATCTATACTCAACCCATTGCCCATCTTGGCATTTCCCCTAGCGTGCGCTACCCCGACCGGCAAGATCACAACGGCCCGGACCGAGGGACGCCCGCTGCCATGTTTGCCCGCTTTCGACGCACACGCCTCGACCCGGCATACCATCCGCCCTTTACGGCGCGATCGTGGCGCAGGCCCGCGCGCCGCGCCCTATACACCGAGCTCGGCGTCCCCGACACCGTCGAGGGGCGCTTCGAGATGGTGGTCGCCCACACGGCCCTGGTGCTGCGCCGCCTCGGCCGCGGCGACGACGGCGGCCAAGGCGGTCGGGGCAGGGGGTGTTCGACGTGTTCTGCCAGCGAGATGGACGACGCGCTGCGCGAGCTGGGGGTCAAGGACACCTCCGTCGGCAAGCGGATGCGGAAGCTCGGCGAAGCCTATTACGGGCGGGCGGCGGCCTACGAGGCGGCGATCGCGACCGCCGACCCCGACGCGCTCGCGGCAACGCTCGGCCGCACCGTCTATGGCGGCGAAGGCACGGAGTGGCGGCCGCCGGCGCTCGCCGCCTATATGATTGCCTCGGCAACGGCGCTTGCGGCGCACGCCGGCGATCGCGTCGTCGCCGGCGACATCGCCTGGCCAGCCGTCCGCGTTCTTCCGGCCGGAGGACCCGCCGTGAAGCAGAAGCCGCTCTTTTCCCGCCCGCTCGAGATCGGGTCGATCGGCGCTGCCGGCGCTCGTCCAGCATATCGAGGCGACCGAGGCCGAGCGGGCGGCGATCGCCGCCGAGCCTCGACCTGGTCGCGGTCGATTCGCTCGCCGCCGACCTCGATATCGGCCGGACGCGACGGCGGGCTGATCGTGGTCGTCGATGGGCGTGCTGCGCGCGGAGGTGGTGCACACCTGCGTCGTCAGCCTCGAGCCGGCGCCGCAGTCGATCGATGAGCGATTCCACGTCACGCTTCGCGCCGGCCGGCTCGCGCGAGGCGCCGCCCCAGCCGAAGCCGGGGGCGGAGGTGATGGTCGATCCCGAGACGAGACCAGCCGGAGGCGGTCGCCGGCCCGAGCATCGATCTCGGCGGCGATCGTCCTCGAGCATTTCACTCTGGCGCTCGATCCCTATCCGCGCGCGCCCGGCGCGAAGCTGCCGGCCGAGGCCGGCCGAGCGGCGACGCCGAGCCGGCGCAGTCGCCCTTCGCGGCGCTGGCCGGCGCTCAAGTCGCCGGGAAGTCCTGAACGGTGGGAATGCCGGCTCGCCAAGCCTTTGTCGCGGCTCGCCGAAGCGGGTATGGTCGCCGATTCGCGTCCGCTGGCCACGAGGCGGCAGCGGCGGTCACGGCTCGACGTGGTCTGAATGGCGGCAAACATAACCGTATCACTTGACGCGATGGGCGGTGACGAGGGCGTCAACCTCGTCATTCCCGGCGCCGCCAAGGCGCTCGTCCGCCGTCCCGACCTCCGCTTCCGGCTCTATGGCGACCGGAGCGCGGTCGAGCCGCGTGCTGGCCCGCTATCCGCGCGTCGCGGAGGCTCGGTCTTCGAGCATTGCGACTATCGCCGTCGCGCATGGAGGAGAAGCCGAGCCAGGCGCTCCGCCACGGCCGCCGCCGCTCGAGCATGTGGAGGGCGATCGAGGCGGTGAAGAAGGGCGAGGCCGATTTCGCGGTCTCGGCCGGCAATACCGGCGCGCTGATGGCGATGGCGCGGTTCTGCCTGCGGACCACCGCCGAGATCGACCGGCCGGCGATTGCCGCGCTGTGGCCGACGCTGCGCGGCGAGAGCGTGGTGCTCGACTGCGGCGCGACGATCGGCGCCGACGCCCAGCAGCTGTTCGACTTCGCGGTGATGGGCGGCGCGATGGCGCGGGCCCTGTTCGACATCCCGCGGCCGACCGTCGGCCTCCTCAATATCGGCGTCGAGGAGGTGAAGGGCCTCGAGCCGGTGCGCGAGGCCGGGCCAGCTCCTCAAGGAGGCCAACCTCCCGAACATCGACTATGCCGGCTTCGTCGAGGGCGACGATATCGGCAAGGGCACCGTCGATGTCGTGGTGACCGAGGGCTTCTCCGGCAACATCGCGCTCAAGACCGCCGAGGGCACGGCCAAGCAGATCGCCGGCTATCTCCGCTCGGCGATGAACCGCACGCTTCCTCGCCCGGATCGGCTATTTCCTCGCCCGCGACGCCTTCGAGCGGCTGCGCGAGAAGATGGATCCGCGGCGCGGCAATGGCGGGGTGTTCCTCGGCCTCAACGGCATCGTCATCAAGAGCCACGGCGGCACCGACCCGGAGGGTTTCGCCACGGCCGTCGAACTCGGCTACAGCATGGCCCGCAACCGGCTTCTCGAAAACATCAACCAGCGACGTGACGCGAGTACTACCGGTCGCAGGCGCGCGGCGGCGACGCCGAGGTCGCGCCGGCGGAGGCGCTGTGAGCACGATCCGTTCCGTCGTTCTCGGCGGCGGCGGCTACCTGCCCGAGAAGGTCCTCACCAACGACGAACTGTCGCGGATGGTCGACACCTCCGACGAGTGGATCCGCCAGCGGACCGGCATCCGCGAGCGCCATATCGCCGCCGACGGCGAGTTGACGTCCGATCTCGGCGCTCAAGGCGGCGCAGGCGGCGCTCGACGACGCCGGGCTGACGCCCGCCGACATCGACCTGATCGTGCTCGCCACCGCGACGCCCGGACAACACCTTCCCGGCCTCCGCGGTGACCGTCCAGCAGAAGCTCGGCATGAAGCACGGCGCCGCCTTCGACCTCCAGGCGGTCTGCTCCGGCTTCCTGTTCGCGCTGACCACGGCCGACGCGATGATCCGCGCCGGCCAGGCCAAGCGGGCGCTGGTGATCGGCGCCGAGACCTTCTCGCGCATCCTCGACTGGACCGACCGCAGGACCTGCGTGCTGTTCGGCGACGGCGCCGGCGCGGTGGTGCTCGTCGGCCGAGTCGCAGCCGGGCTGGCGGAGCGACCGCGGCGTGCTCTCGGCGCATCTGCGCTCCGACGGGCGCTACCAGGAGATGCTCTATGTCGACGGCGGCCCGTCGTCGACCGGCACCGTCGGCCATCTCCGCATGGAGGGCCGCGAGGTCTTCAAGCACGCGGTCGGCATGGTCTCCGACGTGATCGACGAGGCCTTCGCCGCGACCGGATTCACCGCCGCCGACATCGACTGGTTCGTGCCGCACCAGGCCAATATCCGCATCATCGACGCGACGCGCGCGCAAGCTCGGCATCCCGATCGAGAAGGTGATCCGCACCGTCGACCGCCACGGCAATACCTCGGCGGCTTCGATCCCGCTGGCGCTGTGGGAGGCGAGCCGCGACGGCCGCATCAAGAAGGGCGACCTGCTCCTCCTCGAGTCGATGGGCGGCGGCTTCACCTGGGGGGCGGTGCTGCTGCGCTGGTAGCGGCGGCGCGAGCGCCGATGTGCACGCGATCACGCCTCGCAAGGTCGGTTGATTCCGACGGTTGCGAGGCAATACGCTATGGCCTTGGATTGATTAGACGAGATTTCCTGAAGCGGCACCTCCAACGGGGCGGTTGAGGCCATGGGCGGCAAGACGGTGACGCGGGCCGACCTCTGCGAGGCGGTCTACCAGAAGGTTGGGCTGTCGCGCACCGAATCGGCGCAACTGGTCGAACTGGTGCTCGACGAGATCTGCGCCTGCATCGTTCGCGGCGAGGCGGTGAAGCTGTCCTCGTTCGGCTCGTTCATCGTGCGCAGCAAGAGCGAGCGCGTCGGCCGCAATCCCAAGACCGGCGAGGAAGTGCCGATCTCGCCGCGCCGGGTGATGGTGTTCAAGCCGAGCAACGTCCTCAAGCAGAAGATCAACGCCGCGCTTGCTGACAGCTGGAAGGAACCGTCGCCGGCGGGCGAATGAGGGCGCGGAGGGCGCGCCGACTGCCGGAGAACGATGGTGGCGAAAAGTCCCAGACGCATTCCGGACGATCAGCGAAGTCGCGGAGGATCTCGACCTGCCGCAGCATGTGCTGCGCTTCTGGGAGACGCGCTTCACGCAGATCAAGCCGATGAAGCGCGGCGGCGGCCGCCGCTACTACCGGCCCGACGACGTCGATCTCCTGCGCGGCATCCGCTTCCTGCTCTACGGCGAGGGCTACACGATCCGCGGCGTGCAGCGCATCCTCAAGGAGCAGGGGCCGCGCTTCGTCATCGGCGCCGGGCGCGGCGAGTTCGCCGGCGTGCCCGGGCGCAGGCGCGACCAGGCGGCACGCCGTGCGCGAGGACGAGAGCCGATACGGCATCGCGGCGCTCGCCGCAGCGCGGCGGGATCGACGCCGGTCTTCGAGAAGGGCGAGCACGTCCCGGGCGCGGCTCCCGCAGTCGACGCCGACGAGCGTCGACGTCGAGCGCGAGGATCACGATCCCGACGAGGAGAGGGCATCGAGTCCGGCCCGCGACGCCGGCGGTCGGCCGCGCGCCATGGCCGGAGCCGGCTGATGGTGCGCGCGCGCGGCGCCGCCGTCAGCGCCGGGCTCAGCCGGGAGGATGCGGAGCGGCTCAAGGCGACCCTGGTCGAACTCCTCGAACTCAAGCGGATCCTCGACCAGGCGCGCTGAGCTGCGCGCTGAATTGGGCGGCTGGCGCATTGCAGGACCGGCGCCGGCACCACTATAGTCCCGGCCGCGTCGGAGCGTGGCGCAGCCTGGTAGCGCACTTGACTGGGGGTCAAGGGGTCGCAGGTTCAAATCCTGTCGCTCCGACCATGTTTTTCAATCGGTTGCCAGCCTAGCGCGCTTGGGCAGTGGGCGGCGGGTAGCAAGCTGGGTAGCAATTCACCGGTAGAGTTGGCAGTGATCTCGATCACCGAGCGTTCACGTCTAGAGCAGACGGTGGACTTCCTGCTCTCCCGTGACTTCGAACCAATATTTCGGACCGGCGGGGTCACCGCGTCGATGGGGCCCGCTGAAGTCCGGCAGTTGATGGAGGCCCGGCGGGCTGAACTCCTCGCGAAGACACCGGAAGAAATCGAAACCGAGTACCAAAGAGAGCAATCGAGATTGCGGCAACTGGCGTCTGCAAGAAGCGCAGCCGAGGATGAAACACCGTCCATTCAATCAACCGAACGCGGATGCCGATTTCCCCTACTGGAGCAGAATGGAGCGCTGGAACTCTTGATGAGGCAGTCGCTCTTGCCTTTCGCAAAGCACCTGAAGTCGTCAATTGGAAGTCGATCGAGCGCTACGCGGACGTGTCGCAGTTTGCCACTGAGTACTCCAAGCTTCTACGGTTGGCACAAAGGGCGCTGCCGGATCCCGTGAAGCCGGCGGCGTTTGTCGTATGGGCCAGATCGGTCGGATCGAAATTCCCAGCCGAACTTGAAACCGCGCTCAGCGAACGTACGGAGAAGACTGCCAAAGCTCCCACGGAGCAAGAATGGGATCAACTACGGAAAAGAGTGGCCGAACTCGAAGCCCAAATTCGCATGGCGAAATGGGAGTTCTGACTCGAAGGCGCGCACGACCGCGCTAAGATTGATAGCCGCCATGGCGCTGGGTCGCTATCGATTTGACCCAAAAAAGAAACGGAACGACGCGACCGCCTGGATCATGTCAGATCTACAACTAATCGGATTGAAGCTGGACCAGGATACGATCTTGAAATGGCTGCGAGAGGCAGTTGGGTTGGTGCCCGTGACGTGAGAGGATGGAGGCAGCACTCCCTGTCCGAGTTCGGATAGTATTTCGCCAATTCGGCCTACGGCTCCGACCGATGATGTAGCACGGCTTCGTCCTCTTTGGAACGGAGTCGCGGGTTGCAGAATAAGGCTGAGTTGCCGAGGACCGGTTTCGTCCGGCTCTCGGGAATCCTGGGCCCTTCCGGCCCGATCCCCGTCAGTAAGTCCACTTGGTGGGCCGGCGTCAGGTCCGGGCGCTATCCCAAACCCGCGCGGCTCGGGCCGCGGATCACAGCTTGGCGCGTCGAAGACATCCGCGCCTTGATCGAAGCCGCAGGTCACTAACGATGATGCGTCGACGGCTCAATCCGCGGCGGATCAAGATTCACCGCACCTACACCCCAGCTGGAGGTTAGCCGTGAGCTACCGGAAACGGCGCACAAGGATTGAGGGGCAGTTCGCTCCGCGAACGATTGAGATGTTGCGGTCTCCCGCTCTTGCAGTTGCGAGTTTGTCGGCGAGGCGCGTGCTCGATCGTTTGGAAATCGAGCTGGCGGACCACGGCGGAACAGAGAACGGCCGGTTGCCGGTCACCTACGACGACTTTTGTCGATTCGGGCTCAATCGCCACGCGGTTGGTCCGGCGATTCGCGAACTCGTCGCCCTTGGCTTCGTAGAGGTCACCGAGCGCGGTGGCGCGGGCAACTCGGTCTATCGGCGCCCCAACCTCTTTCGCCTCTGCTACCGCCACAGTGACTTTGCGCCGCCGACTGACGAATGGCGGAGGATTGAGACGCTAGAAGCGGCAAAGCTGGCTGCGAGGCAGGCACGATCGAATAAGGGCCGACCACGCGCGAAAAAACGGAATTCCGGTGCCGGAAAACGACGGCCCCCGGTGCTGGTCTCCACCACCAAACTGGCGAAAACCCGGTGACGGATTTCAGCACTTCGGACTCGGTGATGGAAACCGGCACGACTCTCGATACTTCGGGGTGGGGCTCACCGATGCAAGCTTCGAAATTCCCCGGAGATCAACAAGCTCCTGGCTGGCTGGGCGTGGTGCCAATGCGATCGGGGCAACGCGAGGATGGATGAAGCTGCGTCCATGACGGACCATGCAAGACCAGGGACCGATAGCGTGCCCATGGCAGCCGATCCAGGGGCTGCGACGCGTGCGGTCTGTGAGGTGCGCTCGGCCTTGTCTCCATCGCCAATCGAACGCGGACAGATTAGTAGGCAGAGGCTAGTTAGTAGGCAGAGGCTAGCCGATGCGCTGAACATTTACGAGAGCGGGATCGAAGCTTTGCAGATGGGGAAGCGTGCAGCGTATACCGCGTATCGCGCGCAACTTCAGGCGTCCGGGATGTCCCAGTCCGGGGTCCGTCAGGAGCTCAGTGCGTTTAAGGAGGCGATGCGATTCCTTCGCGCTGGCGACGACAAGAAGCGCGAGTCCGATGCTGTTCATGCGCTGGCCCGTGCAATCCTCGAAGAGATCAGCAACGAGGACGGCTCGGGCGATGCTACGCGCGCGTCGCGCCACGCGCGCGTAGCAAGCGAGCCTGCCGAGTCCGGTGAAGCGACTCCTGAGAACGGCCCGCCGGGTGCAGAATTTTGGGAGTTCAAACTCGCTCGCCCACAAACGAAGGGCGCGGAAGCAACACCGACTGATGCCACATCGGATAGGCGCGCGGGTGTTGCTGTAGCCCGTGTCAACGGAAACGCATCTGCGCCGGACCTCGAGAGCTCGGGCGGCACATGCGGCATCCCCCACGACCAAGCGGTCCCGACAGACACAACGCCCAGTGAAGCCCGGCCAGGAGCACGGCCGCTGAGTGGGACATCGGACTTGGCGATCGGTGCGGTCGGGAATTTGAGGTCTCCACCCGAGGCCATTGAACAAGCTCCCAAGGATATCCGGCGATGGACCCGGCGACTTTCGACGTCGACGTCTTCCTGAACGAGGTAGAGGCGGCCGGCATCGACGTTTCGATGGACGGCGAAGAGCTCGTGCTGGAAGCCGCGTCGGAGCCCGATGCCGAGCTTCAGGCAAGCTTCGCGACCCATTTGGAGGCCATTGTCGAATGTCTCAATAGCGGGCGGCCAGAACCTGCCACGCCTGTGGTTCCTCCCGTCGACGACTTTCCGGACCTGCCTGAGTTCTCGACCGATTGAAGCACCCCAGGCCCGGCGACCGTCCGCCGCCGGCATGGGTGACGACATACCCGTCTGGTGGCAAGATCGTCCGCGACGCCGAAGGCAACATCATCCCATGGGGGGAACACGACCATGCCGAAGAAACCGATCAAGCCGCGCCGCCGCACACAGGGCCTAAACGAGCGTGAGCGCGCCTTCGCCCGCTACATCGTCGCCGGTGCCAACCCAACCGAAGCAGCCCGCAAGGCCGGCTACTCACCAAAGGCCGCAAACCGAACCGGCTCCCGCCTGATGAAGCGCCCCGAGATCAAAGCCGAAATCGAACGGGTGCGCACCGGAGGCGAGAGGGCGGACGGGGGGAAGGGGTCGCGCGCGAGGAAGAACCGCGAGGAAACTGTAGACAAACTGTTGACCTCGGCCCTCGATGCCGCAGCCAGCAGCCCGAGGGCGACGGACGCCGCCGACCTTGAGCTTCGGCGCGTCCTCGACGAGGAGGTTCAGGCGCGGATCGCCTCGGCCTATTTCGACGCCGCGCTGATCGACACGATCGAGTACGCCCTCGCCCGCAAGCCGGCGACGATCACCCGGTTCGAGGCCAAGAAGCGCGGCGCGCCGCCGACGCTGGTCAACGTCGCCATCTACCGGCTCGACCTCGGCGCTGCGAACAAGGCGATCGAGATCGGCCTTCGACGGGCGGCCGAGCTTGAAACTAGCCGCGCTGGCGGCGCGACCGAGCTCGTCAGCGAAACGCAGCTCTCGCCGGAGCTACGGAAGGCGCTGGAAGCGTTCCGGCGCGTCGTCAAGGGTGAAGACCCGGAGGAGTGACTAATGGACACCAGCGCCAATCCAGGTGAATTTGACTGCTACGCCGCCGCCGACATTCGCCCCGCGGGCGCGGGACTTGAACGCGCCCGATCTCCTCGAAACATGGACCAACGAAGGGCCTCTGAGAGATCGGCGCGCCGGCAGTAAGCCCTCAGTAAGCAAGCCCGGGGGCGACCGCGACAAAGTCGACGAGGCGTCGGTCGCCTACGTCTGGTCCATGCTGGACGGCGAAGGCTTCTCGGTAAAGCTCAACTCGATCCCGGTCGGATCGGGTGGGCGGCGTGCTAGTGCTGCTGCCGCCGTTTCAGATTGGCGAGGAGCCGGCCGAGGGTTCGATCTTTAGCCGTCGGATAACGAATGGGATCGCCGCTGCGGGGCGCCGGTCTTCTGTTCGAGCAGCGCCAGATAGTGCAGTGGCTCGAAGACGAAGTCCCCGCGCTCGTAGGAGTGGGTACCCGTCACGTCCTACGACGGGCCGCAGGCAGCATTGGCAGCATTGGAGGATGTGTCGAGCGCCCGGGCATCAGTGAAATCAAAGATCATGACGGTCCGGAAATTCAATCCCATGAATTCGCCTAGTTTCGTACGCGATATTCGCACGTGTTAACTCATTGACAGACAACGGCCACGTTCCCCGTGCGGAATTTAAGAATTTAGAACAGAGCGCTTGCTCATGTCGAATCAGACGTTTACGCTGTGCGAAATCTACGTGCGAAAGATTGGCGCGAAATGACTGTGTTCGGCTACGCGAAAGTTCGACCGATGGACAGACACTCGACGCTCAGGTGGCCGAGCTCAGGGATGCAGGGGCGGCGAAGGTGTTTCGCGAGAAGGTGAGCGGTTCGGTCACTGACCGGAAGCAGCTTCAGCGCGTGCTCTTGGGTCTCGACAAGGGCGACATGTTGATGGTGACCCGACTGGATCGCCTCGCCCGATCGACGCGTGATCTTCTCAACACGCTGGCTACGATTGCGGACAAGGGTGCCGGTTTCAAATCTCTCCGCGACGTTTGGGCGGATACGACCACGGCCCACGGCAGGCTCATGCTGACCGTACTCGCCGGCCTCGCCGAGTTTGAGCGAGAGCTGATCCGAAGCCGAACCGGGGAGGGACGAGAGCGTGCTCGCGCGCGTGGCGTCCGGTTTGGCAGGAAGCCGAAACTCACACCTCATCAGCGCCGCGAGGCACTGGCCAGGCGTGATGCTGGCGAGCCGCTGGTCGAGATAGCGAGGTCCTACGCCGTCTCGCATTCGACGATTTCACGGCTACGTTGAGTGGCATTGGATCGGTGTCACTTACAGCAGTCGGACGGCGCCGAGGTGACACCTTGTCTTCAAAGAATGTGACGCCGCCACGCGGTTTGTGATTGACGTTCGCCGTGAAGCCTTGGCCAGCGAGACATCGCCCTGACCCATTCGGGCACTTACCTTGTCGTCTCCGGAGTACGTCACCGAACAGCGGACCGAATTCACGGCGCGAAATGTGGGAAGACCTAAAGCTCGTTGAAAAAGCTCGTCCCACCGGGGTTGGGTGATCCATGGCCGAAGACCTTCCCGCCGCATTGTTGCCCGCAGAAGAGAGCCGCGCCCTGCCGGCCTTGATGCTGATCGTTCAGGGCGTGTTCTTCGGCGCCATGATCGGCATGAACCGGATCGCGGTCGGCGGCGGCATTCCGCCGCTCGGTTACGCCTTTTGGCAGTGCCTCGGCGCCGCCGTGCTTCTTCTTCTCGGCGGGCTTGCAACCGGCCGGGTGCCTCGCGTCGACTGGGCCAGCACCCTGTTCTACCTCGTGGTCGGCGGGCTCGGCCTCGCCATCCCATGGGGCTTGCTGGCGGTGATCGCGCCGCACCTCCCGGCCGGGGTTGTCACGCTGGTGCTGGGCCTCATTCCGGCCGCCACCTACGGACTTGCACTGCTTGTGGGGATGGCGGCGCTCCGGCTCATGAGCATTGCAGGCCTCGGCCTCGGCTTCGCCGGGCTGCTTCTGATTGTGCTGCCGGAGGGCAGCCTGCCCGAGCCCGGAATGGGTTCGTGGGTCGCGGTGCTCGTCGCCTCGGTCTTTGCCTCGGCCTGCTCAAACATCATCGCCGAACGCTTCCAGCCGGCGGCGGGCTCGTCCTCGCTCGCGCTCGCCGGCGGCACCATGATGGGCGCAGCCTTTGTCCTTCTGTTGATCGTTGTCGCATCCGGCCAGTTCTATCCGCTGCCGCCCCGGATCGAGACGCGGGACGCGGCTCTCCTCGTCTCGATCGCGATCGCCGCGCTCAACCTCTTCCTCTTTTTCGAGGTGATCCGGCGGGCCGGCGCCGTCTTCGTCTCCCAGTTCAACTACATCGTCGTGCCGTCCGGGATCATCTGGGGAATGATTCTATTCGGCGAGCGGCTGAGCGTCTGGCTTTGGCTGGCGATACCGCTGATGCTCGCCGGAGTTGGGTTGGTAAACGCCGCAAACAGGCGTCGCCACGGCGAGCCTCGCAACCCGTCCGTCGAGCAACCCTTGCGATAGGCCGGCCCGGCTTCCGGAGAGCCGGGAGCGGAGCGATCAGCCGCTGGCGCGGACCCGCCGCTTCTCCGAGGCCAGTTCGCCCTCTGGGTCTCCTTCCGTTATCTCGACGCCATAATGGCGGCGGATATAGTCGGCGGTGAACTTACCTTCGATGATCTCGCGCCGGATGAGTTCGGGGGCGCGTTCGGCGGGATCGCCGTAACCGCCGCCACCGCCGGTGATGTGGCGGAGCACATCGCCGCGCCGTACCTCGCGGGTGATGTGGGTGGGCAGGATCTGCTCGTGCGGCTGGCCGGGATTGAGGATATTCCATGAGGGCGTGCCGTCCTTGCCGCCGGCGAGACCGTAGGACATGTGCTTGCGGCGGTCGGAGCGGATCTGCATCACGCCTTCGTCGGCGAGAAAGCGGAACTCGCGGACAATCGAGAGGCAGCCCCGCCATTGGCCCGGGCCTCCCGTGTCGGGAACGAAGCCGTATTGCTCGACCCGGAGCGGCTGGTTGAGCTCGATCTCCTCGACCGGAACGTTGGACAGGTTCCCCTCGATGCAGCTCGTGCCGTCGACACCGTCGCGATCGGGACGGGCGCCCCAGCCGGCGCCGGAGAAATCGACGAAGACGAAGGGGCGTCGGTCGGGCAGTTGGCCGCCGAAGCCGATCATCGTCACCCCGCCTTCGCCGGCGGCGGGGACGCGGCTCGGCACCGCCTGGTGAAGCGCGCCGAACACAGCGTCGATCATGCGGAAGCCGGTGAGGCCGCGCGCGGCGCGCGGCGCCGGGCGGACCGGATTGACGATGGTGCCGCTCGGTGCGCTGACGGCGATCGGCCGGAAGAAGCCCTCGTTGCTGAGGATGTCCTCGCTCATCACGCATTTGAGGGCCGTGTAGACCGCCGACTTCGTATAGGACATCGTCGCGTTCAGGGCCGACTTGACCTGCGGCGACGTGCCAGAAAAGTCCGCCGCGATACGATCGCCCGAGACTTCGAGGGCGACGGCGATCCTGATCGGTCCGCTCCCGAAGCCATCCTCGTCGATATAGTCGGCAAACTCGTAGCGACCGTCCGGGATCTGCCGGAGCTCGGCGCGCACCCGGCGCTCGGTGTAGTCGAGGATCTCGTCGATCAACTGCTCGTAGCGTGGGATCCCGTAGCGGTCGGCGAGCGCAATGAGCCCGGCCTCGCCGCTATGGCAGGCGGCGAGCTGGGCGTTGAGGTCGCCCATCACTACCTCGGGAATGCGGACGTTCCTGGCAATGATCTCGAACAGGGAGCGATCGCGCTTGCCCCGATCGAAAAGCTTGAGGATCGGGATCTGCAGTCCCTCCTGGAAGATTTCGGTGGAATCGACCGCATTGCCGCCGGCGGTCCGTCCGCCAATGTCGGGATAGTGGGCGACGCAGGCGGCGAATCCGACCAGCCCACCGTCGCGAAACACCGGGCGAAAGACGAAGACATCCGGCAAGTGCATGCCGCCTTCGTCCGGGTCGTTCATGATGAAGACGTCACCCGGATTGATGTCGCCGGCATATTTGCGAAGAAGCGCCTCGATCGCGTCCGGGATCGCGCCAAGGTGCATCGGCACGCACAGGCCCTGGGCGATCAGGCGACCCCTCGCGTCGCAAAGGCCGGTCGAGAAGTCCATGCTCTCGCGAACAACCTGGGAATGGGCGGTGCGGATAACGGTGATCGCCATCTCGTCGGCGAGATGACTTCAGGCCGTTCTTGACGACCTCGAAGGTCATCGGATCGACGAAGGGATTTTCGGCACTATCCAAGGCGATCGACCTTGATCACGATGTTCCCCCATTGGTCACGGCACGCCTCGCTCAACGGCGGGACGATGGTGGTACCGTCCATGTCCTCGACGATCAGCGGTCCCTTCGCCGGCTTGGCGGCCGAGAGCGCCGACCGAGTGATTACGGGCGTGTCGATCCAGCCGAGACGCGAGCCGAAATAGGCGCTCCGCGCCGGCGCCACCGCGGCGGTGGCAGCGTCTCCGTCGGCGATCGCGGCGTCGAAAGGGCTCCAGGATTTCCGGTGGTGCACCGCCTTGACGCGGAGATTGATGATCTCCACCTGCTGGCCCGCCGCGCCGCGGTGACCATAGGTCTTTTCGTGCTCGCTCTCGAAGCGCTCCCGGATCTCGGCGATTTCGGGCTCGCCATACGATCCCGCAGGCAGCGGAATCCGCAATTCGTAGGATTGTCCGGCGTAGCGCATGTCGGCGACGCGCGTCAGGGCGACTGCCATCTCGGGGAAGCCATGTCCGGCCATCTGGGCGAGAAGCCGCTTCTCCATCCCGGCGAAGGCCGCGTTGATCTCGGCCGGGTCGATGACGACGCGGTTGCGGTGGGAAGCCACCGCCTGGTCCTGGATGTCGGCGACAAGCAGGCCGAGGGTGCTGAACACGCCCGGCCCCGACGGCACGATCACGGTATCGATGCCGAACTCGCGGGCCATCTCGGCGGCCAGTGCCGGGCCGGCGCCGCCGAAGGCAACGAGGACGAAATCGCGTGGATCGCGGCCACGCTCGCTGGTCACGGCGCGGACCGCCTTGCTCATACCGGCGACGGCGATCGCGTAGACGCCGTAGGCCGCATCGGCAAGGTCGAGGCCGAGCGGCCCGCCGATGCCGCTCGCCACCGCCCGCGCCGCGGCGGCGGCATCGATCGTCTGGGCGCCGCCGGCGATCTCGACGGGATTGATGTAGCCCAGGACAACGCAGGCATCGGTGACGGTCGGCGCGGTTCCGCCGTGTCCATAGCAGGCGGGGCCCGGGATCGCCCCGGAGCTTTGCGGACCGACCCGCGGCGCGCCGCCGGCGTCGATCCAGGCGATGCTGCCGCCCCCGGCGCCGACCTCGGCAATGTCGATCGACGGCATGCGGAGCGGATAGCCGCCGCCGCTCATCAGGTTCCGGTTGCGGTTCATGCCCCCGCCGACCTCGTATTCGCTCGCCTCGAAGGGCTCGCCGTTCTCAATCAGCGAGGCCTTTGCCGTGGTTCCGCCCATGTCGAGGGCGATGACGTGCGGCAGGCCCATGGCGCGGGCAAGGAAGCGCGTCGCGATGACACCGGCGGCGGGACCCAACTCGACAAGCTGGACCGGTTTCGAGCGCGCGACGTCGACCGTCATCAGCCCGCCGCTCGACTGCATGATGAGTAAAGGACAATCCGCTCCACGGGCGGAAATGCCGGCGGCGAGATCGGCGAGATAGCGGTCGACCGTGGGCTGGATATAGGCGTTTACCACGGTGGTGCTGGTGCGCTCGTACTCCTTGATCTCGGGCAGGATCTCGCAGGAGACCGAGACATAGAGGTCGGGCCGGAGCTTGCGCAGTTCGGCCGCGACACGCTGCTCGTTCGCGGGATTGGCATAGGAGTTGATGAAGCAGATGGCGACCGATTGAAGCCCGAGCTCATCGATCGTCTCGGCAAGCGCCTGAATCTCACCCGCCGACGGAGTCGCCTCGACTTCGCCTTGGGGACCGGTGCGCTCGTCGAGCTCGAAGCGAAGATTGCGCGGCGCGAGCGGCTTCGGTTTTTCCCAGAAGTAGTCGTAGAGCGAGGGATGCCGGAGGCGGCCGATCTCCAGCACGTCGCGGAAGCCGCGGGTGGTGGCGAGCGCGGTCCTGGCGCCGTGCCCTTCAAGGATGGCGTTGGTCGCCACCGTCGTCCCGTGGATCACCGAGCCGATCGACTCGGCTCCGATTCCGCTTTCTCCGATGATTGCATCGAGACCGCTGATCACGGCGTCGCCGAAGCGGGGCGGGGTCGTCAGTATCTTCTTCTGGCGGAGCGAACCGTCGGAGCCGAGCAGGAGCACGTCGGTGAAGGTGCCGCCGATATCGACACCCAGAACATAGCCCGTATCTCTATTCGACAAGCCGGCGCGCTCCGTGGGTCAGCGGGCCTTCACAATCGCCTAGGCCGACGGGTATCTGAGGGTGCGTTCCATGTCAAGGCAAGTGCGTTTCATGTTGACGGCAGGTAGCGGCGTTCGATCGAGCCCCGCAAGCCGACGGCGAACTCGCCGGGATCCATCTTGAGCCGGGTCGTCACTTCAGCGGGCGCGATCTCGGCATCGCCCTGTCGTCCGACAATGACGACCTCGTCCCCAACTGTAGCCTCGGGAATATTGCTTAGATCGATTCGCGTGTGCTCGAGCGAGGGCCGGATGAGGATCGGCGCGCGGCGGCCGCGGACGAGGACGTAGCCGGCGTTGAGCGCCTCCATCCCGTCCGAGCGGCCAAGCGGAAAGATGCCCATGCTCGTGCCGGGACGCACCGGGAAGGGGGCGATCTCGGGATAGCCGGCGCGAAGCAGCGGCTTCACCTGCACAAGCCTGCTCCTGAGCCTCACAAATCCCGGCCGGAAGGTCGCACCGGGCTGCACCGGACTCGGCGGGAGCAGGCCGTAGAACAGCCGTCCCGGATCGATCGCATTGAGGTTCATCGCGATTGTCGTCATCAGCACGCTGCTGCAGGCGGCGAGCGTCAGCGGAGCCGGAATGCCGGCTTCGGCGAGGGCGGCGATCACCTCACCGAAGCGGCCGAACTGCCAGTCGAGATAGGCGGGTTCCGCGCTGTCGACGGCGTGCATGTGGGTGTAGACGCCGCGAAAGCGGAGGCCCGGCAGTTCGGCCAGCGAGCGGACGAAGGCAACCACGTCGTTGGGGTAGAGGCCGATCCGCTGAAGGCCGACATCGACCTTCACCATATATTGGATCGGCCGCGTCGCGCGGGCGGAAAGGACACGGGCGCCGCCGAGGTCGAGAACCGTGACCGTGAGGTCGAGCTCGTCGACGATCGCTGCGGTTGCCTCGTCGAAAACCGAACCGGCATAAAGCATGATCGGCTTGGTGACGCCGGCCCGACGGAGCCGGATCGCATCGCCGAGGTTGACGACCGCGACCGCGTCGGCGCCGGCGGCGAGGACCGCTGTCGCGACCTCGACCAGGCCGAAACCGTGGGCGTTCGACTTGAGCGCGGCGACCACGAAACATTCGGAGCCGACGAGCCGCCGGATCTCACGCGCATTATGGGCCATCGCGGCGAGGTCGATCTCGACCTGATTGACCGGCTCGAAATGGCTCGAGGCGGTTGTCGTCGTTCCTCTAGCGGACATCGAGCCGTGACTCCTCGTTCAAAGCAATCTGCCATGCCGGCCAGCGCCGCGGCGGCGGGCAAGCCGCTTCGATCCGCGCGACCTGATCGGCGGTGAGCTCGAACTCCACCGATCCGAGATTATCCTCGAGCTGCGCCACGGTCCTGGCGCCGACCACCATCGCGCTCAGCCAGGGCTTGGTGAGCTGATAGGCGAGCGCGATCTGGCCGATGGTCGCGCCATGGCTTCTTGCGATGGCTTCGAGGACCGCGACCGCGTCCTCGGCGCGATCGGCGTCGACGCGGAGATAGTCATCGGCGGGGTCGGTGAGCCTCGCCCGCTTGGGCCGATCCGCGCCGCGCCGATACTTGCCGGTAAGCCATCCGCCGGCCAAGGGCGACCACGACAGGAAGCCCATGCCGAGTTCGACGCAGGCTGGCACTATCTCATCCTCGACGTCACGTGCGAGCGGGTTCCAGAGGCCCTGATAGGCCGAGAACCCCGCCCAGTCATGGCGGTCGGCGACGCAGCGCGCCTGCATCACGCGCCAAGCGGGATAGTTGGAAAGGCCGGCGTAACGGATCTTGCCGGCGCGGATCAGCGCATCGAGCGCGGCAAGAACGTCCTCCAGACGCGTATAGGGATCGAAGATGTGGACGTAATAGATGTCGAGGTAGTCCGTCCGCAATCGTCTCAGGCTGCCCTCGAGCTGGCGCCCGATCCGCCAGCGGCTCGCGCCGGCCCCGTTCGGGCCGGGCTCGAAACGCCACCCGACCTTGCTCGCGACGAGCACATCATTGCGGCGCTTGCCGAGGGCAGTGCCGAGGAGCGTCTCCGATTCGCCGCGCGAATATTCGTCGGCGGTGTCGAACAGATTGACGCCGGCGTCGATCGCGTGCGCGACCAACGCAGTGGCCCCGGCCTGATCGACGCCGCTCACGGTCCTGAAGCCGCTGCCGAATGGCGAGCATCCGAGCGCGAGCGCCGAGACCCGAATGCCGGTCCGCCCCAGCCAGCGGTACTTCATCGGCTGCGGACGTCGAGGAGCTTGCGCGCATAGTCGCCAGCGAGGGCGAAGGACAGCACGCAAAGTCCGAGGGCGAGACCGGGAAAGAGCGAAATCCACCACTGGCCGCTGATGATATTGTCGGCGCCCTCGCTGATCTGCAGGCCCCATTCCGGCGCCGGCGGCTGGAGCCCGGCGCCGACGAAGCTCAGCCCGGCGGTCAAGAGCAATGCCCAGCCGACATTGATCGACACCTGCGCCAGGGCCGGGCCGAACGCGTTGGGCAGGATGTGGAACATGATCAGGCGGAGATCGCGGTTGCCGACGCAGCGCGCCGCTTCGACGAAGGTGGCTTCCCGGAGCACCAGCACCTCGTTTCGCGTCAGGCGCACGAAGATCGGGATATTGAGCAGCCCGAGAATGACGATCACGTTAGAGATACGCGGACCGAGCACGGCGACGAAGGTCATCGCCAGGACAAAGATCGGGAACGACTGGAGAAAATCTATGGTCCGCATGATCAGGCCGCTCCACCAAGAGCGGAAATAGCCGGCGAAGGCGCCGATCGGCAGGGCGATCGAAAAGGCGACGCCGACCGAGACAATCCCGATGAAGAGGTCGAGCCGGGCGCCGTAGACGACGCGGGCAAAGACGTCGGTCCCGGTATTGTTGGTGCCGAACCAGTGGAGGGCGGACGGCGCCTGCAGCGCGTCCGCCGGGATCGCCTTGATCGGGCTGTAGCCGGTGAGAAGCGGCGCGCAGATCGCGATCGCAAGCCAGACGATCATCGGCAGGAGACCGATCAGTGCCGCGCGGCCGAAGGAGCGCCCCATGGTCTGGAGCGAAATCACGCCGCCGGGCGTCTTGGGCCCCTCGTCACGGAGCTCGCGCGGCACGTCCTTGTCGAGCTCGGCGCTGCTCATGCCGTGATCCGCGGATCCAGCCACATCACCACCACGTCGACGATCAGGTAGACGATCATCGTGAAGATCGAGGCGACGAGCACGAAGCCCTGAAGGGCCAGGTAGTCGAAATGGGTGACGGCCTGGACCGAGTAGAGGCCGACCCCGCCCCAGGCAAAGACCTTCTCCATCAGCACCGCGCCGCCGAGGAGATAGACGAACAGCGTGCCGAACACGGTGAGGACCGGTGGCAGGGCGTTGCGAACCGCGTAGCGGTAGATGGTGGAGCGCGGCAGGCCGCAGGCTCTTCCGTAACGGATATATTCGGTGCGGAGCACATCCGTGAGGACAGAATTGGTGACCTTGGCGATCAGCGGAGCGGTGACGAGGCCGAGGACCAGCACCGGCAAGGCGAGGTGGCGGAACGCGTCGACGAAGGTCCCGAAATCGCCGGCGATCAGGCTGTCGATCGTGTAGAAGCCGGTGACCGGGGGAGGCGGGTTGCCGGTGATGCCGAGACGCCCGAGTGGGGCCGGGGCCCAGCGGAGCAGGAAGAAGAAGACATAGACCGCGGTCAACCCGATCCAGAAGTCCGGAAAGGCGCCGGCGGCGCGGCCATAGATGTTGTTGATGACGACAAGCACGCCGCGGCGCCGGTTCGCCGAAGCGATGCCCAGGACGAGGCCGACGACAAGGGCGAGGAGCAGCGAATACGTGATCAATTCAAGGGTCGCGGGGACGCGTCGGACGAGATCGGTCGCAACCGATTCCCCGGTGAAATAAGATTGCCCGAGGTCGCCCACGGCGAGGCGCTTCAGGTAGAGCCAATATTGGGTAAGGATCGGCTTGTCGAGGCCGAGCTGTTTGGTTAGCGCCGCCACAGTCGCCTCGGTCCGCTCGTAGCCGAGCAGCACCTCGGCTGGGTTTCCGGGGAGGAGGCGTATGACAAAGAAGGTGACCACGGACACGCCCAGCACCTGAATCGGCAGGACGGCCAGACGCCTCAGCACCATCGCTGGAAAATTGCGGGTCACGCACCGATCTTCAGTTCGGCCGCCGTGCCGAGTCAACAACGGCGGGCGTTGCGACGAGACGGCGGGCCGTGCCGTGGCACGGCCCGCTCTGTCGCGGTCAGTAGGACAGCTCGTACCAGGACGGCGCGTTATCGGCGTTCCAGTTCATGCCTTTGAGGCCTGGCTTGGTGACGGCGTGCCAGCCGGGCATTGCAATCCAGATTTCCGGCGCGTCGGCGACGATGATCTTCTGTACCTCCTTGTAGATGGCGATGCGATCATCGTAGTTGAGCGTCTGGATCGCCTTGTCGAGGAGCTCGTCGACCTTGGGATTGCAATAGTGCTCCGGGTTGAACGGCGCCTTGCACGGATAGGCGATAGAGAAGCCATAGCCGGCATCGGGGATAATCGGAAAGTTTTCGTAGATGAACTGCGGGTATTCGCCGCGGCTCACCGAGCCGAAATAGGTCGCGTCAGGAACGCCCTGGAGGTCGACCTGGAGGCCGATCTCTTCGAAGGACGTTTTCATGATGGTCAGGAAGTCGGCGTGTACCTGAGACGAGCTGTCGTAGGTGAGCGTCATCTTGTAGCCGGTCTGGCCCGACTCCTCGAGGAGCTTCTTCGCCTTGTCGAGGTCGTAGCCGTAGTCCCAGAAGCTTGGATCGTACCCCGGCCACGTCGCTGGCAGGGGACTCCTCAGCTCCGTGCCGAAGCCGAAATAGACGGTCTTCAGGATGGCGTCGACCGGCGTCGCGTAGAGAAGCGCCTGGCGGAACTTGATGTCGTCGAAGGGCTTGGTGTTGAGATTGAACCCGACGCGGGTGACCAGATTGCCCGGCGTGCTCCAGATCTTGACGGCGGAGTTGTTCTTTAGCGTCTGCAGTTCGCGTGGCGGGATGTCGAGTACGACATCAACCTCGCCCGACTGGACCAAGAGCGACCGGTTGGCGGCGCTCGGAACCTCGCGGAGCTCGACCTTGTCGAAATAGGGTACGCCCTGGAACCAGTTGGGATTGGCGGTAAGCACCACCGAGGTGCCCGGCGTATAGGATTCGAGTTGGTAGGGTCCGAAGCCGGCGCCGTGCGTGGCAAGCCACTTGGTCGCCCAAGGATCGTCATCGCTGACGTGCTTCTTCGCTTCCGTCGAGTCAAAGGCGATGCCGAACTTCTCCATCGCCATTTCGTAGGCGAGCACGGCGTTCCGCTTCGGCGTCTTCACCTCGAAGGTGTACTTGTCGACGACCCGCCAGCTCGGTTCGGAAATGCCGAGCACGACCTGGATCTGGAACTGGCCTTCGCCCGGGATCGCAAAGTCGCGATCCCACGTCCACTTCATGTCGTCGGCGGTGAGCTCGTTGCCCGCGGCGCTCTTCACCCCCTTGCGCAGATGAATGGTGAGGGTGGTGCCGTCCTCCGACAGATCATAACTCTCGGCGAGTACGCCTTTCCATTTCGCAATGTCGAAATCCGGAACCATCAGCCCGGTCTCGTTGGCCTTCTGGGCGTAGGCGAAGAGCGGATAGTAGAGATGGTGCTCGGCCTGGTTGGCGCCGACACTGAAATGGACGTTCGGATCGAGGCCGTCTGGCGTGCTGGTGACGGCGACGACAAGCGTATGCGATTCCTGAGCATTGGAACTGGCCGCCATGACGAGCGCGAGGCTCGCGGCGGCGGCGAAAAGCGACAGTCGTTTCATGATGATGTCTCCCTGCTCTTTGGTTGCTCACTGCATCTTGGCTGCCGCGCCGGACCAGGACGGCGGCCACACGACATCTTTCGACCGGGTTACCCGCATGCAGGCGACGGAGTGCCCCGGACCAATGTCGGCAAGTACCTGAGCCGTCTCGGCGCAGGCGGGAACGGCAATCGGACAGCGCGGATGCAGCCTGCAGCCGGCGGGCGGATTGATCGGGCTGCCCGGCTCGCCGTGCAGTTCGACGCGGGCCGGGAGGTCATCGAGCGATGGATCGAGCATCGAGGAGAGCAGGGCCCGGGAATAGGGGTGCTGAGGCGATGCGAACAGCGCCTCGGTGGGCGCCTCCTCGACGATGCGGCCGAGATACATCACCGCCACGCGGTCGCTCACATATCTGACGGCGCCGAGGTCGTGCGAGATGAACAAGAACGAGAAGCTCAGCTCGTGGCGAAGCTGGTCGAGAAGCTCGAGAAGCTCGGCGCGAATCGGCCAGTCGACTGCGGAGGTCGGCTCGTCCAGCACGCAGAGCTGCGGGTTGGTGGCAAGCGCCCGCGCGATCCCGACCCTCTGCTGTTGTCCGCCGCTCAGCTGGTGCGGGTAGCGGCCAAGATGCGTGGGTGACAGTCGAACGGCTTCGAGGAGGTAGCGGATGCGCGCCTCTCTCTCGCGGGCCGTCAGCCTGGTGAGCAGACGAAGCGGCTCCTCGACGATCGACTGCACGGTCTGACGCGGGTCGAGGGAGCCGAGCGGATCCTGAAAGACCATCTGCATCCGGCTGCGCAGGCCGCGAAGCGCGGCGTTGGGCAGGCGGGCAATATTCTTCCCTTCGAAAATGATCTCGCCCGAGGTCGGAGCGACGAGCCGCATGAGACAGCGGGCCAGCGTCGACTTGCCGCTGCCGCTTTCTCCCACCAGCCCGACGGCCTCGCCCTTGCCGATGGTGAGGTCGACTCCGTCGACAGCTTGCAGCATGGCGCCGCGACCGACGGGGAAATGCTTGATGAGACCCCGGATATCGACCAGTGGATCGGTGGAGACCCTGATGCTTTCGGCGGCCTCCGCAGGTGAAGGGGCGGTCGTCGCGGCGCGATCGAGGCTCAGCTTGCCTTCCTGCGCCACCCAGCAGCGCACTGCCTGGCCGTCGCCAAGGTCGGCGAGCGGAGGCTCCTCGCGACGGCATTTGTCCATCACCCAGGGACAACGATAGGCGAAGCGGCAGCCGGCTCTTGCCGCCGACAGATCGGGAGGCGCACCGGAAATGTTGAAGCGGTCGCGGCCGCGATCCTCGGTGAGCCGCGAATCGACGAGCCCGATGGTGTAGGGATGGGCCGGCCGCTCGAACAAGGCGGCGACCGGCCCGATTTCGACGATCGAGCCGGCAAAGATCACCGCGGCGCGCTCGCAGTAATGCGCAACCACACCGAGGTCGTGCGTGATCAGCCAAAGCGCCGTGTTGCGCTCGCGCACCCGCTGCATGACGAGATCGAGAATTGCCGCCTGGACGGTGACATCGAGGCCGCTGGTCGGCTCGTCGGCGATGAGCAGCTTCGGCTCGTGGAGGAGCGCCATGGCGATGAGGACGCGCTGGGCCATTCCGAGGCTCAACTCGTGCGGATAGGACTCTACGCGGCGGGCCGGATCCGGAATCCCGACCTGGCGCAGGCCCTCGACGGCGCGATCCTTCGCCGTCGCGAGATCCGCCTTGCGGTGAGCGCGATAGGCGTTGACCAGCTGGTCGCCGACCCGCGTCATCGGGCTGAGCGCGGCCGACGGGTTCTGGACGATGATCGCGATGTCGCGACCGCGGAGCGATGAGAGCACGGCCGGCGGCACACGGGTCAGGTCGCTGCCCTCGTAATAGACGTGGCCGCTGGTCATTTGCGCCGACCGCGGCAGGAGCCCGATCGCCGCCCAGGCGGTCAGCGACTTGCCGGCGCCGGTCTCGCCGACCATTCCGAAACGCTCGCCCGGGGCGATCGCGAGCGACACGCCGTCGACGGCGCGAAATATCCTGCCGGACGAACGGAATTCCACCCCGAGATTTTCGACTTCGAGGACCGGGGTCTGGCGGGCGGACGCTTCAGCGTTCATCGCCGCAACAATCGCGTCAGTGAAACCCGGACGACGCGGCGGGGATCAATGCTCGTTTCACGTTTGACCCCATGTGTTTCATGTTGATGACTATCGCCCAGGCGCTGTCGCGCGTCAATGCTGGCTGTGCCCGAATTGCCGGCAGCGCAGCATGAAAAGTGAGACCTTGCGGACCGGCGGGTCCTAGGTTGCAGTCGTCGCTTTTGCAGCCCCCGGCGATCCCGCTTGTTTGCCCGACCGGAGCTGCGCGGTTCGCTTCTCGTCCAGGGCCAAGGTGTGGTCGGGACCATCCTCGATCGCTACGCCATACGAGGCCTCGGCGGTTTCGCGGCTGAGCAATTCGTCCCGGACATCGGCGAGCACCCGCGCCGGATCGCGGTCGTACGGGTCGCCCCAGCCGCCACCCCCGCCGGTCCGCACGCTGATAACATCGCCGGGCGCGAGCGGACCGAAGCCGCTCACTCGCTCGACGAGCAGTCGCTCCCGCGCCTCGCCGGGCCAAATCACCACCTGGCTCGGCAATCCGGGCCCACCGCCATTCATGCCTCGGGACAGAACGTCTTTGGTGTTCTCGTTGGCGGTCTGCATGAGGATGCCCGGCTCGAGGACGCGGTAGTCCCGCCGGATCCCGGGGCCTCCGCGATACTGGCCGGCCCCGATCGCGTCGGCGTTGAAGGCGAACCGCTCGCACCGGATGGGGTAGCGGAGTTCGATCACCTCCGACGGCGTGTTGGCCGCGTCGCCGTCGGCGAAGCGCGCGAGCGTCGGGCCGTCGCCCTTCATCGATCCGCCTTGCCCACCATGGACCGGTTCAATGAACATGAAGCGCGAACCGTCGCGCGGATCGACCCGGAACATGAAGAGGGCGAGGAGCTGAAGGTCACCCGCCGGCGCCCGCTCCGGCACCAATTCGGACATCGCCTGGAGCACCATTCGGCCGACCGCGGCGTTGACGTAGCCGTAGGAATCGCAAGGCGCAGGACGCTCGGGACTGACCAGCAGGCCCGGTGTCTCGTCGAATTCAATCAGCCGGAAATGGCCGTCATTGGTCTTGTCGAGCGGCATGAGCAGCGATTTCAGGCAGACCCGGACCGCGCCCTTGGTGCCGGGCCAGGGCAGGTTGATCGGGCCGCGAGCCGCGGGCGAGGAACCGGCAAAGGACGCGCGGATCGTATCGCCGCTGATCGTCAGGGTCACCTTGACGCGGGGCCGGCTGTCCCGGGAAACGCCATCCCAGTCGAGGTCGATCGAGGCCGAATAGGCACCGTTGGGTAGCCCGGCGATCAGCCGGCGCATGGCGCTCTCGGTCCGTTCGATGGTGTGCGCCATTGCCGACCGGACGGTGCCGGCGCCGTACTTCGTGCAGAGCGCCTGAATGCGGACTGCCCCCAGCCGGCAGGAGGCAATCTGCGCTTCGAGATCGCCGAGCACGGTCTCGGGCAGCCGCACATTGCCGGCAATGATGTCCCAGACGTCGCGATTGCGAACGCCCGCGACCGCGAGCTTCTGATGGCTGAAGCAGACCCCTTCCTGGTAGACGTCGGTGCTGTCCGGGCACCATCCGCCCGGAGCTTTGGCGCCCACATCCGCCCAGTGGGCGGTTGAGATCGTGAAGGCGACGAGCTCACCGGAATGAAACACCGGCATGTAGATCGACGTGTCGGAGACGTGTGTGCCGGTATCGTATGGGTCGTTGGCGACGAGGATATCGCCGTCCTCGAACCCGTCAGGCCCGAATTTCCGCAGCGCGCCCCTGATGACCTCCGGCAGGCAGCCGGTGAAGATCGTGATGCCGGGAGTCTCGCCCCAGACCGAGCCGTCGGCGCCGACCACGCCGACGCCGAAATCCTGGACATCGTAGAGCAGCGTACTGTGCGCGGTGCGAGCCAGCGTCTTGCTCATCTCGAGGGCGCAGGCGGCGAGTCCGTTGCGAATGATCTCTGAGGTGAAAACGTCAACCGCGGGAGTCTGATCCATCAGGCCTCTCGCCACCTGAGCACGAGGTCGCCGATCCGGTCGATCTCGACCTCCCATCCTCCCGGCACGACGATCGTCGTCGTCCACTCCTCGATGATGGCGGGGCCGATGATCTTCTGCCCGCGCCCGAGCCCGTCGCGATCATAGACCGCAGTGTCGACGTAGCTGGCGCTCGCGGCAAAATAGACCGGTCGCGAGGCGCGCGGCGGAGCGGCGGTCTCCACTGGCCAGGCATCCCACCGCGGCCGCGATACGCGTCCGATCCCACGGCAGCGGCTGGTCACCACCTCGAGCGGAGTATCGTCGTCACCGTAGCCGAAGAGCTGGCGGTGCATGGCGACGAAGCGCTCGCCGGCGCCGGCAAGCAACGTCGCAGCATCGGCGGCCCATTCGGTGTCGAGCGGCACAGTGATGGTGTCGTCCTGGCCCGCGTAGCGCATGTCGAGACGATAGAGGAGATCGATGGCGCCGCCGTCGAAGCCGTATTGGCGAAGCTCGGACTGGGTCTGGCGGGCGAGACCGGCGAGATCGTCCCTGATCAGGTTGGCGGTGTGCGGGCCGAAGCGCCGGACCTTGGTGAGGGCGGCATCGGACCGGTAGTCGGACATGAGGATGCCGACCGCCGAGAAATTGGCCGGCGCCTTCGGGATCACCACAGTCGCAATGTCGAGTTCCTGGGCGACGAAGGCCGCGAACATGCCGCCGCCGCCGCCATAGGAGAACATGACGAAGTCGCGCGGATCGAGCCCGCGTTCGACGGTCAACGCACGGATTGCATAGACCATGTTGGTCTCGGCGATGGTGAGGATGCCTATTGCGGCATGTTCAAGCGAAAGGCCTTTTGCTTCGGCGATGCGTGCGCCGATCGCGCGCTTCGCAGCGTCGACATCGAGTTTCATCCGCGAACCGAGAAAATTGTCCGGATCGAGCCGGCCAAGCACGAGGTGGCAGTCAGTGACCGTCGGCTCCTCGCCTCCGAGCCCGAAGCAGGCGGGGCCAGGAGTGGCGCCGGCGCTGCGCGGCCCGACACGGACCGCGCCGACCTCGTCGATCCAGCCGATCGAGCCGCCGCCGGCCCCGATCGACATGATGTCGATGATCGGGCCGATGATCGGGCGTCCGCCGACCTCGGTCTGGTTGGTTTCGAGGATCGAGCCCGAATTCGATCAGTGCCACGTCGTAGGTCGTTCCGCCGACATCCGCGCAGATGACATTCGGAATTCCAAGCTCGGCTGCGAGTGTCTGCGACGCGATCACGCCCCCGGCGGGACCGGATTCGAGGGTGCGGATCGGCCTGATCGCGGCCCCTTCGGCGGATATGACGCCGCCGTTCGACTGCATCAGCGCGAGCGACTTGCGGAAGCCGCGCTGCTGGAGCCCGGCCGCAAGGCGGGCGAGATAGCTGACGAAGAGCGGCTGGATATAGGCGTTGAGGACGATAGTCGAGGTCCGTTCGAACTCGCGCCATTCGGTCGCGACCTCGTGCGAGGCGGCGACCGCGACGTCGGGATAGCGGGATTTGATGCGGTCCGCAGCCGCGCGCTCGTGGGATGAATCGGCATAGGAGTGGAGAAAGCAGATCGCGATCGCCCGCACGCCCTGAGCGACGAGATAATCCGCCTCGCGATCCACCGCCGACAGGTCGAGCGGCTCGAGTTCGGTTCCGTCGGGGGCGATGCGCTCGGGAACCTCACGTCTGAGGTAGCGCGGCACGATCGCCTCGGGAGGCCGGTAGAGGGCGTTGTAGACCTCCGGGCGGTTGCCGCGGCCGAGCGCAAGCACATCCCGGAATCCCTTCGTAGTGATCAACCCGACGCGTGCGCCGCGCTCCTGCACGACTGCGTTGATGCCGGCGGTGGTCCCGTGAAAGACGCTGTCGAGCCGATCTGCCGGGATCGGCAGCCGCCCCAACCCGGTAAGCAATTCCTCGACGAGCGTCGCCGGAGTGGACGGCTGCTTTTCGATTACGAGCCGGCCTGACTCTTCGTCGAAATACGCATAGTCGATGAATGTGCCACCGACATCGATCGCCACTGTGCGTAACAGCATCTTTGTGCTTTAGGTCGGCGGGCGTTTCATGTCAAGCTTGCGCCGTTCCATATTGACGGTAGGTGCGCGGATCGGCTAGTTGCATCGGCACGCACGCATGCCACTCTCTGACGACGTGTCGAATCCACGCGCTGAAACATCGTGCAAGGGAGCGATTGGCTTGAGGAAGACGGCCGCCGACCGGCCCGCTTCGCGGGCGCTACGCGATGAAGCCGAGGATGGCTCCGCACCGGGATATCATACAAGGGCTCTGGTTCGCGCGCTGTCGATCCTCGACCTGTTCGGTTCCGAGCGGCGGCCGCTCGCGGTCAAGGACCTGCACATCCTGCTCAATCTGCCGAAGCCGACTGTTTCGCGGCTTGCCGCTGTGCTCGAGCGGCACCGCTATCTCATTCGCCGCGACCAGACGTACATGCTCGGGCCGAAGCTGTTCGAACTGGGGTCGCTCTTTGCACGTCAGGACGGCCTGGTCGAGATCAGCCGGCGACCGCTTGAGGACCTCACCGTGGCGACCAGGCTCACATCTTGTCTGGGGCTTCTCCTGCCTCCTGACATCGTCCATGTGGTAGTCGTTCCCTCGACCAGCCCGGTCCACTATGTGACCAAGGTCGGCAGCCTCGCGCCTGCCCATTCGACCGGGCTTGGTAAGGCGCTGCTTGCAGATCTGAGCCGGGACGACTTCGAGTCGATCCTGCCCGAACTCTCGCTCAAGGCCTATACACCGAAGACGATCGTGGACGCGGGGCGGCTCCGTAAGGAAATCGCAATAATCAAGCGACGCGGATTCTCCACGGATGACGAAGAGACTGCCCTCGGCCTCAAATGCGTGGCCGTCGCTATCGAGCTTCCGCCCATGGGCCCGGTGGCGATAAGCCTTTCCGGTCCCGCTGCGGATTTTACCGAAACGACGATTCCGCGCATTGCCGACCGGGTCCATCACACGGCGGCCGAGATCAGGGATGCCTTTGCCAACGGAAGCGACTATCTGTCGGCGGCCGATCCGGTGACCCAGGCCCGGAATGTCAAGCCGATGCAAGCCGATGGCGGCGGGCGGCGGCGGGCGCTTCGCGCATCCGGCCGAGCGTAGCCGAATGGCCCGCGTCGGTGGCCGCACTTAATACGAAGAAGACCCTGTCGGGAGGACGTTGATGAAATCGGTGTCGGGATTCACGGGCGTATATCCCATGGCCTACGCGCTCTTCGATGGTGACGGCAAGCTCAGCCGAACCGCGATGCGCAAGCAGGTCGCCGCCATGCTCGCCCACGATGTCGACGGCGTCGCCATCCTCGGCATGGCGACCGAAGTCAACAAGCTCTCCACCGCCGAGCGGCGCATGCTTCTCGAATGGGCCGCGGAAGACGTAGCCGGCAAGGTGCCTCTTTCGGTAACCGTCGCCGAATCGAATATCGAGGGGCAAGTTGAGTTCATGCGCGCGGCGAAGGAGGTCGGGGCGAGTTGGGTGATCCTGCAGCCACCGCGAGTCCTGAATGTGCCGGAGATCGAGCTGATCCGGTTTTTCGGGGCTGTCGCCGACCGCTCGGAGATTCCGGTCGGGATTCAGAATGCGCCGGAATATATCGGCATTGGCATCTCCAATCCCGGCTTCCGCACGCTCAATCGCGCCCATCCCAACGTCACGATCGCCAAGGTCGAGTCGCCGCCCATCCAGATCAGAGCCCTGATCGAGGAAACCGAAGGAACCGTGGACGTGTTCGACGGTCGAGGCGGCGTCGCCATGATCGAGGCCCTAAGGGCGGGCGCGGTCGGCATCATACCAGGAGGAGAGTGCTTCGATGTCCTCGTCAGGGTGTACAAGCAGATCGTCGGAAACGATCCGACCGAGGTCGTGGAAGCGGAGCGCATGCATGCCGACGTGCTGCCGCTCCAGGTGTTCATCATGCAGTCGCTCGACAGCCTGATCGTCTACGGCAAGCAAGTCCTTTGCCAGCGGCTCGGACTTGCCGAGACGGAGCCGCGCATCCCCTGCACACCCCCGACGCAATTCGGCACCGACACCGCGCGGCGCTATGCGGACGCCCTCGGACGGTTGTGAAATGGCCGATCGGAACCAAGGAGTCGGACGGGGCGAGGTCTCCCCGCGACCGGGATCGTCGCCGGATCGACTGCAGAGCAAGAAGTCATGAGTGACGTCGAAAAGCCGCTCCGATCGGCGAGCTGGTTCGGCGGCTCCGACAAGGTCGGCTTCTTCCACCGGTCGTGGATGAAGAGCGAAGGGTTCCCGCCCGATCTCTTCGACGGCCGACCGGTCATCGGAATCTGCAACACCTGGTCGGAGCTGACGCCGTGCAATGCCAGCCTTCGCGAGCTGGCGGAGCGGGTGAAGCGCGGCGTCTACGAGGCGGGCGGTTTCCCGGTCGAGTTCCCGGTGATGTCGCTCGGGGAATCCAATCTCCGGCCATCGCCGATGATGTTCCGGAACCTCGTCTCGATGGACGTCGAGGAGAGCATTCGCGCCAATCCCATCGACGGCGTCGTGCTGCTTGTCGGATGCGACAAGACCACGCCGGCGCTGGTCATGGGCGCGGCGAGCTGCGACTTGCCGACGATCGCGGTCTCGGCCGGCCCGATGCTCAACGGGAGCTTCCGCGGAGAGACCATCGGTTCCGGAACGGATGCGTGGCGGCTGAGCGAGGAGGTGAGGGGAGGCCGGATCGGCATTTCAGACTTCCTCGCCGCCGAGGTTGCGATGAGCCCTTCCGCCGGCACCTGCAACACGATGGGCACCGCCTCGACGATGGCCTCGATGATCGAATGCCTGGGCCTGGCGCTGCCGGGAAACGCTGCAATTCCCGCAGTCGACGCGAGGCGCTACGCGCTTGCGCAGGTCTCCGGCCGGCGGATCGTCGGCATGGTGCGGGAGGGACTGTCGATCTCGCGCCTGCTCACGCCGCAGGCCTTCGAAAATGCGATCCGGGTCAATGCGGCGATCGGCGGGTCGACCAATGCCGTGCTCCACATCCTCGCCATCGCCGGCCGGATCGGCGTGCCGCTCACGCTCGACGATTGGGACCGGCTCGGTCGCTCCATCCCCACCATCGTCAACCTGATGCCCTCGGGCACGCACATGATGCAGGATTTCCACGCGGCTGGCGGACTGCCGGTGGTCATGCGCCGCCTGCTCGAGGCCGGCTTACTCGATGGAGAGGCGCGCAATTCCAACGGCATCACCGTCCGCGACAACTGCAAGGATGCGGAATGCTTCAACGACGAAGTCGTCCGTCCGCTCGACCGGCCGATTGCGGCAGCGGGCGGGATCGCCGTGCTCCGTGGCAATCTTGCTCCGCGCGGAGCCGTGCTCAAGCCGTCGGCGGCGTCGCCGAAGCTTATGCGCCACCGCGGCCCCGCCGTCGTTTTCGAATCCCTCGACCACTATCAGGCGCGTATCGATGACCCGAACCTCGATATAGACGAATCGTCGGTGATGGTTCTCAAGGGCTGCGGGCCGAAGGGATATCCCGGCATGCCGGAGGTCGGAAATCTTGGGTTACCCCCCAAGCTCTTGAGCAAGGGCGTGACTGACATGATCCGCATCTCGGACGCACGGATGAGCGGTACGGCCTATGGCACGGTGGTTCTCCACGTCGCGCCGGAATCGGCTGATGGCGGACCGCTCGCGCTGGTTCGGGACGGCGACATGATCACGCTCGACGTGGCCGAGCGCGTTCTCAGGATGGACGTCGATGACGAGGAGCTGGCGCGGCGGCGGACATCGTGGAATGCGCCGGCACCGGCTTCCGGCGGCTATCAGCAGCTCTACGTCGACAACGTGCTTCAGGCAGACCGGGGCTGCGACTTCGGCTTTCTCGTGGGTAGCAGGGGCGCGGCCGTGCCGCGCGTCGATGTGTGACCCGTGAACGTCGAGCTAAGTCCCATCAGGGAGGAAATCGGAGTCCATGCTTGCCGAGACCTGGCCGGACGGCGCTGCCTATGTCGACGGCCGGTACATGCCTATCGAAGCCGCCAGCATCCCGGTTACCGATTGGGCCTATCGTCGATCCGACGTCGTCTATGACGTAGTCTCGGTCTGGGATGGCGCATTCTTTCGTCTTGCCGACCACTTAAGGCGCTTTCAAGCGTCGGCGTCGACCTTCCGGCTGACAACACCGAATACCGAGACGCTTCGCGGCATTCTTCACGGGGTCGTTGCGCGCTCCGGTTTGCGCGAGGCTTATGTCGCGATCGATTGTCTTCGCCGCCGGCCGGCCGCCGGCCTGCCTTACCACCCGCGGCACTCCGCGACATACATCGTCGCATTTTCCATCCCCTATGTGCGTCTCCTCAGGAGCGAGGTGATCGATCGTGGCGCCCATCTTGTGGTGGCAAGCACGCCGCGGATACCCGAGGCGAGCGTTCCGGCGAAGGCGAAGAAACTTTCACTGGGGGGACATGACACAGGCGCTGTTTGAAGCCGCCGACGCCGGAGGCGATCTTCCGGTCCTGCTCGACGGCGACGGCAACGTTACCGAAGGACCCGGGTTCAACGTCTTCTGCGTGACTGAAGATGCTGTCGCGACGCCGGCGGGGAATGTCCTCGAAGGAATCACGCGCGAATCCGTCATCGAACTTTGCCGGGACCTCGGAATCCTGTGCGAGGCCAGATCGATACCGGTTGACGAGCTTCGGGAGGCGGACGAGGTATTCATCACCTCGACGGCCGGGGGCATCATGCCCATCGTCCGGCTGGACCGCCGGATACTCGGGAACGGTCGACCAGGCCCGAATTTCCAGCGCATTCACGACGCCTACTGGAAGAAGCGGCGCGCTGGCTGGCATGCTGAGCCGGTCGAGTATTTGTCCTAACGGCGAAGCGGTTGGCGCGCCCGGGATATTAGGCCTGGGCGTGCTATCCCCGGCCGACGAAGGGCATTTTCGTCGCCATCACTGTCAAGAACAGCACATTCGCGTCGAGCGGCAGGCTGGCCATATAGGCGACCGCGCTGCCGACGTGCTCGGCGGCCATCCTCGCTTCCGCGGCGATGCGACCGTCCGCCTGCGCTACGCCCTTGCCGATCTGCTCGCTCATTGGGGTCGCGGCATTGCCGATATCGATCTGCCCGCAGGCGATGTCGAAGGGGCGGCCATCGAGCGCGGTCGACTTCGTGAGCCCGGTGATCGCATGCTTCGTCGCGGTATAGGGCGCCGAATTCAGCCGCGGTGTGGTCGCCGAGATCGAGCCGTTGTTGATGATGCGACCGCCGCGCGGAGATTGCGACTTGAACAAGCGGAACGCGTGCTGCGTGCACAGGAACGCGCCGGTGAGATTGGTGTCGACGACGGCTTGCCATTGCTCATAAGCGAGATCCTCGAGCGGGATCGCGGGTGCGCCGATGCCGGCATTGTTGAAGAGGAGGTCCAGCCGGCCGAATTCCTCCCGGACTTTGCCGAACATTGCCTCCACCGACGCCGGATCGCCCACATCGGCTTGCACGACCAGCGCGCGCCCGCCGAGGCTGCCGACCTCGGCGGCGGCCTCGTCGAGCGGCTCGCGCCGCCGCCCCGAGAGGGCGACCGAGAAGCCTCCGCGCGACAGCGCCATCGCAGAGGCTTTGCCGACGCCGGTGCCGGCTCCGGTGATCAGAGCATATTTCTCGGCCATGAGAATCCCTCCGTGGATGGTCTGATGAGGTGCAACCGATTTGACCAGGCTAGGCGCGGATCGGCGACCTCTGGCGGCGCGGTGTGGCCGCCGCCGTTCCGCCGAAGGAGGTCGTGACCATGGCGGCGCAAGCGCACACCGCAGCGATGACCTTCGCAAGTTTGTCGCCATCGAGGCGGGCCGGCGTGGTGGTGACGCTGATCGCGAAGAGACCGCCGCCGCCGGGGCCGCGAACCGAGGCGGCGACGCACTTCACGCCCGGGCTGCTCTCCTCTTCATCGATTGCGTAGCCCCGTTCCCGCACCCGCTCGATCTCGGCCAAGAGCTGGCGTCGGCTTTTAATCGTTTTCGGTCCGCGGACGGGAAGCTGTTCCGCCGGATAGACGTGCTTCAGCTCGGTATCGGACAGCGTCGACAGCAGGGCTTTGCCGAGCGCCGTGGAATGGGCGAAGTCGCGGCTGCCGAGCTCGGCCGCGAGCCGCATGCCGCTCGCGTGCGGTGCGGCCCGCGCGATGTGGATGATCTGGCCCTGTTCGAGCGCGCCGACGTGAACGGTCTCGCCGACCGACGCGGCCAGCGAATCGATCATCGGCTGGATGCGGGCGGTTGCGTCGTAGGTATTGGTGATCAGTATCGACATACCAAGCGCCGCGGCGCCGATGCCGAAGCGCGCGGTGCGGGTCCCCTCGCCGGGCATTCGCAGAACCCAGCCCTCATCGGCAAGGATTTCGCAAAGCCGGTAGGCGGTCGAGCGGTTGAGCCCGGTCTCGGCCGCGAGCTCGGCTGAAGTCATCGCCTTTGTCGTTGCGCCCAGCGCCCTGATGATGAGGAGGCCCTTCTCAACGCTGCTGAGATCGCTTGCCCCGGTACGGCTGCCTGGCATGGGCTGTGGCCTCGCTCCCTTCTTTGGTTCTTCCTTGTCGCCGGCTGCCTCTGAAGTGCGCGGCCCGCGAACTTATCATTGTACGGACGAATTGATCGTTCTACGATCACATTTTGGCAGCCTCGAACGAGAATGGACGGGAAGACATGGGCAATGGACGTCTCGCGGACAAGGTCGCAATCGTAACCGGTGCGGGCAGCGGCATCGGCCAGGCAACGGCCGAGCGATTTGCCAGGGAGGGAGCGCGCCTCGTTCTCAACGACCTCGATGAGGGTCGCTTGGCAGCTACAATGTCCGCTCTGCAAACTCAAGGGCATGTCGCGGCACCAGGCGACCTCTCCACCGAAGAGACGGCGGAGATGCTGGCGAGACGCGCCGTCGACAGCTTCGGAAAGATCGACATTCTCGTCAACAACGCCGGCGTCTATCACATCAAGGATATCACCAGCACCGACGAGGACGAACTCGACCGGGTCCTCGCTATCAACGTCAAAAGCATGATCTGGTCCTGCAAGCACGTGCTGCCGTCGATGATCGAGCGGCGTCAGGGTGCGATCGTCAATCTCGGATCGGTATCTGCGTTTACCGGGCAGGAGCACGAGGGTCAGAGCCAGTGGCTCTACAACATGACCAAGGCGGCGGCGGTGCAGCTGTCGATTTCGCTCGGCACCCGCTACGCGGCTGAGGGCATCAGGGTGAATGCGATCTGTCCGGGCGTGGTCCGCACGCGACTTGTCCAGGAGCAGTTCAAACTCGACGATGCCGAGAACGAGGCGATGTGGACGGCGTCAGGAAAGAAAACGGTGCCGCAGGGGCGGCCCTCGGAGCCGGCTGAGCTCGCCGCGGCGATCCTCTTCCTGGTGTCGGACGATGCTTCAGTCGTCACCGGTACGGCGCTCGTCGCCGACGGCGGCTTTCTCGCACGCTAGCCGAAGGAGGCACGCCGAACATGGCCGAATTCAGCGGCAGGCGCCCGGCTCAAGGATCGGGTCGCCCTCGTCACCGGGGCGGCGAGCGGCATCGGCCGGGCGACCGCGATCAGGCTGTCGGAAGAGGGCGCCCGTCTCGTTGTCAGCGACGTCAATGCGGCCGGTCTCGAGGAAACCGCGTCGCTACTCAAAGGGCCGCACGCAGCCGTTCCTGGGGATGTCGCTCTTGAAGACACCGCTAAGGTTCTCGCCGCGACCGCGGTCAGCCGGTTCGGCGCGATCGACGCCCTCGTCAACAACGCCGGCATGCCGTTCGTGCGCGACGTCACCGAGACGACGGTCGCGGACTTCGATCGTGTGATCGCGGTGAACCTCAGGAGCATGGTGCTGTGCGCCAAGCATGTCATCCCGGAGATGCTCAGGCGCGGCCGCGGGTCGATCGTCAATCTCGGCTCGATATCGGCGTTCACCGGCCAGGAGGATGACGCCGGCACGAGCCAGTATCTCTACAACATCACCAAGGCCGCGGCAGTCCAGCTCGCGGTTTCACTCGGCACGCGCTATGCGGCCAAAGGCATCCGCGTCAATGCCGTCTGTCCGGGGGTGACGCGAACGGGCATTCTGCGCGGCCGCATGCCCGATGCGAGCGAGGCCGAATACCGCGCCTTATGGGAGAAGATCGCGCAAGATTCGACCCCGCTCGGCCGCGCCGCGGATCCGAGCGAGGTCGCGTCGGTCATCGCCTTCCTGTGCTCCGACGACGCTTCCTTCGTCACCGCCACGCACATCCTTGTCGACGGCGGGTTTCTCGCTCGCTGACCAAGGCAGGACGGCCGCTTTCGCCACCGGATTTGGCGCCCGCTTCTTGAACTGGGCCTGCTCTACTGATACGCTTCTCTGGCGATCAATTTGTTTGCTAGACAAACAATCGTGGCCCCGGTCGGATAGATGGGCCGTCGGGCTGATCCAACAGGAGGTAGCGACGATGGACGACCGGTTGCAGCGCCTGATCAATGCCGAGATTTCTAGACGCGAGGTGATGAAGTCGCTCGGGCTGGGCGGCGCAGCGATGCTGTCGATCCCGACCTTGGCCTCGTCCTTCCTCGGAAGCTTGTCGGCGAGAGCCGCCGACACGGAAATCGACGTGGTGAACTGGGGGACCTTCGGTGCTTCGCGGTCGATCTTCCTGCCGAACGATGCCAGCATTCCGGCGATCATCCTCACCGCCAACTTGATGGAGTCGCTGCTCGCGATCGATGACGCCGGGACGCTCCAGCCATCCCTCGCCAAGTCCTGGAGCCAGACCGACGCGGTCACCTATGTCTACAAGATCCGCAAGGGGGTGAAATTCTGGGACGGCTCGGAGCTCACGCCAGACGACGTCATCTTTTCGCTCAACTATGAGATCGACCCGAAATACGCCTCACAGATGAATTCCTATTTCACCGGAGTCAATTCGGTGACCCAGACCGGCGACATGGAGGTCACGATCAAGCTCAAGGCGCCGGAGGCGACCTTCCAGTGGATTCCCGGCACCTATTTTGCGCAGATCTTCCAGAAGAAGTTCACCGAGGCCCACAAGGACGACATCGGCACGGCCGGCGTGCTGGTGATGGGGACCGGCCCCTATAAACCGGTTGAGCTCATCCCCGACACCAGCCTCACGATCGAACGGTTCGAGGATTATTGGGGCACGAAGCCTGCCGCCAAGAAAGTGGTGATCCGCTCGATCATCGAGGACTTCGACCGGCTGGTCGCCATGCGGTCGGGGGAACTGGACGGCGTCGGCACCTTCTCTGTCCCGGTCGATCAGGCGAGGAGCTGGTCGGCGATCGACGACGTAATGATTTCGTTCACGTCGTCGCTGCAGCTCGGCACCTTCGCCTTCAATTGCGGTAAGGAGCCCTGGAACGACGTCCACGTCAGGCGCGCGTGCGCGCACGCCATCGATCGGGAAGGCCTGATCAAGAACGTCTGGGGCGGCCACGCCGCGGTGGCGGTGGCGATGCCGCCGCCGGCCGACTGGCGGGGCTGGCTCGATGATGCCGACGTTGCGGCCCGCTACGCGAAGCTCCCTACCTACGAGTTCAGTCTCGACAAGGCCAAGGGCGAGCTCGACCAGTCCGCGTTCAAGAACGGCTTCAGCGGGACCCTGGTCTACGACGAGAACTTCCCGCAGCTCGCCAAGGCCGCCCTCAACCTCGCGGAAAACATGGCCAAGCTCGGCGGCAAGATCGACGTGAAGCAGATCACCGGCGATGATTGGTTCGCCGTCATCTCGGGATCCAAGGACGACAGCCTGAACATGACCGCGGGCCAGCTCGGGACCGACTACAACGATCCTGGCGAAAATATCTATCTCAATTTCCAAAGCAAGTTCGCGGTCAACGGAGCCTATAGTTTCGCCAACTACAAGAACCCCGACCTCGACAAGCTCCTCGACGAGCAGCTTGCCCTTCCGGCGCATTCCAAGGAGCGGGCGGACAAGATATTCGAGGTCCTGAACCTCCTCGCCATCGAGCTGCCGCAGATGTACCTTTGGTGGAACGACACTGCGATGGCGATCAACAAGAAGTTCGTCTTCGAAGGCTTCAACCCGTGGACTTGGGTACAGCCGTGGGCA
>CAWBXW010000006.1:0-10000 GCA_963792845.1 uncultured Alphaproteobacteria bacterium
ATCGTGCGCTGCTCAATGCCTCCCTGCTGTCGCGCCCGTCGCTGAAGGAGATGTTCAGCGTCCCCGCGCTGACCAGCGGCGCTTCGACCATCTACGGCAGCGGCTGGATCATCGAGCCGAACGGCGCGATCTGGCATGGTGGGGCGCTGCAGGGCTACGGCAACGCCAACGTCCTGTGCCGTCGACCGGGCATGCCATCACGGTGTTAGGCAACACCGAACCGACTGGGCGCTGGAGACCGTGGGAGGTTGCACGGGAGAATATTCAACGCAACCGGTTTGGGGCCGGTGCTTGCTAAATTCATGCCGTTCGTGCGCACGACGCTGCCTGAGAAGTAAGCCGCGGCAGGCGCCTCGTGGCCGTTCCGATCGCCCCGGAGCCCGGCTAGAGTTGCCCTCTCCCGCCCATCGTTCTCCGGAGCGCCGCATATGCCCCCTGCCCCGACCCTCGCCGTTTCCACGTGGAGCGTGCACCGCGCCATCGGCCTCTCCTATCCGAACACGCCGGCGGACGACGCGCCGGCCAAGGCCGAACCGACCTGGGGCCGCGGCACGCTGTCGCTGATGAAGGTTCCGGCCGCCTTCGCGGCGCTCGGCATCCATCGCATGGAGATCTGCTCGTTTCATATCGACCGCCGCGACCGGGGCTTCCTTGCCGAGCTCAAGGCGGCGATCGCCGACGCCGGCGTCACCCTCCAGACCCTTCTCATCGACGACGGCGACATCACCGACCCGGTCAACCGCGAGCGCGATATCGCCGGATCGGCGCCTGGATCGATACCGCCGCCGCGCTCGGCGCGGAAAGGGCCCGGGTGATCGCCGGGAAGCAGCCGCCCTCGCGGGACGCGCTCATCTTTCGGTCGCGGGGCTCGAACAGCAGGCGCGCCGCGGCGCCGCAGGGGGATGGCGTCATCACCGAAACCGGTTCGAGACGCTTGGCGGTCCCGCCGAGGTCGACGAGGTCCTCGATCGGCTCGAAGGCAGCGTCGGCTTCCTCGCCGATTTCGGCAACTGGAAGGGCGATTGGAAGTACGCCGCGCTCGAGCAGGTGCTGGGCCGCGCCGAGACCTGCCATGCCAAGGGCTACTTCGTGAACGGCCTGACGATGCAAGCCGACGACTATGCCCGCTGCCTGTCCGCCGCGGACAGGGCCGGCTACAAGGGACCATACACGCTGATCTACGAAAGCCCCGACGACAACGAGTGGGAAGCCGTCCGCATGGAGCGCGACTTTGTCCGGCGCTGGTTCGATGAGCGGGCCGCGGCCTGATCGGGTCAGTTCAGGCAGCAGCGCTTGTACTTGAGGCCGCTCCCGCACGGGCAGGGATCGTTCCGCCCGACATGGCGATAGCGGTCGACGATCGGCACGGGGAGATGCGTGAGCGACCGCTGGATGAGGCTGTCGCGGACCGTCTCCGCCTCATAGCGGCGGCGATCGCTTTCCGCCTCGCCGGAAAACTCGTACCAGCCCGACAATTCCGCGATCGCATCGCCGAAGGGCTCGTATTCTTCCGACCAGCGCCGATCCGGCCGGTCCGGGTTGGCGAGCGCATAGGCGAGCGCATGGTCGAAGTCCTCGATCGAGGCGATCATCGGCGGAACCGCCTCGCAGGCAAAGGCGCGCTCGACCAGCGGACGGAACTCCTGAAGTCCGGCAAGGGCGATGGCGTTCTGCCATCCGTCCCAGACCGCATTGCCGTTCTCGGTCCCGAGCAGTTCGAAGCATCCGCCCAGGAACGCGCCGCTTCCTCCCGCGGCAGCCTTGCCTCGACGGCGAGCATGGCGACGAGCTCGCACATCCGCGAGCGGACGAACTCGTCTGCCTCGCGGTTGAGGATCAGCCCGTAGATCGGCTGCGGGTCGCCGTCGAAGACCGCCGCCATCACCCGGTGGGTCGTCTCGGTGACGGCGTCGCCGAGGAGATCGTGGAGCTCATCGCCGGGACGGGCAAGCAATCGCGCCAGCGGCCGGTAGGCGCGCGTCTCGCGCCACGCGCCGAGCAGATGGAAGACGATGAAGAGGTGGTCGGCGCGGGTACGGGACGATGCGCCGCCATTGAGGTAGTCGTCGATCGCGCCGAGGAGCACGGGCAGCATGGCTTCGCGATCCGCGTCCACCGCCCGAACGGCAGTGAATGCGGACGGACCGACGCGCGCGAATTCGCGAAAAACCGTAGCGACATCCATGGCACCCCCCGGAGGACCACCACCGAATCACCGATCCTGCGAGTATAGGTCGAGCCCCGCCCGGGCATGCAAGACCGGCAATCGTCAGCTTGCGAGACGGGTCTCCTCAGCCGTGGTCGGGCCCGGGTTGTTGAAGGTAAAGAAGCCGTCCCAGCGCTGGTCGAGCCGGCGGAGCGCCTCGCCGATCGGCGGCACCGACAGGCGGCCGCCGATATCCTCGACAAGGCCGAGGCGTTCCAGCTTGGCGACGCCGTCGTCGACCTCGAAGTCGAGGCTCACACCGAAGCGCGCGGCGAGCCATCCCTCGATCCGGCGGTCGAGCCGGTCAATGTCCATCGGGTCGCCAAGAAGAAAGAAATAGGCGAGGAGGGCCTCCTTCAGTTCCTGCTCCTCGGCCGCTCCGATGATCGCGTCGAAGATGCCGGCATTGTTGTTGACGTTGCGGAAATAGATGTTGCCGTGGATGTCGAGCTGATAGCGGAGCGTCTGGCGCTGGTATTTCAGCCAGAGGTGTCCGATGAAGCCGCCGAGGGCGAGAAGGCCGCTGGTCACGACCAGCGCCTGCTTCAGCCGGTCGCTGTCGATCGTGCCTGAGTTGCCGATCTGGACGCCGATCAGGATGGCGAGGATGGCGAGCGTCGGGCCGAGCTTGAGGAGAAGCGGGATGCCGGCGAACAGCGCCGGAACGCCGAGCAGCCATCGGTCGCGCCAGCCCATGACCACCCGCACGTCCGGGAGCAGCGTATTGAGGTCGGCGGACGGGATGTCGCGGAAGCACTTGATCAGCACCGATCCGGGACGGTGCGTGCGCCGCCGGCGTTTGTCCTTGCGGCGGGCTGACGCGACCGGTTGCGCGTCCTTCATTGCGACGACCATGACGACATCGTCGTAGACCTCGATCGGGATCTTGCGGACGCGGAACCCCATCCACTCGCGGCGCTCGACCTCCTCGCGGTGCCGGCCGCGCCGGAAGAAGCGAAGATCGCGATAATCGTCGAGCGCCGTCCGCACCTCGACCGAAAAAAGCGCCTGCTCGTGACAGGCGCGGGCGATCTCTTCCTCGGTCACCTCGATGAAGTTGGCGCGAAGCAGCACCCGGCGGAGCCTTTCGACGAACCCGCCATACTCCGCCGCGCCGGTCGCCGACGGGTCGCCGGGCTGGTGGGGATTGAAATGGAAATAGGCGTCCTTGAGCCGCTCGAGTTCCTCAAAATGTTCGTAGTGGAAAATCGAGCCGAGCAGCCGGCAGAACTGGCGAAACGCGGCGCCGGCATCGGGCTCCGCAAGCCTCGCCTCGGCCGCCAGGGCTTCGACGATGTCGGTCTTGCGGATCGGGATGAACCGCTCGCGGTGATCGGCGTCGAGGCTGCCGGCGATCATGCGCTCCTCCAGGGAAGCGCATGATACGCCGAAGCCTATGGGGTTGCGAAGTGGCCGGCGTCACTCCCTGAGCGCCTTGAGCACGACGGCAAAGTCCTGATCGGCGTGACCGCTCGCCTCGGCGCGTTTGTAGTAGCCCGCGGCCGCCTCGGCCAACGACGCCGTCGTTCCAAGGTCGGAGGCAAGCGCCTTGGCGTAGCGCAGATCCTTCGCCATGTGGCGGAGCGCAAAGTCGGCGCTGGCGAAATCGAGTTCCGCCATCCGCGGCATCTTCATCTTGACGAGCGGGCTTGCCGTGCCGCTGCCGGCGATGACGGCCGCTGCCTGGGCCCGGTCGAATCCGGCCTTCTCGGCGAGCGCCAGCCCTTCCGCCGCCGCGGCGATCTGGACCGCGACCATCACGTTGTTGATGAGCTTCCAGGTTGCGCCGGCGCCGGTGCCGCCGAGATGATGGATCTGGCCGCCGACCGCCTCGAGCGCCGGGCGGGCCGCCGCGAGCGTCTCGGCGCTGCCGCCAACGAAGAAGACCAATTGACCCGCCGCCGCGGCGCCCTTGCTGCCGCCGACCGGCGCGTCGAGGAATGCGACCCCGCGCGCCGCCGCTTCCCGCGCCAGCTCGCGCACCCATTCCGGCGACAATGTGCTCGACTCGATTGCGATGGCGCCGCGGCTCGCGCCGGCGAGCGCCCCGTCATCGCCGAGCCACACCGCGCGCGAGGCGTCATCGTCGGCGACCATGGCGAGGATGACGTCGGCATCCGCCGCCGCTTCACGCGGGGTGGCCGCGACCCGCGCCCCCTTCGCCGCAAACCGTGCCGCCTTATCGGGCGTCCGGTTCCAGATCGAAAGCCGGAAGCCCTTGTTGAGCCAGTTGTCGGCCATGCCTGAGCCCATGGCTCCAAGGCCGAGCAACGCGATTTTCTGCATCAGGAAACTCCGTGGATGAGAGGGCGGGAGAATGACGGAAGGGGAGCGGTCGAAGATGCCCGCCGCCTGAGCTCAGGCGGAACTGTCGCTGGACGCTTTCTCGAGCATTTCGACGACTTCCCTGCATCGCTTGGCAAGGCGCCGCAACTCCAGCCGATCTGCGATCGCCGCGACCGTCTGCAGTTCGAGCTTGGCGCCGGCGAGGTCGCCCTGTTCGACCAGGAGCCGCGCCAGCGATACTCGGCTGTCGGCGCTGTTGATGACCGACCCGGCTTCCGTCCACAGGTCGCAGGCCGCCTGCAATTCGCCGGCGGCCTCGGCGATCTTTCCCCGGGAGTTCAGCATTGCCGCCTTGGCCTCGGCAGTGAGGGCCCTGATCGAAGGCATCGGCCAGCGGCATGGAAGCGTTTCGAGCTCGGCGACGATCTCCGCCGCGCGCTCGGCGCGCCCGGTCAGCGCCGCCACCTTTGCCAGCGTCGCCAGGATCACCCCTTTGCGCTGGAGCGTTGGCCAGCCGCGGCCCAGCAAGGACCGCTCGAGCCCCTGGTTCGCGGCGTCCGCGTCGCCCCTTTCGAGTTGGAGAAGCGCGAAGCCGGGCTGCGGGTTCCAGCCGACCGCATAGGCGTTGTGGTAGGCCGCTTCCGCCGCGTCGAGATCGCCGGCGGCGAGATGGATGTCGCCGAGGACGCGGAGGGCATCACCGATCGCCCACGGCGCGTCCGCCTTGAGCTGCTCGATCGCGGCGCGCACCAGCGCCTCGGCCTCGGCGAGAGTGCCCTGGACTCCGAGGACTTCTGCCCGGTGGAGCCGGCACGAGCCGGTGAGACTGTCGAGCCCGCAGGACCGGCACCAGCGATCGTAGCTGATGCTCCACTGGTTGGCGCGGGTCCAGTCGCCGAAGTTCCGGCAGGCCCAGAGGATATTGCAATAGAGGATGCCGCCGACCACGGGGTCGATGTCGCTGGACAGTCCGAGAGCGGCCGCGACGTTCTGGTCGTCGACGCCCTTGTCGGTCTCGCCAAGGCAGAGCTCGTAGAAACCGCGATAGATCAATCCGAGCGACGTCACCACCGGATCGTCGATGGTCTTGCCGAGTTGCGAGGCCTCGATCGCCAGGGCCAGCGCTTTCTCCGGCTCCAACTCCGTCGCCGCCAGTCGCGCGCCCATCCAGCACCAAAGGCCGTATTCGCGGGTCTCCGTATCGCCGGCGATCAATGCCGCGGCGCGGCTGTGCCAGCCCTTGGCGACCGCCACTTCCCCTCGTTCGAGATGAATCTTGGCGAGCGTGATCGCGGGATTGGCCGCCGCCCGCCGGCTGCCGGCGGCCGAATGCCCTGCAACCGCCCGCGACAGCGGCTCTATCGCGTCGGCCGGGCGTCCGACGCACTCGAGGGCCAGCGCCCATTGCCCGAGGTCCTCCGGACCGAGCGCCGCCGTCGCATCGGCCTTGCCATAGAGGTCGACCGCTGCGGCCCAGCGCTTCGTCCGGCAGGCATCGCGAGCCGCGGCAACATCGTCGCGTCCGACCTTCGCCTTGCCGGAGCCGGCGGACGTGCCGGCATCATCGACCTGGAGCCGGTACCCGAAGCGCGGGACGCTGACGAGGGCGCCCTCGGCGCCGCCCTGTCTCAAGATTCCGCGCGCGATGCTCGCCACCCGCTGCAGGGACGCTTCGCTGACCGTGACGCCCGGCCAAAGCTTGTCGAGCAGTTCCGACTTGGTCACTGCCCGGTCCCGATGCCGCAACAGATAGGCCAGGAAATCGAAGACGAGAGGCTGCACCGGAATCTCGGAGCCGTCGCCCGTCATCCGGCGGCAGTCCTCGTCGATTGCGATGCGCCCGAGAACGAACTTGCCCAAGCCAAGGCCTCCGCCGCGGAAAAGGATCGGCGAACGATCATAGCAATATCAGGAGCCGGTAAGGATGCCCCTTGCGCTCTTCGCTAAAGCGTTCGGCGATGACCCGCAACCACCGTGAAGGCGGCTCGCGGGAATCGAAGAAACCGAATGAAAAAGGAGACCGTCACATGAACCTCTACGTCATCCGCCGGCCCAGCGCCTGGGCGAGCCTGCAGGAACTCGAGATTGCCGGAGCGAAATCCGCCCGCATCGGCAATGAGGAAATGCCGGATCGCGTACGCTGGATCCGCTCCTATGTCGTGCACGAGAAGGACGGCCGCGTCGGCACCTTCTGCATCTACCAGGCGCGAGATGAGGAATCGATTCGCGAGCACGCCCGGCGCGTCGGTATGCCCGGCGACGACATCTATCCGGTGGCGACCACCGTCGTGGTCCGGAACGACCCGGCGACCGCCGACGCCGCCTGAACGCGGCGGCATTCCACGGCCTCGGAAACGCGAACGCCGCCCCGAAGGGCGGCGTTCGCAAGGCGATTGAAGAGAAGAATCTCGAAGAATTCTGCGTTTGGCAGGCTTGGCAGTGACCTACTTTCCCGCGTCTTAGGACGAAGTATCATCGGCGCTGAGGAGTTTAACGGCCGAGTTCGGAATGGGATCGGGTTCTGGGCTCCTCGCAAGGACCACCAAGCCGGCGAAACGCAGAGGACGGAGGACGGACGACAGACACCGGAAGACCGATGATCCTCCGGCCGCGCCGCCCTCCATCGAAGAACTGGTCTTTCCCATTGTCTCTCGTCCGTCGTCCGACATTCTGTCGTCCGATACGGGCACGGATAATGAGAGTGATCAAGCCAATCGAGCTATTAGTACCGGTAAGCTTCACGCATTGCTGCGCTTCCACACCCGGCCTATCGACGTGGTCGTCTTCCACGGCTCTCAAGGGAGAAATCGTTTCGAGGTGGGCTTCCCGCTTAGATGCTTTCAGCGGTTATCCCGTCCGCACTTAGCTACCCTGCAATGCGGCTGGCGCCACAACAGGTCCACCAGAGGTGCGTCCATCCCGGTCCTCTCGTACTAAGGACAGATCCTCTCAATTCTCCTACACCCACGGCAGATAGGGACCGAACTGTCTCACGACGTTCTGAACCCAACTCACGTACCACTTTAATCGGCGAACAGCCGAACCCTTGGGAGCTGCTCCACCCCCAGGATGTGATGAGTCGACATCGAGGTGCCAAACGATGCCGTCGCTATGGACGCTTGGGAATCATCAGCCTGTTATCCCCAGAGTACCTTTTATCCGTTGAGCGATGGCCCGTCCACGAGGGACCACCGGATCACTATGACCGTCTTTCGACTCTGCTCGACTTGTCAGTCTCGCAGTCAGGCAGGCTTATGCCATTGCACTCGACGAGCGATTTCCGACCGCTCTGAGCCCACCATCGCGCGCCTCCGTTACTCTTTGGGAGGCGACCGCCCCAGTCAAACTACCCACCATGCACTGTCCCGGGCCCGGATTACGGGTCGCGGTTAGACAGTCGTAACAACAAGGGTGGTATTTCAAGGGTGGCTCCACCCGAGCTGGCGCCCGAGCTTCAAAGCCTACCACCTATCCTACACATGGCGTCACAACTGCCAGTGCAAAGTTGTAGTAAAGGTTCATGGGGTCTTTCCGTCTAACCGCAGGAACCCCGCATCTTAACGGGGAATTCAATTTCACTGAGCAGGTGCTGGAGACAGCGGGGAAGTCGTTACGCCATTCGTGCAGGTCGGAACTTACCCGACAAGGAATTTCGCTACCTTAGGACCGTTATAGTTACGGCCGCCGTTTACCGGGGCTTCGATTCAAAGCTTGCACCTCTCCTCTTAACCTTCCGGCACCGGGCAGGCGTCAGACCCTATACGTCATCTTGCGATTTCGCAGAGCCCTGTGTTTTTGTTAAACAGTCGCTACCCCCTGGTCTGTGCCACCCCCGCCCGGTTGCCCAAACGGAGGTCCTCCTTCTTCCGAAGTTACGGAGGCAATTTGCCGAGTTCCTTCAGCACCCTTCTCTCAAGCGCCTTGGTATTCTCTACCAGTCCACCTGTGTCGGTTTGGGGTACGGTCTATACGCGGGGGCTATTTCCTGGAACTCCTTCGCGGCCCGTGGAATCCAGTAACCACCGACAACTTACGGAATTCGTCACCACCCGCAGGCTCAGGAATATTCACCTGATTCCCATCGACTACGCTTTTCAGCCTCGTCTTAGGGGCCGGCTGACCCTGCGCAGATTAGCTTTACGCAGGAACCCTTGGACTTTCGGCGACAGTGTTTCTCGCACTGCTGTCGTTACTCATGTCAGCATTCGCACTTCCGATACCTCCAGGAGCCCTCGCGGGTCTCCCTTCATCGGCTTACGGAACGCTCCGCTACCGCTCATGCCTTGCGACATGAACCCAAAGCTTCGGCGCACGACTTGAGCCCCGTTACATTGTCGGCGCAGGAACCCTTATTTAGACCAGTGAGCTGTTACGCTTTCTTTAAATGATGGCTGCTTCTAAGCCAACATCCTGGTTGTTTTGGGATCCCCACATCCTTTCACACTTAGTCGTGACTTGGGGGCCTTAGCTGTTGGTCAGGGTTGTTTCCCTTTTCACGACGGACGTTAGCACCCGCCGTGTGTCTGCCGGATAGTACTTCTCGGTATTCGGAGTTTGGTTAGGTTTGGTAAGTCTGTGGGACCCCCTAGCCCATCCAGTGCTCTACCCCCGAGAGTATTCATCCGACGCTCTACCTAAATAGATTTCGCGGAGAACCAGCTATTTCCGGGTTTGATTGGCCTTTCACCCCTAGCCACAAGTCATCCCCGTCTTTTTCAACAGACGTGGGTTCGGTCCTTCAGTGAGTGTTACCTCACCTTCAACCTGCTCATGGCTAGATCACACCGGTTTCGGGTCTAATCCGACGAACTGAACGCCCTGTTCAAACTCGCTTTCGCTGCGCCTACGCCTATCGGCTTAAGCTTGCTCGTCAGACTAAGTCGCTGACCCATTATACAAAAGGTACGCCGTCACCCAGGACGAACCTTGGGCTCCGACTGTTTGTAGGCATCCGGTTTCAGGAACTGTTTCACTCCCCTTGTCGGGGTGCTTTTCACCTTTCCCTCACGGTACTTGTTCGCTATCGGTCGCTGAGGAGTACTTAGGCTTGGAGGGTGGTCCCCCCATGTTCAGACAGGATTTCTCGTGTCCCGCCCTACTCAAGGACGAATGCTCGCATTACCCTTACGGGGCTGTCACCCACTAAGGCCCGCCTTTCCAGACGGTTCTGGTTGTCTCGCATTCGCCACTGGCCTGGTCCGCGTTCGCTCGCCACTACTAGCGGAGTCTCTGTTGATGTCCTTTCCTCCGGGTACTTAGATGTTTCAGTTCCCCGGGTTCGCTTCGCCATCCTATGTATTCAGATGACGATACCCTTGCGGGTGGGTTTCCCCATTCGGAAATTCACGGATCAAAGCTTGTTCGCAGCTCCCCGTGACTTATCGCAGCGTACCACGTCCTTCATCGCCTCTCAGCGCCAAGGCATCCACCGAATGCCCTTAAGGCACTTGATCACTCTCATTGTCGATGCCCGTCACGGCCGTAGGAGGGCCGGACGGTATTCGACAG
>CAWBXW010000006.1:12500-214800 GCA_963792845.1 uncultured Alphaproteobacteria bacterium
CGAATTCAAAAAAATGCGACGGCGTGTTTGCAGGAAGCCGGCTCACCGCGGAACGCCCCGCTGCAGCCGGCATATCGGCTCCGCCGATTGGGCGTTGTCAGGCGGGCCTTATTAGTGCCAAAAAGGAGGCACGAGTCAGGACGGCTCGAAGTCGGATTCGCTGGTTTGCGCTGGCGGACCGGATGGCACGGTCCTAGCCGGCCGCGCGCCTTTGGATCGCTCCCCGTCAGTGCGGGAGTGCGCCGATCGGGGAGACAGGGCGATCGTGAGGGGGCGGGCCGTCTGAGCGCGGCGATGTCGGGGCGGCGACGATCGATCTCGGCATCGAGCCGCCGCTTCGCGTCGACGACGAGTGACGACGTCCCCGTCGGCCGCAACGTCAGCATCCGCTGGCTCTCGCGGCACCATTCTCACCGGCTTTACCTCGATCTTCCTGATGGGCGGCGCCCTCATGGCCGCCCTCAACAATCCCAACCAGATCGCCGCGCGACCCGACTCGCTCCAGAACGACGTCGGCGATCCGGCTCGCCGGCATCGCGTTCGGCCGCAAGGGCGACCGCATGCGCCCGACCGAGGAGGCGGTGGCGAGCCGGCAGGTCCTGCAGGTCTCGACCGTCACCAAGCAGGGCGAGCGCGACTTCATCAAGCTCCGGCCCTTCGCCAAGATCGTGGCGACGCTCGTCGGCGCCGACCGCCGACCTCGCCGACCAGATCCCGCCCTACGACGCGATCCGCATCTTCGCCGACAACTCCGCACCGGAACCGCCCGCCGACGGCTCGGGCGGCGACGCCCCGGCCGACGATCAGATCTACGGCGCCGAGGTCGACGGCGAAGTCTCCGTCAAGGTCAGCGACTTCCCGCTCGGCTACGCCGAGGACGATCCGCGGCTCGCGATGGCGACCGACGACGTCGAGGCGATCGTTCGCGCCTCCGCCAATTTCGGCGGCGAGTCGAGAGCGATATGGCGGCCCTGCCTCTGGTCGATCCGGGCGGTGGCGGCGGCGACGACGTGACCGACGAGGGCGATCCGTTCTCGGCGATCGGCGTCAAGATCATCCCCGAGAACGTCTCCAATGTCGAAAAGAGCGGCGGCGGCGACGCTGCGGCGGACGCCAGCGAGGAGCGCATCATCGCCATCGCCAAGGGGCAGAGCTTCCGCGACCTCCTCGAACAGAACCAGATCGCCGGTGCGGATGCCGACCACATCATCACGGCCTTGTCCGGGCTGGTCGACCTCAACGCCATCCATGTCGGCCAGAAGGTTCGCGTCGCCTATGCCTCCGATGTCATGGAAGACGCGCCGATCCCGGTCCGCGTCAGCATCTATGATGACGGGGCTCATCAGGCGACGGTGGCGCGAAATGACGACAATTCCTTCGTGCGCGCCGACGAGCCGACGCTCGCCGGCAGCGAGGTCGCCGAGGTCGGCCAGGAGCAGACCGAGACCTATAGCGGCGGCATACCGAAGCTCTACGACGCGGTATACCAGACCGCCCTCAAGCAGGAGATGCCGCCGCAGCTGATCGACCAGCTCATCCGCATCTTCGCCTATGACGTCGATTTCCAGGCCCGCATCACCCCGGGCGACTCCATGGAGGTGTTCCACTCGCTGCCCGACAGCAGCGATCCCGATGCGAGCGATCCCGAGGTGCTGTTCGCGTCCCTGACGCTCAACGGCGTCACCAAGCGCTTCTACCGTTTCCGCACGCCCGACGACAGCATCGTCGACTACTACGACGAGGAGGGTAAAAGTGCGAAGAAGTTCCTGATGCGGAAGCCGGTGACCACCGGCGTGCTCCGTTCCGGTTTCGGCATGCGGCGCCATCCAATTCTCGGCTACGCCCGCATGCATACCGGCGTCGATTTCGCGGCGCCGACCGGCACGCCGATCCTCGCCGCCGGCAACGGCGTCGTCGAAAAGATCGGCCGCAATTCCGGCTACGGCAACATGATCATCCTCCAGCACACCAACGGCTACGAGACCCTTTACGGGCACCAGTCGGCATTCGCCAAGGGACTGGTCGAGGGGAGCCGCGTCCGCCAGGGGCAGATCATCGGCTATGTCGGCTCGACCGGCCTGTCCACCGGCCCGCATTTGCACTTCGAGATCCGCGTCAACGGCAAGCCCGTCGACCCGCTCCGTATCCGCCTGCCGCGGGGCCGCGTGCTCGAGAACGACATGTACACGGCGTTCGAACACGAGCGGGAGCGGATCGACAATCTCCTCGGCAACGACGTGCCGCCGACCAAGGTCGCGGCCGTCGCGACCGAATAGGCGGCGGCGACAAAAGCGTCACAACCGTCACTGTCACACCGCGCCGGCTTTGGCGACCTTTCCTGTTTCAACCGCAGCATCCGCCGCCGTTTCCCCGAAACCCCGCGGAGCTTCCGGCCCTCCTGATTCCGGGGTTCAGGACCTCGCGCCGACTCGCGCCAGCTCGGCCAGAAGATCGGCGGTCACGATGATCCGCGACAGCGTCATCTCGCCCTCGGCAAGCCCGGAGACGGCGCTGAGGGCGCGCGCCACCGCCGCCTCGTGCTTTTGACGCCACGCCGGAATTCCGCCGGCGGCGATTGCCTTGACGGAGATTTGCCGGAGCGCCCCCGCCATCATCTCGAGCGCACGGTCGCGGGCGAGGCCGTCATAGTAGTCGGCGACCGGCAGGCTCTGCGCCAGCCGCGCCAGACCGCCGAAGCGGAACTCTTCGGCGACCGCGAAGAAGGTGGCCGCCGCCTCGGCGAGCCTTGCGCCGGTCGCCTCGGCGACGAGATGGATATCGGTCGCCGTCGAGAGGACGGGCAGATCGGCAATCCTCGCCGCGATCTCGGTGGGAACCCCCACGGCGAGGAATTTCTCGGCGGATTCCTTGAGGACCTCGGTGAAGCGCTCCGGCAGGACATCGGGGAGAATCTCGCCGAGAGCCGAAACCGTCGCGCCATAGGCTTCGACCAAAGCGCCGATGCCCTTTTCGAACGACGCGTTGCGCAGGAACCAGACGGTCTTGGCGGTGAGCAGATCCTCGACGGCCCGATAAAGCTCGAGCTGCTTCATGCCGGGAACGACGTTGTCGAGAGTGTCGATGGCGTCGTTGAGCCGCCTCATCCCGTAAGCGTCGCGCGCGGTGACGTAGGCGCGGGCAATGTCGACCGGTCCTGCCCCGGTGCGGTCGGAGACTCGCGTCACATAGGTCGGCCCGCCGCGATTGATCATCGAGTTGGCGATCATCGTCGCGATGATCTCGCCGCGCAGCGGATGCGCCTCGATGTCCTCGCCATAGGGCCGCTGCATCCTTTCCGGAAAATAGCGGAGAAGCTCGTTGTCGAGGGTAGCGTCGTCGGCCACCTTGCCGGCCAGCAGGTCGATCTTGAGGACATTCTTCGCGTAGCCGAGGAGGACGCCGAATTCCGGACGGGTCAGCGGCTGGCCCGCCTTCTGGCGCTCCGCCATGGCGGCGTCGTCCGGCAGCGCCTCGAGCCTCCGGTCGAGAATTCCGCGACGCTCGAGGTCCTGCATGAACCGTCTCTGGAAGCCGAAATAGTCGAAGCCGTGCGACTGCGCGATCGAGATGGCCAGCGTCTGGAGGTAATTGTTGCGGAGAACCAGGCCGGCGACGGCGTCGGTCGTGGCGACGAGAAGACGGTTGCGCCGCTTGAAATCGAGCCGGCCGTCGCGAACCGCGCGACCAAGGGCGATCTTGATATTGACCTCGACGTCGGAGGTGTTGACGCCGGCGGAATTGTCGATCGCGTCGGAGTTGCAACGGCCTCCGGCCAGGCAATATTCGACCCGTCCGCGTTGCGTCATCGCGAGGTTGGCGCCCTCGCCGACCACCCGCACGCGGAGTTCGCGGCCGGTGACGCGGATCGCGTCGTTGGCCCGGTCGCCGACGCGGTCGTCGCTCTCCTCGGTGGCGCGGACGAAGGTGCCGATGCCGCCGAAGAAGAGGAGGTCGGCACGGGTCGTCAGAATCGCGCGGAGCAGGTCGCCTGGCGTCGTCTTGTCCGCGGTCAGGCCAAGCAGCGCCTTGATCGCGGGACTGAGCGGGACCGCCTTGTCGCGGCGCGAAAAGACGCCCCCGCCCTTCGAAATCTTCGCCCGGTCATAGTCCTGCCAGCTCGACCGCGGCAGCTCGAACAGGCGGCGGCGCTCTTCCAGTCCGGCGGCAGGATCGGGGTCGGGATCGATGAAGATATCGCGGTGGTCGAAGGCAGCGACCAGCCTGATCGTCGGCGAGAGCAGCATGGCATTGCCGAAGACGTCACCCGACATGTCGCCGACGCCGATCACCGTGAACGGCATCGTCTGGATGTCGACATCCATCTCGCGGAAATGACGCTTGACCGCCTCCCAGGCGCCGCGGGCGGTGATCCCCATCTTCTTGTGGTCGAAGCCGTGCGAGCCGCCGCTCGCAAAGGCGTCGCCGAGCCAGAAGCCATGCCTCTCGGCGATCTCGTTGGCGGTATCGGAAAAGGTGGCGGTGCCCTTGTCGGCGGCGACCACCAGATAGGGATCGTCGCCGTCGCGGCGGACCACCCGCGGCGGCGGCACGACCTTGTCGCCGTCGAGATTGTCGGTGATGTCGAGCAGGCGGGCGATGAAGATGCCGTAGGCCGCCTTGCCTTCCTCGGCCGCGGCGGCGCGGTCGCCGGCCGGCGTCGGCTGCTTCGGCACGAAGCCGCCCTTGGCGCCGACCGGGACGATGACCGCGTTCTTGACTTGCTGCGCCTTGGCGAGGCCGAGCACTTCCGTCCGGAAGTCGAGCGGCCGGTCCGACCAGCGGATGCCGCCGCGCGCCACCGGTCCGAAGCGGAGATGGACCGCTTCGACGCGCGGGCTGTAGACGAAGATCTCGCGGAACGGCCGCGGCGCCGGCAAACCCTCGATCCGCTGCGGGTCGAGCTTGAAGACGATTTCCTCGACGTTGCCTCCGTCAGGTCCGGCCTGGAAGAAATTCGTCCTGACGATCGCATCGATCACGTTGAGGAAGCGCCGGATGATGCGATCCTCGTCGAGGCTCTCGACCGCCTCGAGCGCGGTCTCGATCTTTGCGATGTTCCGGCGAGCCCGCGCCTCGTCGACCGCGTCGGGATCGAACCGGCTGTGGAAGACCAGTGTCAGCGCCTGGGTGATCGCCGGATGACGGTTCAGCGTGTCCCACATATAGTGCTGGCTGAGCGGGGTTCCGGCCTGGCGGATGTAGCGGGAGACGGCGCGGATCAGGGCAGCGTCGCGCCACGGCGGACCGGCGGTGGCGATGAGCCCGTTGTAGCCGTCGCTCTCCGCCTCGCCGAACCACACCGCCATGAAGCAGGCGAGCAGCGCCGGCGCGGCCTGGTCGAGGTCGAGCCCGAGGCCGTCGGCGCGCTCGAGCGCCATGTCGTGGATGAAGACGACCGTCCGCCCGGCCGGCTTCGTCTCGTAGGTCTGCTCGTCGATCACCCGGAGGCCCATCGTCTTCGAGCATCGGCACGAGGGAGGAGAGCGCGATCGGCTGGCCGAGATGCATGAGCTTCAGCGCGACGGTTCGCGGACGCTCGCGGCTGCCCGGCCGGAACGCTCCGGCGATCGGCCGTTCCGCCGTGAGCGCCTCGATCATCCGGATATCGCCGACCGCCTCTTCCGGGGTCGTCGCATCGCGATATCCGGCCGGGAAGGCGCCTTGCCAGACCGCGGCCAGCCGGTCGGCGTGGTCCGGCGCGAAGGCGTCACCGATCGCGGCAACCAGGTCGTCCTGCCAATTGGTTACGATATCCAGGACCGCCGCTTCGAGGGTGGCCCGATCCGGCTTCGGAGTCTTGCCCCCGGCGCGGCCGATGATGAACTGGACGCGCGTCAGCGTGCCCTCGGGAAAGAACGGATAGAACGCCGAGACATGGCCGTCGAAGGCGCCGGCGAGATAATCGCCGACCAGCGCCCGGACGCGGCTGTCGTAGCGGTCGCGCGGCACATAGACGATCGCCGATACGAAGCGGTCGAAGCGGTCGCGCCGCGCCAGCACGCGGACCCGCGGCCGTTCGTCGAGCGCCATGATCGCGAGCGCGAACTCGAGAAGGGTGTCCTCGTCGATCTGAAACAGCTCGTCGCGTGGAAACGTCTCGAGTACGTTGGCGAGCGTCCTGCCCGAATGGCTGGCCGGATCGAAACCGGCGCGGGCCATGATCGCCGCCGCCTTCCGCCTGACATAGGGAATGGCGCGGACCGAGCGGGTATAGGCGTTCGACGTGAAGAGGCCGAGGAAGCGGGTCTCGCCGGCGAGCGCGCCGTCGGCGCCGTAGCGTTTGACCCCGATATAGTCGGCATAGGCGCGGCGATGCACGCGCGAGATCAGGTTCGACTTGGTGATGTTGAGCGGCTCCGGGCGCAACAGGAATTCCCGGATGGCCGGGGTCGTGGTCATGCCTTGCGATCCGCGGCGAAGCACGCGCACCGAAGGGTCGGCGAGGATGCCGAGGCCGGGGGCCGCGGACCGGTTGAGCTCGCCTTTCCTGGCGCCGCCGGAATAGTCGTAGTCGCGGACGCCGAGGAAGGTGAAGTCGCCGTCGGCGAGCCATTGCAGAAAGGCAATCGCCTCGGCGCGATCCTCCTCCGGGATCGGCGGAGGATTCCTGTCATATTCGGCGATGATCGCATCGAGACGCGACAGCATCGCCGGCCAATCGGTAACCGCGCGCCGCACTTCGATGAAGAGCGACTCTAGGCGGGACCTGAGCTGCTCGCGGCGCTCGGCGCCTTCGAGGCGCGCGATCTGCACCTGTATCAGGCTCTCGCGGATCGCGCCCTCCGCCGCGGGACCAACTCCGTAAAAGGCGGTGAGCCGGCCCTCGCCGTCACGCGTGACCGAGACCACCGGGTGGGCGACGAGCCGGACTTCGACGCCGAAGGCATGCAGTTCGCCGAGGATGGAATCGACGAGGAATGGCATGTTGGCGTTGAGCGCCTCGACCAGCGTCACATCTCCGCCGGGCGTGCCCGAATCCGCCGCGACCGGGTCGGAGATGCGGACCACGCTTGCCTCCGGCAGCCGCCTGGCGAGCAGCGAGTTGGCGGAGCCGACGAAGGCGGCAAGGTCCTCGACGGCGTAGATCGCGAGGTCCTCGAGGCTGGCGCGGGCAAAAAGGTCGCCGGCAAGCGCCTTGAGCCGATCGGCCTCGCCGCCGTTCCGGCCGAGCGCCCGCCGGACAAGGCCGATCAGCCGATTGCGCTCGCTGTCCCGCAGCTCCATTCCGTCCTCCCGCCTCCGGCGCCTTTGGCGCCTTTCGCCGGCCGATTATGCATCGTCCGCTCTGTCCGGCCTATGACGGTTCGACGGGCTTATGGCGAGGGGTCGCCGGGCCGGCGCCGCGGTCGCTGGCGGGTCAAGCCGCCGACGACATTGGCGGCTCCATGGACGAGGCTGTGGAGACCGTTCTCCGGCTGGCGGGGCACGATATGGAAATAGATGAGAAGCTTCGAGACCACCGAGACGCCGATCACAACGGCGAGGAGCACGAACAGCGCCGTACCAACCTCGCTTCCCGTCGACGCCGTCCCGACCCCGCCGGGGGCTTCCTCGGCGCCGGCCGGGACGATCGGCAAGGTCGAGCAGAGACAAGCCAAAACGGCGACAGGCCATCGTGCCATGGCGGTCGATCCCTCGCAGCGATCCGAGCCTAGTCGCTTCGCTTTGTGGCGTGAAGGCGGCGTCGGCCGGACCGCCTCAAGCGGCGCGAGCCGGAGGCTAGAGCCGCTCCACCAGCGTCATCCACAAGGTCGCCGTGGCGAGCGCGAGCGCGGTCGAGATGGTGATCGCGTTCGAGGCGAGCGCCTCGCCGGTCCGGAAACGCGAGGCGACGACATAGGCGTTGACGCCGGTCGGGCAGGCGGCGGCGACCACGGCGACCTTGCCCCAGACCGGCGGGATCGGCACGACGTATCGGGTGAGAACGAGCACCAGCGCGGGCATCGCCACGAGTTTCAGCACGGCGAGCACCAGCCCGGCGGTGACGTGGCCGCGGATGCCGTATTTCCGAAGGCCCATGCCCATGGCGAAAAGAGCGACCGGCGCTGCGACATCGGCAAGTCGGTCGACGAAAGTGCGCGGCAGGCCGACGAGCGGAATGTCGAGGACGTGCCACAGCGCCCCAAGGACGAGGCCGATGATGATCGGATTGCGGGCAAGGCTGAGCCCGACGCTCCGCCAGGCCACCCCGGTTCCGGTTTCCGTCTGCGCCACGCCGTCGCGGCGCTCGGCGCGCTCGATGAGGATGGCGCTCGCCGTCATCATCACCGGCAGATGGATGGCGATGATCAGCGCGATCGCCACGGCGCCGTCGTTGCCATAGGCGGCAAGGGCGAGCGGAATGCCGACCAGCACGGTGTTGCCGTAGGCGGTCGACACGCCCGCGACCAGCCCGGCCCTTGCGTCGCGGCCGAAGATGCGGCGGGCCACCTGGTCGCCGAGGATCCACATCACGGCGAAGGCCGAGAAGAAGGCGATCCATAGGCCCCAGGGCGCGGCGCCGCCGAAATCGGCGGTGGCCAGCGTCCGGAAGACCAGCATCGGGATCGCGACGATGAAGACGAAGTCCGACAGCGCCTCGCCGCTTTCCCGCGCCAGCAATCCGCTCCACGCCACGAGATAGCCGATGGCGATCAGGCCGAAGACGGGCAGGACGATATCGACGGTCTGGGCCATGAACGCCGTTCGCTGTGGCTGTCGTGAGGGGAGGCGACGGATGATTGAAGGATTTCGGCAATTGAGGCGAGCGAAAACCGGGGTCCGCCCGGTCAGGTCTCCGCCGTGCGCGACAAGGCCGCGTTGAGTTCGGCGCCGAAGATCATGATCAGTGCGACGAGATACATGAAGAAGATCGCCGTGACGATGCTGGCAAGGCCGGCATAGTAGGCGGCGTAATTGGCGAAACGCTGCAGGTAGTAGCCAAAGGCCACAGCCGCGATCAGCCACAGGGCGAGGGTAATCACGATCCCCGGCCAGAGACGGACCGCTGGCGGCCGGCCGGCGGGAAGCCAGAGGTGGGCGGCGATCAGCACCACGGCAAGCAGCAGCCCGGTGATGACGATGCGTCCGACGGTGAAGATCGGACCGAACGGCTCGATCTCTGGAACGTATTTCACCACCCAGTCGAAGATCACCGGTCCGAGAACGCCGACAAAGGCGAAGACGAGGCTCGCGATCGCTCCGATGATCACGAACAGAAAACTCTGGGCACGCAGGAAGAAGAAGGAGCGGCGTTCCTCGACGCGATAGGCGCGGTTGAGGGCCGTCCGCACCGCCTCGACGCCGTTCGACGCGAGATAGATGGTGACCAGAACGGAAACCGTGAGCAGCCCCTTTTGCGGCTGGGAGAGGACGCTCTCGACGTCGGAGGCGATCGGTTGGGCGACGTCCTTGGGCCAAGTGTCGAAGAGAATGCCGGCGACCCGCGAGGCGAGGTCGGCCTCGCCGACAAATCCGGCAAGGGCGGCCACGAAGATCAGGAAAGGGAAGATCGCCATCAGCGCCGACAGCGAGACATGGCTCGCCATGGCCCAGCCGTCATCGGCGTTGAGATGGCCGAGGGCGTTGCCAAGCACGATGCGAGTTCGCCGGAAGAAGGACATGCGGTCGCCGGACAGTCCCCGAGAGATCGGTCCCGCCGCGTATCATGACGGGAACGCAAGTGCTAGCGTCGGTCGCCGGGGCGCGCGGCCGACCAGGGTCGCCCGCGCCGCGGGGCGAGATTGTAGGCGATCAAGCTTCATGCTGGCCGAAATGTTCCGGAAAAGCGCGCGAAGCCCGGCTCCTTTCGGCTCGGGCCGGCGCAACACCCGCTTGCCGATCTGATGGACACGCCGCCCGACGGGGACCAGGCACCGGGAAGGCACGATTTGCGCACGGGCAATCGCGTCGGCACCGTCGTGCTCGCGGCCGCGACGATTGCCGGCGTTGTCGTATGCTTTCTTTTGGCGGCGCCATTCCTCGGCGCGATCACCGGGGCGCTCGCCTTCGCCATCCTTTTCGCGCCGGTCCACGCCAGAATCGAGACCGCGCTGAGAAGCCGCAATCTCGCGGCGATTGTCTCGGTCCTCGTCCTGGCACTGGTCGTCGTGCTTCCGATTGCGTTCATCGTGGAACGGCTCGTCGAGGAAGCTGCGGCCGGCGCCGCGTCGATCCGGGCGCTGATCGATGCCGGCGCCGTCAATCGGTTGCTCGAGCTTCACCCGGTCATCGGATCGGTCCTGGAATGGATCGAGGAAAAGATCGGCATTCCGGCGATCGTCGGCAACCTTTCCGCCTGGCTCAGCGGCGTCGGCGCCTCGTTCGCCCGCGGCTCGATCGCCCAGGCGATCCAGATCGCCGTGACCTTCTATCTGCTCTTCTATTTCCTGAGGGATCGGAAAGCCGTCACCCAGTTCATCCGGGATTGGATCCCGCTTACCGCGGAGGAGACCGATCGGCTGTTTCGCCGGGTCGGCAATACCGTCCACGCGACGGTCTATGGGACGCTCCTCGTCAGCGCCGTCCAGGGCACGCTCGGCGGCCTCATGTTCTGGATGCTTGGATTGCCGGCGGCGCTGCTCTGGGGCGTGGTCATGGCGGTCTTGTCGATCGTCCCGGTGCTCGGCGCGTTCGTCATCTGGATACCCGCCGCGGTTCTCCTCGCGTTGAGCGGCGCATGGATCAAGGCCCTCGTTCTGGCGCTGTGGGGCGCCTTGGTGGTCGGCGGCATCGACAACATCCTGCGGCCGATCCTCGTCGGAAATCGGCTGCAGCTCCACACGGTGCCCCTGTTCATCTCGCTGATCGGCGGGCTTCTCTTGTTCGGCGCTTCGGGGTTCATCCTTGGCCCCCTCGCCGTGACCGTCACGCTTCTGCTCATCGAAATATGGACGCCGAGGCGGGCGCCGCCCGTCTCCAGGGCGGAATGACGCAAGGATGAATGGCGGAGTGACCACCGGCTCGATTCTCATCACCGGCTGCTCGTCGGGCATCGGCCGTGACGCCGCGGGGACGCTGAAGGCGCGCGGCTGGCGCGTCTTTGCGGCGGCGCGGAGCGAAACAGACGTGGCGAAGCTCGCCGCGGACGGCTTCGAATCCGTCCGGCTCGACTATGCCGACGAAGCCGGCATCGACGCCGCCCTCGACGAGGTCCTGGCGCGCAACCGCGGCATCCTCGACGCGGTGTTTCACAACGGCGGCTACGCCCAGCCGGGGGCGATCGAGGACCTTCCGACCGATCTCCTCCGCGCCCAGTTCGAGGCGAATTTCTTCGGCTGGCACGAGCTCACGCGGCGCGTCATCCCGGTCATGCGCAAAGCGGGGCACGGCCGGCTCGTCTTCAATTCTTCCGTGCTCGGCTTCGTCGCCGGGCGCTTCCGCGGCGCCTATGTCGCCTCCAAGCACGCCGTCGAGGGCTATGCCGACACGCTCCGCGTCGAGCTCAAGGGCACCGGCATCGATGTAGTCATCATCGAGCCCGGGCCGATCGCGAGCCGCTTTCGCGTCAACGCCATCGGACATATCAGCGAAAGCATCGACGTTGCCGGCTCGGTCCATCGCGCCGCCTATGAGCGCGACCTCGCCGGCCGCACCGAGGGCCACACCCGGAATCGCTTCCGCCGCGGGCCCGAGGCGGTGACCGCCGCCCTGATCCAGGCGCTCGAATCGCCCCACCCGCGCCCGCGCTACCGGGTGACGTTTCCGGCAAAGGCCGCGAATGTCCTCAAACGCCTGCTCACCACCCGCGCCATGGACAGGATCGTCGGGCGGACGAGACGGCGCTAAGCTCCATCGAAACCGGCGGAGGCGAAGATGCGGACGATTGCGCTGATGATTGCGGCGGTATTCGTCGCGAGCGCTGCCGAGGCCGAGGTCGGCACCTACTACGCCGAACGCGGTTACTGGGCCGTATTCAACTCGCCCAGCGCCTGTCAGGCGGTCAACCGGCCGCCGGCCGACCTCAACGCCTCGCCCTACAACGCGCTCCAGATCACGGTGCGCCCGGCAAGCGCGATCAGCGTCAACGTCTTCTTCTGGCCGGGCGCGGTCATGATGGACCGCGATTACAAGCTCCAGCTCGCCTTCAACAACGGTGACCTGACGCTTCCCGCCAAGGCCACGATCGGCGACTTCGTGCTTGCTTCCGAGCCGGATATGGGGCTCTGGCGGAAGTTCCAGGACGCCTCGAACCTCTCCGTCAGGGTGGTCGGCGAGCCGGGCCTCGCCCTCACCTTCACGCTCGACGACATCGGCTGGGTGCTCGACGGGCTAACGGCGTGCTCGCGGCTCCTGCCGAAGGAGTAGCTACGGCGCGCCATGTCAGGCCGCATCTTTCGTAAACAGGAAACCCGTCCGGCGCAAAATCGCCACCGGAACCGATCCTCGTGTTGCCAGGAAAAGAACGGCCTGGAGAGGGTTTGCCTGATGGAATCGTCTGCCTACGCGGCTTGTCCGGTCCGGGGAATCTTCCTATAGCTGGCCATCGCGAACATCCACCGCCGTCGGGGAAAATCGATGTCCATGCAAACCAACGCCGAGAGCCGCGCAGCACTTGCCGAGACGCTGCTGCCGGAGGGAGCCGCGCGAATCATCTCGGCGATCCTCCTGGTCATCGCCGGCACGCTCTTCATCGCCATCTCGGCCAAGATCAAGGTGCCTTTCTTCCCGGTGCCGATGACCCTTCAGACGCTCGCGGTCCCGCTGGTCGCCGCCGCCTATGGCTCGCGGCTCGGCGTCATCACCATCCTCGCCTATCTCGGCGAGGGCCTGATCGGCATGCCGGTGTTCACCAACACGCCGCCCGCGGTCGCCGGGGCCGCCTATTTTCTCGGACCGACCGGCGGCTATCTGATCGGCTATATCGCCGCCGCCTGGATCGTCGGCGCCGCCGCCGACCGCAGCTGGGACCGCTCGTTCCCGAAACTTTTCGGGGCGATGCTTTTGGGCGACATCGTCGTCTTCGTCCTCGGCTTCGCCTGGCTCGCCTGGGGCGCGCAGCTCTCGACCGGGTCGACCGGTCTCGGCGTCGCCGCGGCCTTCTCCGGCGGCGTCGCGCCGTTCCTTTTGGGCGACCTCCTCAAGCTCGTCCTCGCCGCGGCGGCGGTGCCGGCGGTGTGGCAACTGGTCGAGCGGCGGGGATCATAGAGCCCGGGCTCGGCGCTCTTCGCCGGTCCGTGAGGACCGGGCGGCCTTGAAGGCGGCCGTCCGTAGCGACGGCCGGGTCCTCACCCGGGCTTCCCTACGGCGGCGTGTGAGGCCGTCGTGAAGCGCGCTCCCGCCTCGCCGATGGATCGCCTCGGACGACGGAGCCCCTCGCGGGATGGGATGACGCGAGCATGGAGCCAGCCGGGGGCGGGGGATAGACGCGATGACCAGCCCGGTGGGCGAGATTCGCCGGACGGGTTGAGGAGGCATGCATAGCGTAGTACGTTTCTGCCATGATCCGGTCATGGCGGAACGCGGTGAGCCGCAAGGTCTGGGAGTGCGAGCGGCCGAATCAGTTCCGCGGACTGGATTTCGACGTTGCGGTTGATCTGCTTCTGGCGCTGAACGTTGCAGAAACGCTGCAGGACCTGAGCCCCTTGAAGAGCGTCGGGCTGCACAAGCTGAAGGGCGAGCGTCGGAAACAATGGGCTGTGACAGTGAATGCGCGCTGGCGCATTTGCTTCGAGTTCCGAAAGGGCGATGCCTTCGATGTTGAGATTGTCGACTATCACAAGGGATAGACCATGACCCCGGTTTCACACCCCGGCCGCCTGTTGAAGCGCGAACTTGCGGCGCGCGGCCTCAGCGCGAATCGCCTGGCGCTCGACCTCGGCGTCCCCTCCGGCCGGGTGACCGATATCCTCAATGGCCGCCGGGCGATCAGCGCCGATACCGCGGTCCGGCTCGGGCGCTATTTTGGCAACGGTCCGCGATTCTGGTTCGACTTGCAGGGCCAATACGAGATCGCCGTGGTCGAACGTGAGAGGGGCGCCGAGATCGCCCGCCGGGTCAGGCCCGCTGACGCGGCATGATCCGTCAGGCTTGCGTGACAAGGCCAAGCCCGGCCGTCGCGCGAATGCCGGCGTCGACAGGTGGATGCAACGCCTTCCCGATTTAGGCCGCGACGCTGACCCCGATGGCGATCGGCTCGTCGCCGAGCTTGGCCTCGGAGACGAAGCCGGCGGGAGTCGCCCCGGTGGTCTCGAAGGCGACGGCGAGGGTCTCGTGCTTCACCGTGTCGAGATGGGCGGCGATGGCGTCGTTTGCCGCCGGGCCGGCCCTGACCTCGATGCGGATGCGGTCGGCGACGTTGAAGCCGGCGTCCTTGCGGGCAACCTGGACGAGGCGGATGAAGTCGCGGGCGAGGCCCTCGCGCTCGAGCGCGGCGTCGACTTCGGTGTCGAGGACCACGACCCCGGCCGAGCCGTCGAAGCTCGCCGCGTCGAGGCCTTCCGTGGCCTTGAAGCGGAGCTCGTATTCGTCGGACTCGATGCGCTGGCCGGCGACTTCCACCGCACCGCCGGCGAGCGGCTTCCACTGACCTGACTTCGCCGCGGCGAGCACGTCCTTCATCGCCGGGCCGAGGCGTTTGCCGAGGATCCGCGGATTGACCGACAGAACCTCGCTCCCGAACGCCGCGGGATCGTCGGCGAAGACAACGTCCTTGACGTTCGCCTCCTCGGCGATGACGTCGCGGAGCGGGTCAAGCAGCGCGTGCTTCGGATGCGCGATGGTGAGCGTCCGGAGCGGCAGGCGGTTCCTGAGGTTCTTCGCCGTGCGGATCGAGGCCGCCGCCGAGCAGGCGGCGCGGGCGAGGTCCATGCGTTCGACCAGTTCGGCGTCGACCGCGAACGCCGCAGCGTCCGGCCAGTCCTGGAGGTGGACGCTCTCGCCGTCGCAGAGCGCCCGGTGGATGGTCTCGGTCAGGTAGGGCAGGAACGGCGCCATCACCCGCGTCATCGTCACCAGCGCGGTGTACAGCGTGTCGTAGGCGGCGCGCTTCTGGTTGTCCTTCTCCGGCTTCCAGAAGCGGTCGCGGGAGCGGCGGATGTACCAGTTGTTGAGCGCCTCGATGAAGGGCGGCAGGGCGGCGCAGGCCGCCGCGATGTCGAGCCGGTCCATCGCCTGCTCGACCGACCGCGCCAGCTCCGCCGTCTTGCCGAGGATGTAGCGGTCGAGCTCGGCCTCGGCCGTCGTCACCAGCCGCCCCTTGATGCCGTCGATATTGGCGTAGAGGGTGAAGAAGGAATAGGCGTTCCAGATCGGCAAGAGCACCGAGCGGACGGCGTCGCCGATCGCCCGCCCGTCCTTGGGCATGGCGAGGTCGCCGCCGGCCAATAGCGGCGATGAGATCATGTACCAGCGGAGCGCGTCGGCGCCGTAGGTGTTGAAGACGTCGACCGGGTCCGGGTAGTTCTTGAGGCGCTTGGAGAGCTTCTGCTTGTTCTCGTCCAGCACGACGCCGTGGCAGATGCAGCTTCGGAACGGCGCCTTGTCGAAGAGCGCCGTCGCCATCACCATCAGCGTATAGAACCAGCCGCGGGTCTGCCCGACATATTCGACGATGAAGTCGCCGGGGAAGTGGCTCTCGAACCACTCCTTGTTCTCGAAGGGATAGTGGACCTGGCAGAACGGCATCGAGCCCGACTCGAACCAGCAGTCGAGCACGTCCTCGACGCGGCGCATCATCGACTTGCCCGACGGGTCGTCGGGATTGGGCCTGACCAGCTCGTCGACATAAGGCCGATGCAGATCCTTCGGGCGGACGCCGAAGTCGCGCTCGATCTCGTCGAGCGAGCCGTAGCAATCGACCCGCGGATATTCCGGGTTGTCCGACTTCCACACCGGGATCGGCGCGCCCCAGAAGCGGTTCCGGCCGATGTTCCAGTCCCGCGCGTTGGCGAGCCAGTTGCCGAAGATGCCGTCCTTGACGTGCTCCGGCACCCAGGTGATGTCCTGGTTCAATTCGACCATGCGGTCCTTGAAGGCGGTGACCTTCACGTACCAGGACGGGATCGCCTTGTAGATCAGCGGCTGGTCGGTCCGCCAGCAATGCGGATAGTTGTGCTCATAGGTCTCGTGGCGAACGACGACGCCTTGCGCCTTCAAATCGCGGATGACCGCCTTGTTGGCCTCGAAGACGTTCATGCCCTGATAGGGCGGCACCTCGGCGGTGAAATTGCCCTCGAAGTCGACCGGATCGACCACCGGCAGGCCGGCGGCCTGCGCCACCGCCATGTCGTCCTCGCCGAAGGCCGGCGCGATGTGAACGACGCCGGTGCCCTCGCCGAGCTCGATGAAGGCGCCGCCGAGGACGACGAAGGAATTCTCGGCGTGGGCGAAGAAGGGGAAGAGCGGCTCGTAGGTGCGGCCGATCAGCTCGGCGCCTTTCATCGTGCCGACCTTGGCCCAGCCGTCGAGCTCCTTCGCATAATGAGAGCGCGATGAGTCGGCGAGGATCCGGTGCTCGCCGGCCTTTTCGAGGAGCGCGTAGTCGGCCTCGGGATGGACGGCGAGGGCGAGGTTCGACGGCAGCGTCCACGGCGTCGTCGTCCAGGCGAGCAGCTTCGGCGCGATCGTCTCGTCATGCTTCGGGTGAAGCCGGAAGGCGACGGTGAGCGCCGGGTCCTGCCGCGCCCGGTAGGAGTTGTCGAGGCGGGTCTCGAAATGCGAGAGCGGGGTCTGCGCCGCCCAGGAATAGGGGACGACGCGGTAGCCCTCGTAGATCAGCCCTTTGTCCCAGAGCTGTTTGAAGGCCCACATGGTCGACTCCATGTAGGAGAGGTCCATGGTGCGGTAGTCGTTGTCGAAATCGACCCAGCGCGCCGCCCGGTTGACGTAATATTCCCAGTCCTCGCGGAACTGCATCACCGAAGAGCGGCAGTGCTCGTTGAAGCGGGCGACGCCGTATTTGAGGATGTCGCGGCGGCCCTTGAGGCCGAGCTCGGTCTCGGAGTGGAGCTCCGCCGGCAGCCCGTGGCAATCCCAGCCGAAGCGGCGCTCCACCAGCTTGCCGCGCATCGTCTGGTAGCGCGGGACGAGGTCCTTCACGAAGCTCGTGACGATGTGGCCGTAATGGGGGAGGCCGTTGGCGAAGGGCGGACCGTCATAGAAGACGAATTCCGGCGCGCCTTTCTCCCGGCGCCGGTCGATCGAGCGCTGGAACGTGCCGTTCTCCGTCCACCACGCGCCGATCGCCTCCTCGAGCCTCGGGAAGCTCGGGCTCGGCTCGACCGGCGGGTAGACGGCGGCTTTCGGCGTGGCGGCGGTATCGTTCATGGCGGCGATGACATATGGGGACCGCCGGCGTCGCCTGCGAGGTCCGGAGGATTTGCGGCTTCGATAACGGGTTTGGCCCCCGGACGCCAGTCCGGTAATGAGGCCGTTGTGCCCGCGCCGGCCATGCCCGTCACCCTCGCCAACGGCGTCATTCTTGCCAAGAGGCCATGTTGCGGAATTGCAACGCCCGGCGGCAAAAAATATTAACCCAAGGTGAAGCCGGTTCTTCTGGCGACCGACGCAGGCCATCATGGCGGAGGGACAGGGCAATCAGGGTGGGCGATATGAGCAAGGTCATCGCTGGCTTGGCGATCGCGGCGAGCAGCCTGACAGGCATCGGTACCGCAGCCGCGGTCCCCGTCCAATATGTCAAAGTCTGTTCCCTCTACGGCTCAGGGTGGTTCTACATTCCGGGCACCGATACCTGCATCAACACCTCGACTGGCGAAACCCGGGTGCAGACCGAGCTCGGCACGAAGTACGACCAGAGCGATCTCGCCAACCGCGTGAGCGATACCGAAGGCGGGGTCCAGGAGACGCAGTCCGAGATCGACGCCGCCAATGCCGAGCTCGCCAAGACCAATAATCAGCTCGCCAAGACCAACAATCGGCTCGACAAGCAGCAGAACCAGATCAATGACCTTCAGCAGTCGCAGGACGATCTCGAGCAGCGCTTCGAGAACGCCTTCGATGAGTTGCTGGACGGCATCGCCATAGCCATGGCGCTGGCCGGTCCCGATCTCGTCTCGGGCGAACGCTTCGCCATGAAGTTCAACCTCGGCACCTACTCCGGGCACAATGCCTTCGGATTTGCTGTGGCCGGCGTGCTCGCCCATACAGATATCGGGCGCATAACCGTTTCCGGCGGCGTCGCCACGACCGGTCAGAACACCGGCGGGAACGTCGGCATCCAGCTCTCCTGGTAGAGCGTCCAACCAGCCACAGGCGCTTCGAGCCGTAGATCAACGCATTGAGCCCCGGAGGGCGCCGCAATGGACCCGCTCTACTTTTTCATCCAGATCGATCTGACTTTTCATCCGTACGTCCAGCTCGACAACCAGAACCTGACGGCCCTCACCCTTTTTGCCGGAAGCCCTGGCGCCAACTACTCAGATCAGCTCGCCGGTTCTTTCACCTTCACGCGGGACGGGATCACGATCGGGGTCGTCGGGGAGGGCTTCGTCTATAGCGGCGGCGTCCCGACCGCCGGCACCGCCGACGGCATGATGGTCTTCGTCGGCAACGCCAGGGCCTATCAATGGTCGGACGTGGACTCCGGCATGACGGAGTACCCGCTCTCCATCTTCAACTCGACCGACCCGCTGGCGATCGCCACAGCGCTGTTCGCCGGCAACGACTTGATCGATGGCTCGCAGCTGAACGACCAGATCTACGGCTTCACCGGCGACGACCAGATCTCTGGCGGGAATGGCGAAGATCGGCTCTTCGGCGGCGACGGCAAGGACCTTCTCTATGGCGGCCGCGACGACGACCGCCTGTTCGGCGGGGCGGGCGACGACTGGCTGAACGGGGGACCCGGGACCAACGTCCTCAAGGGCGGCGAGGGGTCGGACACCGCAGAGTATTATCGCGTATTCTCTCCGGTCGTCGTCAAGCTCAAGAACGAGAAGGCGGCAATGGCCAAGGTCGGCATCGACCAGGTCGACAAGCTCAAGAGCATCGAGAACGTCACGGGAGGCGCCGCGGCGGACAAGTTGACCGGCGACCACGGCGACAATGTACTCAACGGCCAACCCGGAAACGACATCCTCAACGGCAAGGGCGGCAACGACACGCTTGCCGGGGACTACGGCTACGATACCCTGATCGGTGGCAAGGGCGACGACATCTACGTCTTTGACGAGCTGCTCGCGGGCAGCAAATTCACCAACATCGACACGGTCGTCGGCTTCGGCAACGGCGACGACAGCATCCACCTTCGGCAGTTGGTCTTCGGCGAGCTGACGGTCGGTGCGCTCTCACCCGAGAACTTCCTCGCCGCTCCGGGCGCGATCGGGGGCCTCAACGGCGAACAGTACATCGTCTACAACACGTCGAACGGGGCGCTCTACTACGATCCGACCGGCGACGGGACCGGATCGGCGCCCTTGCAGATCGCAACGCTGAAGGGCGCGCCGCACCTCACTGCCGCCGATTTCTGGGTGTTCGGGGAAATCGTGGCGTAGCTCGCGCGTGCCGGCGTCGGCTTCAGCCTCAGTCCTCGACCACGCCGACGAAGGGCAACTCCCGAAAGGCATCGGCGACGTCCATGAGTTGCGGCGACATCGTTGGCGACAACGCGCCGGACGTGCTCCTCCAGCGAAACACCCAGGGCGGCGGCCCTGGCCTTGGCGCGCCTCTGGGTCTCCTCGTCCAGGCTGATCCGCACTTTCATGTCGACCGCCATACCGAATTTGCATCGGTCGCGCTACTCTGAGGGAAACCTGCGCAGGAGGGATACTTGAGCATCGTCGAAGCGGCGTCCGGGCCGCTCCCCCCTCTCCGGTCGAACGGATTCCGGCTCGACCGGTCGCCGGCCCGCCTCGGGCGCCTGGAGCCGTGCGATCCGGCCGCGCCGCTGGCGGCGATCCGGGAGAGGTTCGACACTGCCGGCCATGTCTGGCTCAGGGGATTCCTGCCGCGCCAGGACGTGCTCGATTTCCGGAAGCATTTCTTCTCGGCTTTCGGCGATACCGGCCTGCTTGCTCCCGGCTCGGACCCCGCCCTCGGCCTCTGGTTGGGCAAGCCGCATGATGCCGACCTCGCCCACAGGCGCCTCATGGAGCAGGTGCGGTCCGCCGGGTACGAGGCCTTCTGCATGCATCCCCGGCTTTGGCGCTTCATGGACGACTTCGTCGGCGGACCGTCCTATCTGCACAAGCGGAAGCTGATCCGCTTCACGGTTCCCGGCGAGGCCGCGGCGACTCCGGCGCACTACGACCTCGTCTATCTCCGCGGCGGCACCGAACGGGTCGTCACCGTCTGGATTCCGATCGGCGACACGCCCATCGCGATGGGCGGCCTCGTCTATCTGGAGGGCTCGCATGCGGCGGGACGCGCCATGGAGGCGGAATTCGCCGGGGCGAGCGCCGACCTCGCGCCCGAGGAACGGATCAGCGCCTACAACCGCCACATGGCCGAAGGCGGCTGGATTTCGAAGGACTTGCCGGGACTGGCGGAACGCTTCGACGCGCGCTGGCTCGTCGCCGACTACGAGGCCGGCGACGTGGTGCTCCACAGCCCCTTCATGATCCATGCCGCCACCTGCAACGACGATCCGCGAGCGTCGCCTCCGGCTCTCGACCGACATCCGTTACCAGAACGTCCGCGACGAGATCGACGCGCGCTGGGCCAATCACTGGTCGCTCGGCGACATGCTCTAGCCGGTCGATTCTCCAGGTCGCCGGCATCTCACGGGAAGGCAAGTTGCCCGCGCAAAGGTAACCGTGGGTGGTGGATGGCGCACCTTTTTCGTCTCCGCCCAAGGTGATAAGGTGGCCACAACGAAAGTGACGAATCTTCAGGGGGGAAACAGCATGCACACGCTCGCTTTGCGTCTTTCCGTAGCTGTGGGACTGGGGAGCCTTGCGGTCGCCTTGCCCGCCGCGGCCGCGGACCAGGACGCCCTGGTCGCGCGCGGCGCCTATCTCGTCAACGGCCCGGTCGCCTGCGCCAACTGCCATACGCCGCGCAATCCGGATTTCTCGTTCCAGCCCGGCATGGATTTCGCCGGCGGCTTCCACATCGTCGACCCGGCGTTCGATGTCTATTCGGCCAATATCACGCCGGACAAGGAGACCGGAATTGGCGACTGGACCGATGACCAGATCATTCATGCGCTCCGCGAGGGCGTCGACGACGAGGGAAAGATCATCTTCCCGCCGATGCCGGTGCCGACCTACAACAGCATGTCGGATGACGACGTGAAGGCGATCGTCGCCTATCTGCACACGATCAAGCCGGTCCACAATCAGGTGCCCGAATCGAAGTGGAACGTGCCGCAGATGGCGATGCCGCCGGCCAAGGGCCTGCCGGCGCCGCCGACCACCGACAAGGTCGCCTATGGCGGCTATATCGTGAAGTCGCTCGCCCATTGCTTCGAGTGCCACAGTTCGCCCGACGCCAACGGGGTGCCCGACTTCGCCCACGGGCTGGGCGCCGGCGGCTTCATGATCCAGCTCGCGCCGGAAATGGTGGTGCGCACGGCCAACATCACCTCCGATCCCGAGACCGGCATCGGCAAATGGAGCGACGAGGACATCAAGAAGGCGATCACCGAGGGGGTGACCCCGACCGGCGGACACCTGTCGCCGCCGATGCCGTTCGCGTTCTTCAAGAACATGACGCCGGAAGACCTCGACGCGGTGGTCGCCTATGTCCGCACCATCCCGCCGATCGTCAACACGGTCGAACGGACCGACTTCCAGAAGAAGGCCTTTCCTTGAGCCTGATCGGCCGATGAGCAGAGGCTGACGGCGTAAGGCCCGGCCCGCAGGCTGTTTGCGGCGCCGCGGGCGTTTTCGAGGTCAGTCGTCCTCGAAGACGCCGCGTATGGCTGCCGGCCCGTGGCAGCCGATGCAGTTCGATTTCGACTTGATGTCGGCCCGTTCGAAGGAGCGCGCCGAAACTTGGTCATGGGCGCGCCTCCACCACGGGGTATCGGTGATGCGGAGCGGCACGTCGTTCGCGGCGAGGCCGCGGAGCACGCGGGGAGAACGGCCGCCGGCATCGGCGGCGTGCGCGGCGAGATAGTCGGCGATCTCACCGGCCGTATCCGGATCGAGGCTGGCATCCTCGCCGAAATGGTCGGCGAGCCCGGCCATGACGGCTTGCCATGAGCGCGCTGGCAGGAGCCCCGGCGGATAGGGCATGTGGCACGCGCCGCACTCGCCCGCGAAGACCTGGTCGGCGGGGATCAGCGCAGTGTCGGAGGCGGCGACAAGGGCGACGCCGGGCAAGGGAGCGGCCGGTGTCGCACGCGTCGCCGAAGTTGCGCCGGAGGCCGCCGCGTTCCCGGTCTCGGGCGGAGCGAGCCCGCCGATCAGGATCGCTCCGAGCCCGGCCGCGCCGAGCGCCGGGAGCATGATGCGTCTCATCGTCGTCCCTCCGCGGTTCATCCCCTGTGGCAGCCCAGGCAATTGGCTTTGGTCGTGATCCCGGGCCGTGTGAATTCGGACGGATCGATCCGGCGATGGATCGCCTGCCAGAGCGGCGTGTCGGTAATCAGGAGCGGCACATCGCCGGGCGAAAGCCCGCGCAGGAAGGGCGAATCGACGCCGGGCGCGTCGGCGGCATGGGCGGTGAGGTAATCGGCGATCTGCCGAGTGGTCTCCGGGTCGAGGCTGGCATCCTCGCCGAAATGGTCGGTGAGGTTGCCGGTGATCGCCAGCCACGATCGCTTCGGCAGGAACTCGGCGCATAGGCCCAATGACAGGCGCCGCATTCGTGCCGGAACATCTCCTGGCCGGTCGGCGCCGCGCCCGCCGCACCGGCGGCGAGGAGCGCCGCGGCCGCGCCGGCGACGGCCGCGAGCGTCCCGAACCGTCTCCGTTTCGCCCGGATCATTGGCTCGCCATGAAGGCGATGAAGTCGCCCTTTTCCCTGGCGGTGCATTCGCGGGCGAGCACGGTGTTGCAGTTCCGCCGGAACCACTTCTCGACCTTGGCGAGGTCGGTGAAACGATCCGGCGTCACCGAAACCGCCATCGGCGCAATCGCCTGTCCGACGCGCGTCTCGCCGGCGTTCCGGGGATTGGCGGTGTGGCAGGTGCTGCAGGACGGCGTGTCGGGGTTGCCGGCCGTGCTCTTGGCCAGGAAGAAGGCCTTGCCGGCGTCCGCCGAGAAGCCGGCAAAGCCCGGATCGTCGGCTTTGGCGAGGCCGGCATAGTGGTCGAGGGTCGCCTGCTGGCCGGCAGCGGCGAAGGCGAGGCCTGCCGCCGCGACGGCGAGGACGAGAAGCCCGCCCCGTAGCGAAATTCCAGTCGATTTCACTGTGCTGCGTCCTCCGGGATTTCGATGGCCGAGGGGTCGAAACGGCCGCTCGAGGCGTCGGCGTGGCAGGCGGCGCAATTGCTCCGCGCGCCGACTGACTTCGCGGCGAAGATGCGGTCGGGGAGGCGCGCATGCGTCCGCTGCCAGAACGGCGTCGCGGTGATGCGGAGGGGATCGGCGGGGTCGACGCGCCTTAGCCGGTTGGCGGCCTTGGTGTCGTAGGCCTCGGCCGAATTGGCGTCGAGGTAGCGCCGGATGGTCGCGGCGGTCGCGGGATCGAGCGAGGCATCCTCGCCGAAATGGCTGGTGAGGCCGTCCATGATCGCCGACCAGGTCGCGGCCGGCGCGAGGCTCGGATGGAACGGCGCATGGCAGGCGCCGCATTCCTCGGCGTAGACCGGATCGAGCGGAGCGACCGGCACTCCGAGCCCCGGCTTCTCCGCGAGCCAGGCGATCAGAGCCCCCGACGCGGCGAATAGCGGAACGGCGATGAGCAGCGCGAGGGCGGGATGCGCCCGCCGCGCCGCCGCGGCGACATCGCCGGGACGCGCGTCCTTGCGGCCGCTGACCATGGCGGCCGCCAGATTCTCGCCGGTGCGGCGGCTCTCGAAGATCGCCCCGGCAATGTGCAGCGCGATCAGGGCGATCAGGCCGTAGGCGATCAGCTGGTGCGCGCCGCGGAGGACCTCGCCGGTCGCGAAGCTGGTGGCGAAGGCGAGCGGTCCCGACTTGAGGTCGCCGCCGAGCACGATCACGCCGGTCAAGGCGAGCGCCACCACGGCGGCGAGGAGCGCCAGGATCATCGCGCCGCCGAGCGGATTGTGGCCGAGATGGCGGGGCGCCCTGCCGCCGATCAGCTCGGCGAGGTGTTCGGCGACGCTGCGCGGGCCGCGGACGAAGCTCGCGAAGCGGGCATAGGACGGGCCGAGCCAGCCCCAGACGATGCGAAGCCCGACCAGCCCGACCGCGGTCGTGCCGGAGACGATATGAAGGGTGACCCAGGTCGGCGGCAGGACGAGGCTGGTCGCGAGCGCGACGAGGACGGCCGCGACCAGGCTCCAATGAAACACGCGGACATAGCGGTCCCAGACCGGAATATCGCCGAGCCGTTCAGGCAGACGCGCGTCCGCATCGGCGGCAATCCCGCGGGAGGACAGGGTTTCGGCCATGGCGCGGGATGATGCATAGCCGGCCTGTCAGGACGCTGACAGGGACCGGCGGATCGCGCCGCGCCGCTCCCTCTGGAATCAGCCGCGATATGGAGAGGCTCGGCGCCGCCTCCCTACTCTCCCCGGCTCTCGGCGAAGCGAGGCGCAGGGATATACATTTGCGCGGCGACGAAATAGGACCCCGCCAGCTCGTTCACATAGGCTTGCGCCACATTTGAGGGGAAATGGTGTGAACTTTCGCTCATCTCGATCTGTCCTTGGCAAATTCTCTCCATCGCCCAACCCGGTTGTTTAGGGTCACTCCGAGGGAGTAGCTACGCCACCTGGTCCAGCCCCCGCTTCCTGAGCAGCGCCTCCGGCGTCGGCAGGCGGCCGCGGAACCCGGCATAGGCCTCCGCCGGATCGCGGCGATTGCCGGCCGCATAGATGTTGTCGTGGAGGCGCCTGGCGACACCCGCGTCGAAGATGTCGCCGGCCTCCTCGAAGGCGGCGAAGGCGTCGGCGTCGAGCACCTCCGACCACAGGTAGCTGTAGTAGCCGGCGGCGTAGTGGCTGCCGGCGAAGATGTGCAGGAAATGCGGGGTGCGGTGGCGCATGACGATCGCCTCCGGCATGCCGATCTTCGCGAGCGCCGCCTTCTCGAAGGCGACGACGTCGCGCTCGCCGGCGCTATCATCGAGATGAAGGTCGAGGTCGACCAGCGCCGAGGCGGCGTATTCGACGGTGGCGAAGCCCTGGTTGAAGTTGCGGGCGGAGAGGACGCGCTTCAGCATCGCCTCCGGCATCGGCTGGCCGGTCTCGGCGTGAACGGCGAAACGGCCGAGCACCTCCGGCTGCTCCAGCCAGTGCTCGAAGAGCTGCGACGGCAACTCGACGAAATCTGTGGAGACCGCGGTGCCCGAGAGAAGCGGATAGGTCACGTCGGAGAGGAGGCCGTGCAGGGCATGGCCGAATTCGTGGAACAGCGTGCGGGCGTCGTCGAAGGAAAGGAGCGCCGGCTTGCCCTTGGGCGGCTTGGAGAAGTTCATGACGTTGGCCACGATCGGCCGGACATCGCCATCGAGCCGCTCCTGGTCGCGATAGGCGCCCATCCAGGCGCCGCTCCGCTTCGAGGGGCGGGCGAAGTAGTCGCCCATGAACAGGCCGACCAGGCGCCCGTCGTCCCGCGTCGCCTTCCAGACGCGGACGTCGGGGTGATAGACCGGCACGTCGCGGACTTCCTCGAAGCCGACGCCGAACAGCCGGCCGGCGGTGTAGAACGCCGCCTCGATCATCTTGTCGAGCTGAAGGTAAGGCTTCAGCTCCGCCTCGTCGAAATCGAAGAGCCGCTTCCGCATCTTCTGCGCGTAGTGGCGCCAGTCGGCGGCGGCGAGCTTGAAGTTGCCGCCCTCCTCGACGATCAGCTTCTCGAGGTCGGCCGCCTCGCGCGCGGCGCGAGCCCGGCCGCGCTCCCAGACCGTGGCGAGCAGCTTCGACACCGCCTCCGGCGCCTTGGCCATCTGGTCGGCGAGCCGGAAGTGGGCGTAGGTGGCATAGCCGAGCAGACGCCCCGCCTCGGCGCGGAGCTTTACGATCTCGCCGATCAGCGCCCGGTTGTCGGTGGCGCCGCCGCTTTCGCCGCGCGCGATCCACGCCTCGAAGGCCTTGTCGCGGAGGTCGCGGCGGGTCGAGAAGGTGAGGAACGTGTCGATCGAGGAGCGCGCCAGCGTCACCACATGCTTGCCGGGAAGGCCGCGCTCCTCGGCGGCGGCGGCCGCGGCGGCGCGCGCCCAGTCGGGCAGGCCGGCAAGGTCGGCCTCGCCGTCGAGGACGAGCATCCAGCCCTTCTCGTCGGCGAGCACGTTCTGGCCGAACTGGGTCGCAAGGCTCGCGAGCCGTTCATTGATTTCGGCGAGCCGCGTCTTGTCTTTCTCAGCGAGGCCCGCCCCGGCGCGCTCGAAGACGGTGTGGTATCGGTCGATGACGCGCATCTGCTCGTCGTCGAGCCCGAGCCTGTCGCGCCCTTCCCATAACCTCCGGATGCGGGCGAAGAGCGCGCCGTTCAGGAAGATCTCGTCCGAGTGGCGGGCGAGGAGCGGCGCCACGTCCCGCTCGATTCCCTGGATGGCGTCATTGGTGTTGGCGCCGGCGAGACCGAAGAAGACCGCGGTGACGCGTGACAGCGGCAGCCCGCTCCGTTCGAGGGCCGCCACGGTATTGTCGAGAGTCGGCTCGGCGCCATCGCCGGCGATCTTCTCCACCGCGGACCGCTGTTCGGCCATCGCCGCATCGAAGGCAGGGCGGAAATCTTCCGGCTTGATCCGGTCGAAAGGCGGCGCGCCATAGGGCGTCGTCCAGGTTTCGAGCAGCGGATTGGCGGCGGGCACGGTCATCTCGGCCTCGTCATGGCGGGGGGACGGCTTCGGGCGGGAGGTAGTAGCAGTTTCCGAAGCCGCAAGGCCATCGGCGTCGCTTGGCCGACCGCGACCCTCGGTTCCGCCTCACGGTGACGTCCCGCAGGCGGTGCAGCGCGGAGCGGTGCGCCGCGGATGCGGGACCACGTTCGCGGCCAGGGTTGTGTCGCAACGGGGTTCCGGGTCGGCAGCGCATCATTTCATGCTGCGCTGGCGCCCGGAACGACATCACGCGGGGGTGGGGATCCCCAATCCCTACACCCTATTGCAATCCGGTCCCCTCCCCTCCCGGATTGGCGAGGCTCTTCGCCATCTCGGCCACCGCCGCGTCGAGCTGCGGGTCGGCGCCGGCGGCGTAGCGCACCTCGAAGGGCACGCTCACGTCGGGCGTGACGCCGACGCCTTCAAGCCGGCCGCCATCGACGAAGACATCGGCGACGGCAAGCTCGAGCAGGCTGTCGTCGGGAAGTATGTAGCCGCGGCCGGCGACGACATTGCCGGCGGTCTTCTCGCCGATCAGCCGGACGCCGTTCGATTTCAGGGCATAGGCGAAGATCTCCATGCCGCTTCGCGTTCCCGCGTCGATGATGGCGACAAGCGGCTTCCGCCAGCGGGCATGGACGAGCTCCTTCCTGTCGCCGCGCATCACCATGGTCATGTCGGGCGCGCCGCCGACGAAGGTGTCGGCCGCGTCGGCGGGAGCCCCGCCCCAGCGGCAGCGGAGGTCGAGGACGAGGGCATCGGCATCGGCGAGCGGCCCGGTGATCGCCTCGTCGATGACCTCCTCCATGTCGCGCTCGGTATATTCCCAGACGCGGAGGTAGCCGATCTTGTAGCCGTCGTGGTCGATCACGCGGGCGCTGTCGGCGGAGGCCTTCATCAGCGTCTCCGACGGTCCGAGCTTCTCGACCGGGACGTAGATCGTCATCGGCTGCGCATCCGCCGTCCGGCGGACGGTGAGGATCGCGGTCTGGCCGGCTTCGCCGTGGAAGCTTGCCACCCCCTCGAAGGGCTGCCCGTTGATGAAGACAATCTCGTCGCCGGTCATGACCCCGGCCTTGGCGGCCGGGCCGCCGTCATAGACGTCGGTCACGAAGACCTTGCCGCCGATCGGCCGCGTTGCGATGCCGATCCCGTCATAGGTGATGTTGCCTTCCGGCGGATAGAGCCGGTGCACCGCGTCGCGGACGGCAAAGCGGAAGACATCGAGAAGCTCGTAATAGTCGAGGCTGTCCGGCGTGAAGCGGGCGGTATGCGACGTCTTCAGGCTGGCGAGGACGAAGTCGATCGCATCGTCGACCACCGCGGGCTCGGCCTTGGCCAGATCCGGCAGGCTGCCGACGGTGAGCTGCACCGCGTCGCGGAAATCGCCGAGCCGCCCCGCGTCGAAGAAGTTGGCGAGCACCTGGTCGACGGTCTTGTCGAACACCGGGTTGCCGGACTGGAGGCTCGTGTCGCCGGTCTCGGCGACGGCCGGCAGCGGCAGGGCGAGCGCGAGAAGAAGTGCCGCCTTGGAGAGGGTCTTCATTGTTGTTATTGCTCCCGGGAGAGCCGCCCATGCGTGATGATCACGTGCAAATATCGCGGCAATGTGGCCCGGCAAGGCCTGCGGCCGGTCGGACTTCCGCAAACTTGCCTTGGCAAGATCGGATTTGGAACTCCGGGGTGAGGGGGATGGAGGGGCGGCGTCCCGCCGCCCGGTGCGCGGAACGCGCACCCTCTCCGCACGAGAAACCGCCAGCTCGGGAAGTCGCCTCGGGTTGACCGGCGCGCCCGCTTCCCGCAATGAACCCGCCCGCGAGGCACATCAAGGGAGAGGGCGACATGGCCGATTGGCCGATCCACGGGAAGATCGACGGACCCATCGTCATGATCGGCTTCGGCTCAATCGGCAAAGGCACGCTGCCCTTGATCGAGCGCCATTTCACTTACGACAAGTCGCGCTTCGTGGTGGTCGATCCCGACGATGGCGACCGCGCCATCCTCGACCGCCACGGCATCCGTTTCATCCACCAGGGGGTGACGCGCGACCGCTACCGGCACCTGCTCGAGCCGCTCCTCACCGAGGGCGTCGGCCGGGGCTTCTGCATCAACCTTTCGGTCGACACCTCGTCCCTCGACATCATGCGGCTCTGCCGCGAGCTCGGTGTCCTCTACATCGACACCGTCGTCGAGCCGTGGCCGGGCTTCTATTTCGACCGGAGCGCCGGACCGGAGCAGCGCACCAACAACGCGCTCCGCAACACGGTCCGCGAGGAGAAGGCGCGGAATCCCGGCGGGACCACGGCGATCTCCTGCTGCGGCGCCAATCCCGGCATGGTGTCGTGGTTCGTCAAGCAGGCGCTTCTCGACATCGCGCGCGACACCGGCCACGCCTTTGCCGAACCCGGGCCGGGCGACCGCGAGGGCTGGGCGCGGCTGATGCGCGATCTCGGCGTCAAGGGCGTCCACATCGCCGAGCGCGACACCCAGCGCTCGCGCCAGCCCAAGCCGATGGGCGTTTTCGTCAACACCTGGTCGGTCGAGGGTTTTCTGTCGGAGGGCATGCAGCCGGCCGAGCTCGGCTGGGGCACGCACGAGAAATGGCTGCCCGGGAACGGCCGGCTCGAGACGATCGGCTCGAAGGCCGGCGCCTATCTGCTCCAGCCCGGCGCCAATACCCGCGTCCGCTCATGGTGCCCCACGCCGGGCGCGCAATACGGCTTCCTCGTCACCCACAACGAATCGATCTCGATCGCCGACTACTTCACCGTCCGCGACGGCGACCGCGTCGTCTATCGCCCGACCTGCCACTACGCCTACCACCCGGCCGACGATGCCGTACTGTCGCTCGACGAGCTGTTCGGTTGCGCCGGCAGGGTCCAGGACAAGCACCACATCCTCACCGAGACCGAGATCGTCGACGGCGTCGACGAGCTCGGCGTCCTCCTCTACGGCCACCAGAAGAACGCCTACTGGTACGGCTCGCATCTTTCGATCGACGAGACCCGCGACCTCGCCCCCTACCAGAATGCGACCGGCCTCCAGGTGACCTCGGCCGTGCTCGCCGGCATGGTCTGGGCGCTCGAAAACCCCGAGGCCGGGATCGTCGAGACCGACGAGATGGACTATCGCCGCTGCCTCGAGGTGCAGCGGCCCTATCTCGGCCCGGTCAAGGGCCACTACACCGACTGGACGCCGCTCACCGACCGTCCCGGCCTCTATCCCGAGGACATCGACGAAAGCGACCCATGGCAGTTCCGGAACGTGCTGGTGCGGTAGGCGATGAGTCGAGGTCCGCTCACTTCGGCACGTCCGGTCGCGACGAGGACGCTCCCCTTTCCGTCACCCTGGCGAAAGCCGGGGTCCATCGCAAACCGCTCCACTAGCCCGTCGATTGGCCAGATTGGTCGGCAGTGCTGGATTCCCAGCCTGCGAAGAAATTGGGGCCCAGCCCCTGTGACGCGGGGTTTCGCCCCGGATAAAGCGACACCGTCATCCTCCGGCTTGACCGGAGGATCGCTGGAAGTCGCTAAATCGTCTGACAATTCTCTTCACTGAAAGGATCCTCCGGTCAAGCCGGAGGATGACGGGTGAGGAGACCGGCACCGGCGCGAGTGTGCATTGGAGTTCCTTCACACACTCTTTCGCCGGAATGACGCCGACGCCGTGCGGCCTTCGTTTCAGAGGGGGCCTCCAGGGTGGGATTTCATCCGGCGTAGTCAGTCCAGGACCGCCGACGGCGCCGCGTCGATCCCGACCATGCGCCGGATATCGGCCGGCGTCGCCCCCGCCTCGCGAAGCGCCCGGAGGCTGGTATCGCGGTCCGATTTCGACAGCTTCCGTCCCGCGGCGTCGATGATCAACGGATGGTGCCGGTAGACCGGCGTCGGGAGCCCGAGAAGGCGCTGCAAGAGGACGTGCGCCGAGGTGGCGTGGAAGAGGTCGCGTCCGCGGACCACCTGCGTCACACCCTGCGCCGCATCGTCGACCACAACGGAGAGATGGTAGCTCGTCGGCGTCTCCTTGCGGGCCAGAATGAAATCGCCCCACGCCGCCGGCTCCGCCATGATGATGCCGGTCTCGCCCGACGGCCCCTCCCCCGCCTCTTGCCATGACAGGGCGCCGGCGCGTGCGGCGGCCTCGGTCGTCCGCAACCGGAAGGCGTGCGGCGCGCCGGAATCGATGCGCCGCTCCGCCTCGGCGCGATCGAGGTCGCGGTCGCCGCCCGGATAGAGCGGCGCGCCGTCGGGGTCGCGGGGCCAGCCCGGAGCAGCCGTGGCCGCGGCGATCTCGCCCCGGCTGTGGAAGCCGGGATAGACCAGTCCCATGGCATCGAGCCGCGCCAGCGCCGCCGCATAGTCTGCGAAATGCTCCGACTGCCGGCGGACCGGCTCTTCCCATGACAGGCCGAGCCAGGCGAGATCGCGATAAATTCCCGCCTCGTATTCGGGCCGGCAGCGGCTCTGGTCGATGTCCTCGATGCGGAGCAGGAATCGCCCGCCTTCCCGCCGGCAGGCTTCATGGTCGAGGAGCGCCGAAAAGGCATGGCCGAGATGAAGCTCGCCGTTGGGGCTCGGCGCGAAGCGGAAAACCGGCTGCATCTCTCTCGGCGCTTGATCGTTCAGGTGCCTTGCTTTAGCAGCGGGCGCGCGTTCGGGAAAAGCCATGCGGGTGATCGAGACCGAAGCCGACATCGAGGAGGGCCTCGCTTGGCTCGCCGCCCGCGACCGTCGGCTGAAGAAAGTGATGCGGGTCGCCGGCAAGGTGCCGCTCCGCCGCCGTGAGCACGGCTTTGCCGGGCTCGCCCGGGTGATCGTCGGCCAGCAGCTTTCCGTGGCGAGCGCCGAGGCGATCTGGAATCGCTTCGCGGCGGCCTTTCCCGCCTTCGACGCTGCCGAGGTGGCCGCAACCGATGAGGCGACGCTTCGCGCCATCGGCCTGTCGGGCGCGAAGATCAGGACGCTCCACGCCGTCGCGGCGGCCGCCGCAACCGGCCTCGACTTCGACCACCTCGCGACGCTTCCCGGCGAAGAGGCGCACGCCCGCCTCACCGCGATCAAGGGCATCGGCCCGTGGACCGCCGAGATCTACCTCCTCTTCTGCCTCGGCCATGCCGACATCTTCCCGGCCGGCGACCTCGCGCTCCGCAATGCGGTTGCCGATGCCTTCGGCCGCGACAAACCGATCCCGGTGGACGAGCTTGCGGCGATGGCGGAGAAATGGTCGCCTTGGCGCGGCGTCGCGGCGCGCCTTTTCTGGTCCTACTACCGCGCCCGGCGCGGAATGCCGACGGCGCCGGTGTGATCGGGGGGAGATGACGATGCTTGACGGACCGAGGCTTCCCCGGCGAGCGGCGGACCGGCGCGGAGCCTGGTCGTCTTTCTCCACGGCTACGGCGCCGACGGCAACGACCTCATCGACATCGGCCGGCTGTTCGCGCCGCTCCTTCCCGACACCGCCTTCGTCTCGCCGCACGCGCCGGAGCCTTGCGCCGACGCGCCGACGGGCCGCCAATGGTTCCGGCTCGCCCTCGGCGACCTCCATTCCTACTGGCTCGGGACCGTACACGCCGCGCCGGCGCTCGACGCCTTCCTTGACGCCGAGCTTTCCCGGCTCGGCCTCACCGACGCCAATCTTGCCCTGGTCGGTTTCAGCCAGGGGACGATGATGGCGCTCCATGTCGGGCTCCGCCGCAAGCAGCCGATCGCCGAAATCGTCGGCTATTCCGGCCACCTCACCGGCCCGGAGCATCTTTCCGATCCCGGCGTGCAGCGCGTGCCGGTGCTCCTCGTCCATGGCGAAGCCGATCCGCTCATCCCGGTCATCGCCCTCCATGTCGCCGTTCAGGCGCTCGGCGCCGCGGGGTTCGAGGTCGAATGGCATGTTGCGCCGGGCCTTGAGCACGGCATCGACCAGAACGGCGTACGGCTCGGCGCGGAGTTCCTCGGAAGGGTGCTGGTGCGCTAAGCTCGGGCTCACACGCGAAGGCAACAGCCGGTCACAGGGGGGAAGGTTGATGGCAACGATCGTCTGCTATGGGGATTCCAACACGTGGGGCGCGATCCCCATGCCGAGTCGGCCCGAGATGGCGCGCTATGCGCCGGCCGACCGCTGGCCGGGCGTGCTCCGTGAAAAGCTCGGCGCTTCGCACACCGTGATCGAGGAAGGCCTCAACGGCCGCACCACGGTCCACGACGATCCGGTCGACGGCGTCCACAAGAACGGCAGGCGTTTCCTGCCGGTGGTCCTCGAGACCCACGCACCGATCGACCTTCTCGTCATCATGCTCGGCACCAACGACCTGAAGCTCCGCTTCTCGGTACCGCCCTACGACATCGCCGACGGCGCCGGCGTGCTGGTCGACATGGCGAGGGCCTCGGCCAACAAGCCCGCCGCGAAGCCGCCGGCGGTGCTCCTCGTCGCGCCGGCGCCGCTCGTCGAGCTGACCTGGCTTGCGGAGATGTTCACCGGCGGACTGGAGAAGTCGCGCCGGCTCGGCGCCGAGATGAGGCGCGTCGCGGAAGACCGCGGCGTCCCTTTCCTCGACGCCGGCACGGTGATCAGGTCGAGCACGGTCGACGGCATCCACCTCGACAAGGCCGAGCAGCGCAAGCTCGGCGAGGCGGTCGCGGCGATGGTGCCGGACATCCTTGGCAGGTGACGGCTACTCACTCTGAGGGCCGCTGGTCTTGTTGGCGCGGGGCAGTAGCCTATGTCGCCTGTTCTTCGCGCCAGGCCAGCGGGTGAGATACCAGCGCCCGGTCGAGGGTGACCAGCCGCATTCCTTCGACCTGGCACTGGGCGAGGAGCAACCGGTCGAACGGGTCGCGGGTCCCCGGCTCGGGATCGAGTTCGGCGAGGACGTGGCGATGATCGATCGCGATAAGGCCGATTTCGGCTTGCCGAAGCGCCTCCGGTAGAGCTGAAGGATGAGTATTCATCGGCAACTTCCCCAGGCGCACCTTGATCGCGATCTCCCAAAGGCTCGCCACACTCGCGAACATGATCGAACTCGGCGATCGGACCACGCGGGAAATCGCGACCGGAAAGTCGCCGGGATTGTCAACGAGCCCGAGTACGATATGCGTGTCGAGCAGCAGACGCATCGGGGTCAGGGCAACGGCCTTAGCAGGAAGTCCTCTGGCAATGGGTCATCGAAATCCGCCGGCACATCGCCGAAGAACCGCGCGATCCCATGCGTGCGCTTGTAGGCCTCTAGGGCTTCCCAATTGATTCCGCCTTTCCCCTTGTGCGGCACCATGTCGATCACCGGCTTGCCGTTCCGCGTCACGGTCACGGTTTCGCCCTCCTCGACAAGGCGGGCGAGCTCGGCGAGGCGGTTCTTCGCCTCCTTCATCGAAACGGTGATCTTCGCGGTTGTCGTCGTCATGGCTCGGATATAGCGACCCGCGGCCGCCGCTGGCAACCGCCGCCTCACGCTCATCGCCGCCGCAACACGCGACGCGGAATGTGCTAGCCTCGCCCCGCCAGAGAAGAAGATCCGGTCCATGCCGTCACCGGCCGCCACGCGCGGAAGCGCCTCCGTCCACCACCTGCCGAATGCCCTTCCCGAGCATCCGGACAATCCCGGCGTGCCCTTCGACCCGGAGCCGGTCGCCGCCGTCCGCGTCAATCTGTCGGCGGTCGAGCGCCGTGCGGCGACGCTGCCCGCCCGTCGCACGGTGAAGAAGGAATGGCAGGCCGCCTGGCTGGTGCGGGCGCTCGAATGCATCGACCTCACCACCCTTTCCGGCGACGACACCGAGGGCCGGGTGCGGCGCCTCTGCGCCAAGGCGCGGAAGCCGCTCCGCGACGACCTCCAGGCAGCGCTCGGCCTCGGCGAGCGGACGATCACGGTCGCCGCGGTCTGCGTCTATCACCGCTTCGTCGCGACCGCGAAGGCGGCGCTCACCGGCTCGGGCATCCCGGTCGCTGCCGTGTCGACGGCGTTCCCGGCCGGCCTCGCCCCCTTCGAGACGCGGCTTCGCGAGATCGAGGCCTCGGTCGCCGACGGCGCCGACGAGATCGACACGGTGATCACCCGCGAGCACGTGCTCCGCGGCGACTGGCAGGCGCTCTACGACGAGGTGAAGGCGTTCAAGGCCGCCTGCGGGCCGGCCCACATGAAGACCATCCTCGGCACCGGCGATTTGAAGACGCTCCGCAATGTCGGCAAGGCGTCGATGGTGGCGATGCAGGCCGGCTCCGATTTCATCAAGACCTCGACCGGCAAGGAGGGTGTCAACGCCACGATTCCCGTCTCGCTGGTCATGCTCCGCGCCATCCGCGCCTATCGCGAGGCGACCGGCCATATCGTCGGCTTCAAGCCGGCGGGCGGCATCTCGACCGCCAAGGACGCCATGACCTACGAATTCCTGATCAAGGAGGAGCTCGGCAACAGCTGGCTCCAGCCCGGCCTCTTCCGGATCGGCGCCTCCTCGCTCTTGGCCGACATCGAGCGCCAGCTCGAATATTTCGTCACCGGCCGCTACGCCTCCTTCGACCATCACGCCATGGCGTAAGGGAACGAGGGTGTCACCGATAGTGGAACCGGCATGAGGCGATTTCCAGGGCCTGTTCTTCGCCGCTTCCCCGGACGCGATACACCAACCGATGTTCCTGCGTAATACGCCGCGCCCACCACCCCTTCATATCGCCGATCAGAGGCTCGGGCTTCCCGATGCCGGTGAACGGCGCACGCATCGTGTCCTTGAGGAGTTCGTTGACGCGTCTCAGGACAGCCGCGTCGTTCTCCTGCCAGAACAGGTAGTCGCTCCAACCCCGCGGCGTAAAACCCAGCTTCACGGATCGATGAGGTCGCGCTCGTTAACCTCCCCGGAATCTGCCTCGGCGATCGAGGCAAGGAGATGCTCGGCGTTGGCCGGCGTGCTGAGCAGGTGCAGCGTCTCGCGCAGGCCCTCGAGCTCCGCCAGCGGCATGACCACCAACGGCTCACGGCTCTGCCGGGTCACGACCAGTTCGTCCCGGTCGGCTTCGACCAAGTCGAAGTATTTCGCCATGCTGGCGCGGAGTTCGGTGAAGCTGACGTGGCGCATTGCTTTATCCCTCGGATGCTCTCGGTACATAAATACGTACATCCGATGCGGACTGCAATGGGCGAGTTCGCGCGCCGGAGCAAGAGGCGCTAGAATCGACGAAAGCGCCGATCACGGAACCGCCCCATGTCCATCGCCGAAATCCTCGACGACCTCGAATACGGCCCCGCCCCGGAGAGCGACGCCGAGGCCCGCGCCTGGCTGAAGCGCCACAAGGACGGCACGGCCCTTTTCATCGGCGGCGAGTGGCGCCAGCCGAAGTCCGGCCGCTTCTTCGACACCGTCGACCCGGCGACCGGCGACGTGCTCGTCCGCGTCGCCGAGGCGGGTGCCGAGGACGTCGACGACGCCGTCGCCGCGGCACGGAAGGCGGGAAGCAAATGGGCGGCGCTCCCCGGCCACGAGCGGGCCAAGTACCTCTACGCCATCGCCCGCGCCATCCAGCGGAACAGCCGGCTCTTCGCCGTGATCGAGGCGCTCGACAACGGCAAGCCGATCCGCGAGACCCGCGACATCGACGTGCCGCTGGTCGCCCGGCACTTCTATCACCACGCCGGCTGGGCCGAGCTGATGGCGCTGGAATTCCCCGAGCGTATGCCGGTCGGCGTCTGCGGCCAGATCATCCCGTGGAATTTTCCGCTGCTGATGCTCGCCTGGAAGATCGCCCCGGCGATCGCGCTCGGCAACACGGTGGTGCTCAAGCCGGCCGAGTACACGCCGCTCACCGCGATCCTCTTCGCCGAGATCTGCGCGATGGCGGGTCTGCCCAAGGGCGTCGTCAATATCCTGACCGGCGACGGCGCCACCGGCGAATTGATCGTCAGGCATGACGGCATCGACAAGATCGCCTTCACCGGCTCGACCGAGGTCGGGCGGAAGATCCGCGAGGCGACCGCCGGCTCAGGCAAGTCGCTGACGCTGGAGCTCGGCGGCAAGTCGCCGTTCATCGTCTTTGCCGACGCCGACCTCGATTCGGCGGTGGAAGGCGTGGTCGATGCGATCTGGTTCAACCAGGGCCAGGTCTGCTGCGCCGGCTCTCGGCTCCTCGTCGAGGAGTCGATCCACGATCGGTTCGTCGACAAACTCAAGCTCCGCCTCGCCACGCTCCGCGTCGGGCCGCCGCTCGACAAGGCGATCGACGTCGGCGCGGTCGTCGCCCCGGTCCAGCTCGAGCGCATCCGCGCGCTGGTCGCCCAAGGCGTTGCCGAGGGGGCGGAGGTCTTCCAGGCGAAATGCGAGGTGCCGGGGAAGGGCCTGTTCTTCCCGCCGACGCTGCTGACCAACGTCCAGCCGGCTTCGACCTGCGCCCGCGTCGAGATTTTCGGCCCGGTGCTGGTGGCGATGTCGTTCCGCACCCCCGACGAGGCCGTGCAGCTTGCCAACAATACCGAATACGGCCTCGCCGCGAGCGTCTGGTCGGAGTCGGTCAACCTGGCGCTCGATATCGCGCCGAAGCTCAAGGCCGGCGTGGTCTGGGTCAACTCGACCAACCTCTTCGACGCCTCCTCCGGCTTCGGCGGCTACAAGGAGTCGGGCTATGGCCGCGAGGGCGGGCGCGAGGGCGTCTTCGCCTATACCAAGCCGGCCTGGCTCAAGTCGGCCAAGCCGCTCGCCGAGACCCCGCCGCGGAAGGCCGGGCCCGGCGCCGAGCCGGTCCTCCCCGGCATTGACCGGACGGCGAAGATGTATGTCGGCGGCAAGCAGCAGCGGCCCGACGGCGGCTATTCGCGGGCCATCCCCGGCCATGACGGCGGCATCGTCGGCGAGGTCGGCGAGGGCAACCGCAAGGACATCAGGAACGCCGTCGAGGCGGCGCGGAAAGCTTCCGCCTGGGCCGCGGCGAGCGAGCACAACCGCGCCCAGATCCTTTACTATATCGCCGAGAATCTCGACGCCCGCGCCGGAGAATTCGCCGCCCGCATCATGGCACTGACCGGCGCCCGCCGCGGCAAGGCAAGGGCCGAGATCGACGCGTCGGTCAAGCGGCTCTTCACCTTCGCCGCCTGGGCCGACAAATACGAGGGCCTCGTCCACCGCCCGCCCTTCCGCGGCCTCGCGCTCGCCATCAACGAGGCGGTCGGCGTCGTCGGCATCGTCGCGCCGGAGAGGCCGGGCCTCCTCGCCTTCGTCACCCTGATGGCGGCGGCAATCGCCGCCGGCAACACCGCGGTGATGGTCCCCTCGGAATCACAGACGCTCCTCGCCACCGACCTCTACCAGGTCCTCGACACCTCCGACCTCCCCGCCGGCGTCGTCAACATCGTCACCGGCGACCGCATCAAGCTCGGCCTCGAACTGGCCAGGCACGACGCCGTCGACGCCCTCTGGTCCTTCGCCCCGCGCGCCGTGGCCGAAGCCTTCGAAAAGGCCTCAGCCGGCAACCTCAAGCAGACTTGGTGCGAGACGGTGACGCGCGACTGGACCGACGACACGATCAGCGCCGGCCGGGATGTGCTCGGGCATGCGACGCAGGTGAAAAACGTGTGGATTCCATATGGGGAGTGATGCGGGCCGCCGAAGTCGATCAAGCCGGCTACTCGACCTTCTCTCCGACCCTCGAATCGTTTATGTTCTTGCTGTGTTCTCAGGTGCCTTGTGAACCCGCCATACGACGCGCGCATGATAGCAAATTACCTTTTGGACTTGGCGGACAGCCGACGTCAGCCGATGACCCAAGCTTCTATGTTGAAGATAATTTACTTTTGCCACGGCTGGTATCTCCTATGGAAAGGCCAAAAGCTTAGCGCCAATGACTTCGAGGCATGGGAGTACGGGCCCGTGGTTAAGGTAGTGCGCGAGGCTTTTAAGTCGTATGGCCGTCGTCCAATTAAATCACGAGCAGAACGTTTCAATGTATATTCCGGAGAATTCGAACAAATACCCGATGAGATAGCTAAAGAAGATAGCTTATTCATCGAAAAGATATTCGATTATTATTCACGCTTCTCCACCCCGGAACTGATAGAAATGACCCACGAAAGGGGCTCTCCCTGGGATAGACTCTGGAACTCGGACCAACCAGTGGCTAGACTCGGGCTGCGAATCAAGGATGAGGAAATCCTAGAGCACTTCTCTCGATCGGCGCGGCCAAAGCGATTGGTTTAGTCACCTAACGGCAAGCGAGTGTCCAGATGCCTGGTCTCTTTTTGGTCAATGTCCTAGACGCAAGCCGTTCGCTCGGTCCTCGTCTTGCGCAGGCAACGGCTGAATCCGTGGAACATTTCCTCATCACGGAATACCTTCGAAAACAGGGTGGCGGATTCAATCATAATCCATCTATTTTTGCCACGGGAGACATATTCCGCGGACTAATCAACACGCAGAAGGCGATTAAATTCTGTGAGACTTATGGAAGCCCCGCGGGTCGCAAGCAGAACTCTAAAATCGTCGAGCTCGTTGGTCCTTATGCCGAGTTGAACCAGTCAATCGTGCATAAGATCGGCTTTCTGGCGATCCGCATAGCACGATACAAAGGGTACACCATCTATCTGGGGCTGAAGGCCCCTTATGTTCGCATTAGGGATAGGCGCGGCTTTGTCGTCATACCCGGCTTTAGAAAGACCTATTTGCCAAGCGATGAGCAGATAGCCTTCCCGATAGCCTTGGCCCACCATCAGATCGCCCGAGACGACTTGTCCGGTATCGATGCAGAATACCTTTACGCTGGTCCCGGGCATGGCGGCGTGGATAGGGTCTTTCGTGCGATCCGCGGGGAGAAAACGGAACTCCTTTCACAAGACGCGATTGATGATCTGCTGTCCGTTTACGTTACCGGTGTGGTTCGGGTTCTTGAACGTGGCCTGGGTTTGAACAAAGCGAACTTGGTCGGGTATAGGATCGTGGATTCCAGGTCAGGGACGTCTTTTCTAACCTCACCGGCATGGTCGCCGCGAAGAGTAGCGCATAGGCCGCGAGCAAAAGATCCCACGCATCATCAGCCCGGCCGAGCCGATTGCGAAATGATATCGCTACTTGGTTTTCATGCAATCAATACGTAAGTTCCATGTTGACCGGCACCCTTCCTCCGATAGTCCCATGACCACCGCCGTTGCCCGCATCCTAGACGACCTGCGCTCGCGCGGCGGGCTGCAGGGGAAGGACATCGCCAACATCGTCGACGTCTCCACAGCGACCGTGTCGCGCTGGTCGCGCGGCAATGGCGCGCCGAGCCTGAAGACCCAGACGGTCATTGCCGACCTTCGCTACGTCGTCGACCGGCTGTCGGATTTCTACACCCCCGACGAGACGCGTCTCTGGCTCCATTCGCGGCATCCGCTCCTCAACAGCGAGCGTGCGATCGACCTGATCAATAGCGGGCGGACGGAAGAGGTGCTCGCCGTGATCGACCGCCTCGACGCTGCCGCTTACATCTGAGGATCAGGCGTGGCCGAGCGGCGGGCGCGCGACCTCGCTTTACTTGATGCCCTCGAAGCCCATCAGGGCGTCGCGTTTGAAGGCGATGTCTGGCGCATCGTCCGCGAGGAACGCGATCCATTGCAAGGATACCCCGCCGGAGCGCGGTGGGACCCCGGCACCTTCGATGTGATCTACACCTCGCTCGCCCGTGAGGGCGCGCTTGAGGAAATTCATTTCCACCTGACCCGGCAGCCGGTGTTCCCATCCAAGATCCGATCGGTCCTGCACCGCATCGCGGTCAGGACGAAACGGACCCTGCGGCTCGCCGATCTCGCCGCTATTGAAGCGCTCGGGGTGTCCAGAGAGACCTATGCCGAGCTCAGCTATGCGCGCAGCCAGGAGATCGGCGATGCTGCGGCCTTTCTCGGCTTCGACGGAATTCTCATGCCGAGCGCGCGTTGGCCTTGCCAGAACCTTGTCATCTTCACTGACCGCTTCACGCCAGCCGACCTGACGGTCACAGGGTCTGAACCCGTCGACTGGAACGACTGGCGTGCGATGCGTGCGCGGCTTCGCAAGGGCGAGTAGCTGGAAGGCCGCTAATCCGTCATCGACAGCGGTCGCGACGCCGGCATCACCCGCTAACCAGCGCGTGAATATTCCCGTCGGGGTCCTTGAACCAGGCCGCGCGGTTGTTGGCGTCGAAGACGTGGATGTCACCCTCCCGCGTCGTCCCCGGCATGTCGTAGTGCTCGAAGGCGATGCCCTTTCCCTTGAGGTCCTTGACAATGTCTTCCAGGTCGCCGCCGACCATCCAGGTCACTGCCGTCGCCCGGTTGGTGCCGGCGAATTCCGACTGGTAGATGAAGAGCGTCGCGCCGGCTGAGGCATAACTCGCCATGCCCTCCATCTGGTCCTTGCCGGGGGTGAGCCCGAGCTTGCCTTCGTAGAAGCGGCGCGCCGCCGCGATATCGCGGACGGCGAGCGTCGCCATCGGTGCCTTCTGTCCGAGCATGGCCTTCTCTCCTACCGGGTTGGTCGACCGCGCGCGAGCCAAAGGAACCACGGAATCCGGGGGCGTCACAAGAGAAACCCGCTCGGCCGCCTTGCGTTCCGGAAAGAGTTGCCCCCCTGTCGCCCCTTGCCCCCGCCTCCGGCTCGGGTAGAGCATAGCGCCGCACCGCACCACCGCCCGCCGGAGAAGACCGCCCGTGCCTGAATTGATCGGCGAATACCTCATCCGCCGCCTGGCCGGGCGCGAGCCGGCCGATGCCCTTGTCGGCGCCCGCGCCAATCCCGATTCCTGCACGCTGACCCACGTGATGCTGCCCAGGGACGACCACTCGCCGGCGCTCCGCCGCCTGACCGCCTCGCTGGCCGGGCGGGTCGGCCGCGGCAAGGCGTAGGCATGTTCGCCGGGCTGGCGGGGCGCCTGGCGCGGATGTCGCGTCGGCCGCCGCGCGCCGCCGATCTGCTCTGGTCGAAAGGCATCGCGGTCCATTGCGACGTGTCCGGACCGCCTGACTATGCTCTGGCGCCGACCGAGTCCTGCCGGGAAGAGGCGTTCTTCCGCGAGCACTACCGGCAAGCGCCGGGGCTGATCTGGGTGCGGCTCAGCGGGCTCGCGCGCCGCGGCAAGCCATGCGACCTCGACCAGTTCGTCCGCTTTGCCCTGCCGTCGATCCGAAAACCCTTCGCCCTGATCACCACCGACGGCGATAGCGCCGTCCCGACGGAGCTTCGCCCGGCAACGGTCGCGGCGCTGCTCGATTCGCCGTATCTGGTGGTCTGGCACACGCAGAACTACGCTGGCGCGCCGCACCCGAAGCTCGCGCCGTTCCCGATCGGCCTCGACCTCCACACGCCGCGACCGGAGGGCGATCCCGACACGCTCGCCGCCCTGCTCTTCGCCATCCGGCGCGAGCGGCAGCCGATCGCGCGCCAGCCGCTCCGCGTCTTCTGCGACGTCCACCTCCGGCCCAATTCGGAAGAGCGCCGGCGGGTGGTGGCGGCGCTCGGCGATTGCCCGCACGTCGCGTTCCTACCCGCCCGGGTGTCGCAGGAGGCGGTCTGGCGCCACTATGCCGCCCATCCCTTCGTCCTCAGCGCCCGCGGGATCGGCCAGGATTGCCATCGCACCTGGGAGGCGCTCTACTCGGCTCGATCGTGATCGCCAGGCGCTCGCCGCTCGATCCGCTCTTCGCTGGGCTGCCCGTGGTGCTGGTCGGCGACTGGGACGAGTTGCGCGACGCCAAACGCCTCGCCGACTGGCGCCGGCGCTACGCACCCCTCACCGACCGCGCCCTGGTCTGGCGCCGTCTCCGCGCCGAGGCCTGGCTGGCGCCGATCCGGGCGGCGGTCACCGCCAATGGCGCACCGGGGATCGCCACGGTAGAGCCTTCGTAAGCTTCAGTAAGGCTTCAGCTTGTCTTCCGGCAACGGGTAGACTCGACAGGACCGCTGTGCCAATTTTGTGGCACCCCATCGGGTGACGACACGATTACGTGAGGGCATCCCTCCGGACGATCCCGGCGATACTGAGGACTTACTCACGGATCACGATGCGGGGGGCGACTGGTCATCGAGATCATCACGAAAGGAGAAAACCATGGTTGCAGTCTTCAAAGTCACCGGTCCGTTCAATGGCCCCAATTTCGTCAACGGACTCGCCACCCAGTCAAACAGCTATACCGTCGTCAACGCCCACAAGGCGGTTCTCCAATTCCCCGGAATACTCGATCCATCGTCGTCCTACGAGCAAATCCTCAAGGGTTCCGGCTTTGCCCTCATGTCCGACGGCCGTTACGCCGGCGTCGTTACCGGCTTCAAAGCGATCGATACCAGCCAGGACAACACGTTCTGGAAAGTCACCGGCTTGCACACCCATCTCGACGTGGTGAATACCAATGCCTCGGGAAACGTTTCCTTCGTCGATCTCCTCATCTCGCCGCTCCAGTACAAATTCATCGGCGATCAATACCCGGACAACTTCGCGACGGGCCCCTTTGACGACATCCTCTACGGCAAGGGCGGCGACGACATCTACACCGGGCTGAGCGGCAAGGACACCATGTATGGCGCTTCCGGCGACGACAGCCTCAGCGGCGATGACGGCGCCGACACGCTCTACGGAGGCTCCGGCAACGACACCCTCAACGGTGGTTTCGGCGCCGACGCGCTCTTCGGAAATTCGGGGAACGACATCGGCAATGGCGGGACCGGCGCCGATCAGATCTTTGGCGGCAACGGCCGCGACATGCTCTTCGGCAACGAGGACGGGGATCTCATCAAGGGGGGCAACGACGCCGACACCGTCTTCGGCGGGCCCGGCGACGACACGATCAAGGGCGGCGACGGCAACGACAGCCTTGCCGGCGACGAGCAGGGCGACAAGCTCTTCGGCAACGACGGCAACGATCAGCTGAGCGGGGGGCTCGGCGACGATTTCCTGCACGGCAACAAGGGCAAGGATGCGCTCGACGGCGGCGACGGCATCGACAAGCTCTTCGGCAACAATGGCAAGGACGTGCTCGCCGGCGGCGCCGGATCGGATTTCCTCGACGGCGGCAAAGGCGACGATACCCTGTCCGGCAATGTTGCCGGCGCTAACACGCCGGACGGGGCGTTCAACACTTTCGTCTTCAACGGCAAGTTCGGTAACGACGTGGTCACCGACTTCCAGATCGGATTCGATACCGTCAATATCGGCGGCGGCATCACCGAGAACGATGTCACGGTGAAGGAGGACGGCGCCGACGTCATCATCGTGGCGCACTATCACGGAAAACAGACGGCCACGATCGAAGGCGTCGCCGGCCAGTTCCACGCCGACTCCGACATCCTGTTCAGCTAGCGGCGCTGGTTCCGCGTCAGCGCCGCGAATCGATCCGGGCCGCGCCTGATCGCGCGACCCGGTCGGTTCGCCCCGGAGTTCCGCCGCGGCGCGAAGCGGAGTATCAGGAGGGGCCACGCCGCATGAATGAAAATGGCCCGCACCGAACGCCTTTTCTCGCTGATGGATGCGCTCCGCCGCCACCGCCGGCCGGTGACCGCGGCCGATCTCGGCACGGAGCTCAGGGTCTCGGTCCGCACCATCTACCGCGACATCCAGGTGCTGGTCGGCCTCGGCGCGCCGATCGACGGGGAGGCCGGCCTCGGTTATCTGCTCCGGCCGGGCTTCTTCCTGCCGCCGCTGATGTTCGACGAGGTCGAGCTCGACGCGCTCGTCCTCGGCGCCCGCTGGGTCGAGCGGCAGGGTGACGAGGGGCTCGCCGCCGCGGCGCGGAACGCGCTCGCCAAGATCGCCGCAGCCGCCCCGAACGACCTTCGCGACGCCATCGCCGCGACCGGCCTTTATGCGCCGCCGCGCTGGGCGCCCGATCCGGACAAGCCGCTGCTCACCCCGATCCGCGACGCGATCCGCCGCGAGCAGAAGCTCAGGATCGGCTACGTCGACGAGAAGGGCGCGACCACGTCGCGGATCGTCTGGCCGATCGCGCTTGCCTTCTACGAGGACCGCCGCACGGTCGCGGCCTGGTGCGAGCTCAGGCAAGGCTTCCGCCATTTCCGCACCGACCGGATCGAGAGCCTTGCGTCGACCGGCGAACGCTATCCCAGGCGGCGGGCTTTGCTGATCGCCGAATGGCGGCGTGACGACGCCGGGCGGCCGCGGACCGGCTCCTGACACCCGCTGTCATGGCGATGCCGGAGGCTCGGGCGGCAAAGAAGCGGGAGCCGCGGGGCGATGACTGTCCGCACCCATCATCGAAGCTGCCATTACCGGCCTCGACCCGGTGGAGCTGGCCGAGGTGCCGGTCGGTTTCGCCGACGGCCGCAATGATGCATGGTGGTACGCGCCGGCGGAAAACCGGCAACTCTGAACGGCAGGGTAGTTGGCGATGAGCAGTACCGGCTATTGCCTCTTCGATACGCCGATCGGGCGTTGCGCCATGGCCTGGAGCGGGCGGGGCGTTGCCGCGCTGCAGCTCCCCGAGGCGACCGAGGCGCGAACCCGTGCGCGATTGCTGCGGGCTTTGCCGGACGCCGTGGACGCCGAGCCGCCGCGGGCTGTCCGCGAGGCGGTCAATGCGATCGTGGCGCTTCTCTCCGGCAGGCCCCGCGATTTGTCCGACCTGCCGCTCGACATGGATCGCGTCGCCGAATTCGACCGCAAGGTCTACGCCGCGGCGCGCCGGATTCCGCCCGGCGCGACCTTGACCTATGGCGAGGTGGCGGTGCGCGCCGGCGAGCCCGGCGGCGCCCGCGCCGTCGGCAAGGCGCTCGGGCGCAATCCCTTCGCGATCATCGTCCCATGCCACCGCGTCGTCGCCGCCGGCGGCAGGATCGGCGGGTTCTCCGCCAATGGCGGGGTCGTCACCAAGGAGCGGCTCCTCGCCATCGAGGGCGCCGGCGCCGGCGGGCGGCTCCTGCCCGGGCTGCTTTGAGCCCCGCCGGCGTCGTCGTCATACGGCATCGTCACGGGCGCAGCCGCTTGCCGCCTTTGCCGGCGGCGCTAGTTGATCCGGGCGCGGCAAGCGGGTAGGACCTCGCCTGTCCGGAGCGGTGAGACCCCAGACCCCCGCCTCATCATGGCCGATACCGACACCAAACCCCGCACCAGGCCGAAGCTGAAGACCGAGCGGCCACGGCTTCACAAGGTGATCCTGCTCAACGACGACTACACGCCACGCGAATTCGTGGTGATGGTCCTCAAGGCGGTGTTCCGCATGACCGGCGACCAGGCCGCCCGCGTCATGATCACCGCCCATATGAAGGGCGCCTGCGTCGTCGCCGTCTATCAGCGCGACATCGCCGAATCGAAGGCGACCGAAGCGACCGACGCCGGCAAGCAAGCCGGATTCCCGCTCCTCTTCACCACCGAGCCCGAGGAATAGGGCTGAGGCGGACTGGCGCTTCGAAAGTCGTCGGGATTCGAATCACAGCGCAGGACTGGGCTCCCCCTCGCCCCTTGCGGGAGAGGGCGGATTTCCCCGATTTGCCCTTCGCAAATCGGACTTGGAAATCCGGGTGAGGGGTGCCCCGCCGGGCGATTCGCACGGTCGCCTCACGAAGCCGGCCGCGCCGGCGAGCCCGCAACGGGAGCCTCGCGGGCGAGAGCCCGCATCGGCGATGGCCAAGGTTCGGTCGGCCTCGGCATCCGCCGGCCGGGCGGGCTCGCCGTTTTGTCGCACCTTGCAGTGCAGCATTGTCAGGGAACTGTCAGTGGACCTCTGGCATCCACGCGGCCGCCCGATACGACCCGCGGCGTGAGTTGACCGAGCGCAAGGCGCGAGGGCGCGGCCGCGGCTATCGGAGATGTTGTCGTTGTCGCTGAAACGAGGCCCGAGACCCATGATCCCGATCCAGCATATCCACCCGATGCTCGTGCATTTCCCGATCGTCTTCTTCCTCTCGCTTGCCGCCTTCGACGTGATCGCGCTCGCTCGCGGCGTCAACGTTACCGGTCGGTCATGGGCGGGGACGGTGTCGACCGTGCTCGCGCTTCTTGCCGGGGCATCGGCGGTCGCCACGTGGTTCTTTGGCGACATGGCGCTTTCCGTCGCGGAATTCCGCCGGATTTTCCAGCAACGTCGCCGAAACCCATGAAGGGCTCGGCACCATGACTGCGGCCGCCTTCGCGATCTGGGCGGTGGTTCGTGCCGTTGCCTGGTGGCGGAACTGGCCAGGCAACCGCGCCGTCAAGGGCGGGGTCGCGATGGTCGAGGTGGCCGGCGTTCTCCTCGTCGTCGCCACCGCCTATTTCGGCGGCGAGCTCGTCTACAATCTCGGCGTCAACGTCGCCCGCATCGCGGGAACTGCGGCTGGCGGCTAAGGCCCAGGATTGTCGCCCGCGGGATAGCTGTCGTCCCGTTTTACGGTCCTTGACCGTTCCCCAGGCCGCCTGACTCGCTCCGCCCCGGAGGTCAATTCCGGGGCGGCCGGTTTCGAGGCAGGTCAGGGGCCCGATCCGCACTACCCGTCGGCTTCCGGCCTTGGCGTCGCGGCGAAAGCCTTGCCGTCAATCCGCCGGCAGGATCGCGGTCGCGGTCTCGATCACCTTGCGCGCCATCAATTCGTGCATCCGCTCGACCATCTGGCCTTCGACCGAGATGACGCCGCGATGCGCGTTCTCGGGCCGGGCGAAGGCGGCGAGCACCTTCTCCGCCCACTCGACTTCCTCGGCGCTCGGCGCGAAGATCTCGTTGGCGACCGGCACCTGGCGCGGATGGATGAGCGTCTTGCCGTCCATGCCGAAATCGCGCCCCTGCTGGCACTCGGCGCGGAAGCCGTCCCAGTTGTTGAGGTCGTTGAAGGTGCCGTCGAGAATGGCGATGCCGTGAGCGCGGGCGGCGAACACGCACTGGACGAGGGCGGGGACAAGGCCGGGCCGACCCGGAACCGGGCGCATGCCGGCCTCGCGCATCAGGTCGTTGGTGCCGACGACGAGGGCGCCGAGCGGTACCCCCGATACCGACGTCGCCGAGGCGATCGCCCCGGCATTGAGCACGGCGAGCGGCGTCTCGATCATCGCCCACAAGGCGAGGCCGTTGGGCGCCTGGGCGGCGGCAAGCGCGGCGCGAGCCCGCCGGATGTCCTCCAGCCGCGAGATCTTCGGGATCAGCACCGCGTCGGGGGTCGAGGCGACGATCGCGGCGATATCGCGGGCGATCCACGGCGTGTCGAGGCCGTTGACCCTGACCACCACCTCGCGCTTGCCATAGGCATGGACGTTGACCGCCGCGGCGACGGCGGCCCGCGCCATCTCCTTGGCCTCGACCGAGACCGCGTCCTCGAGGTCGAGGATCAGCACGTCGGTGGGAATGTTCCGGCCCTTGTCGAGGGCGCGGGCGTTCGATCCCGGAATGTAGAGGGCGCTTCGGCGCGGGCGCGGCGTTGCCGCCATGTTCTGAAAGTCTCCCCTGTCCCGGCGAGAGACTAGCCAGCCCGGCCAAGTCCACAAGCCCCTTTAGGCCGGTTGATCCCCGTCCAGGGCAACGGCAAGGGCCGCGAGTGGAGGCCGAAATCCACACTAGAAGAATTCGCCGAGGAACGCCGCCGCTTCATCCGAGATGCCGGCGATCTTGTTGGTGGCCTGACGATAGAATTTGAAATTGAGCTCGGTTCCGGGCCGGCCGTCGTTCCAGTCGCTGAACCGCTTGAGTTCGCTCCGCCCCAGCGGCCGCCTGGCGAGCCCGGTGCGTCTGATGGTGAGGCTGACGCGCGGCGTCTGCCGGGCGATGCCGGGCTTTTTCGGGATCGCCTTGGCGGACGTGACAAGGCCGCGCGCGACGAGGCCCTGCCCGCCCTCGTTTTCGCTCGCGAGCACGAAGACCGTGTCGCCTTCGGCGATATGCTTGCCGCCATACATCGTCTTTTGCGCCGTGAAGGCGAACGTCTTCGCCCGCGGGTTGCCGACCTCGGCCTTGATCGCAAACGCCATGCCTCCCCTCTCCCGTCCCGGATGAGCGCCACGGTCATCCCGGACCGCACGCGCGCCCAAAGCTGCGGCGGGCCAGGCGCCTGAATCGCCCGCCTCCCAACCAAACACAACCGGCCCGCGAGGTTCAACTTGCGACCGGCTGGCGGGCGCCCGCCGGCTCGGCTATCTGGGACGATGGCTGAAAACCGGCCCGTCGTGATCGTCATCAACAGCCTCGTCGCCAAGGGCAGCGTCGGCGGCCGCGCCGCCGCCTTCGTGCTGGAGCGGCTCGGCTTCCGCGTCTGGTGGGTGCCGACGGTGGCGTTTCCCTGGCATGCCGGCCACGGCCGCTCGACCCGCCTCCAACCCGGCGAGGCGGTCTTTGCCGCGTTCGTCGATGACCTCGCCGCGGCGCCCTGGCTTGGCGAGGTCGCCGGCGTGCTCACCGGCTATTTCGGCGCCGCAACCCAGGTCGGGCCGGTCGCCGGCCTGATCGATGCGGCGAAACGCGTCAACCCGAACCTCGTCTATCTTTGCGATCCGATCATCGGCGACAGCGGCGGCCTGTTCCAGCCCGAGGCGGTCGGGGTCGCGATCCACGATCTGCTTCTCCCCCGCGCCGACATCGCCACGCCGAACCGCCACGAGCTCGCCTGGCTGACGGCTTCCGACGGGTCGGACAATGACGCGCTGGTTGGCGCGGCGCGGCGGATCGCGGTCGGCGAGGTGGTGGTCACCTCGGCTTTTGCTGGGCCTGGCGCGATCGGCAACCTCCTCGTCGCCGGCGACACCGTGCACCTCGTCACGCATGCCCTCCTCCGCGACGTGCCGCACGGAACCGGCGACCTGCTTTCGGCGCTCTATCTCGGCCACCGCCTCGACCGGCGCCCGGCCTTGTCGGCGTTGGAACGGGCGGTCTCGACCATCGTCCGGCTGATCGGGCTCGCGGGCGAACTCGGCGATGACGAGATGCCGCTCGTCGCCGGCCAGGCGCTGTTCGACGCGGCCCCGGAAGCCGTGACGATCGAGACGCTGGCACAGCCGCGCTGAGCGGCTGGGTCGCCGGCGTCGGCGGCCTCAGGATCGTGATCCGGGCGTAGCGGGACCCGCCCGGCGCTGGAGGGGCGGCGTCCCGCCGCCCGGTGCGCGGGACGCGCACCCTCCCCGGAGAGGCGGCGTCCCGCCGCCCGGTGCACGCGACGCGCACCCTCCCCGGTGGGGCGGCGTCCCGCCGCCCGGTGCGCGGGACGCGCACCCTCCCCCGGTGGGGCGGCGTCCCGCCGCCCGGTGCGCGAGACGCGCACCCTCCAGACTTCCACGGTCACACGGCGACAAAGACGGCGAGCGTCACCCCGTCGCCGGTCATCAGCTCCAGCCGGTTGCCGGTGATGGCGAAGCGCGCGACCTCGGGGAATGCCTTGAGCAGTTCCTGCTCCGTCCGGTAGACGTTGGCACAATACATGCGCGTGGTGCGGATCGGGGTGAAGCTGATCGCGTCGCCATGGACCGCGAATCCTCCGCCCATCTGATTGCAGCCGGTGCTGCCGGCAAGCTCCCCGTCGGGCCCGAGCACCATGTGCGGCTCGCCGCCGCGCCCGCCGACGGCGGGAATGCCGCGGACGGATTCGAGCGTCCAGCGGGTGTCGAGGAGGGACGCGTCGGCGGCCTTGGCGGACATGGTGGCGGCGGCAAGCGCAAGGACGATCAGCGCGGCAAAGCGCGCAAGCAGTTTCGGCAGCACGGAAATCTCCGTTGAAGCTGCCCCCGATACCGGCAACAACACCAGGATTGCGGCGCGAGTGGGGGCGCCGCGGTCAGCCACCGTTCAGGAAGCCTATGCCGCCTTCCGCTTCGGCTCGATCAGGTGGCGGTTGACCAGGACCTCGGCGATCTGCACGGCATTGAGCGCCGCGCCCTTCCTGAGGTTGTCCGAGACGACCCACAGCATCAGGCCGTTCTCCACCGTAGGGTCCTCGCGGATGCGGCTGATATAGGTCGCGTCCTCGCCGGCCGCCTCGTAGGGGGTGACGTAGCCGCCCGGCTCGTGCTTGTCGACGACCAGGCAGCCCGGCGCTTCGCGGAGGATGTCGCGCGCCTCCTCGGCGCTGATCGGCTTATCGAACTCGACCGCCACCGCCTCGGAATGGGAGATGAAGACCGGCACCCGGACGCAGGTCGCGACCAGCTTGATCTTCGGATCGAGGATCTTCTTGGTCTCGGCGACCATCTTCCATTCCTCGCGGGTGAAGCCGTCCTCCATGAAGGCGTCGACCTGCGGGATGACATTGAAAGCGATCCGCTTCGGGAACTTCTTGTTCTCGACCGGGTCGGAGACGAAGACCGCGCGGGTCTGGGTGAACAGCTCGTCGGTCGCCTCCTTGCCGGCGCCCGACACCGACTGGTAGGTCGCGACCACCACCCGCCGGATCGTCGCGGCGTCGTGGAGCGGCTTGAGCGCCACGACCAGTTGCGCCGTCGAGCAGTTGGGATTGGCGATGATGTTGCGCTCGCGAAAGCCGGCGATCGCATCGGCGTTCACTTCCGGCACGATCAGGGGCACGTTCGAATCGAAGCGCCAGGCCGAGGAATTATCGATGACGACGCAGCCCTGAGCCGCGATCTTCGGCGCCCATTCCTTCGACACCGCGCCGCCCGCCGACATGAGACAAATGTCGGTATCGGAGAAATCGTAGGCGTCGAGCGCCTTCACCTTGAGGGTGGCGTCGCCGTAGCTGACCTCCGTCCCCTGGCTCCGGCGCGAGGCGAGCGCCACCACCTCGTCGGCGGGGAAACCGCGCTCGTCGAGGACCGAAAGCATCTCGCGCCCGACATTTCCCGTCGCGCCGGCGACAGCGACCTTGTAGCCCATGGCCATCACTTTCAACTCCGTTCAACAATGCGGATCCGCGCGGGGCTTCCGCCGTTTGCTCATCGCCCCCGCAACGGGAGCGTCACGGCGGGCGTCGTAAAAAGGTCAGGATTTCGCGGATGCTTTCGCGGCCGGTTTCGGCATAGGATCGCCCCCGGCGGCGCCGGCCGATCCAACCGGAACGACAGGAAACAGGAGCGACGTCATTGGTCCAGCCCGAAAAACCGCGCTCCTTCTACGCCGATAAGGTGCCATGTCAATGAGGCTGGCGACCGCGTTCCTGGCGATTTGCGCCGGGCTTCTGGCATCCGGCGATGCCGGCGCCGGCCAGCGGCTCTTCGGCTTCGAGATCGGCAAGATTTTCTCGGGGATGACCTTGGACGGCATCTACGAGGACGGCACCTTCTTCAGCGAGACCTATTTCGACGACGACTCGATCCGCTACCACGACGTGAACGGCGCCGATTCCGGCGAATGGTCGGTGAAGGGCGACACCTTCTGTACCTTCTATGAGAGCCAACAGGGCGCCTGCTTCTATGTCGAGCGGGACGGCGACAATTGCTTCACCTTCTTCGAGGCGATCGAGGACGCGAGCGGCAAGACCTCGCCGGCCGACACCTGGACATCGCGCGGCTGGAACCGCGAGCGCCATTCGACCTGCCCGACCCCGCCCGGCGCCGAGATTTAGACACGCTCCCTGGAGTATCGCGGCCGCGCGCGTTGTTGCCGGCGCGGGCTCGTTGATGGGTCGCACGGAGATGATCGAGTCTCTGGCCGTGTCAGGGGCGAGTCTCGATCTCACCCGGGATACGCTCACCCGGCTCGACCGCTATTCGACAGCGAAGAGCCGGATTGCCATGGCGCTCCTCAACGGGCTCCTCGGCCGGTAGCCATCGCGACGGAGGCGGCGGTGCTCGTCTTTTCCGATCGGCTCTGCCGGTTGCTGAGCGTCCGCGAACTGTCCACCGCTTCGCGGCGGCGTTTCGTCCCGATCGGAGACTACGCGCTCGGCTCCGCTGCGCCCCGCCGCCCGGTGTTCTCCTCGAAGTCCTCGACCACCCCCGGGGCGAGGCGGCGAAAGCCTTCCGGCATCACGCCCTTGGTGAGTTCCATGTAGGCCGGCTGCGGATAGCCGGGAACCCTTACCACGACGTAGTGGGTGCGCATGTTGCGCTTTGCCACCTTCACCCAGTGGCGCCAGCCGCTCAACTGATCGAAGCCCGTATCGAAGACGAGATTCCGGAAGGGCCGCCAGATGGCGACGACGGCGCGGCGCGATTCGAAATCGGCGTCGAGCGAGACCACCTGGTCCCGCCCTTCGGTCCACACCGTGTAGCCGCCATAGATGCCGCCGCCGATGAAGAGAACGGCGAAAAGCGGGGCGAACTGGTCCGTGGTGCCGCCGGCGACAATCCGGTAGAGCTCGAAGAAGCCGTAGACGATCACCACCACCATCACGACGAGCGAGATGTTGGCGCGAAGCGCGTAGCCGCGGTTTTCATAGATGCGGGTCATGGCGCGACCCTAGCGGATTGCCCCGGCGCGTCCAATCCGGCGGAACCGCTTTTCGTGATCGGCGGCAGAGACCACGCGCCGCAACCGCCGGGATCCTCGGGAACCCTCGGGAACCCTCGGTCCCTTATTGACGAGAAGCGGCATCCCCGCTATATTTGAGAATAGTTCTCATTTGCAGGCGTCCATGCTCCAGATGCGCGACGGCACGGCGGTGCCGCAAACCACCCCCGCCGGCTGGCGTCGCGGCAGCGGCACGCCGTCGCTGGTCGAGGTCTATCGCAGCATTCCGATCCGCCCGACCGGCTCATGGTGGCGGAAGCTCATCGCCTTCATGGGGCCGGGCTATCTTGTCGCAGTCGGCTACATGGACCCCGGCAACTGGGCGACGTCCCTCGCCGGCGGCGCCCGCTTCGGCTACACGCTCCTGTTCGTCGCCCTGGTTTCCAACGTCATGGCGATCATCCTGCAGTCGCTTTGCGCGCGGCTCGCGGTCGCCACCGGGCGCGATCTGGCGCAAGCCTGCCGCGACGCCTTTCCCCGCAGCGTCGCCTATCCGCTCTGGTTCCTCGCCGAGATCGCGATCGTCGCCACCGACCTCGCCGAGGTCATCGGCACCGCGATCGGCCTCAACCTTCTCTTCGGCATCCCGCTTGCGGTCGGCGTCGTCATCACCGCGGTCGACGTCTTGCTGATCCTCTATCTCCAGACCAAGGGTTTTCGCTGGATCGAGGCTTTCGTCATCACCTTGCTGGGCGTCATCGCGGTCTGCTTCCTGGCCCAGATCATCCTCGCCCGGCCGGAGCTGAGCGGCGTCCTCTCCGGCTTCCTGCCGCGGGCGGAGATCGTCACCAATCCCGGCATGCTCTACATCGCCCTCGGCATCGTCGGGGCGACGGTGATGCCGCACAACCTCTATCTCCACTCCGGCATCGTCCAGACCCGCGCCTATGGCGACAGCGAGCCGGAGAAGCGCGAGGCGATCCGCTTCGCCACCATCAATTCGACGCTGGCGCTTTGCTTCGCGCTGTCGATCAACGCCTCGATCCTGATCCTCGCCGCGGCCGCCTTCCACACCACCGGCAACACCGGCGTCGTCGAGCTCGACCAGGCTCACACCCTGCTCGGCCCGCTCCTCGGCGCGGCGATCGCGCCGACGCTGTTCGGCATCGCGCTCCTCGCCTGCGGGCTCAATTCGACCGTGACCGCCACCATGGCCGGCCAGATCGTGATGGAGGGCTTCCTCAATTTCCGCATGCCCGCCTGGGCGCGGCGGCTGATCACCCGCTCGGTGGCGATCGTGCCGGCCGTGGTCGTCACCGTGGCCTACGGCGACACCGGCACCGCCAGGCTCCTCATCCTGAGCCAGGTCATCCTCAGCCTGCAGCTTCCCTTCGCCGTGATCCCGCTGGTGATGTTCACCGCGAGCCGCCGCAAGCTCGGCGGGCTGGTCGCGCCGCGCTGGCTCACCGCCGCCGCGGCGGTGGTCGCCGCGGTGATCGTCGTCCTCAACGTCAAGCTGGTCGTCGACTTCATCATCGGCGGCTGAGGCTCCCAGGGCAGCGAGGCGTCACTTTCGCGGATCGAGACCTGCCGACTGTCTCTGCCGCGCGGCACGCCCCCTCCCTGTCATCCCCGCGAAAGCGGGGACCTAGTAAACGATGCCAATGACGGATGAAGACGAACGGTGAAGTGGCGTGGAGTGATCTGGTCGAGTCCTTTCCGGGATGGGCAATGTTTACTAGGTCCCCGCTTTCGCGGGGATGACGGCCGGTGGTGAGATGACCAGCGGTGTTGAGCGATGGCCGGAGGCCTCATCCGATCGATATGAAACCATGACATTTAGTCTCGGATTGCTTCACGTGCTCGTGCTTGGACATGAGCAGAGGTTGGGCGCGCGCGCCCCGAACTTCCGACAAGGCTTCGGCGCAATTCCTGACAGGCTCTTGCGCGGGAATCCTACGGCGCCGAGGGCGGCGCCGGCCAGGGGTGGTCGGGGGTGATCGTCTTCACGACTTCCGTGACCAGGTCCCAGACGCCGATGAGATCCACATTGGAATTGACGATGACCACCAACGTCGTGCGTTCGGCGGGATGATAATAGGCGTAGGTCTGGTAGCCCGAGATATTTCCATTGTGGCCGATCCAGCCGTTCTGGTTCTCGAGCCCGAGCCCATAGAGCGAGCCGGTCCCCTCCGACGGCGCCGGCAGGAAGAACTGTTCGCGCTCGCGTTGCGTGGCCGGCGCGAGGAACGTGCCGGTGGCCACGTCGCGCGCCCAGACATGCAGGTCGTCGACCGTCGAGACCATCCCGCCCGCGGCCCATGCCCACGACGGATTCCAGTCGGTCGCGTCAACCACCTTGCCGTCGGGGTCCTTGAGGTAGCCGTGGGTGTGCGGCGCGGGAAACACGGTGCTCGCCGGCAGCGAGGTGTGGTCGAGTTTCGCGGGTCGAATGATGTGCTCGTCGAAGAAATCGGCCAAGGATTGCCCGGAGGCCTTCTCGACGGCCAGGCCGAGCAGGACCGTGTTGGTGTTGCAGTAGTCGAAATCGGTGCCGGGCGGAAAGATCGGCGGGTGGCTGAAAGCAATTTTCAGCAGTTCCTCGATCGTCCATTCGCGCTCCGGATCGCTCGGGAGCATCGGACTGATCACGTCGGTGTAGCCGAAGAGCCCGCTCCGCATCGCCGCCAGGAGCCGCAGCGTGATCTTGTCTCCGCCCGGAACGCCGGACACGTATTTGCTGATCGGATCGTCGAGCCCGACCTTGCCCTGGTCGGCGAGTTGCAGAATGGCGGTGGTGGTGAAGGATTTGGTCACGCTGCCGATCCGCGTGTAAAGGTCGGTAGTCATCGGCGCGCCGGTGGCCGTGTCGCTGACGCCGAACGCCTCGATATAGGATTGGCCGTCGTCTCTCCAGACGCCGACGATCGACCCGGGGACCGAGGCCTTCTCCATCAGGACCGGAACCGTCTCGGTGAGCTTCGCCTGCCAGCCGGCCGGCTGGGCCGCGGCGGCGCCGCCTGCCGGACCCGCTGCCAGAATCGCCAAGACGGCCGCTATTCCCCTCGCCGACACCGGCTTTCGCCGATCGGGCCGTTGCTTCGCCATGACTCGCGCGTCCTTCCCGGTCCCCAAACGTGTATTGTACAAGTGACGCTACCCGTCTGCTAGGGCCGTCGTGTCGACAGGCAGCGCGTCCCGGGGCTATCGCGCCGCCGCCGAACTCCGTGGCCGGGTCAGGCCGACAGCCGGTCCAGTTCTGCGATGATCGCGTCGGTCATTGCGCCGGTGCCGACCTTCTCCGTCCCCTCGCTCCAGATGTCGGCGGTGCGGATACCGCGGTCGAGCGTCGCGGCGATCGCGTTGTCGAGGCGATCGGCCTCCGCGATCATGTCGAAGGAGTAGCGGAGCGCCATGCCGAAGCTCGCGATCATCGCGATCGGGTTGGCGACGCCCTTGCCCGCGATGTCGGGCGCCGAGCCGTGCACCGGTTCGTAAAGCGCCCGCCGCAACTTGGTCTTGGCGTCCGGCGCGCCGAGCGAGGCCGACGGAAGCATGCCGAGCGAGCCGGTCAGCATCGCGGCGACGTCGGAGAGGATGTCGCCGAAAAGGTTGTCGGTGACGATCACGTCGAACTGCTTGGGGGCGCGCACCAGCTGCATCGCGCCGGCGTCGGCGAGCATGTGGTCGAGGGTCACGTCGGAATAGCCGCGCGCATGGAGATCGGTCACCACCTCGCGCCACAGAACCCCCGATTTCATGACGTTCCGCTTCTCCATCGAGGTCACCTTGTTGCGGCGCGTCCGCGCCAGCTCGAAGGCGGCGGCGGCGATCCGCTCGATCTCGTAGGTGTCGTAGACCTGGGTGTCGATGGCGCGCTTCTGGCCGTTGCCGAGGTCGCGGATCTCCTTCGGTTCGCCGAAATAGATGCCGCCGGTGAGTTCGCGGAGGATGAGAATGTCGAGCCCCTCGATCAGCTCGCGTTTCAGCGACGACGAATCGGCGAGCGCCGGGTAGCAGATCGCCGGCCGGAGATTGGCGAAGAGCGCGAGGTCCTTGCGGAGCCTGAGCAACCCCGCCTCGGGGCGCACCTCGTAGGGGACGTTGTCCCATTTCGGCCCGCCGACCGCCGCGAAGAGCACTGCGTCGGCGGCAAGCGCCCGGTTTACCGCCGCGTCCGAGATCGCCTTGCCGTGGGCGTCGTAGGCGGAGCCGCCGACGAGATCCTCCTCGTAGGCGAAATCGGCGCCGTGGCGGTTGAACCAGTCGATCACCGACTTGGTCGCGCCCATGACTTCCGGGCCGATGCCGTCGCCCGGAAAGAGGAGAAGCGTCTTCGTCGCCATTTGTGTGTTTCCCTCAGCCGAATGCGTGCCGTCCGTAGACGGCGGACGCCGGGGGCGCAAGGCGGAAAATGCCGCCACCATCCGTCATCCCCGCGAAAGCGGGGACCCAGTAAATGACGCCGGTAACGGTTGAAGGCCGAAGGGTGAGATGGCGTGAAGCGACGCGGTTGAGTCGGTTCTGAGACGGGCAATGGTGACTGGTCCCCGCCGAGGTTGTGAGGAAATTTCGGCCGCGAGGAGCAGCACGGGGGCACCGCACCGAGAACCACTCAATACCGTCATCCTCCGGCTCGACCGGAGGACCCATCGCGAACCGCGCTGGATATGTCCTTCTACGTCTGCGCCATGGCGAGCCAGGCCGATGGCGCCCTCTCCGTCGGCGTGACAAAGCGATCTTCCGCTCCCACGTCTTTGAGCGGGAGGAGCGTCGCGGGGGACGTTTGGAAGATCGACCTCATCACGACCAATCCTGACCTAAATGACCTCAGTCCAGCTTCTTGCGCCAGCGATGGGTCCTCCGGTCAAGCCGGAGGATGACCGTGTGGAGGTGGCAACGATGCGGGGTCATCCCATCGGTGCAGGCATCACAAGCTCCATGCGCGTGAATGACCGCTGGTGATGCGGGAGCGGGCGGAGGAGGCAACCGCCTCCGCCGCGACGGTGCCCTGATCATCCCCGGTGGCGATTTCGGGGTCGAAGCCGGTCGCCGCCTCCGCTACACTAAACCGGGCCCAGCTTCAGCGAGGAGGCGCTGGCGATGCGGGACGGCTCGATTGCCGGGACGGGGCGCGGCGTCATCTTGCCGCTCCGCATTCTCTCCGCAATCGCGGCGGTGCTGGTCACCATCGCCGGCACCCAGCTCTTCGCCCTCGCCGATCAGACCGACGCCTATTTCGCCTGGACGATCAAGCCGCCGATCACCGCCGCCTTTCTCGGCGCGGCCTACTGGGCGAGCCTCTTCCTCCTCCTCGACATCGTCTTCGGCACGGCGTGGCGTCACGCTCGCGCCGGCCTCTTCTCGATCCTCGCCTTCACGACGATTGTGCTGATCGTCACCCTCCTCCATCTCGACCGCTTCCATTTCGGCAGCGAAGAGCCGTTGCCGGTGGCCGCGGCCTGGGCATGGCTGATCGTCTACATCACGACGCCGATTGCCTTTGCCGCGACGCTCTGGCTCCAGGTGCGCGCGCCCGGCGCCGATGCGCCGCGGGTCGGCCCGCTGCCGGCGCTTCTGCGCCTTCTCTTCCTCCTCCAGACCATGATCTTCGCCATCTTCGGCGCGGCGCTCCTCCTCGTCCCGGTCGCGGCGGCGGCATGGTGGCTATGGCCGCTCAGCCCGCTCACCGCGCAGGCGGTCGGCGCCTGGCTCGCCGCGATCGCGGTGGCCGGTGCGGGCGTGCTCGCCGAGAACGACCGGAGGAGCGGCGGCGGCGCCGCCCAGAGCTACGCCTTCCTGGGCATCCTCGAACTCCTCGCGGTGCTCCGCTTCAGCCCCGACATCGACTGGAACCACGGGCTGGCGTGGCCCTATGTCGCCTTCTGGTTCGTCGTCGCGATCACCGGCATCTGGGGCACCCTCATCGCCTGGCGGTGAGCGGAGCCCAACCCCGGCGTAGACCGGGCCTCACGCCGTGACGAAGAAGTCCGAATAGGCAAGGTGCAGGCCCTTGTCGAGGTAGGCGATCACCTCGGCGTGGCCGTGCTTGCTGCCGTTGTCGTCGTAGTAGAGCTTGCCGTTCTTCTGATTGTAGACGATCAGGTCGTTCTTATCGTGGGCATGCTTGCCCTGATAGAAGGCCGTCGCGTGAAATACGCCGGGCTTGAAAGCGGGAAAAACGTGCCAGTCGAGCTCGATCGAGTCGTCCTTGTGCGAGAAGTCGAGAATGCGGTCGGCGTTGGCCTTGCCGGGCAGCGCGTCGAACAGGAAGGTGTCATCGCCCGGACCGCCGACCAGGACGTCTGTTCCACGGCCCCCGCAGACGAAATCATCGCCGCCGCCGCCATCGACGAAATCGTTGCCGTCGCCGCCGAAGACACCGGCGGCCACCTGTGGGGCCGGCGATATGAAGGATTGGACGAGGATTGTGCCATTGTCATTACCGCTGCCGCCATAGACCTCGTCGTTTCCATCGAAGCCGTACACCGCATCCCTGCCGGGGCCGCCGTCGAGGACATCGGCGCCGCTATCATTGCCAACCACCTGGGCGCCTTGAATTTCGGAGAAAAGCGGTTCCGCGCCGACGACAAAGTCATCGCCGCTACCGCCGAAAAGCGCATCGGCGAAGTGATACCCCACGACGCTGTCGGCGCCGGCGCCGCCGTACAGCTCGGCCGTGGTTGCGTCGACATCGGCGAAGATCTGGTCGTCGCCGCGGCCGCCCTCGATATAGGCAGGGCCGGCTTCGGTCGCCCCCAGAATGTCGTCGCCTTCCCGTCCGTAGAGGACGCTGTAGCCGCTCGTCACGAGATCCGGGCCGAAAGTGCCGGCAAAATCGGGTTCCATTTGCGCCTCGTCTGTTGTCGCCTCGTCCGGTCCCAGTCTACTTCATGCCGCGTCGGGATACCGACGGAATTTCCAAGGGGCGCGGACTCACCTCAGCACGTTTTGACGCGCTGCCGCATCGGCGCTAGAACCCGAGCACCCAAGGCTTCGGCCGAAATCGGGACACGACAATGACGAGCGCCGACACCCGGGCGGGCCGCCCGCTCTCGCCGCACCTCCAGATCTATCGCTGGCCGCTCACCATGGCGATGTCGATCGCCCACCGCGTCACCGGCGCGGCGCTCTATGTCGGCACCATCCTGCTCGTCTGGTGGCTGATCGCGGCGGCATCGGGACCGCGCTATTTTCATTTCGTCAACGGTCTGTTCGGGTCCTGGATCGGCCTGATCGTCCTCTTCGGCTTCAGCTGGGCGCTGATCCACCACGCTCTCGGCGGCGTGCGCCACTTCATCTGGGACACCGGCCGCGGCCTCGCCAAGCCGGCGCGCGACCGGCTCGCGCTGGCCAATATCGTCGGCTCGGCCGGGCTCACCATCGTGCTCTGGGCGATCGGGATTCTGGTGCGCTGATGGCCGAGACCCTCCGCACCCCGCTCCGCCGCGTCCTCGGCCTCGGTTCGGCCCATGAGGGCACAGGCCATTTCTGGCGCCAGCGGCTGACCGGTCTCGCCAACCTGGTGCTCGCCACCGGCTTCGTCATCCTGATCGTTTCGATCGTCGGCAGGCCTCACGTCGAAGTGGTGGCGACGCTGTCCTCGCCGTTGATTGCTCTGATGCTCCTCGCCCTCGTCGTGTCGATCACCATCCACATGCGGATCGGCATGCAGGTGATCATCGAGGATTATGTCCATGGGCCGCTGATCCGGCCGGTGCTGCTCATCGCCAACACCTTCTTCGCGATGGCGATCGCGATCACCGCCGGCTTCGCGATCCTGAAGCTCGCCTTCGGAGGCGGATGACATGCCCGACGGAACCGACCGGCCCGGCGCGCCGAAGATCAACGGCCGCGCCTATCCCTTCACCGACCACACCTATGACGTGATCGTCGTCGGGGCCGGTGGGTCGGGGCTGCGCGCCACCCTCGGCTGCAGCGAGGCGGGGCTCAAGACCGCCTGCATCACCAAGGTTTTCCCGACCCGCTCGCACACCGTCGCCGCCCAGGGCGGCATCGCCGCCGCGCTCGGCAATATGAGCCCGGACGACTGGCGCTGGCACATGTACGACACCGTCAAGGGCTCCGACTGGCTCGGCGACCAGGATGCGATCGAATATATGTGCCGCGAGGCGCCGGCGGCGGTCTACGAGCTCGACCATTACGGCCTGCCCTTCTCGCGCACCGGGGATGGCAAGATCTACCAGCGCCCCTTCGGCGGCATGACCACCGAATTCGGCGAGGGGCCGCCCGCCCAGCGCACCTGCGCCGCCGCCGACCGCACCGGCCACGCCATGCTCCATACCCTCTACGGCCAGTCGCTCCGCCACTCGGCCGAGTTCTACATCGAATATTTCGCCATCGACCTGATCATGGAGGAAGGCGCCTGCCGTGGCGTCGTCGCACTCTGTCTCGACGACGGCACCCTCCACCGCTTCCGCGCCCACAAGACGATTCTCGCCACCGGCGGCTATGGCCGCATCTACTATTCCTGCACCGGCGCCCATACCCAGACCGGCGACGGCAACGGCATGGTGCTCCGCGCCGGCCTGCCGCTCCAGGACATGGAGTTCGTCCAGTTCCACCCGACCGGCATCTATGGCGCCGGCATGCTGATCACCGAAGGCGTGCGCGGCGAGGGCGGCTACCTGACCAATGCCGAGGGCGAGCGCTTCATGGAGCGCTACGCCCCGCACGCCAAGGACCTTGCCTCGCGCGACGTCGTCTCGCGCGCCATGACCATCGAGATCCGCGAGGGGCGCGGCCACGGCGCCGCCAAGGACCACATCTACCTGCACCTCTCCCATCTCGACCCGAAGGTGATCGCGGAGCGGCTGCCCGGCATCTCCGAATCGGCGCGCATCTTCGCCGGCGTCGACGTCACCCGCGACCCGATCCCGGTGTTGCCGACCGTCCACTACAACATGGGCGGCATCCCGACCAATTATCACGGCGAGGTGCTGACCAAGGCCAATGGCGACCCCGACAGGATCGTGCCCGGGCTGATGGCGCTCGGCGAGGGCGCCTGCGTCTCGGTGCACGGCGCCAACCGGCTCGGCTCCAATTCGCTGATCGATCTCGTCGTCTTCGGCCGCGCCGCGGCGCAGCGCTGCCGCGCCACGATCGAGGACAACGAGAAGCATCGCGACCTGCCGGAAGGCGCCGGCGACAGCGCCGTCGCCCGCCTCGACCGCTTCCGCAACGCCGACGGCGGCACGCCGACCGCCGAGCTGCGGCTCCGCATGCAGAAGGTGATGCAGGAGGATTGCGCCGTCTTCCGCACCGGCGAGGTGCTCAACCAGGGCCATGACCGCATCCACAAGGTGTGGGGCGCGACCGACGACATCCGCGTCACCGACCGCTCGCTGATCTGGAACTCCGATCTGATCGAGACGCTCGAATTCGACAATCTCATCGTCCAGGCGGTGGTCACCATGGACTCGGCCGGCAACCGCACGGAGTCGCGCGGGGCGCACGCGCGCGAGGACTATCCTGAGCGCGACGACAGGAACTGGATGAAGCACACGCTGGCCTTCATCGACCTTGAGCGCCGCACCGTCCGCCTCGACGACCGCCCGGTCCACACCTACACGCTCACCAACGACATCCAGTACATCGAGCCGAAGGCGCGGGTGTATTGACCCCGCGGAATCGACGCTCTTGGCGCCGCCACCCGTCCTGAAGCGGTATCGCCTACGGGGTCCCGGCTTTCGAGCTTGTAAGGAATTGCGGCCGCGAGGAGCAGCACGGGGGCACCGCGCCGGAAATACTCATTACCGTCATCCTCCGGCTTGACCGGAGGACCCATCGCGAACCGCGCCGGATATCTCCCTCTCCGTCTGCGCCATTGCGAGTCGAGCCTGTGGCACCCTCTCCGTCGGCGTGACAAAAGCGATCCTCCGCTCCCGCGTCTTTGAGCGGAAGGAAAGCCTCGCGAGGGACGTTTGGAAGATCGACCTCATCACGCGGGCCAATCCTGGCCTGGATGACCTCAATCGAGCTTTTTGCGCCAGCGATGGATCCTCCGGTCAAGCCGGAGGATGACGGCGAGGAGATGGCAACGATGTGGGTCACGCCGTCGGACCGCGCATGGGATTCGTCGCCGCGGTGACCGCTCCGCCCTCCCATGCAAAAAGGCTCGCCGCAAGATGCGGCGAGCCTCGAAGCACGAGCCAATGCTGGCCCGGGGCCGGCGACTTACATCGCGTTTTCGGCGAAGACCAGCTTCGGCTGGTCGCGCCACAGGTCGGGGAACATCGCCTGGAGGTTGGCGATCTTGGGCAGGTCGTTATAGGCGATGTAGCCCTGGTCGGGATGAAGCGTGGCGTAGTCCTGGTGGTAGTCCTCGGCCTGGTAGAAGTTGGTGTAGGGGGTCACCTCGGTGACGATCTTGTCCGGGAAGACCTTGGCCGCGTCGAGCTGGGCGATGTAGGCCGCCGCGACCTTGGCCTGGTCGTCGCTCATGGTGAACAGCGCCGAGCGATAGCTGGTGCCCTGGTCGTTGCCCTGGTAGTTGAGCTCGGTCGGATTATGCGCCACCGAGAAGAACACCTGCAGGAGCTTGCCGTAGGTGACCTTGCTCGGGTCGAACGTCACCTTGACCGACTCGGCGTGGCCGGTGGTCTCGGTGCCGACCTGCTGATAGGTCGGCTTGTCGACCGTGCCGCCGGCATAGCCGGACACAGCACTTTCGACGCCGTTGACGTGCTGGAAGACGCCCTGCACCCCCCAGAAGCAGCCGCCGGCGAAGATCGCGGTTTCGAGCCCGCCGCCCGCCGGCTTTTCGTCCGTCGCCGGCGCCGGAATGGTGACCGCGGGCTCGGCCGCGGCGCCGGACGAGACCGGCGTCAGATAGGCGGCAATCGGCAGGGCGAGCAGCGCGGCAAAGCCGAGCGGCGCCGCGAGGCGTCTCACAGATGCGTTCATGGCGATGATCCTCGTTCTTTCCAGGGATGGGCAGGTCAGGCGGCGGCGAGCGGCGCGAAGCTGAGCGCGACGCCGTTCATGCAATAGCGAAGGCCGGTCGGCTTCGGCCCGTCGTCGAAGACGTGGCCGAGATGGGCGTCGCAGCGGGCGCAGGAGTTGGCCGTCCGAACCATGCCGAAGCTCGTGTCCTTGATCTCGAGCACGTTCTGCTTGGCGATCGGCTGCCAGAAACTCGGCCAGCCGGTGCCGGAGTCGAACTTCGTCTCCGAGGAGAACAGGGCCGTATCGCAGCAGACGCAGCGGAAGATGCCGGCGCGGTGCTCGTCGAGGAGGGGGCTCGTGAAGGAATATTCGGTGCCCTCCTGGCGGGTCACGTCGAAGGCGAGCGGCGAAAGCTGCTTCCGCCATTCCTCCTCGGTCTTCACCACCTTCTCGACCGTCTTCGCGCCGAGGCTCTTGCCGGCGGCGTCGAATTCCTCGATCTCGACCTCGCCCGGCGTGCCGAGAATGGTGGCCGCCTTGGCCTGGAAGCGGTTGAGGGCGCCGAGCCCGCCGAGGCCGAGAAACGCGCCTCCGGTGAGGAGCAGCCCCCGGCGGGTCGGGCTGGAGAATGCTTTGGTCATCTTGCCGTACCTCCCTATCGGGCTGCGGGTCCTGTCGGCCCCGCCGCCTCTCCGGCTGTTACGGGGAAAGATAGGCGCAAAGTTTCCCGGCGTCGCGACAATTGCCGGTGAGGCAGGGGGCGGCGCCGATCACGGGAGCGCGAGCCCGCGACCGGCGCGGGACTCGCAATCGCGGCTCGATTCCGCCATATAGGCCGGAGTTTTCCGCGCACCGGGCACTTCGGCAAAAATGGCCTCGCGCCAACTCCCCTTCCGCAAGATGAACGGCCTCGGCAACGCGTTCGCCGTCTTCGACGCGCGCGCGGCGCCGGTGCGCCTCACGCCCGAGGCGATCCGGACGCTCGGCGGCGACGGGCAAATCGGCTTCGACCAGATGATCACGCTCGAACGCTCCAAGTCGGGCGCCGATATCTTCATGCGCATCCACAACAAGGACGGCGGCGAGGTCGACGCCTGCGGCAACGCCACGCGCTGCGTCGGCTGGCTGGTGATGGGCGAGAACGGGCGGAAGACCGCCTCGATCGAGACCAATGCCGGGCTCCTCGCCGCCTTCGATACCGGCGTCCCGGAGATGATCACGGTCGACATGGGCCGGCCGCGCTTCGCCTGGAACGAGATCCCGCTCGCCCGGGAATGTCCCGATACGCGCGCCATCGACCTCAGCTTCGGGCCGGTCGGCGCGCCGCTCCTGTCGTCGCCGTCGGCGGTCAATATGGGCAACCCGCACGCGATCTTCTGGGTCGGCAACGTCGCGGCCTACGATCTCGCCCGGATCGGCCCGATCCTCGAACATCATCCGATTTTCCCGGAACGGGCCAACATCAGCATCGCCCACGTCGCGGCGCGCGACGCGATCACGGTGAGAACCTGGGAACGCGGGGCCGGCCTCACCAAAGCCTGCGGCACCGCCGCCTGCGCCGCCGCGGTCGCGGCGGTCCGCAAGGGTCTCTCCGACCACAAGGTCACCGTCACCCTTCCCGGCGGCCCGCTCCGCGTCGAATGGCGCGAGGACGGCCACGTGATGATGACCGGGCCGGTCGCGACCGAATTTTCCGGCCTCCTCGACCCCGACACCCTTGCCTGGTCGGTCGCCGGGAAGGGCGCGGCGTGATGGCGGCCGATGACACCCGCGACGCAACCAGGTCCTCCCCCGTGGAACGGGGGAGGGGGACCATGCGAAGCATGGTGGAGGGGGCAACCGCAGGCACGGCGCCGGTGGTTGCCCCCTCCACCGCCTTCGGCGGTCCCCCTCCCCCGCTTGGCGGGGGAGGATCAGAGCGCACGAGGGAAGGCACCGGCGTCACCACCCTCACCTTCGGCTGCCGCCTCAACGCGCTGGAATCCGAGGTGATGCGGGCCCGCGCCGAGGCAGCCGGTCTGGGCGACGCCATCCTCGTCAACACCTGCGCGGTCACCGCCGAGGCGGTGCGGCAGGCGAAACAGGCGATCCGCAAGGCGCGGCGCGACAACCCGCGCGCCCATATCGTCGTCTCCGGCTGCGCCGCACAGATCGACCCTGCGGGTTTTGCAGCCATGCCCGAGATCGACCTCGTGCTGGGCAACGAGGAGAAACTGACCGCCGGCGCCTATCGCGATTTCGGCGCCGGCGAGACCGCCGCCGTCCGCGTCAACGACATCATGTCGGTCCGGGAGACCGCCGGCCATCTGGTCGAAGGCATGGACGGGCGGGCGCGGGCCTTCGTCGAGGTGCAGAACGGCTGCGACCACCGTTGCACCTTCTGCATCATCCCCTATGGCCGCGGCAATTCGCGTTCGGTGCCGATCGGCGCCGTGGTCGAGCAGATCCGCCGCCTCGTCGGAAACGGCTACCGGGAGGTGGTGCTGACCGGCGTCGACATCACCGCCTATGGCGCCGATCTGCCGGGCAAGCCGGGCCTCGGCCGCCTGGTCCGCTCCATCCTCGGCAATCTGCCGGAGCTTCAACGCCTCCGCCTGTCCTCGATCAATTCGATCGAGGTCGACGCTGCGCTTCTCGATGCGATCGCCACCGACCAACGGCTGATGCCGCATCTCCATCTGTCGCTCCAGCACGGCGACGACCTGATCCTGAAGCGGATGAAGCGGCGGCATTCGCGCGCCGACGCAGTCCGCTTCGCCGAGACGGTGCGCCGCCTCCGCCCGGACGTCGTCTTCGGCGCCGACCTCATCGCCGGCTTTCCGACCGAGACCGAGGCCATGTTCGGCCGGTCGCTGTCGATTGTCGAGGAGATCGGCCTGACCCACCTTCACGTGTTCCCCTTCTCCCCACGGCCGGGGACGCCGGCGGCGCGCATGCCCCAACTCGACCGCCGCCTCGTCAAGGAGCGCGCCGCCCGGCTTCGCGCCGCCGGCGATGCCGCGCTGTCGCGGCATTTTTCGGCCGAGCATGGCGCAACCCGCCGCATCCTGGTCGAGCAGCCCGGCCTCGGCCGCACCGAGCATTTCACCCTCGCCGAGATCGGAGTGGGCCGGCCGGGCGAGGTCGTCGCCGCCCGCGTCACCGGCCACACCGCCCGCGCCCTCCTCGCCGAGGCGGCGTGAGTGATCTTCACGTCATGATCCGGTTCGGCGTTCCACCGGAAAGACGGTCGCCGGACGTGCGCTTGACACGGGACGCCTATAGGAATATATTCTCCTCATACCCGCTTGACGAGGGGCGTCTCCGGAGGCGTCTTGAGATGGAGCGGGGTGCGGCGTCCGCCGGCCCGGGACTCGCAACCCGGGCAGCCGGAGGCACACGGGACCCGATCGCCGGCACTACGACCGCTCCCCGGCCCGGCTTTGCCCAAACCGCCGCGGCGGGCGTCTTGCGAAGCGCCCCTCTCTCTGTGACTGCCCATCGGCGACTTCGTGAGCGCCCGCCTCCCCTCGACAACGAGGGACACGAACCGAACCGCAGCAAACCCCGGCCCGACGGCGCGGGAACGACGGTGCCCGCCGGCGCGGTGGCTTTTCCCCTCCCGTCATCCCCCCTTCTGTCATCCCCGCGAAAGCGGGGACCCAGTAAACGATATCGTTTCAGGACGAATCGCGGCAGCGGTTACTGGATGCCCGCTTGCAGCGGGCATGACAGGTTGAGTTTCTGCGCGCACCTTCCCGAAATATTTGGCGCCATCCGCCGGTCCCGGCGCACGCGAGAGCGCCGTCATGGCTGAGCCGAAGGGCCTCTTCCGCCGCGTCTTCGGCGGCGCTCAGGCGCCGGCCGAGGCGGAGCCCCCGACGACGACGGAGGCGGCCGTTCCCTCCCCGCCCCGCGCCTCCTGGTTCCAGCGGCTCAAGTCGGGCCTGTCGCGCTCGTCGGGCGCGATCTCTGAGGGCATCACCGCGATCTTCACCAAGCGCAAGCTCGATGCGGCGGCGCTCGAGGAATTCGAGGAGATGCTGATCAAGGCCGACCTCGGCCTCGATACCGCGGCGGCGATCACCGAGGCGCTCCGCGCCGGGCGCTACGACAGGGAGATCGGCGAGGACGAGGTCAAGGCGGTGCTCGCCGGCGAGATCGAGACGACGCTCGCCCCGGTGGCGCGGCCGCTCGTCATCGAGCCGGCGCGGAAGCCGCATGTCATCCTCGTCGTCGGCGTCAACGGCACCGGCAAGACCACCACCATCGGCAAGCTCGCGGCGAAATTCCGCGACGAGGGGCGGAGCGTCGTGCTCGCGGCGGGCGACACCTTCCGGGCGGCGGCGACCGAGCAGCTTGGGATCTGGGGCGAGCGGACCGGGGCGCGTGTGGTGGCGCGGGAGACCGGGGCCGACGCCGCCGGCCTCGCCTTCGACGCGCTCAAGTCGGCGAAGGATGAGGGTGCCGACGTCCTCCTCGTCGACACCGCCGGACGCCTCCAGAACAAGGACGAGCTGATGGCGGAGCTCGAGAAGATCGTCCGCGTCATCCGCAAGCTCGACCCGTCCGCCCCGCACACAGTGCTCTTGACGCTCGACGCCACCACCGGCCAGAACGCCCTGTCGCAGGTCGAGATCTTCGGGAAGCGCGCCGGCGTGACCGGTCTGGTCATGACCAAGCTTGACGGGACGGCGCGCGGCGGCATTCTCGTCGCTATCGCCGCGAAATACGGCCTCCCGGTGCATTTCATCGGCATCGGCGAGGGGGTGGACGACCTCGAGCCGTTCAGCGCCGGCGATTTCGCGCGGGCGCTCGCGGGGCTGTGATGGCTGAGAAGGACGACGGACGGAACCAAGCCGCGAAACCGCTTCCGGCCGCGATGCCGCGGAAGCCGCCCGCCCGCCCGCGTGTCGTCGACGACAAGCTCCAGGCGATCGACGATCTCTGCCGTCTGATCAAGGAGCGCCTCGGCCTCGGCCTGACGCTCGCCCGCGACAATCCCGGCAAGACGCCGCCGGCCTGGTCGGTGACCGGCCGCGGCAACCGGAAGGTGCTCACCTTCGGCCTGATCGACCGCACTTTCTTCTGGACCTGGGACGAGGGCATCAGCAACCACTACGCCAAGGACGCCGAGATGATGACCCGGGTCATCACCGCCGAGATGCAGCGCTTCGGTCATATTGTGTAGGGCAGTTGGCGAATTTCGCGTTGCTTCGAGGCTCCCCGGCGAAATGCCTGGGTCGCATCTCAGCATGGCGAGGGCGGTGGGTCGGCGACGTTCGGGCCAATCGCGACAGCCAACCTCGCCATGCTGAGGTGCTCGGGCGAAGCCCGAGCCTCGAAGCACGCCAAGACGCTTCCTCCCGCCGCTGGCGCTCGCCGTCGAACCGTCCTAAGTAAGCCGCCGTGAGCTTCGAACCCGCCCCCAACGCCCCGGGCCACAAGCCGGTCAACCCCGTCCTCAAGCTCGTGCTCGAGCTTGGGCCGCTTGCGGTCTTCTTCCTCGCCAACGCCCGCGGCGACTGGCTGGCGGAGAAAATTCCGGTGTTCGCCGCGCTCGGCGGCAAGCTCTTCGTCGCGACCGCCCTCTTCATCGCCGCGACGCTGCTCTCGCTCGCCGTATCGCTCGCCCTCACCCGCCGCCTGCCGGTGATCCCGCTGGTCAGCGGCATCGTCGTGGTCGTCTTCGGCGGGCTCGCCCTCTGGCTCCACGACGAGACCTTCATCAAGATGAAGCCGACGCTGATCAACGGGCTTTTCGGGATTCTGCTTCTCGGCGGCCTCGCCTTCGGCAAGCCGCTCCTCGGCTACGTCTTCGATTCGGCCTTCCGGCTCACCGACGAGGGCTGGCGGAAGCTGACGCTCCGCTGGGGCGTCTTTCTGCTCGGGCTCGCCGTTTTGAACGAGATCGTCTGGCGCACGGTGCCGACCGACCTCTGGGTGAACTTCAAGGTCTTCGGCCTGGTTTCGCTGACCTTCGCCTTCGCCCTCTTCCAGCTGCCGCTGATCAACCGCTACGCGCCGCCCGAGGAAGGAAAGCCCTCGCCGTGAACGGCGCGGCGGCGGACCGGCGCCGCGACCTCGCCGTCGCGGCGCTCGGCCTCGCCGTCATCGCCGCGGCGGCGGCGATCCTCCTCGCCATGGGCCAGCCGGCGATCGGCCCGGCGGGCCTCAAGGTCTGGGGCGGCGACGAGGATTCCCGGCATCTTCTCGACTGGTACACGCCCTCGCATTTCATCCACGGCTTTCTCTTCTATTTCGCGTTCTGGCTGGTGGCGCGGCGCCGGTCGATCGATGCGCGCGGCATCGTGGCGTTGGTCGTCGAGGCGGCGTGGGAGGTGATCGAGAACACCCCGTGGGTGATCGGCCGCTACCGCGAGGTCACCGTCTCGGTCGCCTATGCCGGCGACACCGTGGTCAACTCGGTCTCCGATATCGTCGCGATGCTCGTCGGCTTTTGGCTCGCCTCGCGCCTGCCGGTCTGGCTGACGGTGGCGCTGGCCATCGCTTTCGAAGGGGCCGCCGCGATTGCCGTCCGCGACAATCTCACCCTCAACATCCTGATGCTCCTCTACCCGCTCGACACGATCCGCATCTGGCAGGGAGGTGGGTGAGCGAGGCTTCACATGCCGAGCAGGCGAACGCCGGCGGCCTCGGCGGCAGCGCGCAGGGCCTTGTCGAGGCTGGCGAGCGACAGACGCCGCCTGATCGCAAGTTCGAGGTAGGCCGCGTCATAGATGGTTAGTGAGTATCGTGAAGACAGAGCGAGGGTCGTTGACCATGCGCACCTGTCGGTTTCGGGATCGATCGAGATTCTAAGCCGCGAAAGATCGGCTAGTCCCAAATCGCGGTCGTCCTCATCTATGCGGTTGCGGCGAAGGCCATGTTGAAGGCTGTTGGCGACCTCAAGCCGCCAGATAGCGGGCACCCATGCGCCCGACCGGATGACGAGTTGGAGAACCTCCTCGGTGGCCTCGCTTCTCTCGTCCGTGTAGATCCAGGTCAATGCGACCGAGGTGTCGAGGACAAGGCTCACGGCCGCCCTTCATCCCGATAGCGCTTCCACTCCTCCCAATCAAAGGCACCGCGTTGCTTCGCTTTGGCGCGCGCGCGAATTCTGCGGGCAGCCTCTTCGGCCTCGCCCTGATCCGCCACGGGGGTGAAAGGCACCAGCCTCGCGACCGGCTTGCCGCGGCGCGTAATCACGATCTCCTCGCCCTTCTCCGCGCGCTCCAGCAATTCGGAAAGCTTGTTCTTTGCCTCGAAGGAACCGATTTCCATCATCGTATCCAGCTAGCTGACAGGTTAGATGGTTAGATAGCGCCGGAACCGCGGCTCCACAACCGCCCGCGCCTAGCCCGCCGGTTTCATCGCCGCCTCGATTGCCGGGATGACGTCGCCGGCGAGCGAGGCCGGGTCGATCGGTCCGATATGCTTGTGGCGGATGATGCCTTGGGCATCGACGATGAAGGTTTCCGGCACGCCGTAGACCCCCCAGTCGATCGCGGTTCGGCCGTTCCGGTCGGCTCCGATCGCCGCATAGGGATTGCCCATGTCGTCGAGAAACCGGTCGGCGTTGGCGGCGACGTCCTTGTAGTTGATGCCGACCAGGCGGATGCGGCTGTCCTTGGCAAGCTCGGTGAGCTGCGGATGCTCCTGCCGGCACGGTCCGCACCACGAGGCGAAGACGTTGACCACCGTCACCTTGCCGGCGAGGTCGGCGGTCTTGAGGCCGGGAAGCCCGCTGCCGTCGAGCGGCGGCAGGTCGAAACTCGGCGCCGGCTTGCCGACCAGCGCCGAGGGGATGTCCTCCGGATTCCCGCCCGATTCGAGCCGGATCAGGAAGACCGCGGCGAGCGCCGCGAACAGCGCCAGCGGCAGGAGGAGCAGGATCGGCCGCGGCCGGCGGGCGGTCGGCCCTTCTTCGGTAGCACTCATGCCTGTCCCTTTCCCGCCGAGCGGCGTCGGACGCCGCGCGCCTCGAGGTCGGCGATCCGCCGCCGTTGCGCCCGCCCGTCGAGCACGATCCAGAGGACGAGGCCGATCAAGACCGTTGCCGTGACGATATAGGCCGCAAGGATGAAGCCGGCATGGGCGCCTTCCGCGATCATGCCGCGGCAGCGGCGATCTGCATGGCGCGCACCCGGCGGCGGAGAATCTCGTTCCGCATCGCCATGACGAGAAGCGCGGCGAAGAGCATCGTCATCGCCACCGCCATGATGAGCAGCGGCCAGAGCATCGAGGGGTCGATGGTCGGCCCGTCGAGCCGGAAAACGCTCTCCGCCTGGTGGAGCGTGTTCCACCAGTCGACCGAGAACTTGATGATCGGGATATTGACGGCGCCGACCAGCGTCAGGATCGCCGCCGCGCGCGCCGCCTTTCCCGGATCCTCGATCGCCTGCCAGAGCGCGATCAGCCCGAGATAGATGAGGAAGAGGATGAGAACCGAGGTGAGCCGCGCGTCCCACACCCAGTAGGTGCCCCAGGTCGGCTTGCCCCACAGCGAGCCGGTGACGAGCGCGAGGAAGGTGAAGGCGGCGCCGATCGGGGCGGCGCTCTTCTGGAGGACGTCGGCGAGCGGGTGCCGCCAGACCAGGGTCCCGAGTGCGGCGGCCGCCATCGCCGCGTAGCCGGCCATCGCCAGCCAGGCGAAGGGGACATGGATGAACATGATCCGGACCATGGCGCCTTGCTGGTAGTCCTCCGGCGCGACAAAGAAGGAGAGATAGAGTCCGATCGCGAGCAGGGCCACGGTGACCGCCCACAGCCACGGCAGGAGGCGCCCCGAAAAGGCGAGGAACCGCGTCGGGTTGGCGAGATCGAGGATCGGCATGGCTGATGTTTTAGGGGGGCGCGGGTGGCGGGGCAATGCCGGGCGGCGCGCGTCATCGCCGCATTTCCCTATCTATTGCAGGCCATCGGGGCTAGGGTCGGCGCACCTCTCCACCCGGATCGAAGACAAACGCCCATGCGCGCAACCTTACTCGCCGGAGCCCTGCTTGTTGCCGGATCGAGCTTCGCAAGCGCCGCCACCGACGCGGAGCTCCTCAAAGGCATCGTCGGCTCGTGGGGAGACGCGGCCGCCTGCGGCGAAGCCTCGCTGGTGTTCGGTGCCGACGGCACCTTCGTCATGGCGCGGCAGGGCGACGACCCCTCCAAACAGGCCGGCGGCAAATACCAGATCGTCAACGGGGTGCTGAGCGGCACCACGCCCGACGGTCCGATGCCCGACGTCGGCATCCGCATCGAGGAGCCCCAGCTTTTCCTCGAACAGGATGGACAGGTCGTCACCACGCTGACCCGCTGCACGCCGTAGCTGCGCCCTTCCGTCAAGGCTTGTCCGGGGCGCGGAAGCGCCGGCGACCCTGCCGCGATTTCGCGACCGCATTGTGCTATATTGTGTACATCCGGGCACATGAAGGAGGAAGATGAGTTCGGCAACCTTCACCGTGCGGGTCGATGCGGAAATCAAGGAACGGCTCGAAGCCTTGTCGCGAAGCACCGGCCGCACCCGCTCCTATCTGGCGGCCGAGGCGATCGGCGAATACCTCGACGTCAACGAGTGGCAGGTGCGCGGCATCGAGGCGGCGAAGGCGTCGCTCGACGCCGGCGACGCGGTCGCCCACAAAGCCGTGAAGGCCTGGGTCGAAAGCTGGGATGACGAGAACGAGCGGCCTCGCCCCAAACGATCGCGACGATGATGGAAATCGTCTGGTCGCCACAGGCGATCGACGACCTTGCCGCGCTTCGCGCCTACATCGCCAAGGACAGTCCGGCGGCGGCCACGCGGGTGGCGCTGCGCGTCATCACGCTTGTCGAGGCGCTTCTGGCCGACGCGCCCTGCGCGTCTATCACGCCGCCCGCCGATGGCCCGACGGTTTCTGATCCGGCCGTCAATCGAGACTGGACCTGAGCGCCGCCGCGCCGGCGACCGCGGCGATCACCGCGCTCGCCAGCGATAGTGCGATCAGGATCAGGAAGGGCGGCAGGAAAGGTTGCGGCCCGATCGTCACTGCCGAGGCGGCGCTCACCCCGAAGATCAAGACCGGGATCGTGAAGGGGAGGACGAGCACCGCGATCAGGATGCCGCCGCGCCCGAAGGACGCGGCAAGCGCCGCGCCGATCGTGCCGATGAGGGTGAGCGCCGGGGTCCCGGCGAGAAGCGTCAACGTCGCGGCGCCGAGCCCCAGCGGCTCGATGCCGAGGAGCAGGCCGAGAAAAGGTGCGGCGATGGTGAGCGGCAAGCCGGTCGCAAGCCAATGGCCGAGGCCCTTCGCCAGCACCACCGGCTCGAGCGGGTGCCCGGCGAGGACGAGGAGGTCGAGCGACCCGTCGTCGCGATCGTCCTGGAACAGCCGGTCTAGTCCGAGCAGCGTCGCGAGCAGTGCGCCGATCCACAGGATTGCCGGGCCGATCCGCGAGAGAAGGTTGAGGTCGGGCCCGATTGCGAAAGGAACGATGGCGACCACGGCGAGGAAGAAGACCAGCCCGACCAGCGCGCCGCCGCCGGCGCGGAGCTGAAGCCGCGCCGTGTGGCCGACAATCGCGGCAAGCGCGGCGATCACGTCGTCGGCCCGAGGCCGAGGGTGGCGCTTGCCGCGGCCGGCAGCGGGCGGTGCGTCGCCGCCACCACCAGGCCGCCGGCGGCCCGATGCCCTTCGATCACCGCGCCGAGCATCGCCTCGGCCGCGGCATCGAGCGCGGTCGCCGGCTCGTCGAGGAGCCAGATCGGCCGTTCCGAGACGAGGAGCCGCGCCAGCGCAGCCCGCCGCTTCTGGCCGGCCGAGAGGCGGCCGGCCGGGATGTCGACGAGGTCGCCGAGGCCCACCCGGTCGGCGGCATCCGCGACCGGTCCCGAGCGGCCATAGAGCCGCTGCCAGAAGCGGAGATTCTCCGCCACGCTGAGCCCCGGTTTCAGCGCGTTGAGATGGCCGAGATAGTGGACGGCGCTGCCTGGCCCGCGATCCGGTTCAGGGTCGATCGCGACGCGCCCGGCGGCGGGTTCGAGGAGGCCGGCGAGCACCCGGAGCAGGGTCGATTTCCCGGCTCCGTTCCGCCCGGTGACCGCCAGCATCTCGCCGCCGCCGACCGTGAAGGCGAGTCCCGAGAAGACCCGCCGCCCGCCGCGCTCGGCGGCAAGGTCCTCGGCGGTCAGCCGCATGCGCGCGCCGAAACCGCGGTCATGCCGCCGGGCCCTCCCGGTCCGGCGTTCCGCGCTCGCCATCGGCGAAGCTTGATCATCTGGCACACCATCACGAAATTCACTATAAGGCCGGCAACCCACGCCGTCGCCCTGCAAGGCATTTCCCAGCGGCCCGACCGGCCCGGTCGCTACCCGACCGAAGCCGGGCGAAAACCGAGGACCGTCCCGCCCGTGAATACCGAGACCACCGACAGTTTCAAGAGCCGCAAGTCGCTTTCCGTCGGCTCGAAAAGCTACGACTATTTCAGCCTTGCCGAGGCCGAGAAGAACGGCCTCGCCGGCCTGTCGCGGCTGCCTTTCTCGTTGAAGGTGCTGACGGAGAACCTGCTCCGCTGCGAGGACGGCCGCTCGGTCACCGCCGAGGACATCCACGGCATGGCCGAGTGGCTCGGCCGCCACCGGAGCGAGCGGGAGATCGCTTTCCGCCCCGCCCGCGTCCTGATGCAGGATTTCACCGGCGTGCCGGCGGTGGTCGACCTTGCCGCGATGCGCGATGCGATGCGCACCCTCGGCGGCAATCCCGAGCGGATCAACCCGCTCGTCCCGGTCGACCTCGTCATCGACCATTCGGTCATCGTCGACGATTTCGGCAATCCGCGCGCCTTCGCCCATAACGTCGAGCTGGAATATGAGCGGAACGGCGAGCGTTACCGCTTCCTCCGCTGGGGCCAGTCGGCGTTCCGCAATTTCCGCGTCGTGCCGCCCGGCACCGGCATCTGCCATCAGGTCAATCTCGAATACCTGTCGCAGACCGTGTGGGTGAACGAGGACGGCAAGCCGCCCCTCGCCTATCCCGACACGCTTGTCGGCACCGACAGCCACACCACCATGGTCAACGGCCTCGCCGTGCTCGGCTGGGGCGTCGGCGGCATCGAGGCCGAGGCGGCGATGCTCGGCCAGCCGATCTCGATGTTGATTCCCGAGGTGATCGGCTTCCGCCTCTCCGGCAGGCTGCGCGAGGGGGTGACCGCGACCGACCTCGTCCTCACCGTCACCGAGATGCTCCGCAAGAGGGGCGTGGTCGGCAAGTTCGTCGAGTTCTACGGCCCCGGCCTCGACCACATGGCGATCGAGGACCGCGCCACGATCGGCAACATGGCGCCGGAATACGGCGCCACCTGCGGATTCTTTCCGATCGACGCCGAGACCCTCCGCTACCTCACCCACACCGGCCGCGACCAGGAGCGGGTGGCGTTGGTCGAGGCCTATGCGCGGGCCCAGGGCATGTTTCGCGACGCCGCGACGCCCGATCCGGAATTCACCGATACGCTGTCGCTCGACCTCGACACCGTCGCCCCCTCGCTCGCCGGTCCCAAGCGGCCGCAGGACCGCGTATTGCTGTCGGAAGCCCGGCAGAAATTCCTCGCCGCCCTCGACCGCGAGTTCAAGAAAGGCAACGGCGCCGGCCTCAGGGTCGACGTCAAGGGCGAGCCCTTCGACATCGGCCATGGCGACGTGGTGATCGCCGCGATCACCTCCTGCACCAACACCTCGAACCCGCATGTCATGGTCGGCGCCGGGCTGCTCGCCCGCAACGCCGTCGCGCGCGGCCTCAAGACCAAGCCGTGGGTGAAGACGTCGCTCGCCCCGGGCAGCCAGGTGGTCGGCGAATATCTCGCCCGCTCCGGCCTGCAGGGCGACCTCGATACGCTCGGCTTCAATCTCGTCGGCTTCGGCTGCACCACCTGCATCGGCAATTCCGGCCCGCTCGCGGCGCCGATCTCCGAGGCGATCGAGTCGGGAGATCTGGTCGCGGCGGCCGTCCTCTCCGGCAACCGCAACTTCGAGGGCCGCATCAACCCCGACGTCCGCGCCAACTACCTCGCCTCGCCGCCGCTCGTCGTCGCCTACGCGCTCGCCGGCTCGCTCCAGGTCGACCTGACCACCGAGCCGCTCGGCCTCGATCGCGACGGCGTCCCGGTCTTCCTCAAGGACATCTGGCCGTCCTCGAAGGACATCGCCGAGTTCGTCCGCGCCAATATCACCAGCGACCTCTTCCGCACCAAATACGCCGACGTCTTCACCGGCGACGAGCACTGGCGAACGATTTCAGTGGCCGGCGGCCTGACCTATGCCTGGCCGCCGGGCTCGACCTACGTCCAGAACCCGCCCTATTTCGAGGGCATGCGCCGCGAGCCGGAGAAGGTCGCCGATATCGTCGGAGCCCGCATCCTCGGCCTCTTCCTCAATTCGATCACCACTGACCACATCTCGCCGGCCGGCTCGATCCGCACCAACAGCCCGGCCGGCAAGTATCTCCTCGAGCATCAGGTGAGGCCGGCCGACTTCAACCAGTACGGCACCCGCCGCGGCAATCACCAGGTGATGATGCGCGGCACCTTCGCCAATATCCGCATCAAGAACCAGATGGTCGCCGGCGTCGAGGGCGGGGTGACCGTCCACCAGCCCGACGGCGAGGTGATGCCGATCTACGACGCCGCCATGCGCTACCGCGACGAGGGGGTGCCGCTGGTCGTCTTCGCCGGAAAGGAATACGGCACCGGCTCCTCGCGCGACTGGGCGGCGAAGGGTACCCGCCTGCTCGGCGTCCGCGCGGTGATCGCCGAGAGCTTCGAGCGCATCCACCGGTCGAACCTGATCGGCATGGGCGTGCTGCCGCTCGTCTTCGAGGAAGGCACCACCTGGCGCTCGCTCGGCATCGACGGTGACGAGACGGTGACCATCGGCGGCATCGCCGAGGGACTGAAGCCGCGCCAGCGGCTTGAGGCCGAGATCGCCTTCGCCGACGGCGTCACCAGGCTGGTGCCGCTCACCTGCCGCATCGACACGCTGGACGAGCTGGAGTATTTCAACAACGGCGGCATCCTGCACTATGTGCTCCGCCGGCTGGCGGCCTGAGGGGAAGGCGGGCAAGTTTCACCCGAACGTGACTCGTAAGTGAGAGGGGCGGTTCGTACGTTGGCCGGGCTGCCGGTCCGCGTCGCGGGCCATAGTCTGCATCGGAATTTGCCGTGAACGCGAGAGCCGGATCGCTTGCCGTCCTTCTCGCCGCTGGCGTCGCCGCCGGCGGCGCTAGCCCGGCGCTTGCCGCGACCAGGACCGTCCTCGAGCTGTTCACCAGCCAGGGCTGCTCGTCCTGTCCGCCGGCCGATGCGCTGCTCGCCGAATACGCCAAGGACAAGGACGTGCTCGCGCTCTCATATCCGGTCGACTACTGGGATTATCTCGGCTGGAAGGACACGCTCGCCTCGCACGACAATACCGAGCGCCAGCGCGCCTATGCCGCCGCCCGCGGCGACCGCCAGGTCTATACGCCGCAGATCGTGGTCGACGGCGTCGCCCATGTCGTCGGCAGCAACAAGCAGCAGGTCGAGGCCGCGATCCGGACAAGCGCCGGCCTGCCGGTGCCGATCACCATGCAGCCGGGCCCGACTCGACCACCGTCACCGTCGGCGCCGCTCCGGGACCGGACGCGGACAAGGGCACGATCTGGCTCGCCATGTACGACGACCCGATCACCGTGCCGATCGAGCGCGGCGAGAACACCGGCCGTTCGATCACCTACTACAACGTCGTCAAGAAGCTTCGCCCGATCGCCATGTGGAAGGGCAAGGAGATGACGGTCGAGTTGCCGAAGAGCGAGCTCGACAAGGCCAAGGTGTCGCGCTGCGCCGTGATCCTGCAGACCGAGATCGGCGAGGGCCTGCCAGGCCCGATCCTCGGCGCCGCCACCATCGACTACGCCCACTGAGAGGCGCGGTCTGCTGCCAGCCGACTGAGCGGGCGATCTCCAAGAACCCATGATGGATTGCGGCGAGCGGAGGAGTTGGCTCCGGACTGCGGGCTTTCGCTCGATCACGGGCCGCTTGTTACGGAGTTCGGGGGTAGCTCGCTGGTACCTCGCCGCTGATCGTTGAAATTCACGTTGAAAAGATGCACAACTTAAAATCGAAGCTTGCCGCTAGGGGCTGGATTTGGCCAAAGAGGTTTGGAACCTTATCGCCGCCATTTTGACGGCGCTGAGTTCGTTGGCAATTGCCATTGCATTCTTCCTTTTGGGGACTACCTTGTTAGACATGATAACTGCTATTGTGGGCCTCTGAGGAACTCTCGCTGGCCTTGCTTGGACAATATCGGCGATTTTGGCGCTCAAGTCATCGACTCTCTCGTTCCTCGCTCTCGCTCTCGCAGTCGTCCTGTTGCTTGCAGGCATAGCCGGGACGGTTTTTACGTTTCGAACCATCGCCCAGCGCCACGCAGAACGCCCCTACAGCGTCAAATCGCGGATAGTGGCAGGGCATTAGCCCGCGAGTGCTTGGCTTCCGGCTTTGCTAACTTGATGATTGACACCGGGCGCCCTATCCCAGCCCCCGCTCGATCAGCCGCCCCATCCTCGCCGTGAAGTCGGCCGGGTCCTCGGGCGCTTCGCCGTCGAGGATGCGGGCTTCGCCGTAGAGGAGCACGGCGGCGTCCTCCAGCGCCTCCTTGGCGCCGCCGCCGGTCGCCTTGGCGGCGAGCGCCTTGATCAGCGGATGGGCCGGGTTGAGCTCGAGCACCGGCGCGGCCCGGGTTTTGAGCTGCTCATGCGCCGACAGGATCTTTTCGAGCTGCCGGTCGGGACCGCGATCGGAGGCGACCAGGCACACCGCGCTGGTGGTGAGCCGCGCCGAGGCGCGGACGGCATCGACGCGGTCGCCGAGCGTCTGCTTGAAATGGGCGGCAAGCATCGCCACGGCGCTTTCCGGGGCGGCCTCCGCCGCCGCCTCGCTGCCTTCGGCGACCGGAATCTTGTCGAGGTCGGCCGTGCCCTGCGTCACCGACTGGAACGGCTTGCCGTCATAGCCGAGCGCCGTCCGCACCCAGAAGGCGTCGACCGGGTCGGAGAGGATCAGCACCTCGACGCCGCGCCGCGCGAAGCCCTCGAGCTGCGGGGTCGCGAGAATCGCCTTCCGGTCGTCGCCGAGCGCGTAGTAGATCGCCGTCTGGTTGGGCCGGAGCGCGGCGACATAATCGGCGAGGCTCCGCCAGGTTTCGCCGCCGGTCGAGGTGCGGAAGCGGACGATTTTGTAGAGTCCGTCGCGGCGCTCGCTGTCCTCGTAGAGCCCTTCCTTGATCACCGGCCCGAAGGCTTCCCAGACCTTTTCGAAGCGCTCCCTGTCGTCGCCGGCGAGCTTGTCGAGGTCGGCGAGGATGCGGGTGGTGACGCCCTTGCCGATCGCCTCGAGGATCGGGTTCTTCTGCAGCATCTCGCGCGACAGGTTGAGCGGCAGGTCCTCGGAATCGACCACGCCGCGAACAAAGCGGAGCCAGGGCGGCAGGATCTCCGCCTCGTCGGTGATGAACACGCGCTTGACGTAGAGCTTGATCCGCCCGCGCCGCGCCGGGTCGAACAGGTCGAACGGCTTCATCGACGGTACGAAGAGGAGCACCGAATATTCGTTCCGGCCTTCCGCCCGGTAGTGGATGGTCAGCGCCGGCTCGTCGTATTGGTGGCTGACATGGCCGTAGAACTCGGCGTATTCCGCCTCGGTCACCGACGCCTTCGGCTTCCGCCACAGCGCGCTGCCGTCGGCGAGGGTCTTCTCGCCGGCGCCGTCGCCGACCTTGAGCACGATCGGCACCGGCACATGCGCCGAATATTCCGCCACCACCCGCTCGATCGTCGCCTGCTCGGCATAGGTCCTGGCGTCGTCCATCAGGTGGAGGAGGACGCGGGTGCCGCGCGCCGGGGCCGCATCGAGGGCGGCGGGCTCGATCGAGAAGGTGCCCTGGCCGTCGGAGGTCCAGCGCCAGGCCTCGCCGGTGCCGGCCTTCCGCGACACCACCTCGACCGACGAGGCGACGATGAAGGCGGAATAGAAGCCGACGCCGAACTGGCCGATCAGCGCCGAGCCCTCGGCGCCGCTCGACAGGCCCTCGAGGAAGGCGCGGGTGCCGGAGCGGGCGATGGTGCCGAGATTGTCGACCAGCTCCGCCCGGTCCATGCCGATGCCGTTGTCCTCGACGGCGAGCGTCCCGGCACTTTTGTCGGGGACGAGCGTGATCCTGAAGGAGGAGTCCTCGGCGAGGAGCTCCGGATGGTCGAGGGCCGTCACCCTGAGCTTCTCGCAGGCGTCGGCGGCGTTGGAGATCAGCTCGCGGAGGAAGACGTCTCGGTTCGAATAGACCGAATGCACCATCAAAGAGAGGAGCTTCGAGACCTCCGCCTCGAAGGTCCGCGTCTCGCGTTTGTCGCTGGTGGTTTCAGCCATGGCCGAGAGCCCCGGTTTTTGTCGGAATCGCGGGGGGTGATATCGCCGGTCGGGGCCGGTCTTTCAAGGCGGCGAAAAGAAATTGGCCGGCGCTTTCGCGCCGGCCAAGTGCTGCCTCAAAACATCCCGTGAAGGTGGTTCGGTCCAACGATGGGCCCCGGGGGGCTGGGGGGCTGAGAATTACCGAAGCCTCCGCCGAACCGAACCGTCTGAGGCAACACCTGAATGATCGGAGTCCAACGTGGCCGGTTGTCGGCCGAATATGGGCGAAATCGTGGTTTTTCACCCGGGCCCTGTCTGCGGCCGCGCGACCCCGGAAAAGGCCCGATGGCCGGGCTTTCCGCGACTTGACGCGGGACCCGCCGGACCGGATCATGCCGGCGGCAAGGAACGAGGTCCCATCCGCCCGATGGAGGTCGAGATCGATACCGCGACGCGCCCCGCTGCCGATCCGCGGCGCATCCAGCGGTGGATCGTGATCTATCTTGCGATCCTCGTCGGGGAGGAATCCGACACGATCGACGTCGATGCCCCATTTTCGCGCTTCGACCTCAATTCGGTCGACGCCGTCGAGATGGCGGCGGAGTTCGAGAAGGCGTTTGGCTGTGAAATCGAACCGGAGTTCTTTCTCATTGACACGCCGAGCGTCAGCGAAATGGTCCCGCGCCTCGTCGCGGCCGTCGAAGCCGCGACAGCAAAAGCGCAAGCCGAGAAGGGATAGGCAGCGAAAGCGTCGGCGGGCCCTTCCGCCGGCGCCCGGCCGGATCGATGCCCTGTCGCGGCTCGATCCGGCGACACTCGCCGTTCTCGACGATCCCGCCGCAACCGCCACGCAGCGGCTCCACGCCTGCCGCAGCCTTATCCGCTTCGGAGAAATCGGCCGGGCGGCGACGTACATCGCAAGCATGCAGGAGGATCCGGCGCTTCGGAACCATGCCAAGGTGCTGCTCGGACAAATCCAGACCCTCCGGCAGCTCGGCATCGAGGGCGCCAAGCGCCCGCCGCCGAGCCGCGAAGGGCCGGCGGAAGAAGACCGCGGTTACTGGATCGTCCCGGCGGAATCGGACACCACCGTGATCGCCTTCACCGGCGAGGCGATGCGCCTCGACATCTCGATCTATTTCATGCAGCGGCTCCTCAAACGCCAGGCCGTCAACGTCATCTACGTCTTCGACTGGAGCAAGACGTACTATTTCGCCGGGGTGAAGGGCCTCGGCGAGAATACCGGCGAGACCGTCAGAGGCTTGAGGCGCCTCTGCAAGCGAACTCGGAACCAGGCGTCTAATCTGCTTCGGGCAGTCCTCCGGCGGCTACGCGGCGATCCGCTACGGAGCAAAGCTCGGCGCCGACGGCGTGCTGTCGTTCAGCCCGGTCATCCTGCCCGTCATGAAGGGGCGGATTCTCGGCGACATCGCAGCCGCCACCGGTAGGCGGCTGACGCCCCGAAACGTCGACCTCAGGCGCATCGTCGAGCAGGCGCGGCCGAGGCCCTACACCAGGATCGTCTATGGCGACGGCAACAAGGCCGACGTGCGCTCGGCGCGACACCTCTCGGGTCTCCCCAAGGTGGTCGAGCACGTGCTCCCCGGCGTCACCTACCACGGCACCGTCGAGGTCACGACGCTTTCCGGTGCGTTTCCCGAGATTTTCCGCGACTTCTGCGACGAGGTCGGACCGGGTCGCTGGGCTACGCGGCGGCGAGGGACTTCAGATAGGCCATCACTAAAACGGCGCGCTCGTGCTCGGCCCAGACGGCCTGGGGCCGGGGATTCGCCTCGATGAACCAGAGCTTGTCGTCGGCGTCGATGGCGAGGTCGACACCGCATTCGTAGTTGGTGGCGCGGCTCGGATCGCCGCTCACGGCATCCGCGACGCCAATGGCGAGGGCGACGGCTTCCCTTGCCAGCGCCTCCGCCGGCCGGACCCGGCGCGCCGCGAGGAAGGGCGCGATCCGGACCATGCCGCCGCCAGTGGCGCCGTTTGACACCATCCAACGGTTCGCCGCGATGCGCCCGACGATCCGGATCAGCCCCCAGCCGCCCCCAGGAAGGCGGGCGACGTCGACGCGGATCGAGATCGGCTGCCCGGCCTCGTTCACCGATTCGATGTAGCGCTGGACCAGATAGTCGCGATAGCGCATCCGCCCGCGGATCGCCCTCTCGACCCGGGAAACAACCTCGGAGCTCGAATCGCGCCAGCGGCCGCCGCCATAGACCGCTGTCCAGGCGTCGCCATCGGGTACCACGAAATGGACGCCGTGGCCGCGCATCCCATCGCTCGGCTTGACGACGATCCCGCCGCCGGCAAGCCAGGCAGCGAGCTGCGCCGACACGGCGCCGGGATCGATGCCTGCGCTCGGGATCGCGTGCTCGGCCCAGGGCGATGCTTCGACGAGCGCGGTCGCCTCGAGCTTGTTGCGTTCACGAAAGGTGGCGATGCGGGACCGGCTGTACAGCCAGTCCTTCACCACCCGATGCTCGGGCGCGACCGGGTTGGTGGTGATCACCACGACGCAGGGAAGTCCGATCGTGGCCTTTTCCCAGACCCCGCGCCTCCAGCGCCTCGCCTCGACCCGCCCGGAGACCGGATCGCAATCGGCACTGGCAAAGAAGCAGAGGTCGACCTCCTGAAGCGCCGCCTCGGCAAGCAGCGCCCGCGTCCGTTCGGGCGCGAGGGTGTCGATCGGGGAATCCCGGAAGGCGAAAATGCCGATTGTCGGGATTGACATCCCCTCCCCCTCTTCCGCCGGTCCGAACCCCGCGCATCGCAATCCCGAAACGGCGGCGATAGGACCATGCGGGCGCCTTTCCCGCAAGGTGCCGCGCCAGCCTCCGAAGGCCCCGGGAGCGGGCTTTGCCGCCCCTGTCGGTAGCTAATCAAGTTGTCCGGTTTTGGTAGCACATCACTTGTCCGCTTCGGGTTTGGCAGTTGGCGCCGGGCTGGAAGCGGTGGACAACTGGCGCGCCTGGGGTCGGTCAGGCCGAAGCGGTTACGGTGGCAGTGGCCTTTCTTGTCGGTTTCTTTGTTCGATCTGAGGGCCGTTTCTCCGTCCCGACCTGCGGTTTGCGAGTGACGCCGCGCGCAGGCGCGGTCAAGGCTGGCCGTGGCTGCGGCGGTGCGGCAAGCGCCGAAGGCTGCAGGCCACGCCTTGACGGCGGCGAGCACGGCGTCACGCTTGCGGCAGTCGGGGCCGCGGCGATCTCGCCGGTGGCGCTGTAGCCGGCGAGGCGCCGCGGACCGTGAAACACGGCCAGCGTGCCGTCGGGATATTCGCGCACCTTGACCTTGGCCTTGACGTAATGGGGGCGCGCCGGGCCGGCGGGCAGTTGCAGCCGGCGGCGGTCATAGGCGACGGTATTGTCGCGACCGACCACGCGCTCCTCCTCGATGCACAGCGTCTCGGCCAGCAGCGCCGCATCGGCGGCGACGAAGGCGCTCTCGGGCAGCGCCGCCGGCCTGGCGAAACGGGCATTGTGCGCCGGCAGATAGATGTCGCGGATAAACGCGTCGGCGGCCGCGATGTCGGCGATCCCGGCCTTGGCGAGCTCCTTGATCAGGCGGTCCTGCAAGGTGCCGAACATGCGCTCCGAGCGCCCGCGCGCCTCCGGCGAATAAGCCGGGATGTGCTCGATTCCCAAATGCTTGAGCGCCCGGCCGACCTGGGTCGGCCGGCTCTTATCCACCGGGCCGTCGACCTGCGGGGTGTAAAAGTAATGGCTGCCGCGGTCGGTGTAGAGGCTTCCCGGCAAGCCTTTGGCGCTGAACACTTCGAGCAGCGCCCGCAACGTCGAGGCGGTGCCTTCCTCCTCAACCAGAAACGCCGAATAGATCGTGCTGGTCGCGTCATCCATGGTGACGATCAGATCGAGCATCGGCTGCCCCGCAAGCCAGGCCGCGCGCGAGCCGTCCTGGTGCAGCATCATGCCTTCAAACGGCTTGCGCTCGCGCTTGCGCCGATGCGCCCCGCGCCGCCGCGCCCGTTCCACCAGGCCGGCACTGTGAAGCTGCGTCTTCACCCAGGTGTAGCCCCAGCCAAAGCCGTGGTCGCGCACCAGATGTTCGTGGAAATGCTTGACGTTCCAACCCCGGTAAGGGCCGCCATACAGTTCCAGCATCAACTGCGTCTCGCCACGCGGCACCCGCTTCGGCGACGGCTTGCCAAGCCGCCGGTCGCGCAGGCCGTCGAGCCCGTCCTCTTCATAACGATCCCGGTAGCGCCGGAATTGCCGCTCCGACATTCCCAAAATCTCCGCCGCCTCCAGCATCGATAGCTGCTTGCTCTCCCAGCGGCTCAAAACGTCCCGAAACTTCTGCATCCTGCGGTCCTCTAGCCACGCTGTCCGGTTCATCCCAGGGCCTCCTCGCGGAGACACAAAACCGGACAACTCGTGTGCTACCTAACCCGGACAACTCGTGTGCTTACGACACACGGGCTTTGCCGCCCCTTGCCAGGACCGGCGAAGGGCGCGATCATGACGGCTTGATGACGAAGGAGGTAGCCGCATGAGCGAGGTGGAAGAAAAAGAGCCGTACGGCGGCCGGGCGAGCGTCGTCGCCCTCGCCGCCCACCGACAGACAAAGACGACGAACCAGCCGATCAGCTTCGACCGCCGTGAGCTGAATCAGATCCTCAAGGTCTATGGCCGCAAGGTCGCCGACGGCGAATGGCGCGACTACGCCATCGACCAGCTCCGCGAGAAGGCGGTCTTTTCCGTCTTCCGGCGGAGTTCCGAAGTCCCGCTCTACCAGATCGTCAAACAGCCGCGGCTCGCCCGGCGCCAGGGCGCCTACGCCGTGGTCGCCGCCACCGGCCATATCCTCAGACGCGGCCACGACCTCGGTAACGTGCTCCGCGCGATCGATCACAGCCCGCTCCGGCTGGTCGTGGCGTAGGGCAGGCGCGGAACGGAAAGATTAGCGGCTCGGCGGCTTCGTCGCGCCCGGCCCGAGCGGGCGCTGCATCAGCACGCTGTCGAGCCAAAGGCCGAACTTGTAGCCGAGCGTCGGCAGCCGGCCGACGATCGTGAACCCCTCGCCCTCGTGGAGGGCGATCGAGCCGGCATGGCGGGAATTGCCGATGACGGCGACCATCTGGCGGAAGCCGAGCGCCTCGGTCTCTTCGATCAGCGCCCGGAGCAGGGCCCGGCCGACGCCGCGCCGGCGTGCTTGTCGGGCGACATAGACGGAATCCTCGACCGTATGCCGGTAGCCGGGGCGCGGGCGATAGGCGCCGGCATAGGCGTAGCCGAGCACCGCGCCTTGATCCCCCTCGCAGGTGAAATAGGGGTAGCCCGTCGCGAGCGTCGCCGACATCCGGCGGGCCATCTCGGCCTCGGCCGGCGCCTCGAGCTCGAAGCTCGCCGTCCCGGTCAGGACCGAGTCGCCGTAGATGGCGGCGATGGCGGGGATATCGGCGGGAACGGCGGGACGAATCCGGTAGGCCATGGGAGAAACGAAAAAGGGCGCGGCTGAGGCCGCGCCCTGATCTATCCGAATTCGCCGGCGGCTTCTAGCGGCGGTCGCCGAAGAGCTGCAGGAGGAAGAGGAAGATGTTGAGGAAGTCGAGATAGAGGGTCAGCGCCCCCATCACCGCCTTCCGGCCGGTAACCGTGCCGTCGTCGTTGACCGAGTACATCTCCTTGATCTTCTGCGTGTCGTAGGCGGTGAGGCCGACGAAGATCAGCACGCCGATCACCGAGATCGCGAAGCCGAGCGCGCTCGAAGCCAGGAAGATGTTGACGACCATGGCGATGATGACGCCGATCAGGCCCATGATCAGGAACGAGCCCATCCCGGTAAGGTCGCGCTTGGTGGTATATCCCCAGAGCGACATCGCTCCGAAAGTCGCGGCCGAGATGAAGAACACCTGGGTGATGCTGGTCGCGGTGTAGACGATGAAGATCGACGACAGCGACACGCCGAGAAGCAGCGAAAACGCCCAGAATGATAGCTGGGCGGCCTGAACGCTCATCTTCTGGATGCGGAAGCTGATCAAGAAGACCAGCGCCAGGGGCGCCAGGATGATCACCCACCTGAGGATGCCGCTATAGATCGCCGCGCCGAGCGACGTGAGCAGCACCCCGTTCGGAAGCTGCGCCACGGCGGTCGCCGAGTCGGTGGTGGTCGCGAGCGAATAGGTGCCGAACGCTACCAGCCCGGTGATCACCAGGCCGATCGCCATGTAGTTGTAGACGCGCAGCATGTAGGCCCGGAGGCCCTCGTCGATCGCGGGTACAGCGCCGCCGACCGCTCTGCCGAAACCGGCCGGCTGGTTCTCGTAGTTCGCCATCGAAAAATCCTCTCTCAAGTCCTCGACCGGAAAGGCCCGGTCTTCTGCCAGACTTGTCGGCAATATGGGGCCTGGCCGGACTTCAAACAAGTAGTCTTTTCGGCGCTGGGACGGCCGGTTTCCGCCGATCTTCCTAAAGATTCCGTAACAGCGGCGCCGCCCGCTGGCCGAGCACACGGAAGGTGCCGGCGAGGCCGAGGAGAAGGGTGAGGACGAGGGCGACCGCGGCGGCGCCGAGCGCCGGCCCGGGCAGGAAGGCGAAGGGGACATGCATGATGCTCGCCAGCACGAACCAGGCGGCGAGCGAGCCTACGACGAGAGCGAACGCCGCGGTAGCGCCGCCAAGCATCAGGAATTCAATCACATAGGCCGACAGGAGCCGCCCGCGCGTCGCCCCGAGCGTCTTCAGGATGACCGCGTCGGCGACCCGTTGCCGCCGACCGGCGGCAAAGGCGCCGCCGAGCACCAGCATCGAGGCGAGAAGCGTGATCGCCGAGGCGCCGCGGACCGCCCAGCCGATATCCTCGACGATGCCGTTGGCGGTCTCGATCGCGTCCTTGACGCGGATGACGGTCACCGCCGGGAAGGCGTTGACCGCCGCCTTGAGGAAGGCGAGTTCCTCATCCGCCGTGCCGCCGTCGGGGAAGGTCAGGGTGGCGAGGCTGGTGAAGGGCGCGCCGCGAAACGTGTTCGGCGAGAAGATCATCACCGAATTCATCGACAGCGACTGCCAGTTGATCGTGCGGAGACTGGCGATCTCGGCGGTGACCTCGCGGCCGAGAACGTTGACGGTGATGGTGTCGCCGAGCTTCAGGTGCAGCCCCTTGGCGATCTCGGCGCCGAAGGAGACGAGCGGCTTGCCGTCATAGTCGGCCGGCCACCAGGTCCCGGCGGTCAGGTCGTTGTTCTTGGGCGGCTCGGCGGCGTAGGTGATGCCGCGGTCGCCGCGAAGCACCCAGCGGGTGTCGTCGTCGATTTCGGCCTTCTCGGCCGGCACGCCGTTGAGGTCGGCGATCCGGCCGCGCAGCATCGGCTGCATCTCGAGCGTCGCCGAAGGCGCCGTCTCGGCGACGAAGGCGCGGAGCCCCGCGGCTTCGTTGGCCTGGATGTCGAGGAGGAAGAAGCTCGGCGCGGTCGCCGGGATGGCGCCGAAAAGCTCGCGCCGGAAATTGCCGTCGATCAGGACCAGCGCGACGAGGAGGGTGAGGCCGAGGCCGAGCGACAGCACGATCGCCGGCGTAAGCGCGCCCGGCCGATGGATATTGCCGAGCGCCAGGCGAAGAGCGATGGAGCGGCCGCGCGGGGCGCGCCGGGCGAGCGCCATCACGCCGAGGCCGACAAGACGAAGGAGCAGGAAGGCGCCCGCCGACCCGACCACGAAGACCGCGGCGATGCGTCGGTCGAAGGCAAGGCCGACCGCAAGCCCGGCGAGCCCGGCGAGCATCAATCCGACGCCGGCGATATAGCCCGGCGGCGGACGCCTCGGGCTTGGCGACACCTGGTCGCGGAAAAGCGCGGTGGGGCTGACTTCGCGGGCGCGCCCGAGCGGATAGAGCGCAAACGCCACCGCCGTCATCAGGCCGTAAAGCGCCGCGAGCGCGAGATCGACCGGATAGAGGCCGGCGATCGATACGGGAAGCAGGCGCGCGAACAGCCCGCCGGCGGCGAACGGGATCGCCGCGCCGACCGCGAGCCCGGCGGCGATGCCGAGGCCGGCGATGATCATGATCTCGATGAGGTAGACCGCGACCGGAAATCCCGCAGGAGCGCCGAGGCACTTCAACGTGGCGATCGTCTCGCGCTTGCCGTCGAGATAGCTCGACACGGCATTGGCGATGCCGACGCCGCCGACGACCAGCGCGGTGAGGCCGATCAGGGTCAGGAACTCGGCGAAACGCTCGATGTTCTCCTTGAGGCTGGGCGCCGCGTCGGTCCGCGTCCGCACCCGCCAGGCGCCCTCGGGAAACGCCTTGCCCGCGACCTCCGCCACCGCCTTCACTTCGGCGTCGCCGGGATCGCCGGGAAGGTCGACCCGGTAGCGCCACTCCGTCAAGCTGCCCGGCTGGATGAGCCCGGTCGCCGGCATCGCCGCCTGGCTCACCATCAGCCGCGGTCCGAAGGCGAAGCCCTCGCCAAGACGGTCGGGCTCGTTTTCGATGACGCCGCGGATGACGAGCTCCGCCGATCCGAGGCGGATAGGGTCGCCGACCCCGACGCCGAGCCGGGTGAGAAGCTCCGCCTCGACCAGGGCGCCATAGACGCCGCCGGACTCGCCGAGCATCGCCTGCGCGTCGCCACCGCCCGCGACAACCACCGAGCCGGCCAGCGGATAGGCCGGGTCGACGGCCTTCGCCTCGACCAGCGCCTGCCCCTCGCCGTCCATGCGGCGGGCGATGGCGCGGAGCGTCACCACCTCCGACACCGCGCCGAGCCTGTCGAGCCAGGCGCGCTCATCGGGATTGGCCCGGCGCTGGAGCAGCGTCACCGCGAGGTCGCCGCCGAGAATGGCGCGGCCTTGCCGCGCCAGCCCCTCGGTCATGCCGCGGGCGACCGACCCGACCCCGGCAATGGTCGCCACGCCGAGCACGATGCAGGCCAGAAAGACGCCAAATCCGCGCAGCCCGCCGCGCAACTCGCGCAGCGCGAAACGGAGGGCAAGAGGAGTCCGAAAGCTCACGTTACCTCGTTGTCGTAGCCGTCGGAAAGCGCCTGAACAGCGAGATCCGCGGCAAATCTCCCACGCCTTACGTCCTCCGTGTTCCGCTCCAGTGCGACGCGATCAGCGTCGCTCAGCCCCAGTTCCGCGGGCGCGTCCCCGCCGACGATCCGGCCCGAATTCAGCCGAACGACGCGGCCGGAGCGCCCGGCGAGCGCGAGGTCGTGGGTGACCAGCACCAGCGTGGTGCCGCGCTCGGCGTTCGCCTGGAAGAGGAGGTCGGCGATCAGCGCCCCGTTCCCGGCGTCGAGATTGCCGGTCGGCTCGTCGGCGAGGAGGATCGAGGGGCGCGGCGCCAGCGCCCGGGCGATCGCCACCCGCTGCTGCTCGCCGCCGGAGAGTTCCGCCGGGTGGTGGCCGAGGCGGTCGCCGAGGCCGATCGCGTCGAGCTCGGCCTCGGCCCGCGCGAAGGCGTCGGCGGCGCCGGCGAGCTCGAGCGGCACCGCGACGTTTTCGAGCGCGGTCATGCTCGGGATGAGATGGAAGGACTGGAAGACGATGCCGATCGAAGCGCCGCGGAGCCGCGCCAGCGCGTCCTCGCTCATCCCGGTGAGGTCGGCGCCGTCGATAACGACGCGGCCGGCGGTCGGCCGTTCGAGCCCGGCGAGCGCCATGAGCAGGGTCGACTTGCCGCTGCCCGAAGGTCCGACGAGGCTCAGCGTCTCCCCTCCGGAAACGGCAAGGTCGATGCCGCGGAGAACATGCACCGCCCCCGCCCCCGAACCGAGCCGGATATGGAGGTCGTCGCACAGGATGACTGGTCCGGCCACCTCAAGCGCCCCTATATCTTGCTGTCATGCCCGCTGCGGCAGAAGCCTCATATGGGAGAATCCGGGTGCCGATCCAGCCCCTTGCCTGCGCCCTCTTCGCCGCGGGACTGGCCGTGGTGCCGGCCACCGCCGCACCGCTTCGGATCGTCGCGCTGGGCGACAGCCTGACCGCGGGCTACGGCCTTGATCCCGCCGAACTCGTTCACCGCGCAACTGGAGCGAGCCCTGAGCGATCGCGGCTACGACGTAACCGTGGCCGATGCCGGTGTCTCGGGCGACACCGCCAGCGACGGGCTCGCCCGGGTCGACTGGTCGGTCGGCGAGGATGCCGACGCGGTCATCCTCGAGCTCGGCGCCAACGATGCGCTTCGCGGCGTCGGCCCGGCGGTGACACGCGACGCGCTCGACCGCATCCTTGCCAGGCTCAAGGAGCGGAACATTCCCGTGCTTCTCGCCGGCATGAAGGCGCCGCCCAATATGGGCGCCGACTACGCCGATGCCTTCGACGCGATCTACCCCGATCTCGCCGCCAAATATGGAGCGCTGCTCTATCCCTTCTTCCTCGACGGCGTCGCGACGCGGCCCGATCTCAACCAGCCCGATGGCCTTCACCCCAATCCCGCCGGGGTCGCGATCATCGTCGGGCGCATGCTGCCCGCGGTCGAGGCGTTGATCGCCCGGGTCAAGGCGCCGGCGCCGGCCGGCGCCGTTCAGCGGTCGGGGGCCTTGCGGACCGCCCCTGGCTACGTGATCCTGTCCGTGATTCGGGAAGGAGGTGTGCCATGCCGCGCTTGTTCACCGGCATCGAAATCCCCGGTGATATCGGGGAGCGCCTCGCCCTCCTTCGCGGCGGCCTTCCCGGCGCCCGCTGGATCGACAAGGAAAACTATCACCTGACGCTCCGCTTCGTCGGCGACGTCGACATGCACGTCGCCGGCGACATCGCCGAGACGCTCGGCCGCGTTCGGCGCTCGGGTTTTGCCGTGACCATCGACGGCCTCGGCGCCTTCGGTACCCGGAAACCCCACGCGATCGTGGCGCGCGTCCGCCCGTCGCGGCAGCTGATCGAACTGCAGGCCGAGCACGAGCGGCTGATGCAGCGGATCGGGCTTCCGGCCGAGCAGCGAAAATATATCCCGCATGTGACGCTGGCCCGGCTGAAGGGCGTCGCCGCGCGCGATATCGCCGACTATCTGTCGATCCGCGGCGGTTTCTCGGCCGGCCCGTTCAGCGTCGAGCGCTTCGTCATCTTCTCCTCGAAGAACTCGACCGGCGGCGGCCCCTATGTGGTTGAGGAGGAATATCCCCTCCGGCCCGAGACGGCCGGCTCCGGGATGCGATCCCATGGCAGCGCGATTTTCTCCTGAGGAGCGGGCGGCGGCGCTCGGCCGGGTTCCGGCGTGGCGCGACGCCGAGGACCGCGACGCCATCACCCGGACCTTCACCTTCGCCGACTTCAATGCCGCCTTCGGCTTCATGACCCGGGCCGCCATGGTCGCCGAGAAGATTGACCACCATCCGGAGTGGTCGAACGTCTACAGGACGGTCGCGGTGACGCTGACCACCCATGATGCCGGCGGCCTCACCGAGCGCGACATCGCGCTTGCCGAGGCGATGGACGAGATCGCCAGGCAACAGGGCGTTGCGTAGGGCCGGCGCGGCCCCCATCTGCCGCGGGGCGCGCGTGATGCTGGAGATGGCGTAATGAGCGAGGTCAAGTTCGGCGAAATCCTCGGACCGGAAGACGAGGCGGCGCGAGCCCGCCGGGTGAAGAGCCGCTTCTGGGCCACCTTCCGCAAGGCGGCGCGGGCCGTCCCCTTTTCCGAGGATGTGGTCGCCGCCTATTTCTGCGCCTTCGACCCGGCGACGCCGACCCGGGTGCGCGCCGTCCTCCTCGCCGCGCTTGCCTATTTCGTGCTGCCCTTCGACGCGGTGCCCGACTTCCTCGCCGGAATCGGCTTCGCCGACGATATCACCATCCTCCTTGCCGCGATCACCACGGTCGGCTCCAACATCCGGCCGGCGCATCGCGAAGCGGCGCGGCGGGCGCTTGCCGACGAGGCGGGCTGAGCGGCGCGCCGGGCCGCCGGTTCGATGCGGCAGGGAGGGCATTTTCGGCGGGACAATCGGCCTCGGCTGCGTAATGATCCGGCTCGGCGAATCGATTGCCCACCAGCCGCGATGCGATCATATTCTTGTCGATTTTCTGGGCATTTTCTCGGCCGGGGACGGCAGCCATGGCAAGCGGCGCTACCGGGGATTCATAAAAAAGTAACCCCGATTGCGTCAGTTTTGGCTAAGTCTTGGAGGACGGGGAAAGGATTGATTTACCGTCAGCAACCGGTGATAGGAAAAATGAACGCACGGATTCTTTTCACGGCCGCTTCCCTGCTTGTCGTGGCGACCGCGATGGCACCTGCGCACGCGGCGACCAGCATCGGGACCTTCAAACAGTGGGGCGCCTACACGTCGTCCGACGCCAACGGCAAGATGTGCTTCGTCGCCTCGCAGCCGCAGAGCTCGAAATATCAGCCCGACGTCAAGGTGTCGCGCGACCCGGTGTTCTTCATGGTGACGACCATCCCGTCCAAGAACATCCGTAATGAGGCGAGCACCATCATCGGCTATCCCTTCGGCGACAACGTCAAGGTGACGGTCCAGGTCGAGGGCGGCGGCACGTTCACGATGTTCACCGAGAAGGACAGCGCCTGGATCGAAAACCCGGCGCAGGAATCCGACCTCATCGCCGCCATGCAGAAGGGGACGCGGATGACGGTGATCGGCAAATCGCGGCGCGGCACCCAGACCACCGACACCTATTCGCTGTCGGGGATCACCGCCGCGCTGGACGCGGTGGCGAAGGAGTGCCCCTAGCCGGGCTTCTCCCACCATGATCGGCGCCGGTCCGAGGCGGGGCGCCGGCCCGGTTCGATCCCTATATTGATCGCCTGGGACGGCCGATCGGTCGCCCCTCTCCGCTTCCGCCGGAACTGACATGGTCGACAGCCCCGAACCGAATGCCGTGCCCGCCGCCGTCTCGCCGGCGAGGCCGTCGCTCGTCGGCCTGTCCCGCGACGAACTCGGCGCGGCGCTCGTCGCCGTCCGCGTGCCCGAGCGCCAGGTCCGCATGCGGGTCGCCCAGCTCTGGCACTGGCTCTACATCCGCGGCGCCACCTCCTTCGACGCGATGACCAATGTCGCGAAGGACCTCCGTACCGTGCTTGGCGCCCGCTACGGGCTAAGCCGGCCCGAGATCGTCACCGAGCAGGTGTCGGAGGACGGGACGCGGAAGTGGCTCCTCCGCTTTCCGCCGCGCGGCGCCGGCCGCCCGGTCGAGATCGAGACCGTCTACATCCCGGAGGAAGGCCGCGGCACGCTCTGCCTGTCGAGCCAGGTCGGCTGCACGCTCTCCTGCAGCTTCTGCCACACCGGCACCCAGAAGCTCGTCCGCAACCTGACCGCCGAGGAGATCGTCGGCCAGATACTGCTCGCCCGCGACCGCCTCGGCGATTATCCCGGCGCGATCCTCCCCCGCACAGTGGGGGAGGGAGACCATGCGAAGCATGGTGGAGGGGGCGGTCATCTCGCCCCCTCGACCGGCCGGCTCGTCTCCAACGTCGTGATGATGGGAATGGGCGAGCCCCTCTACAATTTCGATCATGTCAAGGCGGCGCTGCTTGTCGCCGCCGACGGCGAGGGCATCGGGCTCTCCAGGCGGCGGATCACGCTCTCCACCTCCGGCGTCGTGCCGATGATCCCGCGCGCCGGAAGCGAGATCGGCGTGATGCTGGCGGTCTCCCTCCACGCCGTCCGCGACGAGCTCCGCGACGTGCTGGTGCCGCTCAACAAGAAATATCCGTTGGCCGATCTGCTCGCCGCCTGCCGCGCCTATCCCGGCCTTTCCAATGCCCGGCGCATCACCTTCGAATATGTGATGCTGAAGGGCGTCAACGATTCGCTCGCCGACGCGCGCGAACTGGTCCGGCTCCTCTCCGGCATCCCGGCCAAGATCAACCTGATCCCGTTCAATCCGTGGCCGGGATCCGGCTACGAATGCTCGGCCTGGGAACAGATCGAGCGCTTCGCCGATATCGTCAACCGCGCCGGCTACGCCTCGCCGATCCGCACGCCGCGCGGCCGCGACATTCTCGCCGCGTGCGGCCAGTTGAAGAGCGAGAGCGAGCGTCTGCGCCTCCGCGAGCGCCTCGCCCTTGAGGCGATGATCGCGGGGTGATGCTCCGGCGTCGGCCGCAGATGCAGAGCTCGAACTTGCACAGTCTACGCGGCTCGCGTATATATGGATGAGGAGATAATCCTTACCGTGGTGGAACAGGATGACGACGCGATCCGGATGCTGGTTCACGGTCCTTGGGGTGAGATCCAAATCATAAGCACTGTCCGCCTCGATCGTAACGCGATACATGCCCTTGGCCTTCACATCGACGGTCCTGGTGCAGGTAGAATTGGCAGGATCGGTCTCAATGCGATCTGCCGGAAGGTGCTGGAGGAAACCGGTGCAAGCCAAATCGTCGTTGAAGGCGGCATTAGAGCGAGCGGCGCAAACCGTGGAAGAAGGCCCCGCTCCTTCCGATTCCCAAACCGTAAGTCTGCTTCTTGAGGCCGCGGAGCTGCCGCGTCCTGTTGAAGTCGCGCGCATCCTCAGCAGTCATGGCCTTAGGCTTCGGAAGGCTCATGCAGCCTTGAACAAACTGGCCGAGACCGGGATCGCGATGGTGGCGATGCCGCTGGAGCTGGATCTGGCAAAGTTGAAGGGTGACCTCTCTGTGGTCGGAGTTCAGGTCCGGCCAATAGCGGCGCCCAGCGTGGACCCCCGCCAGGTTCGCGACGCGATGGGGCTTAGCCAGGCAGACTTTGCTCGCTTGTTCGCCTTCGAGGTGGATACGATCCAGAATTGGGAGCAGGGCAGAAACAGCATCGACAAGCCCGCGCGTATCTATCTGAAGATCATAGAAGAGTTCCCGGAAGTCGTTCAGGCCATCCTGACCGGCACTGAACGGGAGCTGATCGTGCGGAAGGTCACCGAATCCGGGGAACAACGCCCTGCTCGTTCGGACCTGTCAAAGCAACGCTCCTGACGAAATCGGGCGAACGCATCCGATAGTCCAGCGTTAATACCGCTGGAAAGAGGAGGATCCCCATGGACTGGAAGCTTGAGCTGGTGGCGGTTCCGGTCACCGATGTCAACCGCGCCAAGGCCTTCTATGTCGACAAGATCGGGTTCAATGCCGACCATGACCACGTCGTCGACGAGAAGATCCGCTTCGTCCAGTTGACGCCGCCCGGCTCGGCCTGCTCGATCGCCATCGGCAAGGGGATCACCGACGCGGCGCCGGGTTCGGTGCGCGGCCTCCAGCTCGTCGTCGCCGACATTGCCGCCGCCAAAGCGGAGCTTGCCCGCCGCGGCCTCGAAGTCGGCGACATAGAGGAGTTCCCCTGGGGAAAGTTCATCTTCTTCGCCGACCCCGACGGCAATCGCTGGGCGGTGCAGCAGATCCCCGCCCGCCGCTAGCCCGACGGTCGCGGCGCGGTTCAGCCGCCGAGCCGGATCTGCTGCGGCGTCCGGCCGAGCTTGCTCGACAGCGTCGAGGTGAGGTGCTGCTGCGAGGAGAAGCCGCAGGCGAAGGCGATCTCGGAAATCGGCGTGCGGGTATTGCGGAGCATGTCGCGGGCCCGCTCGACCCGCTTCTCCATGACGTAGCGGTAGGGCGACAGCCCGGTCCTGAGCTTCATCCCGTCGAAGACGACGCGGAGCGGCGCCCGCGCCGCGGCGGCAAGGCGCGCGCAGGTGATGTCGCTGCCGAGCTCGGCGTCGACGAAGGCGGCGATGGTGTTGAACTCGTGGTCGGACAGGCCGTTCCGCCCTTCCTCGCGGAGGGCGCCGAGGCTGCGCAGCGTTTCGAGATAGACCAGTGCCGCCAGCGACTGCACCTCGAACCCGGTCATGGTCATGCCCGCCGCGAGGCGGCTCCGCGCGTAGCGGGCGAGCCCGCCGATCGAACCGCCGCGGATATTGTTGCGGCTTCCGGCGCGCCGCGTCCGTCTGAGGTCGACATCGTCGAAGACCCGTTCGAACGACGCCGCATAGCTGAAGGCGATAAAGCCGTCGCGGACCGCGGCGGCGCGCACCCGGACATTGCCGCCGCGCGGATGGAAGGCGGAGCTCTGTCCGGCGAAGAGCAGGTCGCGCTCCGCGTCGTCCTCGAACTTCGTCTCGGTGACGAGGTCGCCGAGGAGGAGACAGATCACGTCGGCGTCGTTCTGGAACTCGAGTGCATAGGGCCGCGAGCCGCCGACGCAGTAGCCAACCTCGCCGGCGGCGCCGCGCCGGTCGAACTGCTCTAGGCCGCGAAATGGGGAGCGCTCGGAGCGTCCGCCGATCGCCAGCGTCACGTCACGCCTCCATCCTCCCTCAGGCGCCACTCAATCATGTTTGCAGCGGCGCGACAATTGGCCCGGCGGCCAACTACGGCCGATTATCGGACGCTTGTTCGCAAAGCGAACGAAAGACTGCCCAAAAAAGCAGAAATATGAAAGACTGCGCCAAAGCTTTCGGCGAGCTTTCACGGCTCGCTAAAGAGCGCGACGGGAGGAAAAAGCCCCGAACGCGCCGGCTTTCAGGGAGGATCGCGCCAGATGGCCACCATCGCACGGAAATCGCCTCGTCCGTCGCACGCCGACCGTTTCGACGAGACCTTTGACGTCGTCATCGCCGGCGGCGGCGGCATCGGGCTCGCCACCGCCTGCTTCTCGGCCTGGCTCGGCAACAAGGTTCTGCTCCTCGAGAAGGCGCCGGAGCTCGGCGGCACCACGATCAAGGCGGCGTTCTGGTACTGGGTGCCCAACAACGAGCCGATGAAGGCGATGGGCATCAAGGACAAGCGCGAGGACTTCCTCCGCTACCTCGCGCGCCTCTCGCGGCCGGAAAGCTACAATCCCGGCCACCCGCGCTTCGGCATGAGCGAGTGGGAATACGAAGCCTGCGCCGCGATCTACGACAACGCCTCGAAGGCGACCGAGCTCCTCAATGAGAAGGGCGCGCTCGAATATCGCCATTGCCCCGGCGTTCCCGACTACTGGGCCGAGCTCGCCGAGGACAAGGCGCCGACCGGCCGGGTGCTCGTCACCAAGCAGGCGCGCGACTCGATGTCGGACGGCGGCGTCCATGCCGTCCGGACCATGGCCGAGGCGGCGCGCAAGGCCGGCGTCGACATCCGCACCGGCCATCGCGTCCAGCGCGTCATCGTCGACGGCGAGGGCCGGGTCGTCGGCGTCGAGGCCGACAACGCCTCCGGCAAGACCAGGAAGTTCGGAGCGCGGAAGGCGGTGATCTTCGCCACCGGCGGCTTCACCCACGATCCCGAGCTCCGCCAGCACTACCTCGCCGCTCCGGTCAAGGGCGGCTGCGCGGCGATGACCAACGAAGGCGACTTCGTCCATATCGGCGTGGCCGCCGGCGCCCATCTCCGCAACATGAACTATGCCTGGATGTGCCCGGTCGTCTTCGAGAAGGTGGTCAAAAAGGACCCGACGCTGATCGGCACCTTCTCGCCGTCCGGCAATTCGATGATCTATGTCGACAAGAACGGCCAGCGGGTCACCAACGAGAAGCTCGCCTACAACGAATCGGCCCAGGCCTTCTTCAAATGGGACCCGGCGAAGTCGGAATATCCCGAACCTCGTGCTCATCGCGATCTGGGATCAGCGGAGCCAGGACAATTCGGCAAGCGACGAGTATGGCCGCTTCATCGTGCCGAAGGGCACCGACGCGAGCCACGTCATCAAGGGCAAGACGCTGGGAGGCGCTCGTCAACAACATCAAGAAGCGGCTCAAGCAATATGCCGCACGAGACCGGCGACCTCAGGCTTTCGCCGGACTTCGCCGAGAACCTCAAGGCGACCGTGAGCCGCTTCAACGGCTTCGCGCGGCAGGGCAAGGACGATGACTTCCACCGCGGCGAGCGGCAGGTCGAATTGCTCTTCAACGGTCCGACCGCGGCGAAGACCGGCAAGAACCCGACGATGTACCCGCTCAGCGGCAAGGGCCCCTATTACGCCGCGCTGATGACCGGCGGCAATCTCGACACCAAGGGCGGACCGGCGACCAATCCCGACGGCCAGGTGCTCGATCCGCTCGGCCGCGTCATCCCCGGCCTTTACGGCGTCGGCAACTGCGTCGCCTCCGCCTCGGCGCGAGCCTACTGGGCGGGCGGCGCGACGCTCGGCCCGTTCCTCGCCTTCGCCTATCTCGCCGCCAACGCCGCCGACAAGGAGCCGCGCCGCCGATAGCGTCGGCAAGCGCGACACGGTGGCCGCCTGAGCCTCGTTCAATTCGACCTGAGTGGAGGAAGACAAGGATGGCAATATCGACCCAGACCATGACCGACGAGCAGCGGAAGTCGGTGGCGATCGAATATCTCAAGGCCTTCGACAAGGGCGGCGTGACCTCGACTGGCGGTTCGATCCTCGACCTCTTCGCCGACGACGCCCAGGTCTATTTCCCGAAATGGGGCATCGCCCACGGCAAGGAGCAGATCGGCAAGATGTTCGGCGACGTCGGCGGCACGCTGAAGCGCATCGCCCACGACTACTCGCACTTCAACTGGGTCTTCTCCGGCAGCGACGTCGTCGTCTGCGAAGGGACCAGCCACGGCGAGCACCAGGACGGCACGTGGCGCGCCGGTGTGCCGGAATGGGCGGCCGGCCGCTGGTGCGACGTCTTCGAGATCCGCGACTGGAAGATCCAGCGCTGCTTCATCTATCTCGACCCCGACTATGCCGGGAAGGACACCGCCCGGTATCCGTGGCTGAAAGAGAAGACCAAGTGATCAAGACGGCGGCACCCCCGTGTCGCCGATAAAGGGAGGAAGAAAATGAACCGGAAATTCGCGAATTGGCGGCACTGGGCATTGCCCGGATTCGCCGCCGCCTGCCTTGCTCTCTCCGCCGGCGCGTCCTACGCGGCGACCGCCGAGGAACTGGAGATGAAGTCGCTCGGCACCACCGACAACATCAACCCGGTGGTCGCCGAGGCCTTCAAGCGCTTCGCCGTCGGCCTCACGCCGGAGCAGCGCGAACTGGCCCTGAAGTGCTGGAAGGACTCGGTCTGCGAGACCGGCCACGGCGACCTCACCGTCGCCTCGCCGACGGCTTCGGCGAGAACGTCTGGCGCCAGGTCACCAAGATGGAGTTCATCCTCCAGGCGCTGACCTATCCGGAGATCAAGAAGATCATCTACACCTCGGGCCGGCGACGACCCGACCAAGGCGATCTCCGACCTGCGCAGCCTGATCGCCCAGGGCGTCAACATCATCGTCGTCTTCGCCGACGCCGAGCACGGCGCTTCTGCCGACCATCAAGGAAGCCACCGAGGCCGGCATCACCGTGGTGCTGCATAACGGCACCTATGTCGGCGGCGATGCCGGCAAGGACTACCTCGACCACGGTCAGCGAGGACCTCTGCAAGCTCGGCACCGGCATGATCGATGCCGTCGAAGCAGAACGCCGGCAAGGACCCGATCGCGATCGTCGAGCTTGGCGGCACGCCCGGCAACGGCCTCAGCGCCGCCTGGCAGAAATGCGCCGACGACGAGATCGGCCAAGCACGGCGACATCAACGCTGCTCGGCAAGGCCGACACCAACTGGACGCAGGAAGGCGCCTTCCAGGCGATGTCGGGCTTCCTCGCCCAGAACGACAGCGTCGACGGCGTCGTCTACGAATATGCCGACGGCTTCCGCGGCGGTCTGCGCGCCTACCAGGAGGCTGGCAAGTCGCCGGACGTGGTGGTCGCGCTGCGCACCGACGAGCAGGGCCTCTTCTGCGACTGGGAAAAGGTCAACGACCCGAACTTCAAGATCTTCTTCGCCTCCGGCCATAACTTCCAGTCGGGCATCGCGCTCACCGCGGCGATGATGAAGAAGGCCGGCACAGGACGTGCCGGCGGCGGTCGACGTGCCCTTCAGCTTCCGCGAGGTCCAGAAGGGCATGTGCAATCCCGACCTGCCGCAGGACGCCTCGGTCTCGACCCGCGTCGACGGCGACATGCTGAAGGCGATGTTCGCGCAGTAGGCGCGACTTCGGGGACGAAGGACGGGCGCGGGACTGATCCCCGCGCCCGCTCTGGCGTACACTGCGAAGCCTGGTCGAAGGATTTGACATGGCCGGCGCCGTCGCTCAAGCTGACCGGCATCTCCAAGAGCTATCCCGGCGTCCAGGCGCTCGCCGATGTCGGCTTCGAGTGCCTGCCCGGCGAGATTCACGCCGTGCTCGGCGAGAACGGCTCGGGCAAGAGCACGCTGCTCGGCATCGCCAGCGGCGCCGTCGTCCCCGACTCCGGCACCGTCGAGATCATGGGCGAGCCGCTCACCGACGCCGACCCGCAGCTTGCGCGCAGGCTCGGGCTCGCCACCGTCTACCAGGACAATTCGCTCGTCCGCGAGCTGACCGTCGCCGAGAACCTCGTCCTCGCCGCCGGCGACGGCCGCGACGGGCGATGCCGCGCGCCTTCGCCGAGCGCCAGCTCGCGCCGTACGACCTCGACATCTCGCCCGACACGCTCGGTCGGCGACCTGACCGCCGCCGAGCGCCAGTTCCTCGAGATCGTCAAGGCGCTGATCGGCAGTCCCAAGGTCCTGCTCCTCGACGAGCCGACCTCCAGCGCTCGATCTCGCCGGCGTCGAGAAGCTGAGCGCCATCATCCGCCGGATCACCGCCGAAGGCACCGCGGTCGTCTATGTCAGCCACCGGCTGCCGGAGATTCTCGACCTCGCCGACCGCGTCACGATCCTCCGCGACGGCGTCGGCCAGGGCACCTACGCGGTCGACGAGCAGCCTCTCCGAGGACGATCTGATCGCGCTGATGGTCGGCCGCCCGATCGAAGTCGGGATATCCCGCCGCTGGCGCGACATCGGCTCGGCCACCGCCGGTTTCTGGGCGAGGACCTGTCCGGCGGCGCGCTTCTCCAGACGTCACCTTTCACGTCCACCACGGCGAGATCGCTCGGCTTCGCCGGCGCCGAGGGCAACGGCCAGCGCGAGGCGATCCGCGCCCTCGGCGGCCTCGAACCGGCCGAGCGGCCACGTCTATTGCGACGGCGCGCCGGTGCGGCTCGGCGCTCCCGCGCGAGGCGCTCGCCGCCGGCATCCTCTCGCTCAGCGCCGACCGGCCGCAGGAATCGATCTTCCCGGCCCTCGGCGTGCGCGAGAACATGACCGTGCAGGTGCTCGACGACTTCGCCGCCGGCGGCCTCGTCTCGGCGCAGACGGGAGCGCGGCCGCGCGCACGGAGCTGGTCGACGAGCTCGGCATCGTCACCCCGGCGCTCGACCAGCCGATCAGCGGCCTCTCCGGCGGCAACCAGCAGAAGGCGGTGCTGGCGCGCAGCTTCCTCTACGAGGCCAAGGCGATCCTGATCGACGAGCCGACCCAGGGCGTCGACGCCAAGGCGCGCTTCGACATCTATCGCGCCATCCGCGCCCAGGCCGACGAGCGGCGTCGGCGTGCATCGTCAATTCCTCCGACGCGATGGAGCTCGCCGGCCTCTGCGACCGCGTCCTGGTCTTCTCGCGCGGCCGGGTCATCCGCGACCTCGCCGGCGCCGAGGTCACCGAGGAGAACATCGTCTCCTCCTTCCTCACCTCGCGCGACACCGCGGGGCCGCGCCGCCGAGGCCGCCGCCGGCAAGCCGGCCGAGCCGGCGGTCTGGGCGAGGCTCGGCGAGGCGATCGCCGGCGGCAGCACAAGGTGGTGGGTGCCGCTCGTCTTCCTGCTGTCTCCTCATCCTGCTCGTCGGCGCCTATGCCTGCGTCGCAGTCGGACGTCTTCCTGACCGGCGATCAACATCCGCCACATCCTCCTCGCCACGGCGCCGCTGGCGCTGGTCACCATGGCCCAGTTCAACGTGCTGCATGGTGCGCGGCTTCGACATCTCGGTCGGGCTCGATGATGAGCGTGACCGTGGTGCTCGCCTCCTTCGTCATGGCCCCGGACGACCGGGCCCGGGCATGCTTGTCCTCGGCGTCGCTGATCTGCCTCGCGGTCGGCGCTCGTCGTCGGCGTCGTCAACGGCGTCCTCGTCCGCTTCGTCGGCATCAATCCGGTGATCACCACCATCGCCATGCTGAGCGTCCTCCAGGGCATTGCGCTCTACCTCCGCCCCTCGCCCGGCGGCCTGATCAGCGAGGACTTCACTCGACCTGCTCCGGACGCGGGTCGGCTTCATGCCGGTCTCGTTCTTCGTCATCCTCGCCGTCGCCATCGCCGGCGACTGGCTGGCTCTACCGCACGCGCAGCGGGCTTCGGCTGCGCGCCGTCGGCTTCCGCGAGGAGGCGGCCAAGCGGAACGGCGTCCACATCGACGTCGTCCACATCCGCGCCTATCTCCTGTCGGCGGTGGTCGCGACCTTCGCCGGCTTCTTCCTCGCCTCCGAGGTCGGCGTCGGCCACGCCGATGGTCGGCTCCGACCTACACGCTCACCAGCATCGCCGCCGCCGTCCTCGGCGGCGCCGTCGCTCGCCGGCGGCCGCGGCTCGTTCGTCGGCGCCGTGCTCGGCGCGCTGTTCTTCACCCTCACCGTCAACATCATCACCCTGCTCGGCCTCTCGACCGCGCGTCGGCATCATCATCACCGGCGCGCTGACGCTGTTCGCGGTGGTGCTCTACTCCGGCTGGCAGCCGCTCGCCTGGGTGGCGCGGCAGATCGCCGGCGTCCTCGGCCGCCGCGCCGCGGTCCGGCCGGCGTGATGGGCGGGGAAGCCCGATGAGCGTGCGAGGACGGCGCCGCCGCCGACGCCGCCAAGCCTGCGGCCCGGCCGGCGCGGCGTCGCGGGGCGCCGAGCCTCAACATGCGCTTTGCCGCGATCTGGCTGGCGCTGGTGGCGCTTCTCCTCGTCGGCGCGATCATCGTGCCGCGCAGCATCGCTGCCCCGACTCGATCCTCGCGATCATGCCGCTCGCGGCCTTCCTCGCCATCACCGCGATGGGCGAGGCGCTGGTGCTGATGTCGCGCGGCATCGACCTGTCGATCCCGGCGATCATCACGCTGTCGAGCACGGTGCTGCTCGGCGTCTCGGGCGGCCACGATGAGGACCTGGTGATCGCGGTCGCTGGCGGCGCTTGTCTTCGCGACCCTGGTCGGGCTGGTCAACGGCGTCCTGGTCGCCGTGGTGAAGCTGAACGCCCTGATCGTCACCCTCGCCGTCGGCGCGATCACGCAAGGCGCGACGCTCTGGTATCGCGAGAGCCTGCCGCAGGAGTCGCGCGTGCCGCCGCTGCTTGCCGACTGGGGCGGCTCGCGCATCCTCGACATCAACGTCTCGGTCTGGGTGGCGGCGATCCTGGTGATCGTGCTCACCGTCGTCGCTCCGCAAGACGACCTTCGGCCGGCGCTTCTCCGCGGCCGGCGCCAATCCGCGCGCGGCCTGGATCGCCGGCATCAACGTCGCCGGCCTACCAGATCGCCGCCTTCACCGTGGCCGGCTTCCTCTACGGCGTCGCCGGCATCGTGCATCTCGGCCTTCATCCGCAACCCGACGCTCAATGTCGGCGATCCCTATCTGCTGGCGCCGATCGCCGCCGCCGTGCTCGGCGGCACCGCCATCACCGGCGGCATCGGCAGCATGGTCGCGGTCGCCGGCGCCGCGCTCTTCCTCACCCATCTCGGCCAGATGCTGAAGATGCTCGGCCTGTCGACGCGCCTTCCAGTTCGTCATCCAGGGCGTCGCCATCGCCCTCGGCATGGCGCTCGCCGAGTCCCGCTTCGGACTGTGGCGGAGGCTGACCCGACGGGCGGCTTAGCCGCGAATCTCACCCGTCCCGGCCCGCCGGAGCAGATAGACGTCCATGATCCAGCCCTTCTCGGCGCGCTTCTCGCGCCGCACGCGGAGGATCTCGCCGCGAACCTCGCCGAGCCGGCCCGACACCAGCACCTCGTCGGCGCTGCCGAGATAGGCGCCCCACCAGATGTGAAGGTCGTCCGCGGGAAGCGCGGCGAGCGCCTCGCCCGAATCGAGGAAGACGACGACGCTGTCGGCATCGGCCGGGAACCCCGCCTTCAGTCTCCGGCCGGTGGTGAAGACTACCGGCCCGCCGATCCGGTTGAGGGCGATCCCGTGCGCCGCCGCCAGCGCCTGGGCGGCGCTGATCCCGGGGATCACCCTCGTGGCGAAGGCGACCTCGCCGGCGGCGCGCACGGCGTCGAGGATGCGGAGCGTGCTGTCATAGAGCGAGGGATCGCCCCAGACGAGGAAGGCGCCCGTTTGATCCTCGCCGAGCTCGCCGCGGATCAGTCCGGCAAAGACGCGCGCCCTTTCCGTGTGCCACGCCTCGACACTGCCCTGGTAGTCGGGCGCGGCGGTGTCGCGCATCGGGCTGTCGGCGTGGACGATGCGGCAGCCGGCGGGGTTGCGCAGGAAGCGCGCGGCGATCGCATCGCGGAGATGCGCGAGCTCGTCCGCGGCGCTCCCCTTGTCGAGGACGAAGATCACGTCGGCGGCGTTGAGCGCGGCGATCGCCTGAACGGTCAGGTGCTCGGGATTGCCGACCCCGATGCCGATCACGAAGATTTGGCGCAACGTCGGCTCTTTTGCGTGTCGTCCCAATCGCCACTGATCGACGTAGCGCGGAGGTCTTGTAGTTCAGGCGACGTGTCGGCCTCAGATATCGAGAACCACAATCCGGAGCCTTTGAGCGGCAACCCGCATGCGAACATCAAACGTGGCAAGATCACACCCGAGGCGCCGCGCAACAATGAGATGGATGGTATCGGGGGTCGCGAGCGGCATATCGAGCCGGCGCAAGGCGATTTCAGCGCTCTTGATGTCGTCGCCACCGAGACTGACCCGCGTCGTTGTGCGTAGCGCCCAGTTGTCGAAAGCCGAAAAGGATGCCGCAGCTTCATGCGCGTCCAATTCGGACATCCTCACCAGGCGCGCGAGACCAGACGCGAATTCAGCGGCCGCGAAGTCGCTAATGACCACGTCCCTCGGATTGGAGTCCATGAACGCGTCAGCTCGCGCCGTGTGTGCGTCCGAGATAACCAGCGGTATCAGAACGCTCGCGTCAAGGTAGACGCTCACGGGTCCGATTCGTCCCGCATCGTCCGAATCAGAGTGGCCGCGTCAATCGTCATCGCCAGGCGTTTGGCGCGATGCGCGCGCAGCCATTCCATGTCGGCGTGTGTCACCGCCCGCGGCTTCGGCACCGGCTTCAATTCGACCACCGGCGCGCCGTCGCGCGTGATGACGACGCCCTCGCCTTCGAGCGCGCGGTCGATCAGTTCGGACAGGCGGTCCTTGGCTTCGGCGACACTATGGGTTCCCATGTGCCATAGATAGTCGTTCCGCGCCGTTTCTGTCCACCGCCCCGAGCCCGCCACCCGCATCTGGACAACCATGGCCTTCGATCTCCTCGTCAAGAACGCCGCCATTCCCGATGGCCGCAGCGGCGTCGACATCGCCTGTGCCGGTGGGACGATCGCCGCGGTCGAGGCGAATATCGCCGGCGAAGCCGGTCGGATCATCGACGCCGGCGGACGCCTGGTGTCGCCGCCCTTTGTCGACTGCCATTTCCACATGGACGCGACGCTGTCGCTCGGCATTCCCCGCCTCAACCAGTCGGGGACGCTGCTCGAAGGGATCGCGCTCTGGGGCGAATTGAAGCCGCTTCTCACCGCCGAGGCGGTCAAGGAACGGGCGCTCCGCTATTGCGATCTCGCCGTCAGCCAGGGGCTGCTCGCGATCCGGAGCCACGTCGATGCCTGCGACGACCGGCTCGTTGCGGTCGAGGCGCTGCTCGACGTGAGGAAGACGGTGGCGCCCTGGCTCGACCTGCAGCTTGTCGCCTTCCCGCAGGATGGCTACTACCGCTCGCCGACCGCCGCCGCCAATCTCGACCGGGCGCTCGACATGGGCGTCGACGTCGTCGGCGGCATCCCGCACTTCGAGCGGACCATGGCCGACGGCGCCCGCAGCGTCGCCGCGCTCTGCGAGATCGCGGCGAAGCGCGGTCTCCTCGTCGACATGCATTGCGACGAGACCGACGATCCCAATTCCCGCCACATCGAAACGCTCGCCTACGAAACCCAGCGCCTCGGCCTCGGCGGCCGCGTCGCCGGCTCGCACCTCACGTCGATGCATTCGATGGACAACTACTATGTCTCGAAGCTCCTGCCGCTGATCGCCGAGGCAGGCGTCGCGGCGATCGCCAATCCGCTCATCAACATCGTCCTCCAGGGCCGCCATGACGCCTATCCCAAGCGCCGCGGCCAGACCCGGGTGCCGGAGCTCCGCCGGGCGGGCGTCGAGGTCGCCTTCGGCCAGGATTGCGTCATGGACCCCTGGTACTCGCTCGGCCAGGGCGACATGCTCGAAGTTGCGGCGATGGGCCTCCATGTCGGGCAGCTCACCAGCCGCGACGCCATGCGCTTCTGCTTCGCCGCGGTGACCGAGGCACCCGCCCGCGTCATGCATCTTGACGGCTACGGGATCGCACCGGGCAAGAGCGCCGACATGGTCGTGCTCCAGTGCGCCGACCCGATCGAGGCGATCCGGCTCAAGCCGGCGCGGCTCGCCGTCATCCGCCGCGGCAGGGTCATCGCCGAGACCCCGGCGCGGAAGACGCGCCTCGATCTGCCGGGACGACCGGCGGAGCTCGATCCGGCCGACTACGCGCCGCGCGCCGCGGAGTAGCCCTTCCCCGGCAAGCCGGGCCCGGAGCGTTCCTGATCCAGATCAATGCGCCGGCCCGCCGATCCCCAAGGGTCCCGGACAGTCGGATCCGAACAGGCATCGTCCAATGGGCGCCAATCTCGGTGTAGGCACGATCATCATTGCCGCGACCGTGCTCGTCCACACCGTCGGGCTGATCCTCCTGTCCTGGTCGATGGTGCTGGTCGTCAACTGGTCGCGGTTCCACCGCCATCGGCTCGGCCAGACCGTCGCCCTGGTAAGCTCGGTCCTCGGGCTTTTCTTCCTCCACACCATCGAGGTCTGGATCTGGGCGGCCGTCTATATCGGCCTCGGCATCGTGCCGGATTTCTTCGACGCCCTTTATTTCTCGACCGTCACCTTCTCGACGGTCGGCTACGGCGACATCACCCCGGCCCCGGCGTGGCGGCTCCTCTGCTCGCTCGAGGGGATCAACGGCTTCCTGCTGATCGGCTGGTCGACCGCCTATCTGGTCGCCGCCTCGACCCGGCTCGGCCCGTTCCGGAGCGGCGAGCATTTCTGAGGCGCCGGCCGGTCGTCTCTCTCCTCACATGAACTCGCCCCTCAGGTCGAGGGTCGCTTTCACCCCGACATCGGCATAGTGCCGGTGCAGGAAATTCCCCGCCGCCTCGCGGCCGGCGTCGCGGAGTTCCTGGAAGAAGCTCCAGCTCGTGTCCTGCTTGGTGGAAGCGTCGTGGTTCCTGAGGGCGAGCATCGCGTCGATCCGATGCATGCGGTTCGGCCGGTATTTCTTCGGGTCTAGCCGATTCTCGGCAAGCAGCCGGTTGACGAAGTCGATGGCGCGGAGCTCGCGGAGCAGCGAGGCGTTGAAGGTGATCTCGTTGACCCGCTCCATGATGTCGAGGCCGCTCCGCGGCACCTGCTCACGCCGGATCGGGTTGACCTGGATCAGGAGGATGTCGTCCGAGCCCTTGTCCTCGAAGAACGGGAAGAGCGCCGGGTTGCCCATATAGCCGCCGTCCCAATAGGCCTCGCCGTGGATCTCGACCGCCTGGAAAAGGTTGGGCAGGCAGGCCGAGGCCATCACCGCGTCGACGGTGACCTCCGTGCCGGTGAACACCTTGATCTTGCCGGTCCGCACATTGGTCGCCGAGATGAAGAGCCGGGTCGTGGTGCAGTGCCCGACCTTGTCGAAGTCGACCAGGGTCCCGACCAGATCGCGGAGCGGATTGATGTTGAGCGGGTTGAGCCGGTAGGGCGAGCTGACGGCGGCGAGCCGCGGGAAATACGCATAGGCCTGGAACGACGACCGCCAGAACCCGACAATCTCGTCGAGCACCTCATGGCCTTCCTCGACCTTGCCGCCGCCACGGCTGACCCGGAACCAGTATTCGGCGAGCCGCTGGCGGGCGCCGTCATTGCCGCCGCGCTCGAGGCCATCGACCAGGACCACCGCGTTCATCGCCCCGGCGCTGGCGCCCGAGATGGCGTCGAAGCTGAGCCGCCCGTCCTCGAGGAGCTTGTCGATCACCCCCCAGGTGAAGGCGCCGTGCGCCCCGCCGCCCTGGAGCGCGAGGTTGATCGGCTTGCGGGCGGCGGCGCCCGGCTTGCGATGGTTCGCCGTCGGCCTTGGCTTGTTGGCCGCCGGCTTTGCCGGATTGGCGCCCTTCTGGCTCATGGCCGCCATATCTACCCGGTCATGGGCGGCAAGACAAAGCCGCACGGACCGGATTCTGGAGGGTGCGCGCCTGCCCTCAACTCCGATCGAGGGTCCCGCGCACCGGGCGGCGGGACGCCGCCTCTCCGGGGGAGGGTGCGCGCCTGCCCTCGACTCCGATCGAGGGTCCCGCGCACCGGGCGGCGGGACGCCGCCCCTCCCTTTGACCAGCCCGCCCGCCGTTCAGGCATTGCGATGACCCTCCCCCGCTTCCGGGGGAGGGTCACTTGCCTTGACCGGTGGAGTTCGCGCTAGCTCGCGTCGGGCACGCCGGCGATCGCGGCGGCGAGGTCCTGGTACTGCTCGCTGCCGGTGCCACCGATCGCGGCGACCTTGACGAGTTCCGCCTTGGCGTCGTCGATCCGGCCCTTCTCGGCATAGGCCTCGCCGAGATATTCGTGGGTGTTGACGTTGTTGGCGTCGAGCGCCAGCGCCTGCTGGTAGTAGGCGACGCCGAGGTCGTAATTGCCCGACTTCCGCGTCGCGTAGCCGATCATGGTCAGCGTCATCGAGTCCTTGTTGCGGACCGCGTCGAGCACGTCGAGGGCCTCCTGGTAGCGCCCGGCGAGCGCGAGGTCGCGGCCCTGGGTGTAGAGCTGCTGGTCGTCCATCAGGCTAGACGATGAGGGCACGCAAGCGTGCTTGGTGGCGTTGTAGACGTAGCCCTTGGTGCAGACCGGCGTCTTGGTGTTGCTGTTGCCGGTCGAGAAAGCGAGGGCCGGGCTGGCGATCGCGAGCCCGATTGCCGCGGCGAGCGCCATGGCGAGGGGTGCGGTAGTCCGTGTCATTGGTGTGTTCTCCGGTTTTTGCGAAGGCGGCCGTCGCTCGGCGATCAAAGCCGTCCGCGCCGAAAACACCGGAAGACCGGCGCTATTCGTGGCCGGAGCCACGCGGCGGCGTCACCAAACCGTGATGGCGGCATCCGGCGCGGAACCGCGCCGCTCCGCTCTCTCGCGTCATTCCGCCGCGCGAATATTTCCGCGAACCGCCCTTACGCCCTCGATCCGGGCGGTCAACCGGTCGGCAGCGACAGGCGGAGACTTCAATGATGCTGGCCTTGAAGCGCGTCTTCGAGAAGCCGGATTTCGTCGGGGGTGAGGTCGAAGAGGCGGTAGACGATTGCGTCGATCTCGCGCTCGGCATCGGCGATCTGCGCTCCGAGCGCCTTCACCATGGCCGCATTCTCGGCGAGGTAGCGCTCCCATTGATCGCGCTCCTTCACCGGAATTTCCGCACCGAAGGACCGTTTCACTGCTTTTCGGAAAGCAGTGAAGTCGAGGGTCCACCAGTCATGGAGTCGTTTCATCAATTTTGGCACGCGGCCCGGTGACGCTAAGTCGCGGAGGCGGTGGCGAAGGTTTGCTTGCAATTCAAATCGGCGTCTTGCGGATTGAGAAGCCACCTCACCAAGTGTTTCGAGGCCGCGACGTGTTTCGGCATTCGTCTCGGGCAAATAAGTCGGTGAAACGTATTGCTGCTTAAGACGAATGTAGCCACCGCTAGCAATCGGCGTCTGACCAAGCCATTGGAACCAAGCCACTTTGGAATTGAGGAACGCCAGCGTCGCCTTGTCAACGTGGCGGATCATGAAGACTGTGCAGTCGATGAACGTTCCACCGTCGTCGTATGCAAAGGGCGGCTCATTCGCTATGTCGAGATAGACAATCTTGCGTTCACCGAACGCCGGCTGATATGCCAGCTGCGCCTGCTGCAACTCGAACCACGCCTGCTTCGTCGCCCGCTTCTCCAGTTCGGGCCTGAACCGGAGAAGCCAGTCGCGGATCGCCAGGTAATCGTCGATATCGACCTTCCCTTTGGGCGTGTTGATCACGAACAGCCCTTCCGGCTCGACCCGCCAGCGCTTGATGTTCTCGCCGCGCAAGAACGGCTTCAGCAGTTCCGCCGATTTCGGATCGGCGGCGATCAGCCGGTCGCGCGTCTCCGTGTCGATGATGAACGCGTCGTTGAACCCCGTCTTGATGCCGTAAAGCGGCGGCCCATAGACTTCACCCAGTGTCTTCCGCCCCGTGCTGATCTTGTCGCGGAGCCGCGCGAGCGATTCCTCCTCCAGGCGCCAGGACCCCGAGCCGAGTCGCGCCCGGCGCATCGATCGCGCGCCTTCGCGGAAAGCCGCGCCGAGATCGGTGGGCAGTTCCGTCCTGACATTGAGAAAAGCCACGTCGCCGGCGCCGCCCTCCCCGTTCTTGCGCAAGGTCACGATCGCCGGATAGGTGGTGACGCCTTCGAAAATCTGCAGGTCGCCGAAATCGACCACGGTCTCGACCGCCACGCCGTCGCCGAGGAAGGTGCGGAGCTTCTCGCCCGAGCCGGTGCGGAAGAAGGTCGAGGACGAGATGTAGCCGAGCCGGCCGCCGGGCTTGAGGATGTCGACGCCGCGCTCGTAGAAGTAGGCGTAGAGATCGGCACGGTCGGCGGCGACGGTGAAGTGCTTCTCCAGATAAGGCTTGACCGGCTTGATCAGCTCCATCCGCACATAGGGCGGGTTGCCGATCACGATATCGAATCCGCCCGCCGCGAAGACGTCGGGAAAGGCGGCGCGCCAGTCGAACGGCCGGTCGGTGTAGGCCGGATCGTCGATCAGGCTGTCGCCGGCCTTGATCGTCGCCTCGAGGCTCTGGAGGCGATGCTTCCGCCGCGCGGTCCTCAGCCACAGCGACAGCCGCGTGATCTCGACCGACTCGGCGTTAAGGTCGACGCCGTGGAGGTTCCTGGTGAGGATCTCGTCCATCGGGTCGAAATCGATGACTTCGCCAAGGTCGGCAAGCTTCTCGGCGACGCGGTCGTATTCCGCCGCCAGTACGTCGAAGGCGGCGGCGAGAAAGGCGCCCGAGCCGCAGGCCGGGTCGACCACCGTAAGACTGCGGAGCACCGCCAGATATTCGCGCCAGAAGGCTTTCTCCGAAGCCTCCCCTTCGCGCCACGGAATCGTATCGCCATTCCTTGGTGACGCCGCGATCCCGGCGTGAACCTGAAGCAGCGCCGAATAGCGCCCGGCAAGCGTCACCCCGATCGTATGGTCGACCAGGAAGCGGGTCACCATGTCGGGCGTATAGACGATCCCCTCGCGCTTGCGCTTGGCGACCGCCGGCGCCGGCAAGCCGGCGCTCTCCGCCCGCTCCTTCTCGATGTCGGTGACCGACTGCTCGAAGATGTGACCGAGCACCGAGACCGGAACGTCGCGGCGGTAGTCCCAATCGCCGAGCGCGACGAGGTCCTCGGTCAGTGCGTCGGGGAGCGTGACCGCATCGACCGCCGGATCGGGCGCGAACAACCCGCCGTTATAGGGAGTGATATCGAGGTCGTGGTCGCCGTCTTTGGCGAGGAAACGGAAAAGGTTGGCGATGTAGAACCAGGCCGGCTTCTTGTCGAACGGGTTCTTCGCGGCGATCGCCCGCTTGAGCAGGTCCCTGCCGAGCAGGTCCGTGCGCTGGGCGAAGGCTATGAACAGGATGCGGTCGAGAAGCTTTTGCGCCGCCTCCAGCGCGTCGAGCCGCGCGAGGCTGGGGCCGTCGGCGGAATCGGCGAGAAAACCAAGCAGGCGTTGGCGCAGCCCGTGGTAGCCCTCGTAGAACTCCGCCGTGATCGTCTTGTAGGCATTCTCGGTTTCGCGGAGCAGCGCCTCGGTGGCGCCGCCGAGCAGGCGATCGGCCGACAGGATGACCCAAAGTCGGTCCAGTTCACGCGGATCGTCGAGCTTGCGAAGGTCGAACAGCTCGTAAGCGTCGCGGCCGCGGCCGAATCCGTAGAGCCTCACCTCGATGCAATTCGAGACGAGCACGAATCGCGATCCAGGCGCGTCGATCGCATAGTCCCACGCCTGCTGCACCGGGCTCAGTCCGCGGCCGGGCGGGATTGCGTCGAGGTCGACTGTCGCCGGTCCCTTCATTTCGAGCGGCGCGACGATCTCGTCCCGCAGCGGGCCGAAGTGGCCGAGGGCAATATCGACCGCGCCTCCCCGGATCGACCTCTCCTCCGCGAAGGAATAGGAACCGGCGGCGTCATAACGCCGATAGCCAAGCAATTTGACGAGAATGTCCTCGAAGAAGCGGCTCCGGACCGACGTTTCCTTCTGCACCGCGAATTTAGGATTGCGGACCAGTTCGGCGTAAGCGCGGGCCACCGCCTGTTGCTCGGCCGAGACTCGGTCGCCGATCAGCCCGATCGCGTCGTCGACGACCTTCGGGCTGAACAGAGGCGCACGCCGGCTCCCCGGCGAGAAGCGGCCGGGCCTGCCGCCGCGCCGGGCGCCGTCGGGTTCGATGCCGGCCGCCAGGAAGAGGTCCATGTCGACCGACCGTAGCTCCGACGGCCCGAGTTCGTCGATTGCCTCGCGCCGAAGCCAACAGCTTTGTTGATTTGCCTGACGAACCGCCCTCACGCCGCGGTCCAGCCGCCGTCGACCGAGATCAGCGAGCCGGTGATGTTCTTCGCAACGTCGGTGGTGAGGAACACCGCGATTCCGGCCACCTCGTCGATGGTGACGAATTCCTTGGTCGGCTGGGCGGCGAGGATCACCTCCTTCTTGACCTGTTCCTCGCTCATGTGCCGCGCCTTGGCGGTGTCCGGGATCTGCTTCTCGACGAGCGGCGTCCAGACATAGCCCGGGCAGATCGCGTTGACGGTGATGCCGTTCTCGGCCGTCTCCAGCGCCACCACCTTGGTGAGCCCGGCGACGCCGTGCTTGGCCGAGACATAGGCCGCCTTGAACGGCGAGGCGACCAGCGCATGCGCCGAGGCGGTCTGGATGATGCGGCCCCAGCCCTTTTTCTTCATTCTGGGCAGCGCCGCGCGGATCGTCAGGAAATAGGAGGTGAGGTTGATCGCGATGATCGCGTTCCACGATTCGATCGGGAATTCCTCGACCGGCGCGACGTTCTGGATGCCGGCATTGTTGCAGAGCACGTCGACCGCGCCGAATTCCTTTTCGGCGTCGGCGATCATCTGGGCGATCTCGTCGGGCCTGGTCATGTCGGCCGGCGAATAGCGGACCTCGACGCCGTTGTCCTTGGCCATTGCGGCGCGGAGCGCTTCGATTTCGCCCTTGTCGCCGAAGCCGTTGAGGACGACATTGGCCCCCTCCCTGGCCATCGCTCTCGCGATCCCCTCGCCGATGCCGCTGGTCGAGCCGGTGACCAGGGCGGTCTTTCCCTTCAGCATGATCCTCTCCTCGATAGGCGTGCCCGTGCCTATATATTGCATCGCAGCAGGTCTGGCACCCGCTTCCGTGCGCGCCGTGCTAGACTGAGCCGGGATTTGCAGATCATGGCCGCCGTCAGCCCGATCCTCGAAGTCAAGCATCACGACCACCGGCGTTGCGCGGCGGATGCGATCCGCCATGCCGAGGCGATCTCGCGCGCCGAGGGGCTGCGCCTCACCGAGCAGCGGCGGCGCGTCCTCGCCGCGCTTCTGGAGAGCCACGTCCCCGCCTCCGCCTATGACGTGATCGACCGCATCGCCGTCGACGGCCGCCGGCCGGCGCCGGTCTCGGTCTACCGGGCGCTGGATTTCCTGGTCGAGCACCGCTTCGCCCACCGGATCGAATCGCGGAACGCCTATGTCGCCTGCGACCGTGGCGCCGATTGCGAGGGCGAGACCACGCTCTTCCTGCTCTGCGACACGTGCGGCGCCGCCGGCGAAACCTCGTCGGCCGCCCTCCACCGCCTGATCTCCGAGGTCACCGCCCGGGTCGGCTTCGCCCCCTCGGCGCCGGTCGTCGAGATCCGCGGCCTCTGCGCCAACTGCCGGTGAGCGTCGTCCCATGCGGCATTTGACCCCCTCCCATCCTCCCCCTTTCAGGGGGAGGGGGCGTGGGCTGGACCGTCCGCACAAAACCGGCGCTGCCGGCGAAACTCTCTGCGTTCCCACCGCGCCCCCTCCCCCTGAAAGGGGGAGGTTGGGAGGGGGTCAGGACCGCTTCAATCGGGATTGAGGGCGGACCGTTCTTCGTCCGCTCGTTCCCGCGCAAGCGGGAACCCAGCTTCCCAGCTTCAACGCCGGCCGCGTGAACGCCTGGACCCCCGCTAGGCGCGTCCTTCGAGGCTCCCCCGGCTCACGGCCGGGGTCGCATTTCAGGATGGCGGAGGACGTGCTCTCCATCGGCGCCGCAGGGCTCGGCCCGACAAGTCATCCCGATCGCCATGCTGAGGGGCTCGCCGCGGAGCGGCGAGCCTCGAAGCACGCACCTGGTCTTCTCTCCCCATGACCGTCCTCGACCGCCCCCTTCCCCGCCGCGCCACCGTCCCCGTCGATGTCGGCGGCGTCGTGGTCGGCGGCGATCGCCCGGTCGTCGTCCAGTCGATGACCAACACCGACACCGCCGACGTCGAGGGCACCGCCCGCCAGGTGGCGGCGCTCGCCCGTGCCGGCTCGGAGCTGGTCAGGATCACCGTCGACCGCGACCAGGCCGCCGCCGCCGTCCCGAAAATCCGCGACCGGCTCGACCAGATGGGCGTCGCCGTGCCGCTCATCGGCGACTTCCACTATATCGGCCACAAGCTCCTGACCGACCATCCGGCCGCCGCCGAGGCCCTCGACAAGTACCGGATCAATCCCGGCAATGTCGGCTTCGGCGAGAAGAAGGACCGCCAGTTCTCGACCCTGATCGAGATCGCGATCAGAAACCGCAAGCCGGTGCGGATCGGCGTCAACTGGGGCTCGCTCGACCAGGCGCTGTTGACCCGCCTGATGGACGACAACGCCGCCTCGCCGTCGCCGGTCTCGGCCCGCGAGGTGACGCGCGAGGCGATCGTCCAGTCGGCCCTGCTCAGTGCCGCCCGCGCCGAGGCGATCGGCCTGCCGCGGGACCGCATCATCCTCTCCGCCAAGGTCAGCGCGGTGCAGGACCTCGTCGCGGTCTATGCCGAACTCGCGCGCGCCGCACCGACCACGCCCTCCATCTCGGCCTCACCGAGGCCGGCATGGGGTCTAAGGGCATCGTCGCCAGTTCGGCGGCGATGGCGATCCTCCTCCAGCAGGGGATCGGCGACACCATCCGCGTCTCGCTCACCCCCGAGCCCGGCGGCGACAGGACCCGCGAGGTCCAGGTGGCGCAGGAGCTTCTCCAGACGATGGGCTTCCGCGCGTTCCTGCCGGTGGTCGCCGCCTGCCCCGGCTGCGGCCGCACCACCTCGACGGTCTTCCAGGAGCTCGCCCGCCGCATCGAGGACGACCTCCGCCAGAATATGCCGGCATGGAAGGAGAAGTACCCCGGCGTCGAGGCCCTCCAGGTCGCGGTGATGGGCTGCATCGTCAACGGCCCCGGCGAATCCAAGCACGCCGACATCGGCATCTCCCTCCCCGGCACCGGCGAATCCCCCGCCGCCCCGGTGTTCATCGACGGCAAGAAGGCCGCGACGCTCCGCGGCGCATCCATCGCCGACGATTTCCGGACGATGGTCGAGGCGTATGTCGAGCGGCGGTGGGGACGGGGGACGGAGGCCGGGCAGGCGGCGGAGTAGGCGAGGCGCTCGTTCACGAGCGCCGCAGCCCTCGGGTTTGACCCGAGGGGGGGCGGGAACGAGGGCGGGACAGGGGAGACAGCGGAGTAGACGCCGCCCTACCCACCCGATCCACCGTCATCCTCGGGCTTGACCCGAGGATCGTTGTCCAGCGCACATTGCCGACAGCGACCCGCGGCGCCGACGGCACTCATTCTTCCGGATGTCTGGATGCGTTGAACGATCCTCGGGTCAAGCCCGAGGATGACGGGTGAGGTGTCCGTTTCCCCGCCTTTACAGAGGGAACCGGCTCACCACGGAGGAATCAAGTCCTCCCACCCCGGATTGACCTTCTCGATGAGATCGATCTTCCACGACCGGTTCCAGCGCTTGAGCCGTTTCTCATGCGCGATGGCGTCAACGATCCGATCGAATGGCTGGTACCAGGCCAGCCGGTCGAGCTTGTACCGGCTGGTGAATCCGGGAACAGCGCCGCTCTTGTGCTCGCTCACCCGGCGCGCGAGGTCGTTGGTCACGCCGACGTAGAGCGTCCGCGCCTCATTGGTCATGATGTAGACGTAGAACGGCATGCGCTCTCACATCACCACCCGTCATCCTCGGGCTTGACCCGAGGATCGCTGTCCGCCGGCGATCGGCCGGGCAGAGTTCTCTCCTCTGGCAGGACAAAGCTCCATCCTCACCTGTCCCCGATGCGATGCTGAGAACGATCCTCGGGTCAAGCCCGAGGATGACGCTGTTGGGATGGCACGGGCAAATCCCCCGCCGGCCCGGTCTTCAATGCAAGAAGGCCGCCACCTTCCGCGGCGCCGCCGTCGATGAGCGTGTAGCAACCATTAAGTCGCGGCAGTGTGTTTGGTCCATGGGGTTCCGCGCTGGACGACGGTGTTTGCGTAGATGAGGAGCTTCCTGGCGCAAGCGGTCAGGGCGGCATTGTGGGGCTTTCCGCGCGCGATGAGGCGGCGGTAGAAATCGATCAGCGCCTGGTTCCAGCGGAAGGCGGCCGGCAAGGCGGCGGCGAAGAGCGATCGGCGCAGGCGACCGCGTCCGCCGGCGATGTGGCGGGCGCCGCTGTGGGTTCCGCTGTCGTCGTCGAACGGGAGCCAGTCCGGCCAGTGCTGCGGCTTCCTCGCGGCTGACGCGGCCGAGTTCCGGCATACGGATGATGAGCGCCAGGGCAGTGCGTTCGCCGATGCCGGGAACGCTGAGAACGAGGTCGAGGCGCCTGGCCAGATCGTCATGATCACGCAGGAGCTTGGCGAGGCGCGCCAGCTCGGCGAGACGACGGGTCTTCAGCCGCGCGATGTCGGCCATGATCATGCGCCTCAGCCTTTGGTCGTGGACATGTTCGAGGCGAACCTTGAGCCGAGCGATGTCCTCCTCGGTCTGCTCGACGAAGGTGAGATGAGACGCCATCGCCGACAGGCGTTCGTCGGGGGCGATCTCCGGCGGCTCCATGACCGACGCGCAAGCGGCGATCAGCGCCGCGTCGAGCGCGTCGTTCTTGGCCCGGCGCAGATGCAGGCGGGCATAGGCTTTGACCTGGGCCGGCTGCAGCACGAGGACCGTGAAGCCGGCCGCGCGCAGATCAGCGACCACGCCGCGCTCATAGCCGCCGGTCGCCTCGATGCCGACCCGGGTCACCCCCGCCGCCGTGAGGTCCTCGGCCAGGCGCCGCCGGCCGGAGGGTGCATTGGCGACCTGAAAGCGCATCGCCCGATCGTGAACCGCGACCTCGAGTTTGGTCTTCGAGGTATCAATTCCCGCCGTATTGGTGATAGGATTGATCATCTTCGTCGACCCTGCCTTGTGAAGCGAACCTTGAGTTCCCGCAACCATCCGGGTCCGATGAAGGCGCTGGCGCGATCACGCTACGAGGCAGCCACAGAGCGGCTCAGGGCGGACACGATCCGATCGCCAGCGGCCTGTGGCGGATGGCCATCCGCCACAGGCCATTCCTCTCGGAACACCCCGACGATAACGGGATTCGCTATTACAAGGGCGGAATAGCCGAAGGCGTATTCCGCCGGTCCCCGTCGAGGGGTTCTGAGAGGCAGCAATTGAGGAGCTCGCCGCCGCCAAAGAGGCGCTCGGCCCTTAGGACCCGTTCAGACGCGGCGGCTTACATCCAGCCGCCCGCCTTCGTCCCTCCCGATCCCTCCCGTCCTCCCCTTTTCAAGGGGAGGGGCGCAGACGCGACCGTTGCGACCTTTGCGATCGATGCCGAATTCTCGCTCCCGGCGTTGCCACCCACGCCCCCTCCCCTTGAAAAGGGGAGGATGGGAGGGGATCAAACCCGGCGCATTCAGCGGAACGCCCTGGAGCCGGCGTAGGGTGGGCAAAGCGAAGCGTGCCCACGCGGGCGGATGAGGCAGGGCGCCCCTCTTGAAGCCCACCCCCGATCGCCATGCTGAGGTGGCCGCCCGCGGCTTGTCCGCCGAAGCCCGGAGCGCGGCGGCGGAAGCGGCGGCCCGCGAAGCACGCATCTGACGTTGCATCCCGATCGAGACGACGGACCCGCGCCGGCGGGTCCTTCGAGGCTCGGGCTTCGCCCTCGCGCCTCAGGATGGCGAGGGTGGTGTTCGCCGGCAAGCGCCGGGTGGGCAAAGCGGCGAACTGCCCCGACTTATCCCCGCCCGCGCCGCGGAACCCCGCCGCGCATCGCGACGCTTATCCCCGTTGCCGAATCCTGGGTTATAATTCGCCTCGTCCCCGTCCATGAAGGGGCGCGCTCATGAGGCGTCATCTGCGTGGGGCGGGGTGCGGCGCCTGCGACGTGCCACAAGCGTGGCAGCGGAGGATGTGCGAGCCCATCGGGGGCCGCATTCTTCGGAGAGGACGACGGTCCGAACGTCCCGGGAGGCCCTGACCAAATCCGCCCACCGCCACTACGAGCGGTTGCCACGATGATGGCCTTAAGGGCGGGGCGTCTAGCCGAAGGGCCCATGCCCGGAGGCTGACGAGGCCGGGGACGGGAGAGATACCCGTTCGGCCGTCCCCGCCCGGAGCGCGGAGGTCGGGACCCTGAAAAACGCCGCGGCGGGCGCCGGAAACGGCGCCTGAAAAACGTCAACGTGAGCGGTGCCGTTTCGGCGCCCGCCACCCCTTCGCCTCACGCGAAGGGAGACGATCGTAGGATGGGTTGAGCCGGGAGGCGAAACCCATCATCGCAAATTCCGCAGACCCCGGCCGCATCGCGGCGCGGGAAGGAGGACATATGTGTCTTTTCATCCCTTCCGATCCCCGCGTCCGGCGCCGATCCGGCGTCCGTGGACAGCGGCCGGCACAGGAAAGGAAGCGCCACAGAACGGAAGCGGCCGGCGCGTTTCCGCGCCGGCCGCGATTAGCATTGGCGTCCCGACTAGAGGACGAAGTCTCCGCCGACCATGTGGTCGACGCCAACCAGCTTGATCTGGAAGTCCTTGTGGCCGTCGCCGTCGACGTCGCCCTGCAGCTTGCCGTTGAAGAAACGGAGCTCGCCTTCCTTGTGGTGGAACGTGTGCGCGCCGATGTAGTGGAAGGGGTCGTCGGTCGCCGAGCTCGTCTTGGCGTCGATGCCGGAGAGATCGACGAGATCGCCTTCCTTGTGGCTGAAGTCGTGGATGATGTCGGAAAGGCTGCCCTTCTTCGCCGAATCGAGAATGTCGGTGAAGACGAAGGTGTCGGCGCCGCTGCCGCCCCACAGATTGTCCTGGCCGAGGCCGCCGGTGATGGTGTCGTTGCCGGAACCGCCATGCATCTCGTCGTTGCCGGCGCCGCCCTGCATGACGTCGTTGCCGCGACCGCCATACATCTCGTCGTTGCCGTCGAGAGGATTGGGGGTGTCGAGGTCGCCGCGCATCTGGTCGTTGCCGTCGCCGCCATACATGGAGTCGTTGCCGGTGCCGCCCTGCATCTGGTCGTCACCGCCGCCGCCATACATCGAGTCGTTGCCGGCCTCGTCCTGGTCATGCAGGATATTGCTGTCAGTGCTCAGGGCGGCCCCCATCTGGTCGTTGCCCTCACCGCCATAGAGGGTGTCGTCGCCGGCGTTGCCCTGCACGAAGTCTTCGCCGTTGCCGCCGTCTTCGTTGTCATTGTCGTTGCCGCCGCTGAGCAGATCGCCCCCGTTGCCGCCGTACAGGTCGTCGGCGCCTGCAAGTCCCTTCAGCGTATCGTTGCCGGCGAGCCCGTCGATTTCTTGGGCCGTACCGTCGCCTACCAGGGCGTTGATGCCATTGTCATTTCCACTCGTGCCAGTGATGTCGGCCATGTGCGTTGTCCCTTTCGTGAAGCTGTATAGCGTTCCGTTTGAGAGCCACCGCGGGAGAAGCTACAGCACATTCTCGCGCGCCGATGTGACTAGTGTCACATAACCTCCTGGACGCAGCTGCATTCGCATCCGCGGTCCTTGAATTTGCCGCTTGAAGATCAACCGCAGCCGCTACACAGAAATTGCGGCGCAAATTTGTAAAGTCTTGGAAGGATAGAGCCGGCCTTTATTACCAACTTCTGCAACCGCAAGAGGGTATGTTTAGGTGGCTACGGTCAAACCTGAAGCGCCTAGGCGCGGCCCAGGGCCAACACCGCGTTCAGTCCGCCGAAGGCAAAGGAATTGGAGATCGCCGCCTCGACCGCCATTTCGCGGGCCGTATTGGGCACGACGTCGAGATCGCAGGCCGGATCCGGTTCCTGATAATTGGCGGTCGGCGGAACGATGCCGCGCTTCAGCGTCAGCGCCGTCGCCACCGCCTCGAAGGCGCCGGCGACGCCGAGCCCGTGCGCCAGCACCCCCTTGTTCGACGACACCGCGAGGCGATTGGCATGGTTGCCGAAGACGCCCCGGATCGCCGCGGTTTCGGTCGAAGTCGTTGAGCACGGTGCCGGTGCCGTGGGCGTTGATATAGCCGATGTCGGTGGGATCGAGCCCGGCGTCGTCGAGCGCGGCGCGCATGGCGCGCTCGGCGCCGTTGCGATCGGGCGCGATCGCGTCGTTGGCGTCGGCGCTCATGCCGAAGCCGCGCATCTCGGCGAGGATCGGCGCGCCGCGGGCGGTCGCCCGCTCCCACTCCTCGAGGACCAGAACCGCCGCGCCCTCGCCCAAGACCAGCCCGGTCCGGTTCTTCGAGAAGGGCCGGCACATGCCGTCCTCGCTCATCACCCGGAGCGATTCCCAGGCCATGATCGTGCCATGGGTCAGGCAGGCCTCCGACGCGCCGGTGACGGCGACCGGCGCCATGCCCGACCGCACCATCTGGAAGCCGAGGCCGATAGCGTGCGTGCCGGAGGCGCAGGCCGAGGCGACCGAGAAAGCCGGGCCCTTCAGGCCGAGGTCGATCGACACCTGGCTGGCCGCGGCATTGGCCATCAGGCGCGGCACCGTGAAGGGATGGGTCCGGCGTTGATCCTCGTGGTAGATCTGCCAGAACGAATCGTCGAGCGTGTTGAGCCCGCCGGCGCCGGTGCCAATGATGGTGGCCGTCCTCAGCGCGAGCGGCTCGTCGATCTCGAGCCCGGCCTGGCCGACGGCGGAACGCGCCGCGACCACGGCGAACTGCGAGAACCGGTCGATCAGCGACATCCGCTTGGGCGGGAAATGCGCCTTGGCGTCGAAATCGACCTGGCCGGCCAGCTTGGTGTTGATCTTTTCGGTCCGGATATTTTTTATCGGCCGGATTCCGGTACGGCCCTCGACCAGGGCCGACCAGAACTCCTCGATTTCGCTCCCGACCGGGGAGACGACGCCGACGCCGGTGATCGCGACCCGCTTCAAGCCGCGTTTTTCCCGGCAACCAGGCGATCGATGATCCGCGCAACGTCGCTCACCGTCTCGAGCTTCTCGTCCGGCGACTTGGCGTTCATCGGAATGTCGACACTGAATTCGACTTCGAGCGCGTACACCACTTCGATCAGATCCAGCGAATCGCCGAGATCCTCGAGCCGGGTGTCCGGATTCACCTCGTCGAGCGGGCGCTCCAGCTGCTGGGCAATAATCTCCTGCACCTTTGGAAGGGTATCCATCCCCGAATTCCTTACCGTTTCAGGCTCGACCTAATGCGCCCGATCGCGCGATTCCTCAAGTGCGGCGTCGCTGACAACCCTTTCCGGCACCTTGATGGCTCCGGCCGCGCTTGGCAAGACGGCACCGGGCAGCGAATGGGCAACGAACGGCGAGGCGTGATGACCGGGATAGCCGTTCTTCCAAATTGCCTGAGGTTGCCTTGCCGCCGTCCGGGTTATGATGACCAACACCGAAAGCGGGACGAGAAATTGAAGAATGGCGGAACAGCCCACACTCCGTTCCCAGACCTTCCAGAACCGGGCAATGGCGCTCGGCCTTGCGGTCCAATACCTGATGCGCAAACCCGCCTTCGCGCGACTGCCTTTCGGCCATTGGTCGCGAGTCCTGACCGGGCAGATCAGGCGCGGCCACTATATTTTCGTCATATCCGGCAACACCGTGGTCGGGTTCGGCGGCTGGGCGATCATGACGACGGAAGAAGCCGAAGCCTGGGTGACGGGAGCGCCGGACGCGACCGAGATTGGCGGAAACGCCGGCGATTGCGTCGCGATCAACGCCTGGTCGGCGGACACGCCCGAGGTCAACGCCGTTCTGTTCGATGAGGCAATGCACCGCGCCCGCGATTTCAGGATGGTGTATGCCAAACGCGAATATCCCGACGGCCGCTCGCGCCCGTTGCGCATCCCGACCAAGCTCGCCGGTCGCGGCGCGGGCCTTGCCTTCTTCGGCGGGGCGCAGGAGGAGCCGCCGGCGCGCGAGACCACTCCAGCCAGCGACCAGACCTGATTCGCCTCGAATTCCGGTCGTGGGCCTCCGTGCGAGGCGGCGGTCCGCCGTTTCACGGGACATAAATCACCCCCACAGGGAACAGGGAGAAGGGCCGGCTTGCACCGGCCCTTCCCAGCCCCGCCCGGGGATCGGCAAATGGATTCAGAGGATCAAGTCGCTGCCGTGGAGGTGGTCGACATCGACCTTGATGACGAAATCCTTGTGACCGTCACCATCGGTGTCTCCCATCAGCTTTCCGTTGCGGAACTCCAACTCACCGGCCTTGTGGTGGAAGTCGTGTCCGTTGATGTACTTGAACTTCTGATCGCCGGTCTTGTTGTCCTTGGCATCGACCAGGTGAAGGTCGATGATATCCTGCTCCTTGTGGCTGAAGTCGCGGATGACATCCTTGGAGATGTCGGCAAGCGCACTGAACTGGAAGGTATCGCGACCGTCGCCGCCGAACATCACGTCGGTTCCGGCCCCGCCGTCGATGGTGTCATCGCCGTCACCGCCGTACATCTTGTCGTTGCCGTCGCCGCCCGAGAGGGTGTCGGTACCGTCGCCGCCGAACACGAGGTCGTCACCGGTGCCGCCCTGGACGTCATCGTTGCCGCCGCCGCCATAGAGCTGGTCGTTGCCGTCGCCGCCATCGAGACCGCCCTGGTAGGTGACCAGCGTGCCCAGCGCATTGGGGGCCTGGAAGCTGCCGCTGTCATCGCCGCCGCCTCCGTAAATCTCGTCGTCGCCGACGCCGCCCTGAAGGCCGTCGATGCCCTCGCCGCCGTCGATGTAGTCGTTGCCCTCATCGCCGCTCACCGCGTCGTTGCCGGAGCCGCCGTAGAGATGGTCGTCGCCGAGTTCACCCTTGATGGAATCGTTGCCGGCGCCGCCTTCGACGGTGTCATTCCCGTCGGCAGCGGCATTGTCGAGGCCGTCGCCGCCGACCAGGCGGTCATTGCCGTTTCCACCGTAGAGCGTGTCGGCTCCGCCGAGGCCTTTGACAATGTCGTTGCCGTTAAGGGCGTAGACAGTATCGCCTAAAGCACCGGTATCACCCAGTACGCCTCCACTGGAACTGGCATCGATGCTGTCACTACCCTGGGTTCCGATCACGTTTGCCATGTCGTCGTCCTCCTTGGCCGCATTTGCGACACTGCAAAAAGCCACCCAGCGCCCGTGACGGTACCATTCATGATTCTCGCGTCTGTGAACCCGGTCACATGCGTCACCAAATCCCCTTGCAAGTTGCGAAGCGGCCGGCTTTCGCGGCCCCTGCCTGCGATTTCATAGGGTCGAAAATCGCCGCGTCGTCGCCGGCCCCGCGCGCGCCGGCTTGCGCTCAGATCACCAGGAAATCCGTGTGGTCGATGTCGATCCCGCCGGACTGAAGCTTGGCGAATTTCTGGTGGTCGAAGCTCAGCCAGCCGTGCGAATTGTAGTCGATGTGCTGGTCGAACTGCAGCGCCGTCATCTCACCGGCGGTCAGTCCGTCGAACTTCGAGGCCTTGAGAATCATCAGGTCGTCGCCGTCGACGAAATCCTTGATCTTGTCGGCGTGGAGCTTGCCGGGCTTCTGGTCGAAGATGAAGTAGTCGTTTCCGGCATCGCCCCACAGCTTGTCCTTGTTCTTGCCGCCGGTGAGGAAGTCGTCGCCATCGCCGCCGTGAAGCTTGTCGTTGCCCTTGCCGCCTTCCATGATGTCGTGGCCGCCGCCGCCGAAGGCCTTGTCGTTGCCCTTCTTGAGCATGATCACGTCGTCGAGATCGGTCGAGGTGTCGGAAAGCGCCACCGGATTGACCCGGTCGTTGCCGTGGGTGCCCTTGAAGATCACGCCGTTCGGGTTGAAGTCGCTGAGGCTGACGCTGCGATAGAGGGTGTCGTTCCAGCCCCCGTCATAGTTGCCGGGAGGGGGAAGCGCGTCGAACCAGTCCCAGCCGAGCCAGATCACCTGCCCTTGGCCGTACTGGAAGCCGGCGACGGTCAAGTCGCCCGCAAGGTTGTTGTAGAAGCTCTCCGCGAAAGTCGGCAGCGATGCATGACCGAGTGCGCCGGTGTCGCTGTTATCGGGAAGGGATGAATCGCCGCCTTCGTAGGTGGTACCGGCGACGCTGGCGGTCGGTGTCGACGCGGCGGTGCTAGCGACCTGCACCAGCGCCTGATCGAACAGCGCGTCGATCAATTCCGTACTATGTGCACCGTTGCTGCCGCCGTCGACGATCAGCGTGCCGCCATTGCTGACGAAATTCTTGACGAAGAACATTGCTCCCGGGCTAAGCGGGGGCGCGCCTGCCGTCTTCCCCAATTCTGGAATGACGAGAACATCGACCCCCTTGGTCGCGTTCATCCACGCGTCGGTGCTGGTGCCGGCAAACGTGGTCACCGTATGGCCGGCGGCCGCGAGGGCCCGCTGAACGCCGTTGCCCTCGGCGGTTGAGCCGTTGATGAAGGTGTAGGTGACGTCGAAGAACAACGCCACCTTGGCGTTGGTCAGTGGCTGTTGGGCAATTGTCATGGTTATCTCCCTCTCCAGCTCTCCCGTCGAGCTTTGTCGCCCAATTTCCGTGCACTGCCGCCCCGATGCTACCTGTCGCAACTGACTGAAGTTCATCACAAAACTGGTCTGGCAAGCGCGCAGCCCACCCACAGACTACGGCTTTTCCTCGCCTACAAATTACGGTAGCATGATGGATCATAGCCAGATTAGCTTGTGAAGATAAATTCAGCCGTTCCAAATCACTCGTATCGTCGATTCAAATCATTCCAACACAATACGATCTGGCTGGCAACCAATGCATCCGATGATTCTCTGACGTTGCGCTCCGGTGAGTATGATTTTTCCCAAGATCGAGGAACGACCTAGGGGCTCCCTCCCCGCTCGCCTCGTGCGTGGCTCCGGCTTGGCCTGGAGGACCACACGGCGGATCGCTTGCGGTGCAGCATCAATCGGGATAGTCAAACCTCCGGCGTCGGAAGCGGCGCCGCCCGCCGCTTGCCAGAAGGGTTTCCGGACATGGCCAGACCCAAGATCGCCCTGATCGGCGCCGGTCAGATCGGCGGCACCCTCGCCTTCCTCGCCGGGCTCAAGGAACTCGGCGACGTGGTGCTCTTCGACGTCATGGAGGGCGTGCCCGAGGGCAAGGCGCTCGACATCGCCGAGGCCTCGCCGATCCTCGGCTTCGACGCGGTGCTTGCCGGCACCTCGGCCTATGCCGCGATCAAGGGGGCCGACGTCTGCATCGTCACCGGCGGCGTCGCCCGCAAGCCCGGCATGAGCCGCGACGACCTTCTCGACATCAACCTCAAGGTCATGGAGCAGGTCGGCGCCGGCATCAGGAAATATGCGCCGAAGGCGTTCATCATCTGCGTCACCAACCCGCTCGACGCCATGGTCTGGGCGCTCCAGAAATTCTCCGGCCTGCCGCGCGACATGGTGGTCGGCATGGCGGGCGTGCTCGACTCGGCGCGGCTCCGCTACTTCATCGCCGCCGAATTCAACGTCTCGGTCGAGGACGTGACCGCCTTCGTCCTCGGCGGCCACGGCGACACCATGGTGCCGCTCCTCGGATATACCACGGTCGCCGGAGTTCCGCTCTCCGATCTCATCAAGATGGGCTGGACCACCAGGAAGCGGGTCGACGAGATCATGCAGCGGACGCGCGACGGCGGCGCCGAGATCATCAACCTTCTCAAGACGGGATCGGCCTATTACGCTCCCGCCGCCTCGGCGATCACCATGGCCGAGAGCTTCCTCCGCGACAAGAAGCGCGTCCTCCCCTGCGCCGCCTATCTCAAGGGCGAATACGGCGTCCGCGACCGCTATATCGGCGTACCGGTCGTGCTCGGCGCTAAAGGCGTCGAGCGGATCATCGAGGTCGACCTCACCAAGGGGGAGCGCCAGATGTTCAACAACTCGGTTGCCGCGGTCGACGGGCTGATCCAGGCCTGCGTCAGGATTTTCCCGACGCTCGGCAAATAGACCTGTCGCCGGAGGGGATGGGGGCCGGGGCATGAATATCCACGAATACCAGGCCAAGGCGGTGCTCCGCGACTTCGGCGCGCCGGTGCCGAAGGGGATCGCCGTCTTCTCGGTCGATCAGGCTGCCGAAGCCGCGCGCGCGCTCGGCGGACCGGTCTGGGTGGTCAAGTCGCAGATTCACGCCGGCGGCCGCGGCAAGGGCAGGTTCAAGGAGACGGAAGCCGGCGACAAGGGCGGCGTCCGCCTCGCCCGCTCGGTCGATGAAGTCGTCTCCCATGTCGAGGCGATGCTCGGCCGCACCCTTGTCACCCACCAGACCGGCGCGGCCGGCCGGACGGTCCGGCGCCTCTATGTCGAGGAGGGCTCGGAGATCGGCCGCGAGCTCTACCTCTCCTGCCTGGTCGACCGAGGCAGCGGCCGCGTCGCCTTCATCGCCTCGCAGGCCGGCGGCGTGAATATCGAGGACGTCGCGGCAAGGACGCCGGAGAAGATCATCACCGCTCATGTCGACCCGGCGGCCGGTTACATGCCCCATGTCGGCCGCACGATCGCCTTCGGACTCGGTCTCGCCGGCGAGCAGGTCGCCGCATGCGACCGGCTGATCGCGACCCTCTACAGGGCCTTCGTCGAGAAGGACATGAGCCTCCTCGAGATCAATCCGCTGGTGGTCACCACGGGCGGCCAGCTCGTTTGTCTCGACGCCAAGATCAATTTCGACGACAACGCCCTCTTCCGTCATCCGGACATTGCCGAGCTCCGCGATCCCGGCGAGGACGACCCGAAGGAGGTCGAAGCGGCCGAGCACGACCTTTCCTACGTCGCGCTCGACGGCACTATCGGCTGCATGGTCAACGGCGCCGGCCTTGCCATGGCGACCATGGACATCATCAAGCTCTACGGCGCCGAGCCCGCAAACTTCCTCGACGTCGGCGGCGGCGCCTCGAAGGAGCGGGTCGCCGCCGCCTTCAAGATCATCACCGCCGATCCGCGCGTGCGCGGCATCCTCGTCAACATTTTCGGCGGCATCATGCGTTGCGACGTGGTGGCGGAAGGCATTGTCGCGGCGGTGAAGCAGGTGGGACTGAAGGTGCCGCTGGTGGTGCGGCTCGAAGGCACCAATGTCGAGCTTGGCAAGAAGATCATCGCCGAGTTCGGGGCTTAACGTCATCCCCGCCGACGACCTCGACGATGCCGCGCAGAAGGTAGTGAAGGCGGTGGCGGGCAACGGTCGACCAGCATGAACGAGAGTCTCAAGGCAGTGGTCGTTGAAGTGACCGGCGGAAATGTTCGAAACGGTCACGTCAATCTACGTGGCGTTCTCGGTCTCTTTCCGGACGATAGCCTTGCGGGCAATAACAAGATGGTAGCCGGCACTCCCATATCGTTGCAAATCGGAGACGAAATGGTCGAGACCGACATAGATGAGACCAAAGCGATCTTCAGGGAACGCGGAGCCATCAATCGCTTCTTTGAAGCCGAAGGTGTCGTCGAGGGTGACTTGATCCTGATCGAACGTGTCGGGCCACGAACCTTCCGGATTTCAAAAGCGTCCAAGCGCGGCTTCAAGTACTACCTGTAGCGAGACCCATGAGCATCCTCGTCAACGCCGAGACCCGCGTCATCTGCCAGGGCTTCACCGGCAGGAACGGCACCTTCCATTCCGAGCAGGCGATCGCCTATGGCACGAAGATGGTTGGCGGGGTATCGCCGGGAAAAGGCGGCCAGACCCATCTCGATCTGCCGGTCTTCGACACCGTCGCCGAGGCGAGGGCCGCGACCGGCGTCGACGCAACCGTCATCTACGTCCCGCCGCCGTTCGCCGCTGACGCCATCCTCGAGGCTATCGACGCCGGGATTCCGCTGATCGTCTGCATCACCGAGGGCATACCCGTCCTCGACATGGTGCGGGTGAAACGCGCCCTGTCGGGATCGGTGAGCCGCCTCATCGGCCCCAACTGCCCCGGCGTGATGACGGCCGGCGAATGCAAGATCGGCATCATGCCGGGCAATATCTTCGCCGAGGGCTCGGTCGGCATCGTCTCCCGCTCGGGCACCCTCACTTACGAGGCGGTCTTCCAGACCACCAATGCCGGGCTCGGCCAGACCAGCGCCGTCGGCATCGGCGGCGACCCGGTCAAGGGCCTCGACTTCATCGACGTCCTGGAACTCTTCCTCGCCGACGAGAAGACCCGGTCGATCGTCATGATCGGCGAGATCGGCGGCTCCTCGGAGGAGGAGGCGGCGCAATTCCTCAGGGACGAAGCCGCTCGCGGCCGCCGAAAACCCGTGGTCGGCTTCATCGCCGGGCGGACCGCCCCGCCCGGCCGTCGCATGGGCCATGCTGGCGCGATCATTGCAGGGGGCAAGGGAGCCGCCGGCGACAAGATCGATGCGATGCTCTCGGCGGGCGTCCGCATCGCCGAGTCCCCGGCGCGCATCGGAAAGACGCTGGCCAATGTCTTGAAGGAATGACGCCGCATCACAAATATGTCTTTGCTTCGCAGTAACTTGACCGACACGGCGCGGCCTCGATCCGTGTAGACAAGAGCGCCGGGAGCCCTCTCCCGCGGGACAAATATGGCACGCCAGGATCAAATGCCGCGTTCGCGGAGACTTCGTTTCTCTACGGCGCCAATGCCCCCTATCTCGAGGAGCTGGAGGCGCGTTATGCCCGCGACCCAGCCTCGGTCGACGCCGAGTGGCGGGCGTTCTTCGAGGGGCTGAAGGAGCAGGCGAACGGGGCTGGGGAGCCCGGCCCGTCCTGGCGGCGCAAGGACTGGCCGCTGGTCGCCAATGGCGAATTGGTCGCCGCCCTCGACGGCAATTGGGGGGCGGTCGAGGGCGCCCTCGGCGAGAAGATCAGGAAGGCGGCGACCACGCGCGGCGCCGAGATCAGCGACGCGCGCGTCCAGCAGGCGGCGCGGAACTCGGTCCGCGCGATCATGATGATCCGCGCCTACCGCATGCGCGGCCATTTCTACGCCAATCTCGACCCGCTCGGCCTCGAGCCGGCGAAAACGGAAAACGACCTCGACCCGGCCTCCTATGGTTTCACCGAGGCCGACTACGGGCGAAAGATCTTCATCGACCACGTCCTCGGGCTCGAATTCGCGACCATTCCCGAGATGCTCGAGATCCTGCGGCGGACCTATTGCGGCACGCTCGCCATCGAGTTCATGCACATCTCCGACCCGGCCGAGAAGGGCTGGATCCAGGAGCGGATCGAGGGCCCGGACAAGGGCATCGCCTTCACGCGTGAGGGCAAGAAGGCGATCCTCAACAAGCTCGCCGAGGCCGAGGGTTTCGAGCGGTTCCTCGACGTCAAGTATACCGGCACCAAGCGCTTCGGCCTCGACGGCGCCGAGTCGCTGATCCCGGCGCTCGAGCAGATCATCAAGCGCGGCGGCCAGCTCGGCGTGCAGGAGATCGTGCTCGGCATGGCGCATCGCGGCCGGCTGAACGTGCTCGCCCAGGTCATGGGCAAGCCGCACCACGTCATCTTCCACGAGTTCAAGGGCGGCTCGGCCTCGCCCGACGACGTCGAGGGCTCGGGCGACGTCAAGTACCATCTCGGCGCTTCGTCCGACCGCGAGTTCGACGGCAACAAGGTTCACCTGTCGCTCACCGCCAACCCTCGCATCTCGAGATCGTCGACCCGGTGGTGCTGGGCAAGGCGCGAGCGAAGCAGGACCAGCACGCCGACAACCCCCGCGCCGAGATCGTGCCGCTCGACCAGCGGGCCCGCGTCGTGCCGCTTCTCATCCATGGCGACGCCGCCTTCGCCGGTCAGGGCGTGGTGGCGGAGTGCTTCGGCCTTTCCGGGCTGCGCGGCCATCGCACCGCCGGCTCGATCCACTTCATCATCAACAACCAGATCGGCTTCACCACCAATCCGCGCTTCGCCCGCTCCTCGCCCTACCCCTCCGACATCGCCAAGATGGTCGAGGCGCCGATCTTCCACGCCAACGGCGACGATCCCGAAGCGGTGGTCTACGCCGCCAAGGTCGCGACCGAGTTCCGGCAGAAGTTCCACAAGCCGGTGGTCATCGACATGTTCTGCTACCGGCGCTTCGGCCACAACGAGGGCGACGAGCCGGCGTTTACCCAGCCGCTGATGTACCGGACGATCGCCGACCATCCGACGACCTTCCGGATCTATGCCGACAAGCTGATCGGCGAGGGGCTGGTCACGCGACGCCGAGGTCGAGGAGCTGAAGGCGCGCTGGCGTTCTCGGCTCGACGAGGCCTTCGAGGCGAGCACCACTTACCGTGCCAACAAGGCCGACTGGCTCGACGGCGTCTGGGCTGGGCTCAAGGCCGCGGAGACCGGCGATGCGCCGCGCCGCGGCGTCACCGGGCTCGCGATCGAGACGCTGAAGCGGATCGGCACCGGGCTCACCGAGGTCCCGCCGGACTTCCACGTCCATCGCACGATCCAGCGCTTCCTCGACCAGCGGCGGAAGGCGATCGAGACCGGCGACGGCATCGACTGGGCGACGGCCGAGGCGCTCGCCTTCGGCTCGCTGGTCGAGGAGGGCCATCGCGTGCGCCTGTCCGGCCAGGATTCCGAGCGCGGCACCTTCTCGCAGCGCCATTCGGTGCTCTACGACCAGGAGACCGAGGAGCGCTACATCCCGCTCAACCATCTCTCGCCCGACCAGGGGCGCTTCGAGGTCATCAACTCGATGCTGTCGGAGGAGGCGGTGCTCGGCTTCGAGTACGGCTACTCGCTCTCCGAGCCCAACGCGCTGGTGCTGTGGGAGGCGCAGTTCGGCGACTTCGTCAACGGCGCCCAGGTCGTCATCGACCAGTTCATCTCGTCGGGCGAACGGAAGTGGCTGCGCATGTCGGCGCTGACGTCATGCTCCTGCCGCACGGCTACGAGGGCCAGGGACCGGAGCATTCCTCGGCGCGGCTCGAGCGCTTCCTGCAGCTCTGCGCCGAGGACAACATGCAGGTCGCCAACTGCACGACCCCGGCCAACTACTTCCACATCCTTCGCCGCCAGCTGAAGCGCGAGTTCCGCAAGCCGCTCATCCTGATGACGCCGAAGTCGCTGCTGCGGCACAAGCGGGCGGTGTCGCGGCTCGACGAGATGGGCCCGGATTCGACCTTCCACCGGCTGCTCTGGGACGACGCCGAGTGCCGCAAGGGCGAGACGACCAAGCTCGCCGCGGACGAGAAGCATCCGCCGCGTCGTGCTCTGCTCCGGCAAGGTCTATTACGACCTCTACGAGGAGCGCGAGAAGCGCGGCATCGACGACATCTACATCCTGCGGCTGGAGCAGCTCTATCCGTTCCCGGCCAAGGCGCTGATCACCGAGCTGTCGCGCTTCAAGAATGCCGAGGTCGTCTGGTGCCAGGAGGAGCCGAAGAACATGGGCGCCTGGTCGTTCGCCGAGCCCTATCTCGAATGGGTGCTGGAGCAGGTCGGCGGCAAGAGCCGGCGGCCGCGCTATGTCGGCCGCGCCGCCGCGGCGGCGACCGCGACCGGCCTGATGTCGAAGCACCTGCAGCAGCTGCACGCGTTCCTCGACGAGGCGCTCGCCGCCTGAGCGATTGCCGAGCAGGGGAAATGAGGCGATGGAAATCCGGGTTCCGACGCTCGGCGAATCGGTGACCGAGGCGACCGTCGGCCAGTGGTTCAAGAAGGTCGGCGACGTGGTCAAGGTCGACGAGCCGCTGGTCGAGCTCGAGACCGACAAGGTGACGCTCGAAGTGCCGGCGCCCGATCGGCCGGCGTCATCGAATCGATCGCCGTCGAGGCCGGCGGCACCGTCGAGGTCGGCGCCGTGCTCGGCGCGATCAAGGCCGAGCGGGCCAAGGCCGGTGACGGCCGGCGACACCGGTCCCGACCGGAAACCGGACAAGAAGACCGAGACGACGCAGCCGATCGCCGCCGGCCCGGAGCCGGTGAGGATGCGGGAGCCGCGCGAAGCCCGGCGGCCGCGCCGGCGAAGCCGCCGCTCCGGCGCGGCCGGCGAGCCCGGCTGGAACCGCGCCCTCGGCCGCGAAGATCCTCGCCGAGAAGGGCATCTCCGCCCGCGACGGTCGCCGGCACCGGCAAGGACGGCCGCATCACCAAGGCCGACGCGCTCTGCCGCCAAGGCCGAGGCGCCGAAGCCGGTCGGCGGTCCGCGCGCCGTCGGCGCCCGACGATGCGGCGCGCGAGGAGCGGGTGCGCATGCGCCGGCTTCGCCAGACCATCGCCCGCCGCCTCAAGGAGGCGCAGGACACGGCGGCGATGCTGACCACCTTCAACGAGGTCGACATGAGCGCGGTGATGGCGCTCCGCGCCGCTACCGCGACCTGTTCGAGAAGAAGCACGGCGTCAAGCTCGGCTTCATGGGCTTCTTCGTGAAGGCCTGCGTCCAGGCGCTGAAGGACATCCCGGCGGTCAATGCCGAGATCGACGGCACCGACATCGTCTACAAGAACTACTACCACATCGGCGTCGCGGTCAGCACCGAGCGCGGCCTGGTGGTGCCGGTGGTGCGCGACGCCGACCGCCTGTCGCTCGCCGGCATCGAGAAGACGATCGCCGAACTCGCCGGCCGCGCCCGCGACGGCTCGCTGTCGATCGAGGAGATGCAGGGCGGCACCTTCACCATCACCAATGGCGGCATCTACGGCTCGCTGATGTCGACGCCGATCCTCAACGCGCCGCAGTCCGGCATCCTCGGCATGCACAAGATCCAGGAGCGGCCGGTGGTGGTCGGCGGCAAGATCGAAGCGCGGCCGATGATGTATCTCGCGCTCTCCTACGACCACCGCATCGTCGACGGCCGCGAGGCGGTGACCTTCCTCGTCCGGGTCAAGGAGGTGCTCGAGGATCCGGAACGGCTGGTGCTGGATCTCTAGTGACGGATGCAGCGAAGAAACGAGTGCGTAGCATCCGCTACGGTACGACGCTCGTCGCGTCCTTGCTGCTGTTCACGGCGTTTGTCGCGCTCTTTCGGACACGATCTCGGCAACCCGTATGTCGCGGCAGGTACTCTTCTGCTGTCGCCGGAATCGTAAGTCTGTGATCGCCGGAAGGGCCTTCCGCGCATAACGAGGACCTGAACTCCGAGCGAGGCATGATTTCATCCGGACCATCGCTTCATTTCGGCGGCGGCAGCGATGCGGCTACAATGAACTGACGCGATCTTCGACGTCATGCCGGAGAGGCTGAGCGATGCCGGGTGATAGCGATTGTCGATCGGCGTGCGGGTGAGCATGTATTTCTATTCCAAGGATCACCTGCGCCACCGCACTTTCATGTCGAACTCGCCGAGCATCGCGCGAAGATCGGTATCGAGACGCTGGACCTGATTGGCGGCAGCTTTCCGAAGCGCTCAACAGCGCAAGGTGATCCTTGATGGGCCAGAAGTCGTCGAGCGGGCGCTCCTGTCGAGCGTGGTTGCAGGTTCGAAGCGGCGAAAGCCCAAGATCGGCTGAAGGTGAAACCCGCCCTTCGGATCGTGTCAGTTGAGCCGGTTATTCACGGCGTGTTGAAGCTCGTGTTCGACGGACGGCTACGACGGTGTCGTCGACATGCGGCCGATTATCGCCGACGGGAAGGATCTTCGTCCTACCTCTCAGACCCGAGCATACTTTGCGAAGGTGCAGCTGGAGCTACTATGGGCATTCGCTGGGCTGGATCGATGAAAACGGCGACGACATCGACTTCGGAGCGGATATGCTTCGCGAACGCGCCGAGAGGCAGGCCGCAATCCTCGCCCTCGCAAGCTGATCGGTAGCCATCCAATGTCCTACGATCTCGCCGTCATCGGCAGCGGCCCCGGCGGCTATGTCTGCGCCATCCGCGCCGCGGAGCTCGGGCTCAGCGTCGCGGTCATCGAGAAGGACGCGACCCTCGGCGGCACCTGCCTCAATGTCGGCTGCATCCCGTCGAAGGCGCTCCTCCACGCCTCCGAGCTGTTCGAGAAGGCCGGCCACGATTTCCCCGCCTTCGGCATCGAGGTCGGCAAGCCGAAGCTCAACCTTGCGGCGATGATGGCGCACAAGGACGCGGTGGTGGAAGCCAACACCTCCGGCGTCGCGTTTCTCTTCAAGAAGAACAAGATCGAGCCGATTCGCGGCACCGGCGCCATCGTCGGCCCCGGCAGCATCCGGGTCGCGGCCGAGGACGGCTCAAGCCGGACGGTCGAGGCGAAGGCGATCGTCATCGCCACCGGCTCGGAGTCGACGCCGCTTCCCGGCGTCGCGGTCGACGAGAAGCGGATCGTCTCCTCGACCGGCGCGCTGGCGCTTGCCGCGGTGCCGAAGCGCCTCGTCGTGGTCGGCGCCGGCGTCATCGGCCTCGAACTCGGCTCGGTGTGGCGGCGGCTCGGCAGCGAGGTCACCGTGGTCGAGTTCCTCGACCGCATCCTGCCGGGCATGGACGGCGAAGTCGCAAGCAGGCGCCAGCGCCTCCTGACCCGGCAGGGAATCGCCTTCCGGCTGTCGAGCAAGGTCGCCTCGGTGGACGGCTCGGGAAAGACGCTGAAGGTCGCCGTCGAGCCGGCGGCGGGCGGCGCCGCCGAGACGGTCGAGGCCGACATCGTGCTCGTCGCCATCGGGCGCCGGCCCTATACCGCCGGCCTCGGCCTCGGCGAGGCCGGCGTCGCCCTCGACGAGCGCGGCCGTGTCGTCGTCGACGAGCATTTCCGGACCAGTGTCGAGGGCGTCTATGCGATCGGCGACGCGATCCGCGGGCCGATGCTCGCCCACAAGGCCGAGGACGAGGGCGTCGCGGTCGCCGAGATCGTCGCCGGGCAGGCGGGCCACGTGAACTACGGTGTCATCCCCAGCGTGGTCTACACCCATCCCGAGATCGCCTCGGTCGGCAAGACCGAGGAGGAGCTGAAGGCGGCGGGGATCGCGTACCGGGCCGGCAAGTTCCCGTTCTCGGCCAATGCGCGGGCCCGCGCGATGCTGGAGAAGGACGGCTTCGTCAAGGTGCTCGCCGACGCGGCCACCGACCGCGTGCTCGGCGTCCACATCATCGGCCCGTATCGCCGGCGAATTGATCGCCGAGGCATCGGTGCTGATGGAATTCGCCGGCGCCGCCGAGGACCTCGGCCGCATCTGCCACGCCCACCCGACGCTGTCGGAGGCGGTCAAGGAGGCGGCGCTCGCCGCCTGGTTCAAGCCGATCCACATCTGACCGGAAGAGACCAGGCGAGCTTCGGCCTCGTCAATTGTCGCCAAGCAAGCGGTAGGCGTGATACGGCAGTCGCGGCCGCAACTCGAGGCGGGGCCTTTGGCCAAACATGTCGAGCCCCGAGACCCGGCGCCTGGCTATGCCGTCGACACCTTCCGCGGCAGCCTCGATTTCTCTCCGGTCCCGCGCATGGCTGTAGGAGGCGAGCTTGTCGAGCACCATCTCGTCGGACCCGAACCAGCTGGCATGCCAGCCGTTGAGCCCGGCGATCTCGCGGCCGGGAATCGTGCATCGACCGAGCTGCTCGCCGTTGCCGCTTGCGAAGAGCTCGCGAAGAAAACCCGCCGTGAAGAAACGTATCGAGGGGTTCATCCACGGCCCGAGATAGGTTTGCCAGTTGAAGTTGAACCAATGCGGCCGGACAAAAAGCGGCGTCTCGATCTCCGATTGCCCCAGCGCAGCGACGACCTCCGGATAGGGAACTTCGTCGGCGTCCGAGATCAGGATGAGGTCGTCATCATCGGGGTGGAGGGCCGCGATGCCGTGGCTCCAGATCGCCTGGCGCTGGCGGCGCTCGCGCACCCATGGATCGGGGCCTTTGGGCAAGTCATCGACGACCACGCCATGCACGGCCCCAGCGAGATCGGCAAAACGCGGGTCGCGATCGGGCCGACGCAACTCGCGCGGCTGGCCGCTATGTGTCATCGTCGAATTCGAGGACGACAAAGTCGTCGACGACAGCCGCAAGTTCGTGAATGCGCCAGTCGAGGATCGCCGTCTCCCGGTGAAACATGCAGCCGGCGATGACCCGCCGTCGGCGGCGCCGGTGCGGCAGCGTGTCTATGGGTATGGGATCGTCCATGGTCGGAGCCCGCGAACAACATCGGGCGCCACATCAGCCCGGCATACTCTGCTAGGCGGCCGCCCTGCGACAGGCAAGCCCGCAATCAATACCGCTCGCTGCCAAGCCGATGCGAACCGGCCAGGCAAACAGAGCCGCTGTGGGCTTCATGTCCTCCGGCCCCCTGATATGTACAAATATCTACGGCTCGCGCCTACCGGGCAGCCCCCGGCCGCCACACGCCGTTGGGCGGCAGCGGCATGTCGCGCGGGCAGTAGAGCGCGGCTTCCTGCCTGTTGCTGGTGAGCAGCCCGTTGCGGCACCCGTAGTTGAAGGCTCGCGGCATCTCGGCGAGCCGTTGGTCCCAGTAGCCATATGGCGCGCAGCCCGTCAGCGACAGCGCCACTCCGGCTAGGCCAAGGATGTTCCTGAGGGACATGACGGCTTCTGGCCTCCGCGGGAGTGGCTGACGCGAGGCGCACTGTCGATGGGCGGAGCGCCCGCGTCAAGGCGATGGGCCCCCTGTGGTCCGCTTCACAGCGCGCCGTGTGATTTCGGCGTATCCATCTCGTTCAGTGAAACCAATTCGCACCGTCGGCGTTGGCTTGAGGTGCGAGACACGGGCCGGAAAAGGTTAACGGCCGGGTGTCTGGGGAATGAAGGGGAGTATCGAAGATGTCCAAGAAGTTTGGAAAGTCGATCTTCGCCTCGACCGCATTGGCCATTCTTGCGGTGTCCGCGACGAGCTTCGCGCTTGCGAATATCCCTTCCCAGAGCGATGACGAAAACGTAGTAGCCGAGCAGCAGGCCGAGACTTCGGTGCCGCCGGCGGCGGTCGAGGGCGTCGCTTTGTTTGACGACCAGCAGGCAGGTCCGCGTTGCGTCGCGGTAGCCGATGTCCTCGAGAATCTCGGCCTCGATCGCGCCAAGATCGGCGGCGAGATGGTGACGCTGGAGACCGGTTTCGACCAGGCCTTCGCCGACGAGTGGCGCCGCCAGACCGCCATCAACTCGGTTCCGGTGTCGGCCGTTTATGCCCACATCTTTTCCAATCAAAGCGGCTTCGGGATGGTCGACGTGGTCGAGCTCGGCGCCGACGGTTGCGCGATCAGCCGGACGCTCCTCACCGAAGCGGAGTGGAACGAGCTTCTCGCCAAGGCGGCCGGCGTCGCGGTCTGAAGCGGCGCGGAACCTTGACAGGCCGCCGGGGCGACCATACGTTCCGGCGCGAATTCGGGCCGGAACGGCCCGTTCAAGCTTCCGGCCGGTCAGAACAATGAAAATTCGCAACTCTCTTCGCTCGCTCCGCAAGCGCCATCGCGCCAACCGCCTGGTCCGGCGGAAAGGCCGCGTCTTCATCATCAACAAGACCAATCCGCGCTTCAAAGCCCGCCAGGGCTGACGTTCGCCGATCACGGCCCTTTGTTTTTGACCGGGCGGCGACTTCGGCGATAATCTTGGCGCGATGAAACGCCTTATCGCAGCTTTGGCGACTTCTCTCCTGGCCGCGTCCCTGATCGGGGCCGCCGCGAGGGCGGAGGAGAGCGGCCCGTCGGTCGATGTCTCCGCGCCGCCGGCGGCCGAGGTCTCCAAGGGCGAGCGCCTCGATTCGCTGTTCGCGACCCTCAAGAGCGAGACCGACAAGGACGCCGCCAAGGAGATCGAGGACACCATTCTCGGTCTCTGGCTCCAATCGGGAAGCGACACCGTCGACGTCCTGATGCAGTGGACGTTGAAGGCGATGCAGGCCAAGCAGTATCCGCGCGCCCTCGATTTCCTCGACCGCATCGTGATCATGGCGCCCGACTACGCCGAGGGCTGGAACAAGCGCGCCACCGTCCACTACCTGATGGACGACTACGCGAAGTCGATTTCCGACATCGCCCACGTGCTTGCCCTGGAGCCGCGCCATTTCGGCGCCTTGAGCGGCCTCGGCATGATCATGAAGACCCTCGGCGACGACAAGCGCGCCATCGAGGCCTACCGCGAGGCGCTCGCCGTCGATCCCTATCTCGACAACGTTCGCGGCGCCCTCGACGAACTGGAAAAGAAAGCCGCTGGCCAGGCGCTCTGAGCGCCGAGCGCCGCCTCAGGTCGCGCTGCCGTCCTCGCCGACCATCGCGATCCGCAGCATGTTTGTGGCGCCCGGCTTGCCGAGCGGCACGCCGGCCGTGACGATGATCCGTTCGTGGGCGGTGGCAAATCCTTCGCGGAGCGCGATGGTGCAGGCATGGTGGATCATGCTCTCGAGCGTCTCCGGCTCGGGGCCGGCGATGCAGTGGAGCCCCCACACCAGCGACAGGCGGCGCGCCGTCGCCAGGATCGGCGAGAGCGCGATGATCGGGGTCTGCGGGCGCTCGCGCGCCGCGCGCATCGCCGTCGCGCCCGACGAGGTGTAGCAGCAGATCGCGGCGAGGTGCAGCGTCTCGGCGATCTGGCGCGCCGCCGCCGAGATCGCGTCGGCGCCGGTCGCCTGCGGCTCGGTCCGCTGCGCGTGCATGATGTTCCGGTAGTTGGGGTCGCGCTCGACCTCGACGGCGATGCGGTTCATCGTCGCCACCGACTCGATCGGGAAGTCGCCGGAGGCGGATTCCGCCGAGAGCATGATCGCGTCGGCGCCCTCGAAGACCGCGGTGGCGACGTCGGAGACCTCGGCCCGCGTCGGCACTGGCGCGTGGATCATCGATTCGAGCATCTGCGTCGCCACCACCACCGGCTTGCCGGCCCGGCGCGCGGCTCGGGTGATGCGCTTCTGGATTCCCGGCACCTGTTCGAGCGGGACCTCGACGCCGAGATCGCCGCGCGCCACCATCAGCGCGTCGGAGAAGTCGATGATCGAATCGAGCCGCTCGACCGCCTGCGGCTTTTCGATCTTGGCCATCACCGCCGCCCGCCCGCGCGCGATCTTGCGAACCTCGGCGAGGTCCTCCGGACGCTGGATGAAGGAGAGCGCGATCCAGTCGACCTCGGCGTTGAGCGCCGCCTCGAGGTCGGTGCGGTCCTTCGCGGTGAGGGCGCTGAACTCGATCGTCGAATCGGGGACGCTCACCCCCTTGCGGTCGGAGAGCCTGACCCCGGCCTCGACCGTGGTGGTGGCGCGCGACGGCGACGTCTTGTTGACGCGGAGCCGCACCTTGCCGTCGTCGAGGAGGAGGCGATGCCCCGGCTCGAGCGCCGCGAAAATCTCCGGATGCGGCAGCCCGACCCGTTTCCGGCTCCCCGGCGCCGGCTTCGAAGTCGAGGACGAAGGTGTCGCCCGGCATCAGCTCGATCTCGCCCTCGGCGAAGGTGCCGATGCGAAGCTTCGGACCCTGCAGGTCGGCGAGGATGCCGATCGGCCGTCCGACCTCGGCCTCGACTTCGCGGATCGTGTGGACGAGCATGCGGAGCCGCGGGTGGTCGGTGTGGCTCATATTGATCCGGAAGATGTCGGCGCCGGCTTCGAAGAGGCTCCTGATCGTCGCCTTGTCCGAGGAAGCTGGGCCGAGCGTCGCAAGGATCTTTGCCTTGCGCGAACGCCTCATCGGCCGCCCGTTCCGGTCTCGCCCGGCTCGGTCAATTGGACCGTCCAGCTCCTCTGTTCGCCGGTGTCGACCTCGAAGAAGCCGCTGCGCTCGAACCCGCGTGCCACGCAGTCCTCGATTCCGTGGATGGTGAACATCTTGTCGCGGGTGCAGAGCATCGCCTTGCCGCCCCACGCGCCGCCCTGATCGTAGTCGATCGCGTAGATATAATAAAAGCGGGACACCAGGGGTCCCGCCATCAGGGTTTCGCAGCTTGCCGCGGTGATGTTCCACCATCCCTCGGTGGTCCAGCGCGGCCCTTCTTTGTAGCCGATGGCCACGCCGACGCGGCTTCCCGTCTTGTTGCAGAGGCGCAGGCCGCCGGTGCCGCCGTCGGCCGATAGCGCTCCGGTCACCCCGTCCGGGGTCGCGCCCGCCTCGAGGATGCGGGCCTCGGCAAGGCCCTGGTTCTGGTGGAGGATGAAGAACGCGCCGGCGCCGAGTCGCGGCAAGCAGCACAATGCTGGCGGCAACGACCGCCTTTCGGTACCACGATTTTGGTGCGCGCAATCGCATCGGGTCGGCAGGCGAACCGGCTCGTCGAACTATTCAGTCTGCACTTATCGCGCCGCGAGTTTCGCCATGTCAACGGCAGACGTGCGCATTTCCTCAGTCTCTTAGGTCCCAACGGAAAACGACGAATTGCCGCAGCGATCAAGCGCTTATCGGCTGCGAAGACGGCGGCATCGTGGCTGTCCGGGCCCTGGGATATCCACCGGCGTCCCGGCTATGGCGCGACACCAGCCCGCTCACTATCATTTCGCCCATGGTTGCGATCACCGAACCGGCCGCCGGCGAAACCGCCGGGGAGGGCGCCTTTGCGCCCTTCGCCGTCGTCGACGGCGATCCGTCGCTTGGCCTCATCCTGGTCTGCGATCATGCCGAGAGCCGCTTGCCGCAGGCCTATGGCAGCCTCGGCCTGCCCCGCGAGGCGCTCTCGCGGCACATCGCCTACGATCCGGGGGCGCGCGAACTCACCCTCGCGCTTGCGGCGCATCTCAGCGCGCCGGCGGTCCTGTCGCGCTTCTCGCGGCTCCTCATCGACCCCAATCGCGGCCGCGACGACCCGACGCTGATCATGCGGCTGTCCGATCGCGCCGTGGTGCCGGGCAATCTCGGCGTCGACGAAGGTGAGCGGGCGCGGCGCATCGCAGGCTACTATCAGCCCTATGACGGCGCCATCCGCGGCCGCGTCGAGGAGGCGCTGGCGCGCGGCGGGGTCCCGGTTCTCGTTTCGGTCCACAGCTTCACGCCGGTATGGCGCGGCCGCGGCCGGCCCTGGCAGGTCGGCATCCTGTGGGATGCCGATCCGCGCCTTGCCGTGCCCTTGATCGCCGGCCTCTCCGCGGCGCGGCGATCTGGTCGTCGGCGACAACGAGCCCTATTCGGGCAGCCTTGCCGGCGACACCCTCTATCGCCACGCGACACGCCGCGGCCTCGCCCATGCGCTGATCGAGCTCCGCCAGGACCTGATCGGCGACGAACGCGGCGTCGGCGAATGGGCGGACCGGCTCGCGCCGCTCCTCGCCGAGCTCAATCGGCTGCCCGAAATGCATGAGGTCCGTCGCTACGGGTCGCGCACCGGCCCGGTCGACCCTATCTGAAGCTCAATCGGCAATCGGAGAAAAGCGCCATGGACGAGATCGATCCGTCGACCCGCACCGAACTCGAGGCTGCCGCCTTCCGCCGGCTGGTCGATCATCTCCGCGCCCGCAGCGACGTGCAGAACATCGACCTGATGAATCTCGCCGGCTTCTGCCGCAACTGCCTGTCCAACTGGTATCGCGAGGCGGCCGAGGCGCGCGGCATCGCGATCGAGCAAGGATCGGTCGCGCGAACTGATCTACGGCATGCCCTATGCGGAATGGCAGGCGCGCCACCAGACGGACGCGACCGCCGAGAAGCTCGACGCCTTCGGGAAGAACCGCCCGCGACACTGATATTGCGACCTCCGGCTTGACCCTTCGGCGAAGTCGGGGCAAGAGCGGCCCTCCATATCGATCGAACAGCCGGGGAGCAGTCGAACATGGCCGAAGCGGGGGGCGTCGCCGCCGATCAGCTTCGCTCGATCATCGAAAGGATCGAGCGTCTCGAGGAGGAGAAGCAGGCGATCGCCGACGACATCAAGGAAGTCTATGCCGAGGCCAAGGCCAACGGCTTCGACACCAAGACGCTGCGCGCCGTCATCCGCATCCGCAAGCAGGATTCGGCCGAGCGCCAGGAGCAGGAGGCGCTGCTCGACCTCTACCTTCGCGCGCTGGGGATGGCGCAGGCAAAGGAATAAGCGGCGCCCGGTCCGGTCGGATCGGCGCGACTACGGACATGATGCAGGGGCCGGATGATCACCGGACGCTTTCGTCACGGCGACCTCTCACCCAAAAATCGTTAGCCCGTGCGCGGCGCTCCACCGTGGGCGCTTGCGACGTGCCGCACGATCCGAAGGACGACAAGCCCGTCCCTCGATATCATCGCTTTCGTCGCAGCCGTCGCCGGCGGTCCCGGCGATCGACAGCCGGACAGTGAAGAAGGGAACGGATCCGATGTCCACCGCTCCGAAGGAAATCGACTTCGACTTCTCCATCGCCGACAAGGTCGCCGTCATCACCGGCGCCGCCTCCGGCATCGGCGCCGCCATCGCCCAAGCCTTCGCCTCCAAGGGCGCGCGGCTTGCGCTCCTCGACCTCAACACGGACGCGGTCAAGGCGCGTGCGGCGGCCCTGCCGTCGTCGACGGCGTGGACCTGCGATGTCGCCGACGCCGCAAGCGTCGAGGCCGCCGTCGCCGCGGTGGTGGCGGAGATGGGCCGCATCGATATCCTCGTCAATTGCGCCGGCGTCGCCGAACTCGCCCCGGCCGAAAGCATCAGCCTCGCCGCCTGGCAGCGCACCCTCGACATCAACCTCACCGGCAGCTTCCTGATGGCGCAGGCGGTCGGCCGGCGCATGATCGCCAGGAAGTCCGGCAGGATCGTCAATCTCGCCTCGCAGGCCGGTTCGATCGCCATCGACAGCCACGTCGCCTATTGCGCGTCCAAATTCGCTGTGATCGGCATGACCAGGACCTTGGCGATCGAATGGGGGCGCCACGGCATCACCGTCAATTCGATCTCGCCGACCGTGGTCCTGACCGACCTCGGCAGGAAGGCCTGGGCGGGTCCGAAAGGCGACGCGATGAAGGCGCAGATCCCGACCGGACGCTTTGCCGAGCCCGAGGAGATCGCCGCCGCCGCACTGTTTCTGGTTTCGGACGCGGCGGGAATGATCAACGGCGCCGACCTTCTCATCGATGGCGGCTTCACAGCGAAATGAAACGGACCCCGGCCGTCGCGCCGGCGGGATATGACCTCACGGCCATTGGCGCCGCGCATGTGCGGCGGCGTCCTTCGAATCGGGACGGGACCGCGCTCAGCGCGCGGCGATGATCTCGTGGGTGGTGAGGTCGACCACCGCCGGCGGCTGCGTCGGCGAGCCGGCGAAATGGTCGGTGCGCATGCCGCGATAGATCACCCGGTCGAAGCGCGCCGCGAAGGTCACCTCGGGCTTGTCGAGGAGCACGGGCATGCCGCTGAAGTCGGGCATGGTGAACAGCGCATAGCGCTTCTCGCGCGTCGACTGGCCGGCGATCCACAGCCGCAGGCCCTGCGTGTCGAGCTTGGTGAGCGTGAGGGGCGAAGCCGGCAGGCGGCTGTAGACTTCGTTGACCGTGAATGTCCGGGCCGGCGGCGGCGGTGGCGCCGGGCTCGCCGCTTCGTCGCGAAGCGGATTGAGGGGCGGCATCGGCACGCCGTCCGTGGCGGCATTGCGCGCGCCTTCCTTGCGGTCGAAGGTCGGCACCGCCGTGGCAGAGGCGTAGGCGAGAACCCGCGGCGGCGGCTCGCCGTTCTGGGTGTCGCGGAAGACGGCGGCGGTGATCGCGTCGGCGCGGAGCGAGCGGCTCAGGTCGACGCCGATATCGACGGTCGAGACGACGGCGGTCGGAGCGATCGGCAGCGACGCCGAGCTCGAATGTTCGGTCCGGTCGCGCGCCGCCATGGCATGGGCGAGTTCCGCCGGAACCGGGATCTGCTCGGAATAGGCGGTATCGAAATCGACTTCGGCTTCGACCGAAGCATCCTCGCCGGACGGATCGAAGCTCGCGAACCGGTCGGGGCCGATCACCCGGTCGACCTTCGGCGGATAGGAGAGAAGCGGATATGAGTCGGAGTTGTCGGCGCCGTCGTTGAGCGCGACGATCATGCCGACCTGATCGGTCTGGTCGGCATTGTGGTCCGGCGACAGGCGCGGCAACGGCACGTCGTCGGAAGCAGCGACCAGGACATTGTCCCCGCCGATGCTCGGAAGCGGTCCGTCCGGCGGAGCGATGATGCCTTTGGCCTGCCGCGCCTTGTAGGCGGCGAGCGCCTCGGCGTAGCCGGGAAGCGGCTTGCCGTCGGAGGGGATGTGGAGCGTATGGCCCTCGGGGAAGACCGCGACGAGCTGCTGGCGGGTCATCCGCGGCCAGTGGCGGACCGAGCCGGTATCCATGTGGACGAAGGGCGATCCCGAAGTCGGGTAGAAGCCGACGCCGCCCGCTTGCATGCGCATGCCGATCGCCCGGAGCTTGGCGAGCGGGACGCCGGGAATGTAGAAATCCATCGCCTGGCCGCGCATGTGCAGGCTGTTCTGCGCCACCCCCGAGGAACGGCGGCGGAGCATCGCGTTGGTATCGGGGGACCGGTAGCCGCAAACCACCTGGATCGGCTGGGTGGCGCCCAACTCCTGGTAGACCTCGTAGATCAGGTCGAAGAGCTTCGGGTCCATCTTGGTCGGCTGGTTCTTCCGCCAGTCGCGCAGGAAGACGTTGAGCCTGCGGAGGCCGTCCTGATCGTAGACGCCGTCGCGCTTGAACACGATCGTGGCGGTCTCGCCGGTATGCATGTGGTGGAGGGTGAGCGCCTCATCCTCGGCGGCGGCGCCCTGGCTCAAACCCACGACCGCAAGACACGCCACGGCGGCGGCACAAATTCGTCCTAGCAAGCGGATTGCCCCTCGCCCCTGATGCCACCCCGGTGGTGCGCGCCCGTTCTCAACCTGTCCCCGCCGTCCCTTGCCCGAAGCCGGGCATGTCCCGAGGCGCTCGATAGTCAGGCGATAAAGTTAACGTCCCTTTACCAAAGAGGGGGAAGTGCGCCGCGACCCCCGTCGTCTCGCCTGAGCGAACCGACTAGGGCTAAATCGTGGCATTTAAGCGGCGTCTTGGCAACCGCCTTTTCGCTCGAAATCCCTGAAATCAGGTCAGGCCGAGGGCGTCGGCGAGCCGCTTGTCGTGACCGTAGATGTCGGGCCGCAACTGCAGGGCGCCGCTGTCGTCGATCCAGGCGGTGAAATAGGTGATGTGGACCGGCACGTGCTTGTCGAGGTTGACCCAGCGTTCGCCGCCGCCGACCATCTTCTTCAGCGCCGCGGCGCTGACCTGGTCGGTGTTGGAAAGAAGCGCGTCGGCGAAATCCCACGGATTCATCACCCGCATGCAGCCATGGCTGAAGGCGCGCGACATCGTCCTGGAAAAGGCCCTTCGACGGCGTGTCGTGGAGATAGACGTCATACTTGTTCGGGAACAGGAACTTGACCTGGCCGAGAGCATTGCGCGCGCCGGGCGGCTGCTTGATCTGGATCTTGCGGGCGTCGATGGTCCGCCAGTTGAGGCTGCGCGGGTCGACCGCCCGGAAGCGGCCGCGGATATTGGCGTAAACCTGGTAGCCGCGCAGGCCGCTGCCGTTCCTGACCGCCGGCAACAGCTCGTTCCGGACGATCGAGGCGGGCACGTTCCACGTCGGATTGACCACGATGTTCTCGATCTCGTCGGAGAAGATCGGGGTCTGGTTGGTGACTTTGCCGACCACGATCCGGGTCGTGTAGAACGGTGTGCCGTCGCGATAGACGTCGAGATTGTAGTTGGGGATGTTCACCCGGACATAGAACTGGCCGAGATAGCGCGGCATCCAGCGCCAGCGCTCCATGTTGACGAGGATCGTCTCAACCGGATCGGCGCCGCGCCGGTTCATGGCGGCGACGGTGTTCTTGCCGACGAGCCCGTCCGGCCGAAGCCCGGCCGAGCGCTGGAAGGCCTCGACCGCGGCAATCGTCTCCTCGTCATAGACGTCGGGATCGGTCGTCGCCGCCGGCACTTCCAGCCTGGCGCGGATCACCGGCAGGCGCGGATCGCTCATCCCCGGCTTGATCAGCCCGCCTTCCGGCACCTCCGGCCGCGTGTCGGTCCGCGGATGCCTCGCGGATGCGGCCGAGCTCGGCGCGGAGGTCGGCGAATTCCTTCTGCGGCGGGTTGTAGGCCGCAAGCGTCGCGACCGGATCGTCGGACTGCGATACCAGGGCGAGCACATCGCCGGCCGCGGGCGGGTGGACCTCGTAGCCGTAGTTCTTGCTGACATCGCCGGGGTTGACCCGGCCGGCATAGGCGGTCCGCGCATAGGCGGCGACCGCCTGGCTCAAAAGGATGTCGGCATCGGCGAGCTCAGTCGGCGAGGCCGGCAGATTGACGCCGATGTCCTTGTCGGGAAGCGGGAAGTCGGCCGGATCGAGCCCGTCGGTGTCGGCCTGCGCGATCCGCGCCATCAGCGCGAGCGCGGCATCGTCGAGCTTGCCGTCCGCCGTCCACGCCGGCGCGAAATTGCCGCCCGCGTAGAACCCGGTGATCTCCTTGGCGTCCCGCTTGGAAAGGATTCCCGTCTCGACCGCGTTGCCGAGTTCGGCCGCGATCGCCGCCTTGGCCGGATCCGTCTGCGACCGGCCCCAGGCGCCGTAGTCGATATAATCTGTGACGGGGGACATGTCGGCGGTGGCCGCCGCGGGAGCGGCCGAGCCGGAGCCGTCGTTGGCTGGATCGGCAAATGCCGGCGCGGCGAACAGCATGCCGGCGATTGCGCTGGCCAAAAGGGGTTTCGATCCACCCGCAAACATCGTGGCCTCCGGTTTCGGCGCGAAGCAGCGCATTGAGCCAACAGCAAAAAAGCAAGCAACCGAGTATTTCAATCGCAATCGGGCGAATGTCCCGGCCGTTCCATCACATTCGCTTGACATTGTGGCTTCGGCGCTACGCGGCCGCTATGTCGTCGGTCACATCCGAGAGGCCGAGTTCTTTCAGCTTGCGGTAGAGCGTGGAGCGGCCGATGCCGAGCTTTCGCGCCACCAACGACATCCGCCCCTCGTAGCGTTCGAGGGCGAGCCGGATCATCTGCGCCTCGACCTCGGCGAGCCGCCGGACGTCGCCCGAATCGTCGAAAGCGAAGCCAGCCTCGGCCGGCTTCTCGGCCATCGGAGGCGCGGCGGCATCGAGGCTGAGCGGCCCGGGTGCCGGGGCCACGGCCGGCTCGCGCCGCTGCGCCGGCGGCGGAGCCCCTTCGAGATGGTGGGCGATCTGAGGGAATTCGTCCGGCGTCAGCATCGTCCCGTCGGCGAGAACGACGGCGCGGAAGACGGCGTTCTCGAGCTGCCGCACGTTCCCCGGCCAGTCGTAGCGGAGGAGGAGGTCGAGCGCCGGGCCGCTCACCCCGCGAAGCGCCGATTTCCCTTCCTCGGCGGCGAAACGCGCGGTGAAATGGCGGACGAGTTCGGGGATGTCTTCCGGCCGCTCGCGGAGCGGCGGCACCCTGATCGGGAAAACGTTGAGCCGGTAGTAAAGATCCTCGCGGAAGCGGCCCGCCTTGACGAGGTCGATCAGGCTCCGGTTGGTCGCCGAGATCAGCCGGAAATCGACGCGCACCGGGCGGCGTGCGCCGACCGGATCGATCTCGCCGTCCTGGAGGGCGCGGAGCAGCTTGACCTGGACGTCGGCCGGAAGCTCGCCGACCTCGTCGAGGAAGAGCGCGCCGTGGTCGGCCTCGCGGAACTTTCCCGCGTGCCGGTCGACCGCGCCGGTGAAGGCGCCTTTCTCATGGCCGAAGAGGATCGAATTCGACGAGGTTGTCGGGAATCGCGCCGCAGTTCACGGTGACGAAAGGCTTTGCCTTGCGGTCGCTGCTTCCCTGGATGGCGCGGGCGATCAGCTCCTTGCCGACGCCGGATTCGCCCTCGATCAGGATCGGGATATGCGAGGCGGCGGCGCGCTTGCCGAGCGAGATCACCCGGTCCATCGCCGGGCTCTTGGTGATGATGTCGCGGAAGGTGAGGGTGCCGGAGGCGCTCCGCTTCAGCCGCGCCAGCTCGTCCTCGAGCGCGCCGAGCTTTAGCGCGTTCTCGATCGAGACCTGCAGCCGCTCGGGCGAAGCCGGCTTCACCACGAAATCGACGGCGCCCGCCCGCATCGCATTCACCACCGTCTCGATCCCTCCATGCGCGGTCTGGACGATCACGGGAATCGCCAGATCCATCTCGCGCAGTTTGGAGAGCACCTTGAGCCCGTCAATGTCGGGCATGACGAGGTCGAGGATAACGAGGGAAACGGGTTCGCCGCCGCCGGAGTCGGCGCCTGCGAGGTGGGCAAGCGCCTCCTTTCCGCTCGCCGCGACGACCGGCCGATAGCCGAGTCGCTCCACGGCATGGGCCAATAGTCGCCGCTGCACGGGGTCGTCGTCGACGATAAGGATGGACACGGACATGGCCCCGCCAATGATCGGGCGGGAGGGTTAATGGCTGGTAACGTAGGTGGGGTTAACAATGCGAAATCCCGGAGCAGGCAATCGGATCGGGCCTTTGCCGAGCGGAGGCGTTCGCCGGCCTTCCGCCTTGCAACTTGAAGCGCCGTCTACCAAACTGCCGCCGCTTTCTTCCAGCATGCGGCGCCATGACCAGCCCCACGAGCTTTCGCGGTCTTTGACACAAGGTGCCGATGAAATCAGCATCCGCTTCGAAGCCGAGCGCTCCTGCCATCCGGCAGGGCGTTCCCCGAAGGAGACGACGAAGCAGAAACCGCGGCGCCCGCCCCCGCCGGCGAGGGTTCTTCCCCGCCGCGATCGGAGGCCTCGTCGAGTGAAGAGCCGCCGATCGAACCCGGCGGCGACGCGGGGCGGACCGATGTCGCCGCCCCGGAGGACGAGACGTCGGCGAATCTCCAGGGGGAAAGCCTGCAGCCAAGCTTGCGGTCCGAGCTTCGCGAGCAGGAAGCGCGGGTCAAACAACTCTACAGGGATTTGAGGCGGACTCAGTCGCGGCTGAGGGCGCGGGAGCAACGCAACAAGCGGCTGATCAGGCGGGTTGCCCGGCTCGAGGCGAATCTCACCGAGATCAAGCAGTCGTTCTCCTGGCGGGTCGTCGCGCCGATCCGGAAATTCTTTGGCCCGGAGATCGCCGAGATCGTGCCGAGCAAGTCCCGCCGGTTCGCCGAGGCGTCGTCGGACAGCCGCCGGGATCCCGTGGAGGCGGGCGCCAATGCCGGGCAACGCCCGCCGGAGCCGTCGGTCCCGTTCGCCAGCAGGTTGGAGACCAAGCTGTGGGGCGGTTTCTCCGCGGCCGCGCTTGCCGATCTCGAAAAGCTGAAGCTGTCGCCCCTCTCCGACCCGGAGGAGGCGGCTTATGCGGCCTGGGCGCTGGCTAGATGGTACGCAGCGGAAGACCGCATCGATCTCGCCTATGACAACATCGTCTTCAGCCGCATCGCAACCAATGACCCGGCAAGACAGACAAGGCTCGCCCGCGGCCAGATCCTGCTTGAGGCCGATTGCCTGACGCGGCGCGGCAAAGCCTCCCTGGCGCGGGCGCTTCTCGAACCGGAAATTGCGGCAAAACCCAACGATTTCAGCTTGTCGCTTGCCCTGGCGAATACCCATTTCGGCCCTGGTGGCGAGCCGGCCGGCCTCGTTGACGGGCGGATTCGGCTGGCCTGCATCAACTCAATCTACGAGCGCACGGGGCTCCGAAGCATCAGGCTGCGGGACCCGTCGCGACCCTTGTCGATCGGCAATCTTGCATCACCGGCATCGGCAGCCGGCGAGGCGCGGGAGTTGGTCTCCGTGATCGTGCCCTGCTTCAACGCTGCCGATACGATCGAATTCGCGGTACGGGGCATTCTCGAACAGAGCTGGGCCAATCTCGAGGTGATCCTGGTTGACGACTGCAGCACCGACCACAGCTTGGACATTGCCAGGCGATTGGCCGACGCCGATTCCCGCATGAAGATCCTGAGCCAGCCAAGAAACCTTGGCGTCAATCAGGCGCGGAATCGCGGCTTACTGGCAAGCCGGGGAGACTTCATCACGGTTCACGACGCGGATGACTGGTCGCATCCCGAGAAACTGGAGGAGCAGGTCGTCCAGCTCCACAAGGATGCCGATTCTCCGGCGAGCATGTCCTATTGGGCGCGGGTCGACCGCGACCTCAATTTCGTGTGGGCCTACCGGGCCCAGCCCACCTTCGTCGAATCGAATATTTCCTCGCTTCTCGTCCGTCGTTCGGTGATGGAGAAGCTCGGCGGTTGGATGCCCGACCGCGATTCGGGCGACACCGAATTCCTGTGGCGGGTCCAGAAGCTCGGCGAAGTCGGCATGGTGCGCCGCGGCATCCCCCTCTCGTTCGGTTTGCTCCGGGCGGCTTCGCTGACCCGCAATCTCGCGGGCAACAACATCCGGACCATCCACTATGGCGGCCGCCGGGAATACCGGGAATCGGCCGATCACTGGCACGGCGGCCTCGATGCGAGCCAGCTATATGTCGACCCGGAGGGAGGGCGGATACCGTTCCCGGTGCCTTCGTCGTTCTTCGACGCCGGCCAGGAGAAAGACTTCGACCTCCTGGTGGTGATGGACTTCAACCTCGGTGCCGGCGCCTACCATTCGACGATGAACTACATCCGCGCCGCGATCGCCGGCGGGCGGAAGGTCGGGCTGTTCGACTGGCGGCGCTACGACCTCGATGTGGTCGCCAAGTTAAATCGCGAGGTCCGCGAGCTCGCCCAGCAGGGGAAGGTGCGGATAGTGACGCCCGGCGAGACGATCCGCGCCGGCGTCATCCTCGTCGGCTATCCCTCGATCCTCCAGCACATGATCGATCGGTTTCCCGAGGTGTCGTTCGACAGGCTGGTGATCGTCGTCAACCAGATGGGCGAGCGCCTGTCGACCGGCGAGGAGGTGGAATACGACCCCTTGGCGGTGCGCGCCAACCTGACCGGCCTCTTCGGCACCGAAGGCGACTGGGTGCCGATCTCGGGACTGGTGCGCCGGCTGATGCTGGCCGATCCGCGCTATCCGCGGCCATACGAAGATACCTGGACGCCCCTCATCGAAACCGCCGGCTGGGGCGATGCCGAGCTCCGCTGGCGCGGCGGCGGCGGAACGCGGCCGGTGATCGGACGTCATGGCCGCGATCATGCGAACAAATGGCCGTCCGCCCGGCAAGCCCTGCTTCAGGCCTATTGCGCCGAGCGCGACTGCGACGTCGCGATTCTCGGCGGCGCCCAGCGCGCCCTCGACATCATCGGCGAGCGGCCGCAAAACTGGCAGATCCACGACTATGGCAGCCTGGAAATCCGAGACTTCCTCAGCCGGCTCGACTTCTTCGTCCATTATCCTCACGAGAAATATGTCGAGGAATTCGGCCGCGCCATCATCGAGGCGATGGCGATCGGATGTCCGGTCATCCTGCCCGAGGTCTTCGAGAGCACCTTTGGACCGGCCGCGCTCTATGCCCCGCCGGAGAAGGTCTGGGAGACGGTGCAGCGCTACTGGCGGAACGAGGCGCTCTATCTCGAACGGGCGAGGGCGGGACGCGAATTCGTCCTCGCCCATTGCGACTGGGCCGAGTTCGCCAAACGGCTTGACCGCCTGATGGCGCCGCCGGGAGCCGCCTGATGGCGGACGACGCCCGCGGGCCGCAGGCCGACAAGCTCGAACTCAGCATCGATCACCCGCCCGATTTCAATCCGCGTTACGGCTATTTCCGCCCGGAGATCGGGTTTCTCGAGGCGATGATCGGCGGCGGCACGCCGAGATATCTCGGCTTGCTCGAGGAGGCGAAGGCGTACCGCGCGCAGTTCGCCGAAATCTCCTTCGCCAAGCCCGCCGATCCGGCCCGGCCGTTCTGGCGGAACGGCTGGTTCCCGCCGCTCGACGGGATGGCGCTCTACGCGCTGATCGCCCGACGCAAGCCGGAAACCTATATCGAGATCGGCTCGGGCAATTCGACGAAGTTCGCGCGTAAGGCGATCACCGACCGGAAGCTCGCGACCCGCATCGTCTCGATCGATCCCAGCCCGCGCGTCGAGATCGACCGGCTGGTCGATACCGTCGTCCGTCAGCGGCTCGAATCGTCCGATCTCGGCATCCTCCAGAACCTCGGGCCGAACGACATCGTCTTCTTCGACGGCTCTCACCGCGCCTTCCAGAATTCCGACGTCACCGTCTTCTTCTGCGAGGTGATGCCAAGCCTGCCCGACCGGTGCCTGGTCGGCTTCCACGATATCTTCCTGCCGCGGGACTATCCGCCGGAGTGGCGCGACCGCCTCTATAGCGAGGAGTACATGCTTGCGGCCTATCTCCTCGGCGCCGGCGACCGCGCCGACATTGTTTTTCCCTGCGCCTTTGTCAGCCGGCGCTGGCAGGCCGAGATCGCGGCCCTCCTGCCGCCAGACATCGTCGAGCAGGAGCTGGCGGCGAAGCGATACGTCTCAGGCTCGGCGTTCTGGCTGCAAGTGAACCGCGGCGGGCCGTCCGGCTGATTGCGCCGGCGCATCGGGCCGGATCGCCTCCGGCAGTCGCCAGCGATATTTGAACGCGCGCGGATCGATCCGGCGCCAGGGGTCGCGCGGTTTCGTGTCGAAGACGCAGATCAGGCGCTCTTCGTCGTAGAGCTCCTTGATCTTGTAGAGGTAGTTGGGTCCCGGCCGAACCACCGCCGGACCTTGTCTTCGTCGACCGGGTCGTGGACGTGGAAGTCGGCCTTGCCCTTGGGCCAGCGGTAGGGCACCGAGATGATCACGACCTCGCAGGTTCGCAGCAGCTTTGCCGCGAAGGTCTCGACCTCGGGAACGTGCTCCATCACCTGCAGGCAGGGCCCGGCATCGAACCGCTGCGGCGCCTTCCAGACGAGAAAGTCGGACGTGGTGCTGACGACGCCCGGGCCGGCATAAGGTTCGAGCAGATCGACGGAGTGCTTGACCGGCACGTTCGGCAGCCATTCGAGGATCGGCGTTCCGTTCGAGCCGATATCGACGACCGACATGGCATTGCCGGCGATATGCGCGGCGATGGTGCGGACGACCTTGAGGTAGAGGAGGTCGGCGCGGTCGTCCCAGTAGGTCGCCTCGGTTCGGCTTCTCGCCAGCCGGTCCTCGATCTCGGCGAAGGCGATGCGCGCCATGGCGTCGTTGGGGAAGCGCGCGAGCACCCCGGTGATCGTCGCGAAAGCGAGGTCGTGGCCGCCGGCCCGCGACAACTCGGACGCTTACAACAAGAAGCTGTCGCTCGCGCGCGCCGAGTCTGTGAAGGCCTGGCTTGTCGACAAACAGGGGCTCGCCGACTCCTCCTTCGGTATGAAGGGACTCGGCGCGGCCGACCCGATTGCTCCGAACGTCAATGCGGATGGTTCGGATGATCCAAAGGGCCGCCAATTGAACCGTCGAGTAGAGATCATCTTCGCCACGAAGTGAGCGTTTCACCAGCCTTGTTGGATTGCACGGGGCACGCCTCAGTCGATCGTGTCGTCCATTGCGGCCTTGAGCTGGGCATACATTTCCACGTTGAGGTCGCGGAGAACCGGGAAGAAGCGCCGGAAGCGATGCGTGACGTCGTAGTCGATCCTGCCGCACACGAGATCCTCCACGTCATAGGCCGCCTGGGCAATCGTCGGGGCGCCGGGAACTTTCGACGCGGGATCGCCTGCCCCGATGAGACGACTGCCGCCCCAATAAGTGATGTTGCCTTCGACGCCCGCGAGATTGCAGTAGGCGAAGGGAATCGTGTTTTCCATGGCGCGGGCCAGAACTAACGGCTCGAAGATCGGCCTTTCGAAGGACGGCGAACCGGAAATCCCGACCAGAAGATCAGCGCCCTTGAGCGTCAGCAGGCGGGCGATCTCGGGAAAGAAGATGTCGTAGCAGACCATTAGTCCGATCCTGCCGACCGCGGTGTCGAAGACCGGGCTCAAACGACCGCTGCGGAAGAAGCGGCGGTCCGGAAAGGCGCCGGCGCCGCCAAGATCGGTGGCATGACCGGGAAGCGTATGCTTGCGCCACGTGCCGATGTGGCCCTCCGGGCCGGCCAGCACCGCCGAATTGTAGATGATGCCGGAGAGCCCGAGTTCGGGCATGCCCCAGATCACATGAAGCCCGAGCTTGGCGGCGGTCTTGCAGACATGCGCGGTCGACGGTCCCGGCACTTTTTCGGCGACGTCGAAGAAGGCATCGCCACAGGCATATCCGGAGAGCGAGAGCTCCGGAAAGACAATCAGCTCGGCCCTCATCCTGGCGGCCGTCTCCATGCGGTCGTCGAACTTGCAGAGATTCTCCTTCTTGTCCGAGGTCTCCGGTTCGATCTGCGCTAGCGCCACGCTGACCTGCATGGTTCACAACCTCTCCGTCGTGACTGTTTTTCGTGGCGACAAGGCAAGAGCCTACCACCCGATCATACAACGCTCGGGATTTTCGAACGATGCCTCACTCCGCCGAACCGAGGGCTCGCGGTGCAACCGCGAACTTCACACAAAAAGCCCTTCGACGACTTTGGCCGGCGCCCGCAGAGGGGTCAATTCGCCTCGCCGAAAATCCGAAACAGGGTCTTCAACGATGATTCCTCGACCGCACTGATCGCATCCTCAAGGGAAAACCATTTGGTTTGGCGCCGGTTCTGTTCAGGCCATTTGCGCTTCTGTCGATCGACCCGCAGCAAAAAGACGGTTACTTCCAGCTGACGAGTGGCACCTCGCCTGTCGACCTTCTCGTACCGGAAGGTTCCGAACGGCTCGGGCTCAACGGCGCCTTTGACGCCGGCCTCTTCGAATGCTTCTCGGGCGGCAGAGACGGCGGGGGTCCGTCCCTTCATCCGCCAGCCCTTGGGGATGATCCAGCGCTTCGTATCGAGGGTGGTGACGAGCAGAACCTCCAGGCAGTCATTGGCGACCCGGTACGGCAGCGCGGCAGCCTGCACTTGCAGTTCTGATTTTGACGATCTGGCGATGACGATCTCCCTCGACCGATCAACTTCCAAGCTGAGGTCGGCTTCCTGTAGTTGACCGGGTCGGCGCAACAATGCCCAGGCCACGAACCGCGGATCGCAACCGACTGATGTCGGGCCTCTCCGTAAAGGGCACCGGGGCGTCCATAGCTTTGAGACCGACTTGAAGCCGTTTCACATTTCGCCACTTGGCGGGCGTAGGTATCGCGCTGCGCTCGCAAGAAGGCTTTCTGCTTCGGTCACTAACTCGCCGACTATCTCGGCTGCGGGCCGGACGTTGTCTACCAGCCCTACCGCTTCGCCTATGAACAGACCAGCGCATTCCAGGTCGCCATCGCGAAATCCAGCCCAGAAGCGTTCTCTCTCGACCGCGTTGGTTTCAGCTTCCTGCAAGTCTGCCTCGTGTCCGTGCCATCGCGCGGTGAAGCCTCGATTGAGCGTCCGCCCACTGAATTGCTTCGGCCAATCAAAGCCGCGCACGATATCCATGACGTGAGCTTTGATCGTTGCGTCGCCGTCGGCGGCCGCAATAGCTTCTTTGAAGCCGGATGGCACCTTCGCCTCACGGCTCGCCACAAACCGCGATCCCAAGAGGACTCCGTCGGCACCCAGCATGAGTGCGGCTGCGAGCCCGCGACCATCGGCCATGCCGCCCGCTGCAACCAGCAAGATATCTGGTGACTCGCGAGCGAGAAGATCGGCGATCTCAGGCACGAGGGTTAGCGTCGCACGCGTTCCGCCGTGGCCACCGGCTTCACCGCCCTGGGCGACGATCGCGTCAGCGTCAGCCTCAAGTGCCTCCCTCGCCATGGCCAAGGTCTGGACTTGGCAGATGAGCGGCACGCCGGCCGCCTTGACACGGTCTGCGAATGGCAGCGGGGACCCGAAGGAAAGCATAAGTGCGGCCGGCGAGCGATCGAGAACCTTGTCGAGCAGTTCAGGCCTTTTTGCCAAGGACCAGGTGATGAAGCCGCATCCGACCGGAGTGTTGCCCGCTTCCGTGAACGCTGTTTCGAGCCAGTTGCTGTCGCCATAGCCTCCGCCGATCAGCCCGAGGCCCCCGGCACGCGAAACGGCCGCACATGGCGGCCGAGATGGCGGGCCGCGACATCGCCAAGGTGGTGACGGACGATGATGTCGCGGTCGAGGCCTCGACCTGGTCGACCGGCCGCCGCGGCGTCGCCGGTACGCTGATCGTCGAGAAGGTGCTCGGGGCGGCCGCCCAAGCGGGCTGGAGCCTCATCGAATTGCAGGCGCTTGGCGATCGCGTCAACACCGCGACCCGTTCGATGGGCGTGGCGCTGTCGAGTTGCACCGTCCCGGCCGCCGGCACGCCGACCTTCACGCTCGCCGACGACGAGATGGAGATGGGCGTCGGCATCCATGGCGAGCCCGGCCGGCGGCGGGTGAAGCTCGCGCCGGCGGATGCCATCGCCGATGAGATGGTGGGCGCCATCGCCGAGGATCTCGGCGCGGCCGGCGACGCTCTTCTCCTCGTCAACGGATTCGGGGGCACGTCGTTGATGGAACTCTACCTGATGTATCACGCGGCGCGGACGCGGCTTGAACGGCGCGGCTTCGCCGTCCGCCGCTCGCTCGTCGGCAACTACGTCACCTCGCTCGAAATGGCCGGCGCGTCGCTCACCGTGTCGCTGCTCGACGACGAGGTCACCGGACTTTGGGACGCGCCGGTCCGCACCGCCGCTCTCCGCTGGGGCGTCTGACTTGCCCTTCGCGGCCGAGCCGCGATCATTTCATCGGGGGTCGCGCTATGTGCCTTCGACGATATCGTCGATCCAGGTCAAGGCGCGGATCGCCTGCGGAAAGCCGACGGTGGGGATGGCAAGGAGCGCCACCTGTTTGAGCGCCTCAGGCGCTATCCCCTCGGCAAGCCCGCGCCGGCTGTGCGAATGGACGGCGCCTTCCGACCCAATGCCGACGGCGAGAGCCAGCTTGACCAGCCTGAGGTTTTCACCATCGAGCGGGCCAGCTTCGGCGCAGGCCCTACCGAGCGCGGAATAGGCCTTCCAGATTTCCGGCTGCTTCTCGGCGATATGGGCGGCTGCGGACGGCAGCTTCGCAGTGTCGGACATCGGCACCTCCTTGGACTCCGAACCGGGGCAGCGCGAAGGAATCACGATGCCAGGCGCGGCCGCAGCAGCATCGGTCCAAAGACGAGCGCAAATCCGCCAAAACCGACGATCCAGCCGAGGCCGGCCAGCGTAAGAAGCACCATCATCGCATCGGGTGCAAACGGCGCGGCCAGCCGGCAGGCCACGGCGACGACGATCGCAGCGTAGATCAGCCGGGTCAGCGGTCCGGCGACGAGGTCGCGTCCGGTGTGGCCGAGCGTGGCGCGCGTCATCACCGCAAGGGTCATCACCGCGACGGCGCCGACGGTCCAGGCGTGCAGCGCGTCGGCGACCGGGACGACCGCCGGCCACAGGATCGAGGCACCAACCAGCGCGAAGCCGACCGGCACGAAGGCGTAACCGACATGCAGGATGAGCACGAGCGGTTCGCGCCAGGCCGAGAGGCCCGCCCAGCGCCACAGCCGAGTGGCCTGGATCCCTCCGGCGAGGAGAAGGATAAATCCCGTCAGGCTCTCCCCGGGCGCGAACAGCCATAGCGCCAGGCCGAGGCCCGAGACGGCAAGGGCGAAGACGTCGAAGGGGCCGAACGCGGCGGGCATGGTTGCCCCCCTCTGCCGCGCCAGCCAGTTCCGCGTGAAGCTCGGCGTGAGCCGCCCGCCGATCAGCATGATCATGCCGATGATCGCGGCGGTCCCGGCCCGGATCGCGATATCCGGCGCGCCCGCGGTCAGCACCTCCAGGTGAAAGCCGACATTGGACACCGCGAGCAGCAAAACCAGCAGAACCGTCTTGAGGTTTCGCCAGTTTCGGCCGGAGACGATCTCGCGAAGAATCACCAGCGCGAGAACGAAGAGGAAGGACGCGTCTATGACCGCCGCGGGTAAGAGGCCGATCCGATCGACGGCGAGGAGCGCCGCGCGTCCGGCGACCCAGAGCAGGAAGAGACAGAGCAACGGACCGCCGCGCACCGGCAGCCGGCCGGTCCAATTGGGAACGGCGGTGAGCAGGAAGCCGGCGACGATCGCCGAAATGTATCCGAAGAGCAGCGCATGCGCATGCCACGCCACGGCGCCATAGCTCTCGGCGAAGCTCCAGGCGCCGGAGAGCTCGCCGATCCACAGCCCCATCGCCAGCGCCGCCCAGACCGCGCCGCCGAGGAAGAACGGGCGAAAGCCGTAGCTGAGGAGGGGGATGCGCGCCCAGCCCGCTTGTTCGCGTTGCATGATGAACCTCGGAGGGCGCCTATCCGGTGGCGCCGAGCGCGTAGGCGAAGGCCCGTTTGAGGCAGGCGGCGCCGGGGTCCTCGGTGCGTCCGAGCACGCCGATGAGCTGGGTTCCACTCCTCGTCCGGTGCGCTGTCGGCGTAGTAGCGCACGGCCCAAGTGGCGTAGCGGCCGAGCGACAGGCCGGCATCGGCGGCCCGAGCCGTCATCGCGGCGACGAGGCCGAGGTCGTCGAGCCGGACCAGCGTTTCGGTTGCGACGGCCTCGTCTTCGAACTCCGCAATCACCTCGCCGAGGAGCATCGTTTCCGCCTCAATAGACGCGCCGCGCGTCGGCGCCGGCAATCACGATGCCGGTGATCTCGGCGCGCAAGACAAGCCTGGCCAAGTATTGCGCGATCGCCGTCCGCCGGGCTCGCTCGGTGAGGTACTCGGCAATCCGCGTCGCCACCGATTCGAACGGCAGGGTTCGCGCCGCGATCCGCCGTTCGAGCCGGATGACGTGGAAGCCGTAACGGGTTTCCGCCGGATGCCGCGTCGTCTCGCCCTCGTTCAGTCCGGCAACCGCCGCGGCGAATTCCGTCGTGGTCTCGTCCGGCGTCAACTGGCCGAGGAAGCCGCCCTCGCCGGCTGACGCGCAATCGGAATGCGCCCTTGCGAGGTTGGCGAAGCAGTCCGGATCGGCCGCAAGCGTCCCTGCCAGCGCCTCGGCCTTCGCCCGGGCCGCGGCGTAGGCGTCCGAATCGTCGGCGCGCGCGGCGACGAGAATGTGACGCGCCTCGATCAGCTCGGCCGCGCGGAATTTTGCGAGGTTGGTGTCGTAGTAGCGTCCGAGCTCTTCCTGCGTCGGCGACGGAACCCGGACAGTCCGTTCGACCAGGCCGCGGATCAGTGCTTCTTCCTCGGTCTCGCGCCGTCCTCTGTCGTCAACCACCGGTTCGGCCGCGATGCCTTCCCTCCACGCCTCGTCCAGAAGCAGCGCTTTGACCACCAGGGCCTCGGCGGCCTTTCGCCAGGATTCGGTCGGCGACGCCGCCGGGTGATACTGGATCTCGCGAACGATCGCGCGGGCGGGAATGACGGTCCCGTTGACCGAGACGATGGTCGGCCCGCGCGACGCCCTCGGTTGCGGCGGAAGGACGTTCATGTCCGCCGGTCCTGCGGCCAGGCCGCCTGCACGTCGCCGGTGGGCACGGAACGCGGCCGTGCACGAACGATCTGATAGCCGCGCCGTCCGAGATACCAGACCGGTGCGCTCCAGATGTGCACCAGCCGGGTGAAGGGGAAGACCAGGAAGATGGTCATGCCGAGGAAGAGGTGGAGCTTGAAGATCGGATCGGCGTCGACGATCAGCCTCCAGCTTTCCGGCTCCAGGGTGAGGATTCCCTGGGCCCAGCCCATGAACCGCACCATCTCATGGCCGTCGAGGTGATGGAGCGAGACGACGATGGTGGAGAGGCCGAGGACGAGCTGGACGTAGAGCAGGATCAGGACGGCGATGTCTCCGAACGACGAGGTCCTGAGAATCCGCAGGTCGAACAGCCGGCGATGGATCAAGAGCGTCAGGCCGATGAAGCAGGCGACGCCGGCCACGCCGCCGACGACGATCGCCAGCATCTGCTTGAACGAATGCGAGACGCCCAGCCAGTCGAAGACCGCGATCGGCGTGAGCAGGCCGACGAAATGGCCGGCGAAGATGACGAGGATGCCGACGTGGAAAAGGTTCGAGCCCCACATCATCTGACGGCGGCGGAGAAGCTGACTGGAGCCCGACCGCCAAGTATATTGCTCGCGGTCGAAGCGGAGCACGCTGCCGAGGACGAACACCGTCAGGCAGACATAGGGGTACCAGCCATAGACGAGTTGGTTGAGAAAAGCGCTCACCGGAAATCTCACACTGACGGCATTGTCGGCGCCGGGCGGCGGGCGGCTCGGAGCCGCGCGATCAGGCCGTCCTTGCAGCCGCTGCCGTGGTCCGGCCCGAAGGTGACGGGCTCGTCCTCCCAGGCGGCGTCGAGCGCCGCGAAATCCGTCGGCGCGGTGTCCGGCTCATCGAGCAGCGCGGCGACCAGTGCACGGTCGGGCTTGATCGCCGACAGCGCCACCAGCGCGTCGAACACCGCGGCGTAGGGCGACCGGCGCTTGGCGAGCCGTTCGCCGATCGCGGCGAGGATATGGGCGGTCTGGCCGAGAAGCGCGCAGGCCTCGTGGAGCGGCCGGGTCGACAGGAACTCGACGAAGAGCGGCAGATGATCGGGCAGCTCCGACGCGTCGACGATGAGGCCGTGCGTCTCGTAGAGCGTGGCGAGGTCGATCATCGCCTGGCCGCGGTCGCGGCTCTCGCCGTGGACGTGCTCGAAGAGATGCAGCGACAGCGACCGCGAACGGTCGAAGAGGTCGACATAGCGTTCCTGCAGGTCGATCAGGTCGCCGGTCGCGAGCTCCGAGATCAGGGGATCGAGCGCGACGCGCGGCTCGCCGGTGAGCACGCTTTCCCGGCCGATCGCCTCGCCGAGCTCCGGCACGGCCCGCGTCTGTTCTTTGCTCGGATAGGAGAGGAGCGCCGACAGCGCCTTGAAGGTCCGGATCATCACATCACCTCCATCGGCGTCTTCGCCCGTTTCGGCGTACCGAAGAGGTTCGGTTCGAAGGTTCCGCCCGAGCAGCCATTGCCGAAGGAGAAGCCGCAGGAGCCGCGGATGTCGTAGGCGTCCTCGCCAAGCTCGCGATGCGCGGTCGGGATGACGAAGCGGTCCTCGTAATTGGCGATCGCCATGATCTGGTACATCTCGTCGATCTGGCCGGGGGTGAGGCCGACCCGCGCGGCGATCGCCTCGTCGATCACGCCGTCGACCGTCCTCGCCCGCATATAGCCGCGCATCGCGAGCATCCGCTCCAGCGCCAGGGCGACCGGCTCCTCCTTGCCGGCGGTGAGCAGGTTGGCGAGATACTTCAACGGGATCCTGAGGCTGCGGACGTCGGGCATCTCGCCGTCGATGCCGATCTTGCCGGCCTCGGCGGCCGACTGGATCGGCGAGAGCGGCGGCACGTACCAGACCATCGGCAGCGTGCGGTATTCCGGATGGAGCGGGAAGGCGACCTTCCATTCCATCGCCATCTTCCAGACAGGCGAACGCCGGGCGGCCTCGAGCCAGTTGTCGGGCACGCCGTCGGCGCGCGCCTGGGCGATCACGGCCGGGTCGTTCGGGTCCATGAAGATGCGGAGCTGCGCCTCATAGAGGTCCTGCTCGTCGGCGGCGCTCGCCGCCTCCTCGATCCGGTCGGCGTCGTAGAGCACCACACCGAGATAGCGGATGCGGCCGACGCAGGTTTCCGCGCAGACCGTCGGCTGGCCGGCCTCGATCCGCGGGAAGCAGAAGATGCACTTCTCCGATTTGCCGCTCGACCAGTTGTAGTAGATCTTCTTGTAGGGGCAGCCGGAGACGCACATCCGCCAGCCGCGGCACTTGTCCTGGTCGATGAGGACGATGCCGTCCTCCTCGCGCTTGTAGATCGCGCCGGATGGACAGGCGGCGACGCAGGCCGGATTGAGGCAGTGCTCGCAGAGCCGCGGCAGATACATCATGAAGGTGTTCTCGAAAGCGCCGTAGATCTCCTTCTCGACGCCCTCGAAGTTCACGTCCTTCGACCGCTTGGCGAACTCGCCGCCGAGGATCTCCTCCCAGTTCGGCCCCCATTCGATCTTCTCCATGCGCTCGCCCGAAACCAGCGAGCGCGGCCGCGCCGTCGGCGAAGCCTTCAATTCGGGCGCGGTTTGCAGGTGCTCGTAGTCGAAGGTGAAAGGCTCGTAGTAGTCGTCGATCTCGGGCAGGTCGGGATTGGCGAAGATGTTGGCGAGGACGCGCCATTTGGCGCCGATCCTCGGCTCGATCTTGCCGTTCCGCTCCCGCCGCCAGCCGCCGTTCCAGCGCTTCTGGTTCTCCCAGTCCTTCGGGTAGCCGATGCCGGGCTTGGTCTCGACGTTGTTGAACCAAGCGTATTCCATGCCCTCGCGGCTGGTCCACACGTTCTTGCAGGTGACCGAGCAGGTGTGACAGCCGATGCACTTGTCGAGGTTCAGCACCATCGCGATCTGGGCGCGGACTTTCATGTCTCAGGCCTCCGCTTTGTGCGCGACGGTCGATGGTTCCGGCTGCTCGGCCGCCGGCTCGTCGAGCCAGTCGACGCGTGCCATCTTCCGCACGATGACGAATTCGTCGCGATTCGAGCCGACCGTGCCGTAGTAGTTGAAGCCGTAGGACTGCTGCGCGTAGCCGCCGATCATATGGGTCGGCTTGAGCACGGCCCGCGTCACCGAATTGTGGATGCCGCCGCGCTGCCCGGTCTGCTCCGAGCCGGGCACGTTCACGATCTTCTCCTGCGCGTGGTACATCATGCACATGCCGTCCTTGACGCGCTGCGAGACGACGGCGCGGGCGACCAGCGCCCCGTTGGTGTTGAACGCTTCGATCCAGTCGTTGTCGACGATCCCGGCCTTCCTGGCATCGGCCTCGCTGATCCACACGATCGGGCCGCCGCGCGATAGCGTCAGCATCAGGAGATTGTCGGTATAGGTCGAGTGGATGCCCCACTTCTGATGGGGGGTGATGAAGTTGAGCACGATCGGCTTGTTGCCGTTGGGCTCGCGGTCGAGCACCGGCTTGACGGTCTTGGTGTCGATCGGCGGCCGGTAGACGCAGAAGCCTTCGCCGAAGGCCCGCATCCACAGGTGGTCCTGGTAGAGCTGCTGGCGGCCGGTGAGCGTCCGCCACGGGATCAACTCGTGGACGTTGGTGTAGCCGGCGGTGTAGCAAACCTTCTCCGATTCCAGCCCCGACCAGGTCGGCGAGGAGATGATCTTGCGCGGCTGGGCGACGATGTCACGGAAGCGGATCTTCTCGTCCTCCTTGTGGATCGCGAGATGGGCGTGCTCGCGGCCGGTCGCCTGCCCAAGCGCCTCCCAGGCCTTGACCGCGACCTCGCCGTTGGTCTCGGGTGCCAGCGCCAGGATGACCTCGGTTGCGTCAATGTCGCTGTCGATCCGCGCCAGCCCCTTGGTCGGCCCGTCTTCGGTGACCGCGCCATTGAGCCGCTTGAGCAGATCGACCTCAGGCTCGGTGTTCCAGGCGATACCCTTGCCGCCGTTGCCGACCTTGGCCATCAGCGGCCCGAGCGCGGTGAAGCGCCGGTAGAGGTTCGGATAGTCGCGCTCGACGACGGTGACCTGCGGCATCGTCTTGCCGGGGATCGGATCGACCTCGCCGCGCGCCCAGTCCTCGACGTCGAGGGCCTGCGCGATCTCGGCCGGCGTGTCGTGCAGGATCGGCGTCAGCACCACGTCCTTCTCGACGCCCAGCACCTCCGGCGCGACCTCGGAGAACTTCCTGGCGATCGCCTTGTAGATCTCCCAGTCGCTCTTCGCCTCCCACACCGGATCGACCGCGGCGGTCAGCGGGTGGATGAAGGGATGCATGTCGGAGGTGTTGAGATCGTTCTTCTCGTACCAGGTCGCCGTCGGCAGGACGATGTCGGAATAGACGCAGGTGGTCGACATGCGGAAGTCGAGGGTGACGAGAAGGTCGAGCTTCCCCTCCGGCGCTTCGTCGTGCCAGGCGACTTCGTCCGGCTTCTGGCCGCCGTCTTCGCCGAGATCCTTGCCGAGGACGCCGTGGCTGGTGCCGAGGAGGTGCTTGAGGAAATATTCGTGGCCCTTGCCCGACGAGCCGAGCAGGTTCGAGCGCCAGACGAAGAGGTTGCGTGGCCAGTTCCGCGGCGCGTCCGGATCGTTGCAGGAGAGCTTCAGGTCGCCGGACTTGAGGCGCCGACGCGACGTAGTCCTTCGCCTCCTGCCCCTTCGCCGCGGCTGCCGCCGCGATCGTCAGCGGGTTGGTCTCGAGCTGCGGCGCCGACGGCAGCCAGCCCATCCGCTCGGCCCGGACATTGTAATCGATCAGCGCGCCCGTCCCAGTCGCCGTCCGGCGCGGTCGGCGACAGAATCTCCTTCACGCCGAGCGTCTCATAGCGCCACTGGTCGGAGTGGGCGTAGAAGAACGAGGTCGAGTTCATCTGCCGCGGCGGCCGGCTCCAGTCGAGGGCGAAGGCAAGCGGCAGCCAGCCGGTCTGCGGCCTGAGCTTCTCCTGGCCGACATAATGCGACCAGCCGCCGCCCGACTGGCCGACGCAACCGCACATCACCAGCATGTTGATGACGCCGCGGTAGTTCATGTCCATGTGGTACCAGTGGTTCATGGCCGGCGCCGATGATGACCATCGACCGGCCCCTGGTCTTCTCGGCGTTGCGGGCGAACTCGCGCGCCACGGTGACGATCTGGTCGCGCTTGACGCCGGTGATCGCCTCGGCCCAGGCCGGCGAATAGGGCGCCGGCGTCGTCATAGGATCGCGGCACGTGCTCGCCGCCGAAGCCGCGGTCGACGCCATAGTTGGCGAGGAAGAGATCGAAGACGGTGGCGACCAGCGCCTCGCCGTCCTTGAGCCGCATCCGTCTCGCCGGCACCTTGCGCGTCAGCACGCTCGGATGGTCGGTGCCGGTGAAATGGTCGTGCTCGATGTTGCCGAAATAGGGGAAGCCGACGTCGAGCAGTTCGCCGCCGGCAAGCGTCAGCCGGAGCTTCGCGTCGCGGCCGGAGGACTCCTTCTCCTCGAGGTTCCACTTGCCCTTCTCGCCCCAGCGGAAACCGACCGAGCCGCGCGGCACGACGACGTCGCCGCTTCGCCTCGTCGAAGGCGACGGTCTTCCATTCGGGATTGTTGGTCTCGCCGAGCCCGCCGGCGAAATCGGCGGCGCGCACGAAGCGCTCGGGCACGAAATGGCCGTCCTTCGCCACCAGGCGCACCAGCATCGGCATGTCGGTGTATTGGCGGACGTAGTCGGCGAAATAGGGCGACCTGCCGGTCGACGTGGAATTCCTTGAGGATGACGTGGCCCATCGCCATGGCCAGCGCCGCGTCGGTGCCCTGCTTCACCGAAAGCCACAGGTCGGCGAATTTCGAGGCCTCCGAATAGTCCGGGCAGATGACGACGCTCTTGGCGCCGCTGTAGCGCGCCTCGGTGTAGAAGTGAGCGTCGGGCGTGCGCGTCTGCGGCACGTTCGAGCCCCACAGGATGAGGAAGCTCGAATTGTACCAGTCGGCCGATTCCGGCACGTCGGTCTGCTCGCCCCAGGTCATCGGCGAGGCCGGCGGCAGGTCGCAGTACCAGTCGTAGAAGGACATGCGAGACGCCGCCGAGCAGCGACAGGTAGCGGGCGCCGGCGGCGTAGCTCACCATCGACATCGCCGGGATCGGCGAGAAGCCGATCACCCGGTCGGGCCCATAGGTCTTCGCCGTATAGGCGTTCGCCGCGGCGATGATCTCGTTCACCTCGTCCCATGCGGCGCGGACGAAGCCGCCGAGGCCGCGTTTGGCCGTGTAGCTTTTGCGCTTTGTCGGGATCCTCGACGATCGAAGCCCAGGCGGCGACCGGCGTGCGCGAAGCGCGCGCCTCGCGCCACAGGCGGATCAGGCGGGCGCGCACCAGCGGATACTTCACGCGGTTGCCGGAATAGAGGTACCAGCTGTAGCTCGCCCCGCGCGAGCAGCCGCGCGGCTCGTGGTTGGGCAGCTCCGGACGCGTGCGCGGATAGTCGGTCTGCTGGGTCTCCCAGGTGACGATGCCGCCCTTGACGTAGATCTTCCACGAGCACGAGCCCGTGCAGTTGGCGCCATGCGTGGAGCGCACGATCTTGTCGTGCTGCCAGCGCTTGCGGTAGCCGTCCTCCCAGCGGCGATCTTCGTTGGTGGTGATGCCGTGGCCGTCGGCGAATTCGCCGTCGACGCGGCGGAAGAAGGTGAGGCGATCGAGAAAATGGCTCATCGCGTCACGCCCTCTTCGCCTGGAGGGTTGCCGGCACGACGCGCCTGTCGAGACGCCAGAAGTAGAGCGACACGCCGATCGCGATGACCGCGAGCACGACGTAGGCGAAGAAGCCGCCGGAATAGCCGCTGGTGCCGAGCGCACCGACGAACGCGCCGAGGAAGAGCGGAATGATGAAGCCGCCGGTCGCGCCGAGCCCGCCGACCAGGCCGGCGGCGCCGCCGACCGCTTCCGGCACATATTTCGGCACCATCTTGAAGACCGCGGCGTTGCCGACGCCCATGCCGAGCGCGATCAGCAATTCGCCGGCGAGCGCCTGGGTGAAGTCCTGCGTGACGGTCAGGATCAGCGCGCCGCCGAGCACGCCGGCAAAGGCGAGATCGCGGTGCGCTCGCCGCCGATCCGCTCGGAGATCGCGCCGCCGGCGACGCGTACCAGGGCCGCGAGCAGCGAGAAGCCGAGCCCGCCGAGGATGGCCGCCGGTCTTGACGTCGATGATGCAGGTTGATCCAATAGGTCGGGAACCAGGCGGTCAGCGCCAGAAAGCCGCCGAAGGAGACGAAGTAGAGCGCGACGAGCCCCCAGGTGCGCGGCTCTTCGGCGGCTGTGATGAGCGCCTGCCAGACCGAGTTGGACGGAAACAGCTCCTGGCCGCTTCGCGCGCGCGATCCGGCGCGCGGTCTCCTCGTCGGCGCCCTGGGCGCGCAGCTGGAAATAATAGGCGTCGCGCGCCAGCCATGCCATAGATCGCGGTGCCGATCAGCAGGAAGGCGAGCCAGGCGAAATAGGAGCCGGCCAGGCCCCAGGCGGCGATGGCGAACGGCAGGATCAGCGTGAACAGACCGGGCGCGAGGTTGCCGACGCCGCCATAGATGCCGAGCGCCGTGCCCTGGCGGGTTGCGGGTACCAGTAGGAGACCTGCGGAATGCCGACCGAGAAGGAGGCGACGCCGCAGCCGCTCATGAAGCCGAACAGCAGGATGATCGGAAAGGCGCTGACCGTGAGCGTCTTCGCGGTGAGCAGGATGAACACCAGCCCCCACATGCCGACGATGGAGATGCCGAAAAGCGTGAGCATCGGCAGGCGGCCGCCGACCTTGTCCACCCAGGCGCCGAAGGGAATGCGCAGCAGCGAGCCGGTCAGTTGCGGCGCCGCCACCAGCAGACCGAGCCGAGCCCGCCGAGATGCATCGACTGCTGGAAAGACCTGGCCGCCGGCCCGTAGAGCGCGACGGCCGCAAAGCCGATGAAGAAGCCCCAGGTGCCCATCGCAAGTCCGGTGGCCGGCGTTCCGGAAAGTTGATAGGAAACGTCGGGCGTCTTCGCCGTCGCTGCCGATACCTTGCTCTCCATCGTGTCTCCCCGCGGAAATTGGCCAAGCCACGGGTGGAGAATCAGCAGGCAGCATCGAGTTCCGTATTGATCAGAATCAAAGGAACCGCTTCCTCGGCCAAAGAAATCTACCTATATAAATTAGATCAATACTGGGACATGAAATTGATGGACACAAACTTGGCATAAGTCGACTTGTTGATTAACATTTATCAACTCGCCGGACTTGAGAGTATGGCTAGGCGATGCGCAGCGACGAACTGACACTGATCCGTGCCCTCCCACTCTTCGCCGACATGGAAGATCCGCGCTTCGAGGCCCTCATGCAGGCCGCCTATTTCCAGCGCTTCCCGGCGGCGGTTGATCTGATCGCGGAAGGAGACCCGGCAGACTTTCTCCATGTCGTCGTCGAGGGCGTCGTCGAGCTCTATGCGCGGACCGGCGGTCGCGAGACGGTCATGGAGATCGTGCGGCCGATCGAGACCTTCATCCTCGCCGCCGTCGTCCGCGACCAGGCCTATCTCATGTCGGCGCGCACGCTGGCGCCGTCGCGCATCCTGATGGTGCCGTCGCGCGACGTGAAGATGATCTTCCTGGAAGACGTGGTATTCGCGCGCGCCGTCGTCGGCGAGCTGGCGAGCCGCTATCGCAGCATGGTTAAGGCGTTGAAGAACCAGAAGCTCCGCACATCGGTCGAGCGCCTGGCCAACTATCTTCTGCGCTGCGACCGGGAAAACGGAGGCGCCGGACACTTCCGCCTCGCCGTCGAGAAGCGGACGCTCGCCTCGCTCCTCGGCATGACGCCGGAGAATCTATCCCGCGCCTTCGCCGCCTTGTCGAATCACGGCGTCTCCGTCGACGGATCGGCGATCAGGATCGGCCGGCCGGCGGAGCTCGTTGCGCTGGCTCGGCCCAATTCGCTGATCGACGATCCCGACGTCTGAACCGCCGCGGATGGTGTGGCTCGCTTACGCTCCCCGACTTGAGGACCAGCGCCGATCCCGCCGCAGCCGCCATTCGATTGAGTGCCTTTTGCATGGGCCTCCTCCGTCAGATGGGGTTTCAGGTTTAATCCTAGATTTCTGCGATGCTCACCGCTTTGTTTGAGATCAAAGGCCCTCGACGCCCCCGCGCATCGCTACCGCGACGACCGCACCGGAAGCGAAGGTCAGTCCGGCGACCGCCGTGGCGGCACAGAACGGGAGGCGCACTTCCGCCGATCTTGAGCTGCTCCCATGGCGCCGCGGGCCTGGCCAAAGGATGATGCGCCACGAACTCGCCGACGCAGTATACCAGGTGCCGAGATAGCTCGCTGGCAATCGCGGACTGAATCCAGTCCGTCGGCTGGATGATGGCCCCGAGCACTTGGCGGACGAGCGCCGCCGTGGGCGTGTCCTCGAAGGGGCGAGCACAAACCCCGTGTGGATGGTCACGCGCGAGCATGCGTCAGGATCAATCGTCAGGGTGCAAAAACGATGGCAGGAAATAGTGTTGATATTTCGAACTATTAATTCGGGCAACTGGCGGAAAGGGAGTCCGCCGTACTCGTGTCCGCCCACGTTCGCGCAAGAATGCCTGCGTCCCATGAAATGCTGAGTTCCCGGAGTTTTTTGGCGTCATTCGTCTTTCAGCGCTCGCCGTTGTTCGCTATGATCCGCGGCCTACGATAGGGCACATGATAGGGCACGAGTTTGGCGCGCCATTTGAACCGCCTCAACGCGAGGGAGGTGGCGACACTGATCGCCACAGGCCGTCACGCCGACGGCGGAGGTCTATATCTATCAATCTCGACGAACGGCGGAAGACGGTGGGTTTTCCTCTACCGATGGCACGGCAAGCCAACCGAGGTCGGCCTCGGTTCGGCTCGCACGGTGAGCTTGGCCGGCGCGCGTGCACGTGCGGTCGAATATCGAAACATGCTCTCCAACGACATTGATCCCAAAACAGCGAAGATCCGGCCTCGCGCCGCAACCTTCGGCGAATGCGCCGATCACCTCATCGAAGCAAAGCGTCCTTCATGGCGTAACGCGAAGCACGCCGCGCAGTGGGAAATGACGTTGAAGCAGTATGCGGCTCCACTTCGTGATCTGCCTGTCGGTTCTGAAACCTATCTGGCACACTAAATCCGAGACGGCTTCGCGTGTTCGCGGCAGGATCGAACGGGTGTTGTCGGCCGCGAAGGCACAGGGTTTACGGTCGGGTGAAAACCCAGCGGCATGGCGCGGCCATCTGGATCAATTGCTGCCCAAGCGGCAACGGCTCACCCGTGGTCACCACGCGGCGATGAGGAACTCGAGCTCGAACGCACCCGCTTGGCGGGCGCCTTCTCCGTTCCTATCAACGGCAGCGCGAGCAAGCCGGTAGGGAAAGAAAAGCGACAGCTGAAAATTCAGACGACGTGCGATCGATCCCGAACAAGAAGCCACCCAACCACTCCATCCACTGATTTGCGATTGCTCTATCAACGTCGAAGATTACCCGCACGGCGGCCTCTCCGGTGTTGCCCTGGATGATCAGGTTGCCGCTCGCCGCGAAGCCGACCACGTTCCGGAGCGCGACGCTCTCGCCATAGGTACCGTCGCCGATCTGGACGGTGATGGTGTGGCCGTTGAGGTCGAGGGTCGCGGCGGTATCGACCACCTTCTGGATGGTCCGGTCCGCCGCGCCTCGCGGCTGAGGCTCGCACCAATTCGAGCCACGGCAGCGGTGCTCATGACGATCTCCGCAATGCAGCGGCGAGAGCGCTCGCTGATCGTTTCCACGAGGCGCGCCGGAGGATCGGCCGGGCGGAGGCAGGCGATCGGGAATCGCGACCGCCAACTCGCGCACGCGCTGAAGGACCGCGTTCGGGTGCGGCAAGAGTTCGGTGGCGGGCCTTGACCATTGGAGTGCCCCAACTCGCGTAGCCGGTACTCGCCGCCGATCTTCAATCCGCTTCGATCGAAACGGTTCGCCGGATTTCGTCGCTGCGGAAGCCGATCATCGACGGCCTGACCACCCCAGGAAGCGCCACCACGTCGTAAAGCTCCGAGACAAAGCCTTCCATACGAAGCCAATGGACAACGTCGCCAGTCTTCAGGTCGATGACGTAGAGGCCGCAGCGCGGCTCGACGCGGGCTGCACCAAGCCGCGCCTGCAATGGCAGGCCGGCGAAGGTCTTGTTCTCCCGAGGCTCGGAAAGGCCGACCACCGCGTGGCCGCCCAGGAAGCATAGCCCCCTCACATAGCCCGGGCAGAAACTGATCTCCTCGAACCGGCCGCTTGCGAAGTCGACCTTGCCGAAACCGCCGTCACCGGAGTTGAGCACGTAAAGGCTGCCCGCATGGAAACGCGGCGAATGCGGCATCGACAGGCCGCGGCAGACGATTGTATTGGCCGCCACGTCGATGACGACGCCGCCATCGGCCCGATTATCCCGCCAGCCGTCGGCGACATCGGTTTCGGCCACCGCCGTCGCGTAGGCCGGAGCGCCGTCGCGCATGGCGAGGCCGTTGAGGTGGCAACGGTCCTCGGCGGCCAGCCGGGTCACGAAGTCGGGGTGCCACAGATGCCTGAAGCTGTGCGTCTCGCTCACCGTTCCGAGGCAGGAAAACAGCGTGTTGGCGAAAACGACGCGGCCCTGCCGGTCGAAGCCGAGATCGTGAACGTCAAGGTCGCCGGTATAGTGGGCGACCTGGGGGACATAGACGGCATCGTAGCCGTCCTTGGTCTCCGTGCCTTCGGCAGCATCGACGAATGTCGTGATCTGGTTCATCGAGGCGATGGCGAGCCGCTGGCCGGAGATGACCATTCCCATCGGCCGGTCGAGTGTCCGCTCGAAGATCGACAGGCGCCTGGCGTCCCGGTTCGATCCGATGAGGAAGACCTTGCCGCTCTGATAGGTGGTGAAGGCGAGGCTGCCGCCCGCCTCGGCGAGCCAGCTGACGAACTGGCGCGAGGTGGTGATGGCAAGCTTCGGAGGAGCGCTCGCTTCTCCCCCGATGGGCGCGGATTCGTTGACCTTCATAAGCGAGATCTATAGCACCGCGAAGTCGGAATCGACAGCGCCCGACCCTCTATGGCGCCGGATTGCACCGGGTCAGGCACCGAAGTCACTGTCGAAATATGACGCCGACGGTGCCGGCGGCACGACGCCGATCGCTACCGCGAGTTCGCTGGACGCGGCGCTGGTGTTGCCGGCCGGATCGGTCGCCGTTGCCGAGAAGAAGTAGACATCCGCGGGCAATCCCCCGGACGTAAAGCTCCAGTGGCCGCCGCCGTCGGTGATCGTGGTTCCGAGCGAAATCGCACCGCTGAGGGGAGTGCGCTCGAAGACCTCGATCGTGGTGCCGGGATCGGCCGTTCCGTTGAAAGTCGGTGTGGTATCATCGGTGACGTTGTCGGTGTTGGACGCGCCGGTATCGGAGGCCGGGTCGAGGTCGGGCGTCGACGGAACCGCCGGCGGCGTCGTATCGATGGTGACCGACAGGGCGCCGGAGGCGAAGCTGGTGTGGCCGGCCAGGTCCGTCTGCTTGGCGGTAAAGCTGTGGACACCGGCGCCCAGCGTGCCGGTGGTGAAGCTCCAGGCCCCGCCGCCGTCGGCGACGGTCGTGCCGAGCGATGACGCGCCATCGAAGATCTCGACTGTGGCGCCGGCTTCCGACGTCCCGGTCAGGGTCGGCGTCGTATCGGCGGTGAGATTGTCGGTAGCGGACGAACCGAGATCCGACGCCGCGTCAAGGTCAGGCGTCGAGGGCGGGGCCGGCCGGATCGTATCGATCGTCAGCGCCAGGGCGCCGGATGCGGCGCTGGTGTTGCCCGCCTCGTCCGTCGCCTTTGCGGTCAGGCTGTAGGTGCCGTCAAAGAAGGCGACGATCGGCGTGAAGCTCCAGTCGCCGCTGCCATTCGCGACCGTCGTCCCGAGCGACGAGAGACCGATGAAGATCGTGACCGTTGCGCCGGCCTCCGCCGTCCCGGTCAGGGTCGGCGTGCCATCGCTGGTGATGTTGTCCGTGTCGGAGATGCCGCTGTCGGAGGCGGCGGCGAGGTCGGGGGTCGAGGGCGCCGCCGTCATGGTGTCGATGGTCACCAGCAGCGGCGAAGACGCTGGCCCGGTGTTTCCGGCCGCGTCGGTTGCCGTCGCCGTGAGGCTGTGGCTGCCCTCGGTGAGCACGCCGGTGGTCAGGCTCCAGGCGCCGCCGCCACTCGCGACTGTCGTCCCCAGCGAGGATGCGCCGTCGAACAATTCGACGGTGGCGCCGGCCTCCGCCGTCCCGGTCAGGGTCGGCGTCGTGTCGCTGGTGAGGTTGTCCGTCGACGACGCCCCGCTGTCCGAAGCGATCGCGAGGTCGGGCGTCGACGGCGCCGTCGGCGACGCCGTATCGATGGTCACCGCCAGCGCCGATGATTCGGCGCTGCTATTGCCCGCCACGTCGCCCCCGCTGGCGGTAAAGCTGTGGGCGCCGCCCGCCAGCACGCCGGTGGTATAGGTCCACGTGCCCAGGCCGTTCGCCACGGTCGAGCCGAGGATGCTGCCGCCATCGCGGATGGCGACGATCGTGCCGGCGGTTGCCGTCCCGGTCAGGGTCGGGGTCGTATCGCTGGTGAGATTGTCCGTGACGGACGTGCCGGTGTCGGACGCCACGCTGAGGTCGGGGGTGGAAGGCGTCGCCGGCGCCGTCGTGTCGATGGTTACCGCCAGCCCCGAAGAAGCAGCGCTGACATTGCCGGCTAGGTCGGTGGCCTTGGCGGTGAAGCTGTGGGCGCCGGCGAGCAGGAGGCCGGTGGTGAAACTCCAGGCGCCGCCGCCGTCGGCGGTTGCCGTCCCCAGCGACGACGCGCCGTCGAAGATCTCGACGGCGGCGCCGGTTTCCGCCGACCCGGTCAATGTCGGGGTGGTGTCGCTAGTGATGTTGTCGGTGGCGGACACGCCGGTGTCCGACGCCGCATCGAGGTCGGGTGTCGACGGCGCCGACACCGCCGTGTCGATGGTCACCGCCAGCGCTGAGGAGGCGGCGCTGACGTTGCCCGCGGTGTCGGTTGCGGTTGCCGTGAAGGAATGAACCCCGTCGCCGAGGTTGGCGGTGGTGAACTTCCAGTCGCCGGAGCCGTTGGCGGTCGCTGTGCCGAGGACGGTCGCCCCGTCCCGGATCGTGACCGTGGCATTGGCTTCCGCCGTGCCGGTCAGCGTCGGCGTCTTGACGCTGGTGATGTTGTCGGTATTGGACGCGCCGGTATCGTATTTCGAGCCAAGGTCGGGCGTCGACGGCGCCGACACCGCCGTGTCGATGGTTACGGAAAGCGCCGATGAGGCGGCGCTGACATTGCCCGCGGTGTCGGTTGCGGTTGCCGTGAACGAATGAACCCCGTCGCCGAGGTTGGCGGTGGTGAACTTCCAGTCGCCGGAGCCGTTGGCGGTCGCTGTGCCGAGAACGGTCGCCCCGTCGCGGATCGTGACCGTGGCATTGGCTTCGGCCGTGCCGGTCAGGGTCGGCGTCTTAAGGCGGGTGACGTTGTCCGTGGCGGACGCACCGGTATCGGACGTCGAACCAAGGTCGGGCTTCGACGGCGCTGCCGGCGTGGCGGTGTCGATGATCACGGAGAGCGGCGCGGACGTGGCGCCGACGTTGCCTGCCGTGTCGGTCGCCGTGCCGGTGAAGCTGTGCGCGCCGCTCGCCAGCGCCGCAGTGGTGAAAGTCCAGGCGCCGCTGCTGTCGGCGACCGCGGTGCCCAGCGATGACGCTCCGTCGAGGATCTCGACCGTCGCCCCGGCCTCCGCCGTCCCGGTCAGGGTCGGCGTCGTGTCGTGGGTGATGTGGTCGCTCGACGACTTGCCGCTGTCCGACGCCGCCGCCAGCTTGGTCGTGGGCGTCGCGGCGGCCGTGTCGACGCTGACCGCCACGTCCTTCGACGTCTTGCTGTCGCCGTTCTTCTTCGCCTTCACCTTGAAGTCGTACGCGCCATCGGCGAGCCCGTCGGTCTTGAACGTCCACTTGCCGTTCTTGTCCGCCTTGGCCGAGCCGATCTTGGTGCCGTCTTCGTAGACGATGACCTTCGACTTGGCCTCGGCTTTGCCGACGAGTTTGACGGTATTGTCGCTGGTGATGAAGTCGCTGGCCGAGAAGCCGGTGTCGTCCTTGATCTTCTTGATCTTCGGCTTCTTCATCGTGTCACCTCATCGGCCCGGATGACGCAAACCTCCGCCCCAGCACTCGGGCGGCATCGACGAAGTCGGGCGGCGACGGGGCAGACCCCGCCTCGCGCGGCACGCAACCGGAAGAAACGGACACGCCGGCGCATGGCGGTGGGCTCCGCGATCCGCCGCCCGCGCCCTAGAGCACGGTCATGTCGGAATCGACCGCCACCGAGGCGACCACCTCGGCAGCGCGGACGAGGTCGTAGGAGTTGAAGCCGCCGCCGGCCGAGCCGTCGAGATGCTTGCCGGAGGCGACCAGCGACCAGGCATAGCCGGCGATCGGACCGCCGCCGTCCGGATCGAAGTCGCGGAGGTCGAGCTTGTCGCCGGCGTCGCCATAGACGACAAGGTTCCGGTTGCCGTCGGCGCCGGTGAAGCCGGCGTTGGGGGTATCGGAGAAGTGCAGGATGTCGAGGGCGCCGATGACGATGGTGTCGTTGCCGCTGCCGGTGACATCGAAGGCCTCGATGCCGGCGACCTTGGTGTCGGCGATGGTGGTGAAGTCGATCGTCTGGTTGGTCCCGGCAAAGACCAGCGTGTCGGTGCCGCCGCCGCCGTCGAGCGAACGGAAGGCGCTGTCGGCGACGGTCAACGTATCGTCGCCGGCGCCGGAGCGGATGACGTCGGCCCCGCCGCCGCCGGAAAGCTGGTCGTCGCCGGCGCCGCCGGTCAGGATCTCGTTGGCGCCGGTGCCGTTGATCACCACGGGCGTCAGCGATCCGCCGAAGCCGAAGAGGACGTAAGCCTCGCCGGCGTCGGCGCCGCCGTCATCGCCGGTACGGCCCCCGACGATCAGGTCGTCAAAGCCGTCGCCATTGACGTCGCCGGCGGCGGAGACGGCCGAGCCGGCCTGGTCGTCCGCTACGTCGCCCTGGATGGCGAAGCCCTGCTTGGCGTTGAGCGTGGTGAGGTCGATGACCTGGCGGCCGCCGACGGTCGTGCCGAAGCCGGAGGCGGTGCCGAAGATGACATAGGCCTCGCCGGCGTCGGAGCCGCCGTTGTCGCCACCGCCGGCGCCGACGATCAGGTCATCGTAGCCGTCGCCGTTGACGTCGCCGGCCGAGGAAACGCTAAAGCCCGCATTGTCGCCGGCCGCATCGCCCTGGATGATGAAGCCCTGGGTCGCGCTGAGCGTCGTCAGGTCGATGACCTGGCGGCCGCCGACGGCAATCCCGAAGCCGGCGGCGGAGCCGAACACGACATAGGCCTCGCCGGCCCCGGCACCGCCGTCGGCGCCGTAGCGGGCGCCGACGATCAGGTCGTCGTAGCCGTCGCCGTTGACATCTCCGGCCGAGGAAACGTCAAAGCCCGCATTGTCGCCGGCCGCATCGCCTTGGATGATGAAGCCCTGGACTGCGCTGAGCGTGGTGAGGTCGATCACCTGGCGGCCGCCGACGGCAGTGCCGAAGCCGGACGCCGAGCCGAACACCACATAGGCCTCGCCGGCATGGCTGCTGCCGTCGTCGCCGAAGGGGCCCCCGACGATCAGGTCGTCGTAGCCGTCGCCGTTGACGTCGCCGGCCGAGGAGACGCTGAAGCCGGCCTGGTCGGCTCCCGCATCGCCCTGGATGATGAAGCCCTGCGCCGCGGAAAGGGTGGTCAGGTCGATGACCTGGCGGCCGCCGGCGGCAGTGCCGAAGCCGGAGGCCGAGCCGAACACCACATAGGCCTCGCCGGCGTCGCCGCCGCCGTCGTCGCCAAGGCGGGCGCCGACGATCAGGTCGTTGAAGCCGTCGCCGTTGACGTCGCCGGCCGAGGAAACGCTATAGCCGGCCTGGTCACTGCCCGCATCGCCCTGAATGATGAAGCCCTGGAATCGCACTGAGCGTGGTGAGGTCGATCACCTGGCGGCCGCCGACGGCAGTGCCGAAGCCGGACGCCGAGCCGAACACGACATAGGCCTCGCCGGCATTGCTGCCGCCGTCGTTACCGAGCGGTCGCGCCGACGATCAGGTCGTCAAATCCGTCGCCGTTGACGTCGCCGGCCGAGGACACGCCCCAGCCGGCCTCGTCATCGGCGGCATCGCCCTGGATGATGAAGCCCTGCGCCGCGCGAAAGCGTGCTGAGGTCGATAACCTGCCGCCCGCTGACATCGACGCCGAAGCCGGACGCCGAGCCGAACACGACATAGGCCTCGCCGGCATTGCTGCCGCCGTCGTCGCCGAAGGGCGCCCCGACGATCAGGTCGTCGTAGCCGTCGCCGTTGACGTCGCCGGCCGACGACGACGCTGAAGCCGGCATGGTCGCCGGCCGTATCGCCCTGGATGATGAAGCCTTGCGCCGCGCTCGAGCGTGGTCAGGTCGAATGACCGGGCCAGGCGACAAGCACGCCCTGCTCGACTCGACCTCGGCGTTGCCGAGCTGATAGCGGTCGTAGGTGATGCTGCCGTCGATGATAGTGCCGCATAGGTCCAGCCGTCCTCGATCAAGGTGACGGTGTCCCCGGCATCGCCGGTCACCGAGATGGATCGCCGTTCCGTTGTGCCGGCCGGTCTGGTTGAAGACGTCGAGCTGGTCGAGCGTCAGCGTGTTCGCCGCTGCCGGTGAGGTCGATGCGCTCGATGCCGGTGATCACCGCCGGCAGGCTCGGTCGGTGAGGTCGAGGCGACAGGCCGGCGCCGTCGAGGCGGAGCGTGTCGGTGCCGGTGCCGCCGTCGATGCGGCGAAGGTGAGGTCGGAGACGCCGATGATGTCGTCGCCGGCGCCGGCGCGGATCACGTCGGCGCCGCCGCCGCCGACGAGCTCGTCGTCGCCGGCGCCGCCGATCAGGATCTCGGCCGCGCCGTTGCCGGTGGTGGTCACCGGCGTCGGCAGGCGCCGAAGGCGCCGCCATAAAGGACATAGGCCTCGCCGGCGTCTGCTGCCGCCGTCGTCGCCATAGGGTGCGCCGACGATGAGGTCGTCGAAGCCGTCGCCATTGACGTCGCCGGCCGCCGCGACGCTGGTGCCGGCCTGATCGCCGGCCACGTCGCCCTGGATGATGAAGCCCTGGCCGCGCGTCAGGTTGGTGAGGTCGATGACCTGGCGGCCGCCGACGGCGGTGCCGAAGCCCGGACGCCGTGCCGAACATCGACATAGGCCTCGCCGGCATCGCTGCCGCCATCGTCGCCCAGGGACGCCCCGACGATCAGGTCGTCGAAGCCGTCGCCATTGACATCGCCGGCCGACGAGACGCTCCAGCCCGCGTTGTCGCCGGCCGCATCGCCCTGGATGATGAAGCCCTGGGCCGCGTCAGCGTGGTCAGGTCGATCACCTGGCGTCCGCCGACGTCGGTGCCGAAGCCGGAGGCCGTGCCGAACACCACATAGGCCTCGCCGGCATCGGCGCCGCCGTCGTTGCCAAGCGGCGCGCCGACGATCAGGTCGTCAAGCCGTCGCCATTGACGTCGCCGGCCGACGAGACGCTGACGCCGGCCTCGTCGAGGTCTGCATCGCCCTGGATGATGAAGCCCTGCGCGGCACTGAGGCTGGTGAGGTCGATGACCTGACGGCCGCTGACGTCGGACACCGAAGCCGGACGCCGTGCCGAACACCACATAGGCCTCGCCGGCCTGCCGCCGCCGTCGTTACCGAGAGGCGCGCCGACGATCAGGTCGTCATAGCCGTCGCCGTTGACGTCACCTGCCGAGGACACGCTGAAGCCGGCCTCGTCAATCTGTACGTCGCCCTGGATGATGAAGCCCTGCGCTGCCGTCAGCGCTGGTCAGGTCGATCACCTGCCGTCCGCCGACATCCGTGCCGAAGCCGGACGCCGTGCCGAACACGACATAGGCCTCGCCGGCGCTGATGCCGCCGTCGTCGCCGTAGGGCGCCCCGACGATCAGGTCGTCGAAGCCGTCGCCATTGACATCGCCGGCCGAGGAGACGCTGAAGCCGGCCTGGTCGACGCTGCAGGTCGCCCTGGATGATGAAGCCCTGTCGGGGCTGAGCGTGGTGAGGTCGATCACCTGGCGGCCGCCGACATCCGTGCCGAAGCCGGACGCCGTGCCGAACACCACATAGGCCTCGCCCGCATCTGTGCCGCCGTCGTCGCCGAAGGGAGCGCCGACGATCAGGTCGTCGAAGCCGTCGCCATTGACGTCGCCGGCCGACGAGACGCTGCGGCCGGCCTGGTCGCCCGCCGCATCGCCCTGGATGATGAAGCCTTGCGCCGCCGATAGCGTGGTGAGGTCGATCACCTGCCGTCCGCCAACATCGCTGCCGAAGCCCGACGCGCTGCCGAACACCACATAGGCCTCGCCGGCATTGGTGCCGCCGTCGTCGCCGAGCGGCGCGCCGACGATCAGGTCGTCATAGCCGTCGCCGTTGACATCGCCGGCCGAGGAGACGCTCCAGCCGGCGTGATCCCCGGCGAGCGTCACCCTGGATGATGAAGCCCTGTGATGCATTGAGCGTGGTGAGGTCGTAGCTCGTCGCCGGCACCTCCACGCCCTGCTCGACCCGGACTTCGGCGTTGCCGAGCCCGTAGCGGTCATAGGTGATGCTGCCGTCGGTGATGGTGCCGAAGAAGGCCCAGCCGTTCTCGACCAGGTTGACAGTGTCCCCGGCATCGCCGGTCACCGAGATGATCGCCGTTCCGTCCGCGCGCTCGCCGGTCAGGTCGAACACGTTGAGCTGATCGAGGGTGAGGGTGTTGTTGCCGCTGCCGGTGATGTCGATGCGCTCGATGCCGGTGATCACCGCCGGCAGGATCTGGGTCAGGTCGAGCGAGATGCCGGCGCCGTCGAGGCGGAGCGTGTCGGTGCCCGTGCCGCCGTCGATGCGGGCGAAGGTGGGGTCGGAGACCCCGATGATGTCGTCCCCGGCGCCGGCGCGGATCACGTCGGCCCCGCCGCCGCCGGTGAGGGTGTCGTCGCCGGCATGGCCGATCAGGATCTCGGCCGCCGCGGTGCCGGTGGGGGTGACCGGCGTGGTCGGGGCGCCGAAGGCGCTGCCGTAGAGAATGTAGGCCTCGCCGGCATTGCCGCCGCCGTCGTTGCCGAGCCGTGCGCCGACGATCAGGTCGTCGAAACCGTCGCCATTGACGTCGCCGGCCGCGGAGACGGCCTGGCCGGCGGCGTCGCCGGCCGCATCGCCCTGGATGATGAAGCCTTGCGTCGCGGTAAGCTTGGTGAGGTCGATGACCTGGCGGCCGCCGACGGCCGTGCCGAAGCCGGAGGCGCTACCGAAGATGACATAGGCGGCGCCGGCGTCGGCGCCGCCGGCGTCGTTGCTGGGCCCTCCCACGATCAGGTCGTCATAGCCGTCGCCGTTGATGTCCCCGGCCGAGGAGACGCTGGTGCCGGCGGAGTCGCCGGCCGCATCGCCCCGGATGATGAAACCCCGGGCCGCGCCGAGTGTGGTAAGGTCGATCACTTGGCGTCCGCCGACATTCGTGCCGAAGCCGGAGGCGGTGCCGAATATCACATAGGCCTCGCCGGCAGTTGTGCCGCCATCGTCGCCACCGAACGCGCCAACCACGATATCGGCGAAGCCGTCGCCGTTGACGTCGCCGGCCGAAGACACGCTGATACCGGCCAAGTCGTAGGCCGTGTCGCCCTGGATGATGAAGCCCTGGCCGGAATCGAGTGTCGTGAGGTCGATCACCTGGCGACCGCCAACATCGGTACCGAAGCCGAACGCCGTGCCGAACACGACATAGGCTTCGCCGGCCTTGATGCCGCCATCGCCGCCGCCGTCCGCCCCGACGACAAGGTCGTCGATGCCATCGCCGTTGACGTCGCCGGCCGACGAAACACTGATCCCCGCCGTGTCGCCGCTGGCATCGCCCTGGATGATGAAGCCCTGCGCCGCCGAGAGCGTGGTGAGGTCGATGACCTGGCGTCCGCCGACGTCGACCCCAAAACCCGACGCGGTGCCGAACACCACATAGGCTTCGCCGGCTTCGCTGCCGCCGTCGTCGCCGCCGGCCGCCCCGACGATCAGGTCGTCGTAGCCATCGCCGTTTATGTCTCCGGCGGAGGACACGCTGCCGCCGGCCAGATCGCCGGCCGCATGGCCCTGGATGACGAATCCCCGGGCCGCACTGAGGGTGGTCAGGTCGATGACCTGGCGGCCGCCGACATCGCTGCCGAAGCCGGAGTCTGAGCCGAACACGACATAGGCTGCGCCGCCGGCGTCGCCGTCGGTGTTGCGGTCGGCGCCGACGATCACGTCGTCGATGCCGTCGCCGTTGACGTCGCCGGCCGAGGAGACGCTGATGCCGGCCTCATCGCCAACCGCGTCGCCCTGGATGATGAAGCCCTGCGCCGCGGAAAGTGTGGTGAGGTCGATCACCTGGCGGCCGCCGACATCGCTGCCGAAGCCGGACGCGCTGCCGAACACGACATAGGCCTCGCCGGCATTGGTGCCGCCGTCGTCGCCGAAGAGGGCGCCGACGATCAGGTCGTCATAGCCGTCGCCGTTGACGTCTCCGGCCGAGGAGACGCTGGTCCCTGCCCTGTCGTTCGCGGCGTCGCCCTGGATGATGAAGCCCTGGGTCGGGCCGAGCGTGGTCAGGTCGATCACGGTCTGCGGGGCGTATTCCACGACTTGCGCGGTCGAGGCCAGACTGGCGTTTCCAGCCGTATCGGTGGCGGTGGCGGTGAAGCTGTGGACGCCCTGGCTGAGCGTGCCGGTGGCGAAGCTCCAGTTGCCGCCGCCGTCCGCGGTCGTGGTCCCCAGCGACGACAGGCCGTCGAAGACCTGGATCGCGACGCCCGCCGCCGCCGTCCCGACGAGAGTGATGTCGCTGTCGGCCGTGAACCCGTCGCCGATCGTGCCGGTATCGTCCGCGAATCCGTTGATCACCGGCTTCGCCGGCGCCGCCGTGTCGATGGTCACGCTGAGAGCCGAGGAGGCAGGGCTGGTGTTGCCGGCGGTGTCGGTCGCCGTGGCGGTGAAGTTGTGCACACCGTCCGGACGGACGCCGGTGGTGAAGCTCCAGGCGCACTGCCGTCGGCGACCGTGGTGCCAAGCGAGGTCACGCCGTCGAAGATTTCGATGGTCGCCCCGCTTTCCGCCGTCCCGGTCAGGGTCGGCGTCGTGTCATTGGTGATGTTGTCGGTCGACGACGCGCCGCTGTCGGAGGCGATCGCAAGGTCGGGTGTCGACGGCGCGGCCGGGGTTGTCGCATCGATCGTGACGGCAAGGCTGCCGAACGCGCCGCTGACATTGCCGGCGACGTCGGTCGCAGTTGCGGAGAAGGTGTGAACGCCGTTGGCAAGGCTGCCGGCGGTGAAGCTCCATGCGCCGCCGCCGTCGGCGACCGTGCTGCCGATCGAGGTCACGCCGTCGTAGATCTCGACTGTCGCGCCGGCGTCGGCGGTTCCGGTCAGGGTCGGCGTGGTGTCGCCGGTGACGTTGTCGGTCGACGAGGCGCCGGTATCGGACGCCGCGGCAAGGTCGGGTGTCGACGGGATCGATATCGCCGTGTCGATGGTCACGGCGAGAGCGCCCGATGCCGTGCTGGTGTTGCCGGCGGTGTCGGTCGCGGTCGCGGTGAAGCTGTGGACCGCGTTGGACAAAATGCTGGTCGTGAAGCTCCAGGCGCCGCCGCCGTCGGCGACCGTCGTTCCGAGCGACGTGAGCCCGTCGAAGATTTCGATTGTGGCGTCGGCTTCCGCCGTTCCGGTCAGGGTCGGCGTCGTGTCGTTGGTGATGTCGTCGGTCGGCGAGGCGCCGGTATCGGAGGCAGCGGCAAGGTCGGGCGTCGACGGCGCCGAAATCGCCGTGTCGATGGTCACCGCCAGAGAGGTCGATTCCGCGCCGGTGCCCGCTGAATTGGTCGCCGTCGCGGCGAAGTTGTGCACGCCGTCGGCGAGGGCTCCGGTCGTGAAGCTCCAGTTGCCGCTGCCGTCGGCAACCGTCGTTCCGAGCGACGTGAGCCCGTCGAACACCTCGACGGTCGCGCCCGCCTCCGCGGTTCCGGTCAGTGTCGGCGTGGTGTCGCTGGTGATGTCGTCGGTGGCCAATGCGCCCGTATCGGACGCCGCGGCGAGGTCCGGCGTTGACGGCGCCAGTGGCAGCAGGGCCGACCCCACGGCCACGCCCTGCTCGACGCGCACCTCGGCATTGCCGAGAACGTAGCGTTCGTAAATGATGCTGCCGTCGGCAACGATGCCGACATTGCTCCACCCGTGTTCGGCGAAGGCGACGCTGTCGCCGGCGTCGCCGGTCACCCAGACGATCGCCTTTCCAGCGGCGCGCTCGCCGGTCAGGTTGAAGACGTCGAGCTGGCTGATCGTCAGGCTGTTGTCCCCGGTGCCGGTCAGGTCGATGCGCTCGATGTCGGTGATCACCGAAGGCAGGATCTGCCGGAGATCGAGCGTGATGTCCGAGCCGTCGATCCGCAGCGTGTCGCTGCCGGTGCCGCCGGCGATGCGGGCGAAGGTCGTGTCGGAGACCCCGATGATGTCGTCGCCGGCGCCGCCGCGGATCACATCGGCGCCGCCGCCACCCGCCAGCACGTCCTTGCCGGGGCCGCCGATCAGGACCTCCGCCGCGGCCGAGCCCGTCGTCACCACCGGTGTGGTCGAGCCGCCGAAGGCCCCGCCGAAGAACACGTAGGCCGCGCCGGCACTGTCGTAGACATCGCTGTTCCGCGAAGCGCCGATGATCAGGTCGTCGAAGCCGTCGCCGTTGACGTCGCCGGCCGCTGCGAGGCTGGCCCCCGCCCGGTCATAGGCGGCATCGCCCTGGATGACGAAGCCCTGTTGTGCGGTCAGGCTGGCAAGGTCGATCACCTGGCGCCCGCCGACATCGGTGCCGAATCCGGAGGCGCTGCCGAACAGGACATAAGTGTCGCCGGCCTTGACGCCGCCGCCGCTGCCGTAGCGGGCGCCGACGAGCAGGTCGTCGAAGCCGTCGCCGTTGATGTCGCCGGCCGAGGACACGGCGAAGCCGGCCTGGTCATTGGCCACACCATCCTGAATGACGAAGCCCTGCGCCGCCGACAGCGTGGCGAGGTCGATCACCTGGCGGCCGCCGACATCGGTGCCGAAACCCGAAGCGGTGCCGAACACCACATAGGCCTCGCCGCCATTGGCGGCGCCGTCGTCGCCATAGGGCGCGCCGACGATCAGATCGTCGAGGCCGTCCCCATTGACGTCGCCGGCCGACGATACGTTGAAGCCGGCCTGGTCGGCAGCGGCGCCGCCGTGAATGACGAAGCCCTGGGCCGCGGAAAGCGTGGCGAGATCGACGACCTGGCGGCCGCCGACATCGACGCCGAAGCCGGATGCCGAGCCGAACAGCACATAGGCGTTGCCGGCGTTGGTGTCGGTATCGTCATTGAGAGGTGCGCCGACGATCAGGTCGTCATAGCCATCGCCATTGACGTCCCCGGCCGAGGAAACGGTTGCGCCGGTCTGGTCGTTGATCGCGGCGCCCTGGATGATGAAGCCCTGCGATGCCGTGAGCGTCGTCAGGTCGACGACCTGGCGGCCGCCCACGTCAGTGCCGAAACCGGAGGCGGTCCCGAACAGCACATAGGCCTCGCCGGCGTTCGAGCCGCCGTCGTCGCCCCGCGATGCGCCGACGATCAGGTCGTCGAAACCGTCGCCGTTGATGTCACCGGCTGACGACACGCTTACGCCGGCATAGTCGCCGGCCGCGTCGCCCTGGATGATGAAGCCCTGGGCCGCGCTGAGCGTCGTCAGGTCGACGACTTGGCGGCCGCCGACGTCGACGCCGAAACCCGACATGGAGCCGAACAGCACATAGGCCTCGCCGGCTCGGGTGCCGCCGTCGTCCCCGTAGCGCGCTCCGACGATCATGTCGCTGAGGCCGTCGCCGTTGACGTCACCGGCCGACGATACCCAACGGCCGGCCTGGTCGTCGCTTTCGTCACCCTGGATGATGAAGCCCTGGGCCGCGCTGAGCGTCGTCAGGTCGATGACCTGGCGGCCGCCGATATCGACGCCGAAACCCGACGCAGAACCGAACACGACATAGGCGTTGCCCGACCGGCTGCCGCCCAGATCCGCAAGCGTTGCGCCGACGATCAGGTCGTCATAGCCGTCGCCGTTGATGTCGCCCGCCGAGTCGACGCTGGCGCCGGTCCGATAGTCGAACGCTTCGCCCCGGATAACGAACCCCTGGGTGGCGTTCAGCACCGTCAGGTCATAGATCGTCTGCGGGTCGTAGGTTACGTCGAGCGCCGCCGATGCCACGCCGGCATTACCGGCAGCGTCGGTCGCCGCCGCGGTGAAGCTGTGTGCGCCCGGGGTCAGCACTCCGGTGGCCAGGCTCCAGTCGCCACTGCCGTCGGCGACCGTCGTCCCCAGCGACGACAGGCCGTCGAACACCTCGATCGAGGCGCCGGCCTCGGCGGTTCCGGCGAGCGTGATGTCGTCGTCGGCGGTGATTCCGTCGCCGGTCGCGCCGGTGTCGTCGGAAAAGCCGGTGATCGCCGGCGCCGCCGGCGCCGTCGTATCGACGGTCACCATCAGCTCCGCCGAGGCCGCGCCGGTATTGCCGGCGATGTCGGTCGCCTGCGCCGTGAAACTGTGCGTCCCCTCGTCGAGCGGATCGGTCGTGAAACTCCAGTTGCCGCTGCCGTCGGCGACGGTAGTGCCGAGCGACGACAGATCGTCGAAGATCTCGACGGTCGCACCGGCTTCGGCCGTCCCGGTCACGGTCGGCGTCGTGTCGCTGGTGATGTTGTCGGTGTCGGACGCGCCGCTGTCGGAAGCCGTCGCGAGATCGGGCGTCACTTGCGGCGCCGGCGGCGTCGTGTCGATGGTCACTGCAAGGCTTCCCAACGAGCCGACGACGTGGCTGGCAGCGTCGGTCGCCGTCGCCGTGAAGGCGTGGGCGCCGTTCGACAGAACGCCGGTGGTGAGGCTCCAGGCGCCGCCGCCATCGGCTACCGTCGTCCCGAGCGAGGTCAGGCCGTCAAACACCTCGATGGTGACGCCGGCGTCGGCCGTTCCGGTCAGGGTCGGGGTTGTGTCGTTGATGATGTTGTCGGTGTCCGAGGCACCGGTGTCGGACGCGGCGGCAAGGTCGGGCACCGTCGGCGCCGCGGGCAGCGTCGACGGGACGATGGTCACCGCCAGAGCGCCGGAGGCGGTGCTGACGTTGCCCGCGGCGTCGGTCGCCGTTGCGGCAAAGTTGTGCGCGCCGTCGACTAGGGTGCCGGTGGTGAAACTCCAGGCCCCGCCGCCATCGGCGACGACCGTCCCGAGCGACGCCACACCGTCGAAGATCTCGACAACGGCGCCGGCTTCCGCCGTGCCGGTCAGGGTCGGTGTGTGGTCGTCGGTGATGTTGTCCGTACTGGACGCGCCGGTGTCCGAAGCGGCATCGAGGTCGGGCGTCGAGGGCGCCGACACCGACGTGTCGATGGTCACGGTAAGCGCCAGGGAGGCAGAGGTAGCGTTGCCCGCGGGGTCGATGGCGGTGGCGGTGAAGCTGTGGGCGCCGTCGGACAGCGGGCTCGAAGGCGTGAAGCTCCAGGCGCCCGCGCCGTTCGCCGTCGTCGTGCCGAGGACGCTCACGCCATCCTTGATCGTGACGGTCGAGCCCGCTTCTGCCGTCCCGGTCAAAGTCGGGGTCGTGTCGTTGGTGATGTTGTCGGTGGCCGACGTACCGCTGTCGGACGCCGCGGCGAGGTCGGGTTTCGACGGCGCCGACACCGACGTGTCGATGGTCACGGAGAGCGCCGACGAGGCGGCGCTGACATTGCCCGCGGTGTCGGTCGCGGTCGCGGTGAAGGAATGAACCCCCTGGCCAAGCGCGCCGGTGGTGAAGCTCCAGGCGCCGGAACCGTTCGCCGTGGTTGTGCCGAGCACCGTCGAGCCGTCCTTGACCGTGACGGTCGCGCCGGCTTCCGCCCTCCCGGTCAGGGTCGGCGTCGTGTCGCCGGTGATGTTGTCGGCCGACGATGCGCCGCTGTCCGAAGTGGCCGCGAGATCGGGTTTTGACGGCGCCGATACCGTCGTGTCGATGGTCACGGCAAGCGCGGCGGAAGCGGCACTGACATTGCCCGCCGTGTCGGTGGCCGTGGTGGTGAAGCTGTGCGAACCGCTCGCCAGCGCCACGGTGGTGAAAGTCCAGGCGCCGCCGCTGTCGGCGACCGCCGTCCCCAGCGACGACGCGCCGTCAAAGATCTCGACGGCCGCCCCGGCTTCCGCCGTTCCGCTCAGGGTCGGCGTCGTGTCGTTGGTGATGTGGTCGCTCGACGACTTGCCGGTGTCGGACCCCGCTGCCAGCTTGATCGTTGGCTTGCCGATGACGGTATCGACGGTGACCGACTGATCGTCCGATTTCTTGCTGCTGCCGTTCTCTTTTGTCTTTACCTTGAAGACATGCTCGCCGTCGGCGAGCGCCGAGGTTGTAAAGGTCCACTTGCCGTTCTTGTCCGCCTTGGCCGAGCCGATCTTGGTGCCGTCTTCGTAGACGATGACCTTCGCCTTGGCCTCGGCTTTGCCGACGAGTTTGACGGTATTGTCGCTGGTGATGAAGTCGCTGGCCGAGAAGCCGGTGTCGTCCTTGATCTTCTTGATCTTCGGTTTTTTCATCGTTTGACCTCAACCGGTTGGGTGACGCCACCGCCGTCCGATGCGTGTTCAGAATTTTTCAGCGAATTCTTCTGTTGTCAGAGATTTCATCGAAAATGTCGTTTTAAATACCAAATAGACCGATTAATTGTGCTGTTCTCTCGCAAAAATACGAAGAAGACTCGCCAATATTATTGGCATAAGACGGAATTGTCCTTCAAGAGGAGTATTATTCAAAATTATTCGATAAAGATCTCAGATATGTTGTTTATGTTTTTAAATAATGAGATCGGACCGACGGGAGATATACGTCGAGTTCTGACTCGAACCGTGCTCGGCTGTAGATTCGGAGAGGTGGAACAGGGTCGGTGACGCCGTGGGACGTCGGCGACGCCAAGGCTCGGAACAGACGCCGTCAGCGGCGACAACACCGCTTGGGGCGGTGGGCGCTGCCGTACCGACCGTCAAGGTGCGGAGTACAATGGAGCAACTTGATGGTGGCAGTGATCGGGCTTCGTCACCAACCGGACGTGACCAACTCGTCCCCGTAGATGGTGTGGATCGTGTAGCCGGCCGCCGGCGCAGCCGACGGGTCAGGGAGTTCTGCCGGAGTGAGATAGGCGTGCGTGTAGATGGTTGAACCGACAAACAACGGCGTGACGTTGTGCTGACCGAGTATCACCCGGTGGCGGGGGGCGTCGTACATCATCGCGATCATCGAAACCCCGAGAACATCCTTATCCCAGGTCGCAACCAGGGCCTCAGTGCGCTCTCTGATGATCTGCTGGCTCTCGTGCACTATTTCTTGAATGAACAGGTCTTGCCCCTCGCTCGCTCGCACGCCGAGCGCCCTGCGCGACGCCGGCGATATCGCAAGGGCCTTCCCCGAACGCAGATTGTACAGGACATGCCGTTCATTGCTTCTGTCGATCCAGAACTTGTGGCGGGCGACCAGAGCGTTGTCATCGTCCCGGGCAATCGTCCTGAATATGATGGACTTGGCGGCTGTTGTGGGCTTGCTGACACCGCTTTCCCATTTGCTCAGCGTCGCCTGCGAGACGCCGAGAATCTCTGCCGCGACCGTTTGCTTGTAGCCCATGTGCTGCCGGAACACCTTGATGCGGAGTGCCCATTCCATCGCCAAAGCTCCGCCCAGAGGCTGCGTTTCGAATTCGGGAGCAACGCACCTCCGCAACTTAGACCCAACCGGGTGATGCACGGTTGAGGTTGAATTAACTTCGTCAATAGGCCCTTAAGACTGGCGATAGATATTTGAGGTCTCCGAAGAAGACGAGCGACCCGGTCGATCGCGTTCTTGATAGTTTGAAAAGCGCCGGCAGCCGCCTCGAAGGCGACATCGCGGGAAGGCGACCCTGCTTGGGTCGAGGCCGCTGTAACGGTGGAGCTCGAGGGTAAGGGGCTACTTGCGAGCGCGCCCGATGTCACCCACAGCGAGCGAATACCTCGAAGACACTGTCGTATAAAATTATAGTAACATCAACATGTTGGCTGGGGGACGCGGACTTCCTCGGCGACACGCGCGCCGGCAGGCGCGAGCCGCTCGTCGAGGAGCCGGCGCGTCTTGTCCAACACCGATGGCTTGAGCGACGGCAACGTCGTCGCCACCAATCCGATGGACATGGGCCGGAAGCGGGCGACGGCCGCGCCAACCTCCACGCGGCGCCGGCGAACATCGCACTGCTCGGAACCAGCGACCAATCGGGCTTGGTGACGAATTGAGGCGATCTTGGAGCTCGTCAGGCGATCAGGATATCCTCAGCGTGTATAGGACCCCTTCCGCCAACGCGCGAACATGACCGCTAACCGTGCCTGGTTCGTCGCTGGGCGCTCCATGCGCGACACCGAGCCGGTATCGCTTCTGAAGATCCGCGCCCCGGACGGCGGGATCGTCAATTGATGGAAGCGCCATGGCCGACGTAACCCCAAAGCTTCAGCCAGTGCTGCTGACCTACGGCCCGGGAGCCATGATGGATCTCCCCGAACATGCTGTCGTCGTGTCCGGGCTCCAGGGCTGGCGCTATGCGGGCAACTGGCAGCCTGTCGCCGAGGAGAGGCTCGTTCCGCTTCTCCGGCAGCAGCTCGGCGACAAGCTCGGCCCGGAGTTCGACGGCCTCCGCCAGCCGCCCGTCTACGACGAGGAGCACCACGACGATCGAAGCCTGTTGGTGGATACATTGCTCGGGCCTAAGCGAGCGCTTTTCTCGGCGGTTTGCGAATAGGCGCGGGCCCCAGCAAACGCCGTGGGAGCAACGCGAGGTGTCCTTCGGGGGGCGGCCGAGTGCGAGTTGAAGGATGCACGCAAACGTAAGAGCTTCGTCCAATGCTACGACAGATGTCAGGGCACGATGCTCAATGTCCGAAAATAATTATCTATTTCAATTAGATACGGGATTTGATGGCGGAGAGGGAGGGGATTCGAACCCTCGGAACGCTTGCGCGCTCAACGGTTTTCGAGACCGCCCCGATCGACCACTCCGGCACCTCTCCGGCCTCGGGCGCGCGGACCATACAGACGCTAACCCGATCGGACAAGGCATAGATAGGCGCCCGCCGCGCCCGCGGCAAACGCCCGTCGGGTGGCGCGCGCGAGACGTCAGTCGCGGTGACGGGAACCGGGATGCTTGCGCAGGAAGTCGAAGTCGCAGCCGTCCTCGGCCTGAAGCACCTCGGCGAGGTAGAGTTTCAGGTAGCCGCGGTCGCTTCCCGGAATCTTCGGGGCGCGCCAGCCGGCGCGTCGCTGCTCCAGCGTCGCCGGATCGACGAGAAGCTCGATCCGCCCGGCCTCGACGTCGAGCCCGATCCGGTCGCCGTCCTCGACCAGCGCCAGCGGGCCGCCGACCGCCGCCTCTGGGCTGACATGGAGGACGATGGTGCCGAAGGCGGTGCCGCTCATCCGGGCGTCGGAAATGCGGACCATGTCCTTGACCCCGGCGGCGGCGAGCTTCTTCGGGATCGGCAGGTAGCCGGCCTCGGGCATCCCCGGCGCCCCCCTCGGCCCGGCGTTTTTGAGGACGAGCACGTCGTCGGGAGTGACGTCGAGATCGGGCGAATCGATCCGTTCGGCGAGATCCGTCAGGGAAGCGAACACCACCGCGCGGCCGGTGTGCCGGAGCAGCGCTGTGGTCGCCGCGGCCTGCTTGATGATCGCGCCGTTCGGCGCGAGGCTGCCGTGGAGGACGCGGATGCCGCCGCCCTTGTGGATCGGATCGGCGAGGGGCCGCACCACGTCCTGAGGCCACGGCGGCGGCGCGGCGGCGAGGTTGTCGCGAAGCGTCTTGCCGTTGACCGTCAGGGCGTCGACGTCGAGCATCGGCGCGATCTCGCGCAGGATCGGCGCGAGCCCGCCTGCCTTTTGCAAGTCCTCCATGTAGTGCTGGCCGGCCGGCTTCAAATCGACCAGGACCGGCGTCTCCTTGCCCAACCTGTCGAACGCATCGAGGTCGATCCGGATGCCGAGACGGCCGGCGACGGCGGCAAGGTGGATCAGCCCGTTGGTTGAGCCGCCGATCGCCTGGAGCACGCGGAGCGCATTGGCGAAGGCGGCTTCGGTCATCACCTCGGACGGTCTCGGACCGCCGCTCCGGGCGAGCCGCACCGCCTCCGCCCCGGTCGCTTCGGCGTGGCGGAGCCGGTCGGCATCGACCGCCGGGATAGCGCCGCCGCCCGGCAGCATCATGCCGAGCGCTTCCGCGACGAGCGCCATGGTCGAGGCCGTGCCCATCACCATGCAGGTGCCGGGGCCTGGACAGAGCCGGTCGCCGATCTCGTCGATTTCGGCCTCGCTGACCTTGCCGGCGCGGTGCATCGCCCAGAAGCGGCGGCAGTCGGTGCAGGCGCCGAGCCGCTCGCCGCGCCAGCTGCCGGTGATCATCGGCCCGGTCACTTCGAGGATCGCCGGCAGGTCGGCGCTCGCCGCCGCCATCAGCAGCGCCGGCACCGTCTTGTCGCAGCCGCCGATCAGCACCACCGCATCCATCGGTTGCGCCCGGATCATCTCCTCGGCGTCCATCGCCATCAGATTGCGGAGAAACATCGAGGTCGGGTGCGAGAAGGATTCGTGGATCGAGATGATCGGAAACGGGATAGGCAATCCGCCGGCGAGCATCACACCGCGCTCGATGGCCTCAATCAGGTCGGGGACGCTGCGGTGGCAGGCATTGTAGCCGGAGAAGGTGTCGGTGATGCCGACGATCGGCCTGTCGAGCGCCTCGTCGGAATAGCCCATCGCCTTGATGAAGGCTTTTCGCAGGAACAGCGAGAAGCCGGCATCACCGTAGTTGGCGAGGCCTTTGCGCATGCCGGAGGTCGTCTTGGTCATGGCTCCACGGGGCGGCCGGTGTGATCCGCCGCCGTCTTAGGCTGGCGGCGGCGCCGTGTCACGCCGGCTCTGCCGGGGGCAGACGGCGCCGGCGCGGCGAGGTCAGCCGCCGGCTGCCGGGAACAGTGCCTCGGCGGAGACCAGCCATTCGCCGTCGATCCGCTGAAATACGGTCAGCCGGGGCAGAAGCCGGCCGCCGTCGTTGAGGCTGTAGCGCATCACCATGGTGTTGCTGAAGCTGGTCGCGGTCAGGCCCTCGACGCGCGCCGACGCCTCGCCGCCCGGCGTGCCGGGCAGATAGTCCTCGCGCCCGACGCCCTTGCCGTCGGCCTGCTGAAGCTGGAAGTCCGGCGCGGTCAGCCGGCGAATGCGACCGGCGTCGCCCGAGGCGGCGGCGGCGAGCCACCGGGCGAGGATACCCGGCGCGGTGTCGCCCATGTCATTCTCGCCGGTGCCAAGCGCGGCGAGCGCCTCGATCTTCCATTCGCCGCCGGTCTCGGCGAACACCGCGAGACGGGCGAGCTTCGGCACGTCGCGCGCGACGCCCTGAAAACTCCCGATATAGGTCACCTCGAAGGTCGCGGTGATCAGATCGGCGTCGCGGCGCGCGACGAGGTCGCTGATGTCGTAGCTCGACACTTCCTTGGCAAAGCCCGGATAGGTGTCGCGGTCGAAGCGGAGGCCGTCGCTGCCGATGATCTGGAATCCAGTGCCCATATAGGCGCCGAGCGCGGCGCTGTTCGGCGCGAGGTCGTCGTAGAAGCGCGCGATCAGCGTGCGCGCGAGCTGGTCGGTGGCTTCGTCCGCGATCGCACCCGGCGCCAGCGGCGGCAAGCCGGCGAACAGGGCAAATGCGAGGGTCGGCAAGCGGCCGGCACAGTGCATGGCGGTCATCTCCCGTAGGTCGTGGCCGGCGAGGATCGGCGAAGCGCGCCGGGAATTCTAGGGGCTCGCAGGGGCCCCGAGCGCGGCCTCGGCGAGCAGCGCGGGAGGCGGCTCCTTCTCCGGCCCGGACGCCGCGCCGGCGCGAGTCGACAGAATAGACGTTGAGGGCGGCGCTCTTTCCCTTGACCTTGATCGGCTCCAGGCCCTCGAGCCGGAAGCCGTGATCGGTGCGGATCTTCTCGGCGACCACCTCGGAAACGATGGTCTGCTTCGGCGCCGCATAGGAGCAGAGCCGCGCGGCGAGGTTCACGTGGTCGCCGAGCACGGTGTAGTCCATGCGCTGCTTGGAGCCCATCGCCCCCATCACCACCTCGCCCATGTCGACGCCGATACCGATGTCGAGCCCCCATTCGGGATGGTCGCGCGCCGAGCTCGACCATGACGTCCTGGATGGCGAGCGAGCAGGCGGCGGCATCGGCGGCCATGTTCTCCCCCTGGAAGATCGCCATGATCTGGTCGCCGACGAACTTGTCGATGTCGCCATGATGCTCGGCGACGAGGTCGGCCTGGCGCTGGAAATAGTAGTTGAGCACCTCGACCACCAGCTCCGGGTCGCGCGACTCGGCGAATGAGGTGTAGCCGCGGATGTCGGCGAAGAGGATTGCGACCTGCGCGCCGCTCGCCGCCGAGCTTGACGCCTTCGTCGTCGGATTTCTGGATCGCCGCGATGGTGCCGCCGGAGACGAATTTGGCGAGCTGGAAGCGCTCGTTGATCTGGACGATCATCGTGTTGATGCGCTTGGCGAGGTCGCCGATCTCGTCGCGCGAATGGACGCCGGTGACGCGGGCCTCGAAATTGCCCTTGCCGACCTCGGTCGCCGCCTCGCCGATCTTGAGGATCGGGCGGCTGATGCGGAAGGCGAAGACGAGCGCGCCGATCGCCGCCGCGATCAGCCCGATCGGCGATCCACAGCGCGAGGCTCTGGATCATTTGCCCGACCGCGAAATAGGCGTCGGCCTCGCTCTTCTCGACCAGCACCGCCCAGTCGATCGACTGCGGGAAGGCGAAAGCGCCGAGTTCGGCCTCGCCGTCGGGCCGCGTATAGGACTCGACCGAGATCACCGGCGTGCCGGTCTCGATCGCGGCAGTGCCGTCCTGGACGATCTCGCGGTCGCCGAGATCGGCGCGGGCTTTGTCGAGGACCTGCCGGCCGTCGGCGTCGATGATGCGGATGGTGCCGGTCTGCTGGAACGGGTGGTCGGCGATTGCCTTGCGCAAGCCGGTCGAGGTCGATCCGGGCGGAGAAGACGGCCGCGGGCATTGGCGACCGGCGCCTTAGCGGAAGCATCACCGTCGCCAGCCAGCGGTCGGTGTTGGGCAGGTAGTCGACGCTGATCGCCGCTCCTGGCCGGAGTCGAGGAACGCGGTCGCCGCCTCCGGCGGGGTGCGGAGCACCGTCATCGGGTCGAGGCCGGCGGCCTTGAGCGCGCTCGGCATAGCGGTCCTGCGAGACGACCAGCGGCAGGTTGCCGCCTTCGATGGTGATCTGCAGCGCCACCACGTCGGTCAGGTCGGCGATGCCGTGGGTGAGGAGGGCGATCTTCTCCTCGATGCCGAGCGACTGGTCGTCGAGGGCGCTGCGGACGAGGAGGAGCGGCGCCATCCAGGACTGTTCGAACAGATTGTCGATCTCGTCGGCTACCTGGCGCGTCGTGGTGACGAGCTGGTCGTTGGCCGAGCTCTTCATCTCGTCGCGGGCGATGCGGATCAGCGACTGCCCGGCGATCAGGAGCGGGATGATCGGCGATGACGACCGCGAACAGGAGAAGCTTGTTGCGAAGATTGAGCCTCGGCATGCCGCTCTGGCGTCGGCGGCGCTACCGGCTGATCCTATCTCTCACGGGCAGTGATGCTGCACCGTAGTCGAAGCCGTGCCGCAAGCAAGGCCCGAGGTATCGGCGACCGTCAGCGTCACCGGGATCTTGCCGGCGGTGGTCAGCGTATGGCGGACGCGCTCGCCGATCTCGCTGTCCGCGTCGCCGATCTGCCAGTGTGGCTCAGCGCCTGGCCGTCGGGGTCGCTCGACGCCGAGCCGTCGAGGAGGATCGCGTCGTTGGCGCCGCCGATCCAGACCTCGCGGTCGGTCGCCGGCGTCGGCGACCGGCGTGGCGTCGACCATCACCGTCATGGTGTCGGTGGTCGCCGAGCAGCTCGAGCCGGCGTCGTCGGTCACCGTCAGGGCCACCTGGTAGGTGCCCGGCTTGGCGAAGACATGGTCGACGGTTTCGCCCTCGGCCGTCGCGCCGTCGCCGAAATCCCAGTGATAGGCGCTGATCGTGCCGTCGAGATCGCGCGAGGCGGAGGCGTCGAAGCCGACCGTGTCGCCGGGGCAGACCATGCTGGTCCGGCCCGGCCTCGGCGTGGGGCGGCTGGTTGACGTGGACGATGCGGGTCGCCTGCTGGCGGCTGTTGGCCTGGCCGCGGCCGTCGTCGGCGAGCAGGACGAGGCTGTAGCGGCCGGGATCTGCGATAGGCGTGCGAGGCTTCGCCGCATTGCGCCATCGGCGCCGTCGCCGAAGGCCCAGGCGTAGGTGGTCGCGCCGGCCGGCCCGCCGGCCTGCCATGACGGCATTCTCGGCGACGCAGGCGACCGCCGGGCCGTCGATCAGCCGGCGCCGGCGCCGGATTGACGGTGACGGTGACCGTCGTCGGTCGACGGTCGAATTGGCGAGGTCGGCCTCGTCGCGATGGTGAGCTTCGCCTCGTAGGTGCCCGGCCTCGGCATAGCGGTGGCGGGCCTCGATGCCGGTCGCGCTCGTCGCCGTCGCCGAAGTCCCACTCGTAGGAGACGATGCCGCCGTCGGGATCGTGCGAGGCCGACGCGTCGAAGACGACCTCTCGTCGACGGCGACGTGCTTGTCGTCGCCGGCGTCGGCGACCGGCGGCGCGTTGACGGTGATCAGGTGCTGGGCCGAAATCTGCTGGCAGGTCGGCGAGGTCGAGTCGCTCCGGCAGCGTCAGGGAGACCGAATAGGTGCCGGCCTTGGCGTAGCGGTGCGAGACCTTGGCGCCGGTCGCCGTCTCGCCGTCGCCGAAGTCCCAGTGCCAGCCGGTGATCTTGCCGTCGGTCATGTAGCGACCGCGAGCCGTCGAAGGTGAACCGTCTCGGTGATCGGCACGGCCGCCGGCGCGTCGATCACGGCAACCGGCCCTTCGATGATCGTCACCTCGACCTCGTCGCGCGAGGTCGAACTGCAGATGCCCGCCTTCTCGCCCTCGATGTCGAGGAAGACGCGGTAGGTGCCGGGATGGTCGTAGATGTGGACCGGGGTCTCGCCGCCGCCCTGGTTGCCGTCGCCGAAATCCCAGGTGAAGCTGTTGACGACGCCGTCGATGTCGGTCGAGGCCGAGCCGTCGAAGGCGACCTCGGTCCTGGCGCAGGCGAGGATGTCCTCGCCGGCATGGGCCACCGGCCCCTGGTCGACGCGGACGGCGATCTGCGACGGTGTTGGTGCCGTTGGGCAGGCCGGAATCGTCCTTGACCGTCGAGCTTTACCGGATAGGTGCCGCCCTTCGAATAGGTCTTGGTCGGGTTGACGATGTCGGAGTCGGTGCCGTCGCCGAAGCTCCAGGCGTAGCGGAGCACGCCGCCCTCGGGATCGTAGGAATTGCTGCCGTCGAGGACGACGATGTCGCCGGTGCAGACCCGCTGGTTCTCGCCGGCAACCGCGACCGGCGGCGCGATTGATCTTCACCTCGATCGCGGTCGCGGCGCCGTGGCGTTGGCGAGCCCGGTGCCGTCGTCGACCGACCAGCACGACCGGGTAGGTGCCGCCCTCGGCATAGGTGTGGGTGACGATCGCGCCGTCGGCCTTGGCGCCGTCGCCGAAATCCCAGGCATAGGTCGAGGGGGTTGCCGTCGCCGTCGACCGAACGGGTGCCGTCGAAGGTGATGGTCGTCTGATCGGTGAAGATGTCGCGGTCCGGCGTCGGCGACCGGCTGGTGGTTGACCGCGATCTGCGAGCGATGTCGGTCGCGATCGCGTTCGCTGCGCCGCTGTCGTCGGTGACGGTGAGCTGGGCGGTATAGACGCCCGGCTTGTCGAAGATGCGGGTGACCTCTGCGCCTTCGATCGGCTGGTCGAGGTCGCTGAAGTCCCAGCGATAGCTGATCGACGCGCGCCGTCGGTGTCGAAGGAATCGGCGGCCGAGAAGCTTGACCTCCTCGCCCGGCGCCGCGGCGACGTCGGGTCCGGCGATCGGCGACCGGCTGGCGGTTGATGAAGACGGTCGTCTCGGCGTAGTCGACCGCCTCGGCCTGCCCGGTGTTGTCGCTCGACCGTCAGGCGGACGACGTAGGTGCCGGGCTTGGCGAAGGCGTGGCGGACGACCTGCCCGGTGGCGGTGTCGCCGTCGCGGAAGTCCCAGTCATACTCGGCGATGCTGCCGTCCGGATCGAGCGAGCGCGAGCCCTGGAAGGTCAGGGTCTCGCCCGGCGCGCCGATCAGGTCGGGGCCGGCGTCGGCGATCGGCCGGGCGTTGACGACGACCTGCATCATGTCGTCGGCGCTGCGAGCGGATCGTGCCGGAGGCGTCGGTGACGGTGAGGCGCGACGTCGTAGGTGCCGGGCTTGGCGTAGACATGGGTCGGCGTCGGCGCCGGTGCCGGTCTGGCCGTCGCCGAAGTCCCAGTCGTAGACCGCGACCTTGTCGTCGAGGTCGCTCGAGCCGCTGCCGTCGAAGGCGACAAGGCTGGCGGTGACCAACTGGTCGGGGCCGGCGATCGGCGACCGGCGGCTCGTTGACCCGGACCGACAGCGTGTCGCTGGCCGTGCTGGTGTCGGTGGTCGAAGTCGTCGGTGATGGTCAGAGTGACGGTATAGATGCCGGACTTGGCGTAGGCGTGGCGTCGATCTCGGCGCCGCCGCCGGTCGCGCCGTCGCCGAAATTCCAGTCATAGGCGATCAGCGTGCCGTCGCGGTCGAAGCTCGCGCCGGCGTCGAATTCGATCGGCTCGTCGATCGCCACCGAGTGGTCAGGTCCGGCCTGGGCGACCGGCGGCTGGTTGACAAAGACCGCCACCGTGTCGCTCTGCACCGCAGTGCGCGTGGTCGAATGTCGGTGATGGTCAGCGTCGCGGTGTAGCTGCCGGATGTGTCGTAGGCGTGGGTGACGACCGGCCCGACGGCGCTGGCGCCGTGCCGAAGGCGCATTCGTATTTGATGATCGCGCCGTCGCTGTCCTCTGAGGCGCTGGCATCGAAGGTGGTCGTCTCGCCGATCGAAATGCGGCGGTCCTCGCCGGCGATCGGCACCGGCGGCTGGTTGACGATCACTGTCAGCGTGTCGGTTTGTTTCGCGGTCCTGGTCGTCGAATCGTCGGTGACCGCAAGCGTCACCGTGTAAGTGCCGGACTTGGCGTAGGCGTGGCTGACGACCGGGCCGGAGCCGGTGTTGCCGTCGCCGAAATCCCAGTCGTAGGCGATGATCTTGCCGTCGCGGGTCGGAGCTAGGCGCCGGCGTCGAACGGGTCGGCTCGTCGATGGCGACGGACTGGTCGTCGCCGGCCGCGGCGATCGGCGGATCGTTGACGATGACGGTCAGGGTATCGCTCGTCGCCGCTGTTGGCGACGTCGGAATTGTCGCGGATGCGGAGCGTGACGGTATAGGTGGCCGGCTTGGCATAGCTGTGCTGGACCGTCGCGCCGGTGCGCGGTCGCGCCGTCGCCGAAATCCCATTCATAGGTGACGATCGTGCCGTCGGAATCGCTGCTGGCGCCGGCATCGAAGACGGTTTCCTCACCGATCGAGATGCGCCGGTCGTGGCCCGGCGGCGGCAACCGGCTTGGCGTTGACGCGGACCGCGAATTCCTCGGAGGCGGTGTTGCAGGGATGGCCGGAGTCGTCGATGACGGTGTGGCGTGACGGTGTAGGTGCCCGGGCTCGGCAAAGGCATGGGTGACGACGTCGCCTCGACCGGTCGTGCCGTCGCCGAAGTCCCATTGTTGCGGGCGATCGACCATTGCGCGCGGTCGACGGCGCGCCGTCGAAGGTGTTGGTCTCGCCGGCGGCGACGAGGGTGCGCTTCTCCGACCGGCGACCGGCGGGTTCTTGACGAAGACGGGACGGTCGATCCGCCGAACCGTTGCCGAGCTGCGGCGCGGTGTCGAGGACCTCGAGGATGGCGGTGAAATGGCCTTCCTCCTGGTATTAGGTGTGCGTCGGTGATCGCCTCGTTCGCCGTGCGCCGTCGCCGAAGTGCCAGACATAGCTGAGCGGGTCGCCTTCCGGGATCGGAGGAGACCGCGCCGCTGAACTTGACCGTCATGCAGGTGCCCATCGCGTCGGCGACGCCGAAGGCGCGCGGCCGGCCGTTGAGGTCGAAGATGCGCGGCGGCAGTTCGAACGGGATCAGATTCGCCGGCCTGGTCGTGACGTAGAAGGTCGCGTCGTTCGGATATTCGTTGCCGCCGCTCAGCGTGACCGCGGCCATCTTGCCGCGGTCGTTCGGCCGGACCGGCACCGTCGTCGCCGCCCAGTTGCCCTGGCCGGAGGCCTCCAGCGGGTAGGAGACGAATTGGTGGTGAGGAACGCGTCGCCGGCGGCGGCGTCGAAATTGCCGACGGTGAGCGAGGTCGCGTCGTCCGGCACCATGAAGCGCAGTTCGGTGATGACGCCGCGCCGCGGCATGCGGGCGCTGGTGGTGTAGGAGAACATCTGCAGCCGTCCGGCGCGACGTTCTCGTCGTCCTGTCGTGCTCAGCGCCACGTCGTAGACGTTGCCGTCGTCGCCGTGGTGCCCTCGACGAGCAGGCGGAAGACGATGCGGTCGCCGACCTGGTCGCCCTGGCGCCGGATCGACCTCGGCGATCGTCACCCACTTGCTGTCGGTGTTGCCGGTCGCGGCCGATAGGTCGTCGTTCGGCGAGCAGGTCGCCGGCCGTGCGCTCGCTCCTCGGTCAGCTTCTCCGCTCGGCGGGCGTCGCGACATAGGCGCCGTCGCCGCCGAAGACGGCGAACGCGCATGCGGGTGTTGGCGGAGCCTGTCCATCTGGTCGAAAGGAGCCGCCGGTGTCGGGATCGAAGAGCCGGACATAGAGCTTGCCCGTGGCGTCGTGGCGGGAACGCTGAGATAGATCACCTGAGCGTGGTCGTTGTCGCCCTGGCGGCGGCGCCGCCGGCTGCCGTAGTTGACAAGCAGCGGCTGCTGGTCGTCCTGGGCGCGCTGCGCGATGCCGCCGCCCGATCAGCGCGGCGGCCGCCAGAGCCAGGACTGCGAATTTGGTGGAACGGCGCGTCCGGCTGCATATCGTGTTCGCGTCCTGCGGATCATTGAATTCGAAGATCTCGGCTGTTGCCGGCGTCGTCCTGGAGTCTCGACCTGGGTGAGGCGCGCCGTCGTCAAGATCGCCTCGGGGGACGACGACCGTGCCCTGGTAGCGCTTGCGCGGCGCGGTTGTAGCGAAGGTAGCCGGAGTAGGTCTGGTCGCCGGCGACGACGACGAAAGGCGCGGCCTTGGCGAGGCCGGTGGCGTCCTCGGCGACGACCTCGATCGACAGCACCGCCTGGCCGCCGCTGTCGCCGGCTCGGCGGTCGGCGCTGACCAGCTTCGGCGGGATCCTGGTCGAGGATGACCACCGACTTGTCGACCTTGACGTTGCCGGCGGGGTCGGTGGCGATCAGTTCGACTGGTTGCTGCCGGGCTTGAGCGTCACCGTCTCATCGAAGCGGCCGCCGTCGAGGGCGACGGCCGTGCCGTTCAGCGTCAGCGTCGCGTCGGGCTCGGTGGTGCCGGCGATGCGGATCGTAGATCGGCGGTCAGGCGCGGCGGGAACTGGTCGAAGACGATCTCGGGCGCGTCCCGGTCGACCGTCACCGCGAAATCCTCGACGGTGGTGAAGCCCGACGGCGCGATGACGGCGAAGGCGAACTTTCGTCGTCCGGGTGAGCGGCACGTTGACCCGGAAGACGCCGTCGGCGCCGCTGACCGCCGAGGCGCGGACCGTATCGCCGGCGCGAATCTCGATCTGCGGAATTCGGCGGTGGTGCGTTCCGTTCAGCGAGAGGACGTCGCCGTTGGCGAGGAAATGGGTCGGCGCGATGCGGCGGATCGCCGGATCGAAGGCGACGACCGAGTCCTCGTCGGGCATGTAGACGAAACGCCGCTTCTGGGGCGTCGCGTTGCCGGCCGGATCGGTGGCGACGACGGTAAGGGTGTTGTCGCCGGCGGCGCCGTCGATCGTTGCCTGGAAGGCGCCGTCGGCGTCGACCGTCGACGGCCGCGCCGTTGATCGTCACCATCGCGCCCGGCTCGCTCTCGCCGGTGACCTCGACCGAAGCCTTGCGGAGGATGACATCCGGGCGGGCGTTTCGATCTCAGGAAGGGCGGCGTGTTGTCGGGCGCGACCTGGAAACTGAGCGCATCGCTCCGCGCGCCGGGCAGGCCGAAGCCGTCGAGCGCCGAGACGCGCCAGAAATATTCGCCGAGGTCGAGCGGCGTCGTGGTCATGGGTCGGACCGGCGATGCCGAAACCGTTCTCGACGATATGAGCGAT
>CAWBXW010000007.1:0-222597 GCA_963792845.1 uncultured Alphaproteobacteria bacterium
AGCGCGATTTAAGCGGGAAAGCGCCCAAATCGCATCGGAGCCCGTTCGGTGAGCATCGATGACGTAGGTAGTAGCAAAAGCCGAAGGACTGCTCAGGCCCGAACGAAGCAAATCGGCCTGGCGCCGCCAGGTCGGCTGTAGGCGTTTCGGCGGCCCGCATATCCTCCCGCTATGCACGTTGCAGAGTAGACAGTTGGCCGATAACGTATTGATTTCCCTTCTTCGTGTAGACAAATTTTTTCGACTAAGCCTTTGTTTAAAAAGGGATAGTAACCGACTGAAAATCCGCGTGTCGGTGGTTCGATTCCGCCCCTGGGCACCAATGATTTGAATTGGTTACACACATCGAAGCGGATTTCGATCACCTTTAGGTTACGCCTTAGGTAACATTCGAGTTCATCTCCTTACCGACATGTTGGGGGCTGCAGCGTCCGCTCCTGCCAACATTCGGGAAGGCGGGACAAAGCAGGGGGCATTGTCAAGAATGCTGCGCAATGAGCGCTTCTTGGTTCGTGACTATCGGATTGGCTCGTCGGTAGTCATCGACGGTCGTCGGTCTAGGTGTGAGCTTTCAACAGGTCGTCCATCCGGTCCTGAGCGAGGAAGCTGAGGTTGCGAACTTCAGTGATTCCTCGGAGGACCGGATGAACATCCACAAGAATGCCCGTCTGACGCCGCTTGGTCGAGAGCGAATGGTGATGCAGGTGCCGGGCGGGCAGACGCCGGAGGCCGCCGCACGAGCCGGAGGCGTCTGCCCTCGCACCGTCCGCAAATGGCCTGCGCGGTACCAGGCGGAAGGCATTGCAGGACTGAAGGATCGCTCCTCGCGGCCGCATCGTCTGCGCCAGCCAACCCCGCCAGAGGCGGTCGATGCTCAACCTTCGTGCCGCCTGATCGGGGTGCGAGACACTTTCGGTCGGGACGGGAACAAGCCGGTCCGGCTACGTCAGGACAGTCGCAATCATCGGCGATCGGAGATCGCCCATGGCCATGCCCCGGCATCAGTCTGCCCCGGAGACGCGTTCGGCCCCCGCAATGCAGTCGCAGGCGATGTCGTTAGTCGAGGCGCTGTCCAACGTCATAGTGGGTTAAGGGCTCGCGGTGATGACGCAGGTCCTGGTCTTCCCGATCTTCGGGTTACGTGTGTCGATGGCCGACAGCCTGATCATCGGATTCGTGTTCGCGTCCACAGGCAACCGATGCGCCTCAGGCGAAGGTGATCATTTGAGCACACCTGCCGTTTGCGGATCGATCACCGTCCGCTGATATTTACACCCCGGTAGGGATAGGCCGCCGGGAGGGCCGAGGCGCGTTCCAGTACGGCCAGTTCGTCGGCGTCTAGTCCAAGCGAGACGGCGGCCAGATTGGCGGCAAGCTGCTCGGCAATTCGCGCTCCGACCAGTACGGACGTGACAGCCGGCCGAGCGAGCAGCCAGGCCAGCGCTACCTGCGCTGTCGTGCCGCCCCGCCGCGTCGCGACCTCGCTCACCGCATCGAGAATGTCCCAGTTGCGACTGGTCGCCCGGTGCACCCACGATTCTTCCCACGCGTCCGGAGTCGTTGCGATGCGACCCTGCGACGGGTCGGTCGGCCGTTTGTCGCGCTTGTACTTGCCGCTGAGGAAGCCGCCCCCCAGCGGCCCCCACGGAACCAGCCCGACTCCCTCGGAAAGGCAGAGGTCAACGAATTCCGCCTCAATGTCGCGGACGAGCAGGCTGTACTGGTACTGCGCGGCGACGAAGCGTGCCCAGCCGTGGCGATCGGACAGCCCGAGCGCCTTCATGACCTGCCAAGCCTTGAAGTTAGACACGCCGATGTAGAGGACCTTGCCGGCCGCGACAAGGTCGTCGAAGGCCCGGAGCGACTCCTCCAGCGGCGTCCATGCGTCCCAGCCATGCATGTAGAGGACGTCGACGCGGTCGGTACGCAGCCGCCGCAGACTGGCTTCGACCGCGCGCCGGATATGGTAGCGGGAGAGCCCGGCGTCGTTGCCGCCGGGACCGGTCGGCCACCGCACTTTGGTCGTGATCACGACGCTGTCCCGTACCGCTGCGGCCGCTTCGCCGACGATCTCCTCGGCGCGCCCGCCGGCATAGACGTCGGCGACATCGAAATGATTGCCGCCGGCGTCTAGATAACGGGAGATCAGGCGGCGCGCCTCATCGGGCGGCACGCCACGGTCGCTGTCCTCGCCGAAGGTCATGGTGCCGAGGGCGAGCTCGGAAACGAGAAGCCCGGTATTGCCCAGCCGCCGTTGCTTCATATTCGCCTCTCCCCGTATCAGGACTTGACCGAGCCGGCGAGCAGCCCGCGCACGAAATAGCGCTGGAGCAGGAAGAACACGGCGAGCGGCAAGAGCATCGAGATGAACGCGCCGGCGGTGAGCAGGTGCCAGTCGTTGCCGCGCGAGCCGATGATCTCGGCGAGGCGCATGGTGAGCACCTGAACGTCAGGCTGGCTGCCGATGAAGATCAGGGCGACAAGGTAGTCGTTCCATACCCACAGGAACTGGAAGATGGCATAGGAGGCGAGCGCCGGCACCGACAGCGGCACGACAAGCCGCGCGAAGATGGTCATGTGCGAGGCGCCATCGACGACCGCGGCCTCCATGATGTCGCGCGGCAGGCCGCTGATGAAATTGTAGAGGAGGTAGATCGCAAGCGGCAGGCCGAACCCCGCATGGGCGAGCCAGACCGCCAGATAGGTCCCGTTGAGGCGGAGGTGCACGTAGTCGCTGAGCACCGGGACGAGCGCGATCTGTAGCGGCACAACCAGCAGCGCTACGACCACGGCGAAGATCAGGTTGCGGCCGGGAAAGCGCATCCAGGCAAAGCCGTAGGCGGCAAAGGTCGCCAAAGTAACCGGGATGATCACCGAGGGAATCGTCACCGCGAGCGTGTTGAAGAAGGCGCCTCCGAGGTCGTCGCCCTTGAAAGTGTGGCTGGCGCCGTCGGCGTCGACGACCTGGTAGGCCTTGCCGGTAAGCACGTCGCGATAGTTCTGCAGGGTGAATGTTGGAAGGTCGGCCCAGCGCCTCTCCTGAATCTGGATATTGCCGGCCCGTTTGTTGCCGACCCAGACGACCCGCCGTCCGTCCGGTGCGGTCAGCCCCACGCGGAACTCTGCAAAGGTCCCGGTGACGCCGGAAATGGTCATGGGCCCATCGCGGTCGAGCTCCGGCGGTGGCTTGAACTCCTCGACCCTGGTCCATTCGCGGTGGGGCACGATATTCCACCAGCCGCTGGTAAGGATGTCGTCGCGCGTGCGGAATGACGAGACGAAGAGGCCGAAGGTCGGCACCAGCCAGAGCGCGCAGATGACGATCAGCGTGCCACTGATGACGATGTTGGGGAGTGGGCGGCGGACAGCGTCGGTCATCACGCTTCCCGCTTGCGGAACTGGCGAAGGTTGTAGACGACGAAGGGCGACACCGAGAGCAAGAGGACAATGGCGATCGCGGATCCGAGGCCGAAATTCCGGTTGACGAAATATTGGTTGTAGAACTCGGTCGCGATCACCGACGGTGCCGTACTGGCCGCCGGTCATGACGATGACCACGTCGAAGATCTTCAAGGTGAAGATCATCACCGTCGCAGTCACCGTAATGATCGTTCCCTTGATCGAGGGCAGAAGAATCTGGAAGAAAATCCGCAACTCGCCCGCACCATCAACGCGCGCCGCCTCCAGCAGTTCGCCCGGCACGCCCTTGATTGCAGCCGAGAACAGCACCATGGCGAAGCCGGTCTGCATCCACACCACGATCACGATCAGGAACAGGTTGTTCCATGGCTGGAGCAGCGCGATCCACGCTTGCGGTTCGCCGCCCAGCGCAACGACGATGGCGTTAAGCAGCCCTATCTGTGGGTCGCTAGGGTCGCGGAAGGCGTAGACGAACTTCCAGATGACGCCGGCGCCGACCAACGAGATCGCCATCGGCATAAAGACGATCGCCTTGGCGAGACGCTCGAAGCGGCTGCGGTCGGCGAGCGTCGCGATCAGTAACCCCAAGATCACCGTCAGGGTCGCGCCGAAGACGATCCACATCAGATTGTTGCGGAATGTCACCAGCATGAAGGGCTGGGTGAAGACGGTCGCGTAGTTGTCGATGCCGACAAACTCCGAGCCGTCGCGGTCGAACAGGCTGGCGACGAAAGTGCGCACCGTCGGCAGGGCAAGGAAGTAGCCGACCATGATGATGGCCGGGCCGACGAAGATGAAAGGCTGCAGGCGCACCGACCAGTTGAGGGGCAGGTGCTCGACCAGGCGGTTGGCGAGGAAGAAGAAGGCGGAGAGACCGGCGATCGCCCAGATGACTGCGAAACCGGCAACCAGCAGCCGGGACTCAGTGCTGTCCCGGAGGAAGGCGAAGCCTTCGCCGAGCAGTCCGACGATCACGACCACGGCGAGGACATAGGCGATGCCGCGCACGATGCTCGTGGCGGTGCCGAGGTCGGATGCGACCGGGGCCGGAATGCGATCGGATTCCGTCAGCATGGGCGGGAACGCGCGCTCCCCTGCTTGCGCGCAAGCATACCAAGCGGGAGCAACCTGCGAGGGCTGCTCCCGCTTGAGGCGGCTACTTGGTCGGCCAGGAGGCGTCGATGTTCTTCAACGCCGTGTCGAGGTCCTCGGACCCGCTCACCCAGGCCGTCATCTCCTTCCAGAATGAACCGGCACCGACTTCGCCGGGCATCAGGTCGGAACCATCGAAGCGGACACTGGTCGCATTGGCGAGGATCTCGGCGACGCCACGATCGATCTCGTTGCCGTACCAGGATGGGTCAGAGTCCTTCTGCGGGGCGATGGTTCCGCCGGAGGCGAGCCAGATCTTCAGGTGATCGCCGCGAGTGAACCACTGCATCACCGCCCGTGTCTCCGGACGGTCCTTGAACATCGACCAGATGTCGCCGCCGACCAAGGCCGGCTTCCCGTATTGCGGGTCGATACCGGGCAGATAGAAGAACGCGTAGTCGACGTTCGGCTGCAGATTCCGGTCCTGCGGGAAGAAGCTGACGATAAAGTTACCCTGCTTGTGCAGCCAGCACTTGGGCGGATCGGCAAACATCGGGGCTGGAGCATCGCCGAAACTCGTGGAGACGATCGCCTTGCGGCCACCATAGACATATTTGTCGTTGGTCCAAATGTCGGCAATCATGTCGGCGGCATGCTTGACCTCTGGCGAATCGAATTTGAGCTCGCCGGTGGTCCACTTGTCGTAGTTTTCAGGTGAGGTGGTGCGAAGCATCATCTCCTCTAGCCAGTCGGTGGCCGGCCAGCCGGTAGCTGCTCCAACTCGATCCCGATGCACCACGGCGTGTCGCCGTCGGCGACAATCTGGTCCTGGAGCGCCTTCAACTCGTCCCAGGTGGTCGGCACCTTGTAGCCGGCCGCATCAAAAGCCTTCTTCGGATACCAGACCAGGCTCTTTACGTTCACCCGCTCCCAGACGCCGGCCACGATCGGCTTGCCTTCCTTACCCGGCTTCGTCGCCATGTCGAGCCAACTCTGGATGTACTGGTCCTGGAGGTAGCCGGCGGGCATGATCGTCGACAGGTCGACGAGTTTTCCCTCGCGGGCGAAATTGCCCATAAGACCTGGTTGCGGGAAGTCGACAATGTCGGGAACGTTACCAGCATCGACACGGGTCGAGATCGTCGCCTCGAACTGCTTTGAGCTCTCATATTGGATGTCGATGCCGGTGGCGTCCTCGAACGCTTTGACGTTTTCATTGAACTTGACCTCGTCGCCGCCGGCGAAGGCGCCGAAGGCTGTCACAGTCGTTCCCTTGAATTTGCCCGCTAACGCGTCAGCCAGCTCGGGCGGCATATCGGCTGCGCCGGCGACTGTCGCCGCCAGAAGCGCGGCGAGGGTGCCGGCGGTGAATGCTCTCAGTGCTCTCACGGTGTTCCTCCCATTTTGCCGGGCCGGTCTTGTCTCGGCCTTCCGGCTTGATTGACGGGGAATGATACCGTCTCTGGTAACGTTATCAAGCGACGAGCGGTCGATGACGGTAAATGCCCTCTGCGGGGGCAGGGAGAACAAGGGCATCGAGCATGGTAACGATCTACCTGCGCGATTGACTTTGCCCACCGGCCGGGAATGATGCCTCGCTTCGGGAAAGGCGACGATGACGACAATTCGGACCGTGGCCGAACGGGCGGGCGTGTCGATCATGACCGTCTCCCGGGTGTTCAACCAACCGGAGACGGTCGCCAAGGCAACCCGGGCGAAGGTACTGTCGGCCGCGGAAGAGCTCGACTTCGTTCCCGACCAGCGGGCGCGGGCGATGCGGCTCGGCCAGTCGCGGGTAATCGGGCTGCTGACCGACGTAATGGAAGCGACGCCGTGCTCCGTCGACATTGTGCGCAGCATCGAGGGCGCGCTCGCCAGCCATGGGCTGTCGCTGCTTATCGGCGACAGCCAGAATAGGGCCGGTGGGATGACTGCGGTGTTGCGCAGCTTCCAGGCGAGCCGAGTCGAGGGCGTCGTCTTCGCGGCCACCTTCCATCGCGAGCTTGAGCCGTTCGAGGCGCCGTTGTCGGTGCCGGGCGTTCTGGTCAACTGCTTCGCCAGACGCCCGCACTGGCCGGCGGTCATTCCGGAAGAGGAGGGCGGCGGCCACGCGGTCGGGGTCCATCTGCTGCGCCTAGGTCACCGCCGCGTCGCCTATCTGACGCTCGCCCCCGGCATCGAAGCCACACGCCTGCGCCAGGCGGGTATGATCCGCGCGTTCCGCGAGGCTGGTGTTTCCTTTCCAGAGGAACTCATTGTCGCCGGACAGTCGCGCACCGGCGCCTTCGACCGGCGCGAGGCGCTTGCGGCGGCGACGGCGCTGCTGCGCGACCATCATCCGACGGCGGTCTTTTGCGGCAATGACGAGTTGGCGATGCAGGTTTACAACGCCGCCGCTCAGCTCGGCCTTGCCATCCCCGCCGATCTCTCCGTGGTAGGTTTCGACGATCACCGGGTATTCTCCGAGGGCCTTCTGCCGGCGCTGACGACGGTCGCGTTGCCTTACCAGCGGATCGGGCGCATGGCTGCGGACCTGCTGATGGAGCAGATTCGCGGCCAAAGGAGTTCCGAAATCATTCGCGTCCAGGGACCGCTTGTGGAGCGCGCTTCGACCTCCCCAATCACCACGCACGCCTGACCCGATCCAACTAGACCATCAATTCCTAGAAACGGATCAGTTGAAGGGGGATTCTGTCAGGACTTCGCTGCGCGGTAGCCTGAATCGTGATTCGCAAGACGAGGCTGACGATCATGAGGGCGAAACGGCGGGTTCTGGCATTGGCGATTTCGGATGAGGACGTGGTGCGGCTGAGCGCGATTGCCCGCTCGCGGACGGAATCGGCCAGTCGGGTGGAGAGGGCACGGATGCTTCTTGCCTATCGCGACGACCCGTCGTTCTTTGCGGTGGGCCGGGGATTGGGCGTGCATCATCAGACGGTCCAGCGTTGCATCGAACGCGCGATTGCTGATGGCGCGATGGCCGCCCTCGCTGACCGCCCGCGTCCCGGCAGGGAACCAACGATCACGAGCGAGGCCAAGGCTTGGCTGGTCTCGCTGGCCTGCTGCAAGGCGAAGGCGTTGGGTTATCCGCACGAGCTGTGGACGACGGCGTTGTTGGCTCGCCACGCGCGGGAGCATGGCCCGGCGGCGGGACACGATTGCCTCGCCAGGCTGGCGCAGGGAACCGTGTGCAAGATCCTCGACCGACAGGCGGTGAAGCCGCACAAGCTGCGTTACTACCTCGAACGCCGTGATCCCGAGTTCGAGGCGAAGATGGCCGAAGTGCTGTGCGTATACCGCGAAGTTGCCATCCTGAAGGAGACTGCCGCCGCGGCATTGGAGCCGAGCAAGCCGGTGGCGGTTGTCTCCTATGACGAGAAGCCCGGTATCCAGGCCATCGCGACCACGGCACCCGATTTGCCGCCTCAGCCAGGCCGATATTCGAGCTTCGCCCGCGATCATGAGTACCGGCGCCTGGGGACGCTCAGCCTGCTGGCCGGCATCGATCTCCTCACCGGTCGCGTCCATGCTCTGGTCAAAGATCGCCATCGCAGCCGCGAGTTTGTCGAGTTCCTCAAGCTCCTCGATGCCACCTATCCGGTCGACACCGCGATCAGGCTGATCCTCGACAATCATTCCGCCCATATCTCGAAAGAGACCAAAGCCTGGATTGCCGCCCAGCCAGCCGGCCGCTTCACGTTTACCTTCACACCTAAGCACGGTTCCTGGCTCAATCTGATCGAGGGCTTCTTCTCCAAGCTCGCCCGCTCGGTTCTTCGACATATCCGGGTCGCCTCGAAACACGAACTCAAGGATCGTATCCTGGCCGGCATCGACGACATCAATCGACATCCCGTCGCCCACACCTGATCCTACCTCCTCCTCAACACGGCCGCATGATTATGATTCGAACCTTGGAAACGATGGTCTAGGCTAGTATTCCCAACATCGGGATCAGGGGCACCAGGAAGATACTCCGAGCCGGATCCGACCGCCTTGAAACAGACCAAACTGTTCGGCGAATCTTTTCGTCGAGGTCAACTGCGAAATGACGGCCGCCGCTTTTTGGCTCCTACCCCGACTCAGATTGCGGGCGACTGCGCTGCGATCGTGCCGACCAGCACGCTGTGGCTTCCTCAACATCACGAAAGCGACGGAGTTTCACGCGCGGCCGCGCGCTGGTAGGCTGCAATCACCGATTTCCGAGAGGTGGCGCAAGCAATGCTTTCGTCAACAGATCTGACTGCCGGCGCGATCGCGCCGCCAGGCGTAGACAAGGCGAAGTTCCGAATAGATATTCAGGCACTTCGTGGCTGGTCGGTGATTGTCGTCATATTGTATCATTCTGGCACGAGCCTTGCGCCAGCCGGATATCTTGGGGTCGACATTTTCTTCGTCATCTCCGGCTATTTAATAACTGGGCTGATAGCCTCATCGCTCTCGAAGGGCGCCTTCCGGTTTAGCGATTTCTATTATCGTCGGGCGAAACGGATTCTGCCTGCGGCTCTCGTCGTTGTTCTCGTCACTTCCGCTTTAGCGCCATTTTTCCTATTAGACCGGATTATGATTGATCTCATTCCGCAAGTCATTGGTGCCGTAACTTTCACTATTAACATAGTCCTTTGGCAGCAAGCTGGATATTTCGATCCGGCTGCAACCACCAAGCCACTACTTCATATGTGGTCCTTAGCTGTTGAAGAACAATACTACCTAATTATGCCGTGGCTTCTCGTTCTTTTCAACCGAAAGATTTGGATGCTGATCCTCTCTGTGCTCCTCGCAGCTAGCCTCACCGCCTGGCTCTGGGTGGCACAAGCACACCCCTCGGCGGCCTTCTACCTTCTTCCAACCCGAGGATGGGAGTTGTTGCTTGGTTCCCTTGCGGCATTGACGCCGCCCAAGAAGTTCACGCAGAGGCAAGCACTCGTTCATCTGATCCGCTCCGCAGCCATTCTCGCGGTGATTGTCGTCCCGTTACATCCAATCGGTGCACTCCATCCGCGCTCCGACACAGTAATTGTCTCCATCGCAGCCGCCTTGCTTCTCCTCACCAAAGCCGTACGAAGCGCTAATTTTATAATCAGGGGGCTTGGTCGCGTTGGTAATATTTCATACTCGCTCTACCTCGTCCACTGGCCGGTTATAGTCTATCTCAACGCCGCTTGGCTTGGCACGCCGCCTTCCGGCGTGATCGTCATAGGAATGGCATTCACGTTTTTAGCAAGCTACCTCTTGTACCAATACGTTGAGGAACCCTTTCGCAAGAATGACCTGATCCCTGGGCGCACAATAGCTATAGGCGGATTGATCGCATCCCTAGTCATCACCGCCCTGCCGATCGTCCTACATGAATTGGACCATGATGGTGAGAGATATGCGAAGATACGTCAAGCAAATCTTGGTCTAAGCTATCAATGCCTGTCCAATGGCGGCCATTTCGCAGCCAAGAAGGCCTGCGCAACGTCGGCGAGACCGCGGTTCCTGCTCTGGGGCGACTCGTTCGCAATGGCGCTTGCCCCGGGGCTAGCGAAGGCCGCAGCACAACAAGGCATAGTGCAGGCGACCTTCCCGGCCTGTTCACCACTTCTTAATACCGCGGGCTACTTCACCTCTCCGTCGCCGTACAATCGTGACTACGCGACGCATTGTATTGACTTCAACAAACGCGTCCTTGCCTATGCCGCCGCTTCGCCTTGGATTGATACTGTCGTATTGACCAGCCCATTCCGCCTACCGGTGGAGCCCGGGAACATCGAATTGGTCCAGGAAGAGTCCGGACTTCAGGATGTGCCCACATCCGTCGGGGTCGCAATAATCGGCATGATGCGCCTAATTAACGTGCTGCACTCCGCAGGGAAACGTGTAGTAATCGTCGCGCCGCCACCATTTACTGGCTTCAACATCGGCGAATGCCTCGAACGGCGGGCCTTGGGCCTGCTTTATTTTGGACCGTATCGAAACTGTAATTTACCGGTCAAGGAATACCGGCGGGTTGCGGCACCAGTGCTCGAATTTCTTCGACGAGTGAGCGCATACACGGGCGTGAGCGTTCTCTCCTTTGACGATACGCTCTGCGGTAAGACATGGTGCCGGACGCGCTTCCACAGGAATTTCATTTATATGGACAATGGCCATCTCTCACGCATCGGCTCCCTTCTCTTGGTCAAACATTCTCATTTGCTGCAACGTATTGAGTCGCTTCCCAAATAGGAGTCGTGGCGACGAAAACACGAACCGCGAAATGTTGGCTCATCGTAGAGGTCAATACCTTCATCCTTCTTGGGGCCTGTGCGAGATAAGCCAGATCACCTCGTCACGATACCAGCGCTCTTCGTCAATGACCAAACCGGCGTCAGCGAATAACATATAAAAATCTGCTAGGGTCAGAGAATTGCGCCAGTTTTGGTGGCGCTCCTTAACACGATCCAACGGGTGATAGGTCAATAGGATGTTCGGACACGATGCCGCTAGTCGGGTTATTGTTGATGATATATCGTTGACGTACTCTAATACGCCTAGCAAGACGCATAAGACACTTTTTCGGAGTGAGTCTACTGGAAAAAGTCCACTATTAAGGTCACACTGTTCAGTATCCTCCGTCCATTTGACAAGATCAGCGGGAAAATACTTTGCGTTCGGCGCCAACAACAGTCGTAACTGTTGATGCGGGCCACAACCGATTTCGCAGACGGCGGTGAATCGTCGGACAATTTCGCTGACTACAAATGTGCGCGCACTCCATCGCGCATCGAAAGCGTCAGGATTTGACCACTTCTCAAAGTCGGTTCGCGTGTCCCCGACTGCGTTTGAAACGGATGTGGTTTTTGGTCGAGTACGGTCCCTTTGTGCGATAAGAACTGCACGCTGCTGCGCGAGCAACTCGATCCGTCGTTGCAAGTGACCACGTTGCTCCAAAAGGGCCCCCCGCTCTGCGCGAAGTTGATGTAGCCGAATGCCGAGGGCCTCATTCTGTTTTTTGACGCGTTCTCGTTGGGCGCGCAGCTGTTCGAGCCAGGCGTCGCTTGATGCCACTCTCCGGCGGAGGATCTCTCGCTGAGCTCGCAATTCCGAGAGTTCTTGTTTCTGGGACAGCTGGAGCGAGTCGCGCTGGGCACGGAGTTCGGAAGCGTCTCGGTTGAGGCGAGCGTTGTTGGTTTGGAGCCCCGCCAGTTCCGACTCCAGGCCCTCGATGCGATCGGACTTGATCTGTAGATCTGCTGCGAGTTCCGCCACTTTGCTGCGAGCCCAACCCGCATCCGAGGCCTCAGCCTCCAAACGCCGAAGCATCGATCGCCAAGTCACGTTCCAAATTAGAATGGGGTACTTCATCGGAGTCCGATGATGAAGGAAGCGGCGGACCTGAGCAACACGTGGTTTGGTTTAGGAAAAAACCACGGGAGGATATCATCGGGTTTGAGGTTGCCTGAATCGGGAGACTGACACCGTATCAGGCAATGTGCGCTGCGGCGTCCGGTTGGGACGCAATGGTTTGGCCCGCTGCTGGGATACGTCTCGCCCGACGGTCGCGCGCTTGAGCAGAGTTCAAAGGGCGAGAGGTGCCGCGGCAGCCTTCAGGGTGGCTTCCAGGTCATCGGCATTGATCATGAGTCCAAGTTGCCGTAACGGTATCGATTAGCACGTAGAACGCTATGGCGACCGGCGGCGGCGCGAAACGACCCGACTAAGGAATAGCGGCCGAGCCCATGGCTTGAAGCGGGACAGTCCAGTTCGAGAGGCCACCGGGTGAATGTTCTATTCCCAATTGATTTAATAACCTTCAACCCGAGCAATCCATACATTGTTCAATTGATGCAATCGCTGGCGGATTGCCGACAAATTTGTAACATCGGCTATGGATATGTTCCGTTTTATTGGAAGAAGCCACTTTGGGATATAGTCCATATTCAATGGCCGGAGGCATTGGTTGGTTGGCACACTCCCGGGCCAAAGCAAATAGACGCGGTAAGGCAGACCCTTGAGAAGCTTAGCCGAAACTCGTCGATCGTATTGACTGTTCACAACTACGGCCCTCAGGAGGACATGGGACCGGCGGGCGACGAGCTGTTCAACGTTGTTTTTCACAATTGCGACGCCTTCATCCACCTTGGAAAGGCGTCGCTGGAATGGTTCCTCAAGAACAACGCAAACGAAGAATGGTGCTCCAAAGCAATTCATACGATCATCGAACACGGCGATTACCGATACTATAATAAGCTACACTCTTCTAAGGCGGCAGTGCCGAAGTCGGCCAAAACGCATCAACTATATTTAGTGTTCGGGACAATCCGAACTGTCGCTGAGGAGGCGCTGGCATTGGAAGCGTTCCGGCTGGCAGACTTGAAATCTGCCAAACTGGTCCTTGCGGGGATGACCTCACCGGAAGTGCGCCGGAACCACAAGAACGAACCAGCGCTTCTCGATCTCCCGCACGTCATCCGTCGTCAGTACCGGATCGCACCTGAACATGTGAAGCCTCTCTTTCGTGCCTCCCGCTTCGCTTTTATCCCAAGATGCGGGCGACTCAATTCCGGCATTCTTCCACTGGCCTTCACTTTCGGCATTCCGGTCATTGGTCCCAGCGACGGCGTGATAGGTGAAATTATTCAAGCCACCGACAACATTTTCTATTCGCCTGGTGATCCTCAGTCCGCCTCAGAGGCTCTGCGCCGCGCGCATTCACTTTCCGACACTGAATACGACGCGATGGCATGGCGGACAATCGAGTATTGCAAAGATAGGATGAATTGGGCAAACCTCGCCAGGCAGCACGTGGCACTGTACAATCGGACTCGCGGCGCGGCGCGGCGGGTTCGCTCGATCTTTGGATGGCGATGAACACCATCTGCTTCTCGATCGCCCTAAACGGCTATGGCAGCGTATATCGTCGGTGCCTTGCCTCACAGGCGGACTACAGCCGCAGGCACGGCTATCGATTCTGGGTCATCGAGGACGTTCCTTGGAGGATCAAGGCCGCCCAGTGCGCTTGGCTGAAAGTCGAGATTTTGAGCGGGTTGCTCAAAGTCGGCGCCGACTACGCGGCTTTCTTTGATGCGGATTGCGAGATCAGGGAGCACGCGCCTCGCTTCGAGACAGAGTTCCAGCCGGCATCCACCATGCTGCTGGCGCCAGGAAAATCGGGCAGAATAAATTCAGGAGTAATTTTTGCAAAGCACGATCCATCCAGCATCTCCTTCCTGGATACACTCGTCGCAAACGCTCACGTCGAAATACTCAAGCCAGATGCCGCGCCATATGAGAACGGCCACTTCATCCACTTCGGACGAGCGTTCGCGCGTCTCGGCTACATTGATCATCGGACTTGGAACAACAACTCGGCCTACGACGAGGTCAGCTATGTCCAACATTATTCCGACGGCGCGCTGCGGAAGCTCCACGAATCGCGACCAGTACCAAGAGCGGAGCGCGCGAAGCGCCTGGTGGAAGGCTACGCTCGCAAACTTCGCAATCGTTCGCGACCGAGTTTAGAGCACCTGCCTATCCGCGAGTTCATCGAACTTGCTCGTAGACACTTCGAGGCAGAATATACGAGAAGGCTCCGTGGTTGATGATTTTCAGATTCGTGAGATCGAGTCACGAACAACCAGTCAAAAGGCATCCGCCCTCGCCAAAAAAGCCCGGGCAGGTTCTGGCTGATCCTGGGCGAGGCCCTCAATCTGTCAAACCGCTTTTCGACGGCACTTCTCTCGCACTCTACCATTGGTCACCACCTCCGCAACATGCCTATGCCAACTTCGGCGATGAGATTTCGCCGTTGCTGGTCAAACGCATGTTGGATAGAAACGGCAACAACGACGTTTCGGTGATGTTGCCCGAACCCGGCCGCGCAAAGCTTCTTGCGATTGGTTCGATCCTGCAATTAGCAAGAAACGGCGATGTGGTCTGGGGCGCGGGCGTTAACGCGAAGACGTGGGTGAGAAATCTTGAAACCAACAAGTTGATCGACGTACGGCTTGTTCGCGGACCGCTCACCAAAGCAGCCATATTGCAGCATGGGATCACTTGCCCTGACCGTTTTGGAGATCCCGTTCTTGCGTTTCCAATGCTGTTCCAACAAGAAATAGATGCAGCCGCGGAAGTTGCCGGTGAGCGATTTCCGAACGCTAAAGTGCTCTATATCCCAAATCTAAACGACGAGCGCTTTGCCGATCAGCGGCAGGTACAAAATGATCCGCGCGTTAGTTACCTAAGTCCGGGCGAGGATCCCTTTGTGATTGCGCACCTGATCTCTCGGGCCGAAGTGGTCATTTCGAGCTCGCTCCACGGCTTGGTCCTGGCAGACGCCTTCGGGGTGCCATCTCGTCCGGTGCTGAGCTGGTTCGAACCACTGTTCAAGTATCTCGACTACTACGCGGGGACAGGACGCGTTGCCATACAGTTCGCGCGCGACTATGTCGACGCCTTAGTCGGTGAAGACACCCCGGTCGCCGAATTCGATGTCGCCCAAATACTGTCGTCATTCCCCAACGATATCGTTAGCAATGATCGTCACTAACCTTCCTCGCGTTCGTTCTAATGATACAAAGGGGATGCTGCTTTGAATCTGCTTTGCGTCCTGCTCCCTGGGCCCGGAAATCGATGAAACTGTCGATCAATGAACGCGACGCTAACGAGCCGGCGAACGTCGGCCTCGCAATTGACTTTGAACGCGACCTTTCCGCTTCCATATATCGACAGGAGGTGGATGAGAGAATGTTGAATAACGCGTTACGACTGGATAATATTGCGATTCCTGCGACTGAGATGAGAGGAAATTACCACGGACAGAGACATTTGGATTACTGGCTGTCTGGGTTGAGCGATTTCGCGATTGTAATGCAGAAATGGCGCAACACTAGAAGCGAAGAACCTACGGCGATGTTTGAACTGGGCACCCTGAGTGGCAGGGTGTTACGTCATTTTGCGACGCATTTTCCCGATAGTCGTGTTGTTGGATCGGATATCCGCATCACGGAGATTGAATGGATGATAAGGAACATGCCGTCTAATGTATTCGTATTTCAGAATACGATTGTGCCACATCTTCCTTTGCCTGATCGATCATTTGATATAACGATGGCATTTTCAGTATTTACGCATATCGATACGTATGAACTGGCTTGGCTAGCTGAACTGCTTAGGATCACTAGAGACAATGGCATGCTCTTTTTGACGGTCCAAACCGAGCGCGCATGGAACCGCATCATGCAGGAAGACAAAAGGTATCGGGGGATGTTGGTCGGTACCATAGGATTCGGCGACTACAAACGTGGAAGTCCGATGCCCGAGTCGCCGGGAAAGCTGTTTTTTCCGAGTCCTGACGGCGCCTATGGAAGCGCATTCCATACATCGCAATATATTCGTACCGTTTGGGGGCGTCTTCTTCGAGTGAACGAGATACTCCAGCCCGAGAGTCGACTTCAAGATACCGTCGTGCTCCACCGTATGTAACGCGGAGGTCAGCGTGAAGGGGAAGGTGGAAGCTCGTGGCGGTCGAGCCAGTTGCGGACCTTCGGGTGCTTGTGGACTGCATAGTTGTCGAGGATAACGTGGACGAGCTCGCCGGCCGGGACCTCGGCTTCGATGGCGTTGGAGAAGCCGGATGAACTCCTGGTGGCGATGGCGCTGATGTTGCGGCCGATGACGGTGCCCTCGAGAACGTCAAGGGCGGCGAACATGGGTGTGGTGCCGTTGCGCTTGTGGTCATGGGTCATGGTGCCGGCGCGACCCTTCTTCATCGGCAGTCCCGGCTGGTTCGCCCGCCACGCTGGACCGACCTGACGCTGATGCCTGTCGCCGCGGCCATCATCGCGCCGGTCCAGTGGGTCGTCCGCCGGGCGAGTCGGCAAGCGTCAGCGCCACCACGCGCTCGGCCACATCGGCACAGAGCGGCGGTATGCGCGAGGGCCGGGGTCTTGTCGCGAAGGAGGCCGTCGACGCCCTCCACCATGAAGCGTTCCTGCCAGCGCCAAACGCAAGTCTTCGACGCGAGCGGAGCATCCCCACCTCATACTGAACCGGTGGCGACGAGTGGTGACGGTCAGCGCTTGCCAACGCCCGCCCATCCCGGCAATCTCAACTCAGCAAGCCGGTCATCGGGTAGCGGCTGGCCTAAATCGATGAAGATGGAACGACATTCAGCGCGGGGATCCTGGTTTTTAGGCGTCGCAATATGGGCACGTCGAAACCGTGCCGGGCTTCCTGGGGTAGCAGCGCCAGCCGCAAAACCGGCGGAAAACAATCGACCGGGCACGAGGACGGGGAGGCCAAAAGCCCTGGACGAGCGCCACAGGGCGCTGCTCAAGGCCGGCCTGGCAAGCTTGGCCAAACACCAGTCCGAGGCGGCGATCCGGTCGCTAGCGGAGGCTCGTGGCCTTCGGCCGAAGCACAAGGCGACGATCTTCGCCTACGGTCGCGCCCTCAGCCAGGCGGGACGATTCGACGATGCCGCAGCCTTGTTCGCCGAGTCCGCCAGCCTGCTTCCGAAGAACCCGACGATCCGACGACGCCACGGCTGGCTATTGCTGCGAGCCGACCGCCCCGCGCTGGCGCTCGAGGCGTTCGAAAAGGCGAATGACCTCGATCCAGACGACGGCGACGCCGCCCATGGCCGCGGCATCGCACTTCGCGCGATGGGGCAAAACGATGAGTCCCTAGCCTGGCTTGAGACTGCCCACCGCCTGGCACCGGACAAAGTCGAAATCATCCTCGCGTTGGGTCGGGCTCTCACCGAGGCGGGCCGCAGTGACGAGGCGGCCGGGGTGCTAGAACGGGCGGCCGCCAAACAGCCCCTCGGTGCGGCGCTGTTTCGCCGGCTCGGTTGGCAGCATATGAAGGCAGGGCGACCAGAGCCCGCTCTCGCCGCCTTCGAGAAGGCCGTCCGACTGGAGCCGGAAGACCCCGACGGGCAGCGCGGAAAGGGCACCGCTCATCGCGCCCTCGGTCAGACCGACGAATCGATTGCAGCTTTTGGCGCCGCCCTCCGTCTCGCGCCGGATGACCCACGCCTGGCGCTGGATCATGGACGGACTCTGGGCGACGGCGGCCGTTTCGATGAGGCCACTTCGGTACTCGAACGGGCCCTCGCCCGGAACCCGGAGAACACCGCGCTCCTCTCCGGTCTCGGCCGGCTGCTGATGCGACAGAAGCGCCCCGAGACGGCGCTCGCTGCCTTCGACCGGGCATCCGCCATCAGTGATGGAGACTCGGAGCTCCACCGGGGCCGGGGCGCTGCGCTCTGGGCCATGGGCGACATCGCCGCGGCAACCGTGGCCTACGAAAAGGCCGTGGCTGCCGACGGGGTCCGGCCGGCGAGCCTCGTGGGCCTCGCCGAGCTGAAGTCGCTGGCCGGGCGATACGACGAGGCGCTCGGCCTGGCAGACCAGGCCATCGCATCCGGCACCGACAACGCCCGCATACGCCTCCTCCGCGCGACGATCCACTACGGCAAGGGCAACGTCGCTGCGGCCCTTGCCGACTGCGAGCAGGCGCTGGCGCTGGAGCCCGGCAACCTCCGTTCGCAGAACTATCTCTCCCTGCTCAAGGCCGATCGCCATGCCTCCCACGCTGAGAGCACCACCGACATCTGCTTCCTGGAGCCAACCACCGCAGCCGCGGTGGCGGAGGCGAGCTCCGCCGGCCGCCCGGTGATCGCCGCACTTTCCGTCGGCGAGCCGGATGGCGAGGTCGACGGCCTGCGCCGAGCCGGCGGAACCTGGAAGGACCGGATCAGGGCGGCGACCGCCGACCGCATCCTGACCATCCCGAAAGGCGCCTCGATCACCGATCCCGGGCGCCTGGAGGATCGCGACGGGAGCCGGATCGGCGTCGTCGGTGACGCGCCGGGAACCGCGCCGGCGCTCTGGCGACGGGAGATATTACAGGCCGCACTCGACCTTTATCCCGTCGAGGACTTCGCCACGCTCGCCGAGCAGCTCGTGCCGCGCCTGCAATGGCGTCGACTCGACGAGGCGCCCGGGCCGCTCGCGAGGCTCGCTTCAGAGCAGGTTGGATATGACCGAGAGGCGTGGCTGGTCTCCACCTCCGGCATTCGGCTCTTTGGCGGAGTTGAGCGCTTCCTGCGCGGCCTGGTGCCGATTTATCGGGAACTCGGGTTCCGGCCGATCATCGTCGGTCTTGTCGGCGCGGAGGAACCTGAAGGTGAAGGAGAGGTCGACGGCATCGACTTCATCGACGTCAAGTATGCCGCCGACGCCATGCGGAGCCTTGCGCTTCAACGCAATCCCGCGATCGTCCACGCAGCCGGAGCCGGATACGAACTCGCCGACGCGCTCGACGGCCTCAAGACGCGGCTGATTTACGGAGTGCACTTCTGGCGGGACATGTTCCACGGCACCGGCGCGTTCGAGAACATCGACCGAGAATCACGGCCGCGCCCGGAATTTGCGCTTCTCACTGCCCGCACCGACCAGCCTTATGCAAACTCGCTCTTCACCCGTGAAACCATCGCCGCGGCCATCGGCATCTCGGAGCCGGTCCTCTACTCCCTTCCCGCGGACGTCGACCGGGCCGCGTTGCAGCGCCAACCCGGCCGCTATGCGCTCCTGATGAACGGTCGCCCGGACAAGGGCCTGCCGCTCGTGCTCGACGTCGCCGCACGGGTCCCGGCGATCCCGTTCCGGGTGGTCGCATCGCAGGTGGAGCGGGTCCGGCTCGAGGAGCTGGTCGCTGCCGCCGGCGTGAGCAACGTCGAGGTGATCGACTGGTCGGCCGACACCAAGTCGCTCTATCGCGGCGCCCGCGCGGTTCTGGTGCCGAGCTATCGCTTCACCGAGACGTTCTCTCGGGTGACGATCGAGGCGCAGCGGTTCGGCGTCCCCGTGGTCGGCAGCGACCGCGGCAATGTTCGGCTTCTCCTCGAAGAGTCCGGGATATCGATGCCCGAAGACGTCGATGCCTGGGTCGGCGAACTGGGGCGCCTGTTCAACGACGACGCCTACTGGCGTGACCGCTCGCGGGCCGCGCGCGACAACGCCGATCGCTATCCCTTCTCGGCGCAGACCGGCCGGGTCGACCGCCTCGTCCGCACCGCGATGCAGCGGATCGCCATCGGCGTCGGCTCCGGCATCGGCAACATCGTCCAGTGCACGCCGGCGATAAGGCGCGTCTCCGAGCACTTCGGCGCGCCGGTAGACATCCTGCTTCGCGAGGACTTCCCGGGATGCCGAGCCCTTCTGGAAGGGGCGCCGTGGGTCGGGTCGGTCATTCCCGCCGAGCGTTACGCCGCCGTCACCCGGTTCGACGCAGTGCTCCTCCTCGATTGCTTCAATGCGTTGATTCCACGCCTCAACGCCGAGCGATGCGAAACGTCCAAGCTGCATTTCCAGACCAGGGACTGGCGGAACCTCCATGAGGCGAGGCTGAACCTGATGAGCGCCGAACGGGTGCTCGGCGTGCCGTTCACGGACGAGGATGCAGCGCGCTATTTCGTCGGCGCCGTGCGGCACGCGCCGGCTCCGAAGCGGGTCGGTATCCACGCCGGCTGCAAGGACGGCGCGTGGCTGGTCAAACGCTGGCCGCACTTCCCCGAGCTGGTGGCGCGGCTCTCGGCATCGGGCTTCGAGGTGCATTCGTTCGGCGCGAAGGACGAGCATGTCGAGGGCACCGTCGACGCCACCGGCACGCCTCTCGCCACCACCATCGCCAACATCGCGAAGTGCAGCTACTTCGTCGCCAACGACAGCGGACTGATGCACATCGCCGATGCTCTCCGCATACCGCTGACGTCGATCTTCGCGCCGAGCTCGGTCGTCAAGAACGGGCCCCTCTCGGACACCAGCCGGGTGATCGCGATCGACCGCGACTGCTCGCCCTGCCAGTTCGATCCGCAGCGGATGGCGACGTGCACCTGCATCGGCGACATCAGCCTGGAAACCGTGGCCGCGACGATCCTGCCCCACCTCGAGGCGGCCGAGGCGGCGCTCGCGGCGTGATCCGCGATCGGGGCGAGCGGACGTTGCCCCGGCCCACAACTCGCGGCCGATGAGGCGATGGAGATCGCGCCGCCGCCGCGGATGGCGATCATGAGCAGGCCGACGGCCCAGACCGCCGAGGACTCGACCCCGCCCGGCTCGACATAGAAGCCGAGCGGAAGGTGGACGGCGATCCGCCGCGGTCGCGGTGGTGACGGTCGCCGCGAGTGCTGCCGGGCGGGTAAGGAAGCCGAGCGCGACGAAAGCGCCGCCGACGGTCTCGACCAGGCCCACCGCGATCATCATCACCGGCAGCCAGGACGCCGGGGCGATCCTCCACGGCGCCATGCTCAGCGGTTTTGCCCCCACCCTCGGAAGCAAGTTCATCATCATCGCCAATGACGGCAGCACGGCAGCGACGCTGTCGTCGGAAGCTTCGCCGGCCTCACCGAGGGAACAGGCTTCTTGTTTGGCGGTCGCGCAATGACGATCAGTTACCACGGAGGCGACGGCAACGACGTTGTATTCACCACCACCACGGCGACGATCATGGGTACACTCGGCGCCGACTTGGTCGACGCCACTCACACGGTCGCCCGATAGCCTCGCCGACCAGCGGGGCAGATGTGATCCGCGGTCTCGGTGGCAACGATGCGCTTGCCGACCTCGGCGGACGACGACATCTCCGGCGGCGACGGCCTCGACACACTCACCGGCGGGGCGGGATTCGACGCTTTCGTCTTCGATGTCAAGCCGAGGAAGCCGACGCTTTCACTTGGCGTCGGACATGATTCGGAGGAAGCCATGGAGCCGGCCGACGCCCAGCCGACGCCCATCGGCGTTGGCTGGGCGTTGGCAGGCCAACGCCGACCACATCACCGATTTCACCGGGGGTGACAAGATCCGGCTCGACCACGAGCTCGATATCGGCAACCTTCCCCACATCAGGTTCGCCGTCGACGGCTCCCCCAGCTCCGTGATGAAGTTCGGCCGCAGTGTGATGAGGACGACGACGGTCTCGGCGTCGAGGTAGCGCGCGGCATCGAGGACAAGGAGACAAGGAAGCAGCCGTTGCCGATGTATTCGCCGGCCTTCTACAGGCTCCTGCGTGGTCACGATTGTTGTGGCTCGTCTTCATCGCCGTCGAGGAGGCCGGCAACAGGATGTCCATCGGCACCACGCATCTCGCCAAGGGCCTCGAATTCAAGGCGGTCGTGGTGATGGCGTGCGACGACGACATCCTGTCGGAACAGGCGCGGGTCGAGACCGTCGCCGACCAGATCGAACTCGACGAGGTCCACGACACCGAGCGGCACCTTTCTTATGTCGCCTGCACGCGGGCGCGCCATCGGCTCCTCGTTTCCGGCATTGCGTCAGGATCGGAATATCTCGATGATTTTCGAGACGACGTAGCTCAAGCCGCGGCGGCGACACGCGGATGGTTATTCCGCGTGTCGGTGGTTCAATTCCGCCCTGGGCACCAATTATTTCAAGGTCCATCCCGGTCACGTGGGTGACCGTTTGTAGCGAAGACATGGGTAACGCTTTTGGGCCGAATGGTTCGGATCGCGACCCGCCAGCAGCTGATCCGGGAGTTCCTTCTCGATACCATTTGACGATTGTCCTCTTCCATCATCATGGCCCGCGCACGGAAATCCTGACATTCGTGTCTTTGCTTGCGCCGTTCGGCGGAGTAGGCAAGCAAGCCGGCGACTGAAGACCTATGGAACGGGCTGCCGCTCTCGAAGCGCCGGCGGCAGGATCCCGGGGGGTGGCTCCGCAGTGACATCGTTCTATTGGTGGCTGCAGCTGAGGGTCCGGCTTGGTGCGCGAAGCCCGCTCTATGAGCAGGCCACCGTAATCCGAGCGAGCGGCCTCTTTGACGGGGTCTGGTACAACCGCGATACCAGCCTGGTGAAGAGCTGGCTCCGGGATCCGGTGATCCATTTCATCCGCCACGGCGCCAAGAACGGACGCGATCCCCACCCGCTGTTCGACGTCAAGTACTACCGGCGGCGAATGCCGGCGCCACAGAAGGACACCAACCCGCTGGTCCACTACCAGACGGAGGGTGCGTTCGCCGACATCAACCCCAGCCGCTGGTTCAATTCGGTGTGGTACCGATCGCTGTCGCCAGAGCCGCTTGGCCAGGCAATAACGCCACTCCTGCACTTCTGGCGGACCGGCGTCGGCGAGGGCCGATCGCCACACCCGCTGTTCGACCTCGACTGGTACGCCGCGCGTTACGCCGGCGAGATTGCCGGGCTCAATCCGCTCGCGGAGTACATCCACACCGGCTCGCGCAGGGGGCGGGTGCCGCATCGCGCTCTTTCCGGGTCCGATCGGGTCGATGCATCCGACCGGAGCGCCGTCCTGAAATCGATCGACGCCGCGCTGGCCACGCCGGAACCGCGCGCTCCGCGGCATCTGTTTCTGCGAAATTTCGACCAGGATCGAGCCGAGCGCTTCGTCGCCGAAACCCGGCAGGCGCTCCGGGAGAATTCCCCCCCTTCCTTGCCAACGCTTGTGTCGATCATCATGGCGGCGCGCGACCGGGCCGCCCGGATGAAGACAGCGATCGACAGCGTTCGCGCGCAGACCTACGCCAACTGGGAGCTGCTCGTCGTCGACGACGCCAGCACCGACGATACCGCGAGCGTGGTCGCGTCCTACGCCGCCGATCCGCGCATAAGATATGTCAAGGGCGACGGCAGGGGCGCCGCGGCCGCCCGCAATATCGGCCTTGCCGCAGCCAAAGGCGAACTCGTCGCCTATCTCGACACCGACAATAGCTGGACCCCCCAGTTCCTCGAGGTCATGGTCGGTTTCCTGCAATCCGGTGGCCTCGATCTCGCCTATTCGGGGATGCGGGTCGAAGGTGGGGGCGAGATCCGCTATCGCGGCCGCGCCTTCAACTTCGAGGACCTCGTCCGCGTCAACTACATCGATCTCAACGCCGTCATGCACCGGCGCGCGCTGGTCGATCGGATCGGGAAATTCGACGAGACGCTGCGAAGGATGATCGACTGGGATCTGATCATCCGCTACACGCGCGGGGGCAAAGTCGGCTATGCCCCCTTCATCGGCGTCAGCTACAGCGACCAGCGAGAGCAAGGCGACAGGATCAGCGTTCGCGAGTCGCGGTCCTGGCGCTTCGTGGTGCTCAACCGACATTTGATAGACTGGGAAAAGCTCGAGGCCGACGCGCCGGGCCGGCCGGCGGACCTCGTTTCGATCGTCATCCCCGTCCACGGCAACATGACGATCACCAATGATTGCCTCGAGTCGATCTTTGCACATCCGTCGCGAAGGCCGTTCGAGATCGTGCTGGTCAACAACAAGAGCGATCCGTATACGTCGCTCAATCTCGCTCTGTGGGAGCAGGCGAGATCTAATGTCCGCGTCGTGCGGAACTGGACGAACCTCAACTTCGCCCTTGGCTGCAATATCGGCTTTGCTGCGAGCCGCGGGGCTTTCGTCATCTTCCTCAACAACGACACGATCGTCACGCCCGGATGGCTCGACCGGCTCGCCGACGACCTGGGCGAGCCGGTGATCGGCGCCGTCCAGCCGAAGCTCCTTTACCCGGACGGGGCCGTCCAGTCGATCGGAGCGGTATTCTCGAACCGCGGGACGATCTCCTATCCGCTCTATCGAGGCGAGCCGGGAGACGCTCCCCACGTCAACCGCCGCCGCAACCTGCAGGCGCTGCACGGGGCATGCCTCGCGCTCCGCGCCGGCGATTTTGCGCGGCTGCGGGGCTTCGATCCGCATTTCGTCAACGGCCAGGAGGACATCGACCTCTGCCTCCGGATCGGCCAGATCACGCGAAAATCCTGCCTGGTCGATCCGGACGCGGTGGTGATCCACCTCGAAGGCAGGTCGCGGCAGCGAAGCCCGTATTTGCGCCGGAACCGCGCCGTGTTTGTCGAGCGGTGGGCAGGCAGGATCGTTCCGGACGACATTGCCATCTACGAAGCCGACGGCTTCACGGTTGACTCTTGGCGGGTTGATAGCGAAGCCTTCGATAGACGGGGTATCGCGGCCCACTACCCCAAGCTGCGCCGGATCGGGGAGACGGCATCAGGCGCGGTCGCCGAAAGCGGTCCCCATCGGCCGGAATCGGCTTAGCGGATCGCCGGCCGAGCGTCGCTTGCAGGAATGCCGGCCACACCCACGAGGGAACGCAGGCCTTGTTCGATTTGAAGGAGATGAAGCGGTACTGGACCGAAATCGGTCTCAGCGCCAAGGCCAATTGGCATATCGCCCATATTGACGACGACGCGGAGTTCTATGCCTCCGGCGCCCGCTCGCTGGCGCAGATTTTTCCGGAAGGGTTGGGCAGCATTCCGCAATCTGCATTCATACTCGATCTCGGGTGTGGAAAAGGACGCGTGGCGCGCGCCCTTGCAACCGCCCGCAACGACGTCCGCGTCATCGGCATTGACGTGGCGCCCTCGATGATAAGCCGCGCCTACGCCGACAACGCTCACATTGGAAATCTTCAGTTTTGCGTCGGCGACGGGAATTCCCTGTCGATCTTTCCCGATGATCTCTTCGATCTCGTCTACAGCATCATCGTCTTCCAGCACTTGCCACGCCACATCACCGGCCAGTATGTCAGCGAGGCTGCAAGGGTGCTGAAGAAAGGCGGGCGATTGGTGTTTCAGGTGCAGCAGCGGAAGGAGATGCAGGAGATCGATCCGCCGTGGAGTGATTTCCGCACGATCAGATACTACACCGCCAACCAGGCCTCGTCGCTGATTGCCGCGCCGCTGCGTTTGATCCGGACACGGGGCGGCGGCCACGATTTTTTCATTGAGGCCGAGAAAAGCTAAACAGGATTTGGGCGGCGCGGGCCGAGTGACGAAATGAGCTAGCGCGGCGCGCGCTTGGCGAGGATGCGCTGGAGGGTGCGGCGGTGCATGTTGAGCCGGCGCGCGGTCTCCGAGACGTTGCGGTCGCAGAGCTCGTAGACGCGCTGGATATGCTCCCAGCGGACCCGGTCCGCCGACATCGGATTCTCCGGCGGCGTCGCCTTTATCTGCCGGATCGCGGGTGAGGGCGAAATGGACGTCGTCGGCGTCGGCCGGCTTGGCGAGGTAGTCGATGGCGCCGAGCTTCACCGCGGTCACCGCGGTGGCGATGTTGCCGTAGCCGGTGAGCACGATCATGCGGGAATCCGGCCGGCGGCGGCGGATGAGGTCGATCACCTCGAGGCCGTTGCCGTCCTCGAGCCGCATGTCGACCACCGCGTAGGCGGGGGGCGCGGCTTCGACCTTGCGCATGCCCTCGGCGACGCGTGTCGGCGGTGTCGACCGTGTAGCCGCGGGTTTCCATGGCCCGCGCCAGGCGCTGCAGGAAGGGTTTGTCGTCGTCGACGATGAGAAGCGACATGTCTTGGTTCTGTGTTGCTTCGGCTTTCGGGCATCCGAACACATCCCCGATCGCTTGCGGAGATAGTGTCTGTTCCGCTCGATTTGTGAAGGGTTATAGGGGTTCGATCGCGGCTCGCAAGCCGTTCGTCATGCTGTGGTTTCCGCCTCGGCTCCGGCTCTTGTCGGCACATCCATGCGCGCGCGCGGCCAGGCGACCCGCACGATCGCACCGCTGCTTCGGCGGCTCGCGGTTGCCGAAGGTGAGGCGGGCGCCGGTCCGCTCGAGCAGCGTCTTGGCGATGAACAGGCCGAGGCCCAGGCCGCCGGCCTCGTGGTCGGCGCGGTCGTCGCCGGCCGGGCCGCGGGTCGTCACATAAGGCTCGCCGATCCGGCCGAGGATCGCCGGGCGTGAAGCCGCGGCCCGTCGTCGGCGATGGTCACCGCCACCTCGCGCGCGTTCCATTCGGTGGCGATCTCGACCCGGCTGGCGGCGAAATCGACGGCGTTCTCGACCAGGTTGGCGAGCGCCTGGATGATCGCCGGGATTGCGGCGGCCGACCGGCTCGGCGCCGTCGCCGCTCGGCGGCAGCGATGACGATCTCGGTGCCGAAGGCGCGATAGGGCTCGACCACCTCCTCGATGAGATGCGACAGCGGCTGGCGGGCGATGCGCCTGGTCGAGCTCGCTCGACAGCGAGGTGAGCTTGGCGAGGATGTCGCGGCAGCGCTGGGCCTGGCTGTTGAGGAGGGCGATGTCCTCGGCATGGCGCTTGTCGCCGGCCATCTCGCGCTCGAGCTCGCGGGCGACCAGCGCGATGGTGGCGAGCGGCGTGCCGAGCTCGTGGGCGGCGGCCGCGGCGAGCCCGTCGAGCGCCGAGAGATGCTGCTCGCGGGCAAGCACCATCTCGGTGGCGTTGAGCGCCGTGGCGAGCTGGCGGGCCTCCTCGGCGACGCGGAAGGCATAGATGCCGGTGAAGGCGCAGGCCGAGACCAGCGCCACCCAGACGCCGACCGAATAGATCAGCGGGAGCGATCAGCGTCTCGCGCGGGATACCAGGGCAGCGGCAGGTGGGCGACGGCGAGCACGGTCGCCATCACCACCACGATAGCGCCGAGCAGCATGCGTCGGGCGCGGCGCGAGCGTCGTCGCCGAGACGATGACCGGGACGAGCAGCAGGATGGCGAAGGGGTTGTCGAGGCCGCCGGTGAGATAGAGCAGGCCGCCGAGCTGCAGGGCGTCATAGGAGAGGAGCAGGAAGGCCGGCTACGGCGCGGAGCCGGTGGCTCGCCGGGAAAGCGAATGCGCAGGCCGATATTGAGCGAGGCCGAGAGCGCGATCAGCCCGAGGCACCAGACAGATCGGCAGCGGAAAGCCGAGGCCGAGATAGACGACGGCGACGGCGACCGACTGGCCGACGACCGCCAGCCAGCGCAGGCGGATCAGCGTCTGCAGCCGGAGGCTGCGGCCGGCGAAGTCGTTCTTCGAGCGGCAGATTCCGACATCGGCATGACCGGGCCAGGATTCCTGATTTCGCACCGCGGCAGCGAAATTCAGCCGGATGTCTGCCGTTTCGCCGGTCGCCGCGATCACGCCCGGCGATACACCTGTTCGCATTTGAAACCAAGAGCTCAAACTTTCCCTTGCTTCGACGCCTAAGACCGCCATATTCATTTTGCAATGCAAAAGAACCGCGGAGCGGACCGCGGCAGACAAGGGGTTCGGGGCTTTGTACTACCAGCTCTACGAACTCAACCACGCCGCGCTGAGCCCGTTCCGGGCGGCTGCCGACGCCACGCGGCTCTACTTCAAGAACCCGCTCAACCCGTTCTCCCACACGCCGCTCGGGCGCAGCGTCGCCGCGGCGGCGGAACTGTTCGAGCGCACCACCCGGCGCTACGGCAAGCCCGAGTTCGGCATCGCCTCGACGCGTCGTCCGCGGCGAGCGGGTGCCGGTCAGCGAGCGCGTCGTCTGGGAGCGCCCGTTCTGCCGGCTCCTCCATTTCGAGAAGCACGGCGGCGCGCAACGGCGCCGACCAGCCGAAGCTTCTGATCGTCGCGCCGATGTCGGGCCACTACGCGACGCTGCTGCGCGGCACCGTCGAGACGATGCTCCCCGACCACGACGTCTACATCACCGACTGGACCGACGCGCGGATGGTGCCGCTCGCCGACGGCGGCTTCGACCTCGACGACTACATCGACTACCTGATCTCGATGCTGCACTTCCTCGGTCCGGGCGCGCATGTCATGGCGGTCTGCCAGCCGTCGGTGCCGGTGCTCGCCGCGGTGGCGCTGATGGAGACGCGCGGCGATCCGGCACCTCCCGGCGACGATGACCCTGATGGGCGGACCGATCGACACGCGCCTCAATCCGACCGCGGTCAACACGCTCGCCCACGATCACGACCTCGACTGGTTCCGGCGCAACGTCATCATGCCGGTGCCGTTCCCGCATCCGGGCTTCATGCGCGAGGTCTATCCGGGCTTCCTGCAGATCTCCGGCTTCCTCGGCATGAACCTCGACCGCCACGTCGAGGCGCATCGCGACTTCTTCCGCCATCTCGTCGACGGCGACGGCGATTCGGCCGAGAAGCACCGCGACTTCTACGACGAGTATCTCGCGGTGATGGACCTCACCGCCGAGTTCTATCTGCAGACCGTCGACACCGTGTTCATCCGGCATGCCCTGCCCGAGGGGAGATGATGCATCGCGGCGAGCGGGTCGATCCCGGCGCCATCCGCTGCGTCGCCCTGTTCACGGTCGAGGGCGAGAACGACGACATCTCCGGCGTCGGCCAGACCGAGGCGGCCCACGACATCTGCACCGGCATTCCGGCCGAGCGGCGCGCCCACTATCTCCAGCCGAAGGTCGGCCACTACGGCGTCTTCAACGGCTCGCGCTTCCGCGCCGAGATCGCGCCGCGCATCGGCGACTTCATCGCCACCCACGGCCACGCATCCGCGGCGCGGCAACGGCAACGGCAACGGCCGCTGCCGCCGCGAGGGCAGCGGCGAAACCCGTGGCCGGCGGCCTCGCGATGACGCCGCGGCCGCGACGGCTGACGGTCCGCAGCCGGCCTGCAGGCGATCTGCGGCATCGGGCCGAAGATCGCGAAGCTGCTCGAAGGCGAAGGCGTGACAACCTTCGCCGAGATCGCCGCGCTCACCGCCGCCGACCTGCGCGAGGATCGAGGAGAAGCTCCGCCTCCCCGACCGCATCGTCCGCGAGGAATGGATCGGCAGGCCAAGGCGCTCGTCCGCAAAAGCCACTGACGGCGCGCCTCGTCCGATTTTTCTTGAATCGCGGATACGACCATCACCCACGTCCCCCCTGTCACTCAACAGGGGAGAAAAATGGTCAACTCATATGCCCTGCGTCCGGCCTGGACGCCGCTTACCATCGCCTGATGGTGCTCGGCTTCATCGTCTTCTGGCCGCTCGGCCTGGCGATGCTCGCCTACATCATCTGGGGGCATCGCGTGCCCGAGCTGCGGCGTCACTTCGAGGGGATGAAGCAGCGACTTCGGGTCAGCGAGTTCCGCGGCTGCGGGTCGCGCGGCTACGCGCGCGGCGGCTTCATCGCGAAGCGGCAACGTCGCCTTCGACGAGTACCGCGAGCGCGAGCTGAAGCGGCTCGAGGAAGAGCGCCGCAAGCTCGAGGAGGAGCGTCGCGAGTTCGAGACGTTCATGCACAACCTCCGCCGGGCGCGCGACCAGGAGGAGTTCGACCGCTTCATGCGCGATCGCGACACCGCGCGGAAGAACGGCGACGAGGACAAGACGATCGATCTCTGAACTCGCCTTCGCCCGATCCAGGCGGAAACGGCGGGGCCACCGGCTCCGCCGTTTTGATTCAGGCCGGATCGAGCGGGGCGTTCCTGCGCGGGAAGGATTCCGGCTTTCGCCCAAATCGACGCAGAATGATCGCAGCCGATTGATTTCGCGAGTCGCCGAACCGCATGGTCTTCTTCGAACGCAAGCCGCCGCCGCCGCCGCGCGCTACGCATTTCGATCTCGCGACCGAGCGCGGCAATGTCGCGATCGCGCTCCGCCGCCATCCGCGCGCGCGGAACTACACGCTGCGCGTCGGCAGCGCCGGCCGGCTCGCCGGTGCTCACCATGCCGGCGCGCGGCTCGCTCGCCGAGGCGCGCGCCTTTCTCGACCGCCACGCCGGCTGGCTGGTCAACCAGATGGGCAAGCTGCCGCAGGCGCAGCCGATCGCCGACGGCGGCACGGTCCCGCTTCGCGGCGTCGTCCACCGCATCCGCCACGTGCCGCGCGGCGCGCGGCACCGTCACGGTCGCGTCGGGTCGGCGAAGGCCCGGTGCTGCTCGTCGCCGGCCGCGCGGAGCACCTCCGCCGCCGGGTGATCGACTTCCTGAAGCGGGAGGCGCGCCGCGACCTCGAGCGCGCCGCGCTCCGCCACGCCATGATGCTCGGCGTCCGCGTCAAGGCGATCCGGCTCCGCGACCAGGTCAGCCGCTGGGGCTCCTGCACGACGACGGGCCACCTGTCGTTCTCGTGGCGGCTGGTCATGGCGCCGCCCTTCGTCCTCGACTATCTCGCCGCCCACGAGGTGGCGCATCTCCACGAGATGAACCACAGCCCGCGCTTCTGGCATCTGGTCGAGTCGGTCTGTCCCGAGACCAAGCACGGCCCGCGCCTGGCTCAACAGCGAAGGCCCCCGCCTCCACGCCATCGGGGCGTAGGAACTCGAGCCGAGACGTCGGCGAGTTCGCCAGGAGGGTCGCGCCGATCGGGCGCGGAACGGCAGCTTAGTTTTTTCGCCCGACAAAGAGGTGCCGCGAGAGCCGGCGGCTCCGTGACAACGCGTGCACCACGCCGAGGAATTGCTGGGTGCCAGCGTAGGTCTCGGCACCCTCGATGGCGATGAGTTCGCTGCGGCGCCTCTCGCGCGCGGCGAGCCAGCGCCCCGAGGTTTGCGCCTCGTTCTCGGTCACGTCCTCGTGGAGGACGATCTCGAACCCCGCCTCGCGGATAAGCCGCTGGTTCTCGCCGTCGGGCATGAACAGGAAGAACCCGATCGAGCTGCGGAGCGCGATTTCCTCGCTGGTGACGACGCCGGTGACGACCACCGGGTCGGTGTAGAGAAGGTTGCCGCCTCGGCGCAGCACGCGATGGCATTCCGCGAGCACCGCCGCGCGGTCGCGGAGATGATTGATCGAGTCGATCGACTGAATGGCGTCGAAGCTTCGGTCGACGAACGGCAGAGGCTCGGTGGCGTCGGCCAGGCGAAACGTCGCGAGCGACGCTAGTCCGCGCTCCGCGGCCGTGGCATTGGCGGCGGCGATGCCTGACGGGTTGATGTCGATGCCGACGATGCTCGCGCCGAAGGCCTCGGCGAGAAAAAGCGCGGGCCCGCCCGATCCCGACGCGATCTCGAGCAGCTTCACCCCCTTGCCGAGACCGAGCAGGCGTCCAAACCGTTCCTCCTCGTCGGCGGTGAGCCAGCTGCTCTGTCCGAGGTCGCGGCCGTAGGCTTCCGCCCGGACCGCGGCGAGCACGTCGGTCGCGTAGTTGCCGTAGACGGCGTTGTAGAACGCGACCGGTTCGGCCATCGCACATCCTTCAGGGGTTCGCGGCAATTCTACATCAGTTCGCGCCGCGGACTCAGCCGGCTTTCGTGATCCGGTCGACCTCGGCCATATCCTCGGCAGTGAGCTTCCAGCCGACCGCCTTGACGTTCGCCTCGATCTGCTCGGGCTTGGTCGCGCCGGTGATGATCGAGGCGACCTGCCGGCCGGCCCGGCGAGCCAGGACAGCGCCAGTTCGAGAAGCGTGTGACCGCGCTTCTCGGCGAAAGCGACGAGGCGCTCGACCGACGTCCGCCTTCGGTCCCGTGAAGAACCGGTCGGCGCCCTTGGTCGAGCCGGTGAGGCGGCGCCCTCCGGCATCGGCTTGTCCTTGCGGTACTTGCCGGTCAGCGCGCCGCTCGCCAGCGGGAAATAGGGGACGAGGCTGAGCCGGTGGGTCTCCAGCACCGGCAGGAGCGCGTCCTCGATCTCGCGGGCGAGCAGGCTGTACTCGTCCTGCGTCGCGACGAAGCCGGTGACGCCGAGCCGCCGGGCAGTATCGATCGCGTCGCCGATCTCGCCGGGCGAGAAGTTCGAGGCGGCCAGTGCGCGCACCTTGCCTGACTTGACCAGCTCCTCGCCGGCCCGGAGCGTCTCCTCGATCGGCGTGCCGGGATCGGGCTCGTGCATGTAGAGGAGGTCGATCCAGTCGGTGCGCAGCCGCTTGAGGCTCGCTTCGACGGCGGACGGAGATAGGCGCGGGTTCCCCGCCGGTCCGTCGGGTTGTCGGCCATCGGCTTGCCGAACTTGGTGGCGAGCACGACGTCCTTGCGCCGGGCGCCGAGGCATTGGCCGATGAAGTCCTCCGACTTGCCGCCGCCGCCATAGATGTCGGCGGTGTCGAGGTGGTTGACGCCGAGCTCGAGCGTCGCGTCGATCACCTTGCGGGTCGCCTCGAGATCGATGCGGCCGCCGAAATTGTTGCAGCCGAGGCCGATGAGCGAGACCTTCAGGCCGGACGAGCCGAGCGGGCGGAGTTCCATGGTCGTTGATCCTTGTCGGGGAGGCGTTTCGGGAGGGAGGCTCAGGCTAAAGTCGCCCAAGTGTGCGGTCAACCCGCGCGGCTTCACGCGTTGCGCGCGTGGCGGCGTTCATGCCAAATCCCCGCCCATGAGCCTGATCGTCAAGATCTGCGGACTGTCGAGCTCGAGACGATCGACGCCGCGCTCGACGCCGGCGCCGACATGGTCGGGCTGGTCTTCTTTCCGCCGAGCCCGCGTTTCGTCCCGATCGAAGGGCGGCAACGCCGCTGGCCGAGCATGCACGCGGCCGGGGCGAGGTCGTCGCGCTCACCGTCGACATGGACGATGCCGGGATCGCCGCGATCGTCGGAGCAGGTCCGGCCGGACTGGCTGCAGCTCCACGGCCACGAGCCGCCGGAGCGGGTCGCGGCGCTCAAGCGGCGGTTCGGCATGCCGGTGATGAAGGCGATCGGCATCCGGGAGAGGCGCGACCTCGCGCACGGCGGACGCCTATCGCGGCGTCGCCGACCGGCTTCTGCTCGATGCCAAGCCGCCCAAGGGCGCCGACCGGCCCGGCGGCAATGCGCGGGCCTTCGACTGGGCGATCCTCGATGGCTTCGACCCCGGCATGACCTGGATGCTCTCGGGCGGGCTCGACACCGGCAATGTCGGCGAGGCGGTCCGCACGACCGGCCGCCGGGGGTCGACGTTTCTTCGGGTGTCGAGTCGGCGCCGGGCCTCAAGGATCTCGACCTGATCGCGGCGTTCATCGCGGCGGCGCGCGCGGCGTGGCGGATCGCGCATGTGGCACCGGCCGCTGTCGCATTGAACTCGCGTTTCATGGCAAATCGCGGCCATGACCGATACAGCCCAACACCTTCCGCGCCGGCCCCGACGAGCGCGGCTTCTTCGGCATCTATGGCGGCCGCTTCGTCGCCGAAACACTGATGCCGCTGATCCTCGAGCTCGAAGCAGGCCTACGACAGCGGCCAAGGCGGACCCCGCCTTCCAGGCCGAGCTCGACAACCTCAACACCCACTATGCCGGCCGGCCGAGCCCGCTCTACTTCGCCGAGCGGCTGACCGAGCATCTCGGCGGCGCCAAGGTCTATTTCAAGCGCGACGAGCTGAACCACACCGGCAGCCACAAGATCAACAACTGCCTCGGCCAGATCCTGCTCGCCCGGCGGATGGGCAAGACCCGGATCATCGCCGAGACCGGCGCCGGCCAGCACGGCGTGGCGGTGGCGACGGTGGCGGCGCGCTTCGGCCTGCCTTGCGTCGTCTACATGGGCGCGACCGACATCGAGCGGCAGAAGCCCAACGTCTTCCGCATGCGGCTCCTCGGCGCCGAGCTCAAGCCGGTGACCTCCGGCAGCGGCACCCTCAAGGACGCCATGAACGAGGCGCTCCGCGACTGGGTGACCAACGTCGAATCGACCTACTACCTGATCGGCACCGCCGCCGGTCCGCACCCCTATCCGGAGCTGGTCCGCGATTTCCAGTCGGTGATCGGCAAGGAGACGCGCGAGCAGATCATGGAGATGGAGGGCCGGCTGCCGGACGCGCTGGTCGCCTGCATCGGCGGCGGCTCCAACGCCATCGGCCTGTTTCATCCCTTCCTCGACGACAAGGAGGTGGCGATCTACGGCGTCGAGGCCGGCGGGCACGGGCTCGACGTCGAGAACGGCCACGCCGCTTCGATGAACGGCGGGCGGCCGGGCGTGCTCCACGGCAACCGCACCTATCTCCTCCAGGACGCCGACGGCCAGATCCTCGAAGGGCATTCGATCTCGGCCGGCCTCGACTATCCCGGCGTCGGGCCGGAGCATTCCTGGCTCCGCGACACCGGCCGCGTCAGCTATGTGCCGGCGACCGACCGCGAGGCGCTCGACGCCTTCCAGCTTCTGACCCGGATCGAGGGCATCATCCCGGCGCTCGAGCCGGCGCATGCGCTCGCCCATGTCATCAAACTCGCGCCGACGATGGACAAGGACCAGATCATCGTCATGAATCTCTGCGGCCGCGGCGACAAGGACGTCTTCGCGGTCGCCAAGCCACCTCGGCATGGACATCGAGGGCGTGATGCTCGAAGTCCACGTCAATTTCGGCAGTGCCGAGGAGGCGGCGAAGGTGGCGCAGGGAGGCGGTCGAGAAGCGGCTAGCTGCCGCCGCCAATGTCCATGCGCCGGTCCATTCCTTCTATTGGTGGGAACACGAGGTACGCTCGGAAGACGAGGTGCCGGTCGTGTTCAAGACGTCGGAGGGCAAGGTCAACGACCTCATGGATTTCATCGCGCGGTCGCACTCCTACGAAACGCCGGGCATCATCGTGCACCGGCCGATGACCGTCAGCCGGCGCTACCTCGAATGGATCGACCGCGAGACGCGGCAGCCGCCGGCGAGGTGACCTTTCCGGAGGCGGCTACGCTGCTCGCTCGACCTCGGCCGCGATGCGACCGCCCAACTTCTGCTCAGCTGTCGCCAAGGTCGTACTGACTCTGCAGGTTTATCCAAAAGGCCGCGCCCGTCCCGAAATAGCGCCCGAGACGAAGCGCGGTCTCGGCCGAGATTCCGCGCCTTGCGGCAACGATCTCGGATATGCGGTTGGCCGGCACGCGGAGCTTGAGTGCGAGCGCATGCGGCGTCAGACCCCGCGTCCCAAGCTCTGCCGCGAGGGTCTTCCCGGGATGGATCGGGGCCATCACGAAGCCGCCGGGTGGGCTGGTAAAGACATCGTTCGAATCGGCCATGCAAGTCCTCCTCTAGTGGTAATCGACTATCTCAACGTCATATGCGTTCCCGTCCTCGAAACGAAACACGATCCGCCAGGGGCCGTTGATGCTGAATCGCCCAGAATCCCTTCCGGTCACCCTTTGAGCTTGTGCAATCCCACACTTTTCAGCGGCATCAAGGCATCGAGCGTCGGAGCCGCGTTCAATTCGTTCAATCGCTGCCGTGCGAGCGCCACGTCCATTCCGCCAAACGACGACCGTCCTCTGGTCACGAACTGGCGGGTCGCGGCACCTTTGATGGATCGTATCATACGGTATCCGTACTATATTCGGCCATCGTCAGATGACAATCCCAATGTCGGCATTTTCGCGATAGGTGCTTTATGTTAGCGAAACCGCCCATGACCCCGACACCCGCATCGACCGCCGTTTTGCCGCGCTGAACGATGAAGGCCGGCCGGCGCTGGTGACCTTCGTCATGGCCGGCGACCCGGACTATGAGACGTGGCTCGCCATCGTCCGCGCGCTGCCCAAGGCCGGCGCCGACGTGATCGAGATCGGCATGCCGTTCTCCGACCCGATGGCCGACGGCCCGGCGATCCAGGTGTCCGGCCAGCGGGCGCTCAAGGGCGGCCAGACCCTCGCCAGGACGCTCCAGCTCGTCCGCGCCTTCCGGGAGGGGGACGCCGATACGCCCATTGTCCTGATGGGCTACTACAACCCGATCTATTCGATGGGCAACGACCGCTTCCTCGACGCTGCAAAGGCGGCCGGCGTCGACGGGCTGATCGTGGTCGACCTGCCACCGGAGGCCGACGACGAGCTCTGCCTGCCGGCGATGAAGCGGGGCCTCAGCTTCATCCGGCTCGCGACGCCGACCACTGATGACAAGCGGCTCCCGGCGGTGCTCGTCAATACCTCCGGCTTCGTCTACTACGTCTCCATCCTCGGCATCACCGGCACCGCCTCGCCCGACACGGCACGGGTCGCCGAGGCGGTGACAAGGATCAAGCGGCACACCATATTGCCAGTCGTGGTCGGCTTCGGCGTCAAGACCGCCGCGCAGGCCGCCGCCATCGGACGCAGCGCCGACGGAGTGGTCGTCGGCACAGCCTTGGTCAATGCCGTGGCCGGCTCGCTCGACGGCGACGGAAAAGCGACCGGCGATACGGTCAAGGCGGTTACCGACCTCGTCGCCGGCCTCGCAGCGGGCGTCCGTGCGCGCACGCGCCGAGGCGGCCGAGTAGGAGACTTGGTAAGAGATGAGCTGGATCAGCAACGTCGTCCGTCCGAAGATCAGGAATTTCCTCGCCAAGCGTGAGGTGCCGCAAAATCTCTGGATCAAATGTCCCGAGACCGGCGAGATGGTCTTCCATCGCGACCTCGAAGCGAACTTTTTCGTCATCCCCGGCTCCGGCTACCACATGCGGATGAGCCCGCATCAGCGCTTCGAGCATTTCTTCGACAACGGCGAGTGGGAGACGATTCCGGTTCCGGACGCGCCGATGGATCCGCTGAAGTTTCGCGACGAGCGCCGCTACACCGACCGGCTCCGCGATGCCCGCGCCAAGACCGGCTCGGTCGACGCGGTGCATCTTGCGGCTGGCGAAGTCGAGAGCGTTCCCCTAGTCGTCGCGGTCCAGGATTTCGATTTCATGGGCGGTTCGCTCGGCATGGCCGCCGGCGAGGCGGTGATCACCGGGCTGATGACCGCCCGCGAGCGGCACAAGCCATTCATCCTGTTCGCGGCCTCGGGCGGCGCGCGGATGCAGGAGGGCGTGCTCGCCCTTATGCAGCTCCCGCGCACCACCGTCGCGGTCGAAGCCTTCCGCGAGACGCGGCTCCCCTATATCGTCGTCCTCACCCATCCGACCACCGGCGGCGTCACCGCCTCCTATGCGATGCTCGGCGACGTGCACTTGGCCGAGCCGGGCGCGCTGATCGGCTTCGCCGGCCCGCGCGTCATCGAGCAGACCATCCGCGAGAAGCTGCCGGAAGGGTTCCAAAGGTCCGAATATCTCCTCGAGCACGGCATGGTCGACATGGTGGTCCATCGCCACCAGCTACGGCCGACCATCGCCCGGCTCTGCCGTCTGCTCGGCGCCGAGGCGGGTCCGCCGGCGCCGCCGGAGGAGCCTGCCGTGATCGAAGCCGAACCGGTCTGAAGTCCCAATCGGAGATGGACAGATCCAACGCCATCCTGGAGCGGCTGCTCCACCTCCATCCGCGCGAGATCGACCTCTCGCTCGCGCGGATCGAGGAACTGATGGCCGACCTCGGCCATCCCGAGGCGCACCTGCCGCCGGTGATCCACGTCGCCGGCACCAACGGCAAAGGTTCGACCACCGCCTTCATGCGCGCCATGCTCGAGGCTGACGGCTGGCGCGTCCATGTCTACACCTCGCCGCATCTCGTCCGTTTCCATGAACGCATCCGGCTCGGGCGAAGAGGCGGCGGGCGCTTCATCGACGACGACGAGCTCGCCGACGCCCTGGTCGAGGCCGAGCGGATCAACAACGGCCGGCCAATCACGCAGTTCGAGATCACCACGGCGGCCGCCCTCGATATCTTCGCCCGTCACCCGGCCGACGTCCTCCTCCTCGAAGTCGGGCTCGGCGGCCGGCTCGACGCGACCAACGTCGTCGCCGAGCCGCTCGCCACGGTCATCACCCCGGTGTCGATCGACCACGAGAAGTTCCTCGGCGACACGCTTCCGGCGATCGCCGCCGAAAAGGCCGGCATCCTCAAGCGCGGCCGGCCGGCGATCATCGCCCCCCAGCCCGAGCCGGCGCTGTCCGTCATCGAGGACATCGCCGCACGGCGGCGGAGTCCGCTTTTTGTCGCCAACCGCGACTGGGTGGCCCATCCCGAGCGCGGACGCCTGGTCTACCAGGACGAGGACGGCCTGCTCGACCTGCCCAGTCCGCGCCTGGCAGGACGACACCAGTTCAGCAATGCGGGCGCCGCGATCGCGACGCTGCGGCGGGCGGGATTAGGCCTGCCCGCGGCCGCCATCGAGCAGGGCCTCATCAACGTCGAATGGCCGGCCCGGCTCCAGCGGCTGACCTCGGGCAGGCTCCTCGCCAGGGCGCCGGCGAACGCCGAAGTCTGGGTAGACGGCGGCCATAATCCCGGCGCCGGCATCGTCATCGCCGAGGCGATGGCCGATCTCGAGGAGCGGGCGCCGCGACCGCTTCATCTTATCGTCGGCATGCTCAACACCAAGGACCCGGTCGGCTTCTTCCGCCCCTTCGCCGGGCTGGTGCGGCGCGTTCACACCGTGCGGGTGCCGTCCTCGGCCGCGGGCCGCGATCCGGCCGAGCTTGCCGTGATCGCCGCTGAAGCCGGCCTGGCCACCGAGGTGGCCGGCAGCGTCGGCGAGGCGATCGACGGCATCGCCGGCGAGGTCCACACGCTCGGCCCGCCGCGCATCCTGATCTGCGGGTCGCTCTATCTCGCCGGGGCGGTGCTCGCCGAGAACGGCACGCCGCCGGAATAGCGCGGAGCTTCGCGGACAGGCGCGAGTCTTGCGCAAGATTGGCCAAGCGAAAAGGCCGCCGTGGCGGCCCGTTTTCGCCGACGTTGCGCCATCAAGGAATCCAGACGATTTCCGACTTAGCGGTGGCATCGCCCTTCCCTGTCCGCTCGGATGGAGCGATTGGGAAGGCCGTCTTGATTGACGCCGTGCGCGGCGGCAGGCCATTGATGAGCTATCGTGACCAAGCACAGGTCGGCCGCGAGGAACCGGACAAGATGGGCGGCGAGGCGTTTGGTGCACCCGGAATCCCGCCTACCTGGGCGTCGAGCGACAAGGATTTCGTCACCACCGCGCTCGGCAGTTCGCGACTGTGGGTTACGATCGGCCATGGGGTCATCAACGAGATCTACTGGCCGTCGACCGGCTGGCCGCAGTTCCGGGATCTCGGTTTCTACCTGCTCAGCGAGGATCGCTGGATCGACCTGAAGCGCGTCAGCCAGTACAGCCTCTCCAAGCCCAAGCCTTACCTGCCCCTGCTCACGATCGTCCACAAAGGCGATGACTACCGGCTCAGCGTCGAGGTGCTGCCGGACCCGCTCCGCGACGCGCTCCTCCTCCACTATGACCTCGACGGGCCGTACCGGCTGGGCATCATAGCCGCGCCGCATCTTGGGGCGAGCGGCGCCGGCAATACCGCCTGGGTGGCCGGCCAGTGTTTGTTTGCGGCGGTGTTCGGCCAATCCACCTGCATCGTCGCCGACGGGACGATGAGCGACCTGAGCGTCGGCTATGTCGGCGAGTCGGATGGCTGGCAGGACCTCGATCGCCACGGCCGCTTCACCTACGGTTTTGCGCGGGCGCCGAACGGCAACGTCGCGATGTCGGCATCGCTGGAGAATCGACGCGGCGTCATCGCGGTGGGCTTCGGGCCGCATGAGACGGCTGCGCACACGCTTGCCGTGTCGTCGATGGCGCAAGGCTACGAGACGGTCCGCCAAGGCTTCGTCGATCGCTGGGAACGATGGGGAAGCAGGCTCGACCTGCCCGCGCCGGACGCCGAGCTTGGCGACGAGGCGCAGACTTCGGCAACGGTTCTCAAGACCCACGAAGACCGCATGTTTCCAGGCGGGATCGTCGCCAGCATGAGCACGCCTTGGGGGAATCAGACCGATACACTTGGAGGCTACCATCTCGTCTGGCCACGCGACGCCGCGATGGCCGGCTTCGCGCTTCTCGCCGTCAACGAACTCAATTCCGCCCGGTGTATCCTTTCCCACATGATCGCCGCCCAGCAGCCCGATGGCCACTGGGCGCAGAATTACTTCCCCAATGGCAGGCCATATTGGACCGGCGTCCAGCTCGATGAGGCCGCATTTCCAATCTTGCTTGCGGCGAAGCTGCGCGAGGTCGGACAGCCGGAGTTTCAGGGGGTCGCCGGCATGGTGCGCCGCGCCGTCGCCCTCGTCGCGCGGTTCGGCCCATCGAGCGAACAGGACCGGTGGGAGGAAAATCCCGGCATCAGCGCGTTCACGCTCCCGGTCATGATCGCGGCACTGGTTGCGGCGGCTCCATGGCTGGACGACGCGGCGCGAGACTACGCGCTCGACCTCGCCGACGACTGGAACGAGCGGATCGAGGAGTGGTGCTACGTGGCCGGCACGCCCATGGCGGCGGATCTCGGCGTCGCGGGTTACTACGTCCGGCTCGCCCCTCCCGAGAAGGATGGCGGGCTTGGCGGAAGGGTTTTGCTTCGGAACCGCGATGGAGAAACCATTCCCGCGAGCTGCCTTGTCGCGCTTGACTTCTCTTGGCTCGTTCGCCTCGGTCTTCGCAAAGCGAGCGATCCTCGCATCCTCGATACCATCAAGGTGGTCGACGCGATCCTCCGCGTCGCCACTCCGTCAGGCCCGGTCTATCGCCGCTACAACGGCGACGGCTATGGGGAGTACGACGACGGCCGCGCCTATGACGGCAACGGAGTCGGCCGCGCGTGGCCACTCCTGACCGGCGAGCGGGGCCATCTCGCGCTTCAGGCCGGCGAGGACCCGATCGAGTACCTCCGCACCATCTGCCGCTGCGCCAGTCCGGGTGGGCTGCTGCCCGAACAGGTTTGGGACGCGGCGGCAATACCCGAGCGGGGCCTGTTTCCCGGCAAGCCGTCCGGCAGCGCTATGCCGCTCATGTGGGCGCATGCCGAGTTCCTCAAGCTTCTGATCGCGAGCCGCGACGGTCGCCCGGTGGAACTCCTCGACGCTGTGCGCAAGCGCTACGGCAGGAAGTCGCCGTCGGCCAAGCGCACCCGCTGGCGAAGCGAGACGCCGAAGCCGACGCTGGCTGCCGGCCGGACGCTGCTGATCGAGGATCAACAGCCCTTCACGCTCCATTTTGGATGGGACGGCTGGCAGGAGGTCGCTGAGCTCGAGGCGGAAGCCCTGCCATTCGGACTTTGGGGCGTCGTGGTCGACGCCAAACGCTAGCACGGCCGCGAGCGCCTCAACTTCACCCGGCGTTATGGAGAAGGGTGGGAGAGAGAAGACCATGTCGTCGAATTCGTCGCGGCGCCGGGCCCGCCGACCCCGGTTCGCGCGCACGAGAACGGCCAGGCCCAGGATGCGGCAGCGGAGAAGCCTCGGCGCCGTTCGGTGAAGCCGAATCCGACGAACCGGAAACGCAGCAAGCCCGGGTCCTGACGGTTGGGAGGATGCCCGGCGGACAACGCGAAAGGGCCGCGATCGCTCGCGGCCCATCTCGTATCGGCAGGGATGCCGGCGTCACATCGACTGGCTGATCCAGTCCGACAGGCGCTGCTTGGGCATGGCGCCGACCTGCATCGCCGTCGGCTCGCCGTTCTTGAACATGATCAGCGTCGGGATCGAGCGTACGCCGTAGCGCATCATGATGTCGGGATTCTCGTCGACATTGAGCTTGGCGATGGTGACCTTGCCATCGAGCTCGGCGGCGATCTCTTCGAGCGCCGGCGAGATGAAGCGGCACGGCCCGCACCATTCGGCCCAGAAGTCCACGACCACCGGTTTCTCGGCGCCAAGCACGTCGGCGTCGAAGTTGGAGTCAGTCACCTTCACGGGAGCCATCAAAACCTCGTTTTCCTCTTGGGAGGGGGGAAGAGTTGGCCTGAAAGGTAGGAGGCGGTCACCGGACCGTCAAGGCGAAAGCCCGGCGGTTCCGGCGGGTCCGGGTTGCAATGCCCGCGGGTCACCCGAGGCGCGATCGGCGGCCTCGTCGAGCGCCGCGGCCGGCACCTCCATGAACCTCGGGCCATCGGTCCAAACGATTGCCGCGACTACGGTTTTTCCGGGATAGAGGCGCTGGAGCACGGCGCGGTAGAGGGCGAGCTGGATCACATATTCGTGCGGCGCCTCGGCCACCGTCGCGCGGGCGGGACGGTTGGTCTTGTAGTCGACGACGATCACCCTGTCCCCGCTGACCACAAGGCGATCGATTCGACCGGACAGCGTCGCCGTGCCGATGCGGCCGGCGATTTCGACCTCGGCCCGGCTTCCCGGTGCGAAGACCTCGGCGAAGCCGGGGTGATCGAGGACGCCAATCACCTCGTCGAGGAGAAGGCGCCGGTCGGCCTCAGGCCACGTCGAGGCGCGCACCTCGAGAAAGCGGGCGGCGGTTTCGCGTCGCCGCCCGGGCGCGATTTCCGGAAGGGACTGGAGCAGGCGATGGATCAGCCGGCCCCGCTCAACGGCGGCGAGGCCATCGGCCGATGCGAGGATCGCGAGATCCCGGCCGGAAGCTCGCGAAGCGACGTCGCCCGCAAATGCCGTCGAAGGGGTTATCCTCCGGATCGTCTGCGGGGCGGCCGGAGCCGGCTGGCGGAGCCAGGCGGGCTGTTGCGGCGCGAAGGCCATCGCCTCCTGCTTTCCCTTTCCGACCGGCACCGGTGCCGCGGGCGGCCGCCACTCCAGCGACACGCGCTCCTCGTCTTCCTCGATACGCACACACTCCGCTTCGAGCGCACCAGCGATCAGGTTATGCCAGCGCCTGGGCTTGTCCTGCTCGCGGACCTGCTTTTCGGTGCCGCAAACGATCAGCCGGTCACAGGCGCGGGTGATCGCGACATAGAGGAGCCGCCGGTACTCGTCCTCGGAATCGGCGCGAAGCGCGTCGATCCTCTGCCGGATGGCCGTAGGCATTTCCCGGGTGGTGCGCGCCCAGACGAGCGGCGATGGCGTGCCGTCGCGGTCGTCGCGAAGCGACACCACCTTCGGGTCGTGGCTCGGGTGAACCGGCTGGGAGCCGTTGTCGACGAGAAAGACGATCGGCGCCTCCAGGCCCTTGGCGCCATGTACCGTCATCACCCGGACCTCGTCGCGGATCGAATCGGTGTCGCGGCGGACATCGGTGTCGGCCGCCTCGAGCCACGCGAGAAACCCTTCGAGCGACGGTGTGTTGGCCTCTTCGAAGGCCAGCGCCTGGGCGAGGAATTCGTCGAGCACGTCCTCGGCCTCGGCACCGAGCCGGCGGAGGAAGCCGGCACGGCCGCCGTCGGCGCCGAGAATGCGGGCGTAGAAGGCATGCGGGTCGAGGAAGTCGGCGCGGGCGCGCCACGCGTCGAGCTTGGCGCGCGCCTCGGCGAAAGGGCCGGCCTGGACCATCGCCGCCTTGCCGAGCGCCCACCACAGGGTTTCGTCGCCACGGCCATGCGCGACGGCAAAGAGCTGGTCCTCGTCGAGGCCGATCAGCGGGCTCTTGAGGAGCGCGGCGAGCGACAGGTCATCCTCCGGCAGGAGCGCAACCTTGCCGAGCGCCATCAGGTCCATGACCGCGATGTGCTCGGTGAGCTTGATCCGGTCGGCGCCGGCGATCGGCACGCCGCGCGTCTTGAGCGCGCGATTGATGGCGTCGGTCTGGGCGCCGCGAATCCGGGAGAGGATCAGGATGTCGCCAGGACGGATGGGTTCGCCGGTCGATTCAAGACGTTCCTCGCGATGGAGCCAGCCGGCGACCGTATCGGCGATGCGGTTGGCGAGCTTCACCTCGGGACTCTGCTCGCCGAGATGGTCGACCGGACTCGCCCAGTCCTCCGGCTCGGGCTTGGGCGGCGGCTCGATCATCGGCCAGAGGATCACGCGGCCGAGAATATTGAGCCTGGCGGCGCTGTGGAGCGTGGGTCCGGGCTCCGACGCGAGGCCGCGGTGTGCCTTTTCCGAGGCAAAGATCGCATCGACCGCCGCAAGCACCGCTGGCACCGAGCGGAACGACAGGTGGAGCTCCGGGTCGTTCCAGGCGAAGCCGGCGCGCCGGGCCCGCTCGCCGAGCTCCTGCCGCATCCGCGAGAACCAGGCCGGCACCGCGCCCTGGAACGAAAAGATCGACTGCTTCTCGTCGCCGACCGCGAAAAGCGTGCGGACCGTGTCGCTCGCGCCCTCGCCTGCGAAGAATTCCTCCGCGAGCGCCCTTACCACCTGCCATTGGCGGGGGCTCGTGTCCTGCGCTTCGTCGACAAGGATGTGGTCAAGGCCGCGGTCGAGCTTGTAGTGCACCCATCGCGACGCATCGGCGCGAGCCAGCAGCGCCACGGTCTTGACCACGAGATCCTCGAAATCGAGAACCCCACGGGCCGTCTTCATGCGCTCGTAGTCGGCGATCGCCTGGTCGGCGAGGCGGAGAATGGCGGCGGTCGAACTCGTAGCATTCGGCGGCGCGGAGCCGTTCGAGGACGAGAGCAAGCCGGTCGCGCTCCGCCTCGAGCATCTCGGCGAGGCCGGGCCAATCATTCTTGACCACACCGGTCACGAGACTCTTCGCGACCCGCAGGTCACCGTCGAATTTGGTCCAGAAGTCGAGATAGACGGTGACCTGGTCATCGTCCGCGTCCGCTGCGATGATCGGCCGTAGTCGTTCGGCCGCAGCGCGGTCCTTGGCGCTTCCCTCGGCCAGCCGCTCGACCAGAGTCTCCAGATCGGCCTGGAAAGGACATTCGCCGATGATCGCGGCGCGGAGACGGTCCACGTCCTCACCGCCGTCGAGGCCGAGGTCGGCCCGCAAGGCGAGGAGCGCGTCCTCGAGCGAATCGTATTGGGCAACCCAGCGGCGCACGCGGTCGCGGCCATCGATGAACTCCTTCATCGCCCGTTCGACCATGAAGTCGCTCGCCGCGGCGAGTGCCGCGTGCAGCGCCTTTCCGAGCGGTCCGTTCGGTGCGCTCGCGGCACTGGCCAGCGCGTTCTTGCGCGCGCTCACCGCAAACGCCTCCGCGTCGCGCTGGTCGAGCACCTCGAAATGGCCGGCGACATTCGCCTCGAAGGGAAACTGGTGGAGGAGACGCTCGCAGAAGGCGTGGATGGTCTGGATCTTGAGGCCGCCCGGCGTGTCCAGCGCCCTCGCGAAAAGGCGCCGCGCCTCGGCGAGAGTGCGCGCGTCGGGGCGCTGGCCCTCGAGTGCGGCAATCGCCTTGGCGAGCTTCGCGTCAGGAAGCGCCGTCCACGCGCCGAGAATATCGAAGACCCGCTTCGCCATCTCCGCCGCGGCGGCGCGGGTAAAGGTGAGACAGAGGATGCGCCCTGGGTCGGCACCGGCGAGCAACAGGCGGATAACGCGATAGGCGAGAACATGGGTCTTGCCCGAGCCGGCATTCGCCGAAACCCAAGCCGAGGCGCGCGGGTTCGAGGCGTCGGCCTGCGCCTTGCGGGTCGCGGCGTCGATCTCTAGAGGCGCGGCGGACCGAACCATGCGAGGTCCTCTTCGCTCTCGACCAACGCCCATTCGCGGACGCGGGCGAGATGGTCGTAGGGGCTTTCATAGCGGGTCTCGAACATCGGCCGCGCGCGCGAGACGTAGCCACGCGCCGGATCGTCGAATGCGGCGACAAGGGCGGTGAAGCGTGCCAAGGATTCCACAGCCACCGCGTCGGCCGTGAACCCTTCCTCGACAGCATTGGCAACCGGCTGACCGCGCTCGACCCGGCCGAGGGCGATCCAGAAGAGTCGGCGAGGCTCCGCCCGGCGAGATCGTCGCCGAAGGCGCCGGCGCGCACCATCGCCGCTTCGAGGCCGAGCTGCGGTGCAAAGCCGAGGAGTACCTGGCGTGCCGAGGGCGGTGATCCGGTCTTGAAGTCGAAGATCTCGACTCGTCCATCGCGGCGGAGATCGATGCGGTCGGCACGGCCGCGGAGCGTAAACGCGCCTGCTGGCGCGGCGATCTCGAGCCGGCCGGCGATCTCGCCGCGGCGCTCGGCGATCTCCCCGGCTCGCTTCGCCTCCCAGTCGACCAGCCACGCCGCCATCGCCGCAAAGCGGATCCACCAGACCGCATGGGTGTCCGGGAATTCCGCGATCTCGGCGAGCACGGAGCGCCCGATAGCGCGAAGGCGCGCTTCGGCCCCGGCGTCGAAGCCGCCCTTCCATTCCTGAATGAAGGTACCCAGCGCGTCGTGGATGAGCGAGCCCCTCAGAGCGTAGTCCGGGGCCATGCCGAGCGGGTCGAGCGGACCGAGGCGGAGCACATGCTTCGCGTAGATCTCGTAGGGGTCGCGGACAAGCGCCTCGATCTCGGTGACCGACAGACGGCGCGGGCGGTGCTCGACCGCCGGAGCCGGCGACGGCCGCCTGACCGGCTCGGGCCGGCGCGGTGAACGGTCGATGTCGCGGGCGAGATCGACATAATAGTCGCCGCGTTTCCGGAGCGGGACGATTGCCAATTCCCTGGCCAGCGCGAAGAGCCGCTGCAGCCAGCGCGAGGCGACCGTCGGCGTGCCGCCGCGTTTTCCGGCGCGGGTGACGATCACGCGCGGCGCCGCGAAGGCCTGGGCGAAGTCATGGGCGGCGAGGCCGGTCCGCCGCTCCGGCGGCGGCAGGCCGATCTCGGTACGCATTGTTCGCGACAGCCAGGGATCGGTGCGGGTCTCGGCCGGCCACACTTTCTCGTCAAGGCCGGCGAGGATGAGGAGGTCGGCGGACTGGAGCCGCGCCTCGAGCGTTCCCCAGATGTGGATGCGCGGGTCGGCGCCGGCTGGCCGGATAACCGAGATTTCCGTCATCAGCGTGGTGAGGAAGGCGGGAAGCTCGGCGGGCGCGATGGCGAGCGCGGAATCCTCGCTCAGGCCGGTGAACAGGGTGGCAAGGGCCTCGCCGCCGCTGGCGTCGAACAGGCCGTTGACGCGCTTCGCGTGGTCGCTCGCGGCGGCGGTAAGCGCGTCGAAGAGAAGCCGCGCGATTTCGGCGACCGGGACCTGGCGGTCGCTGCGGAACGCTGCCTCGATCGGTCCGAGGATCGCCTCGATCCGCACGACCAGCCGTTCCGCAAGGTTCCATTCATACGGCGCGAGGCGGCGGCGCGCCTGAGGGAGATGACGCGCCTCCTTGCCTTCGACTTCGTCGCGAGCGGCGGCAAGCGCCGCCGACAGCGCCGTGATGCCGCCATTGCCGCGGCGGCCGCGGAAGACGGCGAGCTCGAGGACGCGGGCCGCCTTCCGGCAGTCGGTCCGGTCCATGCCGAAAGCGGCGAGCGGGTGCTTGAGGAGGGCGAGGAGCGGCGCGGGATCGCCTTCGGCGGTCAGTGCGTCGGCGATCAGCCGGGCGAAGACGCCCTCCGGCAGAAGGTCGAGCCGGGCTCCGGCGGAATCATCGATCGCGAGCTGCCAGCGGCCGAGTTCGGCCGCTACCCGCCGGGCGAGGACCCGGTCGGGCGTGACCAGGGCCACCCTCGCGTCCGGCTCCTCCAGCGCTTCGCGGATCGCAAGGGCGATCGCCACCGCCTCTTCCTGCTCGTTATGGGCAAGCACGTAGGTGACGCCGGCAAGGGCCGCCTCGGTCGCGCGCGGTTCGCCCTGGCTCGCTCGGAAACGCGCCCATTCGTCGGTCGTTTCGGCCGGGCGGAGCGCCTCCGCGGCGAGCCGGGCGCGATCGGCGAGGGCGACGGGAACCGCCCCGACCGGGGTCACCGCCTCGCGCGGGATGCCGATCCGGCCGATGAGCTGCTTCAGGCCGAACTGCGGATGGCCGACCGACGCGGCGCCGGATTCCCCGATCGCCGCCCAGGCGGCAGCGTCAAGGTCGCGGTCGAGGCCGGGAAGCACCACCGCTCCGTTGGGAAGATGCGCGATCGCCTTGAGGAGGTCGGCGGTCGCCGGAATCGTGCCGGTCGAGCCGGCGGCGATGACCGGACCGCCCGGCGGCGCCCGGCGAAGGCGCTCGGCCTCGGCGCGGATCAGGTGATCCCGGCGCGTCACCGGGTCGACGAGATTCCGCTCGGCAAGGTAGGCGGGCCAGCTCTCGAAGGCGATCTTGAGGAAATCGAGGGTGATCTGGAAGTAGGCGGCATGGTCCTCGGGCGCGAGGCCGCCGATCGCGTCCGGCGCGAGGCCAGCGGTCTGCATGTCGTCCATCAGACGCGCGAGGTCGGCGGCAAGCCGGGCCGCATCGGCAGCGGAAGCCGGGATGAGAAGGGGCTCGTTCTCGGCAAGGCCGAGAAGCTCGCGGCGGGCGGCGCGGCCCCAGGCAAGCGTCAGCCGGGTAAGTGCAAGCTGCCGCGCGAGGCGGCCGATCGCCGGCGGCAGCGCCAGCCTCTCGGCCGCCGTCTCGGCGCCAGGATCAAGCAGGTGATCCTCCTCGCTCGCGTCGCCGATCGGCCTGATGGCCGGAAGGATGGCCGCGTCCCCGCCGAGCTTCTCGATCAGCGTCTCGCGAAGCGCCCGCACCGCGCGCCGCGTCGGGAGGAGGACGGTGACGCCGGCAAGCGAGAGGGGATCGTCGCGCGGTTCGGGGAGAGGGGCGAGGCTGCCGTCAAGAACGGCTTCGGCGAGGACGGACAGGAACGGTGCGCCGGCCGGTATCGAGAAGACCTTGGGGGTTGCGGCCATTTCTCCGTCAGGCGGCGCTGTCGGCGATCGACAGCTCGGCTTCGCCGATCGATTCAGGCGTGCCGACATGGAGCCAAAGCCCGTCCATGCGGACGCCGTAGAGACGCTCGGCCTCGATCGCCCGGTCGAAGACAAGGTTGAGCGAGAACCGCCCCTCCGGGCAGCCGGCAAAGAGGCGCGGATGGAGGATCGCCGCGCCGGCATAGGCGAAGGGGACGACCTCGCGCTCCGGACGGCGGGAAAGCCGGCCGGCCGGGTCCATGCGGAAATCGCCGTGTCCGCGATAGCCGACGGCGCGCACGGTGGGCGCCAGCATAAGGAGCGCGTCCATGGCTTCGTCGCTCCAGCTTCCCGCCAGCCAGCGCAGGTTGGGTCGCGCCCCCTCGATCCAGAAGGTGTCGGAGTTGAGCAGGTAGAACGGCTCGTCGCCAAGAAGCGGCAGCGCCTTGGCGATGCCGCCGCCGGTGTCGAGCAGGGCTTCCGATTCGTCCGAGATCAGGATCTCCGGATGGCGCCGCCGGGCGAGATGAGCGCGGAGGAGATGCGGGAGGTAGTGGATATTGACCACCACGCTTTCCACCCCGGCCGCCTCGAGCCGATCAATCGCGTGGTCGATCAGTGCCCGCCCCCCGAGCTCGATCAGCGGCTTGGGGACGGTGGTGGTGAGCGGGCGCATTCGCTTGCCGAGGCCGGCGGCAAGCACCATGGCGCGCTTCGGACGCAGAGATTTCCGCAAGGGCGTTCTCGCCAGAGTTGTCAGCCGGAGGCGGGCAGATGCCTCTCACACCAGAGCGCGTAGCGCGACAGCGCCGGATGGGCAAGGCTCCGTTCGAGATATTCACGCAGTCTTGGAATGTGCTGAAGATACTGGCGTTTTCCGGCGTGATCGGCGAGCCTTGCAAAGATTCCGAGAATCTTGGTCGCTCGCTGGGCGGCGAGAATCGCATAAGCCTCGCGGAAGGCGTCGGTATCGAACCCCGGGCTAGCGACCTGCCGCCGCTCCATATAGCGGTCGCGAAGCCCGGACTCGAGCGCGGCGGAAACCGTGACCCGCGCATCCTGGCAAAGGGAAGCGACGTCATAGGCCGACGGGCCGACCATGAGATCCTGGAAATCGAGGATGCCGATGCGCGCCGGGCCCTCTCGCTCCTTAAGCCACAGAAGATTGGGGGAATGGTAGTCGAGGAGCACCCAGCCCGGCTCGGCCTGAGCGAGGTGCTCTGACAGTTCGCGCCAAATGGCGGCGAACTCCTCGCGCATCGCCGCACCGGCCGCTGCGCCGGTCGCATGCGGCACGTACCAGTCGCGGGCCATGTCGACTTCGATGGCGAAGGCTTCGGCGGTATAGACGGGCAGGCGGTGCATCTCGCCGCCGGGGAGCGGCAGCGTGTCCGGGCGGGGCCCGGCGTGAATCGCCGCGAGAACGTCGATCGCCACCCGGTAGCGCTCGGGATCGGGTCCGCCGTCGCGAAGCACGCCCTCGGCGCCGAGGTCCTCAAGGAGGAGGAAACCTCGCACAGGATCGGCTGCGTAGATTTCCGGGGCCGAAAGGCCGAGCCGGCGCAATGCGGCGTCGACGGCGATAAAGGCCCTGACATCGCGCGCACGGAACGATGCCCGCCGGTCGCGGATCGGTGGTGCGCCCGCGGCCGGCCAATCCATCAGGATCGCGCTTCGCCGGTTGCGACGGACGCGCTCGTAGGTCCGGGTCGAGGCATCGCCCTGGAGGTGGCGGCGCGCCGCGCCCGGCCAGCCCGAGTGATCGAGGAAATCGCGCATGGCCCGGGTCCGCGCGAGCCGACGCATCCAGAAGTCGCTGCCGGTGACGGTTGCGCGACGGCCGTCGCCGACGATTTCGAAGCCGATATCGAGACGCTCGGCGGGGAGGCGGGCGCCGGCCCGCTCGGGCCACTCGACCAGGGCGGCGCCGGCTGCAGTGGCATCATCGAGCCCGATCTCGTCGATCTCCTGTGCGTCTCCGATCCGGTACAGGTCGAAATGCGTAACCGGCAGCCGACTCGCGGCATATCGCTGGGCGAGGGTGAAGGTCGGGCTCGGAACTTCGAGATCGGGATCGTCGGCAACGGCGCGGATCAACGCCCGGGCAAATGTGGTCTTGCCGGCGCCGAGCCCGCCGGAGAGCCCGACCACGTCGCCGGGCGCGATCTTCGCGGCAACGTCCTCGGCGAGCGCCATTGTGGCCGCCTCGTCGGGAAGGTCGATCGTGACGCGGGCAATTTCCCCGGCCGTTGTGACCGTGGCGGACTCTGACGTCGCAGACGTTGCATCGTCTGTCGGAGTTTCCATGTAAACGCGCGCTACTCGGCCGCCTGCGCCGTGATGCCCGGCCGGACAGGCAGGCGGACGATCACCGACGACCCCCTGCCCTCCTCCGAGCGGATCTCGACGGTGCCATGGTGGAGCGCGACGAAGCTCGTGACAATGGCGAGGCCGAGTCCGACGCCGCCGCGCGCGGCGCCGCGCGGCCGGCTGGCAAAACGATCGAATACTGTCTCGATGAAATCGCCGGGAATGCCGGGGCCGTTATCGCTGATCACGAACTCGATCATGTCGCCATCGCGCCGCGCGCCAAGCTCGATCCGGCCGCCTTTCGGCGAAAAGCCGATGGCGTTGACGAGGAGGTTGAAGAGCACCTGCCGGACGCGTTTGTCGTCGGCGACCAGGCTGCCGGTCCCTTCGGCGATCCGTGTCGCGATCCTGATGTCGGACTCGGCGAGGCGGTCCTGCACGCCTTCGATCGCGGCCGCAACGGTCGCCGCGACATCGAGATCGGTATAGTCGAGCTCCATGATCCCGGCATCGATGGTGGCGAGGTCGAGGATGTCGTTGACGATGGCAAGCAGCGCCGCGCTCGACGATGCGACGTAGCCGATATACTCGCGCTGCCGCGGATTGAGCGGACCGACGCGCGCTTCGGCGAGGAGTTGGGTGAAGCCGATGATATTGGTGAGCGGCGAGCGAAGCTCGTAGGAGACGTGGTGGATGAAGGCATTCTTCAGCGCGTCCGCCGCCTCCAGCGCCTCGGCACGCTCGACCAAAGCCCGGGCGATCTGCGTCGAATCGGTCACGTCGACGCAGGTCGCCATCGTCTGGCCGTCGGGGAGCGGCACGGCGGTGTAGTCGACGACGCGGCCGCCGCCTCGCTCGAAGCCTGCCGCTGACGCCGGCGCGGCTTTCGGCCAGGCCGGCAATGCCGGCGGTGAAGTCCGACCACAGCGTGTCGTCGTCGCCGGCGCGGCGCGCCGCCCTCACCAGGTCGCCAACATGCGGCCCACCCTCAAGAAAGGCGTTGTCGAGGCCGAGGATCGCGGCAAAGGACGGATTGTGGAGGCGGAGCCGCCCGTCCGAGCCGAACACGGCGACACCTTCGGCGAGGTGGTCGAGCGTCTCGCCCTGTACCTCGATCAGCGCGTTGTAGCGGCTCTCAAGCGCCAGCCGTTCGGTGACGTTCTCGTAAACCCAGGTCATGCCGCCTTGCGGATTGGGATTGGCGATGACCCGGAGCGTCTGGCCGTCGGGCAGGTGCCAGTTCTGCTCCTGCGTCTCGGCGGAGCGGTAGGCGGAGAGGAGTTCGTCGCGCCACTTCCTGAAGTCCGCCTGCTCGGGCAGCTTGCGCGCCGTCCGCAGCCGGTCGAGGACCGCATTCTCATCCGGCGCCGAGGCGAGAAACGCCGGGTCAAGATCGAAGAGCTGGCGGTAGGCGGCGTTGCAGGATTTGAGGCGCCGGTCGGGGCCGAAGATGACGACGGCGGTGGCGAGCTGGTCAAGCGTGCGGGCGTTGAAGTCGATCTCACGGCGAAGCGCCGCGGCGGCCGTCTCTACCGCGGTGACATCGACGGCGATCCCGCCGCTGCCGCTCGGCGACGCCACGTCGATCACATCGAAGACCCGGCGCTCGCCCGCGACCACCGCCGGCAGGCGCTTGACGAAGACGGGATCGCTCTCGTGGCTGGCCTCAATCAATTGGCGGCCGGTCGAGTCGATGAGCTCGAGCTTGCGGGCGACTGCGTCATCCTCGTCGCCTGCCTCGACCGCCGTCGCATAGGCGGCGTTGACCCAGAGCAGGCCGCCCGCCTCGTCGCGGAGCCAGATCGGCATCGGCGCCACCGCGAACATGGCGCGCATGGTATCCACTTCCGCCTCGAGGAGGGCATAGCGCGCCTCAACCTCGGCACGCGCAAGTCGGTCGCCGGAGAGGTCGCGAAAACGGACGACCGCCGAACTGCCGACCGCGCGCCCATGCGCCACGATCAGCCGGTTCGCGACTGTCGCGATCGTGAGGTCGAAGGTCTCGCCGCTCTTACGGAGGGAAGCCACCGCCCGATCGAGCCGGGCGGCCGATTCGGGCTGCAGCCAGGTGCCGAAGGCGAGAAAACCGGGGCGATCGGCCGGCGTGCCGCTGTCGGCTGGAAGCACGCCCGCGACGAGCGGCGCCGCGCCATCGCCGCTCCAGGCGACAAGCCGCTGGTCGTCGCTGCCGAGCATCGCCTCGGCGCGGTCCACCGCGGCCCTTAAGTCGGCGACCCGGTTCGCCAGCGTTTGGTTTTCTGCTTCGACGCGATTGCGTGCGCGCGTCAGAACGATGGCGCTTGCCACGGCGAAAGCCACCGCTCCGAGCGCCACCACCAGCGTCACGATCTGTCCGATGGTGAGCGTGTCGCCGAGAATGGCCGGTCCGGCGGCATGGGCTTCGGTCCCGGTCAGGGCCGAAGCCGTGAGGACGGTGAGGAAGCCGGCTCGCGCCGTCATCCCTTTGCCGCCCTGTTTGTGCATGCCAATCGCCTCCTTGCGGCGTCCCCGAGAAACAGGAGGAATCGGATTGCGTCACGCGAGGTGACCTGACGCCCTCGCGAATCACCCTACTCTAACGGCAGGGCGAATCCCGTGTGAAGCCGGTCCGAAGAAAAAAGCGAATCGGCGCCCGCCAGGCCAGAACCACCGTCGCGACCGGACCGTCAGGCGGCCGCGGTGGAAAGCTCCGGCGTGCGCTTGTCGGCGGGCTCCAGCGCGCTTGCCACGGCATCGTCGATCTTCTCGAGGAAGACGAACTCGAGCTGTTTGCGCGCGTCCTCGGAAATATCCTCGAGGATCCTTGCGGTTGCGGGCCGGAAGAAGGACGCGGGTCAGCCCGGCGCGCGCCGCCGCGGCGGTCTTCTCCTTGATGCCGCCGACCGGCAGCACCAGCCCGCGAAGGCTGATCTCGCCGGTCATCGCCGTGTCGCTCCGGATGGTGCGGTTAGTGAGGAGCGAGATCAACGCCATGGTCATGGCGACGCCGGCGCTCGGCCCGTCCTTCGGAATGGCGCCGGCCGGGACGTGAATGTGGATGTCGCTCTTCTCGAGGAGCGCCGGATCGATGCCGAGCGAGTTCGAGCCGGCTCTTGACCAGGCTGAGCGCCGCCTGGGCGCTCTCCTTCATGACGTCGCCGAGCTGGCCGGTGAGGATCAACCGGCCTGAGCCGGGCGTGCGGGTCGCCTCGATGAAGAGGATGTCACCGCCGACGGGGGTCCAGGCAAGACCAGTGGCGACGCCGGGAACGCTCGTCCGCATCGCCACCTCGTTCTCGAAACGCGGTGGCCCGAGGATGGTGGCAAGGTCGCTTTCGTCGATCCTGCAGGCCGTGGTGCGCTCCTCGGCGATTTCGACGGCGGCATAGCGAAGCGCGCGGCCGATCTCGCGCTCGAGGTTCCGTACCCCGGCCTCGCGCGTGTAATGATCGATGATGGCACGGAGCGCGGCGTCGGTGATCGTCGCCTGTTCAAGCTTGAGCCCGTTCGCTTCGAGCTGCCGCTTGACCAGATAGCGCTTCGCGATCTCGAGCTTCTCGCCGTCGGTGTAGCCGGCAAGCTGGATGATCTCCATGCGGTCGCGGAGCGGACCGGGGATGGTGTCGAGGACGTTGGCGGTGGTGATGAAGACCACGCGGGAAAGATCGAACGGCACAGCGAGATAATTATCGCGGAAGGTGTTGTTCTGCTCGGGGTCGAGCACCTCGAGGAGCGCCGCCGAGGGATCGCCCTGAATGCCCGCGCCGAGCTTGTCGATCTCGTCGAGCATCATCACGCAGTTCCGCGCGCCGGCGCGGCGGATCGCCTGGACGATGTTGCCGGGCAGCGCGCCGACATAGGTCCGGCGGTGGCCGCGGATCTCGGCCTCGTCGTGGACTCCGCCGAGACTGACGCGGACGAATTTCCGCGCCATGGCGCGGGCGATCGACTGGCCGAGCGAGGTCTTGCCGACCCCCGGCGGGCCGACAAAGCACAGGATCGGCGCCTTGCCCTCCGGCGCAAGCTTGCGGACAGCGAGATACTCGACGATGCGGCGCTTGATCTTGTCGAGGCCGTAGTGGTCCTCGTCAAGGATGCGGCGTGCCTCCTTGAGGTCGATCGGCTCCTCGGGGGGAAGCTTCCACGGGAGTTCGATCAGCCAGTCGAGATAGGTGCGGATCATGCCGTATTCGGCGGCCGCCTCCGGCATCCGTTCCAGCCGGCGGAGCTCGCGGCGGGCTTGGTCTTCGACCTCCTTCGGCATCTCCGCCTTGGTGATCGCCTCGCCAAGCTCGGCGATCTCGCTCTCCTTGCCTTCGGATTCGCCGAGCTCCTTCTGTATCGCCGCCATCTGCTCGCGGAGCAGCACCTCGCGCTGGCGCTTGTCGAGCGAAGCACGGGTCTGCTGGCCGATCTCCTGGGAAAGGCGGAGCACTTCGATGCGCTCCGCGAGGAATCGCGAAACGCGGTCGAGGCGCGCGGTGAGGTCGATCGTCTCCAACACCTCCTGCTTCTGCTCGATGGTGAGGTCGAGATAGGCGGCGACGATGTCGGCGAGCGCGCCGGGATCGGTGATCGCGGCGACTTGCTGCACCAGCTCCTGCGGGACCTGGGGAAGGAGCTCAAGCGCCTCCAAAGCCTGGCGCTTCAAGTTCAGGAAGCGCGCCTCGATCTGCGGCGTGTCAGGGCCGGTAACCGCGATCCGTTCGATCCGAGCGACCAGGAAGGGCCAGCCGGAGAGGAATTCGACGACGCGGAAGCGCTGCTCGCCTTGCGAGACGACATGGTGGGCGCCGTCCTTGCCGGTCAGGTAGCGGACGACATTGGCGACCGTGCCGATGCGGTAGAGGTCGATCTCGGTCGGGTCGTCGACGCTGGCATCGCGCTGGGTGAGGACGCCGATCTGGCGCTCGCCGCGAACCGCAACCTGCGCCGCGGCGACGGAGCGGGCCCGGCCGAGCGTGATCGGGATGACCATGCCGGGGAACAGGACGAGCTGGCGGACCGGCACGATCACGATCGCATCGGCCGGAATTTCGAGCTCAGGCTGGGGCTCGGGGCTGGCGCCCTCGTCCTGGCTGCTGCTGGCTGGCCTGTCGGAATCCGCCACTGTCAACTCCGGGTCTCTGTGGCCTTGTGCAGGCGAATGAGGAGGCAACCGTCGGCGGCTTCGCGCTTGACGGCGTCGAACCGGCCGGCCGGCAGCCCGATCCGGCGCTCGAAGCGGCCATAGGGCAGTTCGAGCCGGTGGATGCGGGCGTTGCGGAGCGTGTCAGGCAGCTTCCGCTGGCCTACCACGACCAGCTCTCCCGCCTCGATCACCGCCGTGGCGCTGTTCAGGTCGACGCCGGGCAGCGCCACAAAAATGAGAAGGTCCGATGCGGTTTCGATGATATCGACCGGCGGCTCCCAGCTGGGCGCGGTCCGCCCATGGCCAAGCTCGAAGAAGCGGCCGCGCAATTCGTCGGCCTGCGCGAGCATGGCGCGCATCTCAGCCCACATCCAGACGTCCGGTTTCCGCGCCGCCATGTATCCCTGCCGCCATCGGGCTTCGCCTCTTCCCGCCCGAGGCTAGGATGTCGCGATTTTCGCAGGGATTTTCAACCCCTTTGCAGGTTTGTGCTTCGAGATGTCCGCGCGGGTCTGCGCAAGCCCTCGCCTCGCCTCACGTCGAGATCATCTTCTTCTCGATGCCGACGCCGGCGGCAACGGCCCGCTCATATTCGAGCGGCACGGTGGCCGAATCCTGAAGGGCGATGCCGGTCGAATCGAAGAGGGTGATGTCCTGATCCGACGTGCGGCCCTTCTTCTTGCCGGTGATCACCTCGCCGATCTCGCCGGCGATATCGGATTCCTTGATGAGGCCGTCGGAGAGCGGCACGTTGATCTCGCCGTCGGTGCGACACTGGCGGATATCGTCGACGAAGATGCGGGCGCGGGTGAGAACCACACCTTCCAGCTCCTGATCGCCCTTCTTGTCGGCGCCGACCGCGGCGATGTGCATGCCGGATGTGATCCATTCGTTGCGGACGATCGGCTGTCGCGCAGGGGTCACGGTGACCACCACATCGGCGCCGGGGACTACGTCCTCCAGTCTGGTCGAGGCGAAGATATCGAAGTCCTGATATTTCGGCTGCTGCTCTCGGACGAAGACGTCGAGGGTCGCCTGGCTGCGGCTCCACACCCTGACCTCTTCCCACGGGAAGACCTCATTGCAAGTCGCGAGCACCCCTTCCGCCATGTGGCCGGCGCCGACGATGGCAAGTTTTCGTGAATCCTTGCGCGCCAGCCACTTGGCCGAGACCGCGGCGGCGGCCCCGGTCCGCATCACCGTGTGGTAGCTCCCATCGACGATGGCGAGGGGGAAGCCGGTTTCGGGGTGGGTGTAGATCAGGATCGAGAAGACGGTGGGCAGGTTGAACCGCTCGCGGTTCCGTTCGCGGATCGACACCCATTTGCAGGCGGCGGCGTGCGGCTCCTCGATATAGGACGGCATCGCCTCCCATTCACCGGGGAATTGCGGGAGGACGATGTGGCCCTTGGGGTCCATGTAGAAGCGGCCCTCGCCGTGCATGCGGTAGGCCTGCTCGACGCAGTCATTGTATTCGCCCGGCGCGAGCAGCCCGATCATCTCGGATCGCGAGAGGATCAGCGTTTTGCGGTTCGCCCAGTTTTCCATCTCAAGCCCCTCACGTGACTATCCCATGGCGCGAAGCGGGGAGAATGAAGTCTGGCCCGGCCCAGGCCCTGATCACGCCTCCGCAACCATCCCCTCCGCCTCCGCCGCGCGCTCGAAGAAGATGCGCGACGGGATTACGTCCCCGTATTTCTGCGCGATGTCGAAAAGGTTGGCCTCGTGCGGACCGACGGCGCGGTCGCCGACGCAGTCCTCGATCACCACCGGCCGGAAGCCGTGCGACATCGAATCCAGAGCGGTGGCTCGGACGCAGCCGCTCGTCGTGCAGCCGACGATGACCAGCGTCTCGACGCCATGCCCAACCAGCCACGAGGCGAGACCGGTGCCGGCGAAAGACGAGGGCAGCTGTTTGCGGACGACCAACTCGCCTTTCGCCGCGGCAAGCCCGGCAACCGTTGCGCTGGCATGCGATCGCTCCTTCAGCGCGAGCAGGCCGGGAACCTTGGCGGTGAAGAGATTGGCGTCGGAATCATCGTCGGCGAAGACAATGCGGGAATGCGCCACCGGCAGGCTGCGGTTCCGAAAATAGTCGAGGACAGGAACCGAGTTTCGGATGGCCTCGGGGATGTTGCCGCCGCCGAACAGCTTCGGGTCGTTGAAGCCGTTGACGAAGTCGACGAGGATCAGGCCGAGCCGGCCCTTGAGGCCGAGCGACTGGCCGAAGCCTTGGCTCTCGTAGATGTGCTGCTCGCGATGACGGGTCATGGGTCTCCCCGCGAATAGCGTTCACCGGCGGCTCGCGCTGTCAAGGCGGGAGCACTTCCGTGCTCGGCACCACGTCGGCGAGCGCGGCGAGCACACGGAGCGAATTGCGGTGCGACTCCATGTCGGCCGAAGCGCAGCAGTCGGCGAGAAGCCGGACGGGCCAGTCGAGGTCGGCGGCGTCGCGCACCGTATGCTCGACCGAAAACTGCGTGGCGAGGCCCATTACGGCAATCCGCTCCACACCGCGCTCGCGGAGCAGTGCGTCGAGATTAGTGTTGCGGAAACCGCTGTTTGAGTTGCGCGTGACAGCGATCTCGCCCGGTAGCGGCTCGAACCCGGCATAGGCCGCCGCGCCCCACGACCCGCGCTTCACCGCTCCGAACTCCCGAACCTTCCGGAACAGCGTTGGATTCCGCGGCAGGTCGGAATAGTCCTCGGCGAAACCGATATGGACGTGGGCGACGGTCCAGCCTGCGGCGCGGGCGGCGGCAAGCGCCGCCCGGCTTGCGGCGAGAAAGGCTTCGGCCTCTTCGGTCCTGCGGTTCAGCGAAAACGGGATGCGTCCGTCTGGATGGCAGATGTCGTTCTGGAAGTGGAGGGCGACGAGGGCCTCGTTCACCGGATTTCTCCCGCGGCTTCAATCGCGACTAGTTTAAGCTTAAAGTGTCGTGAACGCCTACCAGCCACGAGTGCCTTTCCATATGAGCGAAGCTTCCGAGAATGCCGGCCCGCCGCCACCCGATGTCGACGCAGCCGCCCCCGACGAGATCGCATCCGGCGTCTTCGTCATTCGCGATCGCCGCGTACCGCTCGTCCCCAATATCGGCATTGTCGTCGGCGATGACGCGGCGCTGGTGATCGATACCGGCATGGGCCCGGTCAACGGGCGGAAGGTGCTGGCGGCCGCAAGGAAGCTCGCGGGAAGCCGGCGCCTGATCCTGACCCTGACCCATTTCCACCCCGAGCACGGCTATGGAGCGGCGCCGTTCAAGGGCGAGGCCCGGATCACCTACAACAAGGCCCAGCACGACGAGCTCAAGGCCAAGGGCGAAGCCTATCTCGCAATGTTCCGGACCTTCGGCCCCGGGGTCGCCGCCGCTCTGGAAGGGACAACGCTGGTCGAGCCCGACGATGTCTACGAAGATGCCGATGCCACAATCGACCTTGGCCGGCGCAAGGTCGAGCTCCGCACCTATGGCGTTGCCCACACCCGCGGCGATCAGGTGGTCTGGCTTGCCGCCGAGCGCATTCTCTTCACCGGGGATCTCGCCGAAGATCGCATCTTCCCGATCTTCCCATGGTTCCCGCCGCATGACGTCGACATCGACGGCCCGCGCTGGGCGGAGGTTCTCGGCAGGCTGATCGCCCTCAGCCCGGCAATCGTCGTCCCCGGTCATGGCGACGTCGGAGGCAAAGAGATTCTGCTTGCAGTCCGCGACTACATGGTCGACCTCGGCAAACGGGTCGCGGACGAGAGGAAAACCGGCACGGACGCCGACACCATCGTCGCCTCGCTCGCTCCGAGGATCCGCGCCGAGCACCCCGACTGGTCGTCGCCGGAGTGGATCGAGTTTGCGATCCGCTATTATGCGACGCTGAGCTGATCGGCGCTGGGGTGTGCACTGCACACGGTGTGTGAAGGCGCCGGCTCGGACCGCTCCGAACCGACGCCCCCCATTCCGCACGCGACTTGGCCAGTCACCAGCCATCGCAAAAAAACGCAAACGCCGGCCGACATTTGCCTCGTCTTGTGGCCGGCGCCACGACCAAGCCCTCCGGATCGGCTAGCACGGCCCGGTACGGCAAGGTTCAGGCTGCCAGCAGCCGGAATGGTACCGGATGCCGCCGGGCGCGGCAACTGGCAGCGAAACCGGCCGGCGAAACCATGACCGTCCTCAGATCGTCGATTGGGATCACGGCGCCGGGGAAGCAGTGGGGCATTCTGACATCAGCGGAATGCGACAGAAGCGACCATCAACGCACCCACGACGGCCGCCCCGGCGGAGGCGGCGAGCACGGCGCCGGCGGCGATGTCCTTGGCACGCTTGATCTCGGGCGCCTGCTCGGGGTGGAGATGATCGATCACCGTCTCGATCGCCGTATTGATCAGTTCGAATGCCGTCACCATCGCGATCGCGACCACCACCGCCACAGTCCATAGCAGCCCTGGCCGAAGCACCGCCGTCGCCGCAAGCGCGGCCACGGCGATGACGACCTGTGCCCGAAAGCTCGGCTCGCGCCGCCACGCCTCGGCAATTCCCGAGACCGCGAATCCAAGCCGGCGGCGGAAGGGCTGCTTCTTCACCGCTTGTCTCCGATCGGGGGAAGCGACGGGCGCTTCCCCGCGCCGGTCCATCGCTGCGGCTCAGCCGCGGCGCATCGCGGCCCTCGCCGGTATTACCGGCGCCTCCGAGGCAGCCACCCGGCGTTTCACCGGGATGAAGCTGTCGGGGCTGACCGAGATCGAATCGATGCCGCACCGGACGAGGAAGTCGGCGAATTCTGGATGGTCGCTCGGCGCCTGGCCGCAGAGCCCGATCTTGGCGCCGGCCTTGTGCGCGGCGGTGATGACGCTATCGATCATCCACTCGACAGCAGGATCCTGTTCATCGAACAGCGTCGCCAACTCGCCCGAATCGCGGTCGACGCCGAGGGTAAGCTGGGTCAGGTCGTTCGAGCCGATCGAGAAGCCGTCGAAGCGCGCCGCGAAATCCTTGGCGAGCACCACGTTCGATGGGATCTCGGCCATGACGTAGACCTGCAGGTCGTCCTTGCCGCGGACCAGCCCGTTCTCGGCCATCACCTCGAGCACGCGATCGGCTTCGTGCACCGAACGGCAAAACGGGATCATGACGACGACGTTCCGGAAGCCCATGTCGTTCCGGAGCCGCCGGATGGCCCGGCATTCCAGGGCGAAGCCTTCGCGGTAGGCGGGGGAGTAGTAGCGGGAGGCGCCGCGGAAGCCGATCATCGGATTCTCTTCCTTCGGCTCGAACTCGGCGCCGCCGACCAGGCCGGCATATTCGTTGGTCTTGAAGTCGCTCATCCGCACGATCACCGGCTTCGGGTGGAAGGTGGCGGCGATGCGAGCGAGCCCGCGCGACAGGCGGTCGATGAAGTACTCCGTCTTGTCAGGGTAGGCCGAAGTCAGCTCGGCGATCTCCTTCTTCGCCGCCTCGTCCTTGAGCGAATCGAAGCGGACAAGGGCCATCGGATGGACGCGGATATGGTTGGAGACGACGAACTCCATGCGCGCCAGGCCGACGCCGTCTGCCGGAATCTTCCACCAGCGATAGACCGCCGCCGGGTTGGCGAGGTTGAGCATCACTCGCGTCGTCGTCTCCGGCAGTCCCGAGACGTCGACGGTGCTCTCGGTGAAATCGGCGCGGCCGGCATAGATATGGCCCTCGTCGCCCTCGGCGCAGGACACCGTCACCTCCTGCTCGTCATGGAGGATATGCGTGGCGTTGCCGGTGCCGACGATCGCCGGCACGCCGAGCTCGCGGCTGACGATCGCGGCGTGCGAGGTGCGCCCGCCGTGGTCGGTGACAATCGCCGCCGCCCGCTTCATGATCGGCACCCAGTCCGGGTCGGTGGTGGTCGTGACCAGGATGGCGCCGTCGACGAAGCGGTCAATCTCGGCCGGGCTGTCGATCAGGCAGACATGGCCGGCGACGATCGAATCGCCGATGCCGATGCCAGAGGTGAGGAGATCGCCCTTCCTGGTAATCTGGTAGGTCTTGAAGACGCCGGATTCGCGCCGCGACTGGACGGTTTCCGGCCGCGCCTGGACGATGAACATCTCGCGGGTGTCGCCGTCTCTCGCCCATTCCATGTCCATCGGGCAGCCATAGTGGGTTTCGATCGCCACCGCCCAACGCGCCAGCGCCAGGATCTCGGGATCGGAGAGCACGAAGGCCGCCCGCTCCGCCCGCGAGGTCGGCACGTTCCGCGTCGGCTGGTCGCCGGCGGCGTAGATCATCTTCTTTTCCTTGCCGCCGAGAGTTTTCTCAATGATCGGGACGAGCCGCGCGTCGCCGAGGAGCGGCTTGTAGACATGGTACTCGTCGGGATCGACGGCGCCCTGGACGACATTCTCGCCGAGCCCCCAGGCGGCGTTGATCAGCACAATCCGATCGAAGCCGGTCTCGGTGTCGATCGAGAACATTACCCCCGAGCCGCCGGTGTCGGAGCGCACCATGCGCTGGACCCCGATCGACAACGCGACGTGCATGTGATCGAAGCCGTGCGCCTTCCGGTACATGATGGCCCGGTCGGTGAAGAGCGAAGAGTAGCAGCGGCGACAGGCATCGAGCAGCGCATCGCGGCCGCGGATGTTGAGGAAAGTCTCCTGCTGTCCGGCGAAGCTCGCCTCGGGCAGATCCTCGGCCGTGGCGCTCGACCGCACCGCGACATCGAGATGATCGCGGCCCTCCTGTTCGGCAAGGGCGACGTAGGCTTCGGCGATGGCCTCGGCCACGTCCTTCGGGAAGGTGCCGCGAAGGATGGCGTTGCGGATCGCCAGGCCGGTTTCGGCGAGGGTCGCACGGCCGGCTTCGAACTCATCGAGAAGCCCGGCGACACGCGCCCTGAGATCGTTCTCGTCGATGAAGCGCCAATAGGCATCGGCGGTCGTGGCAAAGCCCGAAGGCACGCGGACTCCCGCGCCGGACAGGGTCTGGATCATCTCGCCGAGCGAGGCATTCTTGCCGCCGACGAGGGCGACATCCTTGCGGCTGACTTCATCGAGCCGAACGACAGGGCGGAAGGTCATGGTTATCGTCCTATTTGGCGAGGGCGGGAACTGTGAAAGAGTCGAAAGGCGCGGATGGCTTCGCCGCCGTAGACCATGGAGGGGCCACCGCCCATCTGGATGGTGACGCCGATGGTTTCGAGGACGTCGTCCCGCTCGACGCCGAGATCGGCGAGACGCCGCGCATGATAGGCCACGCAACCGTCGCAATGCCCGGCGATGCTGATCGCAAGCGCGATAAGCTCCTTGGTCTTGCGGCTGAGGGCGCCGTCGGCATAGGCGGCGGAGCCAAGCGCCTTGAAGCCTTTCATTGCGTCGGGAATGCCGCGGGTCAGGTCGGCCGAGGACTGGTTCACTTCGTCGGCGGTGCGTTCATAGTTGTCGTTCATGGGGATCCTCCCTGTCGTCCCGTGCCAGTGTCACGATCCGCGGCCCGCCGTCCTTGATCCGGATCAATCAACGCTCTTTCGTTGTGACGCGGGCGGCCGGAGCCTTGCGGCAGGTCAACGGAACGTTGCCGATCGGCGCTACTGATCTCGGTAGCGACCAATCGGGGCGGACTGAGGGAGGACTCGATGCCATTCACCGACCGGCAGGAAGCCGGGCAAAAGCTCGCCGGGGTGCTGGCCGGCCTTCGCGGCCAAGACGTAGTGGTCCTCGCCCTGCCGCGCGGCGGGGTGCCGGTTGCGGCCGAGATCGCAGCCGCGCTCGATGCCGCGCTTGACCTCATCCTCGTCCGCAAGATCGGCGTGCCGGAGCAGCCGGAACTCGCGATGGGCGCCGTGGTCGACGGCGAGGCGCCGCTCACCGTTCGCAACGAGGACGTGATCCGGCTGACCGGAGTGGGCGAAACCGAATTTGCGGAGGTCCGGGATCGCGAGCTCCAGGAAATCGCCCGCCGGCGCCGCCGCTACCTTGGCGAGCGGCCACGCCCCGACCTCGACGGCCGGATCGCGATCGTGGTCGACGATGGCATCGCCACCGGGGCGACGACTCGCGCCGCGCTCCGCTCAGTTCGCGCCGCCGGGCCGAAGAAGCTCATCCTCGCGGTGCCGGTGGCGCCGACCAGCACCCTCGCCGAGTTGGCGCAGGAAGCCGACGAGATCGTCTGCCTCGAGGACCACGAGCGATTCGGCGCAATCGGGGCGTTCTATTACGACTTCGCCCAAGTTTCCGACGAGGAGGTGAAGGAAATCCTCGGCCGCTTTCCGCCCGACAAGGCAACGCGGACATCTTCCGCCAAGCCGAACCGGCCTGCCTGACATCGTCGGCTTGATCGACGTCAATTCGCCCGGCGATTGCATCGCTAGGCTCCTTCCCTTGCTTCCGCGATGACGCCTCCGATAAGCCAGACACTCTCCGAAATCGACGGCCTGACCAAGGTCCAGCGGACCGGCGACGGGCCGAGGTCATCAAGGGGCTCGCCGAGAGAGACGTGGTCATCCTCCATCCGAGCGACCGGATCGCGGATGGGGTTGCGGTGGTGGCGCGCGAGGTCGAGTGAAGGGGCCAGGCAAGGGCATGCCTTCCTTGAGGTGCCGAGGGTGACCGACGCAAACGGAAGGGAACATCTTCTCTTGCGCAGGGGTGCACTTGTGGGATGTTCCGCGAATTGTGCGAGTCGTGGAGCGGCCGGGACCCTTTCGGCGACATCGGACTGAATTACAGATTTGCAACGATGGGGGCTGGTTGACGCCCCAGTCTCTCCGGTAGGGAACCTCCCCGAACATGTCGACCTATCGCCTCGACCGGCTGCTCGCCCCCCGCTCGGTGGCCGTTGTCGGCGCAAGTCCGCATGAGGGCTCGCTCGGCCGGGCCGTCCTCACCAACCTCCGCACCGGCGATTTTCCCGGCCGCATCGATCTGGTCAACCCGAACTACCTCGAGATCGACGGAACGCCGACGGCGAAGTCGCTGCTCGACCTCCGCGAGGCGCCGGATGTCGCGGTTCTGGCGGTGCCGCCGACGGTGGTTCCGTCGATCGTCGCCGAGGCGGGCGAGAAAGGCGTGGCGGCGGCGATCGTCCTCACCGCCGGCCTCGGCCGCGGCCCGGGATCGCTGGCTGAAGCCGCCAATGCCGCGGCCCGCGCCAAGGGACTGCGGCTGGTCGGCCCGAATTGTCTCGGAGTGATGGCGCCGCTTGCCCGGTTCAACGCGACCTTCGCCTCGCGAACCGCGCCGGCCGGCGATCTCGCCCTCATCTCGCAGTCGGGCGCGATCGCCGCCGGCATGGTGGACTGGGCGGCGGCGCGCGACGTGGGCTTCTCGGCGCTGGTCTCGATCGGCGACCAGCTCGACGTCGACTTCGGCGACCTCCTCGACTATTTCGCGCTCGACCGCCACACCCGCGCGATCCTGCTTTATGTCGAATCGATCAAGGATGCGCGGAAGTTCATGTCGGCGGCGCGGGCCGCCTCCCGCACGCAAGTCCGGTGGTGGTGATCAAGGCCGGCCGGCACGCGCTTGCAGCCAAGGCGGCCGCCACGCACACCGGGGCGCTTGCCGGATCCGACGAGGTCTACGATGCCGCCTTCAGCCGCGCCGGCCTGCTCCGCGTCCTCGATCTCGGCGAACTTTTCGAGGCCGCCGAAACCCTGAGCCATGTGACCCGCATCGCCGGCCGGCGGCTCGCCATCCTGACCAATGGCGGCGGCATCGGGGTCCTCGCGCTCGACCGTCTGATCGACTTCGGCGGCGAGCCGGCGACACTCTCGACCGAGACCATGGCGAAGCTCGACGCATTGTTGCCGCCGACCTGGTCAAAGTCGAACCCCGTCGACATCATCGGCGATGCCGGCGCGGATCGCTACGCCGCATGCCCTGGAGGTGCTTCTCGCCGACCGCGACAGCGACGCGATCCTCGTCCTCAATGTCGAGACGGCGCTCGCCTCGGCATTGAACAGCGCCGGCGTCGTCGGCGACCTGGTCGCCGCCCAGCGCGAGCAGTCGCCTCCGACAAAGCCGGTGTTCGCCACCTGGATCGGCGCCGGCCCGGAGGTCGCTGATCTCTTCAACCGCGCCGACATCCCGTCCTATGCCACCGAGACCGAGGCCGTCCGCGGCTTCATGCATCTCGTCCACTACGACCAGGCGGCGCGCACCCTGATCGAGACGCCGCCCAGTCTTCCCCGGGACTTCGTTCCGGAACCCGAGGCGGCGCGCCAGGCGGTCGAAACCGCGCTCGCCGACGGGCGACTTTGGCTCGATCCGCATGGAAATCGACGCCGTTTGCCGGGCTTATCAGCATTCCAGTTGTTCCCGCCGTCTTTGCCGCTACTCCGGACGAGGCGGAAAAGAAGGCGGAGCCATGGCTCGCCGAGGGCAAGGCGGTCGCCGTCAAGATTCTCTCACGCGACATCGTGCACAAATCCGATGTCGGTGGCGTCCGCCTCAACCTGATCAGCTCGGACGCCGTCCGCGCGGCGACGGAGGCGATCCTCGAAAATGCGAGGAAGCTCAAGCCCGGGGCGAGAATCGCCGGCGTGACGGTCCATCCCATGATCATCCGCCCCAAGGCGCGCGAGCTTCTCGCGGGTCTTGCCGACGACCCGACCTTCGGGCCGGTGGTCGTCTTCGGCCATGGCGGCATCGCCGTCGAGGTGATCGACGACAAGGCGGTGGCGCTACCGCCGCTCGATCTCACGCTCGCCCGCAACCTGATCGCGCGGACGCGTGTCGCAAAGCTCCTCAAGGCTTATCGCGACGTGCCCGCGGCCCGGGTCGACGATGTTGCGCTTGGTCCTTGTCAAGCTCGCCCAACTCGCCGCCGATGTCCCCGAGGTTCACGAGCTGGACATCAATCCGCTCATCGCCGACGAGACCGGCGTGCTTGCCCTCGACGTTCGCATCGCGGTCGCGCCGGCGGTGGCGATGTTCAAGGGAGCCGGCCATTCCCGCATGGCCATCCGCCCCTATCCGAGCGAATCGGAGCGGCACCTCGTTCTTGCCGACGACTGGCAGATCTTCGTCCGCCCCATCCGGCCCGAGGACGAGGCCCTGGTCCGCAGCTTCTTCGCCAAGGTGACGCGGGAGGACCTCAGGCTTCGCTTCTTCGGCCCGGTCGCCGCCTTCAGCCACGCCTTTATCGTCCGCCTGACCCAGCTCGACTATGCCCGAGCCATCGCTTTTGTCGCCCTCGACGAGGCGAGCGAGGAAATGATCGGCAGCGTGCGGCTCCATGCCGATGCCAACTACGAGACGGCGGAATACGCGATCCTGCTCCGCTCCGACCTCAAGGGACACGGCCTCGGCTGGGCGCTCATGGAGACCATGCTCGCCTATGCCCGCGCCGAGGGGCTGAAGCGGGTCTACGGCCAGATCCTCCGCGAAAACACGGTGATGCTGAAGATGTGCGCCGAACTAGGCTTCGCCGTCACCGACGACCCGGATGACACGAATATCCGTGTCGCCAGCCTGGAACTTGCCTGACGCGACGGTTTCTTTCGCGGCGGTTGAAAGAGCAGCGCCGGAAATGCCTGGACGGCCCGAAGTCTCGCGTCTCGCGTTCGCCGTCTTCGGCGCGTGCTACGAAGTAGGATCGCATGTAGGCGTGCAACGCCGGCTTCTCCGATTTCCACCGCCAGACGCCGTTCTCGGCGATCTCAAGGTCGTCGACCGGGTCGAAGCCGAGCCGGCTGAGGCCGAGATACCGCTCATGGGTCCGACGCCCGTCGACGGTCCCGTGCCAGAGATGAAACACGTCGCCATGCAGCGAAGCGATCTCGCCGGCCACGAGATCGCGGAAGGGTCCGGCCCATGCAAGGTATCGCTCCGCACGCCGCTCGCTCAGGTTCTGGCGACGGAGAAGATAGTCGAAACAGCCGTAGCAGGCGCTGGCCAAGGCCGAAATCGCCGCCCCCAATGATGCACTCGTCGAAGAAGCCATGTCTTTCGAGGAGTTCGCGGCGTGCCGCCCAGGCGAATCCACGCGCATATCGGCGTCCACCCTCCGGCTGGACGGCAAACGTCGCCGCGGGCTCTCCGCCGGATTCGATGGCGGAAACAAGCCCGCCCCGTATGGCGATCGCGTCCTTCGTCCTGAATCCGGCCCGAGGGCTTACCGGCGGGATATCATAAGCGTGACTGAAGGGCTGTACGATGCCGGCACGGTCAAGCAGCCGGCTCGTCGCCTCCGCCCAGTCCGCGCGGTCGAACACAACGTCGCTGTCGACCCAGGCGATCTTCCGACAGTTCGGGGGCACCGCGGCAAGAGCGAGGTTGAGAAGCCGCTCCTTCTGCCACATCACGTCGCCGCCGCGGAGCTGGATGAGGATGTCGGCGTCACCCGCCGCAAGCTCGAACCCGCGGTCGAAAGCGAGTTCTACCGCGACCAGAGGCACATTCAACCGCGCCCGGAACTCGCGATAGTTCAGAAGCCGGCGCCGGTAGCCGATCGGATTGTAGAAGCTCGTGATCGCCCAGAGGTCGCCGGCGCCATTGGCCAGGAAAGACGAATTCATGCGACCGCTCGGGACTCCACCGAAGGAAGACAGCCGACGCCGTCGCAGAAGCCACAAATCGCCGTTGTCCCGCGACGCGGCGGACATTGGCCGAACCGCACACCAAATTCTGGCCCGGCTCGCGGGGCCTTCTATACTCAATCCGGACGTTGCCCGTCACTCGGAGTTTTGCAGATCGACGCGGGCCGGCCAACCGGCCCGGCGACCCCGACCGGGAGGGCGCGACGCCTACGGGTTCCTTTCCTTGGACCGCCCCGCCGGGGGATCGCCGCGCATGTCGGGGAGCGGCCCGCCGGGGACATAGGTATCGAACTTCCCCGTCGCGTCGATCAGTCCAAACCGTTTCTGGTCGTTGTCGACGGCGAGGATGCCGGCGAGCTTGCCGGAACGGGCATAGAACACGCCCTGGCGGTCGCCTTTGCGGAAGATGCCCTTGGCGCCCACGTCGATCGTGTCGCTGGTGGCGAAGGCATAGGGCACGACGACCTGCTTCGGGGCCACGCTGATGGTGGCGTTGCCGCGAATATTCTTAAGATCGAGCAGGCGATCGAGCCAGTTGTTGGCCTTGCTGCTCGTATCGAAGATGGCAAGCAGCGGGCGCGCGTCGAGCAGGCGGAAGCCGGCCTTGACGTCGAGGGTCATGGGCCGCTTCCAGATGACGCGCCCGGTCGCGATATCGACCCGTCCGTTCCAGTCGCCGGAGGTGGCGTGCTCCCCCGAGAGCCTGACGCCGTCGACGGTCAGGGACGAGCCGGATATGTCGAACGACTTGTCCTTCGCCGAGCCGCCCTTGATCGCCACGTCGAGGCCGATGATGCCCGAGATGCGGTCGCCGACCACGTCGGCGCTGATCCGGGACGTCTTCATCTTGACGAAGCCGGTGGAGGTCGCTTCGTCCATGACGAGCTTGGCGCTGAGGTCGGCGGTGCCGTCGAGGATGCGGACCGGCGAACCTTCGGGGAGGTAGGTGTTATATGCCGCCATGTCGGTGATCTTGGCCGAGGGAATGCTCAGCTCGACCTGTTTCACCGATCCGCCCTGCTTCAGCGAAACACTCTCCGCGGTCGCGGTCACGGCGAGCGTCACCTGATCGACCACCGCGGTCTTTTCATCCTCCAGCCGGAGGGAGGCGTCTAACAGATTTGCATCGAGCCGGAGGTCGGGGTTCGCGCCGCCCTTGGCGACCACGAGGTCGAAGCCGCCGCTCCCCTCCACGATATAGTCGAGAATGTTGAGCGTGAAATCCCGGGCCGGCATCGCGACATGCGATCCCTCCACGAGCCGGCCGGAGCGAACGGTGAGATCGGCGTCCACCTCCGCCGAATCCTCGAGCGCCAGCGAGAAGGGATTCTTGAACAGGAAGTTCACCCAACCGAGGTCGGAGACGCTGAGGACCGCCTGCGCCTCGCCATCGACCGAGGCGAGCAGCGACTTCAGGTCCTGCTTGGCGAACAGGCTCCAGAACCCGACGAGGCCCGTGGCGGAATCGGCCTCGCCGCCGAGGCCGAAGCGGGCTTCGCCTTTCGATATGGCGAGATGCGTGTGCCAGGGAGCCGACTTGTCGCCCTGGTCCGTCTTGAGCCGCGAATCGTCCAGGTCGACATAGGATCCGCCGGCGTCGATCGTGGCCGCCTGGCCGTCGGCCTGGCCCTTGGCAAGAATCCCGAGCGTCAGTCCGGTCTCGAAGGAATTGCCGGCAAAACCGACCTTGGCCGCATCCGACGAGAGCGTCAGGTCGAAGTCGAGCGCCTGCCCGGACAGTTCCGCCTTGCCTTGCAGGGAGCCGCTCCCGCCGAGGACCTCGACATTCCAGTCGTCGGGAACGTAGGTCTGGAAGACGCTCACGTCCGGCACCGTGACACTGGGTATCGTCATCGTGACCCGGCGGGGGACGATCTCGGTATTCGCCCCGGGGGCGATCTTGGCCGAGCGCGCGACGGCGATCGCAATGTTGTCTCCGTCGAAAAGGGTCTGGTGCTGGGCGTCACGAAAGACGCTGACGCTTTTGAACTGGAAGTTGGCGTCGAGTGTATCGGGCGCGGCGGCATCGACGGTGATCGCGACATTGCCCGAACCGTGGGTGGAATAGGGCGACAGGTCGACCGTCAGCGTATCGGCCGCGAGATTGACATCGGTGCCGGGGGCAAGGGCGCCCCTGTCGTAGGCGACATGGCCCTTCAGCCCGCCGTTGCCGCTTAGGTTCATGTCAGCGACCTTGGTGAAGAAGAAGTCGAGGAAATCGAGCCCGGACACCGGGACATCGATGTCGGCGTCGAGCGACAGGAACGGGAGGAGATTCAGTCCGCGGTTTTCCTGCGGCACGAACGTCGCGAAGGCGAAGGTGCCCTTGATCGAGGCGTTGTCCGACACCTCCCGCCCGGCGACGCTGAGCGACTTCACGGTGAGGTCGGCCGAGCCGTCGCTGATCGTGAGCGGACCATTGTGGTTCTGGCGCGTGATCGTCGCCGCCGCCTCGCCGACGACGGTCATCCGGTTGGCGGCGAGCCAGACGTCGTTCTGGCCATTTATCCGCCGGACGTCGAAAGTCATCCTCCAGCCGGGGGTCTGGGTCGGCACCGGTTCGGCCGGCAGGTTCGGATCGCGCCCTTCGATCACCGGATAATACTGCCGGATCGCCGCGTCGTCCCGGTCGGGACTGGGCCGCGGGCGGAATCGGACGACGATGTCGCCTGTCTCGACGTCGTCGAAGTGGAGGGTCTCTGCAAACAGCGGCAGCAACGACAGCGAACCGGAAATGGCTGGCGCCGACATCTGCCATTGCTGCGACCAGGACTGGCCGTTGATCGTGAAGCCGGTCACGCGAACCCGGAACGGGAACCAGGTCCAGGCGCTGTTCCAGTGATAGAGGGTGCGTTCGGGCTGAAGCCGGTTGAGCCAGGATTGCGTGGCGGGAAGGTTGAGGACAGCGTTGGCCGCGACGAGGTAGAGGACCTCGATCGACACCAAAATAACAGCGATGCGTATCAGTAGGCGCTTCATGAAGTTCTCGCGGCTCAAGGCTGTGTCATGGAGGGTCAGGTATTGCGAAAGCCTGAAGTTCCGCGCCCCGCCAGCGAAGACCCGGCGCCCCTACGCCGCGATCGCTGTCCCGTAGCGGCGAAGCAGGGCGCCTTCGGCAAGGCCGATCGCGGCATAGAAGGCGACCGAAAGCGCAACCACCACGACGCTTGCCGACCACAGGGTGGAGAACTTCGAAGCCGAATAGGAAAGCACGAGCAAGATTGCCGATCCCAGAACCGGTCGACAGCCATTCGGCGAGCGTGGCCCCGCCGATCGCCGCAGGCACCGCGATCCGCGCGGCCGCAAACAGCGCCGGCAGGGCGTAGACGACCTCACCTTCCGCGCAACCGCGAGGCGGGAGCCGCCGAACGAGGCGACGATCTCGCAGGCGCGCTCCGGCGCCGAGCGGAGACCCGCTGACCAGATAGACCAGCGTCGGGAAGAAGGTCACGAGGCCGACGACGACGGTGACGCCGAGAAGGCCGCGGCCGAAGACGAGGGCGATGAGCGGCGCCATCGCGACGATCGGGATCGAGCGAAGCACGATCGCCGACGGCATGATCGCCTGCTCGACCGCCGGCACGATCGCCATGACGGCGGCGACGAGCATGGCGACCACCGTGCCCGCGACATAGCCGGTGCCGGCATCGATGAGGGTCATCGCCCAGGGCATCGAGGATATCGGCCCGGTGGTCCGCCGCCATCGGCGTCGGTGACGAGATAGTGCCAGACGTCGAGCGGCGTCTTGGCGAAGAATGAGTTGAGCCGGAAAAGCCGGATCAGCCCATACCAGATCAGGATCGCGACGGCGATCGAGGCAATGAAGAACAGGAAAGCGGAGAGCGCGCGGCGGAAGCCGGGCGCCGGCCCGCGCGCCGTGCCGATCGTGCCCAGCCCGATGATCGCCTCGCGCCCGACCCAGGGCGTCGCCGACCCGCGCCGCGAGCGAGGCGATCGCATAGAGGAGGCCGCCGAGGAGCGCCATGACCAGCGCGACGCCCCAGGCGCGCTCGACCTCGAAAGACGATTGCGCCTGGATCAGCGCCACGCCCAGCCCCTGGCTGGCGCCGAGATATTCGCCGATCACCGCGCCAAGCAGCGCAGCGGGTGCGGCAACGCGAAGCCCGGCAAAGACGCTCGGCAGCGCTCCCGGCACGCGGACGATGCGGAAGACCTTCCACGCGCCGCCGCCGGCCGAGCGGACGAGATCGACATTGACCGCGTCCATGGTGCGAAGGCCGAGGACGGTCGCGACCAGCGTGGTGAAGAAGACGGAGAGCGCGGCGAGCGCCACCTTGGGTCCATCGCCGGAAAGGACGACGACGAAGATCGGCGCGATCGCCACCAGCGGGATGCAGTAGCTGGCGATCGCAAGCTTCAGAAGCACGCGCTCGACGATCGGGAATTCGACGAAAAGCGCGCCGAGGAGAATTGCCGCGAGATTGCCGATGACGATAGCCGAGGACACGCCTCGCGAAGCGTGGTGCCGATGTTGAGCGGGTAGATGTGGCGGTCCGCCCAGAGCTGTTCGGCGACGGCCAGCGGCGTCGGAATGACACGGAGCGGAGCGAAGACAAGAGCGGCGACGCCATCAGAGAGCAATACGCCGAAGACGCCGGCAAGCTCGGGCCCAAACCGCACGAGCCACAGGCCGGACGAGACGGTGCGAGGCCGCGGCGCTCAAGTGGGCCCGCCCTGATCCTGCTGCCGGAAGAGCGTTTCGCTCAGGCGGTCGCAAAGATCGTGGAATTCACGGCTCCGCAGCAGCTCCGGACGTCGTGGGCGCGGGAAGTCGATCGGGCACATTCTCGAGGATGCGGCCCGGGCCGGCTGCCCATCATCAGGACACTGTCGCTGAGGAAGACCGCCTCGCCGATGGAGTGGGTGACCAGCAGCGTCGTTGCGGTACGCTCCTGCCAGATCCGCTGGAATTCGAGATTCAGGCGCTGCCGGGTCATTTCGTCGAGGGCGCCGAATGGCTCGTCGAGCAGCATCACCTCGGGGCCGATGGCGAGCGTCCGCGCGATGGCGACGCGTTGGCGCATGCCGCCGGAGAATTGGGCGGGACGGGCGCGCTCGAAACCGAGCGAGGCCGACGAGCCGGATGAGGTCGTGGATCGCGCCGGGGCGGGCCGCCGGCCCGCGACCTCGAAGGGGATGGCGATATTGGCCTCGGTGCTCCGCCAGGGGAGGAGGCCGGCGTCCTGGAAGGCGACGCCGATGCGATGGTCGCGACGCATCTCCTCCGGCGCATGGCCGTGCAGGAGGACGCTGCCGGCGGTCGGCACGTCGAGGCCGGCAAAGAGGCGGAGCAGGGTGGATTTGCCGCAACCCGATGGGCCGAGCAGCGCGGTGAAGGAGCCGGCCGGCGTCGCGAGGTCGATCTGCCGAGCGCTTCGACGGTGGTGCGGCCGAGCCTGAAAGTTTGGTGATGCCGGAGGCGGCGAGGCCTGCCGGCACCGCCATGATCCGTTCACTTCAGCTCCCCGGCGGCTATCGCTTCGAGCAGTCGCTCGCGATAGGTCGCATCACGGCCGGGGCGCTCGTTGGCGACCTGGGCTCCCTCCTTCATGAAATGCTCCAGCCCGCGGCCCATCTCGCGGCCGCTTGCGGGTATGCATGTCATAGGCAACGTCGGGGATGTCGGGGCGCTCGCCGCGCATCTCGACCGTGAGCTTCACCCAGTTCGCCATCTCGTCGGTGACGCGGTCCTTGGGAGCTGGTGGCGAGCAGCCGGATGGCGTGGGTGGCGAAGAGGAAACGGTCGCCGGCGCCGCGGGGGAAGCGCTGGTGCATCCGGTAGAGCGAATCGATGATCAACCGGTTCGAGGAAGCTGCCGCCGCCGACATCCTCGACCGAGATCACCGAGAGCCGGGCCCACAGGTGTTCCTCGAGCTCCGCGCTGGTCGCCGCCATCTCGTAGGCGAGCAGCAGCGCATTCTCGATCAGGTCCTCGCCGGATCGATTTCTGCAGCGACGAGATGACCTCATCGGCGTTGAAGCCGTTGACGGTCTGGACCAGGACCCACGGGTCCGGCGGCGCGGCAGCCTCCGCCATGCTCGGTGCCGTCGCCTAGAGGCGCGTCTTGCCGCCGAAGGCTTCTTCGAGGACCGAGGTGTCGAACAAGTCCTCGGCGGTGGTCTCGACGCCGACCGCCTTGATTGCGGCGACATTGGCGTCGATGCCTGCCTGGCTCATGGTGAAGAGGCCGTTCTTCTCGGTCTCGGGGGTCAAGATCAGCGGTACCAGCTTCGCCGCAATCAGATCCTGGGTGTGCTGGTCGAGGTTGAAGGCCTTGCCGTATTTCTCGACTGCGAGGGTGGCGCCCTTGTTCGGATCGGCGACGGCGTCCTGCCAGCCGCGGACCGTGCCGCGGACGATGCCGACGAGCTGCTTCCGCTTCGTCGGATCGGCGAGCGAATCCTCGGTAACGATCAGGCAGTCCGCCCATTCGACATAGCCGAAATCGGAAAGGAGGAAGTTGGTGTTTGCGATTCCCTTGAGATCGAGTTGGATCGGCTGGTTGGTCAGGAACGACATGAAGGCGTCGACCTCGCCGTTGACCAGCGGGGCGGGATCAAACTGCACCGGGACGATGGTCACGTCCTTGGGGTCGACATGGTTGGTCTTGAGGAACGCCTGGATGATCTGGTAGCCGTTCTGCTGGACGCCGAATTTCTTGCCGACGAGGTCCTGCGGCGTCTTGATCGGGTTGGAGGCAACGACATGACCGAGGTCGGGTTGCGCTGAAGTTCGGCGCCGATGACCTTGAGCTTGGCGCCTTCGGCGCGGGCGCGGGCGATGGTGTCGGTGCTGTCGAGGCCGACCAGCGCCTTGCCCGAGGCGACGATCGGCGCCACCGAAATCGCCGGGCCGCCCGGCTCGATGGTCATGCCGAGCCCTTCGTCGGCGTAGTAGCCGGCGTCGTCGGCGATGAACATGCCCATATATTCGACATTGGCGATCCAGCCGAGCTGCATCGATCGACGGGCGCCATCTCGGCGGCGAACGCGGGGGCGGCGGGGCGGAAGGGCGTGCTGCCGGAAATAGCGCCAAAGCGCCAGGCCGGCCGCGGTGCCGCCAAGGAAACGACGACGGGAAAGGGTCATGTTCAGCTCCTCGCAGGTTCGGATCGGGTGGCGCCGTCGAATGCCCCCTCGCCGCCCAGCCGAAGCCGAGCCTATCACGACGGCGGCGGCGCGAAAGCGGCTGCTGGACCGGGCAGGCGCGAAAGGTGTGCATCATCGGCCAACCTCCGATCGGCCGGCATTGCCGAAGTCGCCGTTGACGCAGCGTCAGCAGTTGCCTTCGATCGCCGCAAGCACGACGCCGAGAAACCCGCCAAGGTCGTCGGTCAGGTAGTCGACATGGGCGGCGTCCCGGCCCTCGAGCTCCCAGTCCTCCTGGAAGACGTCGCGGGTCCCGCCCGGCACCACCAGAACCGTCTTCATGCCGAGGGCCGACGGCACTTCGAGGTTCCTGGCGAGGTCCTCGAACATCGCGGCCGCGTCCGGCACGACGCCGGTCGCGGCGATGAAGCGGTCGTAAGTCTCGCGGTTCGGCTTGGGCAGAAGCTCGGAGCGGACGATGTCGAAGATGTCGTCGAAATGGTCAGTGAAGCCGAGCCGGCCGGCAACCTTCTCGGCATGCGCCCGCGAGCCGTTGGTCAGGATGAACTTCCGGCCGGGAAGCCGCTCGATCGCCGCGGCGAGAGCCGGGTCGGGCTCGATCCGCGAATGGTCGATGTCGTGGACATAGGCGAGGAAGTCGTCGGGCGCGATGCCGTGCTCCTCCATCAGCCCGCGAAGCGTGGTGCCGTAGCGGCGATAGTAGTCTTTCTGGACGCGATGCGCCTCGTCGGCATCGATCGCGAGCAGCCGCTGAACGTACTCGCGGATGCGGCTGTCGACCTGCTCGAAGAGTTTGATGTGGCGGGGATAGAGCGTGTTGTCGAGGTCGAAGATCCAGGCGTCGACGGCGGTGAAGGGCGTGAGGTCGCGGCCGGCGCCGATCTCGCGCGGCGATGCCACGCCGCTCATGGTCTGATCAGCGTGCCGGCGCCGAGATCGGTGAAAAGCTCGAGGAGCACCGCGTGCGGCGTTTTGCCGTTGACGATGACGACGCCCTCGACGCCGCGGTCGAGGGCCTCGATGCAGGTCTCGACCTTGGGGATCATGCCGCCTGAAATGGTGCCGTCGGCGATCAGCCGGCGGACCTCGCCGACCGAGAGCTCCTTGATCAGCCGCTTCTCCTTGTTGAGGACGCCGGGGACGTCGGTCAGGAAGAGGAGGCGGGCAGCTCCGAGCGCCCCGGCTATGGCGCCCGCGAAGGTATCGGCGTTGACGTTGTAGGTTTCGCCGTCGGCGCCGGGCGCGACCGGGGCGATCACCGGGATCAGCTCGGCGCCGAGCACCATGTCGATCACGGCGCGGTTGACGGTCTTCGGTTCACCGACGAAGCCGAGGTCGACCACCTTCTCGATGTTGGAATCGGGATCGATCTCGGTCCTGGTCAGCCGCTCGGCGACGACCATGTTGCCGTCCTTGCCGCAGAGGCCGACCGCCTTGCCGCCCTCGGCATTGATCGCCATGACGATTTCTTTGTTGATCGAGCCGGCGAGCACCATCTCGACCACGTCGATGGTCTTCTTGTCGGTGACGCGGAGGCCGCCGCGGAACTCCGATTCGATGCCGAGCTTGTTCAGCATCTCGCCGATCTGCGGCCCGCCGCCATGGACCACCACCGGGCGAACGCCGGAGGTCTCGAGGAGCGTGATGTCGCGGGCAAAGGCCTTGGAGAGGGCGGCGTCGCCCATCGCGTGGCCGCCATACTTCACCACCACGACGCGGCCGTCGTAGCGCAGCATGTAGGGCAGCGCCGCCGAGATCAGGCGGGCCCGCGCGACGGCGTCTTCGGTCTCCGGGTCGATGATGACATCCATTTGATCAGGTTCCGCCACGGCGGTGGCCTCTATAACCCGGGCATACCGTCGCGACAATCACGCCGCGCGCAGCGGGCGCCGCCGGGGGATTGCAGCCAGCTCGTTGAACAGCAGCCAGGACGGAAACGCCCTGCAAAGGCTTCGCGCTCCGTGCAGGTCGAGCGAACCGTCGGCAAGCGCCGATCCAAGCGCGATGTCGCCGTACCAGACCCAGGTGATGGTGCGGCTATCGGTGGTGACGAACACATCGACATCATAACCCGGATCGGTGATGCAGAAATCGACCTCCGGAGGCTCGGCGACAATCCAGCGGTGGCGCTCGGCCTTCGGCTGATCGGTGAAGCTGAAGCGGATCACAGTGCGCCCGGGCGGCATGATCTCCAGGTTCATGCGCCTGTGCATGTCCCAAAGAATCAGGTCGGGATCGGCCTGGTGACGAGACAGCGTCGCCGGCAGCCAGCTCTTTCCCCATGCGGCGAGAAGTTCCACGATCGGCGCCAGTTCCCGCCCCGCTTCGGTGAGCACGTATTCGCTGCGGCTTCGTCCGGCGCGCCGCCGCCCGACGACGCCGGCCCGTTCGAGGGACTTCAGCCGTTGTGCAAGCAATGTCGGCGACATGCGGGGAAGACCACGCTGGATGTCGTTGAACCGGGTCCGGCCCAAGACAAATTCCCGAAGGACCAGCGGAGTCCAGCGTTCGCCGACAATCTCCGACGCCAGCGCGTACGGGCAGAATTGACCGTAGCTCTTCATTCACCAGAGGCTAACCCCGGCGCGGCGCCAATGCCACTACAGATCCTGTAGTTGATAACGCGACGAGACGCCTGCGAAAAGCTCCTCGTGCTGCCGGTTGTCCCATCCGGCGGCAAGCACCAAGGAGAAGGACCCTATGACAAAGCGCCTGGCACTTCCGATCGCCACGGTTTTGCTTCTGGGCGCCGCGCCGCTGAGCGTGGCTTCCGAAGGAACGTCGGCAGAAACCGAAGCCGTCTGGAGCCACCACGTTGAGCGTGCGGCGGCCGGCGATCTCGATGGCATCATGAAAGATTTCGGCGATGATTCCGTGATCATCACGCCCGCCGGCGTCCTTGCCGGGAAGCCCGCCATTCGAGGATTCTTCCAGGACTTCCTGGCGCATCTCGACGAGGCGGCGATGAAGTCGCTCGTCGTCAATTCCGAAACGTTCCACGACGATGTCGTCGTCTCCAACTTTACCATCGGGTCGACGCACCAGACCTTTCAGGACACCGCCATCGTCACCAACGACCGGATTCGCGTCCTGTCGACGGTCGCCTATCCGGCGGAATAACCGCCCGACGGCTGGAGTAGGCCCATACGACCCTATTCCAGCGTCACCGTCGCCGGGTCGAACATGGTCCCGTCCTGGCCGATGTTGAGGTAGACGGCGCGGTCGGGATGGCGGGTGTCGGTCATGAAGTAGCGGATGCCTTCCGGCCCCCATCCATATTCGCCGCAGGGATTGTCGGGGACCTCGTCCTCCGGCGTCGCCTCATAGGCCTCTTTCCGCGATCCGGTCGGCATGATCGTGAAGAACGCCAGCGGGCCGGCGGCGGGATGGTCTGGGTCGGTGGCGAAGACGCATTCGTCGTCGTCCGGGATGTAGCCGCGCTTCCTCAGTTCCGGCAGGATCGCCGGGATGTCCCGGTCGGCCGGCTTGGCGAAGACCTGGAGGATGGTTCCCTGCGATTCGCCGTCGACGGTGAGGATGAAGCCGGGCAGGCCGGAGTTGAATTTCGGCTCCCAGACGCCGGTGTCGAACTGGCAGCGCTCGGTCCAGACGCCGATGCCGCCGCCCTCCTTCCACTCCCATTTGCACTCGTCGGGGTCGGTGCTGTGGGTCGGTTGCGGCGGCCGCTCGGCGGCGAGGGTCGCGGCGGCGGCGAATGTCACGCCGGCCATGGCGCACAAGGCTGAAAGTGTGATCCTCACAGGCTCCTCCTCCGAACTCCGTCGCACCATAGCACGCGGTCCATTTTGCCCGGAGCCGGCGACGAAACATCCCTCGAGGCGAGGATCGCTATAGGGACCGGGCCCCGAAGGATGGCGAGGGGGTGTTCGCCATGGGAGGTGGCGATGTTGTCCGAACCTAACGGCCGCAGGCTGACTACGCTCCCCAACTCCCGTGGTCCCCTATTGGACCGGCGGACTATGACAATTGCCGTCGTCTTCCGGCTTCCGTCAGAGGGATCGCCCCCTCCCTCACCACCTCACCTTCGCAACGCGAGACTAGCGGCGACGGAATTGCGGTGAACGACGTGGGGCGGAGGGCGCGCTGCTTTCCGATTTGTGCCGGAAATTGATGCGCCCCTTGTCGAGATCGTACGGCGTCATTTCGACTCGCACACGGTCGCCTGCGAGCGTCCTGATGCGGAACTTCCGCATCTTGCCCGCGGCATAGGCGAGAATGACGTGGTCATTGTCGAGCTTTACCCGGAAATTTCCGTCCGGGAGAACCTCGGTGACAGTCCCCTCGAATTCCAGCATCTCTTCCTTTGCCATGATGGTCCTTCTTTTTTGCCGGCTATCCGGTCGGGCGCCGCCTGCGAACGGCGGCGCGGCTTGTCGAGGAAGGGCGACCGCGGCGATGTCGCACCGCTGTGGTGTCGTGTCGGCCCGATGGTCTGGGCCCTGCCGTGGCGAGGCCGGCGCTGCCGGACGCCCGGTCTTCCGGCTCCGGTTCTCGCCGGTTTCGTCCGACCGTGCTCGCCCTGCCGGTTGCGGGCTTGCCGGCCTGGTGCTCGGCCGCCGCGGCGCCGGCCGGAGCGTTCCGACATCCGGATCGGCCGGCGAGGCCGGCGCCGGACTGCCCTCGGCGGCCGTCGCCGGGATCTGGCGGCCGATCGCCTTTTCGATCGCTCGGAGGAACGGCAGCTCCTCGTGGGAGCAGAAGGAGATCGCCGCGCCGGCATTGCCGGCACGCGCCGTCCGCCCGATGCGGTGGACGTAGCTCTCCGGGATGTTGGGCAGATCGTAGTTGATGACGTGGCTGATGCTCTCGACGTCGATGCCACGCGCCGCGATGTCGGTCGCGACAAGCGTGCGGACCCGGCCATTGCGGAACCCGGCGAGCGCCCGCTCGCGCTGTCCCTGGCTCTTGTTGCCGTGGATCGCTTCCGCCGCGATGCCGGCGCCGGCGAGGCCGCGCACCACGCGGTCGGCGCCATGCTTGGTGCGGGTGAAGACCAGCGCCCGTCCGACGTCGGCCTCGGCGAGAACCTCGGCGAGCAGACCCGGCTTGCCGGCGCGTCCGACATGGATGGCGCGCTGATCGATTCGCTCCGCCGTCGTCGCCGGCGGCGTGACGCTGATCCGCTCCGGATTCTTCAGCATCTCACCCGCGAGCCGGGCAATCTCCGACGGCATGGTCGCCGAGAAGAGAAGCGTCTGGCGGTCGGTCGGGAGCCGCGCCACGATCTTACGGATGTCGTTGATGAAGCCCATGTCGAGCATGCGATCGGCTTCGTCGAGAACGAAGCACTCGACGAAATCGAGCGTGACCGCGCGGCTCTTGACGAGATCCATCAGGCGGCCGGGCGTGGCGACGAGGATGTCGGCGCCGCCGGCGAGCGACCGGATCTGCTTGCCGATCGGCACGCCGCCGATGGCGAGCGCCGTGCTCCGCCGCAAGTGGCGGCCATAGGTGCGGAAGCTGTCGAGAATCTGCGCCGACAGCTCACGAGTCGGGCTGAGGACGAGGACGCGGCAGCTCTTCGCCGCCGGCCGGCCCTCGGTCAGCGCCAGTCGATGGAGAATGGGCAGCGCGAAGGCCGCGGTCTTGCCGGTCCCGGTGCGGGCGATGCCGACGAGGTCGCGTCCTGCGATGACTTTCGGGATCGCCGCCGCCTGGATCGGCGTCGGCGTCGCATAACGCTCATCGGCGAGGACGCGCAGGAGGGGCTCGGACAGCCCCAGTTGGGCAAACGTCATTTTCTTGTATCGCTTTCTGATTTGCCGAAAGCGCAATCGGCCGGCTTCGTCCGAAGCGGCATCGAATGGCCTGCGGCCACTCGGGACATCCCGCGTGGCCTGGGCTGTCTTTATATTTTTGGGGAGCAGGCCGAAAACCGGGTGCCGGATCTCGTGCAACGCGGCCTGCATGCGGGTCAACGCCCGGGTGCGCCTATATAGGGTGCGCCGGCCGGGGTTAGCAACAGCGAATATTACAGGCCGGCTGCGCCACCGCGGATTTTGGCGGAATGGCGGGACTTGCCGTTACTCCGACGCGACGATCTGAGCCCGCGTCACCTGAGCCCGCGTCGTCCTCTGTGTCCCGTCGCGACGGGCGCAGAGAGGAACGCCTGTAAATGCAGAGGTTGCAACAAGACATTGCAGTTGGCGCCCGGAGAGATGAAAGTGGGCACTGCTATGTGATTGCCGGACCTTTGTAGTTCCACAATATCGCATGCCTCGTGTCGACAGCGATCTAGTCGTTGCACGGATACCTGGAGGCGACCGGTTCCTCCCGCAATATGGGACGTTCCGGGAACGAACAAGTGTACCATCGTCGCGGGCCGCACGATTGATCGGACGATATCCGGCCAATCAAGGACGATGCCAGCCTTGGGATCGATGACCGGGCTCAATCTTGGTTCGGCTATTCCGGCAGCCCGGCGGTGCGCAACGCCTCGATCATCGGCTCAGCCACCACCGGCACGATGCCGACCGCCTCACACTGTCGGCAGATGCTGAAATTGGGCTGGAGCTCGCGGAGCCGCACGACAGCGTCCTTTGCTTCCTCGATGCGCCCGAGCTTTGCGAGCGGAGCCGCGAGAAGTGCATAGGAGAAACTAAATTTGGGGTTTGATTGAATCGCTTTGCGCGCCGCTTTTGCCGCTTCTTCGTAGCGGCCGAGTTGAAAGTTTCCAACAGCGATCCCGTGATAGGCAACATAGCTCATAGGATCGAATGGGCTTAGCCGCAGCGCTCGCTCGCCCCAATCGATGGCACGCTCGGCTTGGCCGGAAAAGCTCAAAGGAGCACTACCGAATATAAATGCGGGGCCGCATGAGGGACACAACTTGACGGCCTCTTCGAAGGCATCGAACGCTATCGTCCAATCATGTTCGACCAAGGCGATAGAGAAGGCTCCGAGAGTAAGCGCCATCGGATCCGCGAGGCCATGGGTGATGGCGGCGTGGGCATGGTCGATAGCGCCACGGCGATTCTTCTCCTGCATCCCGTCTCGTACAAACAGAATCTCATGGGCCCAAGCGGCAACACCGTGAGCGAGTGGGTAATTCGGCTCCAAAACGAGCGCACGCTCGATGAATGCAAGACTCTTCATCGCGCCCGCGGGCATGCAAGTATAAACTTCAGGAAGTGCGCGAAGCACCAGGTCGTAGGCATCCAGATTTTCCGGCCGCTTTCGCCTGACGTGTTCGATCTCTGCGGCGCGCAGATTTGGCTCGATCGCACCGACGACGGCAACGGTGATCTCGTCTTGCACCAAGAATACATCATCGAGATTCCGGTCATAGCGCTCGGCCCAGAGATGGCTACCGGTTTCCGCTTCGATCAATTGCGAGGTGATGCGCAAGCGAGTTCCAACTTTGCGCAGGCTACCCTCGAGCACATAGCGTACGCCTAGATCACGGCCGATCTGCTTCACGTCGATTGCCCTGCCTTTGTAGGAAAAGCTCGAGTTGCGGGCGACGACGAAGAGCCATTTGATTCGCGACAATCCTGAGATGATGTCTTCGACAATGCCGTCGGCGAAATACTCCTGCTCGGGATCGCCGCTCAAATTCGAAAACGCAAGAACTGCGATGGACGGCTTGTCAGGCAAGGCCGGCGGCGGTGAAATCCGCACGCTTGCTTGGTTTGGTGGCTCGCCCGTCGCGACCGCCGGTCCGACATAACGGTAGCCGCGACGCGGCATCGTCTCGATCCAATTCGCGTCGCCGCCGGATTGGTGGAACGCGCGGCGCAGCGCCGCGATCTGAACGGTCAGATTGCTATCCTCTATCGCAAGCCCCCGCCACGCAGCATCGATCAAGGCATCTTTGGAAACCGGTTCTCCCGCATATTCCAGAAGCAGGCGCAGTAAAGCAACGGCGCGCCGACCCAGCACGATCGGTTGGGCCCCGCGAAATAGAATTTCGGCGTTGGTGTCGAGCCGGAACGGACCGAATTCGCGCGTGTTAGTCATGGTAGGCGGCCCTCTTCGGAAACATTTTGCAGCCATTTCGCAGGAATTTCACGACCTTTCCGTGCCGCGGCATCATGGTCCGGCGGTCTTGACGCGCGATCAAGCGGAAACCAACGGAGGATATCATGGGTGCAAAGGCGGTCGTTCGCATGCCCGGCGAGGGCAAACAGGTCTCGTTGGCGGGGAAGCCCTTGGTGTTCCTGGTGACCGGCCAGGACACCAAGCACACATCCATGTTCGATTGGACGTTGCCGGCCGGCTTTTCCACCGGTACTCACGTTCATCGCGTCCAGGAGGAGACGTTCTACGTCCTGGAAGGCGAATGCGAGTGGCAGGTGGGCGGCGATCTGATCCGCGCAAAGCCCGGAACTTACGTGTTCATTCCGCCAGGCGTGCCGCACAATATCGCCAATGCCAGCGACAAGCCGGCGCGAATGATCATGACCGTATCGCCTCCCGGCCATGAGCAATATTTCGAAGAACTCGTGAAACTGGTGGCAGGCAGTGGCCAGCCGGACGCGGCCGCGATAGCGAAATTGCGCGCGCGCTTCGACACGGAGCAGTTGTCGGCGCTGAAAGCCAGCTGATTAATCCGACAAAGTCGGTTCGCAATATTCGAATGCCACCGCCACCTGTCCGCAGGTGGCGGCTTTCGAATGTCGGCAATGGGTCCGTTCAGACCTTGGTGCCCAACTTTGTTCTGGAGTGGTGGAAATTTGGCGCGCCTTGATGGCGAGACTTCGAACGAATTGTTCGAGGTTTTGGCCGACTGGAACGCCCATCTTGAGCACCGGAAATCTTCAGATTTCCCGGTGCCGCCATGTCCCTGACCGACGGCTTCACCGACGCCTCTGCCCCTCGGCCCAAGGTTACGGCAAAGCGCCGTAAGCGCACGCCGCCTTTCAGCCTCCGCCTGAACGAAGAGGAAAAGGCCCGCCTCCTTGCCGAGGCGAGCGGCACGCCGCTCGGCACCTACATCAAAGCGAAGGCGATGGGCGCGCCGCTGCGCGCCCGCCGCAGCGGCCTCGCCGCCCTGGACCGCAAGGCGCTGGCCCAGACGCTCGCGCTGCTCGGCCAGTCGCGGATTTCCTCGAACCTCAACCAGCTCGCTCATGCGGCGAATCTCGGCGTCCTGCCGGTCACGCCGGAGACGGAAGAGGAGCTGCTCGAAGCCTGCGCGGAAGTCGCAGACATTCGCCGCCTGTTGATGACGGCACTCGGTCTCAAGCCGGGGAGCGCACCATGATCCTCAAAGGCTCGCAGCGGGGCTACGGCCAGGACCTTGCCGCCCACCTGATGCGGGTGGACGACAACGAGCATGTGCGCGTCCACGAGCTGCGCGGCTTCGCTTCCGACAATCTCGCCGATGCCTTCAAGGAGGCGGAGGCGATCAGCCGGGGCACGAAGTGCGACCAGTATCTGTTCTCGCTCTCGCTGAGTCCGCCGGAAGACGCGCGGGTCTCGGCGGAGGAGTATCAGGCGACCATCAACAAGATCGAAAAGCGGCTCGGCCTCGAAGGCCAGCCGCGCGCCATCGTCTTCCACGAAAAGGAAGGCCGGGCGCACGCGCATTGCGTCTGGTCGCGGATCGACGCGGACACGATGACCGCCCGCCCGATGTCGTTCTTCAAGACCAAGCTGATGGGGGTCTCGCGCGATCTGTATCTCGATCACGGCTGGAAGATGCCGCACGGGATGATCAACTCCGCAAAGCGCGATCCGACGAATTTCAGCCTTGCCGAATGGCAACAGGCGAAACGCCAGGGGATTGACCCGCGCTGGACGCGCGAAGTCGTCCAGGATTGCTGGCGGCGCTCCGATAGCCGTCCCGCCTTCGAGCGCGCGCTTCAGGAACACGGCATGTTCCTCGCGCGCGGCGACAAGCGGGGCTTCGTCGTCCTCGATCACGAGGGGACGATCCAGTCCCTGCCGCGTCTGCTCGATGCCAAGACGAAGGACGTGCGCGCCCGCCTTGGCGATGGCGACGGCGTGAAAGGCGTCACTGAGACGCGCGAGGAAATCGCCGGGCGCATGACGCCCGCGATCCGTCGCCACATTGCGGATTCCCGTGAGCGTTTCCGCGAGCGCTCTGGCGATCTCGGTCGCCAGAAGGAAGAGATGACGCGCCAGCATCGCGCCGCGCGCGAGGAGCTGGCACAGCGGCAGAAGGTCGAATGGCTGGAAGAGACGAAGCGCCGCGCTGATCGCCTGCCGAAAGGCCTGCGCGGACTCTGGCACCGCATGACCGGCCGCTACCAGGACGTTCGTCGCCAGAACGAGGCCGAAGCGCAGGCGACGACGGCGCGGCATGCGGGCGAGCGCCAGACCCTCATCGACCGGCAGCGCGACCAGCGCGCGAGCTTGCAGGAGCGCTTCAAGGCGCTGCGCAAGGCGCAGGCCGATCAGCTTCTCGATCTGCGGCGCGATGTCGGCCGCTACCTCCGCCTTTCGCGTGACCGGGATGCCCCGGCGCGTGTCCCGAGCCGCACGCGGACGCGATCCCTCAGGCTCGAACGATAGACCTCAACCTAAGGAGAGAAATCATGTCCTCGAAGAATGACGACGACAGTTCCGCAGCGGCCTTTCTGATGGCGGGAGCCGCGATGGTCGCCATTGCCTTGTTCGCGGTCCTCGCGTTCGCGGCGCTTATCATGACGGTGCTCTGCTTCATCGCCTGGAACCGGCAGATTTCCATCGGCGATTGGGAGCTGAACCCCGACGAGGCGCGCGCCTTCATCTTTCGCGGGATCATCGGCGCGATCCTCGCCCCGGCCTTCATCGGCTTCTGCGACATTGTGTTCGAACTTCAGGCCAACTGGAGCTATTGGCCCTACTTCGTCGGCGTCGGGTACGTCCTCGCTTCGATGGGCGTCTACATTATCACGGAGGCCGATGACACCACCGGGAGCAATCCCGTCGACATCACGCCGCCGCGGATTCCGACAGCGCCGCCGAAGGGCCTGCCCCGTCCCGACGCGCCGCCGTTCCGCTATGCGAGCTGGGACGATGAGGAGGAGACCCGCCGTTGAGGGCCTCCCGCCTCATCGAAATCTACCAGTTCCTCTGGATGCTGGAGTCCCACGCGCAGCAGCGTCTCGCGTGGGACGACGCGGCGCAGGCGCGCATCGCGCGCGCCCGCGCGGAGGCTCAGGCCGCAGCGCAGCTCCGCGCGATGCTCGCCGCCAATCCGTCCGGCGCGCTCGGCCGGGCGCATCTCAACGACGAAGACAAGCTGAAGGACTCGGGGCTGTTATGAGCAACCATCTTCCGGTTCCCCTCCAGCGCGATATCCGGCCGGGGATCGAACTCGGCTTCTATAACGGCAAGCCGCTGATCTACGAGGGGACTGAGCCCGTCGCCATCGACGCGCAGGCGGGCAAGGGCAAGCTGACGCGCTTCCTCGGCGTCAATCTGGTGTCGCCGCGCACGGCGCACCTGAGCAAGATCATCACCGATCCGAAGGATGCGGAGCTGGCCTGGGTGTCGTGGAAGACGCTGGAGCGGCAAGGCTACCGCGTCCTCTTCATCAACCCGGCACGGCTCTACGGCTATCCGTCCGAGAGTTACAACCTCAACACCCGCCTTCTTGAAATCTCCGCGCGGCCGGAACTGCGCTCGCTGGTATGGGAGGCGGCTTACGATGCCGCCAGCTATCTTGTCCCGGTCGATCCAAACCCGGCGCACAAATGGATCGGCCAGGGCGTCCGGACGAGCTTCGCCGTCTACAACAAGATCACCGCGCTCTATCCGTCGAAGCGCTGGCCCTGCAACGTCGGCGGTCTGTGGGACTTCTTCGGGCGCAGTCCCGATGAGATATCCGACGATCTTCTCGTCTGGGCGAGCGATAGTCGCATGGAAGAGGATTGGGGCATGTGCCGCCTGATCGCGAGCCTCACGGCCTCAACCGATCAGTGGAACGCCTACTCGTCGACAGTGGTCGAGCGCCTTCAGGGTTTCCAGCCCGGCTCGGCGGCGCGGGCGATCACGGAGCGCAACAGCTTCGATCCGGCCGACATGAAGCGCCAGCGCACCGCGCTCTTCATCATTGGATCGGCGCGCAGCGAGTCCAGCCGGACATTCGTCGGCGCGATGACGGCCGCGATCATCGAGCGTTTCGCCGATGCGCACGGGCCGCTTCGGGCGCTGGTCGTCGGGGAAGAGTGGGGGCAGCTTTACGTCTCGAACTTTTTCGAGATCCTGACCCTCTATCGCCAGGGCGGCATCAACTTCCTCGGTGTGTTCCAGAACGCGGCGGCGCAGATCGAGGCCCGGTACGGCCGAGAGACGGCGCGAGTCTGGCGCAAGGCGGTCGCGCATACGCTCTATCGCGGTCTGCCCGATAGCGAGACACTGCGGGACATTGAGCACCGCTCGGGCAAAACCTCGGTGATGGTGCGCGGCTTCAACGTGAATCAGAACCAGGTCAACGGCTCCGGCGACAATCTCTCAGAACAGGCGCGCCCTCTGCTCCAGGTCGAGGATATTCGGGAAGCGACGGGCGGCGATCGGGCGCTGCTCGATGCGCGCGATCACGGGTTCTTCGTCGTGGATGTTCCGAATTTTTGGGAGCGGCCGGAGCTGGCCGGATATCTGCGAGACGTGCGGGAGAAGCCGGACAAGTATGAATGGCTGACGTCTCCGCTTGGCTTGGTATCGGTCACCTATCGACCATAGGCGAACTTGGCGTCCCAGCTTCGCTCCAGGTCCCCGTCTTCGTCCTCCTCATCAGAGGGTTCCTCGGGAAGCGCGTCGCTCGATAAGACGGTCAGGGTAAAGCCGTATTTTCCCAAACCAATTATCTCTTCATCCAGATTGACCTTGCTCGATCCATCAAACCAAGTCGCCAAATCCGTTTCGTCCACCGCTGTTTCGCAGTTAAGAATGTTTTCCGGCTTGGCGTTGAACGTACGAGTCCCTGACAGAGGCAACGCGGCTCCCTTTCGAAGGAAAGCCAGCTTGCCTAGGTCTTTGAAGGTGTTCGAAGTGAAGGAGTAAGCGATTTCGTCGCCTTTGCTGACGATGATCGCCATTGGATAGGCGCTGCATTCGGCGGCGCGGATTGCGGCTGCTGTAATGGAGCAGCGAGCAGTCTTTGCAAGATCGAGAATGCCGGCCATTCCCACTTGCTTGCCGGAAAGAAATCTTCGCACCAAATGCGAAGGCATCAGCAAGCCGCTCGCAAAGTGGTCCGCCTCCAACTCAATCGATGTGTTCTGCGTGAAGTCTGCGCGAGAAACATGGTATCCGCCGGTTTTCGCAATCTCGTCTGGATGTCCCTCTAAAAACCAATGTCCGAGCTCATGGCTGATCGAGAAATTCTCAAAGCCTTCGTTTGCATGTTCGGTTGAATAGATGATGGTAGCGGAATTGCCGGCGAAGATGATCGCGCCCGAAACCCCCTGCATGTCAGGCGGCTTTGCTACCACCTCGATCCCTCGGGCTTGAGCAATTTCACGAGGCTTTACCGGTAATTCCTTGAATCCGAACTCAGCGGCGATTTGCTCCCCGCGCTGAGTTGCCATCTTCAAGCGAAATGCCGACATGGGCTCCTACTGCTTCTTATTAATCATCGTGTCGATGACGTTCTGGATGAATTCGCGATCCTTCGAGTTGAGCTTTTCCTCATTGCGGAAGGCGGTTGTTGCCTCATTCGCGCCGAGCAAAAAGTCAGCCGATACGGCCAAAGCTCTCGCAAGTGCGTGAATGTTGTCGAATGACGGCTTACGGCGGCCAGCCTCGAAGTGGGCTATCGCACTTGGCTGCATATTGGCGGCTCTGGCCAGTTCGGATTGGGTCAATTTACGTGCTTCGCGGCGTTCACGGAGGCGTTCAGCGAAGGTGGGGGGGGTGCTTGACTGCGACATGACGAAAGCGTATAGTACCTTGTGTTAATGTGTAGCGGCCCGGCGGGGCATTTTTTTGGCGCTCGCCTATGACGAGTCGTCAAGTACTATATGACGAAACCCGAGAGCGGGTCAAGAGAACAGGAGAGAGTCATGGCAGGCAAGAACCAGCATGTGGTGCCTCGGGGTAACGATTGGGCGGTGCGTGGCGCTGGCAATCAACGTGTTTCCTCGGTGCATTCCACTCAGGCAGAAGCGGAGCGCGCCGCGCGCGCGATCGCGACAAACCAGCAGAGCGAGGTGGTGATCCACCGTCCTGACGGGCGCATCCGTGACAAGAATTCGTACGGGAACGATCCGTTTCCCGCCAAAGGGGTAGTCGATGACGCTGGCAACTCCGACATCAATCGAAATCCCCCGTCGAATCCTCAGTATCGACGGCGGAGGCATTAAAGGGACGTTGCCGGCGTCATTCCTTGCTTCTCTTGAAAGCGACCTGGATCGTCCCATCGGGGAATACTTCGATCTGATCGCGGGTACCTCGACGGGAGGAATTCTGGCCATAGGCTTGGCGATGGGAATCCCTGCCCGAGACTTGCTCAATCTCTACGTTGAACGTGGTCCCCACATCTTCGGTCAATCGGGAGGAGCGGTTCCAAAGGCCCTGAGCAAGCACTGGCGGGCGCTTAAACACTTTTTCACCGCCAAACACGACGCCGCCGACTTGGAGTCGGAATTAGAAGGCGTGCTCAAAGGCAAGCGAATTGGCGATGCCAGGACGCGCCTACTGATACCGGCGTGGGATGCTGATCATCGCGGCGTATACATTTTCAAAACCGCACACCACCCCCGTTTGAAGACCGATTACAAGCGGAGCGCGGTTGACGCCGCGATGGCGACGGCCGCCGCCCCGACCTACTTTAAGAGACACCGCACCGCCGACGAGATTGGCCTGACTGACGGCGGAACGTGGTGCAACAATCCAATAGCGTTGGCGGTCGTTGAGGCAACCACCTTGCTGGGGTGGTCGCGTAGCAGCCTCAGCATCCTGAGCCTTGGTTGCGGCGAAGAAGTGTATTTGCTCGGCGAAAGCCCGGGATGGGGTTCGCTGGCAACCGACTTGTCCTGCTTGTTCATGGATGGCCAGTCTCACGGCGCGATGGGAATGGCGAAGCTCCTGACCGGTCATGAATATGAGCGGGAAGCAATCTTTCGTTGCTGTCCCTTCGTGCCCAAGGGCTTCTTCCAACTCGATGACACCAGCAAGATTGCCCAGCTCAAAGGCATGGGCGCTTCGGCCGCTCGAAAAGAGCGGACGCGGTTGGAGCCTGTCTTCTTTGCGGCGCCTGCGGCACCGTTCGAACCTGTTTACAAATTAGAAGGTGCCAACCAATGAACCAGGCGATCTTTCCTCCGCATGACTTGCTTCGCAAGGCGGAACTCTACTCGATCCTCGATCAGATTTGTCAGTCGCTTGAGTTGACGGATGACCAGCTTGAGGCAGCGCGGACAAGCTATGAGGCTGTCGCCGAATGGTTGGGCTCATCCGATCAGCCGCTACTGAAGCTCATAGATGTGTATGTGCACGGCTCGGCTGGATTGGGTACCACAGTCCGTCCCCTCAACCGCGAGGACTTCGATGTCGATTTGATCTGCAGATTGCTTTTGTTCGCAGCGGGACGCCCGCCGGGCGAGCTCAAGAAGCTCGTTGGGGACCGCCTCCGCGAGAACGCTCGCTATGCGGCGATGCTGGAGGAGAAGAAGCGGTGCTGGCGCTTGAACTACGCGCGCGAATATCACCTCGATATCTCTCCGACGATCATTAACCCCGATTGCGACAAGGGCGGGGAACTCGTTCCTGACAAAAAGCTGCGGGAATTCAAGCCGACTAATCCGAAGGGCTATAAGGTGCTCTTTGAGCAGCGGGCCAGCCTCGTTCCGAGGCTGCGCCTGGGCAAGTCCGTGACTGCAGAAGATCGTGCAAACATCGAGCCCTATCCCCGTCATGGCTACTCGAAGGGCATTCTTCGCCGTACGGTCCAGCTGCTCAAGCGTCACCGCGACATCCATTTCCAATTCGTCACAGAAGAAGTCGCGCCAATCTCCATCATCATCACCACCCTCGCGGCGCGAGCCTACGAGTACTGCGTGAACAATTTTTCCTTCGATTCTGAGTTGGACGTACTGATTGCGACCATACGTATGATGCCGCATTTCATCGACAAGCCGTTCATCAACGGTCGTCGGATGTACGTGGTGGCGAACGAGACGACGATAGGCGAGAACTTCGCGGACCGATGGAACACGGAACCGTCCAGAGTGCAGGCATTCTATGAATGGCATGACAAAGCTCTGGCCGACTTTGATGCTCTACCTACCCTTGAAGGTGCCGACGGTGTGACGAAGCTGCTTGAAAGCAGTCTCGGCGGGAAGCCTGTGCGAAAGGTTATGGATGAACGAACACGGGTAATTTCCCAGGCGCGTGTGGATCAGAAGCTCTATGTCGCCCCCGCTGTTGGCTTGACGCTATCAAGCCCGGCGAATGCGACTGCTGTTCGGTCCAACACCTTCTTCGGAGATTGAGTTGATCCAGAAGGGCCGAATACCATTGACCCCGGCCCAACAGTTCATGTTCTTGCGGGCGAATCCAATCTGCTCAGGCAGAGGGAAGCTTCATGCTACTGGATTAGTCTGGGACTACAGCACGAGGCCGACGCCGCTGAGCCGAGAATACCGAATACAGATCACGATGACGCGCGGCGACACGCCGAATGTGTCTGTTTTGGACCCGAGCCTATCTGAGTTGGCTGGTGAGAGGCCGTTGCCCCACGTTTACCACAATCCAACACGTCTCTGCCTGACACTGCCGAAGGCGAACGAATGGTTGCCAACCATGAGGATCGATCAGACCTTTGTTCCCTGGGCCGCCACATGGCTATTTTATTTCGAGGAGTGGTTGGCGTCTGACGATTGGAAAGGCGGCGGCGAGCATCCAGGTGAAGACGAAGTCGGCATCGATCGCGGAATTAGAAGGGCGGTCCGTTAATAAACATCACCCGCTACTTCGCACTTCTTCGAGATACTGACTCTCTATCGCCAGGGCGAAATTCCGAAAGACGCTTCTTAGAGACCGTCTACAAACGCTCGAAGAGACAACACTTCGGGCGGAGTTGTTTCAGGTGCTCGCTTCCACAGAGCGGAGGCAGCTTGGATCAATGCGTCGGCATTGGAGAATCCAATCTGAGGTGCTAGCGAGATAAGGACCTGCTTACCTTCGCACCTCTTCTGTGAATTAGCGTGCAATAGGGACCCCGTTTAGGGGGTGATCGGCGTCCAATCGGGACCCCCTGCGAGAAAGGGGTCCACAAGTGCTCCCGGGTTTCATCGGGGGCTGGGTTGGGATGCTGGTTGTGGAGACGATTGGGAAGATCCGTCGCGCCTATTTCGCTCAGGGGAAGTCGATCAAGGCGATCTGCCGCGAACTGAGGGTCTCGCGGAAGGTCGTTCGGAAGGTGGTGCGTAGCGGTGCGACCGCGTTTGAGTACGAACGGGCGGTCCAGCCACAGCCGAAGATCGGTCCCTGGAAGGCTGACCTCGATCGGCTCCTGGCGGTGAACGCGGCAAAGGCGAGCCGCGAGCGGCTTACGCTGATCCGGGTGTTCGAGGAGCTGCGCGGTCTGGGTTATGCGGGCGGCTACGACGCGGTGCGGCGCTATGCCCGCGGCTGGCAGCGGGAGCGGTCGGCGGCGACGGCGGACGCCTATGTGCCGCTGAGCTTCTCGCCGGGCGAGGCGTACCAGTTCGACTGGAGCCACGAGGTCGTGGTGATGAACGGGGCGACGGTGATCGTGAAGGTCGCCCACGTCCGGCTCTGCCACAGCCGCATGCCGTTCGTGCGGGCCTACCCGCGCGAGACCCAGGAGATGGTGTTCGACGCCCATGACCGGGCGTTCGCCTTCTTCAAGGGTGCCTGCCGGCGCGGCATCTATGACAACATGAAGACCGCGGTGGAGGCGATCTTCGTCGGCAAGGAACGGGCCTACAATCGTCGCTTCCTGCAGATGTGCGGCCACTATCTGGTCGATCCGGTCGCCTGCACGCCGGCATCGGGCTGGGAGAAGGGGCAGGTGGAGAACCAGGTTGGCAACGTTCGCGAACGCTTCTTCACCCCCCGGCTTCGGGTGAAGGACTACGACGAGCTGAACGCCTGGCTGCTCGATCAGTGCATCGCCTCCGCCAAAGCGCACCCACACCCCGAGTTCCGTGAGCGGACGGTCTGGGAGGTGTTCGAGGAGGAACGGCCGAGCCTGGTGCCCTATGGCGGCCGCTTCGATGGGTTCCACGCGGTGCCGGCGTCGGTCTCCAAGACTTGCTTGGTCCGCTTCGACAACAACCGCTACTCGGTCGCCGCCAGTGCGGTCGGTCGCCCGGTCGAGGTCAGAGCCTACGCCGATCGGATCGAGCTGCGCCAGAACGGCCGGCTGGTCGGCGAGCATCGCCGTAGCTTCGGCCGCGACCGGAACATCTACGACCCATGGCACTACGTTCCGGTGCTGGCCCGCAAGCCGGGCGCCCTGCGCAATGGGGCGCCGTTCAAGGACTGGGTGCTGCCTGGCAGCCTGGACCGCATCCGTCGCAAGCTCGGCAGTGTCGTCGACGGCGATCGCCAGATGGTAGATATCCTCAGTGCAGTGCTGACCGACGGGCTGCCGGCGGTGGAGTCCGCCTGCAGCGAGGCGCTGCGCGAAGGCGTCCATTCGGCCGACGTCGTCCTGAACATCCTCACCCGGCAGCGGCAGCCGGCGACCCCGATCACGATCATGACCCCCGAGGCGCTGCGGCTCAGACACGAGCCCAATGCCGACTGCGCCCGCTACGACAGCTTGAGGAGATCCTTGTGATGGAGCGAACCGAGATCCTGACCACCATGGGCGAGCTCAGGCTCTATGGGATGAAGGCGGCTTTCGACGAGATCGTCACCACAGCCGTGAAGCGCCAGCATGAACCCCAGCGCGTCGTCGGCGACCTGCTCACCGCGGAGATCGCCGACAAGCAGGCGCGCTCCATTAGGTACCAGGTCGCCATCGCCAAGCTGCCGTTGGCCAAGGACATCGAGGACTTTGTCTTCGACGACACACCGATCAACCAGACCCTGGTACGCGACCTCGCCGGCGGGAACTTCCTCGCCCATCAGCGCAACGTCGTCCTGGTCGGCGGCACCGGAACGGGCAAGACCCATCTGGCCATCGCGATCGCCCGCGCCTGCATCCGCAACGGCGCTCGCGGCCGCTTCTTCAACGTCGTCGATCTGGTGAACAGGCTCGAGGCCGAGGGACGAGCCGGGCGTCAGGGCCGAATGGCCGAGACGCTGTCGCGCAAGGACTTCATCGTGCTCGACGAGCTCGGCTATCTGCCCTTCGCCCAGTCCGGCGGCCAGCTCCTGTTCCACCTGGTCAGCCAGCTCTACGAGCAGACCTCCATCATCGTGACCACCAACCTCGCCTTCGGCGAGTGGCCCAGCGTCTTCGGCGATGCCAAGATGACCACCGCTCTCCTCGACCGGCTTACCCATCACTGCGATATCGTCGAGACTGGCAACGAAAGCTGGCGCTTCAAGAACCGCGCCTGATCCAGGCGCAGCCGCTCCCTCGCTACGGCGCTATGAGGCGCGCTCGCTCGCGGCTGCTACTGGGGGGGGTCCCTATTGGACGCCGATCCGGGGTCCCGATTAGGCGCCGATTGACACTCTTCCAAAGATCGTCGTCGGTCCGAATGCGCTCATAAGCATTCACCGCAATCTTTAAGATTGCCGCGAAGCGGCCTTGGGCCTCCTGATCGAAGCCCGTCTTTGAAGAGATATTGGTGCAAAATGCGCTCTGATCCGCAGAAATCTGAGACCAGGATTGCCCCTTGGCAAACTCCTTCGCTTCCGCGAGCATCGCAGGAAACGCCTTCGCGTTTCGCGTTGCCATCGCATACTGATAAATCCAGGCTCCGGCGCGTGCATCCGAGGCGGCTCGGACCAAATCCCCGTGTTTCGTCTGCTTCCCATTCTGCAACAACAGAGGCGCAATAGTGTTTGGATGCAGAAACAAATTTTCGCACTCTAGTACAGACAGAACATGTAGATCACCAACGGCCGCAAGCGAGGTAAGTTCGGCCGTATCGCGAAAATCTCGATCTACGATAGCACCAATCCGAATACCCGAGCCGCTTTCCTCAGCAAGCGCCTTAACATCAGCCAGTCGTCGCATAACCTCAGTACAAGAGCCCCCCTCCATAAACCTCACGTCTGTCGGGGTGCCAGCAATCCTCCTAAAGCGCTCCCGCTCTCCGAGCTGTTCGTCGCCCTCCACATACACAAACTTCAACTGAGCAATTGAGAATGCCGGAGTGCCCACCGCTCGGGAGAGAGCCGTCAAAACGGGGCGAGTATCGAGACGTGCTAAGTTATCAACCTTTCGAGTATTTTCGTTCCGCTCCAAAACGAAACTCGCCGTGGGTCCTGCTGCCTCGACGGCCTCCAATGAATGAGTTGCTAGCCAAATCTGTCCATTAAGCACGGTCCCCGTAAGGTAGCTCACCCACTGGCGGATCAGGTCCGCATTCAAATGGAGTTCAGGCTCATCTAACAGAAACAACCCCTGCCTTAGTCCAAACCGCTCAATCTGTCCGATTTGAAACGCAATCTCTCTCTCGCCGCCGCTTAGCTGATTGAAAGATAATTCAAGGCCGGTCGTATCAAATAATAAGGTTCTTTCTCTTGGGTCTACACCCGAGAACGTCATGTGTGGAAGTACTTTATGGACGTCTGCCGCAAACGACGAAAAATGATCCGTGAAAACTGGTTGCGAGGTGCCTGCTTTAGCGGACCTACGGTTCTCCTTCATTAGTTTTGCGCCAGCCTGATTCTCTTTGGCCAAAAAATACTTCAGCCATTCGTCATACAGTGTGGCGCTTGATCGGAAGGACCGGCCCTTCGTATATTCCGCAATCGTCCAGTCTATGTCATAAGCTTCGGCGACTTGGTGTGCGTTGAGCTGTCGTTTTGGGTAAGATCGATCTGCGTCCAGCGAGAGGAAGTGGACCGCTTCCATCGACCGCATTGCGGCAATGACCAGAGCAGCGGCATTCGCCGCTTCGCTTTCTACGACGCCGCCTGCGGTTATTTGACGCTTGTTGTTATCACCCTCCTGCGAAAGTGTACTTTTTATCTGAAGAGTTCTATCCCAGCCGGCGAAACGCAGATCATTAACAAACTGATCCACAACGGGGCTGACGCTAGGGGCCAAATAGAAAACGATCTCCACATCGTGCGGATCGGAGTAGACGCTCCCCCGAGCAGTCTCGACGCCGGGTGACAGTCCGAGTTCATGCGCGCTTGCCGCAATTAGCTCTAGAATATGACTTTTACCGGTGCCGTTCGCGCCGACAATGCAGACAAGCGACGCGTCATCATCAAGCAAAAGGTCAATATTCTCGAAATGACGCCAGCGATTTATCTTGATTCGTCGTATTCTCATTCGACTATCCTGCTTCCGCAGCCAAGGCGGTCATGTGTCCAGCGTAAGTTGCGAGGAAACGGCGGAAAGATGCCAACTCACTTAAATGCCGATAAGCCCCTGTCGCCTTTCCATGGTCATCGGGGGTGAGCATAAGCGCCGTGGCCGTATACAGGTTCTCTTGAATAAGCTTTCGGCAAAGAATGTCGGCACGCTGCGCGTATGATGCTCCTCTAAAATCGGCGAAAATGGGAAAGAACTTTGAAGAATCGCGCGTCGGGCGAGTAGAATCATCGCACTCGCGCATAATCATAATCCAACCGAGGAATGGTTTTGGTGCATTCGCTCCAAACGCCTCTTCTCGATACGCCGTCCAGAAATCGTGCCCCGCGCCAATGGCTTCTTCGCTACGATTGTTCATGTTGTTTCCGAACGAGCTTCCGATGCTCTTCAGTTCGAAAACGGCTGCAAGGCGATTGCCATGCATGACAATTAAGTCCCATTCTTTCGTGGGTCGAAAGTATCCTGGGAGCGTCGGAACGCGTCGGCCGGTATGGAACGATATATTCTCCAAGCCTTGCAGTTTCGCGATGCTAGAGAGAAGCGGCACGAAGGCATCAAGGTGCTTTCCGGCGGTCACGGCCGCCCTTGTGCCTACATCCTTTACGCCACGCTCCGCCTGAGCCAGCGCGGCCGCGTCTTTGGTCCCCCAAAATAGCTTGATGGCGTTGCGTGCCTCGTCCTCATACTGAGATAAATCGATCGTCATTCATCACCGCCCCCCAAAGCGGATAGCTCTTCGCCAGAGAGCCCGTAAAGCTCCACAACAGCCTTGTTGCAGGCGGCGACGTTTCCCTTCGTGGCGGCATCGATGAGCTTTTTTCGCATCTGCCTAGAGACGGCCGACCAATGCGGAACACGGATACGCCTTAGGTACTGCGCCTGGAAGCGCAGGAAGCCGCCACGCATCTTTGTTGAGTACGCGGCGACGAAGAGCTCGGCGACACCTGACATCAGGACCGCTTGCAGCGCCCGCATATCCCAGGTGTCAGACGTAATGAAATACAGATTGTGATGAGGATAGAGCTCCCCCTTTTCAAAAACGATGTGCGCACCGCCTTTGATGTCGGGAATTAGCAGCTTTTCCTTCTTCGCGATCTCCGGATAAATCCGATCGATCGTGCGGTACCAATTGGCGGGATCTTCTGAGCCACGTGCCTCTTGGCGATGACGTTCTTGTGTCCGTCGAGATGGGCCCTTAGGCGGGGATAATCGTCGAGGTTCACCAAACGGCCATCGTCGGCAAAGGGGTTGATCACCCCGAAGCCGCGCCACTCAACCACACCGTCCATGATGTCGCGGGTCATCACGAGGGGCAGTTTCCGATCCGCTTCTACGTCCAGTTCGTCGAAGGGGGCGATGAAAGCCCTATCAGCGCCCGTCGCGACGCCGATGCCGACCTTGCATCCGGCTTCTTCGAGAGTTGGCAGACTTTCTTCCAGCTTGCGAACGAGGGAAAGCTCCTCGGACGCGTCGAGAATCCACGGCTCCGTTCCCGAAGTCACGCCATCGATTTCACGGACCGACTTGTGCGACTTGGGCACGGCCGTCGCGCCAATGTCGCGCGCTAGTTTCGCCAGGCTATCGGGATCGAGGCGCGGATGCCGCGCAATCCTGGTGGGGCCGGGCGCTTCGCGCTTGATGATCGTGATCGCGGGATAGGCCGACACTTCGGAGTGGAACGGCTGAGTGCCGACCATGTCGATATGTGCGGTTAGGTGAAACTTCGATGCCACCAGCCCGCGCAACGGAGCGCCGTACCGATTTTTCATCCAGCGATCCGCGCAGATGAAGCCGAGCACTCCGCCTTTCGAAAGGCACGAAAGCGAACGCTCGATGAAAGGAATGTAGATATCGGCGCGGTCGTAGATGGTTTTATAGCGGGCGCGGTACTCCGCCATTAGGACGTCGGCGATGAGTTCCTGCCGAACATAGGGCGGGTTGCCGACCACGAAATCAAAGCTGCCAGCCAGGTCGACGAGCAGATAGTCGGCATACACCAGCCAGGTATCGGCGAGTTGGTGGGCAGCGTCGTCAGCCAAGCCCTCGCGTATCAAGAGGGATGCCACGCGGTCCCTTGTTGTGAAGAACGTGACCCGGTGGAGTTCGACCGCTCGAATGCAGTTGGGAAGTGATGTGAGAGGATCGGGCCTTCCTGCGTCTCGCCAAGAGGTCAACAGGCGCTCGATGGCGGGCAGAAGAAAATCCCCATCGCCGAACGAGGGCTCTAACAGCCTCATTTCATGAAGAGGGCGATCGGTCGTGTAGCCTGCCAGGTCGAGGATGAAATCCACGACCTCGCGCTTAGTGAAGATCGCGCCGCGCTCCTCAATCCCCGCTTGGGAGAGCGCGTTGACCGCTTCGGTGATCGGGCAAAGCTCCAAGAGGGACGATTGCGCGATGGAGATGGAAGGCGCTTGGTGATTTATGAGAACAAAAGTAGAATACTCGAAGGTCTCGGAGCAAGCGGTAACACTCGCTTACTAACAGGAATGCGGGTGTTTTGGCTGCCCTTCGACTGTTCCTTGTTCGATCCCGCCGGAGGCGCTGGAATTCATGTTCCTCGTCCCGATCATGCGTCAATGCAGCCGGACTGAGCGGAGAAGGTCAACCCTTGCGGTTGACCTGCCGCAGGGCATGAAATGCACCAGGCCCGCGCGTGAGCGCGAGTCTTCGCACGGTCTGGCACCCTGTGTGCACTCGGGTGAATGCCTGCTTAGTTTCCACCATCTATCGGCTCGAAGACCTCGCCCATAAGAGCTCGGATTTTGAGGCAGTCTTCGCATAGCCGCAGCGTTGGCACGGTCTGCGCTGGTAGATAAGAACCCTTGAGCCGGTACGTATCGGCAGGATCGTCTCCGCATATGGAGCACCCATTTTCATTGCCCGCGATGCTCAAGGCCGTCCGCGTGAGCTGCGCCTTTGTGGGGTCCTGTGCAGAAAGCTCCGCAAACCATTCCTCGCTGTGAGGCATGTTCACGACCGGCGCAGAAGCGTCAGGGTCATGTTTCGCCAACCATTCGGCGGCAACCTGGAGCCTAGTCAAATGCAGTTTGAATAGATGAGCATAGAGGGCTGCCAGCTCCTCGAACGTGGAAAGTCCAGTCTGATTGGCAAGAGTAGCGTAGCCACGTGCGTTCTGAGTCAGGCGGTAGCGTGCCTCCCCATCATCGGCAACCGTCGTGCGACAATAGACTTTCAGGCCGTCTTCTTCTGAAATCGCTTCCATTAATTCCAAATCGTAATGCCATGGCGCCTGATCGACGTCCATCTGCCACACGCCGAGATATCCGGAAGCACGGAGAGCGGCGTGAATGTGGCTGTCGTCCTCCGGGTGAGAAAGCAAATGCCGGTCGATATCGTTCTCATCCAAAATATCGGAAACTATCCGCCGTGCGCCCGCGATATACGCATTTGTCGCGTTTCTCATCGCTTGCGTTAGATCGACGCTCTTAGCGAATTCAATGTCCTCTGATGTAGCAGGGCGAGTGCAATCTCCGATCTCTTGCAATAAATTGCTCCGCAAGATATCTCCGGGTGAGCAATAGTTTGGATCGGTGACGATTCCGAATCCTCGGGAAGCGAATGCCTGTGCCACAAGCCGGGAGCAAAACTGCTTCCGGCTCCAGACATCACTTCCTCCCAAGACGGTCTGAACAGCTTCCCGCTTCGCATAGGCCGTACCGATGCGATGCCGAACGTATTCGCAGATGCCCCTGGCATCAGAGGGCTTTAGCGACTGCTTGAGCCTCAACACGTGTACTGATCTCGCGTCGTCGAATAGGATGCGCTGGGTGTTCCGTGCATGCACGCCCTCATTTGTGGCGTCGATGACAGAGCACGTATCCACATAAAGCATGGCGTGCGAAATATCGCTTTTCGTGGCGAAGCGTATAACGCCACTCTTAAAAGCAGGTGTCGTTGTTAGTACGACATCCCCGACTTTGAGCAGTTCATGTCGCAATATCTTCATTTGCCCCCCGCAATCAGCGCCGGTTACTTTACGATCAGAACGGGCAAATATCCATCTTCATGGCTCCTGGCGCCGGAGGCCGCAGTCGAAACGGCGGTCGTGGTTCGAAGGGGCGCGAAAGCCCCTCGTCAGCAGTTTCAGCAGGGCACGAAGGCCCTCTGGTCGTCTCCATGCGCGAAAGCATGGTGGGGGTCCAGGGGCGACATCCACCCCGTGGTTGCGATCCAGCGGCAATCACGCTGGTCGTGGTCCAGCGGCGAATGCGATGGTCTGGGTGGGTCTCGGGAGGGGCAGGAACGCCACCTCCTGAGCGCGATGAAACGGCGGACGTTTCGATGATGCGACGAGGCTCAATGCCGAGGAGCATCACAGGCCGGGAGGGATGCAACGGGAGGCGCGCAGCGGGCCTCCCTTGCCAAGATTGCGGTACTACACCGCACATCTTGCGTTCTGTCCTTACGTCGAACTCGGCACACTACAGACGGGGTAGGCCAAAGGGTAGTATGACAGTCGTATGACAGTCATCCTTACCAACCCGCTCCTAGGCTATAAGTGGGACTGCTCCTGTGATGCGGTATTGAAAATGTCATCCTCCGGCTAACAACACGGCTCCGGGAAAAATATCTACAGAGCGTGGGAGGCGTCGCCTTGATGTACGCCTACTTGCATCGACCTCATCAAGTCTCTGCCGCTCTCCTGCTATTACAAGAGGCTACCGAAGGCGGTGGTTTGCGATAACGCCAGAAAGCGAAGAAATACATCGTTCTGAAAACGATTATCCAAGAAAGGACCAAAGTTCGGAGGTGAAGAATTCCGCAGCGCGGCATCAAAACACGCGCGCCAATGGTCACATCGTTATTTATCAATTACTTAGAAGAAAACCTCGCTAAGTTTCGTAACAGGGCTTTAGCCCGACGCAGATTTTCGCTTACCAAGGATTCCTATGCAAGCACTGAATGTAATAGGAATATCTTCCTTGACTGTTCCTCTTATGTTCTTTAGACTTGCAGGTCGAAAGGAGGTCGGAAATGAACCACGGTAACAAAGATGATCGCGAGATTTCCGGCCTCACGCCGGAAGTCGCTCCTCACGCAAGCTACGTGGCTGCGCCAGCGTTCGACCCTTCCGAGTATCTGGAAGATATCGCTGAGTTCGATCTGACGGAAGAACAGGGCCGCGCCCTGATCGAGGCCGTCTGGTCTTTGATTGGCATGGGCGCGCGCCTGTCCTTCAACCTTGATGTCTGTGGACTTCTCTTCGGAGAGCTTGAGGAAGCGCTCGCCGAGTCCGCCGACGGTGCTACTCTGGTGCCTTCAGAAAACACGGAGATGCTCACCAACGTCGAGAAGGACGGTGCCTAATGGAAAAGAATGCGAATTCGCGGAGTGCAATCGTCTACTGCCGGGTGTCCAGCTCGAAGCAGATGAAGGTCGGCGACGGCCTTCATTCGCAGGAGACGCGCTGCCGCGAGTTCGCGCGCATGAAGGGATACGAGGTCCTCGCTGTCTTCCAGGACGATGCGTCCGGTAGCAGGATCGACCGCCCCGGCATGAAGGACGCGCTCGTCTTCTTGCGCAAGCACAGAAGCGAGCGCGTCGTGATGCTGATCGATGATGTCTCGCGCCTTGCGCGCGGGCTGGAGCAGCATCTTCAGCTTCGGACGCTGATCTCGGACGCCGGTGGCGTCCTAGAATCCCCGTCCATCGAGTTCGGCGAGGACTCGGACTCCATCTTGGTCGAGAACCTTCTCGCCTCGGTGTCGCAGCACCAGCGCCAGAAGAACGGCGAGCAGACCAAGAACCGGATGCGCGCCCGCGTCATGAACGGCTTCTGGCCGTTCCAGCCGCCCGTTGGTTACAAGCACCAGTCCGTGCGGGGCGGTGGGAAGATCATCGTGCGCGACGAGCCTGCGGCCTCCGTCGTGACGGAGGCGCTCGAAGGCTACGCCGCCGGGCGCTTCGAGACGCAGGCCGATGTGAAGCGCTTCCTTCAGGACCATCCTCTCTTTCCAAAGGATGGGACCGGCGTCGTGCGCAATCAGCGCGTCTCTATCCTGCTACGCAATCCCGTCTATGCGGGATACGTCGAAGCGCCGAAGTGGGGCGTGAGCCTGCGCGAGGGGCAGCATGAAGGGCTGATCAGCTACGAGACCTTCAAGCGCATTCAGGATCGCATCAGCGGTGCGAGCTATCTGCCGCGCCGCCAGAATGTCGGCGAGGATTTCGCGCTGCGGGGCTGGGTGCTCTGCGACGACTGCAACACGCCGCTCACGGCGTGCTGGTCGAAAGGCTCGCACCGCCGCTATGCCTACTACCTCTGTCCGAAGCGTGGCTGCGACAGTTACGGCAAGTCCATCCGCCGCGACGTGATCGAGGGCGAGTTCGATCAGCTTCTGCGCGCCGTCGTGCCGAAGCGCCCGCTCTTCGTCATGGCCGAAAAAATGCTCCGGAAGTGGTGGGAGCATCTCGGCCAGAACGCGCACGTTCAGGCGAAGGCGATGGGCGCGCAACTGATCAAGATCGAGCGCGAAGTCGACACGCTGCTGGAGCGTGTCGTCTCGGCGAGCGTCGCGAGCGTGATCGCCGCGTACGAGGATCGCATTCGCAAACTGGAAGAGGAGAAGATCGTCTTGCGCGAGCGCATGGAGAAAGCGCGCCAGCCAGCGAGCACGTTCGACAATGCACTTAGAACGGCGCTCGCGTTCCTCTCAAACCCGCAGAATTTGTGGGATACGGGGGAGTTGGAGCACCGTCGCACGGTGCTAAAACTGACGTTTGCGGAGAGACTCCGCTATGCCCGAAATGAGGGATTTAGAACGGCAGAACTGTCCTTGCCGTTCAAGGTCTTAGGCCGGATTACCGGTGCTGAAAGAGAAATGGCGCGCCCGGAGAGATTTCGAACTCCCGGCCCCCAGATTCGTAGTCTGGTGCTCTATCCAGCTGAGCTACGGGCGCCATCGCCGGCCATGGTGCCAGCGATGGCGGCATAGCTAATGAAGGCCGCCGCGAATGCAAGCTGAGATGTCTGGCGACGCTTTGCCGGTCGTGGCCGGTCGGCGGCGCTGCATCGCCTCGGTCCGGCACCGCGCCGGCAACGCCGCGCCTCAACCCGCCGTTCCGGCCGTCCGGCTGCCGGCGGTCGGGGAGCGTGACCTCGAAGCGCGCGCCCGGCCCGTGCCTGGTCGACGAGCGCGATGCTGCCGCCATGGGCGCGGGCCAGCTCGGCGGCGATGGCGAGGCCGAGGCCGGTGCCGCCCGGCCGCGCTCCGCCCTGGAAGGCCTGGAAGAGATGGGCGCGCGCCTTTTCCGGGACGCCCGGGCCGGTATCCTCGACACGGATCACGACCTTGCCCGGCCTCGCGGCGCGCGCCGATGGTGAGCCGCCGCACCAGCGCCGGGCTCTGCGCTCCGCCGTCGAGCGCCTGGACGGCGTTCCGGCCGAGATTGACGAGGATGCGGAACAGCTGGTCGGGATCGGCATCGACCTCGAGGCCCTTCGGGCACGCGCGTTCTCGAAGGCGATCGTCGGCGTGGCCGGCGAGGCCGAGGCTGTCGGCGACCTCGTCGACCAGGCGGTCGAGCGCGACCAGCCGGCGCGCCGGCGGCGCCTCGCGGGCGCGGCCATAGGCGAGCGTCGACTGGGTGTAGGCGATCGCCCGGTCGAGCGCGCGCGATCAGCTTCGGCGCGAAGCGCTGCACGGTCGGGTCGGGCAGGCCGCCGAGCCGGTCGGAGAAGAGCTGCGCCGAGGCCAGCATGTTGCGGAGGTCGTGGTTGATCTTCGACACCGCCAGGCCGAGATCGGCGAGATGGCGCTGCTCGGCAGAGCGTCGCCTGGAGGTCGTGCTGCATGCCGGCGAGATGCTCCTCGGCGACGCCGATCTCGTCGCGCGCGCCCGCTCGGCACGATCACCCGGCGCGGGTCGTCGGGCGCCGTCGGAGAAGGCGACCATGTTCTGCGACAGGCGGCGGATCGGCCGGACGAACATGCGGTTGACGGCGAGGAAGAGGAGGCCGCGACAGGATCACCGAGATCAGCCGCCCACAGCCACAGCACGCCGGCCGAATAGCGCAGCATCGCCGCGCGGAGCGGCGCGATCGCCGATCACCAGTCTCGATCTCGGAGCCGGTATAGGAGTTGCCGACGACCCGGAGCATCCGCTCGTGTGGGGTGAAGCAGCGTGCGGAAGGCCTCGACGATGTCCTCGACCGGCGCCATGGCGCGGAGGTCGACGGTGGCGTCGACCTCCGGCGGCATCTCGACGGTCGGCGATCAGGCGGCTGACCGAGCCGCTCCGGATGGCGATCGCGGTCGCGCCGACCGCCTTGAGCAGCTCGTCCTGGATGTCGCGGGGGATCGTCGGCCTGGTCGGGGGCGGCGAGCACCACCGCGGCGGTGTCGGCCATGGCGAGGCGGTCGGAGAGCCAGGTCAGCCGGTAGTTGGCGATCCGCGGGACGTAGATCAGGATCGCGCTGACCATGGCGAAGAGCGACGGTGAGGATCAGGAGCTTCCACGACAGGCCGAGACCCGCGCCGGACCGTCGCCGGCTGCCGCGCGGCGGCTGCCGGCCTCGACGGTGTTGGCGCGGTCGTCCATGGCCGTCAGCCGAATTTCCTCAGGAAGTCGATGATGCGCCGCCCCGCGGAGCGGCGTCGGACCCGGCCCGTCGAAGGCGAGCGGCGACGCGGCGGACGATGTCGGCGCGGCTCGGATAGGGCGGCGGCGAAGGACTGCATCGCGCCGATGTCGAAGCCGCGTTGGCGATGCGCCAGCGACCAGAGGCGCGATGATCTCGCCGGCATCGCGGCCGACCGCCGCCGCGCCGAGGATGCGGCCGCGCTCGGTGGCGATCACCTTGATCAGCGCCGGCGGTGGTGCGCTCGGCCTGGGCGAGGTCGTTCTCGGCGAACGGCAGGCGCGGAGCACCCGGATCATCTCGTGCTGCTGCCGCGCCTCGGCCTCGCCGAGCCCGACGCGGGCGAGCTGCGGGATCGGTGAAAGCGACGAAGGGAACGCCGGCTCTCGGCGCTCGCGTGCCGGCCGGCGGCCGAGCGATCGCGCGGAGGACGAGGCGCCGCCTGATGCTCGGCGCGGTTCGCCGAGGCGGGCCCGGCGACGACGTCGCCGATCGCGTAGACGCGCTTGTTGGTGGTGCGGAGCCGGCGGTCGACGACGATCCCCGACGGCGTCGTGGTCGATCCCGGCCGCGTCGAGGCCGAGCCCGTCGACATTCGGGGCCGCGTCCGGTCGCAACGAGGAGATGCGAGCCGTCGACCGCGACCTCCTCGCTCGCCCTCGCCAAGCGTGACCCGGATGCCGCCACTGCGCCGGGCGAAGCCGATGATCCTGGCCGCCGTCGCGGACGCGGATGCCTTCGGCGCGGAGCCGGTCGAGGAGCGGCGCGACGAGTTCCGGGTCCTCGCCGGCAAGCGCCGGCTCCGTCGTCGATCACGGTCGCGTCGATGCCGAGCCGGTTATAGGCCTGGGCGAGTTCGAGGCCGCGCGGGCCGGCGCCGAGGACGATGAGATGGCCCGGCTTGCGCGACGTCGTCGAGCAGCAGTCGTCGAGGGTCGAGGGCTCGACGCCGTCGAGCCCGTCGGAGCGGCGGCGGCGCGAGCACCGAGCCCGGTGGCGATGACGAAGCGCCGCGCCCTGATTGTGGCCTCGCCCGCGACGACGGTCCGGCGGTCGACGAAGCGGCCTTCGCCACGATCACGGTGACGCCGAGCGCCGCCAGCCGTTCGGCCGAGACGTTGGCCGCGACCGCATCGATCGACCGAGCGGACATGCTCGTGGACCCTGGCCGAGATTGACCTGGAGCGGCGCGCCGGTGACGCCGAGCGCCGGGCCGCGGCGAAGCGTCTCGTATTGGCTTGCCGCGGCGAGCAGCGCCTTGGTCGGGACCGCCGCCCTCGCGGAGGTTGGCCCCGCCCAGCCGGTCCTTCTCGACCAGGACGACGGGGACGTCGCGATTGGCGGCGGCCACGGCGAGGGCAATGCCGCCCGGGCCGCCGCCGATGACGCAGATATCGGGTGTGAATTCCTCTGCCATTGGCTCCTGTCTAGCGATGCGGCGGCGGTGAATGGTAGATGCGAACGGCCGCAACGGCGATGTGAAGCCAGTCATTGCGCCGAGCCGTTCGAGCGGACTCGCCGCCGACGCACTCGCGCGGCGCGTTGACTTGATTTCGGGCCGACTCCTTATAAGCGCCCAACGCAGCCGGCCGCGCGGAGATGTCGAGATGAAACGGACCTATCAACCGAGCAAGCTCGTCCGCAAGCGCCGGCACGGATTCCGCGCCCGGATGGCGACCACCGGCGGCCGCAAGGTCATCGCTGCCCGCCGCGCCCGCGGCCGCAAGAGGCTGACCGCCTGAACCGCAGCCGGCCGACGCCGGCGGCCATGGAACGGCTGAGGCGTCGCAGCGAGTTTCGTGCGGTCGCGCGCGGCCGGAGGGTCACCCGCCCGGGTTTCGTCCTGCAGGCGCTGCCGTCGGCGCGAGGCAGCGGCGGCCACCGCGTTTCGGCTTCACAGTGACAAAGAAGATCGGCAACGCCGTCGTGCGCAACCGCATCCGACGCCGGCTTAGGGAAGCCGTGCAGGCTTTCGGCGGCCGGGACGGCGCTCGCCCGGGACAGACTATGTCTTGATCGGCCGCCGCGCCGCCTTGACCCTTCCATTCGATCGACTCATTGACGATCTAAGGAGCGGGTTGGCAGCGCTGGCGCGGAACGAAGGATGCCGGAGACAGGTCCGCGACATGATGGACAACAAGAACTTCCTCATCGCCATCGTGCTTGTCGATCGCCGTGCTCGTCGGCTGGCAGTACTTCATTGCCGCGCCCGCAGATCGAGCGCCGCGCAGCAGCAGCCGATCGCCGAAGACCGGCCAATCCCGGCGGGCACGGCCACCGCCGGACCGCCGACTGCCACGCCGCCCGCGACCGTCGACGGCACGCGACTGCTCCGACCACGGCCGCCGGCCCCGAGGCCGGCGGACCTCACCCGCGACGCGGCGCTCGCCCAGTCGCCGCGCGTGCCGATCTCGACCGCCGCGCGTCTCCGGCTCGATCAACCTTCGTCGGCGGCCGGATCGACGACCTCCGCCTCAACGACTTCCACGAGACCGTCGATCCGACGCAGCCCGACCATCATCCTTCTGTCGCCGGTCGGCGGGCCCGACGGCTATTTCGCCGAGTTCGGCTGGATCGGCGATGCCAAGGCCGGCGTCGTTGCCCGGTCCCGACACGCTGTGGACGGCGCCGGCCGGAGCGGAGCTCACGATCGGCAACTCCGGTCACGCTCACCTATGACAACGGCGCCGGCCTCGTCTTCTCGCGCAAGATCGCGATCGACGAGAACTTCATGTTCACCGTCACCGACACGGTGCGCGAACACGACCGGCGCGCCGCGGTCGACCTCACGCCCTATGGCCGGGTCACGCGCCTCGGCGAGCCGAAGAACCACGGCTATTTCATCCTGCACGAGGGCCTGATCGGCGTGTTCGGCGACAGGGCCTCGAGGAGGTCGACTACAAGGACCTCGAGGACGCCGCCGAGCAGCACCATGCCGCCGGTCAAGCGCGGCTGGCTCGGCATCACCGACAAGTACTGGGCGACGGCCATGATGCCGCCGCGCGACGCCGACTTCACCGGCCGCTTCGTCCGCGTCGACCGAGCCCTCGCTCCGCTACCAGGCCGACTATCAGCGGCACGCCGGTCGCGGTGCCGCCCGGCGGCACGCGCCGAGAGCACCAGCCAGCTCTTCGCCGGCGCCAAGCAGGTCTCGGTGGTCGGCATGAACTGGCTATTCGTCAGACATCGACGGCTACGACCAGCGCTCGACATCGAGCGCTTCGAGCTGCTGATCGACTGGGGATGGTTCTATTTCATCACCAAGCCGATGTTCTTCCTCATCGACTGGCTGTTCCGCCTGTTCGGCAATTTCGGCGTCGCCATCCTCGCTCGTCACCGTGATCGTCAAGGCGCATCTTCTTCCCGCTCGCCAACAAGTCCTACAAGTCGATGAGCGCGATGAAGAAGGTGCAGCCGCAAATGGCCGCGCTCCGCGAGCAATACAAGGACGACAAGGTCAAGCAGCAGCAGGCGCTTGATGGAGCTCTACAAGAAGGAGAAGATCAATCCGCTTGCCGGCTGCTGGCCGGTGGCGGTGCAGATTCCGGTCTTCTTCTCGCTCTACAAGGTGCTGTTCGTCACCATCGAGATGCGGCACGCGCCGTTCTTCGGCTGGATCCAGGACCTCTCGGCGCCCGACCCGACCGACCTCTTCAACCTGTTCGGCCTGATCCCGTGGACGCCGCCGCACTTCCTGATGATCGGCGTCTGGCCGCTGATCATGGGCGTGACGATGTTCGTCCAGATGCGGCTCAACCCGACGCCGCCGGACCCGACGCAGAAGATGATCTTCACCTGGATGCCGCTGATCTTCACCTTCATGCTGGCCGGCGTTCCCGGCCGGCCTCGTCATCTACTGGGCCTGGAACAACACGCTGTCGGTGCTCGCAGCAGTACACGATCATGCGCCGCCAGGGCGTCGACGTCGACCTCATCGGCAACATCAGGGATACCTTCCGCAAGACGGCCGAAACCTGCCGCGGCGGCGGCCGCCGGACCTCCGGCGGCCATCGTCAAGGCTCCGGCCACCATCGTCGACGGCGACGAGGACGAGGAGGCTCCGGCGTCCGCCCCGGCAAGAAGGCGAAGAAGACCGCCGCCCAAGAAGCGCCGCCAAAGCCGGAAGCCGACGCGGACCCGCAAGGCACGCGTCTGAGCGGCGTGCGAATCAGACGAAGCCGAGGACGAAGCCGGCTCGAGGCCGGACGCCTGGCCTTCGCCCGGCCTTGGCGCTTCGTCCAGGGTGCGGCGGTCGGTGGACGGCCTGCCGGCGCCCGACAACGTCGAGGTCGCCTTCGCCGGCCGCTCCAATGTCGGCAAGTCTTCGCTGATCAACGCGCTCGCCGGGCAGAAGGCGCTGGCGCGGACTTCGAACACGCCGGGCCGTACCCGCGAGCTCAATTTCTTCACCGCCGGCTCCGGCCTCGTCATCGTCGACATGCCCGGCTACGGCTATGCGCGAGCGTCCAAGCACGACGTCAAGGACTGGACGCGGCTCGTCTTCGATTTCCTCCGCGGCCGCGCCAATCTCCGCCGCGTCTATGTGCTCGTCGATGCCCGCCACGGCCTCAAGCCGAACGACCGCGAGGCGCTCGACCTCCTCGACAAGGCGGCGGTGTCCTATCAGCTCGTGCTGACCAAGTGCGACAAGGAGAAGCCCGAGGCGCTGGAGCGGACGCTCGCCGAGACGCGCGCCGCCATCGCCAGGCGGCCGGCGGCACATCCCGAGGTCATCACTACATCAGCGGCGACCGGGGCGGGGATCGACGTGCTCCGGGCCGAGGTTGCCGCGCTGGCATAGCCGAATGGGGCCATAGTAGGCGCGTGCTTCGAGGCTCGCGCTGACGCGCGAGCGCCCCGGGGCATGGCTATGTGATTGATTTCGCGCGTGAAGCCACGGAGGGTCAGCCTTTTCGACGCGGGGCCCGCCGCTCCAGCTTGGTCGGAGCCGCACACGTCGACGCACCCTCCCGCGCGAGCCTCGCGGCGCGCAGCCGCTCCGTCTTGGCGTCGAGGCGCGCCGCTTCGCCGTCGATGATCGACCGCGCTACCCTGGTGGTCATGTCGGCCTTGCTCTCCGAGCGCGACGGTTTGAAAAACCTGTCCTGCGGCTTGGGTTTCATTAGAGCTTACTCCCGACTGAAACGAAAAAGGCCGGGCTTCCCCGACCTTCTCGTTACCGCCTCAATGGCCGATGCCAGTACATCCGTGGTCAAAGACCAGAGGCGATGCACCCTTCACGCGGCCTGGAGGTTGGCGGCAGCGCTCTTGCCCGAGCGGTTGTCCTTGACAACGTCGAAGCTGAGCTTCTGACCTTCGACGATGGTGTTCATTCCGGCGCGCTCGACGGCCGAGATATGAACGAAGACGTCCGCTCCGCCATTGTCGGGCTGAATAAAGCCAAAGCCCTTGGTCGCATTGAAAAACTTCACAGTTCCAGTGTTCACGAGGATTCCCTTTCCAATCGAAATCCAGCGCCCGGCGGGATCGCCGAGCTTGGCAGTACCATCGATTTTGAGAGGGAACATCGTCAGACGCGGCGCGCGCGGGAACAAAGTTCTGTACAAGATCGACCGCATATATCTAGGCACCGTTTGTGTTGCACGCAAGGCGCCGGGCTTCGGAATTTCGGGCCGCGGATGCCGCCCGCGCCGTCTCTCTGGCGGGCAACTTGCATAAGAACCGCGTGCCGGTCCCATGAGGCGTGATGACAGCTCCCGATATTGCAGGCATTCGCAAAGGCTACGCCGAAGGCGCCCTCCAGCCGGCCGCGGTCGTCCGCGAAGCCTACCTGGCGATCGATCGTCTCGACGATCCCGGCATCTTCATCAGCCTCGTTGACCGCGATCAGGCGATCGATGCCGCGTCCCGGCTTGGGGCGTTCGACGTCTCGCGACCCCTTTTCGGCATCCCCTTCGCGGTCAAGGACAATATCGACGTTGCCGGCATGCCGACAACCGCCGGCTGCCGGGAATATGCCTATGTGCCGAGCGGGTCAGCGCGGGTCGTCGAGCGGCTGGTTGCGGCAGGCGCGATTCTCATCGGCAAGACCAATCTTGACCAATTCGCCACCGGTCTGGTCGGCGTGCGAACCCCGTTTCCAGTGCCGAGGAATGCCGTCGATGCCGCCCTTGTCCCGGGCGGATCGTCTTCCGGCTCGGCGGTCGCGGTGGCCCACGGGATCGTCGCCTTCGCCCTCGGCACCGACACCGCCGGGTCGGGCCGGGTTCCGGCCGCGCTCAACAACATCGTCGGACTGAAACCGAGCTGCGGCGCGCTATCGACCCGCGGCGTCGTGCCCGCCTGCCGCACCCTCGACTGCGTCTCGATCTTCGCTGGAAGCGTTGCCGACGCGTGGACCGTGCTCGGGGCTGCTGCCGGCTTCGACCCGGCGGATGCCTACTCGCAGGACCGGCCGCTCGGCACGCCGTCGCTCCCCCCTGCCGTGCGGATCGGCGCTCCCGACGCGAAGAGCCGAATCTTCGGAAGCGCCGCGGCGGAGGCCGCCTTCGATGCCGCCCTCGCCTGCGTGCCACAACCTTGCGGCACGCCTCGCCCAGTCGACCTATCCCCTTTCTTCGCGACGGCTGCGCTTCTTTACGAGGGGGCATGGGTCGCCGAGCGCTATCAGGCGATCCGCAGCTTCATCGAAGCGCGGCCGGAGGCGCTCCATGCGGTGACGCGGTCGATCATCGAAAAGGCGCGTGACCTCTCGGCCGCCGACGGCTTCGCGGCGGAATACCGGCTGGCGGAGCTCAGGCGGGAGACCTCGGCGATATGGCGCGATATCGACGTGCTGGTGGTGCCGTCGATCCCGGACGTCTGCACGCTGGCCGAGGCGGAGGCCGAACCGATCGCCGCCAATTCGCGCCTCGGCACCTACACCAACTTCGTCAATCTCCTCGACCTTTGCGCGCTCGCCGTGCCCGGCCCGTCGCGTCGCGACGGACGCCCCGCCGGTGTCACGCTGATCGCACCCGCCGGACACGACGGGCTGCTTGCAGCGATCGGCGCAGCGATGCACGCCGCCGCCCGGACCCCGATCGGCTCCACCGGACGCCCGCCGCCGCCATCGCCGCCGAGGCCGCCGGGCGCGCCGCCTGGGACCGTCGAAATCGCGGTGGTCGGCGCGCATCTTTCCGGAATGGCGCTCAACCGCGAGCTTACCTCGCGCGGCGGAAGCTTCGTGCGTGCCGTTCCGACCGAGGCGAGCTATCGCCTCTTCGCGCTTCCTGGCGGCCCACCGGTGCGACCGGGGCTCGTGCGCGTCGGCGATGGCAGCGGCGTCGGCATCGAGACCGAGGTGTGGGCCTTGCCGCCCGAGGGATTCGGCAGCTTGGTCGCCGCCATCCCGGTGCCACTCGGCATCGGCAGCCTCCGCCTCGCGGATGGAACCAGCGTCAAAGGGTTCCTCTGCGAGTCCGTCGCCACCGAAGGGGCACGCGACATCAGCAAATTCGGCGGCTGGCGAAGCTACATGGCCTCGCTTCAGGCCGGCGCCACGGCCTGAGCCGCCGGATCGTCGATGACGCTGACATGCGCCGCGGCGATGCGCCATCCCTCGGACGTCCGTACCCAAGCCTGCATCTGGCGGCCGAGCCTGCCCGGCATCGAGGCCCGTCGGAACAGGGTCGAGGCCACCGCGAAGTCGTGGCCATAGGTGGTGACGACCGTCTTTTCGAGCGTCCGCGCCAGCCCGGCCGGCGACCGCGCGGCGCGAAAGGTGGCGATGGCCGAATGGCCGTAGAGGTTCTCGCCGATGCCGTATCGGATCGTTGCCGGCCGGTCGAGGAACAGCCGGTTGAGCACCGCGACGTCATTGCCGACGAGGGCGCGCTCGTACTCGGCAAAGGCGGCCTCGACTTCGGCCTTCACCTCGGGAAGATCGACCTCCAGTACGGAGGCGGGTCCCGGTTGGCGGGTCATCGCCGTTCGAGCCGCGCCCGCAGCTCGCTGAGGAACGGGATGTTCTCGTACCGGTCCGGCTGAACCCGGTCCCAATCGACCCCTTTCGGCTGGCCGAAGGCGGTCCTCGTCTCGATCAGCTCGCGCTCGGTGGCGATCCAGTGCAGTGCCGAATTGTGCGGCATCATCGGCAGGCGCGGATCGTCGACCACCTGGCGCGAATGAACCGTGGTCGCGATCCCGGTCACCTCGCCAACCTTGCCGAGTTCACGAAAGATGCCGAGCTCGAGGTCGGCGAAGCCGCCGCCCTTGCCGGTCCGGCCGCCGGATCGGGTAACCGCGACGCAGCCGACGACGACGAAATCGAGCGGCTCCATGTCCTCGAAGGCGACCGGCTCGCCGACCGCGACGAAGCTCTGCGACGTCGCCGCCGTCTCGAAATCGATCCCGTTGCGGCGAAGCTCCGCCGGGTCGAGCCGGACGAAGGGGAATCCCTTGGTCAGTTCGGGCACCGGGGCGTAGACGATCTTCCCCTCATGCAATGCGCGGAGGCGAACCGGAATCTGCGGCGGGTCGGGATTGCATTTGACGATGCGGGCTGTCTGCCACGCGGGGACGCGGGAGAGATTGAACGCGGCGAGATCGGCGCCGGCGAAGTTCGGAATGCGGCTCCGCACCGGTCCGACATTTACGCCGGAAGTCTCGAGCCGCCCCCAGACCTCGTCGCGGAGCACATCCTTGTCCGAATTCCTTCCCGCCCAGCGGGCATCCGCGCCGCTCATCTTGTGACCTCCGTCCTCTTCGCCACCGGGGCCGCGGCGACGCCGGCAATTTCGAGGTGGCGCGCGACGCGAAGCGCAAGATCCTCGCGCCATGCGGGGGCGATGACCTGCACCCCGATCGGCAGGGCCGCGCCAGGCAGCCACACCGGCACCGCCACGACCGGCAGGCCGACGAAGCTGATCGGCTGGGTGAAGATGCCGATATTCGGGCGGGCCGGCATGACGATCCCATCGAGCGTGATCGTCCTGGTGCCCGATTTGAGCGCGTGGAACGGCGTCGCCGGCGCAAGGACGATGTCGACCTCGCTGAAGACCAATCGCATCGCCTCGCGGAACCACGAGCGGAAGCGCTGGGCCTGGATGACCCACGCCGTCGGCACCATGGCGCCGGAGAGGAGCCGGCCGCGCGTGTCCGCATCGAAATCGCCGGCGCGGTGGCGGAGGCGCGCAAGGTGCAGCGCCGAGGATTCGGCGGTGGTGATGACGTAGGCGGCGGCGCGGGCCCGGGCCGCCTCGGGGATGGCCACCTCGCGGTCGACGCCGAGCGCCGCGGCTACGCGGTCGACCGCCGCGTTCGCCTCGGGCATTCCGGTGTCGCGGAAGTAGCCGCCGGCGACAGCGATCCTGAGATCGCCGATGCCTGCCTCGACGAATGCGCCGGTAGCGAGCGGCGGACGGCGGATCTGGGCCGGATCGGCGGGATCGCCACCTTGCAGCGCATCGAAGATCAGGGCGAGGTCGAGCGCCGAACGGGCGATCGGGCCGAGATGATCGAGGCTGGCGCAAAACGGAAAGGTCCCGGTCCGCGACAGCCGGCCAAGCGTCGGCTTCAGTCCGTACAGCCCGCAGAAAGAAGACGGCACGCGGATCGAGCCGTTGGTATCGGAGCCGAGCGAGGCCGCGACCATGCCCGCGGCGACCGCCGTGCCCGAGCCGCCGGAGGAGCCGCCCGACATGCGCGTCGGGTCATGCGGGTTGAGCGATGCCCCGTCGTGGGTATTCTCGCCGGTGAAGTCGTAGGCGTATTCGCCCATGTTGAGGCTGCCGAGGAGAATGGCGCCGGCGTCGGTCATCCGCCTGACCAGGAAGGCGTCGGCCTCTGCCGGGGAATTGTCGCGATTGATCAGCGAGCCGGCGCGGGTGACGACGCCATCGATATCGAAGAGATTCTTGACCGCATAGGGGACGCCCGCGAGCGGCGGCGCCTCGCCGCGCGCGACGGCGGCGTCGACCGTGTCGGCCTCAGCCAGCGCCCGGTCGAAGATCGTGTCGGTGAAGGCGCCGAGACGGCGATTGCCGGCTTCGATCGCGGCGATCGCGGCAATCGTCAGGTCATGCGCCGTTACTTCGCGCGCCGCCACGGCCGCCGCGATCTCGTGGGCCGGACGGTAGAGGATATCGCCCGTCACGGCTCGAAGACCGGGCCTGGCTCGATGTGGTCGTCGAGCCGAAACGTCATCACCAGCGCCGCTGCGGCGGCGGTCGCCTTGAGGTTCTCGACGACGCTTGCCCGGAACTCCGGCGCGATCTCGAGGTCCATCACCTTGGCCATGTGGTCGGCATGGGCCTCAGCGTCGAAGGGCGGGCTCATGCCGCCCGCCGCGCCAGCGACGCCTCCAGCGACGCGAGCGGCGCCGTCCAGCCGACAATGCCGCCCTGGGCCCGGATCATGGCGAGCGTCGCCGCCTTGAACTCCGGGAAGTAGCTCTCGGTCGCGTCCTCGACGAGGAGGCACTCGAACCCGCGATCGTTGGCCTCGCGCATCGAGGTCTGGACGCAGACCTCCGTGGTGACGCCGGCGAAGACGAGGTGGGTTGCGCCGAGCCGGGCGAGAACGTCGGCCAGCGGGGTGGCATAGAAAGACCCCTTGCCGGGCTTATCGATGACCGTCTCGCCTTCGATCGGCGCAAGCTCTGCGACGATGCCGTGTCCCGGCTCGCCATGAACGAGAACCCGTCCCATCGGCCCGACGTCGCCGATGCGGAGCGAGGGATTGCCGCGGCCGCGCTTGGCCGGCGGGCAATCGGAAAGGTCCGGCCGATGTCCTTCCCGCGTATGGACAACCGGCCAGCCGTTCCGCCTGAAGAGGGCGATCAGGCGCGCCACCGTCGGGATGATCGCCTGCAGACGCGTCACATCGTTACCGAGCGTCTCGCCGAACCCGCCCGGCTCGACGAAATCGCGCTGCATGTCGATGACGACAAGGGCGACCTTCTCCGGCGGGAAGACAAAGGCGAAGGGCTGAGCTGCGACCGTGATCATGCCCTCTCCGGTCTCCTCAGTGCCCCGCCATGGCGCGGCCGATCGACGTGCGATCCGCCTCGGCCGCCGAGACCACGTAGTCGATGCGGCCGCCCGACATCACCGCGATGCGGTCGGCGAGCTCCAGGATCTCGTCGAGATCCTCGGAAATCAGCAGGACCGCGGCACCGCGATTGCGCTGCTCCATGATCTGCGAGCGGATCTCCGCCACCGAGGCGAAGTCGAGCCCGAAGCAGGGGTTGGCGACGATCAGCACGTCGACCGCGCCGGAAAGCTCGCGGGCGAGTACGGCGCGCTGGACGTTGCCGCCGGAGAGGTTCTCCATCATTTCGTCAGTCGACGGCGTCTTCACCCGATAGGCGCCGATCAGCTCGCGCGCCCGCGCCCGCATCGGCGCCGGCGACAGCCACCACCCGAGCGTGGTGATCGGCGGCTTGTCGAAGGTGCGGAAGGCGATGTTCTCGGCGACCGTCATCCGCGGTACCAGCGAGTTGCGGAGCGGTTCCTCCTGCAGGCCGTAGACGCGGTAGCGATCCATGTGGTCGCGGTTCGGCACAAAGGGCTTGTCGTGGACGAAGATGCGACCGTCCTTCATGTCGCGCTGGCCCGAGAGGATCTCGACGAGCTCGGACTGGCCGTTGCCGGAGACGCCCGCAATGCCGACGATCTCGCCGGCGTGAACCTTGAGATTCACCGCCTCGACCGCCGGCAGGGCCTGGTCGTCATCGGCGAAGATGCCGGCAAGTTCCAGCACCACAGGTTGCCCGGCCATCACCTTCCGCGCCGCGCGCTCGCGGATCTTGGTCTCGCCGATCATCATCCGGCTCATCTCGTCGACGGAGACTTCGCCGACCTTGCCGGCGCCGGACATCTCTCCGCGACGGAGCACGGTGAAGGCGTCGGCAAAGGCGCTCACCTCGCGGAACTTGTGGGTGATCATCAGGATGGTGAGCCCGCCCGCCCTGGTCATGCCGCGGAGAAGCCCAAGCACCTCGTCGGCCTCGCCGGGGGTGAGCACCGAGGTCGGCTCATCGAGGATGAGGAAGCGCTGGTCGAGATAGAGCTGCTTGAGGATCTCGAGCTTCTGCTTCTCGCCGGCCGAAAGCCCGGAGACCGGCACGTCTAGGGGCACCTTGAACGGCATCCGCTCAAGGAACGCCGCGAGATCGCGCCGCTCCTTCCGCCAGTCGATGATCGCCGGAGGGTGCGCGCGCGAGATGACGAGATTCTCGGCCGCGGTCAGCGACGGCACCAGCGTGAAGTGCTGGTAGACCATGCCGATGCCGTGGGCATGGGCGTCGCGTGGATTGCGGACCTCGACCTCGTGATTGTCGATCAGCACCGTCCCGCGGGTCGGCCGGTAGTAGCCCATGATGCATTTGACCAGCGTCGACTTGCCGGCGCCGTTCTCGCCGAGAAGCGCGTGGAATGTCCCCGCCTCGACCCTGATCGACACGTCCTCGAGCGCCGTGAGCGAGGCGAAGACCTTGGTCATGCCGATGGTTTCGAGCGCGATGGCGCGGCGGAGCGAATGTCCGGCGGGGGCGGCTGCCATGTCCAATGCAGCGCTCATGCGGCAGCCTCGGCGCGGCTTGCGATGACTGCGACCGGGCCGCCGCCGTCCGGCCCCTGGTGCTCGGCTCCTCCCGACACGAAGATCTCGGCGTGACCGACGACGCCGGCCAAGGCGCCGGCGACGAAGGCTCGGGCGTGACGGGTCGAGGAGATATCGGAATCGTCGAGCATGGTGTGGCGGTAGCCCCGGATGCTGCCGGTCGAGGCGGCCTCCGCCTTGGCGAGGAGAGCAACCAGCCGATGCCGGTCCGCCGCGGCGATCTGTCCTCCTCCGGCGAGCCCGAACCGCGCCAGCGCCGCCCGGACCGGCTCGATATCGATGGGGTCGGCCATGACGGCATGGTCGATGGCAAGCGGCCCGACCCAGCCCTTGCCCATGCCGAGCACGACGATCTCATGATTGAGCAGTTCGACGCCGGCGGACGTGCTGGCGCGGTCGGACCATAGCGTGAAGTCGCGGCCGATGGCGGAGTCGGTGACCCGTTCCGCGTTGATCTCGTCCAGTGCGACGGCGACGCCAAGCGCAGAGGCGCCGCGCGACAGGCCCATCGACTTGAGCGTGTCGCGGGTAGCGGTCGGGCTGCCGCGGGCCTCCGCGGCAGCGATGCGCTCCGCGGTGAGCAGCGGGCACTTGATCTGGACGAAATGAACATCGTCCGGATCGCCGATGCCGGCGTCGGCCATCGCCGCCCTGGCGCCGGCCGCGACCATCTCCACCTGCGCATGCCGGCCGAGATGCTCGGGCGCGAGATCGGCGGTGTGGGCGGAGCCGATCGCCAGCGCCGGGCCGCTTCCCGAGGCCGTCTCGCGGCGTTCCAGCACGAGCCAGTGCGGCGCAATGCCGCCCTCGGTCCCCCCCGACATGACGATCGAGACGCGGCCGACATCCTCACAAGGGAGATAGCGGCTGAGGCTGCCGCGCAGCGCGCTGACAGCGAAGGCACGGGTGAAATCGTTGACGCAGCCGTTGCCCTCGGTCTTGCCGAGGATGGCGACGATGCCCCGCGGCTCGATCCGGCCCGCGGCGATCGCCCGGTCAAGCGGGGCGACGTCGTCCGGGCCGCGTGCGGAGAGGCGGTGTACCAGTGCGGTCATCACGGGAGGGCCCCCGCCAGCCTGGCGGAGGTCGATACCGCGCCGAAGACGCCGCCCTGCATCTTGACCATCTTGATCGCGGCGAGGTGGTTGCCGTGGTCGGTCGCGCCGCAGCAGTCCTCGAGGAGAAGGCACTCGAAGCCGCGGTCGTTCGCCTCGCGCATGGTCGTATGGACGCAGACGTCGGTGGTGATGCCGGCGAGGACGAGATTGCGGATGCCGCGTGTGCGGAGCATCAGCTCGAGGTCGGTGGCGCAGAACGATCCCTTGCCCGGCTTGTCGATGACCGGCTCGCCCTCCGCAGGGGCCAGCTCCGGGATAATCTCCCAGCCGGGCTCGCCGCGCACCAGGATGCGGCCGCACGGTCCCGGATCGCCGATGCCGGCGCCGATCCGCTGCGAGCGCCAGCGCTTGTTGTCGGGAAGGTCGGAAAGATCGGGCCGGTGGCCTTCGCGGGTGTGGATGACGTGATAGCCCTTGCCCCGCATGGCGGCGAGAACCGACGCGATCGGCCCGATCGGCGCCCGCGTCAGGCTGAGGTCATAGCCCATCTTGTCGACGTAGCCGCCCTTGCCGCAGAAATCGGTCTGCATGTCGATGACGATCAGGGCCGTGTTGTCCGGGCGGAGCGCACCGTCAAACGGCCAGGGGTAGGGATCGGCGTCGACGGTGCGGCCGAAACCCCGCTTGGCGGCAGGCGCGAGAGAAACAGCCTCCGGCATCGGCCCCTCCGCTCACTTGGTGATCGACAATTCGCCGGGAGCGCCCTTCAGCGAGCGCTTCGGCGAGGTCGAGGCGATCATGATGAGGAGCGTCAGCACATAGGGCGCGGCGTTGAAGAAGTAGTAGCCCTGGGTGATGCCGACCGATTGGAGGGCCGGACCGAGTGCGCCGGCGGCGCCGAAGAGAAGCGCCGCCAGGAAGCAGGCCAGCGGATTCCAGCGCGCGAAGATGACCAGCGCGACCGCCATCAGCCCCTGACCCGACGAAAGGCCTTCGCTCCAGCTTCCCGGATAATAGAGCGAGAGGAAGGCGCCGCCGACGCCGGCCGAGAAGCCGCCGATGGTGGTGGAGATGAAGCGCACCCTGTCGACCGAATAGCCCATGGCGAGCGCCGCCGGCGCCGAGTCGCCGGTCATCCGCACGATCAGGCCGAACCGGGTGTTCCGGAACGCCCACCAAAGAAGGACGGCGAGCGCCGCTCCGACCAGGAAGAGAGGATTGACGCGGAGCGCGACCTCGACCTGGGGATTGTCCGACCACCAGCCAAGCGAGATCGAGGAGAGCCGCGGCGCCTGCGGCTGGATGTAGGCCTTGCCGAAAAAGAAAGCGAGGCCGGTGCCGAAGAGCATCAGCGCGATGCCAATGGCGATGTCATTTACCTTGGGGAGCTTGCAGATATAGCCGTGGAAAGCGCCGAACAGCGATCCCGCGACGCCCGCGACGAAGACGCCGAGCCACGGCGAGCCGGTGCGATAGGAGATCGCGTAGGCCGTCATCGCGCCGAAGACCAGCGTCCCCTCAAGGCCGAGATTGATCCGGCCGGACTTTTCGGTGAGGCACTCGCCGAGGCTGACGAAGAGGAAGGGCGTCGATACCCGGATCGCCCCGGCGAGCATGGCGAGGAGGACGATGGTGAGGTTCGATTCTCCGGTCATCGCGTCGCTCCTCCCGTCCGGAAGAAGGGGATGCGGCCGTAGAGCGTCTCGCTGACCAGGAGAACGACGAACATCAGGCCCTGGAGGACGAGGACCGTCGCGTCGGGCATGCCCATGCGGCGCTGGATCAGGCCGCCGGCGGCGGCGATGCCGCCGAGGAACACCGCGACCGGGATGATGGCGAGCGCATTCTGCCGGGCGAGAAAGGCGACGAGGATGCCGGTGAAGCCGTAGCCCGCGGCCAGCGAAGCGTTGGCGCGGCCCTGGATCGCAGCGACCTCGAAGTAGCCGGCCAGCCCGGCACAGGCGCCGGCGATCATGCAGGAGATGACGACCAGGCGGCCGACCGGCAGTCCCTGCGCCCGCGCCGCGCGGACATTGCCGCCGGTGATCCGCGCCGCGAAGCCGAACTTGGTGCGGTTCATCAGCGCCCATAGCGCAATCGCGAGAACGACCGCGACCACCAGGCCCCAATGGATGTCGGTGCCGGGAATCGTCCCGACCATGTTCGCCTCGCCGATCGGCGGCGTCGACGGCTTGTTGGGGTTGCCGGGATCGCGGAGCGCGCCCTCGACGAAGAAGTTCATGATCGCGACCGCGATATAGAAAAGGAGCAGGCTGGCGATGGTTTCGTTGACGCCGCGATAGTGGCGGAGCAGGCCGACGAGGCCGATCCAAACCGCCCCGGCAAGGGCAGCGGCGACGAACATCAATGGCATGGTGACGAAGGGCGAGGCCCAGCCGATGAAGGGGATGGCAATCGCGGCTGCGGTAAAGCCGCCGAGGACGAGCGCCCCTTCGCCGCCGATGATCACCATGCCGAGGCGGGCCGGGATCGCCACGCAGAGCGCCGTGAAGATCAGCGGAGCGGCACGGACCAGCGTGTTGGTCCAGGAGAACGACGTGCCGAAACCGCCGGTCCACAGCAGCGAGAAGAACTCGACCGGCGACTTGCCGAGGAAGAGCAGGAACAGCGAGAAGAGGATCGCGGCGACGAGAACGGCGAAGACCGGGATGACCACCGCCTCCGCCGAGCGTAGTGCGCGGCCGACGAATTCGCCGGTCGCCGCCGGCAGTTCCGGGGCGGTGAGATTGGTTTCAGTCGTCGCGGTCACGCTCGATACCCCTCATCGCGGAGAGCGTGGGCCGGCGGATACAGGCCCCACCGGCCCTGACGAGGCTCAGGTGATCGATCCGACCACCCCTTCGACGAGATAGTTGGTCTGCTCCAGCCACACGTCGTAGGGCGGATGCTCGGTGCCGGCCGGGATGACCTCGTTGCCGGCGTTGTCCTTGAGCGGACCGACGAATACCGGCTTCAGCGCCTTGACCTCCGCCTTGGCGGCGTCGGCGGCGGCGATCGCCTCGGGCGTTGCGCCGGCGCCGTAGGCGGTGTTCTGGACGTAATCCTTGTCGTAGCCGCCGCGGACGAAGTTCGGCAGCGTCTCGCCTTTCGACAGCATGTCGGCGAACTGCGAATAGATGGTGATCCACTTGTATTCGGCGCCGGTGATGAACCCGTTCGGGGCGAGCGGCGCCTGGCTGGCATTGTGGCCGCAGGTCTTTACGCCGCGGCCCTCGGCGGTCTGGATCACGACCTTGGGGCTATCGACGTGGCAGGTGATAACGTCGGCGCCGGAGTCGATCAGCGCGTTGGTTGCCTCGGCCTCGCGCACCGGCAACGACCAATCGCCGGTGAAAATCACCTGGACCGCCGCGTCCGGATTGGTCTTCTTGGCGCCGAGGAGGAACGAATTGATGTTGAGGAGGACGGTGCCGATCGGCTTCGCCGCGATGAAGCCGAGCTTATTCGACTTGGTCGAAAGGCCGGCGGCGACGCCATCGATATAGTGGCCCTGGTCGAGATAGCCGTAATAGCTGCCGGCGTTCTTCGGGTTTTTGTCGGTCCACAGGCCCGCCGCGTGCCGGAACTGCACGTCGGGATATTTCTTCGCCATGTCGAGCATGAATGGATCGAAATAACCGAAGGAGGTCGCAAAGATCAGACCGGCCCCGTCGAGCTGGATCATGCTCTCCATCGTCTTCGAGACTGCATCGGTCTCCGGCACGTTCTCCTCTTCGACCACGATAACGTCGGGGATCGCCTTCAGCGCCTCGGCTGCGACGGCATGTGCCTGGTTCCAGCCGAAATCGTCGCGCGGACCGACATAGGCGATGCCGATCGTGAGCGGCGCGGCGAGCGCACGCCGGATCGGCAGTATGCCCGAGACGAAGCCGGCCGCTCCGAACGCAGCGCTTCCCTTCAGCAGCGTCCGGCGTGAGAGATGTAGTTTCGACATCGTTCGAACCCCCTGAGAGTTTGCGGTCGTGCAAAGGCGTGAACGCCGCCTTGCCGCCTGTCTCGCAACGGCCGTGCCAAGTCCGGTTGCGATGCAGCAAATGCGTCTCAGGGCGAGTCGGGACGGCCGTGATTTTCCAACGGGGATTTGGCGTTGCGTCCGTCGGGCGAGCCCAGCGATGTCGAACTCAAGGATATTCAGTAGCCCGCCGGCACCTGTCGTAATGTGACCGGCTCTGGCCGAATTGTATGCAAGATGAAAAATTATGGTGAAAGATTAAGCGCGATTGGGCGCTGCCTGTTCTCGGTGCAATTTCGGCAGATCGCGCAATCCGAGACCGTCCCGGTCGGAGCGCCGACGTGCCTCACCGGCGACATCGTCGACGGCGTGGCGGACGACGACGATATGGGCCCGCATCTCGCATGCGGCCGAATCGGCATCGCCACGCTGAATGGCGGCGACCACCGCCCCATGCTCGGCGTGGGACTTGGCGAGCCGGCCAAGCGTCTCGAACTGGGCCCGGCGGAAAGGAGCGCAGCGTTTCCGGACAGAAAGCGTCAGCTCGGCAAGGAAGCGATTGTGCGAACCGTGATAGATCGCTTCGTGAAATCGGTTGTTGAAATCGACATAAAGCTCGCGCTGGCCGGCCGACACCAGGGACTCGCTCTCCTCCTGGAGCGAGAGAAGCCGGCGGCGCTCGCGTCCGGTCATGGCGATCGCCGACCAGCGGGCGCAGAGCGCCTCCAACTCGCCCATCACGCCAAACATCTCGTCAAGCTCGCGATCCGACATCGCCCTGACCAGCGCGCCGCGGCGCGCCCGGGTCTCGACGAGGCCGATCGCACCGAGCTCGCGGATCGCTTCGCGGACGGGGGTGCGCGAGGCGTGAAAGGCAGCCGCGATCCCGGTTTCATCGAGGGCCGCGCCGGGGGGCAGCCGGCCGCGGACGATGTCGTCGGCGATCGCCTTGTGTATCAGCTGCGCCTTGGTCCACTTTGGCATCTGGTCCACTGCCCCGGTCGATGGCTATGACGGGCCGGCGCTTGGCGGGCCGTATGTCGCGTCGAGCCGGCCGCGGAGATAGGTCGCGGCGCGAACCGGCGGATAGCGGGCCGGCCGGGCGTCGCTCACGCAGGCCGGAAGGCAGGCGATCTCGACGTCGGGGTTCGGATCGAGAAAGAACGCCACCGAATGGCGCTCGCGGCCGCTCCGGTTGACCACGCGGTGCGGCGTCGAGACGTAGACGTCGTTGGTCCATCGCATCATGCAATCGCCGATGTTGCAGATGAAAGCGCCGGGAATCGGCAGCGCCGCGATCCACGCACCGTCCCGCCGCCGCACCTCCAGGCCGCCGACCGAATTGGTGAGGAGGAGCGTGACGCCGCCATAGTCGGTGTGGGCGCCGGCGCCGATCTGCCCCGGTTCGACCGCGGCCGGCTGCGGGGGATAGTGAAGCAGGCGGAGCGTTGCCATGGGCTGGTCGAGCTTGTCCTCGAAGAAGCTGGCGGGCAGCCCGAGGTCGAGGGCGATGGCGCCGTGGATCCGGCGGCCGAGCCGCCAGACCGCGTCAAAATAGTCGAGCATCGTTTCCCGCCAACCGGCGAGATCCGGCCAAAGGTTGACCCCGCGAAACGGCTCGCTTGCGAGCACCCGCGGATCGTCCGCCGTAAGGTCGAGGCCAATGTTGAAGGCCTCCTTGAGGTCGGCGGCGCGGGAAGGATCGAGGCTCTCCGCTTTCATCGCCACATAGCCGCGATTGTGCGGCGACCGGCTGATCGAAAGCCTGGTCTTCTCCGCGAGCGGCAAGGCGAAGAACCGATGGGCCTCGAGAAAGACGGCGTCGAGGAGTTCTGGGTCCAGCCCGTGCCCGGTCACGGAGAAGAAGCCAACCGTGCGGGCGGCGTGTCCTATCGCCTCCGCGATGCCGTTGTCGTCGCGCGACGAAAGATCGATCAGGGGGATTGCGTCAACCAAACGGTGTCTCCTGCCGGCCTCTGGTCAAGCACAATACGGGCCAAGGCTGCGGGACTAAACGACAATTGAATTGGTCGGCCCGCCGGGCAGGCACTCGAATTCGACCGCTCGCCCTTCCTGCGCCCAGGCACCCCGATCGCTCGGCGGGCCCTCTCGCTCTCCTTGAAGTCGATGGCGCGCCGGTTCCAGTGCTCTCCGTTCCGGGCCGCGCCACTGCAATTCGACGACGCGACTGTCCGCCCGTATCGCCTCGCCGCCTTGGGCGGCCGGCGATATCCGCACGAGCTTGTGCCAGCCCGCCATTCGACCCGTCAGAGCGACGAAGATGGCACGGAAGGTCACCACGTAGAGCAACTGCCTGTAAAAGAACCTTTGGAAGACCGTCCAGAACAGAAGCCGCTTCGGCTCGCGCGGCTCCAGGATGAAGGCCAGGACGCTTAGCGCCAGGTCCGACGCCAGATAGATGACGTAGAAGACAATGGCGTGCAGCCAAGCCGGATCCACCACCTCAGCCGGACGCTGGATGAGGTCGTCGACGATGCCGACGATCCCCATGACGAGGAGCAGATCGGCGGCTGGCGCCATCAGCGACAGGAGCGTCCCGAAGATCAGGATGTAGGGAACGCCGACGACGCCGATGGCCTTCCCCTGCCACACCGCGTCACGATGCTTCCAGGCGGTCTGGAGCATGCCGAATATCCAGCGGAATCGCTGGCGCATGAACTGGCGCACCGCCTGCGGGGCCTGCGTCAGGGCGATCGCGTCTTCCTCGTAGACGATCCGGTACCCCGCGCGGAGTACCGAGAAGGTGAGGTCCGCATCTTCGGCGAGCGTCTCGGAGGAGAGGCCGCCGGCCGCGGCGACCGCTTCCTTCCGCCATGCTCCGAGTGCGCCCGGCACGACCGGAATGGCGTCGATCGTCTCGAAGGCCCGGCGATCGAGATTTTGCGAGGTGATGTACTCGATCGCCTGGAGCCTGGCCAAGAGATTGCGCCGGTTGATGACCTTCACGTTGCCGGCGACGGCCCCGACCTGCGGATCCTCGAAATGGCGGACCAGCAGGCCCAGGGTGTCTGGCGACAGCAGCCGGGTATCGGCGTCGATCGCCACGACGATAGAGGTCGTCGCTATCCTGTAGCCGTAATTCAGCGCCGCCGCCTTTCCCTGATTGCGCTGGCTGACGATCTTCACGCGCGGGTATCCTCGGCAAAAGCCTCGCGGACAACGGCATAGGTCCGGTCGGTCGAACCGTCGTCAACCACGAGGATGCTGAGGCTCGGATAGTTCGAGGCGAGCAGCGAGGCGATCGAACTCGACGATGATCGTCTCTTCGCAATAGGCCGGCACGAGCACGGTGATCGGCGGCGCGAAGCCCGGCGCGGCTGGCCGGTGGCGCTTGCGAAGGAAGACCAGGACGACCATCGCCACCGTGCGGATGACGCCGAGGCTGAGCGCTACGGTGAAAAGAAAGACAATGGCGTCGCGCAGGAATGAGACGCTTCGAACCAGCCAGGTGTCGAGAAGGATTCCGGCACCGCTGGCGATCGGCATCAGTTCATCCCGCGTCATGCCGACCAGGGTGTCGAGCGACACGAAGTGAAAACCCTCGGCGCGGAGCGTTTCGATAATCTTCGGCAGCGCCTCGACGGTTTCAGACCGGTCGCCGCCGGCATCATGCAGAATGATGATGTGTCCCTCGCGCCGGCGCGCAGCATCGACCACGCGGTTTACGATCACGTCCGCGCCCGGGCGTCGCCAGTCGGCCGGGTCGATCGCCATGCCGACGGCGATGTAGCCGAGCTTGCCGAGGAGGACGAGCGGCCTAATCGCGGCGGCGGTCGCCGGGTCCTCGATCTCGCCATACGGCGCGCGAAACAAGACCGTGTTCCGGCCGGTGAGGCCGGCGATGGCGCGTTGCGCGGCGTTGAGCCCCATTCGGGTGAAAAGGTTGGACGAGGTCGAAAGGTCGGCATGCCAATAGGTATGACTTCCCAGGATGTGGCCCTCGTCGACCATGCGCCGGACGACGCTCGGATGATTGAGCGCGTTTTCGCCGATGACGAAGAAGGCGGCGGGGACGTGAAGGTTCTTCAGCGTATCGAGAAGGCGAGGCGTGTAGACCGGGTCGGGGCCGTCATCGAAGGTAAGGGCGATGTCCGCCGGTTCGCCGCCGTCCCACCGCTCGACCTCGTAGCCGTGCGGCAGTTTCTGATAATGCTCGGCAGCAATGAGCCCGCTCGTCGGATCGGTCTCCAGGAGTTGGATCCCGGCGCTGGGCGTGGCGACGACCTTCTGGAATTCGCCATCGCCTTCATAGCCGACATAGTTGTCGAGCAGCACGTTCTTGAGGCGCGCGACGGCGTCCGCCGGCGGCGTCGATGCCGCGCCGAAGAGCGACCAGACGCCCGGATCCTCGCCGCCGACCGGCCATACCGCAACTCCGCCGACGCCGGTCGGCGACAGCGCGACGCCCTCGTCATAGGCGCTCACCGCGTCGAGGAACCAGACCTCATGACGCCGGCCGGACGCATCGGTGAAGGCGAAGGTAGAATTGAGCGAGGCCGGATCGAGCCGGATCTCCGCGTTGTAGCGGGCGGCGAGCCGGGTTGCCGTCGGGTAGTCGATCCGACGCGGCTCGGGATCATCGTCGACCCATTCGTACGCGGCCGTGCCGAGCCCGACAATGGTTCGCGCTGGATCGAGCTGGCCGAGGGCGGCCGTGACCTCGTCCGCCACCCAGTCCTGGGCGGCGATCGGCCCGGCGTGGCTTCCGCTCCTCGGCTCGGCGAAGGCGAGGAGTATGACCCGGTCGGCGGTGGCGGCGACTTCCTCGAGCGGCCAGACCGCGCCGCCAAGCGGGATGACGACGCAAGTCTCCCGCCCGGTATCGTGCAAAGCTTTCGCGAGCGCCGAAGCGAGGAGCAAGGCGTCGCCATGCGAGTTCGTCGGAAGGCTCGAAAAATCCAGGCATAGCCCGCGATAGCCCCCGTCAACCGCGGCGGCGGCCAGGGCGTCGACCACCTGCCGGCGCGCGACCGTATTCGACAGAGCCGTGGCGACCGCTCCCGGATCGCCGCTGAAGCCGGAAACCGGCATCAGGTCTTCCGCCGCGCGGTTCGCGTCGACGTAGTCGCCGAGCGACGTCCGCCGGCCGGCGGATTCCACGGCGACGCTGCCGTTCGAGGTCGCGACGATCTCGAACCATTGCGGCAGGAGGACATCGATCGCGCGGAGGTGGGTCTCAAGCGATCCGCGCGCCGAGGTCGACCAGGCGGGAACGAACGCGTAGAGGGAGGGAGGCTTGACGCGCCATGGATTGTAAGCGGGCGTCGGCGGCCACGCCTTCGGACGCTCCAGGTTCGTCTCAATCGCCGTAGGATCGGCGCTACGGTCCGATGCGGCGGGTGTCGCGTGTCGAATTGCGGACGAGGGTTGATCGGCGGTCGGGATGCTGAGGTCGGGAAGGGTCGGCGCAATCAGCAGGCGAACGGCGATAATCCCGACCAAAACAATGCCGGCGAGCAGAAGCAAGGCGACAGCGATCCTGACAATCCAATCGCCGCGCGCCGAAGGATTGCGGAACACCTGGCGCACGCGGCGACTGGCCGTCTTCTCGGGACGCTTCTTCCTGTGTTTTTTGGACAAACCCACCTCGACGGCTCGCCGAATTCCGGCACCTTGCGGTCAACCGGGCGGTCGGGCGTTGATCGAGGTCAATGAACCGCGCGCTGCCTGAAGCGAAGCTGCGGCACGAACATGAACAAATTCAGCCGCCGGGAGGCTCTCGGCCTCCTCCTCAGCGCACCGGGCTTTGCGGCCGCAACCGCCGCCGGATTGAAGGCGGCCGAAGACAAGCCGTTCATGATCATCGTAAGCGGCATCGATCCGCTTACGTCGCCGAAGCGGCTGTCCGCGGCACTCGACAGGTTGCTGTCCCGAGGTCTCGCGGTCGGCTGCGCGATTGATGTCGAGAGTTCCTTTTGGCAATCCGCTTGAACCGGGCAGCGGGCTCGCGCTCACGCTTCGCGAGCTGCATGACGGCTACGCGGACCTCATCGAACTCATCGTCCACCTTCCCGGCATTGCCGGCCTGACGCCCTATTTTCAGGTTCGCCGCGCCAGCGAGCTGCAAAGCACCCTTTGCCGGGCGCTTCGGCTTTCCGGCTCGGTCGACGGCCCTGGTCTTTTCAGCGTTTCATTGTCGACGGGAGAATCGCTCGAAACATCCGCTTCGATTGCCGGCACGCGGGCGGCCGGTTTTCAGAACGCGCTCTTCTTGCCGCAGCCGGGCGGACCGATGGGCTATTGGCAGGGGCCAGGCGGTATCCTCGAGATCCATGGCGGCAGCGAAATCGACGGCCAGTCATCGCCGGGCGCGCTGGCTGCCGCGGTCGCAGCGGAAATCGCCCGCGGCGACCCGGCGATCGCATATCTTTCCCTGGAGAAGCTCAAGGGGCTCGGCGACGGCGACGTCGCACGGCTCACGAGCCATCTTGGCGAGGCCGTGGCTGCGGAGATCGCCGCGGGCCGAATTTACAGCATTCCTCCGTCGGCTCTGCACCGGCAGTCCGGCTGGCAATACGGATATGTCGCCCTCCGCGTCGATGGGCAGATTGGCGACGGGCCAGACGACCAAACGGAGGCGTTCATCGCGGGCCTGCGGGACGCCGGCATCCCGTCCTCATATGCGGTTCGGACCGGCGACGATCTCGACGTGTTTGCCGCGTTGCGGGATACGGCGGTAAGCGACGTGTTCGCTGCGACCCCGGTCATCGGGTTGGACGACCTGCCGAAAGGCGATGAGGCCAACGCGATTGCGGAGCGTCTCGAGGAATTCTCGAAGCGTCTGGGGTCGCCGATCGCCTGCGTGACGGCGCCTTCCGAGGATCCCCGGCTTCTCGTCGAAGCCGGGGCAGCGGGCGCCGCCGCGATCGGCTTGCTCTGTGGAGCGCCGTCGAGCTTCGTCGGCCTGGACGGCGACGGTCTCCTCCACCTCCCGGCACCGCGCTGCCTCACGGCGGAGAGCGTCGCGGGAGTTGTCGCCGACATCGCGCAAGCCGCCGGACCGCGGCAAGACATGCTTGTGGCGATCGAGCCGACCGCAATCGCGACGCAAGAAGCGCGCAAGGCACTGGCCGGGATTTTTTTCGCCCTGGCAAAGATGCCGGAAAGCCGGTTCGTCACCGTTGAAGAGTATCGGCGGCGGGTGATGCCGACAGACCCGGCCTTCGATCTTTTGAGGGCGGCGAAGTCGGGCGCGCTTCTGGCCCCACCCGCGAGCGACGTCGTCGAGCCCGCCGAGCGCGCCGAATTGTTGAGGGACGCCGAGTTGGCGTGGACCTACATCGCCGGACTGACCGACCCGCAAACCGGGCTCGTACCGGGCACCGCGTCGCTCGACGACGAGGGGCTGACGGCATGGCGCTTCGCCACGATGTGGGATGTTGCGAGCGCAGTGCTTGGCATGATGAGCGCGCATTCACTGGGGCTGATCGACACCGCTGAATTCATGGAGCGCGTCGCCTTGGCCCTGGCGCATATCGCGGATACGACATCCTCCGGCCTCCGGCTCCCCCTCGCCGCGGTTTCCACGGACGGCACCAGTGCCGGGGCGGACGGCTACGACGCGAGCGACGCGGGCCGGCTTCTCATCGCGCTGAAACTACTCGACACCTACGCTGGCGGCGCGCTCGAGACGGGCCGGCTCGTCGAGCGATGGGACCTCGGCGGCACTCTGATCGGTGGCCGCCTCCACAGTCTCGAAAACGGAGCGTTCGTCGATGTCCACGATTTCGGGCTACACCAACTACGCAGCGCGTGGCTTCGCCGCCTGGGGCTTCACGGTCGAGCCGGCGTTTCCGCGCCCCTCGGCTACGGCTGCCGCTGACAGGGAGATGCAGCTGATCGACGAGGTCGCCGCGCGTGGATTTGTGGGAACCGAGCCGCATGTGCTCGAGGAGGTCGAGCTTGGCTACTCCGAAACAGCGCGACTGATGGCGGACCTCCTCTACACGGCCGAGGCGCGAGAATATGCGAGAACCGGCAAGCTCGTCTGCGTCTCCGAAGGGCCGCTCAACCGCGCGCCGTGGTTCACCTATCAAGGCTATCAGCTCGATGCCGAGGGCGACGCTGCGTGGGTGGTCAAGACCAAGGAAGACCTCCCGGAGTATCACACCCCGGATTTCCGCCGTTCGGTCGCCCTGATCAGCACCAAAGCGGCTTTCCTGTGGGCCGCTGCCCGCCCTGAGCCCTATTCGCGGACGCTCCTTGCTTATGTACGGGGACGGGCGCGAACCGCGACCCTCGGCTATGCCTCCGGGATCTTCGCCGCCACCGGCCTGCCGACGGCAAATTACAGCGACGTCAATACCAACGGAATCATCCTGGAAGCGATCGCCTATCGCCTTGGCGGGCGCATGCCGCTTGAAAATGCCACAATGACCGGGAGAGGTCTTCCCACCTCGAAGGGGTGACGGTGCAGCCGGAGGGTCGGCTCGCAGGTCGCTGCAAGCCGGGAGGGAGGCGGAGGATTGAGCCGGGGCTCGTATGCCGATTTTCTCGACGCGCTCGGCGAACGCGAGTCGGGCGGCGACTACGCCGCGGTCAATAGCCTCGGCTTTCTTGGCAAATACCAGTTCGGTGAGGCGGCGCTTGTCGATGCCGGCTTCTATCGCGCCGACGGTACGGCGAAGAACGACTGGCGGACCGGGTATTGGACGGGCGAACTGGGCGTCAACTCGAAGGCGGATTTCCTTTCGAACCCGGCGGCTCAGGAGGCCGCCATCCGCGCCTATATGGACCTCCAATGGTCGTATCTGCAGCCGGTTCGACAATATGACGGCGAGGTCGTCGCCGGGATCAAGATCACGGTCTCCGGAATGCTGGCCGGCGCGCATCTGCTCGGCGCCGGCACGCTCGCGGCGTTTGTCGACTCCGGCGGAGATATTGCGGCAAAGGATGCATATGGAACGCCGCTTACCGAATATATCGGCAAGTTCGCCTCTTATCGGACGCCCTATTCGATCGATCATGCGGCCGGCGAAACGCTCGACGGCGGGTCGCACAGCGACATATTGCGCGGCTTCGGCGGAGACGATGTGCTGTCGGGTGAGGCCGGCAAAGACAAGGTGATCGGCGGAAGCGGCGACGACCGGCTCGCCGGCGGCGCCGGCCATGACCGGCTGATCGGCGGAAGGGGCGCGGACATCTTTCTTTTCGACGACGCGACCGCCGCCGCCAACAGCGACCGGATCGTCGATTTCCGGCTGGCCAAGGATCGGATCGAGCTCGATGGCGCCGTGTTCAAGGCGCTTCCCGACGGGCCTCTCGCCGAGGCGGCGTTCTGGCGTGGCGCCATGGCCCACGATGCGGACGACCGCATCGTCTACGACCCGAAGAGTGGCGTGCTCTTCTACGACCCCGATGGCGGTAGCCCGAGCGAGGCGGTGCCGATCGCCACGCTTTCCAAGCACCTTGGCCTGAGTCATGCCGACCTGGTGGTCGCTTGACCGAGGCTGGCGGCCAGGGACGCGTGTGTCGCGGAAAGGTGGAGCGGCGATTGAAGTCAGAACCGTCGCGATACCGCGGCCTCAAGCTCGCCATCGGCGTGGTCGTGGCGCTGGCGGCCCTGTCGTCGAGCCGCGCCGACCAGGCCGGCTCCGCCGGCCACAGTCCCGATCCATGGCCGACTGGCGGCGCGTCGCCGACGCCGACCCCGGTTTCCGCGCGAAAGCCAACAATCGTCGCTCCGGGCGACGGAACGCAAATCACGAGCGGAAGCGAGAAACCCTTCACGGCCTATATCACGGGATACAGTTACTGGGACAACACGCCGCCCGGCTCGGCCGCCATCGCGCGCCCCGTCATTCACCGCCAGGCAGGCGGCACAGGCACCTACGCCGATCCCATTACCCTTGCGGTTGGCCACGTCGTCGACGAGGCCGGGCAATGGCTCGACTATCCGGCCGGGACCCGGTTCTATCTCGCCCATATACGCAAATACGCCATCGTCGAGGACGTCTGCGGCGACGGCGACCATCCGCAGTACGGACCCTGTCACACCGGGCACAATGGCCACCCCTGGCTCGACATCTATGTCGGCGGGGCCGAGGCCGGAAAGGCAGCGTCGCAAGGATGCGCGCGCCGGATCACAGCGGTGGAGGTCGTGGTCCGGGATCCCGCGCCGGATTACCCGGTCGACATCGGAGCGATCGCGGAGTCCGGTTGCAGGATCTACAAATGAGAAAAGGCAGGGAAGCTCGATTGCCTGGTGCGGATGACGTTTTTGGATTTCGGGGATCCCTCACTCGTGTGAGGCCGTCGCAAGCCAGGGCGGCAGGCTGTCGAGTGAAACCGGGACAAACCCATCGGCCTCAGCCTTCACCGCCGTCATTTCCTCGGACGTAAGCTGGGCGCCGTAGTCGCTTGCCCGTGCCGCGAGGATATCCGCCTGCTTCAAATCCAACTCAGCGCTCTGCCCTTCCGGCCACAACGTCTCCATCGCGGCGCGTTGGCGGTAGAGCCGCTCGGCGACAAGCAGGTGCCGCAGCACATAGGTGCGCACCGAGGCGGCCTCGCCGAGGGTGTCGAGAACGCCGGCGGCCGCGAGATCCGCCAGCTTCTCGTGAGCACCGGGCGATCCCAAATCGGCCGCCCAATTCAGCAGCCCCGACGCGGTACGGACGATCGCCTGGCGACCATATTTGGTTTCCGCATCAAGAAGCGCCTCGACCGCGCTGGCCGCGCAGCAAGCCATGACGCGATTGAACGTCCCGAGAGAATAGTTTCCGGCGGCGATTTCGTCTTTGTCCTGACCTCTCCCGTTCTCATAATTATACGCCAGGTTATTGAGCGCCATCGGATAACCGACCATGCCATCGAATACAACCGTCGAGAGATACTTCAGGTCCGCCGTCTCGTTGCCAAATTGCCTGTTCATCAAATCGTCATCGCCAGACTTTTCGGCGGCATCCGCCGAAAGAGAATAGGCGCGAGAACGCTGCAAATAGAAACGCGGCTGGGGGTCTCGTGCGATCGCCTCGGTACAGGCCTCGATGGTCGAGTCCGCTTCCACGTTTCCGATCGCGACGCCCTGGCGGATCGCCCGAAATGGATCAGCAAAGTGGGCGGCAAGTTCATCGCATCGACTAACGCTGCCATCGCTTGGCCACGCCTGACGCAATTCGACGTAAACGTTCGAGACGATGTAGCTCAGGGCGGACAATTCCAACTCCATGGCCGGAATCCCTATTTCGTCTTTCTGCTCCGATGTGAGGCCAAGATAGATTGCCAAATTCACGATCAGGTCGTCGATTTGATCGTTCTCGCCGGGATGTACAGTCACAGCGTTTTTGAACACCCGCGCAGCTGCGCCGGTATAGTCCAGTTCGTCGGCCTTTTTGATGTCGTCCCAGCCCTTCTCGAAATCAAGAAGGTCGAGATAGGTCGATGCCCGGCCGATGTAATTATTCACTTGCGAAGGCTCTAGAGAGATTGCTTGAGAGAAATCCTCAGCCGCGGCAACATTGTCATCAAGTTCTCGATCAATCCAGCCTAGCCAATGTCTATTTAGCCAGTTATTCGGATCGATCCGAATCGATGTCTTAACATAGTCTAAGGCTAGAGGATATTTGCTCAATCGATAAAGGATCACGGCACGGCCAAGATAGGCGTCGGCGTTATGCAGATCGTAGTACAACGCGCGATCAAAGATGTTCAATGCTTGGTCATATTCCTTGTCGCTTTCGAGACGCCAGCCGCGCGATACAAATGTCTTACTTATCGAGCTTTCTGCTTGCGGGTCCCTTTGGAGAGCAGCGGCAAAATCGGCTTCGGCGTCATCCGGCTCCTGGTTGTTCAGATGGTCGCCACCGCGGGTCACCAGCGCTTCGGCGATTTTTTGGTCGTACTCGCCTTTGCCTCCGGGATTTTCCTCCAGCGCCAGCGCCAGATCATCATAGGCGCGATCGTCATCCCCGCTCGCAATTCGATCCGCGGCCCTGTCGACGTAGGCTTCGGCGATGCGCGGCAAATAGCCGGCTGCGGCGGGCGGATTCAGTTTCGCCGCGTTTGCGAAATCCGCCTTGGCGGCGTCATCCGCTCCCTTGGAAATTCTATCCAATGCGCGGTCGATCAACGCATCGGCAAAGCTCGCCGCGTGTTCCGTTGCATGGTCCGGGTCCAACCGGGTCGCCTTGTCGAGACTGGCTTGCGCGGCGGCGTCGTCGGTGCCGAGCAACTCCATGCCCCGCTCCACCATCGCTGTCGCCAAAGCCTGCACGTAGGCGATACGGTCCTCACCGTTTAGGCTTATGGCTTCGTTGAGGTCGTTCTGCGCCTTCTGATCCTCACCATTCTTGACCCGGTCGATGGCGCGATCGCGATAGTCGTTGGCAAGGTCGGCTTGATACTCGGTTTTGCCGGCAGGGTTGAGGTTTGTTGCGATCCCGATGTCATCCGTTGCGAGCTTGTCCCTACCGGCGTTCAGGCGCCTGCCGGCCCGCTCGACATAGGCTTCCGCGGCGCCGATCGCGAGCGACGGGTCCTGGGCGATGGCCCGGTCGAACAGACCTTGCGCTTTCTCGTCGTCATTCGCCGCCAGCAGGGTCTTGCCTTCGGAGAGATGATAGAGTGCGCTGGTTGAAGGCCATTTGTCAGGCATGCAGAACGGCGGCGGATCGGCGGGCAGATTGAAATCGCGCTGTTGTTTTGATGTCAGGCAGCGCGGCAGCCTGGCTTGTGCAAAGTCAATGGCTTCCTGTGTCGATCGGAAAAGCGGCCATACGCGAACGGTTCCGTCATCAGACGCGGTCAGGGCCGATTGGCCGTCAGGGGTAAACGATGCATGACGGACCCAGTCGCGATGCCCCGACAAGACGCTGATCAGGCCGCCCGACGTTGCGTCCCACAAACTCGCGGTGGAGTCCTCGGAAGCCGTCAGGATCTCGGTGTCGTCGGGCGAAAAAACGGCCGAAAGCAATCCCCAATCGCGGTCGCCGACAGTGACCGGATTCTTGCCGGAATCGGTTTCCCAGATCTTCGCGGTCCCGTCTTCGGACGCCGTGACGAGTTTGTCGCCCTTTGACGAGAAGGCCGCGTACGTGATCGGCTCCTCGTGGTCATAGGTTTGCTGGACTTCGTCCAATTCCACGTTCCGCAGCTGAGCCACGTTGCCTTCGACCGTAATGACGCGTGTCCCATCGGGCGAGAAGATCGCGAAGGAGGCCGGGGAACCGTATGGGAACGGGTGTACCGGCTGCCCGGTCTCGATGTCCCAGATCGTCACTGGCGCGGCGTCGGCGGTGGTGAGAAAATGGGTCCCCTGCCGATCAAAGACCGCGGTGTGGACGGCCCCCGCGTCAACGATCTTGAAGGTCTGGGACTTGCCGGTAGCGAGATCCCAAATCCGAACGTTTCCGTCTTCCGACGCGGTCAAAACCCGCTTGCCTTCGGGAGAAAAGACGGCGGAGGAAGCGTTATGGTCAAGCGTGCCCTTGAACTCGAGCGTTTTGGCATCCCATAGCCGCACCCTCCGGTCATCCGATCTGGTGAGCAGAAAAAGGCCGTCGCTCGACGCTTCGACGTGGGTGACGTAGCCGTTCTGAAGGAGCATGTCGTCCCGCGAAGATGCCGCATCGGCGACATCGTCGGCTTGGACATCGAATTCCCTGACCTCGAACAAATTCGGGTCGATCGACCAGATCCGTGCCGTGCCGTCCGAATGGCCGGTGACGATCGTCAGTCCGTCCGGCGCCAAGGCCGCCGAGGACATATCCTCTCCGTTCACCTTGAAGATGCGGACCTGCTCGCCGTTTCGTGCGTCCCAAACCCGCGCGGTCATGTCGTTGGAAACGGTCACCAGCCTGGCGCCGTCGCCAGAAAAATGCGCATGGATGACAGAGTCGCGCTCGGCGTCCCCAAGGGCGAATATCTCCTCGCCTGTCTTGGCGTCCCAGACATGCGCGCCATCCTGGCCCGCCGTGACCACGCTCTGATCGACGGGCGAAAACTCGATGTCGTAAACGCCGATCGAGCCGAGCGTGCGGAGCTTCTCTCCGGTCCCGGCGTCCCAGATCGAAGCCTCGGCGTCGGAAGCGATTGCCAGGAGATGACCATCGGGCGAGAACGAAGCTGAATACATTTCGTGGTCGTTGCCGTCGAACTTTTTGGCTTCTCGACCCAACTCGACGACAAGCCCGGTAGAGTCAGGGCCGGCGGGCGGTTCCAATCCGCCCAACGGGAAGGGGATCGATGGCTGCCGTTGCGGGCCGGATGGTATGTCCCAAATCCTCACCGTTTTGTCGGCGCTCGCAGTGACCACGCGCTTGCCGTCGGCAGAGAAGCGGGCGGAATAAACCTTGCCGTCGTGCTTGAACGTTGCGACCAGGGCGCCGGTCTCGGCATCCCAAAGACGCGCGGTTCCGTCGTCGGAGGCGGTGAGCAGCATTTTTCCGTCGGGAGAGAAGACAGCGCTTTCGATCGGCGTCTCACCGGAGCCGAAAACCTTCACCTGCTTGCCGGAATCGGCGTCCCAGAGCCGCGCCGTGCCGTCACTCGACGCAGTCAGGAGCCGCGTCCCCTCCGGCGAAAACGTCACGGAGAGAACGCTTCCCTCGTGACCGTGGAGGATCTTCTCCTCCCTGACTTCGGTTAGGGCATGTTCCAGGGCCGCCCGAGCCTCGATTGCGAACGGCCGGTGGCGCACGAGATCCGACCACGACGTCTCGTCGGGCAGCAATTCAAGCGCCAGCAGGGCGCCGGTGACTGCGTCCCCTTCATCGACGATGCGCGTCGCCTGTGCCGCCCGCGAGTGATAGACGTCGCGGAGGGCCTGGTCGGCCCGGTCTTTCTCATGGGCAAGCTGCTCGCTGGCCGCGACCGTTGCGTTCTTCGCCTTGACTGCGTCTGCGGCGGCCGCAGTTGCACTCACTTCCGCCGCGTGTGCCCGGTCGCGCTCCGCGAGCGCAGTCTCGGTCGCCTTGTTGGCCTCGAACCAGAAGTAACCCGAAACGACCGCGGCGGTTACGGCCGTGATCACGATGGCGCCGAAGAGGCCCATGCGCCTTTGGTGTTCCCGCCTCGCGGAGGCGATGCTGACCGAGATCAGGCGCTGCACATCGTCGAAGCTTACATCGTCCTTGCCGCTCGAATAACGCCTGGCCCAAGCCGGGGTCGGCAGGGCGTCGCGCCACCACGCCTCCCGGTCCTGGGCCTCATACGAACCTAACAAGGCCCTCGGGTTTCGCTTGAACTCGTCCGCGACCTCGCGAAGCCGCGTGTAGATGCGGCCGTTGTTGGCCTCCTCCTGCACCCATGCGTTGAGCCGTCCCCATTTCCGGATGAGCGCCTCGTGGGTGATGTCGATGACGCTTTCGTCGTCGATCGGCGTGTCGCTGCCCGGAACCAGGAAAGCGCATCCCGGCGCACGGAACGCCTCGATGACGCCGAGCACCTGCGCCGCTCTCCCGCCGGCCACCTCTACGAGCTGCCGGACCCGAAGCGGCCGCCTGACAATCCGGCCATCGCGATCGACGTCGGTGAGCGCCTTGAACACCTGCTCGGCGATCCGCTGCTCGTCCGGCGAGAGGCGCTCGAACACCGCATCGGCGTGATTGGAGATCGCCGACGCCATGCAGCCGACGGATTCATAGTGACGCAGTTCAAGACGCCGGGCCGGCTGGGCGACCTGCCAGCTCCGCATCAAGGCGTGCTGCATCACCGGCAGCTGGTCGGGCTCGTGACCGACGTCATTGAGGAGCCGCTGGAGCAGTTCCGGCGCGATCTCGCCATGGGCCAGCGCAATCGGCCCGAGAATGGCCTCACGGCGCTGGGCGCGCGTCAGCCGGGGCGTGAGAAACTGGCTGTCGTTGATAGCCTCGGCAAGTCCCTGGAAGCTCGTGCATTCGCCGATGAATTCCGAGCGCATCGTGATCAGGACGTGGTAGTTGCGGTCCTTGGCGCGCGCCGCGGCGAGCAGATGTTTGACGAACAGGGCGCGCTCGTCGAAGTCCACTTCCGCATCCATGTGCGGGTATCGGAAGAGCTCTTCGAACTGATCGACGATGATGACGAGATGGTCTCCCGCCTCGAGCCGCAACTCGTCGAGAAGGCCGGTGAAATCCTCGCTGGAGCGGGTCAGCCTCGCCTCGGCGCGGCTGACGGCCATGGATTTGTCATGCCGCCCGCGCGGCGCCCGCATGGCGGCGCGGGCCTCGCGGGCCTCGACGAAAGCGGTCGCCAGCTGGTTCAGCGGTCTGCCAAGCGGGCGGAGACTGATCACCTCCCAGCGCGCACCGGTTCCGCCCGCCGAGATGTCGGCAAAACGGCCGCTGAGCCCGGCCTTGACCAGGGACGACTTCCCGCTGCCGGACGCGCCGACAACCGCCACGAAGCGATTGGCGACCAGCTTCCGAAACAGCTCCTCGATCTGCTCGTTGCGCCCGAAGAAGAATGCGCGATCGTCGAACTCGAAGGGTCGCAGCCCGGGAAACGGATTGTCGATGCTGGCGAACTGCATCGGAACCGCCTACGGCGACAGCTGCTTTACGAAGTGCTCGAGCTCGTCGCGCAGCGGCGTTGCAGTGGCGTCGAGCGTGACATCCGCGAGGCGGGTGAGGAAATCGGATTTCGCCGGCGTCGCCTCGCCGACCATCAACACCGCTGTCGAGCGCAGTGGCGAGCGGCGGCCGGGACCTTGAAGGTCTTTCAATCGGAGGAGCGTCTGCTGCACCCAAGCCTCATGAGTTTTGCCGAACACGACAACGGCGGCGTCGGCTTGGCTCGCGAAAGCGGCGAATGCTTGACGCTCGATCTCGTCGTCGCCGCTGTAGTCTGGCCGGAACACCTCCTGGCCGAGATCGAACAGGCCCCGACGGACCTCGGACCCCGCACTTGCATCGTTGCGATCGTAGATCACGAAGATCGGCCGCGTCTGCCGGGTCGCCGCGACCGGGGTGGAACGATAGGTCGAGACCACGTCGATCAGCGTATTCTTGAACAGCTCGAGTGTTTCTCGGACGAACTCATCGCGATCATGCAGCAGGTTGCCCTGGGATAGACCGCGGAGAAGCTCATCCTGGGCCGGATCGACCGGCGAGAGTTGCGGGTTTGCCCAGATCAGACGACGAAAGGTCGATTTCGCTTTCGCCTGTGCCGCCGCTCGCTCCAGCTGGAGTCGCGCAATCGGGGTCCCGCTGTCGCCCTCCGGGATGAAGCCGGAACGTTGGCCTAGAAGATGTATCGAGAAATCCGCCCTGGCGAGGTCGTCGTCTATGGCGGCGAGAGCCTGCTTTTCACGTGGCGGGAGCGGCTGGCTGGGAAGAATCCGCACCCCCTTTGCCATAAGCTCGGCGCGGACGGTGCGGTAGGCAGGCTCGACGTCTTGGCTGGTCTCGGCAAGATAGACCGTACCGTTGGACTCGCGCTGAGGAACCGCGCTGCTCGTCAGGTGGCGTTTGATTGCCCGCGCCAATTCGAAAATCCTGTCCCAAAATTCATTTCCAACAATTTCGCCGTCCCTACGAATAAATCGAGTGATCTTGTTTGCTTGCCGATCGACCGAATAAAAGTCAAATCCAAGCTGGGCGTTGAGATATTCAGGCAATTCGTCGGTTAAGGAATTGTCCAGGGGCTGCTTTACAACTTTGATCACCCGCTCGGCACTGGGCGGAGGACCGCCGCCAGCTTTCTCAACAAAATGAGAAAGCTCCTTGAGACAGTACGGTCGTTTGGGATACACCGGCGAGAGAATAGCTACCAATACTCTAGATGCGGCCACCGCGGCCAGTATCTTTTCATCGAAGAATCCATCCCTCTCCAAATCACGCTTGTCGCGCCAAAAGGTAAAATCCAGCCCGAGCTCGTTAAGCTCCATTTCGAGCCCTTCATGGAACCGATCTATCCAGCCGAGATTGGCGCCCTCGATCTTCTGGTTGTCGGTATGGGCATAGCTCATGAACACTTGGGGCGCGGACGCAGGCATTTTGTCGGTTCCTTGAGGTCCCATTACCTGTTGTCGGACCATGCTAGCAAGGAACTCGGGAACAAACCAGACGGGGTCCAGCGGAAACTTGCGCCGAAGCATTTCTAAGGCGCTGATTCTTTTCGTTTCTGGCGCTAAACCCAGGGCGACGCGCTGGCGTGAAGAATGTCGTGCACCTTCGACGCCATTGACGTTGCGTGGTCATTTTCGTCACGGCGAAGCGGGACCTCGCCACCTCGGATACGATTGTGAGCCCGCCGGTCGGCGATGATTTCGCGATGCTTGCGGACATGGTTGAAAATCGCAGGTTGGGACTTCCGACCGACTCCGGCGAAAGCGAACTGATTGATTATACGCTCAGGGGACAAGGCGGAGTGAACGGCGCCCGGATTTTCGACCGGATGGGAAAGGTAATCGCCGTTCTTTCCGGCACCAGCGAGACACGCAAGTTCCTAAGAGTGCAGGCTTCTTTCGCCATGCGCTTGGTTGTGCAAATTGGGGAAGTCGCGTGGTTGGGGCGGTATTGCGTCGAGGATGATGGGAGGTCTTGCGGAAGCTGGCAGTTGGTGCAAAGTGACTGCATCGATCATGACAGGAGTAGGAGCGACCTTGCGGGAATTCAACTCCAACCACGAGCTCGCCCAAGCCGTCGAACGCCTTTTGGAGCGAGGCGATCTGGACAAGGGCGCTCCTGCCTATGGCGTGGCCTTGGCGGCGATCGATATCGGATACGATCGTCTGACGCGGTCGCAGAGAAAGCTCTACGACACCATCGTCGCGCCGGCCCTCGCGGCATTGGACGGTGGCGGGCCGCCAACGCCGCGACCGCAGCGAGATTTCCAAGAAGCCGACCAGTGGAAGCCGATTTCGAGGAGCTCCGGACGATCGCGATGTGCAGCTGGCGGTGATCAACCGCGGCGAGATTAGCGCTTTGGTCTTTGCCTGTCGGCGAGCCGACGGCGGCTGGGTTGAGTCCACGACCGGCAAGCGCGTGCATCTCCGCCCCAGTCATTGGCGCGATTGGGGCGCCAACGAGCAGCCGCGTCGCTGAGCCCGAACCAGACCGGCACCTCGCGGGATCGCCGGGCGAGTTCGGATATTCGCGTCCGTCGCGGCCAACTGCGACGTGGAAACAGCCTTCCGGCCGGTGACGCCGAAGCCTGACTGTCGCCGCTCTCGCGACGGAGCGGCGCCGCAGCAAAGCTTGCTTTCCGCCAACGCTGCGGCCGCCTGCCCGGCCGCGATCTCGCCGCGCGTCGCGCGCGGGGGATTGGGCGCGAGGTGGGCCTTGACGATTGGAGCATCCCGCTTGTAATCTCATTGGATGAAAGTCAGTCCCATTGAATGAGACTGGTAGAAGAATTTCATGGGTGGATCGCCTGCCGGAAGCGCTCCCGATCGCGCCGACGAGCCGCTGCTCGTCGTCAGCCGGGCGACCAAGCGCTTCGGCGGCACCCAGGCGCTGCGCGGCGTCGATTTCTCGGTCCGGCGCGGCGAGATCCACGCCCTCCTCGGCGCCAACGGCGCCGGCAAGTCGACGCTCATCAAGATCCTCGCCGGCGTCCATGCACCTCGACGGCGGCGAGATCACGCTCGCCGGCGTGCCGCTGGCAGCCGGCGTTCCGCGAGCGCATCTCCTTCGTCCACCAGGATCTCGGCCTGATCGAGACGATGAGCGTCGGCGAAAACATGGCGATGGGCTACGGCTATCCCATGCGCTGGCGGTTCATCGACTGGCCGGCGGTCAAGGCCGCGGCGGCGAAGGCCCTCGACTTCCTCGATTCGCCGCTGCCCCTCGACCGGCCGGTCGCCGAACTTCGCCGCGCCGAGAAATCGATCGTCGCCATCGCCCGCGCGCTGGTCGGCAACGTCGAGCTTCTCGTCCTCGACGAGCCGACCGCCAGCCTGCCCGAGGCGGACGTCGGCCGGCTCTTCCGCATCCTCGAACGCCTGCGGGAGAGACGGCGTCAGCGTCATCTACGTCACCCACCGGCTCGACGAGGTCTTCCGCATCGCCGACGCGGTGACGGTGCTCCGCGACGGCCGCACGGTCGCGGTCTACCGGCCGCTGACGATATCTCGCCGGAGCAGCTCGTCACCGACATCGTCGGCTCGGTGCCGCCGCCGCACGTGGCGGCGGCGAAGCCGGCGAGCCGCCTGCCCGCCCTCGAAGTACGCGGCCTGCGGAGCGGGCATGCCGGGCCGGTGTCCTTCACGGTCGGCGCCGGCGAGATCGTCGGCCTTGCCGGCCTCCGCGGCCAGGGTCACGAGGCCGTCGGCCGCGCGATCGCCGGCGTCCTGCCGCACGAGGCCGGATCGATCCTGATCGACGGGCGAGGAGCGGCGGCATCGAGGCGCCGGGCGACGCGATCGCCGCCGGCCTCGGCTTCGCCACCGGCAAGCGCGCCGAGGAGGCGCTCGCCGCGACGCATGACGGTCAAGGAGAACCTCTTCCTCAATCCGCTCAATTTCGGCGCAGAAGAGCTTCCGGTTGCGCAGCCGCCGTCGCGAACGGGAGGCGGCGGCGGGGATTCTCCGCCGCTTCGACGTTCGCCCGCCGGAACCCGAGCGCGACATCAACACGCTGTCCGGCGGCAACCAGCAGAAGGTCGTGCTCGCCCGCTGGGCCGGGCAGCGATACCGCGTGCTCGTCCTCGAGGATCCGACGATCGGGGTCGACGTCGGCGCCAAGGCGCAGATCTACCGGATGATGGCCGAGGACGCCGCAGCCGGAACCGCGGCGGTCGTCGTCTCCTCCGACCTCGACGAACTGGCCCAGATCTGCCGACCGCGTGCTCGCTTTCAGCCGCGGCCGGATCGTCGCGGAGCTGAAACGCGGCGAACATCACGGTCGAGGCGCTGACCCGCGCCGTCGGCGGCGTCGCCGCTGCCCGCTCCGCCGGCGCTCGCGTCATGAGCGCCGGCCAGGAGATCGAGGCGAAGCCGGCGAGCCAGCGCAGCCGCGAGCTCCGTCCGCGTCCGGCAGCCGGCTCAAGGCGACGCTTCTCCACATTCTGTCGGTCGCACGGCCTGCTCGTCTTCGGCATCCTTCTGGTCATCGTTTTCTCGATCCTCCTGCCGCAGACCTTCACCGGCATCCAGACCTTCCGCGCCATCCTCGGCAACAACACGACCGTCGCGCTGCTCGCGCTCGCCGAGATGCTGGTGATCGCGACCGGCAACTACGACCTCTCGATCGCCTACAATGTCGGGCTCATGCACATCGTCGCGATGGGGCTGCTCACCGACGCCGGTGCTGCCGTGGCCGCTGGTCGTCGTCGTCACGATCGCCGCCGGCGGCGTCATCGGCTGGATCAACGGCGTGCTCGTCGAATACGCCAAGATCAATTCATTCATCGCCACGCTCGGCGTCGGCACGATCCTCTACGGCGTCGGCAGCTGGTACACCAACGGCACCCAGCTCGTCGGCAACGTGCCGCTGGCCTTCGCCGACATCAACGACGCCAAGCTCCTCGGCATTCCGCTGCCGACCTACATGGTCGCGGCGGTCGCCGATCCTGGCCTGGGTGTGTCTCGAACACATGCCGGTCGGCCGCCGCCTCTACGCCATCGGCTCGAACCGCCGCGCGGCGGAACTGACCGGCGTGCCGGCGCGGCGGCTGGTCATGGGCGCCTTCGTCTGCAGCGGCCTGATCGTCGGCCTCGCCGGCGTCATCCTCGCCGCGCGGCTTCAGGTGGCGCAAAGCTCGGTCGGCCCGGAGTTCCTGCTGCCCGGCCTTCGTCGGCGCGCTGCTCGGCGCGACCACCGTCCGGCCCGGCCGGGTCAACGCCTGGGGAACGATCATCGCCGTGCTGGTGCTCGCCGTCGGCATCGCCGGCCTGCAGCAGCTCGGCAATTCGTTCTTCGTCGAGCCGATCTTCCAGGGCGCGGCGCTGATCATTTCGGTCGGCCTCGCCGGCTACGCGGCGCGGCGGCGGAAACGCTGAGACGGGAGGCGCAAGAGGCGGCGCAGACTTGGGAAATCGCATGCAAACGTCAACAGGGAGGAAGTTCGACATGAATGGCATACGCAAGCTTCTGATCACGGGCGCCGTCGGCGGTCGCTCGCGACTCGGCGCCATCGTCAGCCGTCGCCTACGGCGACGACGACCGGTGCTCGACCAAGATGAAGGCCGACATCGCCCGCTCGGTCGGCCCGCAGACCACCTGGGACGGTCCGACGACCGGCCCGAAGGCGGCCAAGGACAAGTCGATCGTCTATGTCTCGCTGACCCAGAACTCGAGCGGCAATGCCGACTCGGCGCGCGGCGCCGAGGAAGCCGCCAAGGTGCTCGGCTGGAAGTTCACGCTGATGGACGGCAAGGGCACCGCCACCGGCGGCGCCGACGCGCTCGCCCAGGCGATCGCGCTCAAGCCCGACGCGATCATCCTCGGCTCGGTCTCGATCGAGAACAACAAGACGCTGATCAAGCAGGCTGCCGACCAGGGCATCGTCGTCATCGGCTGGCACGCCACCGACAAGCCGGGCCCGGTCGCCGATCCGAAGGTCTTCACCAATGTCGGCACCGACCCCTACGACATCGCCTATACGGCCGGCGAATATGCCGTGGTCGACTCCAACGGCACCGCCCAGGCGGAGGTGATCAGCGACCGGCAGTATCCGATCGTCGTGATGAAGAGCGACGGCATCGAGAAGGCGATCGAGGAGTGCACGGGCTGCAAGCTGCTCTCCGAGGACAACGCCCCCTTCGGCGAGGTGCCGCAGCGCACGCCGGGCCTGATCAACTCGCTGCTCCAGCGCTTCGGCGACAACCTCGGCTACATCCTGACCTTCAACGAGGTCTATTTCGACTTCGCCGTGCCGACGCTGAAGGCCGCCGGCATCGACCCGGCCGGCAAGCCGCACCTCGATCGCCGCCGGCGACGGCAGCGAATCCGCCTACCAGCGCATCCGCAACGGCCAGTTCCAGGTCGCGACCGTTCCGGAGCCGGCGGTCATGCATGGCTGGCAGCTGATCGACGAACTGAACCGCGCCTTCAACGGCCAGCCGCCGAGCGGCTTCGTCACCAAGGTCCATCTCGTCACCAAGGCCAATGTCGACGCCGACGGCGGCGACGAGAACCGCTTCGACCCGTAGAACGACTATCGCGGTCACTACAAGGAGATCTGGGGCGTGAAGTAAACCTAGCGCAACCGGTCACCCGACGACTGGCCGGCGTCCGACGAGGATGCCGGCCCTCTTTCCCGGTGACCGTAGTCGGCCCGACTTTGGCCCGACTTCCGGCGCGCTTGACCGGGCACGGCAAGCGGGCAAGTCTCCGGGCCTCACGATCGGATCATCCTAACACCGTGGCCAGCACCGACCAGCAGACCAGCGAAGACCGCCCGCGCCGGAGCCGCCGGTCGGAACGCTCGAGCGCGGCCTGTCGATCCTCAGGTTCTTCAAGACGTCGCCGGAGGCGACGATTCCCGACGTCGCGGAAGCGCTCGGCCTCAGCCGCTCGACCACCTACCGGATCGCCGAGCGGCTGCGCGAACTGGGCTTCCTCGAGGTCAATGCCGGAACCGGCCGCTGGCGGCTCGGCCGCGAGGCCGTGCAGCTCGGCGTCGTCGCGCTGCAATCGACCGACGTGATGCAGGTCGCGCCGGAGCTCCTCCGCGCGCTCCTGCAGATGGCGGGCGAGGCGGTCAATCTCGCCGTCTTCGATGCCGACAGCATGGTGCTTCTCTATCGCGAGCAGGGCCCGCAATCGGTGACCATCAGCTCGCGGCTCGGCTCGCACCGGCCGATGCACGCGAGCTCGCTCGGCAAGGCGTTCCTTTCGGCGATGGCCGAATCCGAGCGGCGGGTCCTGCTCAGCCGCCTGACGCTCAAGCGCTACACCGACCAGACCATCACCAGTCCGGCGGCGCTCGACCGCGAGATCGCCGAGATCCGGGCGCGCGGCTTCGCCCTCGACCGCAGCGAGTTCGAGGCGACGCTCGCCTGCTGCGCCGCCGCGGTGTTCGATCATCGCGGCCTGCCGGTCGCCGCGATCAGCGTCTCGGGGCCGGCCGAGCGGGTCTACGCCGCAATTCGACCGGATCGGCCCGCTCGTCGCCAACACGGCCCGGGCGATCTCGGAGCGGCTGGGCTATGTCGCCCGGCGGTAGAATCTCCTTGCCTGAGGCGGCGCCGAACCGTATTCTCATTCAATGACATCAAGTCCCATTCAATGAGATGGGCGGCCCACTGGACCGGGCAGTTGCCGAGGCCTTGGGCCGAAGCGGATCGCCGCCGGGCGGCCGCCTGGATCATAGCCGGGCGGTATGCGGATGGCCAACCAAGGATGACATGGCGCGTGACGACCGACCCGGACCTCAGGCGGCGGATCTCGGAGGGCGTCCTGGCCTTCCCGGCAACCATCTTCGCCGCCTCGGGGCGAACTCGACGAGGCGGCCTTCGCCGACCACATCGCCGATCTCGCCGATTTTGCCCCGGCCGCGATGGTGCCGGCGGGCGGCGCCGGCGAGATCTTCTCGCTGTCGCCTGAGCGAGCACCGGCGGCGTGGTGAAGATCGCGGTGGCGGAAGCCGGCGGCATCCCGGTGATCGCCGGCGCCGGGCAGGGCGTCGCCAATGCCCGCGCGATGGCGATCGCCGCCGAACAGGAAGGCGCCGCCGGGGTCCTGCTGTTCCCGCCCTATCTGATCCGCGCCGAGCAGGCCGGGCTCGCAGCCTATGTCGAAGAGGTCTGCGCCGCCGGTCTCGATTCCGGTCATCGCCTATAGCCGCGACAACGGCGTGATCGAGCCCGACACCGCGCTCCGTCTCGCCGATACCTGCCCGAACCTCATCGCCATCAAGGACGGCACCGGCGACTTCGAGGCGCTGGTCAGCCTGAAGCAGCGCGCCGGCGACCGGCTCGCGATGATCAACGGCGTGCCGACCGCGGAGATCGTCGCCCGGCAGTTCTTCGCCGCCGGCGTCACCAGCTACACCTCGGCGGTCTTCACCTTCCTGCCGCCGGTGGCGCTTCGCTTCTACCGCGCGCTGCGCGACGACGACGACGCCATGATCGACCGGCTGCTCGCCGACTTCTACGTCCCGCTCGCCGCGCTCCGCCGCCGCCGGCGCGGCTACGCGGTCGCGATCGTCAAGGCCGGGCTGAGGGTGATGGGCAGGCCGGCCGGTGCCGGTGCGCCCGCCGCTGGTCGACCTCACCGCCGCCGAGACCGCGAACTCGCGGCGCTGATCGCGCGCGCCGTGCGATATCGTGAGCGCGACGCCGACCGCCGGCGGTCGCGGCGCGAAGGCGGCGGAGTGACGACCGATGCGGATCGCGCTTTTCGACATCGCCGCGCCGCTCGCCGACCGGCTCAGGCCGTACCTCGCCGACGACGACGTCATCGTCGACGTGCCCGAGCGTCGCCCGATGCGCCGGTCGCGGTCGACGTGCTCATCGCCTCGCGCTTCGCGGCGAAGGAGGCGGCGCGCGCCACCTGCCGCCTGCTGCAGGCGCCGGGCGCCGGCACCGACAAGATCGACTTCGACGCGGTCGCCCCGGGGGCGTGCGATCTGCAACGCCTACGAGCACGAGGGGCCGATCGCCGAATATGTCTTCGCCGCGATCCTCGACCACGCGGTCGGCTATGGCGCGATGACGCGGCGGATCGCCGAGCAGGGCTGGGGCGGCGCCTATTTCTCGCGGCCGCCGCACGGCGAGGTCGCCGGGCGGACGATCGGGCTGGTCGGCCTCGGCCACATCGGCGCCGCGATCGCCGCGCCGCGCCAAGGCCTTCGGCATGACGGTGATGGCGGTGACCGCCTCAGCGCCGGGCGAGCGCGCCGAACGTCGACTGGATCGCCACATCCGAGCGGCTCGACGAGTTGCTCGCCCGGTCGGACTACGTCGTGCTCGCCTGCCCGCTCACCGAGGCGACGCGCGGCATGCTCGCGATGCGCCAATTGAAGCGGATGAAGCCGACGGCCGTCCTCATCAACGTCGCCCGCGCCGAGGTCGCCGACGAGGCCGATCTCTACGCGGCGCTCGAAGGACGGCGTCATCGCCGGCGCCGTCCTCGACGCGTGGTACCGCTATCCGGCGTCGACGGCCGACGACACGACGCCGTCGCGCTTTCCGTTCGGCGACCTCGCCAATGTCCGCATGACGCCGCATTCGGCGGCGTGGACCGACGGGGTCTGGGCGCGGCGCTGCGTCGTCTTCGCCGACAACATCGCGCGGCTCCGCGACGGCGAGCCGCTCCTCAACGTCGTGCGCCCGCCGCTTGTCGGCGCCGCGGCGCGCCACGGGCTGACCCGCGCCGCCATGTCCTACCAGATCGACGCCACCGCCAAGCCTGCCGACGCCGCATTCTGGTTTCCGCCCGGAAAAACGCGCGACGGGTCAGCCGCCTTCGAACGGCGTGTAGTAGGCCGCGGTGCGAGTCGGGTCGGCCTTGGCCTTGGCGATCTCGTCCCGCGAGACGACGCGGAGATGCACCTCGTCCGGCCCGTCGATGAAACGGAGCGCCCGTCCCCCAGGTCCAGAAGTCGGCGAGGGGCGTATCGGCCGAAAGACCCATCGCGCCGAAGACCTGAATGGCGCGATCGAGCACGCGTGGTCTGCAATCGGGCGGCGACGACCTTGATCGCGGAAACCGCGACCCGCGCCGCCTGGTTGCCGCTCACGTCCATCGTCCAGGCCGCCTGCAGGCAGAGCAGGCGCGCCTGGTCGATCTCGATCCGCGACAGCGCAATCTGGTCCTGAAGGTTGGCGTAGTCGGCGAGATGCCGGCCGAACGCTTTGCGTTCGAGCAGGCGCGCGGTCATCATTTCCAGCGCCAGTTCGCATTGCCCGATGGTGCGCATGCAATGGTGGATGCGGCCCGGGCCGAGCCGCGCCTGGGCGACGGCGAATCCGTGATGGAGGCCGCCGAGGAGGTTGGCCGCGGGAACGCGGACGTCGCGGAAGACCACCTCGCAATGCCCCTCCGACCGCGAGGTGATTCATGATCGGGATGTTGCGGAAGATGGTCGAAGCCCGGCGCATCCATCGGCACCAGCACGAAGGAATGGCGCTCGTGGCGCGGCGCATCGGGCGCCGGGATTGGTGAGCCCGAGGACGAGGAGGACGCTGGCGTTCGGATGCAGCGCGCCGGTGTTGAACCATTTGCGGCCGTTGATGACGAAGTCGTCGCCGTCGCGGCGGATCTCGGTGCGGAGGTCGGTCGGGTCGGAGGAGGCGACGTCGGGCTCGCTGATCGAGACGACCGAGCGGATCTCGCCCTCAAGCAGCGGGCTGAGCCAGCGCCGCGCTGCTCGGGCGTGGCGAAAAGATGCAGGATCTCCATGTTGCCGGTGTCGGGAGCGCTGCAATTGAACACCTCGGCCGCCCAGGGAACGCGGCCCATGATCTCGGCGAGCGGGGCATATTCGAGATTGGCGAGCCGGGTGCCGGGGTCGTCGTCGCCGAAGCCCCGGCAGGAACAGGTTCCACAGCCCCTCGCCTTTCGCCCGCTGCCTTGAGCGGCTCGACCACTGCGAGCGGATAGGCGCCGCTTGCGGCGAGCCGGCGCCAGCGGCGGTTCTCGGGAAGCACGTAATCGCGCATGAAGGCGGAGACCCGCGCCTTCAGCGCTTCGACCTTGGGCGAGGCGGCAAAGTCCATCTGGATCTATCCTCGATTCTCCGGCGGACGGGTCGCGGCCGGCGATGATATCAGCGGCGCGGGCGGCGAAACGCGCCGCGAGCCCGCCGACCTCGGCGGCGTTTCCGGCGGCGGCGGTGCCGCGGCGGGCGCGGTCGGCGATCCCGACGAAGATCACGGCGAAGCGGAACAGCGAGAAGACGATGTGGAAGTCGGTGAGATCGCCGGCTTCCGGCGCGAGCGCCCGGTAGCGCCGCACGAACTCGCCGTGCCCGGGATGCCGAGGGCGTCGAGATCGGCGCCGAGGATGCCGCCATATTCGTCGGGCCACGAATGCCAGGCGAGGGAGCAGAAGCCGAGATCGGCGAGCGGATGTCCGAGCGTCGACAGCTCCCAGTCGAGGATGGCGATGACCCGCGGCTCGGTCGGATGGAACATCATGTTGCCGATGCGAAATCGCCATGGGCGATCGCCTGCCGGCCATCGTCCACCGGCTGGTTGGCCGGCAGCCAGTCGACCAGCGTCTCGAGCATCGGAAAGTCGGCCCGGCTCGGCGAACTCTGCCCACTGCTTCGACCAGCGCGCGATCTGCCGGGCGAAATAATCGCCCGGCCGTCCGTAGCCGCTCAGTCCGACCGCCGCCGGATCGACGCTGTGCAGCCGCGCCAGGGTGTCGGCGAGGGACATGTACATCGCGCGCCGGTCGCCCGGAGGCACGCCCGGCAAGCGCGCAGTCTTCAAAGACGCGGCCATCGAGCCGCTCCATCACATAGAAGGGGGTGCCGACAACGTCGTCGTCGCCGTGAAAGAGAACGACCGGCGGGATGGGTACGGCGGTTGCCGCGAGCGCCTTGAGGACCCTGTATTCGCGGTCGACGGCATGGGCCGACGGAAGGAGGACTTCCCGGAGGCCGCTTCCGCAGGACGAGCCGGCGATTGTCGAAATCGACGAAGTAGGTCGGATTGGACTGCCCGCCGACGACGCGTTCGAGCCGCATCGGCCCTTCCAGCCCGGGGAGCGCATCGCGGAGAAACGCCGCAAGGCGAGCGGGATCGAAATCGCGGCCGGGAACAGCAGGCGGGCTCGGCGAGGCGTCGACCGCGCCGGACGCCCGGCCACTCCCTCCCACGTTCATCGCAAGCCGCTCCCGCGTTGGCCCGTGCGGTTACCACCGCCCACGGTCCGGCTTTCGCCGGTTTTGCCGACCGTGTCGGTGTTGCCAAAACAACCAGCCCCACCCTCTCTCAAAGGCGCGCACTTGACGATAGGAACAGGTCGCGCGATGGTTTGCAATCGATTGACAAACAAAGCTGCAAAATGGGCACGATCACCAGGCGCGACGTCGAATTCAATTCAGAGGGTACGATCTGCCGCGGTTGGCTCTATGTCGCCCGGCCCGGCGAGCGCCGGCCGACGGTCGTTCTGGCGGGCGGATGGTGCTATGTCCGCGAGATTGTCATGCCGAGCTACGCCGAGGCCTTCGCCGAAGCCGGCATCAACGCGCTGGTCTTCGACTACCGCAATCTCGGCGCGAGCGACGGCGCCGACCGCCAGCACCTCGATCCGTGGGCGCAGATTCGCGATTACCAGAACGCCGTGAGTTTCCTCGAGCGGCACGAAGCGGTCGACCCGAACCGTATCGGCGCGTGGGGCATCTCCTATTCGGGCGGCCACGTCCTCATCCTCGCGGCGATCGATCCGCGCGTCAAAACCATCGTCAGCCAGATCCCGGTGGTCGACGGCTACGAGAACATGCGCCGCGTCCACGGTACGATGGAGTATCGGTCGCTCTGGAAGCTGATCCTGGAAGACCGGAAGCTTCGTTACGAGGAGGGCAAGCGGCTCTATCTGCCCCACGCCGTCGCCGATCCCAATGCGGAGGTCTCGGCGTGGCCTTTCCCCGAGACCGTGGCGACGTTCATGGAGATCAAAGCCTCGCATGCGCCGCTCTACCAGAACCGGAGCAGCGTCGAATCGGTCGACCTCCTCATGCAGTACGACGTCGGTCCCTTCGTGAAGCGCATCTACAACACGCCGACCATGATGATCGTGGCCGAAGGCGATGACCTGACGCTGTGGGATCTCGAAATCGGCGCCTTCAACCAGGTGCCGACGACGAAGAAGAAACTCCACGTCATCCCGCATACGACGCACATGAAGCTCTATTCGGATCAGTCGAAGCTGAAGGACGCCGCGAGCCTCGCCCGCGACTGGTTTGTCGAGACGATCTGAGCGCCCGGCAGCGGGGAGAAAAGATTTTATCCGACGGTCAGCGATCGATTGCCGACCCCGGATATTTTCCCACGAACAATATGACGTCGGAGGTACTCATGTGCCAGGAAGAGAAGATCGTGCGTAATGCATCGGCCATCGGGAACCCGATCTCGCGACGGGTAATCATCAAGTAGCGAGAGTTGCGGCGCCATGAAACCGACGGACAAGAGGAAATTCGGGCGGACCTCGCTCGAGGTGACGGCCATGGGCTTCGGCACCGCGCCGCTCGGCAACCAGTTCCGGGCGGTCACCGAAGACGCGGCCCGCGCCGTGATCAGGGGCGCCTGGGACGCGGGGCTCCGCTACTTCGACACCGCGCCGATGTATGGCCACGGGCTTGCCGAGCATCGGCTCGGCGAGGTGCTGCGCGAGCATCCGCGCGACGAATACGTGCTTTCGACCAAGGTCGGGCGCCTGCTCGCGCCGGTGCACAGGGGCGGCGTCACCTCGGCCTTCTGGGTCAACTGTCCGCCCTTCGAAATCGTCCACGATTACAGCTATGACGCGGTGCTGCGGTCGGTCGAGGACAGCCTCCAGCGCATGGGCCAGTCGCGATTCGATATCCTTTTCATCCACGACATCGACGTCTGGACGCACGGGCCGGAGCTGCAGGCTCAGTATTTTCGGACCGCGATGGACAGCGGCTACACGGCGCTGGAGAAGCTCCGCTCCGAGGGCCTGGTGGCGGCGATCGGGGTGGGCTGCAACGAGTGGCAGGTGTGCGAGGCGGCGCTTCGCGAACGCGACTTCGACTGCTTTCTGCTCGCCGGCCGCTACACCCTCCTCGAGCAGGACGCGCTCGACACCTTCCTGCCGCTCTGCGAGGAGCGCGGCGTCGCGATCGTGCTCGGCGGCGGCTTCAACAGCGGCATCCTCGCCACCGGTCCGGTGAAGGGCGCCCATTACAATTACGCCGAGGCGCCGCAGTCGATTCTCGACCGGGTCGGCCAGATCGAGGCGGTGTGCAAGGCATTCGACGTGCCGATGAAGGCGGCGGCGCTCCAGTTCGTCCTCGCCCATCACGCCATTCCGACCAACATCCCGGGGACGCGGACGAAGACGCATCTCGACGAGAACCTCAAGCTGATCGCTCATCCGATCCCGCCGGCGCTCTGGGCCGACCTGAAGAAACGCGGGCTCATCCGCGAGGACGCTCCGACCCCGGGCTAGGGCCGGCGTCTTCGGCCAGTCCGCGCCATGTTCCCTTGCGCGACCGGCCAATGTAATAGGGTGCCGATGGGCCGATTGAGCATGGTGCAACTCGGGAGGCGGCTCGGCGTCGACCGCTCGACGATCTCGCGCGCGCTCAGCCCCGACAAGGCGCATCTCGTGGCGCGCGAGACGCGGGAACGCATCCGCGAGGAGGCGCTCCGCGCCGGCTACACCCTCGACGGCACCGCCCAGGCGCTCCGACGCGGCCGCTCGCAGACCGTCGGCATCCTCGTCCCCGACCTCGCCAACGAGACCTTCATCAACGTCATCCGGCAGATCGTCCTCAGCCTCGGCCCGAACGTCAACAGCGGGCCGATCACGCCGCTCATCGCCGAATTGCTCGACAAGCCCGACGAGACCCGGAGCCTCCTGCAGATCTTCCGCCTGCGGCGGGTCGATGCGATCGTCGCGCTGAGCGCGACGGAGCTCGACGTCGACGCGCTTCGCGAAGCGGCGGCCGACGTTCCGGTCATCCTCGCCATTCGCAGCGTCTCCGGCGCGACCTTCCCCTCGGCGCTGTGCGACGACGAGCACGGCGGGGCGATCGTGGCGGAGCACCTTGCAGCCCGCGGCCATCGCGTCGTCTGCCAGGTGACCGGCCCGCTCACCTCGGCGACCTTCAGAAACCGCGCCAAGGGCTTCTCGCGGGTCTGCGCGGCAAGCGGCATCCGCGAATTGCCGATGCCGATCGAGACCCGCCGCCCGACCACCGCGCTCGGCAAGGGCGCCCTCTCGGCAATCCGCGCGGCGCGGGAGAAGCCGACCGCGGTCTTTGCCCACAACGACGCGCTCGCCCTCGGCCTGATCGAATTGATGCGCGAACAGGGGCTCTCCTGCCCCAAGGACATGGCAATCGTCGGTTTCAACAATACCGAGCTCGGCCGGGTGCTGGCGACGCCGCTGACCACGGTCGACTATCCCGTGGCCGAGGTCGGCGACCACGCCGGCCAGCTCGTGCGCAGCCTGATCGCCGATCCGGATACCGCCTGGGAGACCCGGGTATTCCGTCCATCGCTGATCGTCCGGGCCTCGGGATAATGTAAGGTCGCAATGGCAATTTCGAATTCGGGGCGGAGATCGGATGCAATCGATTGACACTTGGGACTGTACCCGTAGGCTGGGACGGTCGGAGAACCCGATGATCCCGATCCCGTCCCCGTGCGAGGCAGGCAGATCGATTGCGGTCCTCGCGCCGCAGCGGCCGCAGGGGGCGTCGGATGCGTGACCAGCCTCATCTCGCGCGGCGCGATGTCAATTTCCGCCCGCTCACGCCGGTGGACTTCCTGGTTCGGACCGTCGAGGTCCACCCGGAGCGGAAAGCCGTGGTTTGGGGCGATCGCTCGTGGACCTATCGCCAGTTCGCGGCGATGGTCGAGCGTTTCTGCCGGCGGCTCGAGGCGGAGGGCGTCGCGCCGGGCGACGTCGTGTCGGTCATCTCGCAGAACCGCCCGGAGATGCTCGCCGCGCACTACGCGGTCCCGGCGCTCGGCGCCGTCCTCAACACGATAAATCCGCGCCTCGAGCCGGACACCGTCGCCTATATCCTCGCCAATTCCGAAAGCCGCCTGGTGATTGCCGACCCGGCCAATCGCGCCCTCGCCGAAGCGGCGTCGCAAATGGCCGGAGCCCCGCTCCTGGCGATGGCCGAAGCACCGTCCGGCGCGGCGAGCCTCGACCTTCTCGCACCGACGGATGGCGCACTGCGATTCGCGGCGCGAGCGATCGATGACGAGTGGCAGCCGCTTTGCCTCAACTACACGTCCGGAACCACCGGCCAGCCGAAGGGCGTCGTCTACACCCATCGCGGCGCCTATCTGAACGCGCTCGGAAACGTGCTCGCGCTCGGCCTGAACCGGTCGTCGGTGTATCTGTGGACGCTGCCCATGTTCCACTGCAACGGCTGGTGCCACACCTGGGCGGTGACGGCGGCAGCCGGGACCCATGTCTGCCTCGAAAAACCCGAGCCGGGTCTGGTCTTCAAGGCGATCGAAGAGCAGGCGGTGACGCATTTCGCCTGCGCGCCGGTGGTCCTCTACATGATGCTCGCCCATCCCGACCGGCCGACTTGGCCGACCCCTCGGCGCGTGCTGGCCGGCACCGGCGGCGCGGCGCCGACCGGCGCCCTGATCGAACAGCTCGATGCCCTCGGCATCGACATCGTGCACCTCTATGGCCTGACGGAATCCTATGGCCCGCTGACGCTCTGCGCGCTGCCGGAGGACCTTGCCGAAGCGGCCCCCGGCGAAAAGGCCGGGTTCCTGTCGCGCCAGGGCATGCGGCACGTGACGGCAAGCCGCGTCCGCGTGGTTGACGACGCCGGCCAGGACGTTGCGGCGGACGGCAAATCGATCGGCGAGATCTGCGCCCGCGGCAACACGCTGATGGCGGGCTATTATCGGGATGACGCCGCGACCGAGAGAGCCTTTGCCGGCGGCTGGTTCCACACCGGCGACCTCGCCGTCCGCCACCCCGACGGCGCCATCGAGATCAAGGACCGCGCCAAGGACATCATCATCTCGGGCGGCGAGAACATCTCGAGCCTCGAAGTCGAAAACATGCTCCACCAGCACCCGGCGATCCTGCTTGCCGCGGTCGTCGCGGCGCCGGACCCGCTGTGGGGCGAGGTGCCCTGCGCCTTCATCGAGACGAAATCCGGACAGACCGTCACCGCAGAGGAACTGAGCGCTTTCTGTCGTGGGCGGCTGTCGGGCTTCAAGCTGCCCAAGCGATTCATCTTCGGGGAACTCCCCAAGACCGCGACCGGCAAGGTCCAGAAATTTGCCCTGCGCGGCGCCGCGGCCCAGTTGCCATCGATCGGCATGGAAGCGGCGCGGGGTCCGCGTTCGCCGCGGGATCGCTCCTGAACCCGACCGGGGCCGTCGATCCTCGGGGGGACGCTTCCGAGATGCGCGGGTAACAGACGTCGACGATATCGTCAAAGGCACATAGCGCGGCCACGATGAAATGATCGCAACTCGGCCGCGAAGAGCAAGTCAGACGCCCCAGCGGAGAGCGGCGGTGTGGACCGGCGCGTCCCAAAGTCGGGTGACCTCGTCGTCGAGCGGCGACACGGTGAGCGACGCGCCGGCCATTTCGAGCGAGGTGACGTAGTTGCCGACGAGCGAGCGGCGGACGGCGAAGCCGCGCCGTTCAAGCCGCGTCCGCGCCGCGTGATACATCAGGTAAAGCTCCATCAACGGCGTGCCCCCGAATCCGTTGACGAGGAGAAGAGCGTCGCCGGCCGCGCCGAGATCCTCGGCGATGGCGCCCACCATCTCATCGGCGATGGCGTCCGCCGTCGCGAGCTTCACCCGCCGCCGGCCGGGCTCGCCATGGATGCCGACGCCCATCTCCATCTCGTCGTCGGCGAGGGTGAAGGTCGGCGTGCCGGCGGCCGGGACGGTGCAACTCGACAGCGCCACGCCCATCGAACGGGTCGCGGTGTTGACGCGATCGCCGAGCGCCTGCAATTCGATGAGGCTCCAGCCCGCTTCGGCGGCGGCCCCGAGCACCTTCTCGACGATCAGCGTACCGGCGACGCCGCGGCGGCCGGTCGACCAGGTCGAGGCCTCGACCGCGACGTCGTCGTCCGTCACCACCTTGGCGATGTCGCGGCCCGACATCTCGGCCGCCATGTCGAAATTCATCACATCGCCTTCGTAGTTCTTGACGACGAAGAGGATGCCGGCGCCACCGTCGACCGCCTCGGCCGCGGCGATCATCTGGTCCGGCGTCGGCGAGGTGAACACCTGGCCCGGGCAGGCGGCGTCAAGCATGCCATGGCCGACGAAGCCGGCGTGGAGCGGCTCGTGGCCCGAGCCGCCGCCGGAGATCAGCGCCACCTTGCCCGGGGTGAGCTTGGCGCGCCGGACGAATTTGCGTTCGTCGCCGAGCGCGACAATGTCGGCATGAGCGGCGGCGAAACCGTCGAGGCTCTCGGCGAGCACGCTGTCGGGGCGGTTGATGAGCTTCTTCACCTGGTATTCTCCCTTGATGGCTTCGCGTTCGAGCGTTTCCCGGTCTCTTCGCCTCGACGTCTTGACCCCCTCCTAGCCTCCCCCTTTCAGGGGGAGGGACCGCGTGTGGCCGGACCGGCGGAGCAACGCCGACCTGGACGGCGGACCACAAGCGGTCCCACAGCGCGCCCCTCCCCTGCCGGAAGGGGTGAGGATGGTCGGGGGTCCAATCCGAACTTCTTCCATGCCCTACCGGTTCGGATCGACCAGCCGCATCAGCCGCTGCACGTAGTCGCCGACCATGCGGGCGAGCTCGTTGTTCTTCTCCTCGTCGCCGAGGTCGGGCAGGTAGATTGTGTGGGGGCGGACGCCGCGGTGGGGGCGGACCGGCGGCATCCGGCGCGGATGCGCGGCGGCGTAGGCATCGAGGAAGAGCTGGCGGTCGTCCGGCGAGAAGTGGCAGATCTCGAAAATCGTCTCGATATGGCGCGCCGGGATCGGCGTCGCGTAGGCGGGGTTGGCGATCTGCGAGACGAAGCTCCGGTTCTTGCCGAGCGCGCCGGCGAGCCGCTGCCGGGTTCCGGACGGGCGGTTGTCGATGACGCGCTGGAGGATCGCCTTGTAGCGGGCGACGGCTTCGTCGCCGGTCGAGGCTTCCGGGCGGTCGTCCATCGGCTCACGCCTCCGTCGAGGCTGCGGCAATGGCGAGCTTGGCGCGCCCGACCTGGGTCGGCGCCACCGACACGGAGCGGAGGCCGGCCGCGATCAGCGCCGGCAGATGCCTGGGGTCGCCGCCCATGTCGCCGCAGAGGCTGACATCGATGCCGAGCGCGCGCCCGGCCGCGACGACGCGCCGGATCAGTGCGAGCACGGCGGGATGCGAGGGATCGTTGAGGGCGGCGACCGCGGCGACGTCGCGGGCGCTCGCGGTGACATATTGGGTGAGGTCGTTGCTGCCGATCGAGAAGAACGCGGCGCGGGCAAACAGCGCCGGTACGACGGCGACCGCCGGCACCTCGACCATGATGCCGAGCGGCGGACGGGCGTGAGCGGCGCCCTCGGCGTGGAGCTCGGCGACCACGGCGTCGAGCAGGGCCGCGGCCCGGTCGATCTCCTCGGGCACCGTCACCATCGGCAGCATGATCCTGGCGTTGCCGTGCGCCGCGGCGCGGGCAAGGGCGCGGAGCTGGAGGCGGAACATCTCCGGCCGGGCGAGCGAGAGGCGGATGCCGCGCGTGCCGAGAAAGGGATTGGATTCGCCGTCGACGGTAAGGCCGGGAATCGGCTTGTCGCCGCCGGCGTCGAGGGTGCGGAGCACGACCGGCTTCGGCGTCGCCCATTCGACGATGCGGCGATAGGCGCGGTACTGGGCTTCCTCGTCGGGGATGCCGTCACGATGAAACAGGAACTCGGTGCGGACGAGGCCGACGCCGTCGCAGATCACCGGATCGAGCGAATCGAGCTCCTCCGGCTCGCCGACATTGATCATGACGGAGACCGGGACGGCGTCGCGGGTGCGGGCGGGGAGCACCGCGGCTGCGGCCTCGCGCGCGGTGCGATCCGCCTCCTCGGCGCGGGCCGCCTCATAGGCGGACCAGTCCGCATCGCGCGGGCTGAGAATGACGCGGCCGGCATAGGCGTCGATGATCGCGGCGCTGTGGCCGGCGACGTCGAGCGCGCCGAGGCCGACGATCATCGGCACGCCGCGGGAGCGGGCGAGCATGGCAACGTGGCTCGAGGCGCTGCCGGCGAAGAGCGCGATGCCGCCGCCGCGGCTCCAGTCGACGGACAGGAATCGCGTCGGGGTCACGTCCTCGCCGGCGAGCACGGCCGCCTCGGGGAGGGCGATCTCGGCCTCGCCGACGAGGCGGCGAGACACCGCGTCGCGGAGGTCGCGAAGGTCGGCCGAGCGGGCGCGGAAATATTCGTCGCCGGATGATTCGTAGTCGCCGATCTGCGCGGCCAGCGCCCGCCGCCAGGCGCCGACCGCGTCGACCCCTTCGGCGATCATCGCGAGGGCCGGAGCGGTCAAAGCCTCGTCCTCCAGCATCGCCACCTGGAATTCGAGGATGTCGGCCGCGTCGCCGCCAGCTGCCTCGCCGAGCCGCCGCAAGGCGGCGATGGCTGCCGCGATCGCCGCCTCGAGAGCGGCGCGTTCGCCGGCGGGATCGCCGCCGGCGCGACGCTGCTCGCGCGGAGCCTCGAGCCGGACCAACGGTCCCGCGGCAAGGCCGGGCGAGGCGGGCTGGCCGCGATGCTCAACCGTTTGCGGCATCGGCTCCCGCCTCGCCGAAATCGCCTGCGACCAGGCCGATGAGCGCGGCAACGGCGTCTCCCGCATCCGCACCCGCGGCGCGGACGTGCAGGCGGCTCCCCTGCGGCATCTTGGCGGCCATCACCTTGACGATGCTTTTGGCGTCGATCCAGGGCCCTTCCGGCGCCGCGCTGATCTCGATGGTCGAGCCGAAGGTCTTGGCGAGCTTGGTGAGCTTGACCGAGGGACGCGCATGAAGCCCGACCGGGTGGGTCAGCAGAACCGCTCCCGAGGCATGCGATTTCGTCATTCGGGACATCCCACGGGCGCGATCACGACGGCGACAGTTCCTCGGCGGTGCGCTTGACTTCGTCGAGCGAGGCGCCGCCGGAGGCCTCTGTCGCCGCCATCACCGCGCCCTCGACGATCGGCGCGTTGCAGATCACGATGCGACCCTGGCGCTCCTCCGGCTGCATCTCGATCGCCATCTCGCTGTTGGTCTCCGCCCCGCCGAGATCGACAAGGATGGCGACGCCCTTGTCGGACCAGGCCTCTTCGATCGCCTTGAGTATCGCCTCGACATTGGTGCCGAGGCCGCCGTCCGGGTTGCCGCCGCAGAAGGCGAGCGGCACCTCGTCGCCGACCATCTGCCGCACCATGTCGGCGGTCCCCCGCGCGATGTCGGCGGAGTGCGAGACGACGACGATGCCGACATTGCCGTTCGTCTTCATGCGCGCCGCCCGAGGACTTCGACGATAGCAGCGATCATCAACGCACTCGACCGGGCGCCGGGGTCCATGTGACCAATCGACCGGTCTCCCAGGAAAGACGCACGGCCGCGAAGCGCCTTCATCGGGATGGTAGCCTCGGCGGCGGCGGCCGCCGAAGCGGCGACATCACCGCCCCCGGCGAGGGCGGCACGCGCCGGCTCCAGCACATCGAGCATCGTCTTCTGCCCGACATCGGATTTGCCGCGCGCCTTGACCGCCTCGATCGCGGCGGCAAAGGCGCGGACGAGATCGTCGCGGGACGGTTCGCCGGGAAGCGACTTGCCGAGCGCCATGAAGAGCGTGCCGTAGAGCGGCCCCGAGGCGCCGCCGACCTTCATCACCAAAGTCATGCCGGCGGCCTTCAGCGCTTCCGGCAGCGGCTTCGCGGCGAGCCCGTCGCGGTCGGCGAGCACCGCCTCGAAGCCGCGCTTCATGTTGAGGCCGTGATCGCCGTCGCCGATCGCCTGGTCGAGCCTGGTCAACTCATCCGCATGGCCGATCACGCAGAGCGCCACAGTCTCGATCAGATCGCGGGTCAGGGCTTCGTCCATCCGCATCGGCGCCTCCGCCGGCGTCGACATCATCTCGTTGCTCTCCAAGGCGGCTTCCATTTGTCAGCCCCGCCGAATCCGTTCGCCGGCGGCATCGAAATATAGGGGATCGACAAGGGCGAGCGAAACGGCATCGCCGCGTTCGAGGCCGGCCAAAGGATCGACCAGGGTGACGATCCTGTGGCCGGCAACGCTGACATGAAGGTGGTTCTGGTCGCCGAGATGCTCGATCCAGTCGACTTTACCGATCGCGTCCCCGGTCGTCGCCTTGGCAATCCGGAAATGCTCGGTGCGGGCGCCGACGGTCCTGGCGCCGGCCGGCACCGCGCCGTTCGGCACCAGTCCGGCGGGGATCAGGTTGATCGCCGGCTGGCCGAGCCGGGTCGCGACATAGAGGTTGCGCGGATCGGTGTAGATCTGCCGCGGCGTGCCGACCTGGATCAGCCTGCCCTTCTCGATGACGCCGATGCGGTTGGCCATGGTCATGGCTTCGGTCTGGTCGTGGGTGACGTAGAGGATGGTCGCGCCCAGCTCTTCCTGGATCCGCTTCAGCTCCAGCCGAAGGTCGGCGCGAAGCTTGGCGTCGAGCGAAGACAGCGGCTCGTCCATCAGATAGATCGACGGGCGGCGGACGAGAGCCCGGCCGATGGCGACCCGCTGCATTTCGCCGCCGGAAAGCTGCGTCGCGCGGTTCTGGAGCTTGCCCGAGATGCGGAGCATCGCCGCGATCTCCTCGACACGCTTCCGGATCTCGGCCTCGGGCACGCGCCGGGCCGGCGAGCGCAGCGGGAAGGCGAGGTTGTCGTAGGCGGAAAGATGCGGGTAGAGCGAGTATTGCTGGAAGACGAAGGCGACGTCGCGCGCCGAGGGGTCGAGCGCGGTCACGTCGTGACCGGCGATGGCGATCCGGCCTGCATCCGCCTTCTCCAGCCCGGCCACCAGACGGAGCGTGGTGGTCTTGCCGGCGCCGGTCGGGCCGAGGAGGACAAAGAACTCGCCGTCGGCGATGGTGAGGGTCATCGCATCGACCGCGGTGACGGTGCGGAAGCGCCTGGTGACGTTGGCGAGAACGATCTCAGCCATGGCGGTCTCCATGATGGAGGGGCGGCGTCCCGCCGCCCTGGTGCGCGAGACGCGCACCCTCCCCGAGGCGCGCACCTTCCGTCAGGGTGGTGCGCAATGCGCGTCCCGAGCCGCGGTCGAAGATCGACAGCCGTCCGGCAGCGAGGACGAGGCCGACGGCCTCGCCGGGACGCGCCGGAATCTCGGCGGAGAGGCGCGCCTTCACCCGGCCGTGCTCGGTCACCACGGTGACGACCTGGGTGGTGCCGAGATACTCGGCGCCGAACACCGTGCCCCGGAGCCGCGAGGCGTCGTCGAAGCGGATGTGCTCTGGGCGAACCCCAAGGGCGAGGTCGCCCTCAGCCCGGTCCTCGGCGAGAGCCGGTATGGCGATCTCGGCGCCGTTGATGCGAACGCTCGACGCCCCGGCGCGAAGCCCGGCGCGGAACTGGATGAAGTTCATCGGCGGCGAGCCGATAAAGTCGGCGACGAACATCGTTGCAGGCCGGTCATAGATTTCCTGGGGCGTGCCGAACTGCTCGATGACGCCGCGGCTCATCACCGCGATCTTGTCGGCCATCGCCATCGCCTCGAGCTGGTCGTGGGTGACGTAGACCGTGGTCGCGCCGATCCTGAGGTGCAGCTCGCGCAGCTCGCGCACCATCAGGTCGCGGAATTCGGTGTCGAGCGTGCCGAGCGGCTCGTCCATCAGGAACGCCTTCGGCCGCCGGACGATGGCGCGGCCGAGGGCGACACGCTGACGGTCGCCGCCGGCAAGCCGCGACACCGGCTGGTCGAGAAGATGGTCGATGCGGAGGAACTTCGCCGTCTCCCTGACGCGGCTCCTGATTTCCGCGGCGCGCATCCCCTGGCATTTCAGCGGGAAGCCGATGTTCTTCCGCACATTCATGTGCGGATAGAGGGCGAAGAGCTGGAAGACGAAGGCGATGTCGCGGGCGGCGGCGCGGTTGAAGGTGACGTCGTCGCCGCCGAGCAGGATGCGGCCCGAGGTCGGCAATTCCAGTCCGGCGATCATGCGGAGCGTCGTCGTCTTGCCGCAGCCGGACGGCCCGAGCATGACGAAGAACTCGCCGTCGGCGACTGTGAAATTCGAATCGCGGACCGCGACGAATTCGCCGAAGGCCTTGTGCAGATTCTCGACGCGGATCTCAGCCATGGCGGGTGATCCGCGTTGCGCCGGGACGAGAGACGGCCTTGCCTCCAGCCGCGATGTCGTTCCGCGCGCGGCGCAGCGCGAAGCGGTGCGCTGCTGCAGATGCGGAATCCCGTTCGGTGAAGCAGGGCTTCGCGTTGACGACACCGTGTGGGGTTCGAGCGTGGAGAAACCAAGCCGATGATGGTCTCACGGCCCGACCCTCAATCGACGAAATGGCTGACGACGACGAACATCGCCGTGCCGAACAGGATGGTGGCGAAGGACCAGCCGTAGAGGAACAGCGAGACCGGCTGCATCAGCATGATCACGCCGAGCGCGATCACCAGGGTCGCGGCATTTTCCCAAGGCCCGCGGCGGAAATAGCGGGCGGCGGGATGAACCTCGTATTGATCGAGCGGCTCCTCCGTCATCGCCGCATGCGGCGGCACCGGCAGTTCGTCGGCGACGCGCTCCTGGACCGGATCCATCGTGGCGTCGATGGAGTAGGGATTGACCGGGAGCTGGTGGGTCATGCGGCCCTCCGTGCGGCGCAACCAAACCAACTTTTCATGCCCGCGAAAGCGCTTCTGAGAAGAAGGAGTGGTGCTGTTCTGAAGATCTGAAAACCCAACCCTCCCAACCTCCGCTCATGCCCGCGCAAGCGGGTATCCAGTTTTCCCCTCACCACCGTATGCCACTGAAAAAACCGGATTCCCGCTTGCGCGGGAATGAGCGGCTGGGTGGAGAGCTGCCCTTGAACTCCGGCGGGAGAAGAGAGAAGACAGCACACGAGACCGTCCCACGGACGCCGCCGCGCCGATTGCTTCCCAAGCGCGAAAGCGGGCACCCGGTGAACGATGTCGAATCCGAACGACTCACGACGGCGGTTACCGGGTCCCCGCTTTCGCGGGGATGACAGGTCGGGCCGGGTCGAACGCAGCATCATCATTTCCGCACCGCGCCGAAGGTGATGCCGCGGAGGAGATGCTTCCTGAGCAGCACCGTGAAGACGAAGATCGGGATGAGGAAGAGCGTCGTCGCCGCGGCGACCGCCGGCCAGTCCTGGCCGCCCTCGCCGATGATGAAGGGGATGAAGGGCGGCATGGTCTGCGCCTCGCCGGAGGTGAGGAGCACGGCGAAGGCATATTCGTTCCAGGCGAAGATCAGGCAGAAGATGGCGGTCGCCGCGATGCCGGTCGCGGCCTGCGGCAGCACGACCTTGATGAAGGCGTGCAGCCGCGAATAGCCGTCGATCATCGCCGCCTCCTCGTATTCGCGCGGGATCTCGTCGATGAATCCCTTGAGCAGCCAAACCGCCAGCGAGACGTTGACCGCCGTATAGAGAAGAACCATGCCGAGCTTGGTGTCGGATAGCCCGAGCGTCCGGTACATCAGGTAGATCGGGATCGCCACCGCGATCGGCGGCATGAACCGCGTCGACAGGATGAAGAACAGGAGATCGTCGGCGAGCGGCACCTTGAAACGCGAGAAGGCATAGGCGGTGATGGTGCCGAGAAAGACGGCGAGGAAGGTCGAGCCGAATGCGATGATGATCGAATTGGAAAAGCGCTCGACGACGTTGGACGGACCGGCGATCACCATGTCGCGGGTGCGGACGATCTTGTCGCAGAGCGTCTCCGCCGGCGGCAGCGCCGCGATATATTCCGGCGTCTGGCGCGTGCGCGTGGTGAAGAGGTTGCAGTAGCCCTCGAGCGAGGGCGTGAACATGAGCTTGGGCGGATAAGCGATCGAATCGGGCGGCGTCTTGAAGCTGGTCATCACGATCCAGGCGAGCGGGATCATGGTGACCAGCGCATAGAGGATGACGATCGTTCCCGAAATGCGCCGCGCCAGCGGCGTCGGCGCAACCACCGAATAGGCCTGGTTGGCGGGCGCGCTCATCTCTGCTTCACCCGGTTGAGCGCCTTCACATAGATGTTGGCGAGGCCGAAGACTGCAACGAACAGGATGATCGCGAGCGCCGATGAGTAGCCGGTCTTCCAGCTCTCGAAGGCCTCGCGCTTGAGCGTGATCGAGGCGACCTCGGTGGTCGATCCCGGACCCCCCGAGGTGAGGAGGTTGATCAGGTCGAACATCTTGAAGTTCTCGATGCCGCGGAAGAGCACGGCGAGCATGATGAAGGGCAGCGCCATCGGCAGCGTGATCGACCAGAACCGGCGCCAGGTGGAGGCGCGGTCGACCTCGGCCGCCTCGTAGATGTAGTCGGGAATCGAGCGGAGCCCGGCGAGGCAGATCAGCATCACATACGGCGTCCACATCCAGGCGTCGACGATGACGATCGCCCACGGCGCCAGCGACACCTCGCCGATCATCTGGAACGACGACGGGTCGATGCCGGTGAAGAAGGATACCGCATAGTTGAACAGGCCGATTTGCGGCTGGTAGAGGAACTTCCAGAAGTTCCCGACCACCGCCGGCGACAGCATCATCGGAATGAGGATGACGGTGGTCCAGAAGCCATGGCCGCGGAAGCGCCGGTCGATCAGGTAGGCAAGCGTGAAGCCGAGCAGGGTCTCGATGGTCACCGTCCAGAAGACGAAGCGGGCGGTCACCTGCATCGCATGCCAGATATCCGGATCGCCGAGGATTTCGGTGTAGTAGCGCGTGCCCTGCCAGACGATCGGAGCGCTGCGGTTGGCCTTGTAGTTGGTGAACGACAGATAGATCGTCCAGAACAGCGGGAAGATGTTGATCGCCAGGAGAAGCAGGATCGTCGGGGCGATGAACAGCCAGGCGATGCCGCGGTCCGACAGGCCGCGGACGCGGCGGGCGAGCCTCGTCGGGGTCGCGGCGGCGATCCGGTCGGCAAGCCCGGCTTTGGCTGACGAATCGCTCATCGGTCGCGGTTCCGGGTTTCGGCTCGGCGGTGACGACATGCTTCCCGAAAGCCCTCCCGGAATGATCCGGGAGAGGAGTTTACGCGATCGGGAGGATCACATCTTGCCTTCGTCCTGGAAGGTCGACGTCCAGTCCTTGACCAGCGCGTCGAGCGCCTCCTGCGCCGTGCCCTGATCGGCGACGACGTAGTCATGCACGCGCTTCTGCATGGACTGCAGCAGCTCGGCATAGGCCGGCTCCTGCCAGAAGTCCTGAACCTGGCCCATCGCCACCAGGAAGTCGGCGGCATAGGGAGAGGACTTCGGGTAGTCCGGGTCGAGCAGCACCGCCTTGGCGGTGGAGACGCCGCCGAGCGACTGCCACTTCTTCTGCACGTCCGGCGTGGCGAACCACTTGATGTATTTCAGGGCGTCGTCCTGCTTGTCGGAATAGGCGACCACCGAGATGCCCTGGCCACCGAGCGTCGAGGCCGCGACCTTTTCCATCGGACTGACGAAGAAGCCGATCTTGTCGCCGCCGACGTTCTCATCCTTGTACATGCCCGGCCAGAAGGCGAACCAGTTCATCATCATGGCGACCTGGCCCGACTTGAAGGCGTCGAGGCCTTCCTGCATGTAGGCGTCGGAATAGCCCGGCGGCGTGCAGCACTTGTAGAGGTCCTTGTAGAACTCGAGCGCGGCCACCGCGTCGGGCGAGTTGACGAAGCCCTCCATGTCGTAGGGCTTGTCGGGGTTCTGGTACTGGAAGCCCCATGCATAGAGCGCCGCGGTGACGCCCATCGTGATGCCCTCGGAGCCGCGTTCGGTGAAGATGGCGGCGCCGTAGACCTTCTTGCCGTCGATCTCCCGGCCCTGGAAGAACTCGGCGATTTCCTTCAACTCGTCCCAGGTCTTCGGCGGGGCGAGGTCGCGATTGTATTTCGCCTTGAACTCGGCCTGGATCTCCGGCTTTTCGAACCAGTCCTTGCGGTAGACCCAGCCGAGCGCGTCACCCATCGCCGGCAGCGCCCAGTAGTTCGGCGTGCCCTTCGGCCAAGTCGAATAGGCGTAGACGGTCGGCGCCAGGAAATCATCCATCGAGATGCCTTCCTTGGCGAAGAAGTCGTTGAGCTTGACGTAGTGGCCGTTCTCGGCGGCGCCGCCGAGCCACTGGCTATCGCCGATCAGAAGATCGCAGAGCTTGCCGTGCGAGTTGAGCTCGTTGAGGAAACGGTCGGCGAAACTCGTCCACGGCACGAACTCGAACTTCATGTCGATGCCGGTCTGGGCGGTGAAGTCCTTGGACAATTCGACCAGGGCGTTGGCGGGGTCCCACGCCGCCCAGCAGAGCGTCAGCTCCGCTGCGCCGGCATTGCCGACCGATACCGCGGATGCAAGCGCCGCCAGAGACATCCCTGTCGCCGCGGCAAGCAGCTTTCTCATGTGGGTACCTCCCTTGTATGAGCCAAAATGCGCTCCGGATTGCTGCGGTCCGGCGCGCGGGTTCAGGTCGCCGGAGCGACGCTGAATCGCGAGAACTCCGTCTAAGAAAAAATCCGTCCCGAGGGGCGATCGTTGTTAAGTAATTTTGTTTAGTAGACGGCAATTTACTAAACGAAGCAAGCCCGAACCGTCGCTGCAGCGCAAAAAATCGTTGCTGTCCCGCAGCAAGTGACTGGGAGGTTTAGATAATTCTTCGCGGGTGGAAAGCGCCGCAATCGAAATTGGGTTTAGTGAATGGCGATGGCGGACGAGGCGACAGGATCAGGCCGCGCCCTCTCGCCTTACGGCGACCGGTCGTTCGATCAGATTCTTGTCGAAACCCGTGCCGCCGCCCGGGCGGTGCGGACGACGGCGTTAGTTGGGCGATAGGGCAGCCGCCGAGGCCAACCCTCGGCCGCGGAGCGCGCTTCTCGCGAAGCTCAGTTTGCCATGCTCATGCCGGGGAGCCTGATGATCCCGTCCGGCACCGGAGCGAACCCCTCGAGACCCGCGGACAACCCGAAGAAACGCTTCTCGTGATAGAGATAGATCACCGGCAGATCGACCATCCAGATATCCGCCGCCTTGCCGTAGAGCTCGGTGCGCTTGCCGACATCGCTGACCGCCGCCGCCTCGGTGAGCAGCTTCTCGACGTCGTCGTTGCAGTACTTGCCGAAATTCTGCGATCCCTTGCACCCGAGATAGGTATAGGCGTTGGCATCGGGATCGGCGCGGCCGCTCCAGAAGCCGAGGAAGGCCTGAAACTCGCCGGAGGCCATGAGGCTGTTGCCGACGCCGCCGGTCACCGGCTGCAGATCGATGGTGATGCCGGCATCCTTGAGCATCGACTGAACCACCTGGCCGACCCGCAGATATTGCGGCGCGTTGTAGATGGCCATCGTCACGTGCGGATCGGCGATGCCGGATTCGGCGACGAGCGCCTTGGCGCGTGCCGGATCGGCCGGCACGACCGGATGGCTCTTCACATAGTACGGCGACTCCGGCGACACCGGCTGGTTGCCGGCGACGTATTGATTGTCGAAGACCACCTGGTTGAGGACGTTGCGATCGATGGCGGCGTCGATCGCCTGGCGCAGCTTGACGTTGGACGGGATCGGGTCGGTGCTGGCGACATTGAACTGGATGTGGACATGGCCGAGGCCGGTGATCGAGACGACGTTGAAGTCCTTATTGCCCTGGAGCCGCTGCAGATCGCTGGTGGCGAGCCCCTCCATCATGTCGAGCTGGCCGGAGAGGAGGTTGTTGAGACGGACCGTCGAATCCGGGATCGGCAGGTAGACGATCTCATCGAAATGGATCGCATCCTTGTTCCAGTAGTCGTCGAACTTATCGAGGACGACACGGTCCTGGACCACCCGCTCCTTGAATTTGAACGGCCCGGAACATACCGGCGCATTGGCGAAGGTCGCGGCATCGACCTTTCCGGCGGCGGTCGGCGAGATCATCATCCCGGCGCGGTCGGCGAGCTGTGCGAACAGCGGCGCGAACGGCTCCTTGAGGATGATCTTGGCGGTGCCGTCGTCGACAACCTCGACATGGTCGATGGCGCGGATGTCGCCCTTCCGGGCGGAATCCGGCAGGTTCAGCGAACGTTCCAGGTTGAACTTGACGGCCTCGGCGTTGAACGGGGTTCCGTCGTGGAAGACCACGCCCGGCCGCAGATTGAGGGTGATCGTCAGTCCGTCGTCCGAGACCGTCCAGTCGGTGACGAGCTGGCCGACCACCTGGGCGTTCTTGTCGAGGTCGAAGAGCTTGTCGCAAAGCGCTGCGAAGATCTGCCGGCCGCCGAAGGTCCGGCCCTGGTCGGGATCAAGGGTGTCGGTGTCCTCGATGAGTCCGACGCGAAGCGTCGTTGAATGCGCCGGCGCCGCCAGCGACACCGCGGCGAAGGCGGAGAGAGCAATTGCCGGCACCAATGACTTATAGGATTTCATGAACGCCTCCATGCTGATTCTATCGGCTCGCGGCGGAACGCCGCCGTCGAGAGCGATGGCCGAGCTTCGCGAAACCAAGAGCGGGGCGGAGGCCGTGAAATCCGCCTCCGTCGCCGACCGTCCGTCCCGGCTGCCAAGACGACCGGCCGTCCGGCCGCGTCATCGGCCGCGGGAAACGCTGGGTCCCTGGGATGCAGAGAGACCACCGACTGTTCCTCCCTCGTCGGGCTGCCGGCACCAACGGGCAGTTGCAAGCGCTTGCAACCGCGATTATCGTTATTCGCCGATATCCGTCAAGCCCGAACTTCCCGTCGACATCGGGCGAGAATACCGTGCCGGGCCGGATCATGTATGTTCGCACTGAGCTCGTGCCCTCGCAACCCTGTCGCCGGCAAATGCTTCACCGAAAATTCCGGCCGATTGCCGCGGCGGTTGACAATTCCGGATGCACGAAACCGTTGAACCGCCGATGAGCCATCACGACAGCGACGCGATCCTTGAAGGGCGGCCGGGCGCGGAAACCGGGCAGACCGAGCCGATCCTGTCCGTCGAGCGTCTCCGTGTCGCGCTCCGCTCCCGGGGCGGCCCGGCCGAGATCGTCTCGAACGTCTCCTTCTCGATCGGGCCGGGCAGGACCCTCTGTCTGGTCGGCGAGTCGGGCTGCGGGAAAAGCGTCACCGTCATGGCGGTGCTCGGCCTGCTCAAGGCGCGGCAGTTCCAGATCACGGCGGATGCGATCCGCTTCGAGGGACTGGACCTGCGGGAGCCGTCGGGACGCAACCTCGCCATGGTCCGCGGACGACGAATCGGCATGATCTTCCAGGAGCCGATGACCTCGCTCAATCCGACCATGACGGTCGGTGAACAGATCGCCGAGGTGCTGCGCATTCACCTTCGGCTCTCCCGGCGGGACGCGCGCAAGCGTACGATCGAGCTCTTCGACCGGGTGCGCATACCCAAGGCCGGGCAGCGGGTCGACGACTATCCCTTTGCCTTCTCGGGCGGCATGCGCCAGCGCGTCATGATCGCCGTTGCACTCGCCTGTTCGCCGTCGCTCCTGATCGCCGACGAGCCGACGACGGCGCTTGACGTGACCGTCCAATCGCAGATCTTCGATCTGCTCAGGGAGCTGCAGCGGGAGTTCGGCACGGCGCTGCTCCTGATCACCCACGACCTCGGCATCGTCGCCGAGATGGCCGACGAGGTGGCCGTGATGTATGCCGGCCGGATCGTCGAACGGGCGCCGACCGGGGCGCTGTTCGAGGCGCCGCAGCACCCCTATACGATCGGGCTGTTCGGTTCGACGCCGGAGGCGGCGACGAGCTTCCGGTTGACGCCAATACCCGGACGAGTGCCGCTGCCTCACGAACTCCTTGCCGGATGTCGCTTCGCTCCGCGCTGTCCCTTCAGCGTCGCGACCTGCACGGAGTCGACGCCGGAAGACCGGGAATTCGCGGCGGGACACGCGGTTGCGTGCCGTCGGGCGCCGTTGGACGCCGTGACGCAATGACGACGACGCCCGTCCTGGAGGTCGAGAATCTCACGAAGGTCTTTGCCGGCAGCTCCGGCTTCCTCGGACTCGGGCGGCGGCATTCGCTGCGCGCGGTCGACGACGTCACGTTTTCGGTGAGCGAGGGTGAAACGCTCGGAATCGTGGGAGAATCCGGATCAGGCAAGTCGACGACCGCGCGACTGATCCTCAGGCTGATCGAGCCCAGCTCGGGTCGCATCCGGCTTGACGGCGACGACCTGAGCGGCCTTTCCGCCGATGCCTTGCGCGCGCGACGCCGCGGCATGCAGATGGTCTTTCAGGATCCGTTTGCCTCGCTCAATCCGCGCCTCAGCGTCGGATATCAGCTCGCAGAACCACTCCGCGTCCACCGCATCTGCAGCAGTGCCGACACCGGGAGCCGCGTCAGCGCACTCCTCTCCCGCGTCGAACTCAACCCGCATCACGCCAGATCCCTTCCGCACCAGTTCAGCGGAGGCCAGCGCCAGCGCATTGCCCTCGCACGGGCCCTGGCGGTGGAGCCGAGGCTGATCGTCGCCGACGAGGCCGTTTCGGCGCTGGATGTTTCGGTGCGCGCGCAGATCCTCAACCTGATCGACGACATCCGGCGCGAATCGAAGCTTTCGCTGGTCTTCATCTCGCACGATCTCGGCGTGGTTCGGCATGTGGCGGACCGGGTCGCGGTGATGTTTCTCGGACGCGTCGTCGAAATCGGCCCGGTGGCGGAGGTGTTCGCGACGCCGCGCCATCCCTACACACGCGAACTTTTGGAAGCCATGCCGGTCCCGATGCCGGGCGGACGGCGCGCCGCCGCACGCCCTCGCCAGCCCGGAGACACCGGCGCCGGCTGCAGCTTCGCGTCCCGGTGCCCCCTCGCCGTCGCAGTCTGCCGGACGTCCGTGCCGCTCCTGACGAATGCCGGCGCGAACCGCGCCTCGGCCTGCTTCAGGGCTGCCGACGTACCGCCTTTCCTGTTCGATCGCGCACGGCGAAGCGAAGCGGCCGAGACAAGGCTGCGGCGCTTGCAGGACCGTTTCCTGATGGTGTCCGGGCAGGACGGATGACACGCTTCCTCAGCCGGCTTGGCAGCATCGTGGTGACGCTGTTCCTGCTCAGCGTGATTGTCTTTTCCCTGCAGCTCCTGCTGCCGGGCGATCCCGCCTCGGCTCTCGCCGGCGAAGACCGCTCGCCGGAGACGATCGCGGCGATCAGGGAGCGCTTCGGTCTCAACGATCCGCTGCCGGTCCAGTACTTCCATTGGCTGGCCAATGCGCTGCACGGCAATCTCGGCATGTCGATGCGCTTCAACGTCTCGATCGCCGATCTTCTTCAGGAAAAGCTGCCGGTGACCTTCCAGCTCGCCACCATGGCGCTCTTCTTCGCCATTGCGGTCGGGGTGTCGGCCGGGATTCTCGCGGCGGTCTTCGAAGGCACGGTTGCCGATCACGCACTCAGCCTGATGAGCGTGCTGGCTTTTTCGATTCCGAATTTCTGGCTGGGCATTCTCATGATCATGGTGGTTTCGGTGAATTGGGGCCTGCTGCCGGCCTCCGGCTATGTCTCGCCGTTTGTCGATCCGGTCCAGAGCTTCGCCACCATGCTGATGCCCGCCATCGTGCTCGGCAGCCAGCTCTCGGCGGTGCTGATGCGCCATACCCGAAGTTCGATGATCGAGGCACTCAATACCGACTACGTCCGCACCGCCCTTGCCAAAGGCATGCCGCGGCGGCGCATTGTCCTGCGCCACGCCCTCCGCAATGCCCTGGTGCCGGTCATCACCCTTGGGGCGCTGGAATTCGGCCAGCTCCTCGGCGGATCCGTGCTTACCGAGTTCGTCTTCACCATACCGGGAATCGGCAAGCTCCTCGTCGACTCGGTCTTCAACCGCGACTATCCGGTCGTCCAGGGCGTCGTGCTGTGTTCCGGCGCCATCTATATCGGCCTCAGCCTTCTCGCCGACCTCGCCTATGTCGCGCTTGATCCTCGCATCCGCAGGAGGGCCAGTTCATGAGCGCGCGGGCCGAAGCCGCGGGCGTCGGGCCGAGCGCCCCGGTTCTTCTGTGGCGGACCTTGCCCGGCAAGGTCGGCACGATCATCGTCTGCTTCTTTGTGGCGATGGCGCTGCTCGCACCGCTGGTCGCCCCCTACGATCCGATCGCGAGCGATTGGATGAGCGTGCTGAAGCCGCCCTCGGCTCAACACTGGCTGGGCACCGACGACCTTGGCCGCGACGTGTATTCGCGCCTGCTGTGGGGCGCGCAGTCCTCGATGTTCGCAGCCTTCGGCGCGGCGTTGCTGGCGCTTCTGGTCGGCGTTCCGGTCGGAATCGTCGGGGGCTATTTCGGCAACTGGCTCGATGTCGTCGTCTCGCGGCTCACCGACACGCTGCTCGCCGTGCCCGGCATCATGCTGGCGATATCGCTGGCGCTGTTTCTCGGCGGCAGCCTGTTCAATGCGACGCTGGCGATCGCCATCGCCGCCGTCCCTGCCTTCATCCGGCTGGCGCGCGCCCGAACCCTCCAGATCAAGGCCGAGCCCTATATCGAAGCCGCCCGCTCGGTCGGCCTGCCGAGGCGCCGGCTGCTCTTCGTCCACATCCTGCCCAATCTCCTGCCGCCGATCATCGTGCAGGTGACGCTGACCATGGCGATCGCGGTGATCGCCGAGGCGAGCCTGTCATTCCTCGGCCTGGGCCGGCCGCCCCCCGCCCCGAGCTGGGGCACGATGCTGACGACCGCGAAGGACTACATGACGAGCGCGCCGTGGCTTTCGATATGGCCGGGGCTGTGCATCTTCCTGGTCGCCGTCGGGTTCACCTTGCTCGGCGACGGCCTCCGCCACTCGCTGGAGCGGTGACGATCGGATCATTTGCCTAGATTCCATATGTCCGGTAGTCTCGACATATGGACTCGGATCAGGCTATCCTCTGCTTTGCCGCCCTCGCGCAGGACACACGGCTCGGGGTTTTTCGCTTCCTTGTCAGCCGCGAGCCCGCGGGCGCCGCAGCTGGAGACGTCGCGCGCCACCTCGCCGTTCCGCATAACACCATGTCCTCGCATCTCGGCGTGCTCGCGCGGGCGGGACTGATCACCGCCCGGCGCCACAGCCGATCGATCGTCTACCGGGTCGATCTCGACCGGGCGCGCGCCCTCGTCACCTTCCTCCTTCAGGACTGTTGCGGCGGCCGCCCGGAGATCTGCTCCCCGCTTGTCGAAGCCCTCACCCCGTGCTGTGCGAAGGAGCCGGCCAATGGCTGACCGCGTGTTCAACGTTCTCTTCCTCTGCACCGGCAATTCCGCCCGATCGATTCTGGCGGAGTTGATCCTGAACAAGGACGGTCGCGGCCGCTTCAGGGCCTATTCCGCCGGCAGTCATCCGAAGGGGACGGTCAACCCGTTTGCACTCAAGGTTCTGCGGAGCTTCGACTATCCCGCCGAGGGCTTCAGTTCCAAGCCATGGGAGGTCTTCGCCGTACCCGGCGCCCCGGTGATGGACTTCGTTTTCACCGTCTGCGACGACGCCGCGGGCGAGACCTGCCCGGTCTGGCCGGGCCAGCCGATGACCGCCCATTGGGGGATCGAAGACCCGGCGAGGGTGGAAGGCCCCGACATCGAGAAGGAGGCGGCCTTCGTCCGGGCGTTCAAATATCTGAGGAACCGGATTGGCATCTTCACCAGCCTGCCGCTCAGGAACCTCGGCTCGCTGTCGCTGCAGGCGAAGCTGCGCGAGATCGGCGGGATGGAAGGCTCGACCTCGCCGCGGGCGAAGGCGAGTTGACCGCCGCCTACGATCTCTCCCGCCGGCTCGCCGCCGAAGCGGCAGGCACGGCGGTTCTGGTTGCGACCGTGGTCGGCTCAGGCATCATGGCCGAGACGCTCACCCGCGACGGGGCCGTGGCGCTCCTCGGCAACACGCTTCCGACGGGAGCAATCCTTGTCGTCCTGATCACCATTCTCGGCCCGGTTTCCGGAGCGCATTTCAACCCGGCGGTCTCGTTGGCCTTCGCGATCCGGCGCGAACTGCGGGCGCGACAGGCGCTCCTCTACGTGGCTGCCCAGATCGGCGGCGGCATCGCCGGTACCGTCGCCGCGCATCTGATGTTCGGCCTGCCGCTGTTCGACCAGTCGCTGAAGGTGAGAACCGGGGGCGCGCAATGGTTCGCGGAGTGGATCGCGACCTTCGGGCTCGTCGCGACGATCTTCGCCGGCATCCGCTTCGAACGCCCCGCCGTCCCCTGGCTGGTCGGCCTCTACATCGCGGCGGCCTACTGGTTCACCTCGTCGACCTCCTTCGCCAATCCGGCCGTGGCGATCGCGCGATCATTGACCAACACCTTTTCCGGAATACGACCGCTCGACCTGCCCGGCTTCCTCCTGGCGGAGCTGGCCGGCGCCGTCTGCGGCGTCCTCGCAATCACCTGGCTGCTCCAGTCTACGCGAAGCGACGGCAAGCGGGCCGAGACCGCCCGGCCGTTTGTCTCCGGACACAACCGTTGAACTCGCGCTGAACGGCGCCGCGTCGCCGGCCGTCGCTTCTTCCGACGGCCGTCCTCGCACCGGGGTCAGCTTCGCGATCAAGCGCCTGTCGTGAGCGAAAGTCATCACCGATCCGCGCAGCGCTCGCCTTGTCTTCCTGCTAGGCTTCGACGGGAAGCGGCCGCGGCGAGTGGCCCGAGGGCCAACCAATCGGGCGCAGACGGCTCTCGCCCGGAATATGGTCGCAGGAAGGAGCGAAGGCATGCCTGAAGAGACGTGGAGGCTCAGCGGCGAGTTCATGGAAAGCTGCAACTGCGATTACCTCTGTCCCTGCATCTATACCAACTCGCACGGGGCGGTGACCCACGACCACTGCACGTCCCTCCAGGTGTACCGGATCGACGCCGGGCATTTTGGCGACACCAGGCTCGACGGGCTGAAGTTTGCGCTTCTGATCCGCTCGGGCAAGGTCATGGCGGACGGCAACTGGATCTTCGCCGGCGTGGTCGACGCCAAGGCGAACGATGCCCAGCGCGAGGCGCTTGCCGCGATCGTCAGCGGGGAAGCCGGCGGCCCGCCGGCGGCGATCCGCAACGCACTGGTGAGCGACTTCCGCGGCGTCGAGTTCAAGGCGATCGAATTCACCAGCGCCGGCCTCCGCCGATCGACGGCGATTCCGGAGATGCTTTCCTTCGCGATCGAAGGCGTCGCCTCGACCAACGACGCCGGCAGTCCCCTCTATATCGACAACACCGAGCACCCAGCCAACCCCAGGGTCGCGCTGGCGAGGGCAACGGAACTCCATCTGTCCGGATTCGGTCTCGCCGAGGACCTCAGCGGCAAGGGCAATAACGGCCATTTTGCGCCCTTCGCCTGGGCGGGCCAGGCAAGCCGCAGCAAGCAGGCCTGACGCGGCAGCCCGTCGGGGGCCGTCAGGCGCGGCCTGATGGCGCGTGGCGTCGCGTGTCGAACTCGTCGTCAAGGTTCCCGTCCGCGCACCTCGCGGTCAGCGATGCCGCCCGGATGCCGTCGAATCGCGTTGCGTCACGGCTGGCATCGTCGATCCCGGGATCGGCTTCAGGCGCAGGCGGCTATGCCGCAGCGTCACACGACGGATTTACGAGAGTCTCGGAAAGTGGCTACGCGATCAGAATGTCGTGGCTGCCGAGCGTAAGCCCGGGATCGAGATGCACGAGGATCGGCGGACGCACGGGGCCTTCACCCCCCGGCGTCGTGACGAAGCCGGTCGAAGGATCATAGATGATGGTCATGCCGTCCGGCACGCCGACGATGCGAAGCGTGTCGTGACCCGGCTGGAAATCGGTGATCGTGTCGGGTCCCCGGATGCCAAAATCGATGACGAAGGTATCGCGGCCCCTCCCGCCGGTGAGCGTGTCGATGCCCTCGCCGCCGTTTAGCGTATCGGCACCCCGTCCACCCCTTAGGATATCGCTGGCGTCCGAACCTGACAGGGAATCGTTCCCGCTTCCGCCCGAGAGAAAATCCCCGGCGGTGCCGGCCGTGAGTTGGTCATCACCCGAACCGCCGAACAGCGCCCCGGGCTGGTTCGAGAAACGGCTGAGGCTGTCGTCACCGCCCCTTCCGAGCATCAGCTGTTCGGAACCGTGATGGGAATTGCCTCGGCTGTTCCCTTCGAAGGTCGCCATCGGACCGTCAGGCTTCGTTTATGTCGCTGAACCTAGTTCAAGCCCGGCCGGTCCATCGTCAAGCCGACAGCGCGCACATCGTCAATGGAGTTCTGAATGTCCAACGTCGTGGTGTCGGCGATTTCGTTTCTCGGTCTGGCGATTTTTTTGGAAGGCAGCGCATCGCAACTTCTGTCCAACGCGATACCGGCGGCTGGGCACGGAATCCGACACACCGGGAGAGCCAAGGCCTCGCTTAGCCGTTGGGTCCGGGTGCTGCGCCGAGGCCCTCAAGATCCGAAAGAACCGCCAACTCGACCGTCGCGAGGTCGATGTCCCCGATGCATTTGCATTGCGCCATTCGCGCCATGTCCCATCGGCATGGCGAGCACTGCTTGTCGACCTGGATGACGCGGCTCGATGGCCCGAGCGGACCGCTCTTCGCGGGCGAAGTCGGCGCGAAAATCGACGTCAGCGGAATGCCGAGCCCGTCTGCGACATGCATCAGGCCGCTGTCATTGGCGACGAAATAGCTGCAGGCGGCAATGTTTCGAATCGTGGTCGCGAGATCCGTTCCCGTCCGGTCGGTCGTACCCTCGACGTATTCATCGGCGCCCCCGAAGGAGCTGACCTCGAAGCCGTGTTTCTTCAAGCGATCCGCAAGTTCGCGAAAATACGGCCATCGCTTGGCGAGCCATATGCCGTCCTTGCAGCCCGCGTGGATGCCGACCCGCCTATGGACCGGCGCCTTCTCCACACCGCCGACGAAATAGCGTGCCGCGTCGTCCTCGCCGAAGGGAACACCGAGAAGATGTTCGGCGCAGAGGAGATTGAAAGTCGACTGGTGGACATCGAGGATGGCGCTTGACACGCGACTCTGCCTTGCGACGAGCACGGCTTCGGCGTTGAAACGCGGGACAAGCGGGCCGAAGCAGTGGAAGAGGAGAACAGCGTCAAACCTGCTCAGGGAAGCGTATTGATCGGCGGGAATCACCGAGGCCACCCATGGCGATCCTTCGAGCAGGGCCCTGCAACCGGGGGAATTCTCGCGTAGCAGGACATCGACCGGCGCACCGAAATGCTCGGCGATCCGCCTTATCGCGGGCGTCGACTGGACGATATCGCCGATCCCTGAGCCAACCCCAACCGCGATCCGTTGAAGCGCCGAGCGCACCAGCCGCCTGATCCCCTTCTCCTGTTCCGAGTAGGGGTAGCGGTCGGCATTGTCGCGGGCCAATTGCGATTGTCGACGCCAGTAGGCGTCATCGCGAAACAGGCGGTCGATCTCCGCCGCCCAGAGACCGGCATCTTCAGGCAACGCGATACCCGAATGTTCTAGCAGCACCCTGACATTGCCGCGGTCGCTGCCGATCACGGGCACGCCATAGCGCTGCGCCTCGATCGTCACGCGCGAGAACGTTTCGATGATTTTGTAGCTCGGCACGAGGACCGCTCGCGCTCCGCGATAGAGCCGGGCCGTGTCGGCGGACCAATCGATCACCTCGACATTGGTCGTCCCGGCCGCCGCGACTATCTCCTCGACCCGCGTCCGGGACGCTTGACTGGCGATGACCAGAAAGGAATAGCCAGGCAGACGTCGCGCGATATCAAGGACGATCGCCAGGCCCTTGTCCGGCCGCCCATTCATCAGGAGGAGGTAGCCCCCGGGTTCGTCCACGACTTGCTGCCGCCGTACATCCGCTGGAACGGGAAAGACCACGGGCTGCGAGATGCGGAAGTTCCCTGAGATGACGTCGCGGGTATAGAGCGAATTGGCATAGGTCTGGTCCATACGCGCGCAAAGCAACGCGAACTCCGGTCTCGAGGCAGCGCCCAGGTCGACGTTCTCGAAGGATCCGCTGCCGTGGAACATGTCCCGCCAGAAATGCGATCCATAGATCAGCCGTGACCTGAAGCCGTCGAGCCCGGCGATGAGCTCGTAGCCCACCCCGGTGGTGCCATGCACGATCGCCGGGTCGCGCCGGAACGCGAGACGGCGTATCTGGGTGACGGTCCTTTCGATATTGACGAAAGGAATCCCGTCGACCTCACCCTCCTCCTCCTCGGTGCCATCCATCCTGTCGAGCAGGCCGACGATCGTCGGCCTGAAACCGAGCTCGCGGTAGATCGGGACGAAGTCCGCGCAAGTAGTGCTCGACGCCCCCATAAAGCCTGATGCCGGACGACGAGACCAGCCATGCTTCTCGATCCGCACCAACCCGCGCAGGCAATGGCGACGGAACGTCCACAGGGCGCTGCAGTGATCTTCGCCGGATGTAGTGCTCCAACGAATTGGCGAGATGGTCAAAGCTCTCAGCCGGAAAGAAATCGAGCGCGGCCTGCAACATTTCGCGCCGCCAAAGCGCCGGTCCGCCGCGGAGCGGATCGCCGACCACGCCGACCCGGCTGCCGATTCTTTCCGTGAAGGCGCGAAGATCCGGCGCCTCGCTGCCGGCCGGGATCGTCAGCACGTGGTCGGCCGTCGCCGCGGCAATGCGCCGCCTCCAGCCGCCTTCGAGCAATCTGACGCCAGGAATCGCCGGCCCAACGAAACCCTCGCTGCCGGCGATAATGCTCCATCCGGGTTCGATCCTCGTCCGCAGCTCTCGGATCGCCGACTCCGGCGCCGCCTCGAGAAAGCAGATATCGATCGTTTTCGGCGACGGCGACAGGAGCCGGCCCGCCTTGATGTGATCGAGGTAGAGGCGGGCGTAATACTGGCCCGGCTGGATTGCGATCGCCGCTTCACAGTCAGCGAGCGCGGCGTCCACCTCGCCACGCGCGTAATGGACCGCCGCGCGGCACACGAAAGCCCGCACCGGCGGCGGCTTGAGGGCGAGGGCTCGGTTGGCGAGGTCGAAGGCGGCATCGCCGGCTCCGGCCATGATCTTCAGGTCCGCCAGACCCGTAAGACTGTCGACGTGCGACGGGTCCAGTTCGAGCGCCCTCTCGAAGGCGGCGGCTGCGTCGTCAAAGCGGGCCAGTTCGCGCAGCGCAACGCCGCGATCGTGATGAGCCCTGGAATCTCCAGGCGCGAGATGCGAGGCCCGCTCGATAACCTCGAGCGCGCGCTCGGGGCGGCGGTTCTTGATCAGGGCGGCACCCAGTCTGAGGAGGACCGGGACGTTGTCCCGCCGCTCGGCGGCGAGTTCCTCCAACAGCCGTGCGGCGTCCTCGAAACGGCCTACGGCATTAAGGGCCCATCCATAGAGCAAAGCCGTCTCGACGTGCTGAGGATCGAGGCTGTGGGCGGTCGAGAACGCCGCCAAGGCTTCGTCGGTCCGCGACAACGCGCGCAAGGCGACGCCGCGGCCGCGATGTGCGGCGCGATTGTCCGGCGCGAGCGAGGCGGCCTCCCCGAAAGCGGCGAGTGCGCGATCGGGCTTTCCGGCCTTCATCAGGAGATCGCCGAGGCCGAGGCGGATCGCCACGTCGTCCGGCCTTGCCGCGGCGGTTTCCTCGACCAGGGCGGCGGCCTCGTCGAAACGCCCGGCGGTCGAAAGCTCACGCGAATACTCGAAGCGGGTCTCGTTGCGATCCGGATCCAGGCGATGGGCGTCGGCAAGCGCCGTCAGCGCCTCGTTGTTCCGCCCCAGGAGCCGCAAGGCGATGCCGCGGCCGTGATGCGACGCGGAGTCGTCGGGCGCGAGGGAACAGGCCGCTTCAAATGCCGCGAGGGCGCCATCCGGCTCTCCCGCCCTGACCAGGGACCAGCCCAGGCGGACGCGGAGAATCCTGCTGTCGGGGGCTCTGTCGACGGCCTGACCGAGCACTTCGGCCGCCTCGCCGTAACGGCTCGCGGCGTGAAGCGCACGCCCATAGTCGAGGGCGACGTCTTGGTTGCCGGATGCCAGGCGCCATGCTGATGCCAGATAAGGCAGGGCTTCGTCGATCTTGCCCGCCGCGAGGCGTTTCCGACCCCTCGCCAGATCGGCCGCGTAGTCGTCCGATTCTCTTTCAAGTGCACGGGGCGCTTCTTCGATGTCGGTTCCGGTCCCGCCAAGGTCAGGCTGATGCTCCTGACGCTTCGTCAGTTCGCCGGCAGATTGCCTTGCCTGCGCCCCTGAGCCTTGCCCGAGGAGGCGCCTAAGTCGTCTCAGCACATGGGTCACCGACGCTTGTCACGATCGCGTAAATCGTCCTTTCCGACCGCATCATCGCGCGCGCTTCCTCTGAAATCCGCCAGATTGTCCGCGTAACGACGATTGGCACGATCGCCAGGATACCTCATGTCCCGCCTTTCGAGTCGCAGCGGCTCAGGAGCATGCAACCGGCCCTACGACATGAGAGTCCCGCCAGCCCCGGCGACCGGCAAAGTCGAGATTGCCTGACCAGGATTCGACCGCGCCCGACGCCGAAATCTGCCGCAGCGAAGCCGCCGCGGTGGCATGGGCGAGCGACAGGCATTCCTCGCGGCTCCAGCCTTCATGGATGCCGAAAAGAAATCCCGCGGCAAAGGCATCGCCAGCGCCGTTGGCGCCTTTGATCTCATCCTGGGGAATTCGTACCGAGGGGCGCGCCAACACGGTCCCGGCACGATCGACCAGGATAGCCCCCATCGGGAAATGCACGACGACGAGGCTGAGGGGGCCGGCGGCAAGGACGACCTTTGCCGCGGCGATGCAGGCTTCCGGATCGGCTCTCCGGCCGTCAACCGTTTCCACGCCGGAAACTCCCGCGATCTCGGCTTCGTTGACGATCAGGAAGTCGAGATAGGGCAGGCAGGGACGCACCAGCGCGGCGAGCCGCTCGGGCGCGACGCCGGGGAGCTCCAAATTCGTCTCGAGGCCGGCAGCGCGCGCCGCCTTGAGCACGGCCACCCAGCCATTCGCCTCGCCCCGCCATGGACCGTCCATGGTTCGGTGGAGGCCCGGCAGTCCGAGATGCAGGACGCGGTGATCCGCGCCGGCGAAATTGAAATGGTCGGGCGTCAACAGATCACTCGTCCCACAATAACTGAAATGAGTCCGCTGCCCGGTATCGCGCGAACTGACTGCGAAGGTGTAATCGGTGGCGGCGGCTCCGGTCACCGCAATTTGCCTCCGATCGATTGCGTGAGCGTCGGCCTGGCCGAGAAGAAAACGGCCATCGAGGTCATTGCCGACGAGGCCGATCGTCGCCACCGGCAATGCCGGCGCGAGTTTCCTGAGGTTGATAGCGACGTTGCAGGCGGCGCCGCCGCCGCTCGCCTCGGCCTTCTGAATCTCGGCCCTCCCGTTCTCCTGGGGCCAGTGATCGACCATCAGGTTCCGGTCGACGCACCACCTGCCACCCGTGAGTATTCCTCTGCGTGCCATGGACCGACTGCGCGCTCTCGGGTCAGGGACCGCGGAATTCTCGCAGCAACGAGCGTCGGGATGTTTAGATCACATCCTGAGACCCGGCCGACATTGTCGCCGGGGCGACACTCCGGTTCCGGGTCAACCGGATCGGCAGCGCAACCCTGAACTCCGTCCGCCCGGGCCGCGATTCGACATCGATCCGTCCGCGGTGGCGGTTCACGACGATGTTGTGGGCGATGTGCAGACCCAGCCCGGTGCCAACCCCTTGCGGCTTGGTGGTGAAGAACGGGTCAAAGACGCGAGAGAGGATGTCGGGCGGGATCCCGGCGCCGCTGTCGGCGATGCGGATCTCGACCTCGTCGCCGAGCCGGCGCGTGCGGATCTCGAGCACGCCGCTCCCGCCCATCGCGTCGATCGCGTTGTCGATTAGATTGGTCCAGACCTGGTTGAGTTCGCCCGCATAGGCCTCGATCCGCGGCAGCTTGGCGTCATAGTCGCGCACGATTTCGATCCCCTGCTTCAGCTTGTGGCGGAGGATCATCAGCGTGTCTTCGAGGCTGGCGCCGAGATCGACCTCCTGGACCGGCGCCCGGTCGAGATAGGCGTAGGACTTCACCGCCCGCACGATGTCGGCGATCGCCTGCGAACTCGTCTGGATCTCCTCAATGAGCTGCTGGGCGGCGAGGCCGGCTCCTAACCATTGCACCACCGGGTCGAGATGAGCCGCGGCGAAAAGCCCCGCCAGCCGCTTCACTCGTTCGACCGTCCAGCCAAAGGCGACAAGCGCCGGCGCGATCTCCCATGGCTCTTCGATGCCCAACTCTTCGAGCGCGTCGATCAGGCGGGTCTCCTCCCGAGACGCCGTATCGCCGCCGCGCGACAGGCCGCAATCGGCGATCCCCTGCTCCAGATCACCGAGACGGAGCCGTTCCTCGTCGTTGAGCGACAGCGCGTGAAGCGCCACGGTGCGGCGCCGCCACGTCTCGAAGGCTTCGCGGAGAAGGGCGCTGCTTCGCTGGATCGCGGCGGCCGGATTATTGAGTTCGTGCGCGAGACCCGCCGCGAGGGTGCCGAGGGACGCGAGCTTTTCGCGCTGCATGAGCGAGGCCTCGGTGCTGCGCAGCCGGCTTGCGACCGTGCGCAGGATGGCGCTGGCGGTCGCCGGATTGGCTTCGAGGACTCGCCGGAAGCGATTCGGGCCCGATCTCCACCAATTCGGTTTCCCGCACGGCGCGCGCCGACGCCGTGCGCGGCTTCTGTTCGAGCAGCGACATTTCGCCGAGAACCTCGCCGGCCTTGCGCGAGGCAAGCACGACCTCGTGATCGCCGTCCCGTTTGGTTATTTCCAATTCGCCGGAAAGGATGATGTAGAGCGAGTCTCCGGGCGCGCCCTCCTCGATGATCAGATCCCCAGGATGCGCGACGATCCGGCGGGAAGACCGGCAGAGCTGCACCACGTCGGCGGCGGTGAGATCGGCGAAAAGCGGCAGCTGCCGGACGAATTCCTGAAGAGACTTCAGCTCCGCCGTCGAACTGGTCACCGGCTCAGGCTCCCGCCGATTGAGGGGGACGCTGCGCGAGCACCGGGCCGCGCAGATGCTGGTGCACGAACTGCACCGCCATCGCGCCCTCGCCCACCGCCGAAGCAATGCGCTTGGTCGAACGGTGCCGGAGATCGCCCGCGACAAAGACGCCGGGGATGCTTGTCTCGAGCCAGAAGGGATCGCGGTCGGCGAGCCATCCGCGCGGCCGTTTGCCGGCCTCGCGTTCGAGGTCGGGGCCGGACAGAACATAGCCCTGGGCATCGACCTGGACGCCGCCGTTCAGCCATTCCGTACGCGGCACCGCCCCGATAAAGACGAAGACCGCGCGGGCCGGCATCCGTTCGACCTTGCCGGTATCGGCATCGAGGATGGAAACGGCCTCGAGGCTCTGCTCGCCATGCAGCTCGCCGACCGAAGCGAGCGTCCTGAGGCGGACATTTTCCGCTTCGCCGATCCGTTCGATCAGGTATTGCGACATGCTATCGGCGAGCGAGCGGCCGCGGACCAGTATGGTCACCGACCGCGCGTAGCGGCCGAGATAGAGCGCCGCCTGCCCGGCCGAGTTGCCGCCGCCGACCACGAAGACGTCCTGATCCTTGACGCCGAGCGCCTCGGTGATGGCGGCGCCGTAGAAGAGGCCGGCTCCAGCCAGGCGGTCGGCGCCCGGGACATCGAGCAGGCGGTAGGAGACGCCGGTGGCGACGAGGAGGGCCTGCGCGGCGACGGTCGAACCGTTGCTGAGCGTGACGACGTGATAGCCGTTGCGAGTGTCGAGCCTTGTCGCCTCCATCGGGGCGAGGATTTCGGCCCCGAACCGCCGCGCCTGCGCGACCGCCCGGCGGGCGAGATCGCCGCCGCTCAATCCGACCGGGAAGCCGAGATAGTTCTCGATGCTCGAGCTCGTGCCGGCCTGGCCGCCCGGCGCCTCGCGTTCGACCAGCAGCGTCCGCAGACCTTCGGAAGCGCCGTAGACCGCAGCAGCCAGCCCGGCCGGTCCGGCGCCGACCACGACGAGGTCATAGGTTTCGGATTCGGCGCGGGTGTGGAGTCCGAGACAATCGGCGAGCCCGGCAATCGTCGGCCGCAATACCGCGGTCCCATCGGGCAGAATGACGACCGGAAGGGGCGCGTCCGACGCCCCGGCGAGGCGCCGGAACTCGGCCGCTTCCGCGTCGCTTTCAATGTCGAGCCAACGATAGGGGATGAGGTTGCGGGCGAGGAAGTCGCGGATGCTGTGGCCTTCGGCCGACCAGCGGTGGCCGATGACGCGGACGCCTTCGAACGCCGGCTGGAAGCCGGCGCGCCAGTCGTCAAGCAGGTCGTCGAGGACGGGATAGAGGTTTTCCTCGGGCGGGTGCCACGGCTTCATCAGATAGTGGTCGAGCCTCACCTCGTTGATCGCGCGGATCGCCGCGTCGGTGTCGGCATAGGCGGTGAGGAGCACGCGTTTGGCGTCGGGGAACAGCGGGATCGCCTCGCGAAGCAACTCGACACCGGTCATCCCGGGCATCCGCTGATCGGCGACGAGGAGGGCGACCACCTCGTTGCGCAGCTTGACGGCGCGCAGCTCGTCGAGCGCTTCTCGTCCGGATGAGGCGCGCATGACGCGGTAGTCGGCCCCATAGCGGCGCCTGAGGTCGCGCGCCACCGCGGCGAGGACGGAGGGCTCGTCGTCGACCGCAAAGATGACCGGCTTCTCCACGTCAGATATCCGCGGCGCGCCGGTCACTCCCGCCTTCTCCCGGCGGCGGCGCCGGGAGCCGAACCGCCAGAGCTTCGTGACGGCGCTTTTCGGCCTCGTCGGGCTTGCCGAGCGCCGCAAGAATCTCGCTGTCGAGATCGAGCGCCTTGGCGAGATATGGACGCATGCCCCGCGCGCGGTAATATCCGATGGCCGGGCCGAGGAGGGTCCGGGCTTCGTCGGGTCTGCCGAGCTGGCGGAGCGCGTTTGCAAGCTCCTGCGACATCGTCGCCTCGGAATATTCGTCGTGGCTCGAGCGCGCATTGTTGATGGCGGTCCGCAACTTATCGACCGAAGCCGCGGCGCCCTGCTGGAACTCGGCCACGGCGACGCCCCCGCGGATCATGTTCACATATCCGGCCAGGCCGGCGGAGTTCGCCATGTCGGCGATCTTCAGCGACTTTCCGAATTCGAGCAGCGCATCTTCGAGCTTGCGCCGCTCGAGTTGTCCCTTGCCGACGCAAAAGAACCCGGCCGCCGCACATTCGAGACCGTCGGCGCCGTAGGCCAGCTCGGCGCCGAGCCGGGCATGCTCCAATCCCTTCTCGATCTCGCCGAGATCGTAGAAGGCCATGCTCACCGCGATGTGAATGTCGGCCTGCTTGACCGGCGATCCGGCATGCGGCGCGATCCTCAGCGCCTCCTCGATCTGGCTGCGGGCGGCGTCGACTTCTCCCAGTCGCGCGAGGGCGATCGCGCGATAGCCGGTCGCGTGCCCTTCGACATCCGACACATGATGCTTGTGGGCAAGTTCGATGACCTCCTTCAGCGCCGCCGCACCCGCGGCAGGATCGCGGTCGACGAGCGACCAGGTGGCGAGGAACAGCGGCAGGAGGAGGAGCTGTTCGTTGCCGGTTTCCGCCGCCAACTCCTGGCTTTCGAGCAGATAGGGAACGCTGCGCGACGGGAAGCCGGTGACCATGTTGATGTTGCCGGTCCACGAGAGCGCCATCGCCAGACGCTGCTTGTCGTTTGCCCGGCGCGCAAGTTCGACGGCGCGGTCCAGGCGCTCCAGTACGCCCGAATAGTCATTGAGCCGGTGACGGGCGATCGCCCAATCGATGGTGGCGTCGATCATCGCGTCAGGCGCCGGGTCCGGCAGGCGCTCCAGCACGGCGAGGACGCGCTCGCGATGCTCCAGTTCCTCGTGGACTGCGAAAAGCCTCCGCGCGTTGTTGGCGGCGCGGATGGAATAGCTTAGCGTTCGCTGCAAGTCGTCCGCTTCGAGAAAGTGGTGGGCCAACAGCGCCGCAAACTCGTCGCGGCGATCGCCGTAGAGGGCCTCCAGGGCCAGGCCGGTACGGGCATGGAGTTCGCGCCGGCGCGAGCGCAGGAGGAGCCCATAAGCCGCTTCGCAAGTGAGGGCGTGCTTGAAGATGTACTCCCTTTCGGGGAGGCGGGCCCTCTCGCGTACCAACTCCTCGTATGACAGCGCCGCAATATGGGGCTCGACATGCTCGACCCGTTCGGGAGCGGGCGCTGCGTGGCAGACCAATTCGAGGACGCGGTGCATGAAGACGCGGCCGATCACGGCGGCAGTCTGCGCCACTCGCTTGGTCGTCTCCGGCAGCCGATCGATGCGTGCGCTCAATACGCCGGCGAGGGTTTCCGGAATCTTCGCCTCGACGATATCGCGGGTGGCCCGCCAATGCCCATCCTCGCGGACCACCTGTCCGCAATCGATCAACGAGCGCAGGACCTCCTCGAGGTAGAAGGGATTGCCCTCCGACCGCTCCAGAATCCGGGTGCGGATACCGGCGGGGAGATCCTCGACATGCATGAGGTTGGCAAGAAGCTCGCTCGAACAGGAGGGATCGAGCGGCTCAAGGTCGATGCGTTCAAAGGCGCTGCCGAGGCTCGCCTGCAGCCGGTCGACGAGCGGCCAGCTCGGCGCCTTCCGATCCGGGCGCAGCATACACACGATCAGAAGCGGTTCGAAGCTGGCGAGCGTCGCGACCTGGGCGATCAGCTCCAGCGTGGCGGTATCGGACCAGTGAAGGTCGTCGATCACCAGCACGTGCGGCCGCGGCCCGTCGGCCGACCGAATGGCGGATTTGAGGGCGTTGACCACGGCGCCTGCGACGCCGTTGACCACCGCCTCGCCGAAGAGATCGGCGATCGCCATCCGGCTCTCATCGGTGTCGACGGCGAGCATGGTTTCATAGAACGGCAGATCGCCGGCAGGCAGGCCGAGGCGCTTGACGAAATCCCTGAGCTTCTCGCGGACGACCGGCCCGGCATCCATTTCAGTGGCGCCGATCATCTGCCGCCCAAGCTGTCGCCAGGCGTAGTAGGGAATGGTCTGTCCATACGAGATGGCGCGGGTTTCGAACCAGGCAATCGGCTTGCCGGTCGATGCATCGCGAATCTTGCGGAGCTCGGCGACCAGGCGGGATTTCCCGAGTCCCGCATCGCCGATGATCGCGATCACCGAACCGGCGCCGCTGTCCAGCGCCTTCAGCCTGTCGCGGAGCAGGGCGATCTCGCGCTCCCGCCCGACCAGCGGCGACTGCAGTCCCTTAAGGCCGCGCAGGTTCTCAGGGACGGCCTTGACGCCGAGCACCTCGAAAGACTCGACCGGCGCCTGCTTGCCCTTCATCTCGATCATGCCGCGCGGCTTGAAATCGAACAGGCCGTGGACGAGCTTGTGGGTATCGGCGCTGATCAGCACGGTTCCCGGCTCGGCGGCCGACTGCAGGCGCGCGGCGACATTGGCGGCGTCCCCCATCGCCGTATATTCGGTCCTGATTGCGTCGCCGACGAATGCGAGCACGGCGGTGCCGGTGTTGATGCCGACGCGTAGGGCGAAATCGACGCCATAACGCTGCTTGACGGAAACCGCATAGGGCTGCGCGGATTCCTGTATGGCGAGCGCGGCGCGAACCGCCCGTTCGGGGTCGTCCTCATGGGCGATCGGGGCGCCGAACAGCGCGAGAACCGCGTCCCCCATCAATCGCGAGACGGTGCCGCCATATTTGGACACCGCCGCATTCATGAAGCCGAAGGCGCCGTTCATGATCAGCGCCCAGTCCTCGGGATCAAGCTGTTCGGCGATCGAGGTTGAGCGGGCTACGTCGGCGAACAGAACCGAAGCGAACTTGCGTTCCCCTTCGATCCGCGACGTTTCGAGAAGGGTGCCACAATTGCTGCAGAATCGCGCGCTGTCAGCGTTGTTGGTTTGACAGGTCGGGCAGGTACGCATTCTCCGCTACGATAACGCTGGCGAATTCTCAGAGCAAGAAACCACGCCGGATCTCGCCTCAACCTCCCCAGCCTGCGGCTCAATCCGTCGCCGCGGTGGGCGAGGAGTGGGAGGAACGCGTTGCCAATAGCGAAATCGCCGAATCGATCAACCCGATCCTCAGATGGTCCGCCGTCCTCTGGATGTGCTATGTTTGCGCGAGCGGGAGGTCTCGTCCAGGCCATCCGCCGCGCGGGTGGGCGACGGCAGCGCGCGGCTTGGGGTCCAAGACGGCTTCCGCGGGCCAGGCGACGGGCCTTGACCAGGCAGTTGCGGGAGGATTGTCGTGAAGGATCTCGATGTCGATACACTGGACGTGAAGTGCCACGTCGCCACTGACGAGCGAACGGCATTCAACAATGTCTTCGATGGAATCGAGGACGCGGGGCCCTCCCAGTTCCTGCACGCGTCAAAAACTGGATTCAATCTCGTTCAGAATTTTGCCGGTGGCCACCAGTCGCTTGTCCATTTCTCTGGCAAGGGAATCAATTACTTTCATGGTGTTCCTGTCGGAGGCACGATAAAGGCCATTTCCATCTTCAAGGATGGCGACCTGCAGCAGGAGTTTTCGCATTTCAAGGCGACCGTCAGCGAAGCTTATCTTCTGTTCGCTTTGAGCCAGCGTAAGATAATCACCAAGTTACTCAGCGGAAACAACAAGATTATCGGCTCGGACGGTGACGACTACCTTTCCGGACATGGCCACAAGGACAATATTTTCGGGAACGGCGGGAGCGACAGCCTGTTCGGCAGCGGCGGCCCCGACAAGCTGCATGGCGGTCTCGGGATCAACAGCCTATTCGGCAATGGCGGCAAGGACATCTTCTACCTCGACGCGCCGCTCGTGCCCGGCAACAATACTTTTATAGGCGATTTCCAGCACAACAAGGACAAGATTTATATCGAATCATTGATCTTTCCGGGGCTGGACACGTCTCACAATCATCTCACCGGCAAATCGTTCACGATCGCCGAGAACCTGGGCGACCCAAACCCGCACGTCTGGTACGACCACTCGGCCGGACAATTCTGGTTTGTGAGCGGTGGCGTCTCGAATCCGTTTCTTGATGTGCCGGCCAACACGCCCGTGACCCAGGTCGACATCATCGTCGGATGACCGGGCGGCTGGCGGGAACCGCTCCCGGGGCGCAATGAACCGCGCCGTGCTCGACCCACGGATCAATGCCTACCGTCCCGACCTCGCGGACGCGCGCTTGAAGGGCGTTGTCGAAGCCGAGCGTTTCGCGAGCGGCGTGCACAGGCGCGTCGCCGTCGCAGCGGCCCCCCTGAAGGCGGTGCCGAGGGAGGACGCCCCGCTCGACAGCGAGCTGATCTACGGCGAAATTTTCCGGGTCTTCGCCGACACGGCCGAAGGCTGGTCCTGGGGGCAATGCCTGACCGACGACTATGTCGGTTTCCTGCCGACGGAAGCGCTGGCGCCGACGATGCCCGAGCCGACCCATCGCGTCACGGCGCTGCGGACCTTCGTCTATCCCAAGGCGGAGCTCAGGCTTCCGCCGGTCACCATGCTGTCCCTCGGCGCGCGCGTCGCTCTCGGCGAGGAGGAAACGGCGCGCGGCACCCGCTACCTGCACCTCCTTGGCACCGATGCGGCGATCTTCGCCGCCGACGTGGCGCCGCTCGGCGCATCGCCCGAAGCGGACTTCGTCGCCGTCGCGGAACGCTTCCTCCACACCCCCTTTCTGTGGGGCGGGCGAACGAGCCTCGGCCTCGACTGCTCGGCGCTGCTGCAGCTGTCGCTGCTCGCCGCCGGAATTGCCGCACCGCGCGACACCGACATGCAGGCGGCGGGGCTCGGCGAGCCCGTGCCCGACGGCGTGGAGACGGGAGTCCGCCGGGGCGATCTGATCTTCTGGCCGGCGCATGTCTCCATCGCCACGGCTCCCGACCGCGTCGTCCATGCGAGCGGCCACCACATGCGGGTGGTTGCCGAGCCGCTGGTCGCCGTGATGGCTCGGGTCAGCGCGATCAAGGGCCCGCCCCTCGCCGTGCGGCGATTGTTCCCGATTGGCGAGCCGGTCTCCGGCGACAAGGAAAGCGCCAACGCTTAGGGGCCGAGCCGCGGTAGAGCCGGCCGTCCAATGCGGTCCATCGCCTCAACTTCTTCGATCCGGGCGAGGGCAGCGGCGACGCGAGCGGCGCGTCGTTGCCGATTGCCGGAGAGCGCGCCGGAGTTGATTTTGGCGCCGCAGCTTCTCAGGCCGCCTTCAGATCAGGCGCAGGATCGTGCCCCCTGCGGCGAGACCAACGACGACGATCCACGGCGGCATCTTCCATACGACGAGCAGCAGGAAGCCGCCGAGCGCCAAAGCGAAGTCGCCCGAAGACAGGACGGCGTTCGTCCACACCGGGTTGTAAAGCGCGGCGCCCAGAATGCCGACGACAGCGGCGTTGGCGCCGCGCATCGCGGCTTGAGCATTCGGACGCAGGCGCAGGGCGTCCCAGAAGGGCAGCATGCCGTAAACCAGGAGAAGGCCGGGAAGGAAGACCGCGACGAGCGCGATTGCGGCGCCAACGAGCCCGTTGGGCGCCGGTCCCATCACCGCCCCGAGATAGGCAGCGAAGGTGAAGAGCGGCCCAGGCACGGCCTGGGCCATGCCATAGCCGGCAAGGAAGTCCTGGTTGGTGACCCATCCCGGTGCCACCACCTGCGCCTGCAGCAAGGGCAGCACCACATGACCGCCGCCGAAAACCAAGGCGCCCGACCGATAGAACGCGTCGAAAAGAGCGAGGCCGTGATCGCCGGTCGCCCTTGCTACAAATGGCGGGAACAACAAAAGGACCGCGAACAGAGCGAGCAGGACCGCACCGCGCCGGCGGGACACCGGGAAGCTCAGATGGCCGGGCAACGCGCGGGCCTCCCCGCGGCAAAGCCACAGGCCGGCCAAAGCGCCGAGGGCGATGGCGCCGATCTGGCCGAACGATCCGCCGATGATGGCCACGATCGCCACGGCGGCCAGCGCAATCCCCGCCCGCTCGCGATCGGGCGTCAGGCTTTTCGCCATGCCCCAGACGGCCTGGGCGACGACGGCCACGGCTACCAGCTTCAGCCCATGCAGGAAACCGTCGGCCGCCGGTCCGGTGAAGGCAGGAGCGCCAAGTGCGAAAGCGAACAGGATGATTGCCGACGGCATGGTGAACGCGAGCCAGGCAGCGAGCCCGCCGAGCAGCCCGTTGCCGCGAAGAATTCCAAGCGCGAAACCGACCTGGCTCGAGGCCGGCCCGGGCAGGAACTGGCACAGCGCAACGAGATCGGCATAGCCGGCCTCATCGATCCAGCGCCGCCGCACGACAAGCTCATCGCGGAAGTAGCCGAGGTGAGCGATCGGGCCGCCAAAGGAAGTCAGCCCGAGCTTGAGAAAGACGCCAAACACTTCACCCGGCGAACCCGCGGGGGCCCCCGGAGTTCGCACGGATTGAACCGCCTCCTCCTGCGTCATTTGTTTTTCTTCCTGGTCTGCGACAATGGCGGAAGCATCTCCTTGAAGAGCTGCTGGAGCTTAAGGCCGGCTTTTTTTCAGGGCCACGCGGCCGAGGGGCGTCAGGCGGTACAGGCGCCTGACCGAGCGACCTGCTCGCTCGTCGCGCGCGACAAGGTGACCCCCTTCGCTCGATCGCATGGAGCATCGGGTAGAGCGTTCCGGGGCTGTGCCTGTAGCTAATCCCGATTGAACATGCCGGCGCCGCGGGCCAATGTTCACGGGCAAGTTCCTCCTCGGGTCGAATCACATGGACTTCGTACTCACGTCCGATCTTGACTGGGCATCCGAATACTGCGTCGAGCACTTCCTTCAAATCGCGGACCGTTTTTCGGTCAAGCCGACACTTTTCGTAACGCACGACAGTCGTGCGGCGCGGGCGGCGTCCGACGATGGACGCGCCGATTTGGGGATCCATCCGAATTTTCTTCATGGCTCCAGTCACGGCGAAACGCTTGATTCCGTCGTCGGTCACGTGCTTGGCTTCGCACCGAACGCGACTGCCGTCCGCTGCCATCGATATTTCGACACGCCGCATAGCGCCGCGGCCCTGGCCCGGCACGGTTTGAAGATTGACAGCAACATCTGTCTTCATCTTCAGAGCGGCATTGCTCCGATCCGCCTGCCAAACGGGTTGACGCGGTTTCCAGTCTTTTTCGAAGACGACGTGCATTGGATCGGCGGTCATGAATGGAGCTTTGATCGCTGCGCCGCCGCGTTCTCGAGCAGCGGCCTCAAGATTTTGAATTTCCATCCGTTCTTTGTCGCACTTAACGTACCCGATGCGGACTTCTATGCCCGGCACAAGGCGCATATTCCTACCCTGACGCGCGAAGAGGCAGATGCCTTCCGCCATACCGGCCCCGGGGCCGCGACTTTCCTCGTCGACGCTCTCGAAAAGATCCTCGCCAGCGGTCATCGCTTCGTCACACTCGGCGTCCTCGCCGAGACATTCCGAGAGGCACTCGCGATGGACGAGATCGTTCCGTTCAAGTCCAGCTTTCGCAGGAAGATCGTCTGATGGAATTGCTCGCCGAACTCCGCGACCTTCTCGCCGAACTCCGCCGGGAGAAGCGCGAGCGGTTCGGACGCCACGTCTCGACCGGCGATCTGTTGGTCGAGCGCGCGCAGATCGCCCGCGAATACGGTTTCGGCGAAGGCACGACCTGTTACGACAACGTCCTCATCCTCGGTGACGTGAAGGTCGGAAAGCACTGCTGGATCGGGCCGAACGTCATTCTCGACGGCTCGGGGGGCCTATCGATCGGCGACTATGTCGACATTATCGCCGGCGTCCAGATCTACAGCCATCATACCGTCCGCCGCGTCACATCCGGCGGTGTCGCCCCGATCGACCACGCCGCCACCCGTATCGGGTCGCGCGTCTATATCGGCCCGCAATCGGTGATCGAGATGGGCGTCACCGTCGGCAGCAACGTGGTCATCGGCGCCATGTCATTCGTCAATCGCGACATACCCGACGGCGCCAGGGCGTGGGGGATCCCGGTGACCATAAGGGAAATGACCGACGATCAGTCCTGAGCGACCTCGCGGCGCGCCAACCGATCGACCCGGCCAATCTCGGTCGCCGGGACGCCCGCGACGATCGCCCCCGCCGGCACATCCCGCGTCACCACCGCGCCTGCGCCAACGATCGCTTCGGCGCCGATGGTGACGCCGGGGAGGATCGTGGCGTTCGAGCCGATCGAGGCGCGCCGCTCGACGCGGGTCGCGACAGGTTGCCAGTCCGCGTCGCCTTGCGGACGACCGGCCTCGGTGGTCGCCCGCGGGTAGAGGTCGTTGGTGAACATCACGCCATGACCGATGAAGACTTCGTCCGCGATCGCGACGCCCTCACAGATAAAGCTGTGCGAAGAGATCTTGCAGCGGCGGCCGACCACAGCCCCCTTCTGGATTTCGACAAAGGCGCCGATCCGGGTTTCCGCTCCAATCCGGCAGCCATAGAGATTGACGAGATCGGGATGGCGGATCACCACATCGCTCGCGAGTTCGACGGTCGGGTCGATCGGCACGGCTGCTACCCGGATTTTCGCTGGGGTCGGTAGTGGCGCCCGAAGCCAAAGAGGCGGGAAAGCCGTTCGAGGCGAGGTTCGGGGGCGATGCTGCCACCGAGCTTCGCCGCTTTCGCCTCCAGACTCGCTTGAATCTCGCCGACCAGCGCCGCCCCTCCGGGGACGCGCCGGCTGATCTCGCGATAGTGCGGACGGAACGCCTCGACGCATTGCTGGACATTGGGAAGTCCGGCATAGCCGATCGACATATTTTGACCGTGGCGACGGTACACCGCCTGAAGCTGATCAAGGTAGACGACCTTGCTGTGAAGGGCGAAGCGCAGCCACATCTCCAGGTCTCCCGAATGCGGCAGATCCTTGCGGTAGCCTCCCAGCCGCTTCTGGACAACGGTCCTTGTGATCGCCGTCGACATGCCGACGTGGTTGCCGATGACGCCCCAGCTGCGGATCAGCTCGGCGGGCTGGACCGAGTTTGTCGAAGACGGCTTGGGCAACTGCTCCGGCATCGTCTTCGAGATAGCGACCGGCCCCGGATGCCATGGTCGCTTGACCCGGTAGGGCTGCTGGTCCGGCACGCGGTATTCGACGAAAGCCGCGTACAGCAACCCGACTTGCCGACGGGCATCGAGAATCCGAAGAGCGCGTTCGAATGCCCCGGGAAGAACGAAATCATCGGCCGAGAGGACAAGAAAGTAGTCGCCGTCGGCCCAGTCGAGGCCTTGATTGTAGGTCGATATATGCCCGTGGCCGGCCGCGTGGCGAAGAAAGGTCACGCGCGGATCGGCCGCGGCGAGTTCCTCGCCGATGACGGCAGTATCATCGGTCGAGGCGTCGTCGATGATCAGGACGCGAAGTTCGCGATGCGATTGACTGGTGACGCTCTCGACGCATTCGGCGAGGAAGCGGCCGTAGTTGTGGCAGGGGACGATGACGTCGATCCGGCTCATGGCGCGCACACGGCACGGACCGCCCCGGCGACCTGATCCTGCTCGTCTTCCGACATCTGCGCGTATAACGGCAACAGGATGCAGCGATCCTGCGCCGCCTCGGAGAGCGGCAAGGGTGGAGCGGGAACTGCAGCATAAGGCGGCTCCCGGTGCGCGCACATGATCCCGCGCCGCGTCGCCACACCTCGGTCGAGCAGCGCCTGCATGGCCTCGCGCTGCCCGAGGGCATCGGGCAGGCGGACACAGTAGCTCTGCCAATTGGAGCGCGCCCACGCCGGCTCAGCCGGCAGCTTGAGGCCCGGGATGTCGCCGAGGAGTTCGCGGTAGCGAGCGGCGAGACTGCGCCGGCGCGCGACAATGCCGGCGAGCCGCTCCAACTGCTTTCGTCCGACGGCCGCCTGGAGGTCGGTCATGCGGTAGTTGAAACCCTCGACCGGATAGCGTTCGAAGACGACGGAAGCAGCCGCGTGACGCACATGGTCACTCGCATCCATCCCATGCTGGCGCCAAAGGCGAAACAGCCGGTCCCATTCCGGGTTGGCGGTCGTCAACATGCCGCCTTCGCCGGTCGTGATCACTTTGCGCGGGTGGAAGGAGAAACAGGCGATGTCGCCATGCGGTCGGCCGATCTGCTGCCACTTGCTCTCGACCAGCCGCGCCGACCCGACCGCACAGGCCGCATCCTCAATGACCGGGAGACCGTGCGCCCCGCCAACCGCGAGAATCGCTTCGAGGTCGCAGGGCATGCCCATCTGGTGGACGGCCAGTATCGCGCGCGTCTTCGGCGTGATTGCCGCCTCTATCCCGTTTGGATCGAGATTGAAGCCATCCTCCCCGATATCGATGAAGCTCGGCTCGGCCCCGCAAGACCGGATGCTGTTTGCCGCGGCTATGAACGAATGGCTGACGGTAATGACCTCGTCACCGGGACCGGCGCCGATCGCGCGAAACGCAAGCTGGAGGGCGGCGGTGCAGCTCGATACGGCGCAGGCATGGGGAGCGCCGACACTCGCCGCGAATTCGCTTTCGAAGCGCTCGACCTCGACGCCCTGCGTCAGCCAGCCGGACAGGACTACATCTCGCGCCGCATCACCCTCCGCTCCGTCGAGGAGAGGCTTCGCGACAGGGATCATGGCGCGGCTGAACCCGCGGACAGCGAATGATCGCGCTGGCGGTCTTTCCGCCACCAATCGACCAGGTCGGCAAGCCCGACGCTCAACGGGATGTCCGCCGAGAAACCCAACATGCGCCGTGCCTTGCCGGTCGCGGCAAGCCGGCGCGCGACCGGATTCACCTTCCGCTCCGGCTGGTATTCCGGAGCGAGTTGCGGGCGCCCCATGGCGGCGGCGAGTTCGGAGGCGAGTCCCAACAGGCTCGTCTCGATCCCGGTCCCGACGTTGAAGACTTCGTCGGTCACGTCGCTCTTCGCCGCCAGCAGGTTGGCGCGCGCCACGTCGCGTACATCGATCATATCCATGGTCTGCGAACCGTCACCGAAAATCACCGGCGCGCGACCGCTTTCGATCCTCTCCATCCATCGGATCAGGACTTCGGTGTAACGGCCGCGGATGTCCATGCGCGGACCATAGACGTTGAAGTAGCGGAGGGCGACGTAACGAAGCCCTTGCGTATCGGCGAAGGAGCGGAGCAGCCCTTCGCCGAAGAGCTTCGCGGCGCCGTAGAGCGTGCGGTCACCATGGGAATGATGGCTTTCCGCCGTCGGAAACGCTTCCGCCATGCCATAGATCGATGCCGACGAGGCGGCGATGACTTTCTCGACGCCGGCTCGGGCGCAGAGTTCGACGAGGTCGAACGTGGCGTCGACCATGACCTCTAGACCGGCGCGCGGTTCGGCGGCGACCTGGGTGATGCGCAGCGCCGCCTGGTGAAAGACGATGTCGGCCGCGCCGACGAGCTCGTGCATCGTGGTGCGATCGCGGATATCGCCTTCGACCAACGCGAAGTCCGGATGGCCAAGCGCGGAAGCGAGATTCTCCCGCCGGCCGCGGACGAAATTGTCGACGGCGACCACGCGCCGGCAGCGCTCCCTGAGCAGCAGGTCGATAATGTGCGAACCGACGAAACCGGCCCCCCCGGTGACGAGCACGCGCTTGCCGGCCAGCTCAGCCACGCGTCCTCTCTCTCCTCACCGGCCGAGGGCGGCGTCGGCGTTGGGCCCGGCGGGTCAATTCGATCAGCCCCGAAAGCTGTTGACCGTGTCGGCGACGGACAGCACGGTGGTCTCGTCGAGCGTCGGGCCGATGGGCAGGCTGAGCACTTCCGCCTGCAACTGCTCGGTGACCGGCCGCTTGAGATGGCCGAGCTCGGCCGCGAAGGCGGCCTGGCGATGCGGCGCGATCGGATAGTGGATCAGGGTCTGAACTCCGGCGTCCGCGAGATGCGCGATGAGGCGTTGCCGCTCGGGCGTGCGGACGACGTAGAGATGCCAGACGTGCTGGCCGCGCTGCCCGCTGTCCGGCAGCGTGATCCGGTTGCTGACGATCGCCTTTTCATAGACCTGGGCGATCTTGAGGCGCGCCGCGTTGTCGGCCTCGAGATGGGCGAGCTTGACCCGCAGGAACGCCGCCTGCAGTTCGTCGAGCCGGCTGTTCTCTCCCTGGTAGATATTCGCGTATTTCTCGCGGCTGCCATTGCTGCGGAGCGCGCGCACGGTTTCGATGAGTTCGGGATCATCGGACGTCACCGCACCGGCATCGCCGAGGGCGCCGAGATTCTTGCCCGGATAGAAACTGAAGCCGGCAGCGTCGCCCCAGCTCCCGGCCCGACGCCCGCCAAGGCTGGCGCCGTGTGCCTGAGCGGCATCCTCCAGAACGAGAAGGCCATGCCGCCGGGCGATTTCCAGGATGGCGGGCATGTCGGCAAGCCGCCCATAGAGATGCACCGGCAGGATCACCCGGGTCCGCGGCGTGATCGCCGCTTCGATGCACTTCGGATCGAGATTGAAGGTCGCCGGATCCGGCTCGACCGGTACAGGCGACAGGCGGTTCCGGGTAATGGCGAGAAAAGTGGCGATATAGGTATTGGCCGGAACGATGATCTCATCGCCGTCGCTGAGACGCCGGAGCTGCTTCCAGGCGCCGAGGACCAGCGCCAGCCCATCCAGCCCGCTGCCGACGCCGGCACATCCCGCGGTTCCGCAGAAGGCGGCAAATTCCTCCTCGAACGCGGCGACCTCGCGGCCAAGGATGAAGTGCCCGGTATCCAGAACGCGAACGAATGCCTCGATCAGATCCTGGCGATGGCGGGCGTTGATGCCCTTCACGTCCAAAAACGGGATCATTCAACGCGTGCACAGATCGTCGAGGAGCGCATCAGAATGTGGATCCCGAAAAGGCCAGCCGCAGGAATCAGCCTAGCCAATCTCGGTTCGCGGTGGCAAGACGCGGCAAGGTCCCATCGAAACGGCGTCGGTGCTTGTTTCATCCCGAGGCATAGCCGCTCGCGCCAGGTCACACCAGCTCAACGGCGATCCGCTCGGACCGCAGCCAGGCCAAATCTGCGGGCGGTATGCCGGCGTCGGTGATGACACGTCCGACAACATTCAGCGGCGAGATGAGAATGGGCCCCGCGGAGCCGAACTTGCTGGAGTTGCAGACCAGGATGATTTCGCGGGCGGCGCGGATGAGAGCGCGCTTGGTCTCGGCGACTTCGATGCTGCGCTCGGCGAGCCCCTTCTCCACGTCGACACCATAGGTCGCGAGGAAGAGGCGATCGGCGAAAATCTTCCGAGAACGAACGGGCTATCTCATGCGCGGTTGTCGAAAGCGTCTTGGGGTTGAGCCGGCCGCCGCAGACAAGTACCTCGACGCCGCTTCGTGCGCTGGCCTCGAGCGCAATGTTGAGAGCCGGCGTGACGACCGTGATGCCGGCATTCTCGGGAAGGTGGCGCGCGATCTCGATGGTGGTCGTGCCCGAGTTGAGAAGGATGGTCTCGCCCGGCTTGATCGAGCGCGCCGCGGCGCGGCCGATGCGGATCTTCGCCTCGCTGTTGGCCGCGGAGCGCAGATCGAATGCCGTATCTTCGGCGCCTCAGATCTGGGAAATCGCGCCGCCATAGGTCCGCTGGACGAGGCCTTCGGCGGATAGCGCGTCGATGTCCTGGCGGATCGTGACGGTCGATACGCCGAACCGGCCTGATAATTCGGACGTGCGGACGAAGCCCGTCCTCCGGACGAGGCGGGCAATCGAATCGCGGCGGCTTTGGTTGGTTGCACGGGGCATCGCCTCTTCCTAAGGCAGCCCGGTTGACTTTACAATTCGAAAGCTCGATAGCTTTCGACTTCGAAAGAAAGAAGGCTGCGGCGGGAAAGCCGTCCGAAAAGGGGAGGAGCGTCATGGCAAAGACCATCGCTCTCTTGGCGACGCTCGACACCAAGGGCGTCGAGGTCGCCTATATGCGCGACCTCATCGTCCGCCCGCGGCCATCGCGCGCTGGTCATCGACTCCGGGCTGGTCGGCGAGCCGGCGACGAAGCCCGACATCTCCAACCGGGCCGTCGCCGAAGCCGGCGGCAAATCGCTCGATGAACTCCGCGGCGGTGCCGATCGCGAAGAGGCAGCGCCGGTCATGGCGGCCGGCGCAACCAGGATCATCCGCAAGCTCGTGGACGATGGCGAAGTTCACGCCCTCGTCGCGCTCGGCGGCACGCAGGGCACGACGCTGTCGACCGCGGTGATGCGTGCGCTGCCCTACGGCTTTCCGAAGATCATGGTCTCGACCATGGCGTCCGGAAACGTCGCGCCCTGGGTCGGTACCAGCGACATCACGATGATGTACTCGGTCACCGACATCATGGGGCTGAACCCTTTCATGCGGCGCGTGCTCGCCAACGCCGCCGGAGCCGCCTGCGGCATGGCGGAGGTCGAACTGCCCTCCAGAGAGGGCCGGCCGCTGGTGGCGATCACCACCGTCGGGATCACGACTGTCGGCGCGATGGCTGCGGCCAAGGTGCTGGAAGATGCCGGCTACGAGACGATCATCTTCCACGCGGTCGGCACCGGCGGGCGCGCCATGGAGGAGATGATGCGGCAGGGACTGATCGGCGCGGTCCTCGACTACTCGACCATCGAGGTCTCCAACGAGATGTACCACGCCCTGCTTGCCGGCGGCCCGACCGGCTGACGACCGCCGGCAAGCTCGGCCTGCCGCAGGTGCTCTGCCCGGGCGCGGTCGAGGTGCTGGTCTTCAACGAGCCGGAGACCGTGCCGGCCCGCTATCAGCGGGCGCCGACTCGTCCGGCACAGCCCGCAGATCACCGACCTTCGGCTGAACCGCGAAGAGATGGCCGAGGTCGGCCGCGAGGTCGGCAGGCGGCTGCAGGCAACCCGCGACGACGCGGTCTTCCTGATCCCGACCGCGCGGCTACGACAGCTATGCGACCGCGGGCGAGCCGTTCTTCGATCCCGCAGTCCGACGCCGCCTTCGTCGCGACACTCCGCGAAACGGCGCCGACGCAACATCCGGATCGTCGAGCGGCCGCTCGACATCAACGATCCCGCCTTCGCGACGGAAGCCGCGAGGACGCTGATCGGCCTGATCCAGGCCGCGCGCCGGAGCGCGCTGACGGTGGCGATCCGCTATTCCCGCGAGCAGTGCCTCGCGCGCCTCCGCGCCGAGATCGCAGCCGGGCGAAGCCTCCTGATGACCGGCGCCGGCAACGGCATTGCCGCGAAGTTCATCGAGCGCGGCGGCGCCGACCTCATCGGCGTCTACAACACCGGCTATTTCCGGATGCAGGGTTACGGCTCGCTCGCCGGCATGCTGCCGATCCTCGATTCGAACGAGCTGGTCTTCCGGATCGCCGAGCGCGAAGTGCTGCCGCAGGTCAGGTCGACGCCCGGTGATCGCCGGCGTCAACGGCGTCGATCCGCTCCGCGACATGGAGCGCTTCCTGAAGTCGCTCCGCGGCATCGGCATCTCCGGGCGTCCACAATTTTCCGACCGTCGCCTGGTTCGACGGCAATTTCCGGCGATCCCTCGAAGCGACCGGCCTCGGCTACGAGCACGAGATCCGCATGCTCAGGCTGGCGCGCGACCTCGACATGCTGACGATCGGCTACGCCTTCAACGCCGCCGACACGCGGCGGCTGATGCGGGAGGCGGCGCCGGACATCTACATCTTCCATGCCGGCATCACCGGCGGCGGCTCGACCGGCGACGCCGCGGCGTCCTCGCTCGAGGATACCGCGAGGCGCAGCGAGCGCCACTTCGCCATCGCCCGGAAGATCAAGCCCGACGTGATCCTGCTCGCCCATGGCGCCGCGATCGTCGACCCGGAGCGACGCGCATGCCATGCGCGAGCTAACGCGCTGCGACGGCGTCCAGCTCGGCTCGAGCATCGAGCGGATGGCGATCGAGCGGCCGATCGAAGCGCGCACCGCCGCCTTCAAGGCCGGCAAAGCCGCATGCGAGCGGAGATAGAACGCGATGCCGCTGGTGCCGTTTCCCGCGGATGATGGAGGCCGCGGCCGACGCGGCGGCTATGCGGTCGGCTATTTCGAGAGCTGGAACCTCGAATCGCTGCTGGCCGTCGCCGACGCGGCCGAGGCGGAGCGATCGCCGGTCATCCTCGGCTTCAGCGGCATCTACCTTCCGCATCCGGGTCGCGCCGTCATCCGATCCGCTCTGCCGCCTATGCCGCGATGGGACGCGCCGTGGCGGAGCGGCTGACCGTCCCGGCCGTGCCTCCTCTTCAACGAGTCGCCCGAACCGGCAATGGGTGGTGGACGCCATCGACGCCGGCTTCGACCTCGTCATGTTCAGCGACGAAGCGACCTCGGCTGAGGACAAGAGCCGGGCGATCATCCGCGCATTGGCGCGGAGGCCGCGCATGCCAAGGGGGCGGCGATCGAGGCGGAGGTGACGCCGCTCCCCGGCGTCGGCGGCGAAGCGCCGGACGGCGACGTCGACCGCCGGCTCACCGATCCCGCCGTCGCTCATGCGCTTCGTCGCGGAGACCGGCGATCGATGCGCTCGCCGTCAATGTCGGGCAGTTGCATCTTCATGGCCGGCGGATCGGTGCGCCTCGACCTCGACCGGCTCCGGCAGCTCGCGGACATGCCGGTGCCTCTGGTCCTTCACGGTGCGTCTTCGGTCGACCCGGACGATCTCCGGGCCGCGATCGCGCTCGGCGTCCGCAAGATCAATGTCGGCAGCCGCCTGAAGCAGGCGTTCCTCGACGCCATGCGCGACGCGGCGATGCGGTCCGACCGCGTCAATCCCTACGAGGCGATCGGTTCCGGCCTCGCGAACGACGTGATGGTCGCCGGGCGTCTCGCCATGCAGGCGGAGGTCCAGCGGCTGATGCGGCTCTTCGGCAGCGCCGGAAAGGCGGACAGCGTGAAGCATCCGATCGTCGTTCCCCATCTCGGCGCGACCGGCGGCGACGTGAAGATCGTCGCGTGGCAGGTCGCCGAAGGGTCGCGTCGTCGAGGCCGGCGCGATCCTCCTCACCGTCGAGACCGACAAGTCGACCGTCGAGGTCGAGGCGTTTCGCGGCGGGCATCTTCGCCGCATCGTCGCGCCGGCCGGCAGCGAAAGGGCGCCGGGCGAAGTGATCGCGTGGCTGACGGACGCGGCCGACGAACCGGTCGACGACGCTTCGCCGCCGCGAAGCCGTGCGAGGCCACGCGGCGCACGCCGCGCGTCGCCTCCGCAGGGTCGCAGAGGGAAGCAGCCGCCCGCTATCGCTCAAGCCGGCTGTCCAGCGCGCCGGACGCTCCCGACCGCCGGCCGGCCGCCGAGCGGCTGACCGACGCCTTCGCCACGATGGTGCTGATCCGGCGCTACGAGGAGCACCTCTACCAGCTCTTCCTGCAAGGGCATCGTGCCCGGCACGCTGCATCAATGCCAGGGGCAGGAAGCGGTCGCGGTCGGCGTCTGCTCGGCGCTCCGGCGCGACGACCTGATCTACAGCACGCACCGGCCGGTCGGACATCTGATCGCCAAGGGCGCTTCGCTGAACGCGATCACCGCCGAGATCTGGGGAAAGGCGACCGGCTGCGTCGGCGGCAAGGGCGGCCAGATGCATCTTGCCGATTTCTCCGTCGGCGCCATGGTCTCCAACGCCATCGTCGGCGCCAACATTCCGATCGCGACGGGAAGCGCCATGGCGTTCCGTCTCCTCGGGCTCGACCGCGTCGCGGTGAGCTTCTTCGGCGACGGCGCCTCGAATATCGGCGCCTTCCACGAGGGCCTGAACCTCGCGGCGGTGCAGAAGGCGCCGGTGGTCTTCGTCTGCGAGAACAATCTCTACGCCGCCTCGACGCACATTTCCCACACGACGCGCATCCCCGACATATCGCTCCGCGCCGGCGGCCTACGGCATGCCGGGCGTCACCGTCGACGGGATGGATGTCGAGGCGGTCTTCCGGGCCGCGGCGACCGCGGTGGCGCGGGCCCGCGCCGGCAAGGGGCCGACGCTCATCGAGTGCAAGACCTACCGCTACCGCGGCCACTCGCGCGGCGATCCCGGGCGGCTATCGGGACAAGAGCCGAGCACGCCGAATGGAGCGCCAGGGACCCGATCGAGCGATTGCGGGCGCGGCTGGTGAACGAGCTCGGCGTGCACCGCGAACGGCTTGCCGGCGATCGAGGCCGAAGCCCAGGCCGAGGTCGAGGCGGCGGTGGCCTTCGCGCTGCGCCAGCCCCGAACCGGACGCGGCCTCAGCGCGGCAGCACGTCTTCGTCGAGGACGCCTGACCATGACGAAGCGGGTCACGACAACGCGGATGGGCATGGCGGAGGCGCTTCGCGACGCCATGCGGATCGCCATGGCGGCCGATCCGACGGTCTTCCTGCTCGGCGAGGACATCGGCGTGCCCGGCGGCTTCGGCGGCGGCTTCACGGTGACGCTCGGTCTCTCCGACGAGTTCGGGCGCGACCGCGTCATCGACACGCCGATCTCGGAAGGCGCGATCGTCGGCGCGGCGGTCGGCGCCGCGATGGCCGGCACGCGGCCGGTCGCCGAAATGCAGTATGGCGACTTCGTCTTCTGCGCCATGGATCAGGTCGTGAACCAGGCCGCCAAGATGCACTACATGAGCAATGGCCAGGTCCGCGTGCCGATGGTGCTGCGGCTTGCCGGTCGGGGCCTCGCAGCGCGGCGCCCAGCACGGGCAGTCGACCGAAGCCTGGTTCATGCATACGCCGGGCCTCAAGGTCGTCTGCCCTGCGACGCCCTACGACGCAAAGGGCCTGCTCCTTGCCGCCATCCGCGACGACAATCCGGTGATCTTCCTCGAGCACAAGCTGCTCTATGGCGGCAAGGGACACGCGCAAGGAGAGCGCCTCGATCGCGTTCGGCGTCGACGTGCCGGAGGGGGACTACGAGATGCCGCTCGGCACGGTCGCGACGGTCCGGCGCAGGGACCGGACGTGACTGTTCTCGCCAACATGCTGATGGTGCACCGCGCGCTGGCGGCGGCGGAGACGGCTCGCCGCAAGCGGCATCGGGCCGAGGTCATCGACGTCCGCTCGCTTGGTGCCGCTCGACATGGCGACGATCGAACGCTCGGTCCGCAAGACCGGGCGGCTCGTCATCGTCGAGGAGGATCATCTGACCGGCGGCTGGGGGGCGGAGGTCGCGGCGCGCGATCGGCGAGACCTGTTTCGGCGAGCTGCGAGCGCCGATCCGGCGCGTGGCCGGTCCCGACACGCCAATCCCCTGTGCGCCGTCGCTGGAACGAGCCTTCGTTCCCGACGTCGAGCGGATCGTCGAGACCGTCCGTTCAACAATCCGCTTTGGCGATCGCGCCACGCAAATCTAGAAAATGCCGGGGCTCCAGCGTTGCCGGCAGGCTTCGCCCGACGTTACGCACTGGCCATGGGCACGAGCTTCACGGGCAGCCGAATCACGCGTCGTTTGATCGGCTCGCCCTTGCGCCTGGTGCGCGGTCTGATGTCGGGTGCGCCCAATGGATGAGGCATTCGGTCAACGCCCTGCGTCCACTTGGCCCGGGGCAACCGCCCGCCACGCGCGGTCCGAAGGCCGCGTTCGTTGAGCGCGGACGCGAGCCCACGCTGAACGCCCGACGCCCGATGTTGAGCGATTGACGATTGCTTCCATATACCTTCGCGTCGAAACCGCGTTGAGGGGTCACCCCCGAAAGGCTCGGGGAACTGTACGACATGGGTATTCATCGGATGAGCGCGATGCATTTGCGGACGCTCGTCATCATGGCCATGGCGTTTTCGCTCGCGGCGGCGCTTGGCCGCGATGTTCACGCCGAGACGGCGACAGTGTCACGCTCCGATTTGACCGGCGCCTTGCCGCTGCCGCTCACCGGGAAGCGCCGAGCCGCATTCGAGGCCTACATTGCCGACGCGCTCTATCGGTTTGGGGTGCCGGGGGCCGCGGTTGCGGTGGTGCAGAACGGAGACGTCGTTTACCTCAACGGCTTCGGCGTCAAGGAGGTCGGCAGCACGCGGCCGGTCACGCCCGACACTCTGATGATGATCGGGTCGATCACCAAGTCGATGACCACCATGATGGCCGCCGCGCTCGTCGATGACGGTCATCTCGCTTGGGACACCCGTCTGGTCGATCTGCTCCCGGAGTTCGCCGTCGGCGACCCGGCGCTCACCAAGCGGCTGACGATCCGCGACGCCTTCTGTAACTGCTCGGGGGTCCCCGGACTGAACATCGAATCTTATTTCGACAGCGCCCCGCGGACGCCTGAGCAGGTGGTGACCGCGCTGGCGCACGTGAAGCCCGTGGCCGGCTACGGCGACCAGTTCATCTATACCAACGTGCTCATCGGCAGCGGCGGCTTCGCTCTTGGCGTGGCAAACGGCGGTCCGGCGGGTGACCTTGGCCTCGCCTATGACCTGGCGCTGCGCGAGCGGATTCTCGGCCCGATCGGGATGCCGCGGTCCACGTTCGATCCTCAGACCGTGCTCGCCGACGGTGACTATGCGCTGCCCCACGCCGTTGATCTCTCCGGCGACCTCCGGCCGCTCCCGCTGACGGCTGAGCGCGTCCTGCTGCCCTATAGTCCGGCTGGCGCCCTCTGGTCGAATGCGCGGGAGATGGCGCGCTACCTCCAGACGGAGCTCGCCCGAGGTGTCGCACCCGGCGGCACTCGGGTCGTCTCGGCCAAGAACCTGGCGGTGACGTGGACGCCGACGGTATCTGTTCCCAATATTTACGGTGGACCGCCGCAAATGGCCGCGACCATGACGCATTACGGACTCGGCTGGGGGACTGGCGAATATCGTGGCCTGCGCGTGGTCAGCCACACCGGCGGCACTGGCGGATTTAGCTCGCAGATCGCCCTCCTCCCGGACGCCGATTTGGGGATCGTGATTCTCTCCAATTCGCTCTCTCTTTCTCCAATCCCCCTCGCCTTCGAATTTGCCGTTGAACTCAGGCTCTTCGAGATTCTCTTCGACCAGCCTGCCGTGTTCGACGCGGAGCTGATGGCGCAGGCCAAGACCTTGGCGGCCGCCAACCCGCCCCGCACGCTGGGCAAGATCGTACCTGCCGCCGTTGCGCCCTATCTGGGCCACTACGACAATGCCGAGCTCGGCGGGGTGTCGCTGTCGCAACGGGGCGACCGGCTCGTGCTGGATACGGGCCAGCTCACCACGGAGCTGCGGCCGCTCGCCGACGCCGGCGCGGAGACCGTCTACCTGTTGCATGACCCGCCGCTTTCGCTTTTTTCGGAGGCATACGGGGCGACAGTGAGCTTGACCGGCGGTGCCGCGGAGCCGCTGATGACGATTACGGTTCCCGCCAGCGTCACCGGACGCGAACAGGAGTTCGTGTTCAAGCGAAGCCGATGATGACGCGAGCTGCGGGCGGTTCCGGCGCGCGTAGCTGCCCTACAACAAAGGCTGTTCGGTTCGACATGGTGCTGGGCCATGAGGCCGGCAACCAGCCTTCCCCCCGAAACCCGTCCTTGGCGACCGGTGCCCAACTGATATCACAACGCTGGGCTTCGACTTGCCGGCGCGTTGATCTCCTCGTGATGCGCCCCCCCTTGCAGCGCGGAATCTCTCGCAACCAGACGCAACCAGGGCGTTTGTTGCTGGCCGCGAAAGGCGCGTGATACTTCTTTAGTATCTGTCGTTTAGGATCGCCGATTGACAAACCGCCGGACGGCGATTGGGAGCTGCCGGATGAGCCGTCTGAGACACCTGACGCTTCACCGAGTCTGCCACCCGTCGCGGCCACCGCCGTGATCCAATCCGCAGGTCGATTGAATCTATCCTCGGCGATTGTGTCCCGGGCGGCGATGCTCGCCCTGTTCGCCGGACTGACGCTCGCCCCGACCGACGGCCGCGCCGCCGAGCCCGGCGGGCTCTTCCTTTACAACTGGACGGGCTATCTGCCGGACGATCTCCTCAAGGATTTCGAGAAGGAGACCGGCATCAAGGTTACGACCGGTTTCTACGAGACCAACGAAGCGCTGCTTGCCGATGTCCAGTCCGGCGCCGGCCGCTACGACGTGATCCTGCCGACCGACTACATGATCAAGATCATGATCGACAAGGGCCTGCTGCAGCCGATCGACGCGCCATCGATGCCCAATTTCAAGAACGTCAAGCAGCCGTTCGATCACCCATGGTTCGATCCGAGCCGGACCTATACCGCCCCGTACATGTGGGGCTCGACCGGCTTCGTCTACAACTCGTCGCAGATCAGCGGCGGCAAGCTCGACGAGAGCTGGAAGGAATTCTTCGATCCGCGCCCCGAGCTCGTCGGCAAGGTCGTCGCCCTCGACTACGAACGCGATCTGATCGAGGCGGCGACCTACTATGCCGGCGTCGATCCGTGCACCGAGAACCCGGCGGACGCACAGAAGGTCCTCGACATCCTGCTCGCCCAGAAACCGAAGCTTGCCTATTACGCCGCCTTCATGGAATTCGAGCGACCCGTTCCAGCTGTTCATCGACAACATCACGTCCAAGAAAGTCGCCATCTACCAGTATTGGGACGGCGGCGCGAGGCGCCTCAAGCGGTACGTACCAACGGCGGTCTACGTCGTACCGAAGGAAGGAGCGCATCTCGGCGAGGATAGCTTCGCCATCCCCTATGGCGCGCCCAATCCCGAGAACGCCAAGACCTTCATCAACTGGATGATGGAGCCGCGCCACGCCGCCAGGGCGAGCAACTACAGCGGCTACACCAACGCGATCAGGGGATCGGAAGATTTCGTCGATGCCGACCTGGTCGCGAACCAGAAGGCGGAAATCTCGCCCGAGACCAAGAAGCGCTGGCGCTTCGTCCAGGGCTGTTCCGATGCGGCCTACCGGCTGCGGGACGAGATCTGGGCGAGGTTGTACCCGCGGACGGTGCGTTGAGGGCGACGGTGAGATGTAGGTGAACGAGCGGGGATAGAGCGATGGGCATCGACAGTGCCCGAGCCGGCGACCAGCCGTCGCGGAACGTCGGACCTTCCCCGGCACGCGGATCCCGTGCGCGATGGATCGGCTCGCTGCGCGATACGCTTCTGGCCCCGAAGCTCACGCTCGCCATACCGCTCTTCGTCGCGGCCGCAGCGCTCGCCGCCGGGCTCGCCGTCGCCCTGGTCGACTACAGCCAGGCGCAGGTCGAGTTGCGACACGCCGCCGAGCAACGCCTGCTGGCGATCCTCCAAGCGCGCGCCGGCGCGGTCACCGATCTGCTCGATTCGATCGGGCGCGACCTTCGCCTGCAGGCCAGCAATCCCGCCCTCGTCGAAGCCCTTGAGGACTTCGTCGCGGCGCGCGCCGAGCTCGGCGCGGATGCAAACGCCCGGCTTCGCGATCTCTACATCGTCCACAACCCCTATCCCGTCGCCGAACGGAGCCGCCTCGATGCCGCCGCGGACGGATCGGCCTACAGCCGGGTGCATGGGCGCACCCATCCCGAACTCAGGAACTTCGTCGACCGCTCGGACTATCGCGACCTGCTGATGCTCGACCTCGACGGCGACGTCGTCTATTCGGTCAAGAAGCGCGATGATTTCGGTTCCAATGTCGCTGCCGAGCCGGCCGCCGGGAGCGGGCTCGCCGAGGCATACGGGGCCGCGGTCGCCAACGCGCCGCGCGGCCTCCTGTCTTTCTCGGACTTCGCGCCATACCCGCCCGGTGGTGTCTATCCCGCCGCCTTCATGGCGGCTCCCGTCTACGACGCGGCGCAAATGCCGATCGGCGTGGTGACATTGGAGCTCTCGGCCGACCCCCTGGAGCGGGTGAACGATGCAGCCGCCGGACTCGGCCCGACCGGCGAGACGCTGATCGTCGGGTCCGATCTTGGCGTGCTCGCGTCGTCGGATCTGAGCGCCCTGCATACCCTGGACGGTCAACAGGCGATGATCGAAGTCGTCCAGCGCGCCTTTGGAGGCGAGACGGGAGTTGCCACGAGCTCCGTCCAGAACCCCGACGGCACGTCGACCGACGTGCTTGTGGCTTTCCAGCCTCTCGATTTCGTCGGCACGCGCTGGGTCGTCGTCGCCAAAGCCGACCTCGCCGAAATCTACGCCCCGGTCGACCAGATGCGCGACCGGGCCATCGTCAACGGCCTCGGCGTGGCCGCTCTGGTCGCATTTCTCGGCTTCATCGTCACCCAGCTCGTCATCGTCCGCCCGCTCAACGAAGTCATGGGAGCGGTGCGCCTGATGGCGAGCGGCGAGCACGATGCGCCCCTCGGGCTGAAGCCGCGGGGCAACGAGGCCGGCGACATCGCCCGCGCCCTGGTCGTTTTCCGTGACAGCCTGATTGAGCGCGACCGCCTCGCCGAGGAGAACCAGCGTGAGGCCGTGCTCGCCGAGGCCGGCCAGCGCCTCCGCTCGGTTTTCGAGGCCTTGCCCATCCCGGTCGTGGTGGCGGAGATCGATGGCGGCCGTATCCGGTACGCCAATCCGGCCGCCCTCGCGCTTCTCGGGTTGCAGGCCAGTGGCGCAGGGCCGGCGACCGCGCTCGACCTCTTCGATGATCCCGCCGAGTTTGCGCGCATCGCCAATTCAGGCGCCGAATCCCTCCCGGAGAACTATGAAGCCCAGCTGCGGCGAAGCGAATCTGCCGATTTCCCCGCGGTACTCGCCGGGCGCGCCGTCGACTATGACGGCGTCCCGTGTTTCGTCCTCGGCGTCGTCGACCTGACCAAGGAGCGCGCCGCGCAGGCCGAAATCGAGCGGCAGCGCGAGGTCATTCATCACCGGGAAAAGCTCGCCGCCCTCGGCTCGCTCCTCGCCGGCGTCGCGCACGAGCTCAACAACCCGCTCTCGGTCGTGGTCGCGCAGTCGACGCTGCTGGAGGAACTGGCGAGCGACGGCGCCACTCGCGGACGCGCCGAGCGAATCCGAGCAGCGGCGGAGCGCTGCGCCCGCATCGTCAAGACCTTCCTCGCTGTCGCCCGGCAGCGCCCGCCGGCGCGTTCCGCAATCGATCTCAACGCCGCCGTTCGGGCAGCGCTCGACCTCCTCGGTTACGGCCTCCGGGCCGCGGCGATCGAAGTGCACTGCGAGCTGGCGGAGGATCTTCCGAAGTTATGGGCCGACGGCGACCAGATCAGCCAGATCATCACCAACCTCATCGTCAATGCCCAGCAGGCGCTGATCGGCCGGGATCGTCGTCGGCTGACCATCGTCACCAGCTTCGACAGGGAACGCGGTGTCGCTCGCTTGTCGGTGAGCGACACCGGCCCCGGGGTGCCGTCCGAGTTGCGGGCGCGCATCTTCGAGCCGTTCTTCACCACAAAACCGATTGGCGAGGGTACCGGCATTGGCCTGTCGGTCTGCCATGGCATCGTGACCGCGCATGGCGGCGGCGTCGCTGTCGCGGAGACACCGGGCGGCGGGGCGACCTTCGTGGTCGAGCTGCCGATCGGCGGTGGACCGGAGGGGCAGGCTATCGCTGGTGCGCCACCGAAAGAATCTCCCCTCTTCGGCGCGCGCGCGCTGGTTGTCGACGACGAACCGGAGGTCGCCGACACGATGGCCGAAATCCTGAGCGGCAGCGGCTACCGCGTCGATCTTGCCGATAGCGGCAGGGCTGCGCTCGAGTTCCTTCGCATGCATGATTACGATGTCGTCATCAGCGACATCCACATGCCCGATATCAGCGGGCCCGAGCTGTTCCACAAGGCGTGCAGCATCAAACCGGGCCTCGCAGACCGCTTTATCGCGGTTACCGGCGATACCCTCAGTCCAGCCGTGCAGAGATTTCTAGGCGAAGAGCGCCTGCCCTGCATCGAGAAGCCATTCGTCCCCGCCGACGTGAGGGAACTGGTCGGCGATGTCGCGCGCGGAAAAAGACTGAGGGCCCCCCGGCCATAGGGCCGCGACCAGGTCCTCCGCGAGTTCCCTCGCATTCTTCCTGAGCAAGCGCTGCCGATCGGTGCGGTCGTGGAAACAATTGAAACACGATCAGGCCCCGACAGAAATATCGGTGAAACACGAGGTCGCCATCGTGCGGGCCGTGGCTGGGGTTCGGCGGCCGAGCGGCGGCGGCCGCCGAGATTTGTGCGTGGCAGAATTCCTGCGCCGCTCGTACTCGTATTGCGTGGGGTGGCTGCGCCAGGCATGAAAACAGCGGTGGATCGGAGCGTCGCCGGGCGGGGCCTTCGGGCTCTGGTGGTCGACGACGAACGCGATATACGCGAGGCGATCGCGACGATTCTCGAGCAGACCGGGTATCGCGCCGACGTCGCCGCCGACGGCCAGGCCGCGCTGCCGTTCATTTTGACGCACCAATATGACCTCGTGATCAGCGACGTTCACATGCCGCGCATGAACGGCATGGAACTCTATCGCCGTCTCAGCGAGATCGATGCCGGGGCGGCCAATCGGTTCGTGCTGCTCACCGGCAACCGCGGCGATGACGAAATTGGGGCTTTTCTCGCCCGCACCGGCCTCAGGTGCCTCGAAAAGCCGTTTTCCGTGAACGAGGTAAGGCGGCTGACGTCGGGCGGCGCGAGCCAGCCTGAAGAAGAATAGCGGCCGCCCGCTGCGGGGCCGAATTGCGGCGTTGACCAGTTGCGCCGCGTCCCGGGAACCCGGTGGTCGCGGCAAGCAGCCGCGACGAGCCGCAACCAAGGCCGTCAACGGTTGATTGACGCTATTTCAAGCAAACAGGCCGGCGTTGTCGCGGCTCTTCCAAGAGCGCTGCTATTGTCGCCGGCAAATGCCGACCACTCCTGCCGCGACCGGGTGACCCATGGCCACGATTCCGCACATCGTGGTTTGCGACGACGAGGCGGAGATCCGCAAGCCGATCGTCGAATACCTGACGATGCGCGGCCTGCGTGCCTCCGAGGCCGACGGCGCGGTCGCGCTCCGGCGCATGTTCGATCGCGGTGAGACGATCGATCTCGTCCTCCTCGACATCCAGATGCCCGGCGAGGATGGCCTGACCCTCGCCCGCTGGCTCCGCGAGCATGCCAGGGTCGGCGTTATCATGGTCACCGCCTCCGGCGACACGGTTGATCGCGTCGCCGGGCTCGAGGTCGGGGCCGACGACTATATTGCGAAGCCGTTCGATCTCCGTGAGCTCCTCGCGCGCATCCGCAGCGTATTGCGGCGCGTCGCCGCCATGCCGACCAGGCCGACGAAGCCCGAGGAGATTCGCTTTGCCTGCTTCATCCTCGATCTCGCCAGCAATCGATTGAACAAGGACGACGGCACGCCGGTCAGCCTGACGAGCATGGAGTTCGACCTTCTCAAGGTCTTCGCCACCCATCCCAACCGGGTTCTCTCCCGCAGCCAGCTTCTCGACCTGACGAACGGCGGCGAGTTGGATCCCTTCGACCGGAGCATCGACATCCGCGTCGCCCGTCTCCGCCACAAGATCGAGCCCGATCCGGACAAGCCGGCGATCATCAAGACGGTGCGCGGCGCCGGCTATCTCTTCGCGCCCGAGGAGACGGGGTGACGTCGAGCGTCGGCGCCGGCTCTTTCCTGTGTGCTCATTCCGGACTGATGTTTTTCTGAATGTCGTCGCCGACGAAGCCGACGGCTTCGGCCTGGCGGACCCCGGCGAGGACGGCGACGTCGTAGAGCTCGTCGATGGTGTGCTCGAAGCGCAGCCACTCGACGGCGTTGCCGCTGTCGATGTCGACGACGAGCAGCCCGGAGCGCGGCGCCGCGTCCTTGGCGGCGAGCCGTTCCTCGAGTGCCAGGCCGGCGAAGGTCTGGTTGCGACGCGGCCGCGACAGGCCGATCACCGCATGGCGGCCGGCGAAGGCGAGGCCACGGGCATAGCCCGGGCAGAAACAGGCCGGGGTGAACCTGCCGCTCGCCGGGTCGACCGTGCCGAACTCGCCGGTGCCCGAATTGAGGAGCCACAGCTTGCCGTCATAGAGCCGCGGCGAGTGCGGCATCGACAGGCCCCGCGCGACGATCTCGCCGCTTGCCACGTCGACCGCCACCCCGCCGTCGCGGCGTCGCTCGCGCCAGCCGTCGGCGACGTCGGAGGCGCTGACCGCCGTGACATAGGCCGGCCGGCCGGCGTCCATGGCGAGGCCGTTCATGTGGCAGCGGTCCTCAGGCACCAGGGCGGTGACGAACTTGGGCCGCCACAGCGGCCGGAAGCTCGCCCGCTCGGCGACCGTCGACAGGCACGAGAACAGCGTATTGACGAAGATCGGCGCCGTCGTTCCATCGACCTCGCCCATGGCGATGTCGTGGACATCGATGCGGCCGGTCACCCGCGCCTCGCGCGGCACGAACCGCCGGTCGGCGCCGGATGCGGTCTTCTCCCCCGGGCGGAGGACATTGGTGAAGCGCCATAGCGCCCACAGCCCACTCGCCCATAGCGTCTCGCCGTCGGTCCACAATCCCTGGCACTGCTCGATCATCCGCTCATGGGCGCGGATGCCGCCGTCCGGCTTGCGGCCGATCAGGAACAGCCGGCCGGCCTGGTAGGTAGTCAGCGCCACGCTCACATCCGCCTTGCCGAGCCAGTCGGCGAAGTGCGGAGAGAGCAGCAGCATCGGCGACTTCTCCGCCCGGGCGGCGGAAGCGGCCGGTGGTGCGCCGGGAGCAGCTTCATTCATGGACATGGTCGCGACTGCATTCCTCGATCAAGGGAATCGGAAGGCTAGCACGGCCTCCGGCGAACTCGGGTTAACGGCAATCGGCGCGCCCCTCCCCGGAACTCAGATCACCAGGAAGTCGCTGTCGTGAAGATCAAGATGCTTGGCGAGCTTGGTGACGAGCAGAGCGTCGTGGCCGCCCTTGCCGTCCTTGTCGTAGAGGAGCTGGCCTTTGTCGTCGTTGTAGACGACGTGCTCGGCCTTGTTCTTCGCCTTGTGGCCGACGAGGAACGCCGACGAAGTCGAGCTCGCAGACGTCGAGCTTCTTGAAGATGTGGCTGTCGAGGACGATGGTATCGATGCCCGCCTGCATGTCCATGATCTTGTCGACCTTGGCGTCGGCCTTGAGCTTCTGGTCGAAGACGAAGCTGTCGCTGCCGCCGCCGCCGGTGAGCTGGTCGTTCTTCTTACCGCCGGTGAGCGTGTCGTTGCCGTCGTCGCCGAACAGCTTGTCCTTGCCGGCCCCGCCGGTGAGTTCGTCGTCGCCGCCGAGACCGCTCAGACGGTCGTTGCCCTTGCCGCCATCGATCCGGTCCTCCTCCCCGGTCGGCGACGGCTGCCCGTGGGCGGTGTGGCCGTCGTCGACAACGTCGTTGCCCTTGGTCCCGGTGATGCTGCTGCCGTCGACATTGCTGACCGCGACCGTGATCGCCTTGGTGTCGCTCGCCGTCCCGTCGGATGCACGAACGGTGACCTGGTAGACGTTGTTGCCGCCGGCATCGCCGGGATTCTCGAAGTCGGGCGCCGCCTTGAAGGCGAGCGCGCCGGTCGTGGCGTCGATCTTGAACAGCGCCCGGTCGGCGCCGCCGGCAATCGTGAAGGTCGGGGTGTCGTCGGGATCGGTCGCCGTGACCTTGGTCACCGCCGTCTTGTTCTCGGCGATCGAGAAGCTCGCCCCGGAGGTGATGGCGGGCGGATCGTTGACGCCGGTGACGGTGATGGTGACGGTCTTCGTCGCCGAGGCCGCACCGTGATTGTCAAGCGCGTGGTAGGTGAAGCTGACCTGCTGGCTGTCGCCGGTGTCGAGGGATTCGAAAGCGCCGTTCGGATTGTAGGCGTAAGTGCCGTCGGTGTGGAAAGTAAGCGCGCCCTTGGCGACGTTGCCGTCGCGGACGTAGCTCGCGATGGTGCCGTCGACGTCGGTCGCCGCCGGAACCGAACTGTTGAGGACCGTGTTCTCGCCGGTGCTCTTGCTGCTGTTCGCCGCGACCGGCGCGTCGTTGACGCCGTCGACGGTGATGGTGACGGTTTTCGGCGTCGATGCGGCGCCGTGGTCGTCGACGGCGTGATAGGTGAAGCTGACCTGCTCGCTGTCGCCGGCATCGAGCCTCTCGAAGGCGCCGTTGGTGTCGAAGCTGTAGGCGCCATCGGCGTGGAAAGTCAGGCTGCCTTTGGCGACACCGGTGTCGAGGACATAGTGATCGATCGCGCCGTCGACGTCGGTCGCCGACAGAACCGCCCCGTTGAGCGACGTGTGCTCGCCGACGCTGGCGCTGCTTTTGGCCGCGACCGGCGCGTCGTTGACGCCGGTGACGGTGATGGTGATCGTCTTTGCCGCCGACTGGCCGCCCTGGTCGTCGACCGCGCGGTAGGTGAAGGTCACGTCCTCGTTGTCGCCGACATTGAGGTCGTCGAAGTCGCCGCTCGGGTCGAAGTTGTAGCTGCCGTCGCTGTTGAAGGTGAGCCCGCCCTTGGCGGTGCCGGTGTCGAGGACGTAGTGGTCGACCGTCCCGTCGACGTCGCTCGCCGCCGGAACGCTGGCGTCGAGCGGCGTGTCCTCGCCGGTGGTCTGGGTGTCCTCGTCGAGGGCGACCGGGACGTCGTTCCCGGCGGTGACGTTGACGGTGACCTGGTAGGTTGCCTTGGCATTCTCGAGGTAGTGGAGCGTGCCGTTGAAGTCGCCGACGACGACGTCGAGGTTGCCGTCGCCGTTGAGGTCGGTGAGCACCGGCGAGGGGAAGGTTGCTCCTGCATCGAAGCCGTTGAAGGGGTTGGCCGATCCGGTCCGCTCGGTGAATGCGGGGAGCAATGTTGAGCCGGTATTCTCGAAGTAGTGGAGACTGCCATCGTGCTCGCCGACGACGAGGTCGAGATCGCCGTCGCCGTCGACGTCGCCGAGCGCCGGCGTCGCCATGTTGCCCACGTCGAGGCCGTTGAAGGGATTGGCGCTCCCGGTCTGCTCGACATAGACCGGATTGGCCGCCGAACCGGTGTTCTCGAAGGTGTGCAGCGTGCCGTATTTCTCGCCGACGATCAGGTCGAGATCGCCGTCGCCGTCGAGGTCGCCAAAGGCGGGCGCCGCGTCGCGGATCGAGGCCGCGTCGAACGGGTTGTCCGCTCCGGTCTGCTCGGCGAAGGACGGCGCGCTTGTCGTGCCGTCGTTGCGGAAGTAGCCAAGCAGGTGGTCGATCGAGGTGAACGGGAAGCCGACGGCGAGATCGGCATCGCCGTCGCCGTCGATGTCGGCGAAGGCCGGATGGCTCGGATAGTCGCCGACGAGGCCGTGGACCGGGCTGTTCGACCCGGTCTCCAGAGTAAAGGCCGGCGATGTCGCCGAGCCGGTGTTGCGATAGAAGACGAGCTCGGTGACGGGGTCGTAGGTGTTGTTGCCGAGCACCAGGTCGAGATCGCCGTCGCCATCGATATCGACGAAGGCCGGGGCGCTGTAATTGCCGATGTCGATCCCGGCTAGGGGATTGCTGCTCCCTGAATGCTCCTGGAAGAGGTTGCCGTCGTGGAGCGTGATCGACAGCGTCCGGCTCGCGGTCGGCGTGTCCGAGGAATTGGCGTAGGTCAGGTCCTGGACGAGGGCGTCGACCGCCGCTGTGCTGGCGCTGTCGTTGAAGGTGACGACAAGGTCGGTTCCGGCGCTGCCGCCGGTGGCTGTGCCGATCGCCGTGCCTTCATAGCTCAAGATGCCGCCGCTGAACCCGATCTGTCCCGCGCCGCTGCCCTGGTTGTGGATCGAGACGCTGTCCTCGGCAAGGAGGCCGGAGACGGTCAGCCCGCCGCCGTCGAAATTGCCCTCGGGATCGGCGACGCTGACGTCGTTGTCGATCGTCTGCGGCGCGCCGTTGGCCGCGTTCTCGCCGAAGGTGACGCTAGTCGCGAGGTCGCCGATCGAGGCCGGATCGTTGACGCCGGTGACGGTGATGGTGACCGTCTGGGTCGCCGACGAGGCGCTGCCGTCGTCGACAGCGTGATAGGTGAAGCTGACCTCCTCGCTGTCGCCGTCGCCAAGCGCTTCGAAATCGCCGTTCGGGTCGAACGTGTAGGTGCCGTCCGGGTTGAGGGTAAGCTCGCCCTTGGCGACGTCGCCGTCGAGGACGTAATGGTCGACCGTGCCGTCGACGTCGCTTGCCGCCGGCACGGATGCCGAAAGCGGGTTGTCCTCGTTCGTGGTCTGGGCGTCGCCGGTCGCCACCGGGGCATCGTTCTCGGCGGTGACGTTGATGGTGATGTGGCTGGTCGTCGAGTCGGCACTGTCGGCGACGCTGATCGAGAGCTCGCGGCTCGCCGTCGGTGTGTCGGAGGAATTGGCGTAGGTCAGGTTCTCGGCGAGCGCCTCGACCGCCGCCGGCGTGGCGTTGACGTTGAAGGTGACGGCGAGGCTGGCGCCGGCGCCGCCGGTCGCGGTGCCGATCAGCACGCCCTCATAGGTGAGGTTGCTGCCGGAGAAGCCGATCTCGCCGGCGCCGGTTCCCTGGTCGCGGATCGAGATGGTGTCCTCGGCGAGCACGCCGGAGACGACCAGCGAGCCGCCGTCGAGATTGCCTTCCGGGTCGCTGACGGTGACGCTCGTATCGATGAGCTGCGGCGCCGCGTTGACCGTGTTCTCGGCGAAGGTGACGCTCGCCGCGAGTCCGGTCAGGGTCGGCGCGTCGTTTTCGGCGGTGACGTCGACCTCTATTTCGAAGTCGGTCGAGCCGACGTTCTCGACATAGATCATGCCGCCCTGAAACTGGCCGGCGGCCAGATCGATGTCGCCGTCGCCATCGACGTCGGCGAGCGCCGGCGTCGCATAGAGCTCGCTGGTGGTGGTGGCGAAGGGATTGGCCGAGCCGGTCCTCTCGATGAAGGCCGGGGCAGTAGCCGAGCCGGTATTTTCGAACAGTCGGAAATCGCCGTCGAGATCGCCGACGACGAGGTCGAGGTCGCCGTCGCCGTCGATATCGCCGAGACTCGGCGTGCTCTGCTGGCCGAAGTCGATGGTCGGAAACGGATTGTCGATACCGGTCCGCTCGATGAACGCCGGCGCGAAGGCGGTTCCGGTGTTCTCGAAATAGTGGATGGTGCCGTCGAAGGTCCCGAACACGGCGTCGAGATCACCGTCGCCGTCGACATCGCCGAGGGTTGGCGTGGTGTTCCCGCCGAGGCTCACCCCGTCGAAGGGATTGCTGCCGCCGGTCAGCTCGACGAAGGCTGGACTGGTGGTGGTCCCGGTGTTCTCGAAGACCTTGATGACGCCGCCGCTGAGCCCGCCGGTGCCGACCACGAGGTCGATGTCGCCATCGCCATCGAGATCGCCAAAGCTGGGCGCACTGTAGCGGCCGGTGTCGAGGTCGTTGAAGGGATCGCTGCCGCCGGTCTGCAAGACGAAGTTCGGGGAACCGCCGGATCCGGTGTTCTCGAAATAATAGAGGTGGCTGGTCTGGTCCCTGCCGACGACGAGGTCGAGGTCGCCGTCGCCGTCGATGTCGGCGAAGGCGGGGGCGCTGTTGTAGTCGACGTCGACGCCGGCGAACGGGTTGTCGCCGCCGGTCTCCTGGACGAAGAGCGGCCGCGCCGCTTCGGCGCCGTTGGCGTCGGTGACCGACAGCGACAGGACGCGGCTCGCCGTCGGGGTGTCGGACGTATCGGCGTAGGTGAGATGCTGGATCAGCGCGTCGATCGCATCGGCGGTCGCCGCATTGTTGAAGCTGACGGTGAAGGTCGCGCCGGCGCCGCCGGTCGCGCTACCGATGAGCGTGCCGCCGTAATAGACATCGCCGGAGGCGAAGCCGATCTCGCCTGACGCCATGCCCTGGGTCTGGATCGAGACGACGTCCTCGGCGAGGAGGCCGGCGACGGTGAGCGCGCCGCCGTTGAACAGGTCTTGCTGGTCGTTGAAGGTGACGTCGCTGTCGAGGACCTGCGGCGTTGCGTTGACCGTGTTCTCGGCGAAGGTCGCCGGCGAGGTGACGCCGTCGAGCGAGGGATGGCTGAGGCCGGAGACGGTGATCGTCACGGTCTGGACGCCCGAGGCGGCGTCGTCGTTGTCGACGGCGTGGTAGGTGAAGGTCACGTCGACGCTGTGGTTCGGCCCGAGATTGGCGAAGGCGCCGTTGGGGTCGTAGCTGTAGGTTCCGTCGCTGGTGTCGAAGGTGAGGACGCCGCGGCCGACATCGGTGTCGAGGACGTAGTGGTCGACGCTGCCGTCGGCATCGCTGGCGTGGACGGCGGCGCTGAGCACCGCGTCCTTGCGGGTGGTCGCGGCCGCGTCGAGGGCGACCGGCGCGTCGTTCTCGGCGGTGACGTTGACCGTCACCGTGACCGGCGAACCAAGGTTCTCGTAGGTATGCAGCGTCGCGATGTTGTTCTCGCCGGTGACCAGGTCGAAGTCGCGGTCGCCGTCGAGGTCGACGACGGCCGGCGCGCTCTCCTGGCCGACGTCGAGGCCGTCGAACGGATTGTCGGCGCCGAGGCGCTGGACGAAGACCGGGGCCGACGCGGTGCCGGTGTTCTCGAAGTAGTTGAAGACGCCGTCGTGCTCGCCGACCACCAGGTCGAGGTCGCCGTCGCGGTCGAAGTCGACGAGGGTCGGGCGGACGTCGTCGCCGACGTCGATGCCGTTGAACGGGTTGGCGCCGCCGGTCTGCTGGGCGAACACCGGCGATGCCGACGTGCCGGTGTTGAGGAAGTACTGGATCTGCCCGGAGCCGGTGCCGACGATGAGGTCGAGGTCGCCGTCATGGTCGAGGTCGGCGAGCGCCGGCTCGCTGCTGTTCGGCAGGTCGATGGCGTTGAACGGGTTGGCGCCGCCCGACTGCTGGGTGAAGACCGGCGCTGACGCCGTGCCGGTGTTCTTGAAGTAAGCGATCGTCCCGGTGAGGTTGCCGACGACGAGGTCGACATCGCCGTCGCCGTCGAGGTCGCCGAAGGCCGGCGTGCTCTGATCGCCGACATCGACGCCGTTGAGCGGATTGGCGGATCCGGTCAGCTTGACGAATACCGGGTCGGTGCCCGAGCCGGTGTTCTGGTAATAGGAGAGCGTGCCGCCGTCCTCGCCGAGGACCATGTCGAGGTCGCCGTCGTGGTCGAGGTCGGCGAAGGCGGGCGCGGCGAACTGGCCGACGATGACGTTGAGCGGGTTGGCGGCGCCGGTCAGCTCGCTGAACACGTCCTGCACGGCGCTGTGGCCGCCGTGGTCGGTGAGGGTGAAGGTCAGGGTACGGGCGGCGGTCGGGGCGTCGGACGCGTCGGCAAAGGTGACGTTCTGGACGAGGGCGTCGATCGCCGCGGTGGTGGCGCTGCCGTTGAAGGTGACGACCAGCGACGCGCCGTGGCCGCCGCTGACTGTGCCGATGGCGACGCCGCCATAGGTGACGGTGCCGCCGGAGACGCCGATCTGGCCCGAGCCGGTGCCCTGGTCGTTGATCGCGACGGTGTCCTCGGCGAGCAGGCCGGAGACGGTGAGCGCGCCGCCGCTGTAATCGCCCTCGCGGTCGAACAGCACAACGTCGGGGTCGATCACCTGCGGGCCGGCATTGACCGTGCTCTCGGCGAAGGTGACGCTTGCCGAGACCGCATCGAGGTGGGCCGCCTCGTCGGCGCCGTTGACGGTGATGGTGACGGTCTGCGTCCCCGACGCGGCGCTTGAATTGTCGACGGCGTGGTAGGTGAAGCTGACCTGGCTGCTCTCTTCCGGCAGCAGGCCGTTGAATGCGCCGTCCGGGTTGAAGGTGTAGCTGCCGTCGGAATTGAAGCTGAGCCGGCCCTCGCCGACGGTCGAATCGAGCACGTAGTGGTCGATCGTGCCGTCGGCATCGGTCGCCGCCGGCACCGCGGTGACGAGCGGCGTGTCGGCGTCGGTCGCCTTGGCGTCGTTCGACGCGACCGGCGCATCGTTCTCCGCCGTCACGTTGATCGTGATCACGCTGCCGGCGTGGCCGGTATTCTCGACGTAGTGTACGCCGTCGCTGGTACCGATGATCGCGTCGATGTCGCCATCACCGTCGAGATCGGCAAATGCCGGGTTGGCCCTCACTGCTGGCAGACCACTGTCGCCCGGGCCGAGCGGTCCTTGCACGACGTTGTAGAAGGGGCTGTCCGCGCGGCCCGTCTGGATGAAGAGGGGATTGCTCGCCGACCCCTCGTTCTCGACATAGACAATGCCGTCAAAGTTCGTGCCGACGGCGAGGTCGAGATCGCCGTCGCCGTCGAGGTCGGCGAAAGCCGCGGGAAGAAAAGTGCTGCCGCTGAATCTCGACGTGATCGAACGGATCGTCCGTGCCGGTACGCTCGACGAAGACCGGCGCGGCCGCGGAGCCGGTGTTCTCGAA
>CAWBXW010000008.1:0-200043 GCA_963792845.1 uncultured Alphaproteobacteria bacterium
GCGTGCTGCCGCCGGCGCTCCGCCTGACGCGCACGCCGCGCGGCCATCCCGAGGGCTGGCTCGAAGCCTGGGCCAATCTCTATGCCGAATTCGCCGCGGCGATCGACGCGCGCCGGCGCGGACGGACGCTCGCCCCCGGGCTCGTCGAGTTCCCGACGGTGGTCGAGGGGGCGCGCGGCATGCAGTTCATCGAGGCGGTGGTAGCGTCCGACGCGCAAGGCGGGGCGTGGGTCGAACTGCCGGAAGAGATGCGTTAGGGGAGACGTCCATGAAAGAAGTGCGGGTCGCGATCGTCGGGGCGGGATGGATGGGCCGGGCCCACGCCACCGCCTTCCGGACGGTGCCGATGGTCTTCGGCCGCGAGCCGGCGGTGCCGGTCCTGCAGGTCGTTGCCGACGTCAATGAAGGCGCGGCGAAGGCCCTGGCGTCCGAGTTCGGCTTCGCGCGTTCCACCAGCGACTGGCGTGACGTTCTCTCCGACCCCGATGTCGACGCGGTCGACATCACCACGCCGAACGACCTCCATCCGACCATCGCCTTCGCCGCCGCCGAGGCCGGCAAGCACATCTACTGCGAGAAGCCGCTCGCCAACTCCGCCGCCGAGGCGAAGACGATGACCGAGGCCGCCGAGAAAGCTGGCGTCGTCACGCTGGTCGGCTTCAACTATCTCAAGAACCCGGCGCAAGGCTTTGCCCACGAGGTGATCGGCCGCGGCGATATCGGCAAGGTCAATCTCTTCCGCGGCACCTTCGACCAGGACTTCATGTCCGACCCCGACGTGCCCTTCAGCTGGCGGCAGGACCGCAAGATCGCCGGTTCCGGCGCGCTCGGCGACATGGCCTCGCATACGCTCTCCTATTCGCAATACCTCGTCGGCGACATCGAGGAGGTCTGCGGCATGACCGGCACCTTCATCAAGGACCGCCGGGTCGCCGCCTCGGGCTCGGGCCACGGCGCCAAGGCGGCGGCGGATGCACCGCGACGCGCCGTCGAGAACGACGACGTCTGCCAGTTCCTGATCCGCTACAAGTCGGGCGCGATGGGGGTGATCGAGGCGAGCCGGATCGGCACCGGCCGCAAGCTCTGGCTCACCTACGAGATCCAGGGCTCGGACGGCGCGTTGTTCTACACGCAGGAGCGGATGAACGAGATCCAGCTCTATCGCCATACCGACGCGAGCGCCGAGCGCGGCTACAAGAACATTTTCATCGGTCCGGATCATCCGAACTACGCCGCCTTCTTCCCGATCGCCGGCATCGGCCTCGGCTACAACGACCAGAAGATCATCGAGGCGCATGACCTGGTGGTGGCTATCGCCACAGGCAAAAAGGCGTTTCCCGACTTCCGCTTCGGTCTTGAGATCAACCGCGTCGTCGACGCCGTGCTCAAGTCGGTCGACGAGCGGCGGTGGGTGAAGGTCGCCGAGATCGGGTGAAAGCTGCCCCATGGCGCGATCGGGTCAGCCGATTGCCGGCCGCTCGGCCATGATCCAGCCGTCCTCGACCTCGGGGAGCGGGACGCTGGCGAGAAGCTCGCGCGTGTAGGGGTGCCGCGGCGCGGCAAACACCGTCGCGGTGTCGCCCTTCTCGACGATCTCGCCGGCCGAGAGCACCGCGACCTGGTCGCAGAGGACACGCACCACCGAGAGGTCGTGGCTGATGAAGACCAGCGTCAGATTGAACGCGTCGCGGAGACCGCGGAGGAGGAGGAGAATCTGCGCCTGGGTCGAGACGTCGAGGCCGGAGACGATCTCGTCGGCGACGATGAATTCCGGCTCGACCGCGAGCGCCCGGGCGATGCCGACCCGCTGGCGCTGGCCGCCGGACAGCTCGTGCGGATAGCGGGAGAGGAAGGCGCGCGGGCAGGCCGACGATGTCGAGAAGCTCGGCGGCGCGGCGCCTTCGTCCGGCGCCGTTGCCCGCCTTGGCAAAGGCCTCGAGCGGCCGCGACAGCGTCGTGCCGATGGTGAGGCGCGGGTTGAGCGAGGACTGCGGGTCCTGGAAGATCATCTGCATCCTGGCGCGGAGCGGATGCAGCCGCTCCTCGTCCCATCCGGCGATATCGACGCCGTCATAGAGGAGCGCGCCGCCGGTCGGGCGGAGCAGGCGGACCAGCGTCCGGCCGATTGTGGTCTTGCCCGATCCCGAATTCGCCGACGAGGCCGACCGCGCCGCCGCGCCGGATGTCGAGGTCGATGCCCTTGACGATCTCGATGAGCGGCGCCTCGCCGAAGAGCGGCTTCCGCGAGCGATCGGGAAGTGCCACCTTGAGCCGCCGCAGGCTGACCAGCGGCCCGGTCACTGGTAGTTGGCCTGGTTGGCGAGATCGTAGATGCGGGCCTCCTCGGCGAGCCGCTCGACCAGCGTCTTGGGCAAGCGGCGCGAGCGCATCGGCCGGGCGGTCGAGACGCGGCGTCGCGCCAAGCAGCGCCTGGGTATAGGCGTGCGCCGGCCGACTGAGCACGTCGCGGGTGACGCCGTCCTCGACGACGCGGCCGGCGTGGAGCACGGTCACCGTCTGGCAGAGCTTGGCGACCAGGCCGAGATCGTGGGTGACGAAGAGCACCGCGGCGCCGGCCTTGTGCTGGAGGTCGTGGATGAGGCGCAGAATCTGGCGCTGGACGGTGACGTCGAGCGCGGTGGTCGGCTCGTCGGCAACGACCAGCCGCGGCTTGCACGAGAAGGCGATGGCGATGAGGACGCGCTGGCGCATGCCGCCGGAGAGCTCGTGCGGATAGGCGGCGAGCACGCGCGACGGATCGCGGATCGCGACGTCGCCGAGAAGGTCGAGCGCGCGGGCGAGGGCCGCATGGCGGCCGAGTCCGAGCTTCAGGCGGAGCACCGGCGCGATCTGCTCGCCGATCCGCTTCACCGGATTGAGCGAGGTCATCGGGTCCTGCGGGATGAGGGCGATCTCGGCGCCGAGGGTGCCCGACGTTCCCGCTCCGGCATGGCGAGAAGATCGCGTCCGTCGAAGGCGACCGTACCGCGGGTGATCCGCGCGCCGAAGACGGCAGGAGACCGAACATTGTGCGGGCGATCATCGACTTTCCTGCGCCGGACTCGCCGACCAGGCCGCGCACCTCGCCCGGCGCGATGGCGAGGCTGACGCCGCGAAGCAGCGGCACCGGCGGCTTCCGGCCGAGCGCGACATGGAGGTCGCGCGATATCGAGGACGGCGGTCATCGCCGCTGCACCGGGTCGAGCGAAGCGCGGAGACCGTCGCCGAGGAGATTGAAGCCGAGCACGGTCGCGACGATACAGCCGATCGGCAGCGCCACCAGCCACGGCACCTGGTAGATCACCTGCCTTCCCTCGGCGATCATGCCGCCCCAGGTCGGCGTGTCGGTCGAAACCGACAGGCCGACGAAGGAGAGGATCGCCTCGACGATCACCGCGATGCCCATCTCGACGGTGAGGAGCGTCACGATCACCGGCAGGACGTTGGGCAGGATCTCGGCAAAGAGGGTGCGCCGGCGGCGAAGCCCGACGACGCGGGCGGCGGCGACATAGTCGAGTTGCCGCTGAAGCTGGGTCTCGGCGCGTACCACGCGGGCGAAGCGGGTCCAGTCGATGACGACGATGGCGAGGATCACCGAGCGGAGCCCGGCACCGACCGCGGCGGCGAGCACGATCGAAAGAAGCACCGGCGGAAACGACATCCAGATGTCGATGAGGCGCGAGATCGACCGTATCGACCCAGCCGCGGAAATAGCCGGCGAGGAGGCCAAGCAGCGAGCCGATCAGGCAGGCCAGCGTCGCCGCGACGATCGCGACGAAGGCGGCGATCTGCGCGCCGTAAATGAGGCGCGAGAGGATATCGCGGCCGAGGCTGTCGGTGCCGAGGAAATAAGCCGGATCGCCACCCGCCTCCCAGGACGGGGGAAGCAAGGTGTAGAGGAGGTCCTGGTCGAGCGGGTTGTGCGGGGCGAGAAGCGGCGCCGCGATCGCGACGACGAAGAGCAGCGCGATGATGACGCCGCCGGCAACCGCGCGCGGATCGAGGCGGATTGGCCGGCGCAGCCGTTCGACCGGCGGTGAGGCCGCCGTCTCAACCATGCTGCAGCCTCGGGTCGAGCCAGGCGTTGAGGAGATCGATGAGAAGGTTGAGGGCGACGAAGATGACGGCGAAGACCAGCACCAGCCCCTGGATCAGCGGCAGGTCGCGGTTGATCATCGCATCGACGGCCATATTGCCGATGCCTTCATAGGAGAAGATGCGCTCGACCAGCACAGTGCCGCCGATCAGGAAGGTGACCTGGACGCCGGCGAGCGTCACGGTCGAGATGGCGGCGTTGGGCATCGCCTCTCGCCAGAGCACGCGGGCCCGGGAGAAGCCGCGGGCGCGGGCGATCTGGGCGTAATCCATCAGCTCCGCCTCGCCGAGCGAGGCCTTGAAGATGCGGGTGACGATCGCGGCGAGCGGCAGCGCCAGCGCCACCGCCGGCAGGATGGCATGGCGGATGAGATCGCCGGCTAGGCTCCAGCGGCCGGTGACGATGCTTTCGATCAGGTAGAAGCCGGTATGGAACTCGGCGCCGAGCCGCGGGTCGATCCGGCCCGAGATCGGCATCACCGGCCAGAGCACGCCGAAGACCAGGATGAAGAGCAGGCCCCACAGGAAATCGGGGATGGCCAGCGACAGGGCAACGAATCCATCGACCAGCCATTCCGGCAAGCGCCGGCGGAAATAGGCGCCGACGAGCGCAAGGCTCGCGCCCAGAGCCGTGGCGATGAGGACGGCGATGAGCACCAGCTCGAGCGTCGCCGGGAGGCGCGCGAGGATCAGCACCATCACGTCCTGGCGCCGGCTGATCGAAGTGCCGAAGTCGCCGACCGCCACCGCCTTCAGCCAGACCAGGAACTGGTCGAAGATCGGCAGGTCGAGGCCGTACTGCGCCATCAGCCGGTCGACGTCCGCCTGGCTCGCGCCGGGCGGGATCATCATCGCCACCGGATTGCCCGGCACGACGCGGAGGAGGACAAAGACGACCACCGCGACGCCCAGCAGCGTCGGCGCGACGAGGAGCAGGCGGCGGAGGATGGCGCCCCGATCCATTTTGCTGTCACACGCTCACGAGGGAGCGGCTTTTCAGTCGAAATCTGGTTCCTGGCCGCCGATCGCGATTGCCTGTGGCGGTATCGGGCGTGCGGCGATCGTCTCCAGCAGCTGGAAAGATCGAATATTCAAAAGTTTCCGAGATAGTCGACAACCTTTTGCGGCGCCGGATCCTTGTAGCCTTCCTTGCACGCGGAATAATTGCCGTCGCCGTCCGTCTTCGAATTCGACATAGAGACCGCCATCCGCGAGCTTGTCGGTGTAGGTATCGACGATGAAATCGAGAATGGACTTGCCAAGATACGGGTTGACCGTGCGGAACCCGCTCACATCCGAGAGGTCGCTTGCCTCGGTCAGGATCGAGTAGAGGTGGAGCATGTCCCGGATGTGGTAGGAGCAGTTCTTGAAGACGTTGCCGTTGAGGAAGTAGCCCTTCTTCTTGCCGATATTAATCGAGTAGTAGAGCCAGCTGTTCGGCACCGGCTTGCCGTCGGTGGTTTTCGGAACGTAGTCGGCGAGGTTGGGCATGCCGCTCTCCCCGAACAGGCCCGACGAATAGACCAGCTGGTTCATCCCTTCCCCGGTCGCGGTGTGGAGCGCGTCGATCATCTCCTTCCGGGAATCGTCAGGCATGTTGGCCTGGACCAGCTCGAGCGAGCCGGCCGACCGGTTCAGGTCGCGCACGACCTGAAGGTCCTTGTTGAGCGTGCCGCCATCGGCGGAACTGGCATGGCTGCGATTGGTCACCGCATGGAACCAGCTGCATTTCAGTTCCGGCTTCAGGCCGCACTGGCTGCGCGAGCGGAGACCGGATTCCGGGACCGTGTCGAGAACCACGCTGATCACGCCGTTGCCGAGCTTCTCGTAGGCATTGCCGAGATCGGCCAGGTGGTTCTTGCCGGTCAGGTACTCGGCCGCCGCCCGGAACAGCCAGATGGTCAGCTCGACGTGAGACATCGAGTTGTGGGCGACGCCCTTCTGGTTCAGGTAGACGATGCGATCGAACCGCGACAAGTCGATCTTGCCGTTGTCGTCGAGCACATCGGAGAGAGCGAGGCGATCCTTCGTCCCGTACTTGTAGAAGCGCACTGGCTTCTGCGACAGGATGAAGAGCATCTGGGTGTAGGTGAAATCCTGAATCGGCGCGTCGGCCGGCTGTTGCGACGCCGCCTCCAGCAAGGTGTCGAGGCAGGGTCTGGTGTGATGCCAGGTCTCGGTCAGAGGAAACGCGAACTGGCCTCGCACGCCGGAGTTACGGCTGAAAGGCACGAACTTCTCACCGCAGGGATTTTCGACGGAAGGTGAAGGTCCTCAACGGTTATTGTCGGCTTGCCGGGGCCGACGAAAAGAACCACCGCGGCGACCACGACCGCGATCAACGCGACGGCAGCCCCCGCAATGATCCAGGTGCGGCGGGACCATTTCAGCGTCTTGAAGGATCCGGGAGGTTTGTCATCCGACGCAGGCGCAACGACGACGCCCGCTGGCTTTACATCTGCGGATTCCGTCATTTCTGCCTTTTTCGAGCCGCACGGGGTCGCCCCGGAGCAGATTCATTAGCCCCGGATCAGGCGCGGACGCAACTCCCAGAAACATTAATGTTTGCGGCGTTTGGAAGCGCCCTACCGGCCTCGCCGTGCCGCCGCGCGGGCCCGGCCTCAGGTCGGATTCGCGGTCTAGATAAGATCGAAATCACCCGCCGATAGCGAACCCGGCGCCGAGCCGCGGAAGTTCGCGATTTGCGTCGCCTCGCCTGCGCCGGTGCCGTCGACATCGTACCAGAGGGTGTGATCGTGCTGATCGTATATCAGCTGCCCGCCGCCGCCGGACGCCTCGTGGCCGTCCGTCCGATTGACCAGTTCGGTACCGTCGAGGCTTCCCCCGAACCCGAATTCTCCCGTATCGATCCGGAGCTTGTCCTGGTGGCTGTCGAAGTGGAAAAGGCTGTCTGATTCCCCGGTGTTCTGCAGCCAGAACACGTCCTTGTGCTTGCCGTGCGAGTCGCCGAACAGCTTGTCCGCCCCGTCGTCGCCGCGCAGGACCGCGCCGGCGGCGGAATAGAGCTTGTCGTTACCGTCCAGGCCGAAGGCTTTGCCGTGTTTAGCGGGGGTGAGCTTGTCGTTCCCGTTCGAACCGATGACATTTTCGATCTGGTGAAGATCGTCGCCCTTTGCGCCTTTGCCGAGGGTGTTGGTGTCAAGGTTGACGACGACTCCCTTGCCGCCGAGGTCGGCGTAGCTGACGGTGTCTTTGCCGCCGCCGCCATTGACGTGGTTGTGGCCGCCTCCGCCCGGCAACAGCAGGTCGTCGCCGGTGCCGCCGCCCATCCAGTCGTTGCCGCCGCCGCCGGAAACGACGTCATCGCCGCGGTTGCCGGCGAGATCGTCCTTGCCGGCATCGCCGTATACGATGTCATTGCCCTTGCCGCCGAGCATGGTATCGCGGCCGGCGCCGCCCCAGATCTGGTCGTCGTCATAGTTGCCGTGAACCAAGTCCTTGCCGGAGCCACCGTAACAAAAATCGTTCTCGCGGCCGCCATAGACAAGGTCGTTGCCTTCGTCGCCATAGACATAGTCGACGCCGCGGTCGCCGCCGACGCGGTCGTCGCCAGAGCCGCCATACTCGTGGCCTATCGACGGGAGCTCGCGACCTCCGCCCCATATGCTGTCGTTGCCTGCGTCGCCGTAAACGTAGTCATCGCCGCTCCGGCCACCGAACAGCCTGTCCGAGCCGCTCCCGCCCCAGACCATGTCGGTGCCGTGGGTGCCATGCAGCTCGTCATCCCCGGATCCGCCATAGAGAAGATCATCTCCATCCGAGCCCCACATCTTGTCGTTGCCGCCGTCCCCGTACATTTTGTCATTGCCGGTGGCGCCATGCGCTACGTCGTTTCCATCGCCGCCATAGACTTCGTCATTGCCGGTGTGAACTTCGATCGAGTCGTTTCCGGCGCCGCCAAAAACCTTATCGTCGGTCGCGCTGCTGCTGAGCACGTCGTCGCCGCCCAGGCCGTAGATGATCACGCCGTTCGAATCGGTGAAGGAGATGTTGTCGGCTTTTTCAGTTCCAGTTTTAGTTAACATGGCCTCATCGGGTTCCCAGTGTCTTGCGCAGCACCCTCAGGTGCGAAAACGATCGGACTATACGCAATGTTCAACTGGCTTTCTTTGATCCAACGCAAAGGTTTGGTGCGTTTTTAGTTCGGATGGTTGCCCCATCCTAAATTCAATACGGCAACAGCGGCAGTTTCGTGACCTCTGCTAACCTGCCGAGCCGTCGCGAAATTTCTTTGTCTTTTCGTCCAAATCGATTGGAGCGGCCCAAACAAATCAGGCCAACCGCGCCGACGGTTGGCCTCGTCGAGGTGCCGGAACTGATAACGATGGCCGGCGGAGAACACCTCCACCGGCCGGATACGAGGAGGGTGCTATGCCGGCGACAGGTTCTGCGCCTTGAGCATGCCGTTCGCCTCGGGGATGAGCTTGACGCCCTTCCGCGCGATGATCGGCTGGACGTACTGCAGAAGCGGGATCACCTCGCCTTCCTCGGCGATGTACTTGTCGACCGCCTTCTAGCCGGCGATGCGCTTCTCCTCGTCGGGCTCGCCCCATAGCGGGCCGATCATGTCGATCAGGTCCTGGCCGTCCCACACCGAGTGCGGCGAGGGGCCGAACATGGCGAAGCCGGTCGAGGTCGACGGGTCGCCGATCGAGTTGCCCCAGTTGTAGAAGGCGGCCGGCGCCAGCTGGTCGGCGGCGCGCAGTTCGTAGTGCTTGGCGATCTCGTAGACCTCGATGTCGGCGTCGATGCCGACCTTCCGCCACATGCCGACGATCGCCTGGATCATCTCGTAGTCCTTCGGCTTGAAGCCGCGCGTCGTCTGGATGGTGAACTTGACCGGCTTCTCGGGCGAGTAGCCGCTCGCCGCGAGCAGCTCCGTCGCCTTCTCCGGGTCGTAGGGAATCTTGATCGACGGGTCGTAGGCGGCATATTCGGGCGCCTCGAGCGTATCGATCGGCACGCCGTAGCCGCGCAGCAGCCGGTCGACGATCGCCTTCTTGTCGATCGCGTAGTTGGCGGCGAGCCGGACGTTCTTGTCGAGCATCGGCCCGACATCGTTGATGAAGATCATCGCGATGTCGGAGATCGGCGTGGCGTAGCCGGCGAAATCGGGCTTGGCCTTCAGCCGGTCGAACTCCTCGTAGGGGATTTCGAGGGTGACGTCGGACTGGCCGGATTCGACCTCGGCGACGCGGCTGGTCGGATCGGGGACGAACTTGAAGACGACGGTGTCGAAGGCCGGCTTGCCGCCCCAGTAGTTGGGGTTGGCCTTGAGGCGGAGGAAGGCGTTCTGCTGGAATTCGTCGACCATGTAGGGGCCGGAGCCGATCGGCTTCTGTCTCGAACCCTCGGCGCCGACGCTCTCGTAATACTTCTTCGGCAGGACATAGCCGGTGAGGAACGCCATCCACTTGAAGAAGCGTCGGCTCGAACTGCGAGGACGTCGCCGGTGATCTTGTTGCCGTCGACCTGGATAGTTGCCGATCTTGCCCCAGACGAACTGGATCGGGTTGCCGGTCTTCGGATCGCCGGCGCGCTGCAGCGACCAGACGACGTCCTCGGCGGTGACCGGGTCGCCATTGTGCCAGGTGGCGCCGTCGCGGACCGTCCATCTCGATCTTGGTGCGGTCTTCGTTCCAGCCCCACTTGGTGAGGAGGCCCGGCTTGAAGGTCAGGTCGGGGTTCTGGCCGATGTAGGGATCGAAGATCGCCTGGTAGAGCGACTGGATCGTCGGGTTGACCGCCGAGGCGCCGACCGTCGGGTCGAAGGACGGCAGGTTGACGTTGTAGGCGATGGTGAGCGTGTCGCTGTCGGCGGCGAAGCGCCTTCGCGAGGGAAGCCATCGCCGAGGAGCGGCAGCGTCGCGGTCGCGCCCATCAGGCCGAGCAGGCGGCGGCGGTGAGAACTGAGCGGACTGCATCGAGAACTCTCTCCTGTTTGTGGGCGGATCGGCGGTCGCGCCGGGCTGGCGCCCGGCTTCCGCCATTGTCGGGGCCGCGGTCGTGCGCGGCCTATTTGCCTTCGCTGTCCTTCCACCGGGCCATCAGCGTGTTCGACGGCTTGCGTTCGTCAAAGGCCTTCTTCGCGCGTCTCGACCCCGGCGGTCGGGTAGAGCTTCGGGTCGAGCAGGCCGATCTGGACCAGGACCGACGCCTGGTCCCAGTAGATGTGCTCGTTGTAGATCTTGTCGCCGCGAAAGCGGACGATCGCGACCAGCGGGATTTCCACATATTTGCCGGTCGGCTTGATGCCCGGCAGCATCCAGTCGATCTCGATGTCGTGGGTGAAGCAGAACAGCATCTCGTCGACGACGCGGTCGGCGCCGATGGTGCGGCTGATCGGCACCAGGCGCGGAATCCTTCGGCGCCGTCGGGATGAAATGATACTTGTAGAAGCGGAGCGTCTCGGCGTAGCCGGTGCCGCCGGTCATGACCGGCACGTGGTTGACATAGGGTTCGGCGACCATGGTCGTCATGGTCTCGTCGGCGGCGCGCGATCGCGAATTCGAGCTCGGTGTGGCGGTCCCAGATCTTGTCGAGATCGTAGCGCGGCCCGAGCACGCGGCGGAGCAAGTTCGAGCGTGCGCGTATAGGCGAGGTCGCCGACGACTTGTCGAAGGCCTCCCCGGCCTCGGCAAATCCCGGCCGGCTCCGCGATAGAGGAAGGCACTCGACCTCCGGAAAGCGCCCGCTCAATTCGGCCGAAGGCATCGCCATCGCCCGTCGGCGAGATGGAACATCGACCGGAACGCCGCTCGCGCCCGGCCTGACGTAGAGAGCGGCTCGATGCCATCGCCGTAGTAGACCGCGGCGCAATCGACATCGCCGGCGGCGACCGCTTCGAGCGCCGCGCCTGGCGCCCGGCCCGAAACCCGAAGGCAGCCGATCCTGCCGGACAGTTCTGCAGGGTGCTTCAGGGCCGTGCCGCGGCCTCGGCATGGCCTCGCCTCGATAGCGAGCGTGACATAGCCTTCCTCGGCATAGAGGTCGGCGCGTGCGGTGAACGTCTTGGCGCTTGCCGGGCGCCGGCGAAAAGGATCAGCCCCGGGCCGGAGCCGGCTGCGGGAACGGCGAGATAGCCCCGGCCGCTGCCGACCTCGATCCAGCGGGACCCCATCGGAACCCCCATTCGACCTGGCGTCGCCGCGCCTGGCACCGTCGCCGCAACGATGCCCGCGGCTCTTGCGGGAGTAAAGTCCGGCCGGGCGAAAGACCGCGACGTTCTCCCGAACTACTTTATCCTTAAAATAATGGACCGGGCTCCGAACCGCTGTCAAAGCTGAACTCGGCGGCACACATGAGGCGCCGCAGCCGTCCGAAAATCACTTTAAGCTTGAAGTTTCTCGGCCCTGTGGGAGAATTGCCTCGGCGCTCGTCCATGGGGCGGATGGACCGAGCCGAGGGGGAGGTTCTTCGACATGTCCGGCGACTGTCTGAGTGAAATTCGCCGCCGCGATCGCCGGCGGCTCGGTCAAGGTGATCGACCTCACCCAGACGCTCCGGCCGTCGACGCCGGTGATCCAGCTTCCGCCGCCAGTTCGCCCCGTCCGATCCCTTCTCGATCAGCCTCATCTCCCACTACGACGAGCGCGGGCCGGCCTGGTACTGGAACAACCTCAAGCTCGGCGAGCATACCGGCACGCATTTCGACGCGCCGATCCACTGGGTGACCGGCAAGGACTATTCCGACGGCGCCACCGACACGATTCCGGTCAAGCGGTTCATCGCGCCCGCCGTGGTGATCGACTGCTCGAAGGAGGCCGCGGCCGACGAGAAGTTCCTCTGCGAGCCCGCGCATATCGAGGCCTTCGAGAAGAAGTACGGCCGCATTCCGGACGGCGCCTGGGTGCTGATGCGCACCGACTGGTCGAAGCGCACCGATCCGGCGAAATTCCTCAACATGAAGGAGGACGGTCCGCATGTGCCGGGACCGAGCGCGGCCTGCGTGCAGATTCCTCGTCGAGGAGCGCAACGTCAACGGCTGGGGGGTCGAGGCGGTCGGCACCGACGCCGGCCAGGCCTTCGCCTTCGAGCCGGCCTTCCCGGCCCATCACCTGATGCATGGCGCCAACAAGTTCGGCCTCGCCAGCCTCACCAATCTCGACCAGTTGCCGCCGACCGGCGCGATCCTCATCACCGCGCCGCTGAAGATCGAGAAGGGCTCCGGCAGCCCGATCCGCGCGCTGGCGCTGGTCGCGGGGTAGGTAGTGAGCGCGTCCTCCCGCCTTCCTGCGAGGACGCTGATCAGTCATGCTTGTTCAGAAGCCAGCGCGTCCTTCGAGGCTCGGGCGATGCCCGAGCACCTCGGATTGCGATCGAGGTGGCCCTCTCCAAAGCGTGGCCAGTTCGCGGTAAGGATCAAGAACCTCGCCATCCTGAGGTGCTCCGCGCAGCGGAGCCTCGAAGGACGCGAAACCGCATAGTCCGGCTGAACGAGAACAGGGGAACAGGGGTAGTCAGATGAACAGAAGACTCAGGGTGGCCACGCTCGCGGCTCTGCGGTCATGCCTTGTCCACGGCTTCGCCCGCTCGCCGCCGACAAGCCGGTCTTCGGGCTGGTCATGTCGTTCAGCGGCTGGTTCCAGCCGATCGACGCCGACACCATCGCCGGCGCCAAGCTCGCGGTCGACGACATCAACGCCGCCGGCGGCGTCCTCGGCCAGCCGATCGAGGTGGTCGAGTTCGACAACAAGTCCGAGCCGCCGCTCGGCGCCGACGGCGCCGTCGAGGTGATCGGCAAGGGAGCCAAGGCAATTCTCTTCCCGAGCGATTTCGACTTCGGCGCGCCGGGCGCCTATGTCGCGCAGCAGAAGGACGTCGTCGCCTTCTCCGGCGCGTCGGACCCGAAGTTCGGCGTGCAGGGCGTCGGCCCGCTCGCCTATTCGACCTCCAACGCCAGCCAGGCCCAGGGCGCGCTGCTCGCCGAGTGGGCCTACAAGGAAAAGGGCTGGAAGACGGCCTACGTTCTTCTCGACAATACCATCGCCTACACCAAGTCGCTCTGCGCTCAGCATGGGGACGCGCTGGAAGGAACTCGCCGGCGACGCCGGCGCTCCTCGGCGAGGACACCTTCCTCAACGACGACACCTCGATCGCCGCGCAGATGACCCGCATCACCAGCCTGCCGCAAAAGCCCGACGTGATCTTCTTCTGCTCCTATGCGCCCGGCGGGCCGAGCGCCATCCGCCAGATGCGCGCCGCCGGCATCGACGGCGCCATCCTCACCGGCGAGTCGCTCGACGGCGACTACTGGATCGGCACCGTGCCCGACCTTTCGAACTTCTACGTCGTCAACTACGGCTCGAAATACGGCGACGATCCCGACCCGGCGGTCAACGACTTCTTCAAGCGCTTCGAGGCGAAATACGGCAAGAAGGCGGACGTCTCCTACGGCCTTCGCGGCTACTCGGCGGTGCAGGCCTGGGCGGACGCGGCCAACAAGGCCGGCTCGCTCGACGGCTACAAGGTCGCGGCGGTTCTCGACACCTTCGACAAGCAGCCGCTGGTCATCGGCCCGACCACCTACACGCAAGGACCTCCACATCCAGACGACACGCCCGATGGCGATCATCGGCGTCGACAAGGGCAAGTTCGCCGCGGTCGGCCGCTTCACGGTGGAGAAATACCCGCCGCTGCAGTAGGGGCGTCCGAGGACGGGGCGGGCCGCGGTGCGTGCTTCGAGGCTCGGGCTTCGCCCTCGCACCTCAGCATGGCGAGGGAAGATGGCTTCCCCCCATCCTGACTCGGTTTCGCCGAGGACCCGCCTTCGCCATCCCGATGAGGTGCCCGGTCGCAAAGCGACCGGGCCGCGAAGGACGCGCCTCCGTTCATCCAGGTCGCCATGACCGAGCTCCACGCCCGTGCCGTCACCGTCCGCTTCGGCGGGCTCACCGCGGTCGATGACGTCACGCTCTCGCTCGCCGAAGGCGAGGTGCTCGGCCTGATCGGGCCGAACGGCGCCGGCAAGACGACGCTGGTCAACGTCCTCTCCGGTTTTCAGCGGCCGGCCACCGGCACGATCCGATCGGCGACACCGACTGTACCGGCTTTCGCCGCCACGGTTTTCCCGGCCAGCGGCATTGTCCGCACCTTCCAGGCGGTCCGCCTGTTCAGGGGCCTGACGGTGAGCGAGAACGTCGAGATCGGTTATCGTCGCGCACGGCCTCGGCCGCGTCGCCGCGCGCCGGCGGGTCCGCGCTGTCCTCGAGGACTTCGGGCTTGCGGCGAAGGCCGACCGGCTCGCCTCCGGGCTGAGCTACGGCGAGGAGCGGCGGGTCGGGCCTCGCCCGCGCGCTCGCCGTCGACCCGCGCTTTCTGCTGCTCGACGAGCCGGCCGCCGGACTGGCCCCCGCCGAAGCCGACGAGCTCCGCGACCTCGTCGGGGAAATCCGGCAACGCTATGGTTGCGGCGTGCTGGTGATCGAGCACAACATGGCCTTTGTCATGAACCTCTGCGACCGCATCCATGTGCTCGACGGCGGGCGAACCATCGCGGCGGCACGCCGGCCGAGATCCGCGCCGACCCGATCGTCCGGCGCGCCTATCTCGGCGCGAGCCGGCTGCAATGAGCGAGGCTGGCGGCCTCCTCACCGTCACCGGCCTGGTCGTCCGCTACGGCGCCATCGAAGCCGTGCGCGGCGTCGACCTCCGGGTCGGAGCGGCGAGATCGTCGCCATCGTCGGACCGAACGGAGCCGGCAAGACCTCGCTCCTCTCCGCCATCGCCGGCATCGTTCCGCCGGCGGCGGGCGACGATCGCGTTCGCCGGGCCTCGCTCCGCGGCCTGGTGCTGGAGGACGTCGTCAAACGCGGCATCGCCCTCGTGCCCGAGGGCCGCCACATCTTCGCCACGCCTCACCGTCGTCGAGAACCTCTGCCTCGGCGCGACGGTCAGCGGCGACCACGGTGAGGCGCGAGCGCGACATCGAAGCGATTTCTCGCCGACCTTCCCGATCCTTGGCGAACGCCGGACGCAGCCGGCCGGCCAACTCTCCGGCGGCGAGCAGCAGCAGCTCGCCATCGCCCGCGCGCTCCTCTCGCGGCCGAAGCTGCTGATGCTCGACGAACCTTCGCTCGGCCTCGCCCCGACGATCATCGATCAGGTCTATGTCCTCATCCGGACGATCCGCGACGAACGGCGTCGCCATCCTGCTCGTCGAGCAGAACGCCGAGCGCGCTTTCGCCGTCGCCGACCGGGTCCATGTGATGAGCGGCGGCGTCTTCGGCCTCAGCGGCACGCCGGCGGAACTCCGCCAGCGATCCCCGCTTCGACGCCGCCTATTTCGGCGATCGGCATGCGCGGCGAGGCGGCGCCGTGATGGACCGGATCATCCAGACCCTCGTCGACGCGGTGAGCGTCGGCGGCCTCTATGCCCTGACCGCACTCGGCATCGGCCTCATCTTCGGCGTGATGCGTCTGATCAACTTCGCCCATGGCGAACTGATCACCGCGGCCGGCTATGCGCTCCTGGCGCTGTTCGGCCTGCCTCTGCCGCTCGTCCTTCTCGGCGGTTTCCTGGCCGCCGTGGTGCTCGCGCTCGCTCACCGAACGCGTCGCCTTCCGGCCGCTCCGCGGCGCCGACCCGGCGACGCTGCTCATCTCCTCCTTCGCGCGTCAGCTTCTTCCTCGAGAAGACGCTGATCCTCTTCGTCGGCTCACGGCCGAAGGGGATCGATTTCCTGCCGTCGCTCGGCCGCCAGGTCGATGTCCTCGGCATCCGGCTGCAGATCCTGCAGGTCGTCACCATTGTGGTCAGCGCCGTCCTCCTCGCCGGGCTGACCTGGTTCCTCCGACGACCCGCCTCGGCCTGCAGATGCGCGCCGCCGCCGAGGATTTTCGCATGGCGCGGGTGCTCGGCGTCCGCGCCAACCGGGTGATCGCGACCGCCTTCGCGCTCTGCGGGCTCCTCGCCGCCGCCGTCTCCTGCCTGGTCGTCGCCCAGACCGGCATCGTCCAGCCGCGCATGGGCCTGCAACTCGTCATCATCGCCTTTGTCGGCACGGTGATCGGCGGCCTCGGCAGCCTCACCGGCGCCGCCCTCGGCGGCTTCCTCGTCGGCGTCGTCACGATCCTTCTCCAGGCCCTGCTGCCGCCCGACCTCCGCGTCTTCCGCGAGGCCTTCGTCTTTGTCGCCGTGGTCCTCGTCCTCCTCTTCCGCCCGCAGGGTCTCTTCCCGGCGCGCGGGCTCAAGGAGCGGATCTGATGGGCCGCGACCTCGCTCCGCCGGCTGTGGCCGCTGGTCGCCCTCGTCGTGATCGTCGTCGCCGTCGCGCTTATCGCCTCGCTTGCGCCGGAGGTCCTGCAGCGGCGGGCGACGCAGGCGCTGATCAACCTCGTCGCCGTCGTCGGGCTCTATGTCTTCGTCGGCAATTCCGGCGTGCTCTCCTTCGGCAATGTCGCCTTCATGGCGGTCGGCGCCTATGTCTCGGCGCTGCTCACCATGAAGCCGGCGGCGAAGTCGGTCTTCCTCCCCGACCTGCCCCGCTGTCATCGCCTCGGCCGAGTGGCCGACCTTCCCGGGCGCGCTTGCCGGCGGCGCCGCCGCGGCGCTCTTCGCCTTCGTCGTCGGCTGGCCGCTGATGCGGCTGTCCGGCATCTCGGCGAGCATCGCCACCTTCGCCGTCCTCGTCGTCACCTATGTCGTTCTCGGCAACTGGACCACGGTCACCGGCGGCCAGAACTCGCTGATGGGCCTGCCGATCTATGCCGGCCTCGCCACCGCGACGCTGTGGGCGGTCGCGGCAATCGTGATCGCCTTCGCCTACCAGGAGACGCGCTCGGCGCTCCTGCTCCGCGCCTCGCGCGAGGACGAGGCGGCGGCGGCCGCGTCCGGCGTCCACATGGTCCGCCACCGGCTGATCGCCTTCGTCATCAGCGGCTTCCTCTCCGGCATCGCCGGCGTGCTGCTTGCGCATTTCCTCGGTACGGTCCGGGTCGAGACCTTCTATCTCGACCTTACCTTCCTGATCGTCGCGATGCTGGTGATCGGCGGGATGGGCAGCCTCACCGGCGCGGTCGCCGGCGCGCTCGTGATCGCGGCGCTGACCGAGCTTCTTCGCCAGGCCGAGATCGGGATCGACATCGGCGGGACGCATCTTGCCGCGCCGCCGGGTCTGGGCGACGCCATCCTCGCCCTGATCATGCTGCTTATCATCCTCTTCCGGCCGAGGGGCATTGCGGGCGGGAGAGATTCAGTGGCCGTTCGGACGGTAGCCGCGGTCTCGGCCTGATTGGGCGCGTTATCGCCGCAGGGCAGACCGCACGAGATCGGCATTCGACGGGTCTGCCTTCAGCTCGCCGGCCTCGATGCGATGCGCGAGGTCGACCAGCATGGCGTTGACCGGCGCCTCGCCGCCGAGTCTTTTCTGTTCGCGCACGACAAGCCCGTTGATGTCGTCGACTTCACCGCGACGATCCTTCATCCAGTCCTGCAGGACCGCGACGAGGGTGTTGGGAAGCGTCCATTTCGACAAGACCGCGTCGAGGAGCGCCGTGGCATAGGCGTCGGGGTCGTTCTCCTCGACCCGGGATTTTCCGAGGATCGGCACGAGGCGATGGCCCAATGCGAGTGCCGTCCTGACGGCTTCCTTGCCCAATTCCATCATGACCTCGCGGATTCCGGGCACCCCGACCGCTTCTGCGAGCGGCAAATTCAGGATCGCCGACGGCAGGAATTCCGCCGCGTTGACGACAAGCTTCATCCACTTCGCCGAGCGAATGTCGTTCGAGATTTCGACCGTGCCGGCATGGCCGAGCACCTCGGCAACCTCGTTCTCGCGACCGCGCGTCTTGACGTCAAAGGCGCCGATGCCGAACCAGCTTCCCGCCGGCGGCGTCTGCCGTACCACCACGCCGGGTTCGAACATGTTGGAGGAGACTTCGATCACGGCGCCGAGCGTGCGCTCGGGGCCCATGATCGAGGCGACGTCATCCATCGTCATGCCATTCTGTACTCCGATGACGAGCCCGTCCGGGCGCACCAGCGGCTTGATCAGCTCGCATGCCCAGCGCGTGTCGTAGGCCTTCACGACGATGAGCACGATGTCGAACGGGTCCCGCAGGGTGGCCACCTCGCAGAGATGGAACGCGCGCACCGGGGTGGTGACGGTTTCGCCCGGCATCTCGACCCGGATGCCTTTGGCGCGCATGGCTTCGACATGGGCCGGCCATTGCTCGATGAAGGTGACGTCAAGCCCGGCGCGCGTCAGGTCGGCCCCGATGCCCGCGCCATTAGCCCCGGTCCCCACCACTGCGATTCTCTTGCCGGGCATAGGCGCGTCCCCCCCTCGTCGGGCTTGGTTTTTCCGGATACGCCGAGCGCGATCTTCGCGCCGCAGCGATCCTATAAACCGTTTTAGCCGTGCGGGCGCACCGCGGTCAACCAAGGCGCTCGATAGTGTCCGGCGGGCCTCCGGACGGCATGAAATCGCGCAATCTGAGGGCGACCCGGACACAAACAGGGATTGACACGGACGGCACGCCGGGCCCTAAATCGTTTTAGGTCGATCGCCCATCGGATGGCTGACCTAAAGAGCCGCGGCTAGGGAGCGGCTCGCAAACCCAAGGAGCGTGCAAATGTTGAAACTGTTGTTGTCCACTGCGGTGGCGCTTACTATTTCCGTCGGCGCGTCCGCGGCGCAGGACAAGGAGCTCAAATCCGTCGGCGTCACCCTCGGCCCGCTCGGCAACCCGTTCTACGTCGCCCTCGCCAAGGGCATGGAGACGGAGGTCAAGAAGATCGCCCCGGATGCCAAGGTGACCGTCGTCTCGCATGACTACGACCTCAACAAGGAGGTTTCGGCCATCGACACGATGATCGCCGCCGGCACCGACATGATCTTCGTCAATGCCGCCGACTCCGAGGCGATCGCGCCCGAGGTGAAGAAGGCGCTCGACGCCGGCGTCACCGTGATCGGCGTCGACGCGGGCGCCAAGGGTGCGCTGGTCAACATTACCGTCGACCACACCGGCGCCGGCCGCGTCGCCTGCCAGTACCTCGCCGACTATCTCGGGCACAAGGGCAACATCGTCATCATCGACAGCGTGCCGATGGTCGCCATCCAGCAGCGCGTCGACGGTTGCAAGGAGGTCATTGCCCAATATCCCGACATGAAGGTCATCTCCTCCGACCAGCGCGGCGACGGCTCGCGCAACTCGGGCCTCAAGGTGATGCAGACGCTCTTCACCCGCTTCCCGGACATCCAGGGGGTCTTCTCGATCAACGATCAGATGGCGATGGGCGCCGATCTCGCCGCCCAGCAGCTCGGACGCAAGGTCGCGATCACCGGCATCGACGGCTCGCCCGAGGCGGAGGCGGCGCTCAAGGATCCGAAGAGCAACTTCGTCGGCTCGGCGGCCCAGTCGCCCTTCAATGTCGGCACCCAGGCGGTCGACATCGGCTACAAGATCTTCGAAGGTGAGGCGCCGCCGGCCCCGGTCATTCTCATCACCCCGACGATCGTCAATCGCGATAATATCGGCGACTACAAGGGCTGGACGGCCAACTAGGCCGCGGGCCCTTCATCCCAGCGCATCGCGCGGCGGCAACGCCGCGCGATGCGGTCAGGTGCCCGGGTGAACGACGCGCTCCGCGATGACCGACGACCGCGAGATCATGACGGCGGAGCAGGCAGCGGCTGATACCCCGCCGCTACTTGAGATGCGCAACATTTCCAAGCATTTCGCCGGCGTCCGGGCGCTCACCGGCGCGCACCTTTCCGTCGTTGCCGGCGAGGTGCACGCGGTGATGGGCGAGAACGGCGCCGGCAAGTCGACGCTGATCAAGATCCTCGCCGGCGCCTATGCCGCGGACGAGGGCGAAATCCGCATCGGCGGCGAGCCGGTGCGGATGGAGACGCCGGCCGCCGCCCTCGCCAGGGGTATCGCGGTCATCTACCAGGAGCTCAGCCTCAGCCCGAACCTGACGGTCTCCGAGAACATCTATCTCGGCCGCGAGATTCGCCGCGGCATCTTCGCCGACCGGCGGGCCATGCAGGCCCGTTGCCGCGGCATCCTCGAAAGCCTCGGCGCGGTGTTCTCGCCGGCCGAGCGCGTCTCGGACCTGTCGCTGGCCGAGCGGCAGCTGGTCGAGATCGCCCGCGCCATCCACGCCGATGCCCGCATCCTGGTCATGGACGAGCCGACCGCGGCGCTCTCCGCGCACGAGTCGGAGCGGCTCTTCGACCTGATCGGCAAGCTCCGCGAGAGCGGCCTTGCGATCATCTATGTCAGTCACCGCATGGCCGAGATCGCGCGTCTCGCCGACCGCGTCACCGTCCTTCGCGACGGCGCCCATGTCGGCACCATCGCCCGGGACGAGCTGACGCCCGAGCTTCTGGTGCGCATGATGGTCGGCCGCGATCTCGCCGGCTTTTACAAGAAGGCGGCGCGGTCGGAGCCGCTGTCCGGCCACCCGCCGTTTTTCGCCGTCGACGGCATTGGCGACGGCCGCCGCGTCCACGGCTGCTCGTTCGGCCTCCGGCGCGGCGAGATCCTCGGCATTGCCGGGCTGGTCGGCTCCGGCCGGACCGAGATGGCGCGGCTCATCTTCGGCGCCGATCCGAAGACCGGCGGGCGCATCGTGCTGGACGGCAAGCCGCTCGGCATCCGCTCGCCGCGCGATGCCGTCGCTGCCGGCATCGTCTATCTGACCGAGGACCGCAAAGGCCTCGGTCTCTTCCTCGACATGTCGGTGCGCGACAACGTCAACACCATGGTTCTCGCCGCCGACTCGCGTGGCGGCCTCGTCAACTTCGCCCGGGCGAACCGCCGCACGCACAATGCGATCGAGTCGCTCTCGATCCGCTTGAAGGGCGGACGGAGCCTCGCCGCATCCCTGTCCGGCGGCAACCAGCAGAAGGTCCTGCTCTCGCGCCTGCTCCAGCCGAAGCCGCGGGTCGTCATTCTCGATGAGCCGACCCGCGGCGTCGACATCGGGGCCAAGTCGGAGATCTACCGGATCATGGACGACCTCGCCCGCGAAGGGATCGGCATCATCTTCATCTCGTCGGAGCTCCCCGAGATCATCGGCGTCGCCGACCGCGTCCTGGTCATGCGCGGCGGCCGGATCGTCGGCGAGCTGGACCCGGCCGGCGGTACGCCGCTCAGCCAGGAGGCGGTGATGCAGTTCGCCACCGCCGACGATGGCGAAGCCCGGGCCGCCGCATCATGACGGCGCGCCGCGAGGCAAGCCCGGCACCGGCGGCGGCGGCGCGGACGCCGGGGCTGACCGCCGTCCGCAACGGCGTCGGCTTCGGGCTTCGCACCCTCGGCATGCTGCCAGTGCTCGTCCTCGTCTGCGTCGTCTTTCAATTCCTCAACGACCGCTTCTTCTCGCTCCAGAACATTTCCATCATCGCCCAGCAGGCATCGATCAACGTGGTGCTCGCGGCGGGCATGACCTTCGTCATCCTGACCTCGGGCATCGACCTCTCCGTCGGCTCGATCCTCGCCGCGGCGGCGATGGTGGCGCTGGTCGTCTCCAAGCTTCCCGGCTCGGACTGGCTCGGCTGGCTCGGTCTGCCCGCCGGGCTGGTGACCGGCCTCGTCTGCGGCGCGATCAATGGCGGCCTGATCGCCGGCTTCAGGCTGCCGCCCTTCATCGTGACGCTCGGCACGCTGACCGCAGTGCGCGGCTTCGCCCGGCTGCTCGGCGAGGACAAGACGGTCATCAACACCGATCTTCCGTTCGCCTATGTCGGCAGCGGCACGCTTTTCGGCATCCCGTTCCTGGTCGTCATCGCCGCCGCGACCATCGTCGTCTCGTGGTTCATCCTCAAGCGCACCGTGCTCGGCATCTACATCTATTCGGTCGGCGGCAATGCGAGCCGGCGCCCGGCTCGCCGGCATCCGGGTCTGGGCGATTCTCGTCTTCGTCTACGCCTTCTCCGGCCTCTGCGCCGGCCTCGGCGGGGTGATGTCGGCAGGCCGCCTCTACGCCGCGAACGGCATCCAGCTCGGCCAGTCCTACGAGCTCGACGCGATCGCCGCCGTGATCCTCGGCGGCACCAGCTTCGTCGGCGGCATCGGCTCGATCTGGGGAACGCTGGTCGGCGCCCTCATCATCGCGGTGATGAGCGACGGCCTCATCCTCACCGGCGTCCCCGACGTGTGGCAATACATCGTCAAGGGTCTGGTGATCATCGGCGCCGTCACCCTCGACCGCTTCAGGCTTTCGGGGGGCGAGCGCACCTGAATTTAGGCAATCTTCCGGCAGTGGGTCCCAGCGGGGAGAGCAATGGCCTCGTTGCCGAGGCCGGTTGAGCCGAACCCGGAGTGTGACGGAGGAGCGGCAACAGGGATCGAAGGAATACCCGCAGGTCTCCTCAGACCAGGTCCTTCCGCATGAAGGCGCGGCGGTCTACCGGCAGACCCAGGGAGCGCTGGCGTGAATAGAGAAGGTAGAGAGCCGGCGTCCATTCGCTCCGCGGGAGCTTGCGAAAGCCAAGAGTCTCGAAAAACGGGCCGTTAAAGGGTACATCGACGAAGGTCGACAAGGTGACCGCCATCATGCCTTCCCTTGCGGCATAGTCGCAGCCTTCCTGCATAAGCCGGCGTCCGAGACCGCGGCGTTGATGAAGCTCGGAAACAGACATGTGATACAGGTAGACGGAGCGATCGAGAAAGCCGGCGAGGAGAAAGCCTACGGGACAATCGTCCGGCTGGCTCGTTGCCACAAAGACCGCTCCAGCTCTCGCGACGGCGTCGATGAATTCGAGGTTGATCACGGTGGGCGGCCTGGGCACCCCGGAAAGGTCGAGAAGCTTATTGGCGCCGCGTTCGATGTCGGGAAGCAGCCTGTGCTCATCCGCGCGGGCAAGTCGAATAACATAATCCATCATTCAACATTATCCGTCGAACCATGCCGCCCACGGGGCAGCGTTGGAACTCGCAGATCGGGTCAGAGCACAGTCCGATACGAGCTGGAACTCGCTCTGGATCCAACACGGCCTCCTTCGAATCCGCAATCTCGAATCGCAAGGCGATTCCGGTGTGAATCCACCGATGGTCACCAGGACCTAGTGCGAGACGAGGACCGGGGTCATCATCTGGTGAAGGAAGGTGAGCGTGGCGCCGCCGCCGAGATGCTCGCGGAGCCGCGAATGGCCGAAGGCGCCGGCGACCAGGAGGTCTGCCTCGAGGCCCTCGATCCGGCTCAATATCTCCTCGCCGATCGGCAGGTGAAGGTCGAGAGAATGGTCGACCGCGGCGGCGATGCCGAGGCGCTTCAGATGGGCGACGAGGTTTTCGGCCGAGGCGGCGACGGTCGGATCGATGCCGACCGAGACGATGCGCGTCGCCTTCGCCTCGCGGAGGAACGGCATCGCGTCGTTGACCGCGCGCGCCGATTCGCGGCTCCCGTCCCATGCGACAAGAATGTTCCGCCCGATCGTCTCCGGCAGGTTCGCGATCGGCAGGCCGAGCACCGGCCGGCCGCACTCCATCACCAGCCGCTCGACGTCGATGGCGTCGCGACCGGGTTCGTCCGGCGAACCGAGGCTGACCACCACCAGATCGGCGCAGCGCGCGTATTCGGCGATGTCCTCGTCCGGGCGGGCCGCGGTTCCCGCGATCCATTGTCCATCGAGGGAATTGGCCCTGAGGCTCCGGTCGAATGCGACCTCGGCGTCGTTCATCGCGGTCTCGGCCGCCGCCGTGGCGGCGCGCCGGGGCATCGGATAGTAGCCGAGGAGCCGCGCCTTCGAGCGCGCCGCCAGCGCCAGCGCCATCTCCATCTGCCGCCGCCCGCTGTCGCTCCGCTCGATGCATACGAGGATATCGCCGAACTGCATGATCGCCTCCCTTGAAGCCGTGTCGCTGGCGCAGGCGCCCGGTACTTCGCTAGCCCAAACCGCGGTCAGCCAACCCGAGCGAACCGGAGCCTCAGGCTAAGTCCGGTTTGAGGCCTTGATCCAGATCAGAAAGCTAATCGATGACCGGGAGAAGCTGCGCCCGGTCGATCCCCTCCCATCCTCCCCTTTTCAAGGGGAGGGGCGCCGACAAGACCGTTGCGTCCTCGCGATCGATGCCGCTCCTGTCCCGGCGGTGCCGCCACGACCCCTCCCCTTGTCAAGGGGAGGGTGGGAGGGGATCAAACAAGGGGCCGGGGACTCGTCGCCGCCTGCTCCGCGGCGCGAAACGTAGGGTGGGGCAAAAGCGCGAAGCGCTGTGCCCACGCCGACTCCGCACGACTCCGCGTGCGCACGCTTCGCCTTGCCCACGCTACGCTTGCTATTCCGCCTCAAGCTCGATTTTCACGCCGCTACGCACGCAAACATTAACTAAGTACTGTAAGCCTCATGGAACTTCAAAACCCTGACCGATTGAAGAATTGTCCGATATCCGTGATAAGCCTCGTCTCTTCCATACACGCCTTTGTACCATTCCAACATTCCCACTAGTCTCAAATAATTCTGAATAGCCCAACTCGGATTCCTGGATGCCTTAAAAAACGCACTTCGATATATCCGCCTTTGGCTTCTAGACATAGCCACGCTCTCCACAGTAGTATCCAAACCGAGCGTAAATCGTCGCGTCCCGACAGAATAATACTTAGTTTTGCTATCGTTGATTGAAAATCCGTTAGCTGTTATAATCTGGCCGGACGCGCGACGCAAGATGTTCGGATTAAATTTATGCTGAGAAAATATAAAAATATCATCACTATACCTAATATAGCTCACTTCCCAAGAATCGCACAACGTCGTAAAATTCTTGTCTAAATTACGACAAATCAGATTGCTTATAGCCGGACTCTGTGGGCGCGCCTTGACACAGCGCGCCCTGATACGTCGTAAGTCGAGTAAGAATGAAGGCGACCTTTCTGTTAAATCCTGCGCTTCTGAAGAAACCAAAAACACGACGGGCACCGATGCTTGGAAAATAATTCGCCAAGTCTAGGTGCAAGAGATAATTGGGACCGCACACCGCACGGGCCGCTTGCATTACGCTTTTTCCCTTCTGGTATGCATAGCTAGAAGCATGCGGTAAAATAGTGTTTAATATCCTCCTCAAAATCATCCGCTGTACGCCACGAAGCTCCGAGGTCGGAATAGATAGCCTCCTCGGATTACCGTGATCGAACCTCCTTGGGATGGATATTTCAAAATAACTTGATTTAGTTGCGCGCGTCACCATATACAGGTGCTGCGGAGCAAACCCGAGCAGCTTTGCAAGTTCGACCAGCCCCTCGGAGAGCTCCGCAGCGCCCACGCTCTTACCTCACTTCTATCTCAATGTCCCCTCCGTGCCGAACGAAATGCCTGAAGATGGGCATTTCGGGCGGCTCAGGGGCATGCATTATACTCAGCTTCCTTTACGCGACGATGCCATCGCGCCTCCCGAAGGAGTCATGCTAAGAGCGCGCCGAATCGTACGGTCGTCGTATTAAGTGTCAAGTGGGGGGTACTGCAATTGCCCGCAATTTGCTAAGTTTGCGTGTATCAATAGGAGACAGTATGTCATCTGCATATCCCTTGGCTGCAAAATACTGCCCAAGTTTGTTCTTCTTGATTCTGGACGACGAAAACAGTCGCGAGAGAGAGGATGAAATAGTTCTGGCCGGCAATTTTGTCGATGTCACCAAGTCGATGAAGGTAGGGTTGTCGGCTGTGAGCACGGCCATATAGCAAATAATATCGAAATAACGAGTTCTATACTCAGCGATAAAAGTCTCGTAAACAAAGGAAGATACACTTCGTGATCTTAGAGCAATCTCGACGTATTCTGGCCCGCTGAGCTGTCGTGCGATTTTGGAGAGGCTCACCGGAAAGAAAAGTTCGGCAGCGGAGTAAATCTGTACGCTAGAATCATAGTAATAAATGTTTTGAACGTGACTCTCTGCCAGTAAGCTGAGTGGACCACGCGCGATATAGCTCTTGGCGCCGTAAAATTGCATGGGGACGAATACGAACAATCGCGATTTTATATCCGGAATCATGGAAAAGGTGCCAAGTTCGGCAAATGCTCCCGGAGAATTGAGTATTAATATCGTAAAATCCGATTGCGTAGCAAACCGAGCCTCTATCGTCTGAAGATTGGTTCGCGTAGTCTTAACCATTGCGGAGGTGAGTTCTTCACCATATACAACCGATACATTCGTTATGCGAGTCTAACTCGGTTCGAAGTGCAGAGCGAATCTTATACGAGGCATCATCCAAGCCAGGTCCGCATAGGAAGATTTTGACAGGCTCGAGCAGGAAACGCTCCCGAAGGAGAGCCGGGTGAGTTAAGGGTTCCTTCAGTTTAGGCATCTTCGTCTTCAAAACACTCTTCAACGGTGCGTATCGAGAGCGAATATATGATCTAGGCTTTTATGCCTGTCGTCCAGCGCAAACGCGTCTGAAGAACTCGAATAAGCTTTCCCCCTCACGCCTGCACATAGGTCGACGGGCCGCGCACGTTCTCGTCGATGTGGAGCTTCTGGAAGAGCGACGGCATCGCCCGCTCGGCGCAGTCGGTGCGCGGGCAGGTGCGGCAGGAGACGCCGATCGGGGTGGCGATCTGCGGGTCGGCGAGGTTGAGGCCGTCGGCATAGACGATTCCCGCGGCATGGCGGACGTCGCAGCCGAGCCCGATGGCGCGCTGGCCGATCCGGTGCGGCAGCCCGCTCACCGGCGAGAAATGGGTGGCGCGGCTGGTGGTGCGGGCGACGCAGAAATAGGTGGCGCCGTCCGGCATCCGCGAGAGCTGGACGCGGAGCATCCCCGGCGTCGAGAAGGCGTCATAGACGTTCCAGCGCGGGCAGGCGGCGCCGAAGCGGGCAATGTGGATGCCGACGCCGAGAAGCGCTTCGAGATGTTGCCGGCGATGTCGACGCGGATGAAGTGGAAGGGGACGCCTTCGGCGCCGGGGCGCCGCAGCGTGGTCAGGCGATGGCAGACCTGCTCGAAGGAAACGCCGAAGCGGTTCTTGAGGATGTCGATGTCGTAGCGGGTATCTTTCGCGGCTTCCGCGAAGATGCGGTAGGGCATCATCACCGCGCCGGCGAAATAATTGGCGAGTGCGGTCCGCGACAGCGCCCCGGCGTCGGGCGAGGTGAAGCCGCCGGCCGCCGCGATCGCGTCGAGCGCGTCGTGGTGGCCGAGATAGGCGATCTGGTGGGCGATCTGGAAGACCCGGCTCGGCTGCGGCAGCATCTCGGAAATCTCGAGCCGCCGGGCAAGCTGGTCGTAGCGGCGCGAGCGCCCCTTCATGGCCTCGGCCGGCCTGATCTCGACCTCGGCGGCGTAGCGCCGCCGCAGCACGCCGATCAGCCCCTGCGACAGCGCGTGGATCGACAGCTCGTTCTCCCGCCATAGCCGCTCGGCCGCGTCCTCAAGCTCGGGAAAATGGTTGAGCCGCTTCTGGATGAACTCGGTGACCTCCTCCGACGGGATCGACACCGGGTTCGCCTCGGCGGCATCCTCGCCGGCGCTCGCGATGGCGTCGGCCGGGAGATGCCGCCGATAGGCCTCGTAAAGGTCGATGACGGCGCGGCCGACGGCGGGGAGCAGCGAGACCAGTTCCTGGACGTCGGTGTTCTTGACCTCGGCGCCCTCGAAGATCGGGTCGGAGAAGGCCTCCATCAATTCCAGCGACAGCCGCTGGTCGGTGTCGGTGGTGAATTCCTGGAGGTCGACCTGGAAGCGCTCGACCAGCTTCAAAAGGACGCGCACCGTCACCGGCCGCTGGTTGCTTTCCAAGAGCGTCAGGTAGCTCGCGCTGATGCCCAGCTCGCGCGCCATCTCCGCCTGGGTGAGCCGCCGCTCCTGCCGGAGCCGCCGCAGCCTGCCGCCGATCCGCATCGCCTTCATGGCGTTATCCTTACAGACTTCACAACATTACCGAAAGAGCTTGTAACGTCGATGACACAATTCGAGATTTCTCCGTCATTTCAATCGTTTATTGACCTGGCCGGCTTGTAACGATAGCTCGTCTTGCTGTCAAACGCGAAGGGAGACGACGATGAGCATCCCACCCGACCGCTTCAAGGGCATCCGCCGCGACTTCTCGCCCGAGGACGTGAACCGCCTGCGCGGCACCGTCCATATCGAGCACAGCCTCGCCCGGCTCGGCGCCGAGCGCCTCTGGCAGCTCCTTTCCGAGCGGCCGCTGGTCCGGGCGCTGGGCGCCGTCACCGGCAATCAGGCGATGCAGCAGGTCAAGGCCGGGCTCGAGGCGATCTATCTGTCGGGCTGGCAGGTCGCCGCCGACGCCAACAATGCCGGCGAGATGTACCCGGACCAGTCGCTCTATCCGTCCTCGTCGGTCCCCGAGGTGGTCCGCCGGATCAACAAGACGCTCCAGCGCGCCGACCAGATCGCCCGGCTCGAAGGCAACGATGCGACCTACTGGTTCGCGCCGATCATCGCCGACGCGGAAGCCGGGTTCGGCGGTCCGCTCAACGCCTTCGAACTGATGAAGGCGATGATCGAGGCGGGCGCGGCGGCGGTCCATTTCGAGGACCAGCTCGCCTCGGAGAAGAAGTGCGGCCATCTCGGCGGCAAGGTCCTGGTCCCGACCCGGACCTTCATCCGCACCCTCAACGCCGCCCGGCTCGCCGCCGACGTCTGCGGCATCAACACCCTCCTCATCGCCCGCACCGACGCCCATTCTGCGACGCTGATCACCAGCGACATCGATGAGCGCGACGCGGCGTGGATCTCGGGCGAGCGGACCAGCGAGGGCTTCTTCAAGCTCCGCCAGGGCAATGCGCACTCGGTCGACCATGCCATCGCCCGCGGCCTCGCCTATGCGCCCTATGCCGACCTCGTCTGGTGGGAGACCTCCGAGCCCGACCTCGGCGAAGCGCGCGAATTCGCGGAAGAGGTGCATCGGCACTTCCCGGGGAAGCTTCTCGCCTATAACTGCTCCCCGTCATTCAATTGGCGTGCCAAGCTCGGCCAGGCGACCATCGAGAGCTTCCAGGAACGCCTGGCGGAGCTCGGCTACCGTTTCCAGTTCGTCACGCTCGCCGGCTTCCACGCGCTCAACCTGTCGATGTTCGAGCTCGCCTCGGCCTATCGCGACCGCGGCATGGCGGGCTACTCGGAGCTGCAGGAGCGCGAGTTCCGGGCGGCGGAGGACGGCTTCACGGCGGTCCGCCACCAGCGCGAGGTCGGCACCTCCTATTTCGACGCGGTGGCGCTCGCCGTGTCGGCCGGGCGTTCGTCGACGACCGCGATGGCCGGATCGACGGAGGCCGCGCAGTTCGCCGACCACCCCGAACCGGCAACGGTCTGAGCCCCCCTCAGCCATTTCGAGACGAGGAGAACCATGATGAGCGAGGAATTCTGGGTCGTCGGCGGCCGCTACCGCGACACCACCTTCACCGCCTTCAGCGAGGGCGGGGCCGAGGCCTATGGCCCCTATCCCCGCTACGAGGACGCGCTCCGCTCATGGTCGGAGCGTAGCAACCAGAACCGGCCGGCGGCTGCCGTCCGCTACTCGATCGTGGTGACTGCCCCGCGGGCCCGCGCGGCCTGAGGGAGGAGCGGGGCGCACCCGGCGCGGCGGCGGCTTGGAGGGGGCCGCCGCCGCGACACATGTCATCAGCCGCGCATCGGCGAGGATGAGATTCTTAATCGAACCTTGCCGCATCCCGACTATGCCCTATGTTATGCCGGTGTTTCAGGGCAAGAGGTGAGGCATGACATCGCGACCGATGACGCAACGCCACCCTCGGGCGGAACGGAAGCACCGGCCCGCAGTGGCGACGGCTTCCCGCAACAGCGGGCACCCGGGTTCCGAATCCCTTTCCCTTTACGCCCTGAATGCCAAAGGCGCGATCGTTGTGGACCGAATCACCGACCGGCTCGGCATGACCAAGGAACAGTTCGGCCGGATGATCGGCATCAGCGCCGACACATTGCGGAAGTCGACCCGAGCTGGATCGCCCAAGACGCAAGCCCGCATGCGCGAGGCGGTCGAGATCATCGATCGGGTGCGGCAATGGGCGGGCGGCGAGACCCAAGCGACCGCCTGGTACAAGTCGCAGCCGATTCCCGCCTTTGGCGGAAGGACCGCCGAGAGTATCGTCAAGAGCGGCCAGGCGCCGGCGCTCCGCGATTACCTCGACCATCTCGCGATGGGCGGCTTTGCGTGAGGTTCGCCGGGACCTGCTACCGCATGCACGATCCGAGATGGTCCTTCGCTCCGACGTCCGGGGCCGGCGCGGCGGTCCATGGCGGACGCTTCAATCCTCGCGGGACCGCGGCGCTCTATCTGGCTCTGAACGTCGAGACGGCATTCGTCGAGATCAGCCAGGGCCTCGCCGAAAAATTCAAGCCGACGGTGCTCATCTCATACGAGGTCGATTGCGCGGACGTCGTCGACCTCAGGACCGAGGCGGACCGCAAGCAGGCGCGCGTGGCGCTGGCGGATCTGGCCGGCCCCTGGTTTGCCGATATTGCGGCCGGACAGGAGCCGGGGTCCTGGGCCATCGCCCGCGATCTTGTCGCGCGCGGCAATGCCGGAATCCTGGTGCCGTCGTTTGCCGTCGCGGCCGACCCCCAACGCCATCAGAATCTGGTGCTTTGGGATTGGGGAACCGATCTTCCGCATAAGGTAAGGGTCTACGATCCCGATGGCCGATTGCCCAAAGACAACCGCTCGTGGGGCGCCTGAGCGGTGGCGAAACGGTGGCGCAGCCTACGTCGTTAGCCGCGTATCGGCGAGGATCAGGTCGCGGAGTGCGGCGTAGTAGCGGACATATCCGGTGCAGCGGCAGAGATGCCCGTCGAGGGCCTGTTCGATCGCCGCCTCGACGCCGGCCTTGGCGACCGGGGCCTTTTGGAGCGATTCGACCAGGACCTGCGCCGAGGCGACGAAGCCCGGCGTGCAGTAGCCGCACTGGAAGGCAAAGGCATCGAGGAAGGCGGCCTGCACCGGCGTCGGCGCGCCGTTTTGAGCATGGCCCTCGATGGTGCGGACGCTCTCACCGTCGAAGGACTGCGCCGAATTGATGCAGGTGTGCATCGCCTCGGAGCCGCCGTCGGGCTTGTCGCGGATGATCATGCAGGCGCTGCATTCGCCGATGCCGCAGCCGAACTTGGTGCCGGTGAGATTGAGGTATTCGCGGAGGTAGTCGTTCATCGACAGGCCGTCGGGGATGTCGTGCGGGCCGACCGCCCCGCCGTTCACCGTCATCGCCACCTTGACCGTATCCATCACAGCGCCGCCTTGATCATCTCGGCGGTGACCGGAAGCGTCGCGAAGCGCTTGCCGGTCGCCGCGCTGACCGCGTTGACGACGGCGGCGGCGACCGGGCACATCGCCAGCTCGGCGATCCCCTTCGGCTCGTCGCCAGGCCCGAGCGGCGGCAGCACCTCGGTGGTGTAGGTCCACACGGCCAGGTCCGAGGCGCGCGGGATCGTGTACTGGTCGAGGTTCCACTGGCCGTTGCCGGGCCCGTCCTCGTAGAGCGGCAGGAATTCGTGAAGGGCGTAGCCGACGCCCATGGCGAAGCCGCCCTCGGCCTGGCCTTCGACCAGCTCCGGGACGATGGCGCGGCCGCATTCCATGACGGTGACGCCTTCGAGGATGCCGACGGCGCCGGTTTGCTTGTCGATCTCGACGGCAACGATCGTGCCGGCCGCGGCGGCATAGCCGACATCGATCCGCTCGAGGACGACCGGCGGGAAGCTCACCGAAATGCGGTCGAGCCGGTGGAAGCCGCCCATCGTCATCAGCGCCTTCCGCGCCTCGGAAGCGCCCTCGCCGTATTTCACGGCGAGCGCGTCGAGCGCGCCCCGGTAGCGGCCGCCGGCAAGGTCGAACTCGGCGGTCGCCCAGGCCCAGCGATTGTAGCTGTGGACCATCGCCGAGGTGACCAGACCCATCGCGTGCGCCTTGGCGGCAAGGACGGCGAGCGGAAGCGGCTCCATGCCCTTGCCGGTGAGCCGGCCGTCGACGAAGGCGAGATCGTCGGCGGTGATGTCGACGCCAACCCCGGCCCCATCGTCGGGGCCCCTCGACCAGATCGCCATCGCCGCGGGAAAGATGCCGTGCCGAAGGATCACATTCGCCGCCTCGTCGGCCGCCTGGGTGTGAACCGAGGCGGAGACGCAGGCGGTGGTGTCCTGGCGGACGTCGAGCACCCAGCGCGGATCCCTGGCGGCTTCGGCTTGGCGCCCGGCGGTGATCGAGAAGGGATCGTCCGGCGCGCTGAGGCCGAGCAGGTCCCAGCTGTCGAGATCGCCGAGCCTGACCTCGGCGGCGCCGGTGCCGAGGCGGCCGGCGACCCGGACGGCGAGGGCGGTGGCGATGCCGTTACCGATCTCCACGGCCTGCGAGTTCAGCGTGATCCTGCCGGACGGGTCGAGCTCGACCAGCGCGAAGGCGGGATCGGAGCCGCTGCCATATTCCATGATGGTCGAGGCGAGGCCGACGCCATAGAGCTTGCCGGGCGCCGCGGCCTCCCGGCGCGCCTTTTCCGCGGCGCGCCCCGTCCACAGCGGCCGGGCGGCGAGACGGTCGAGCACCTCGGCGCTCCGCACGGTGCCGGAGATGACGTTTCCGAGCATGGTCCGGCCGCCGGCGGGGAGCAGGTTGCGGCGGCGGAAATCGACGGGATCGAGGCCGAGCGATTCCGCCGTTTCGTCGACCAGCACCTCGAGCGCGGTAAGGGTCTGGACGGCGCCGAAGCCGCGCATCGAGCCGGCGGTGACGCCGCGGCTGTGGCGGGCAAGCGAGGCGACGTCAACCTTGGGCACATCGTAACTGCCGACAGTGGCGGCGGCGCCGACCAGGGCCACGGCGCCGGACAGGTTGGCGAGGCCGCCGCCGTCGAGATCCTGGTCGGAGGCAAAGGCGGCGATCCTGCCGCTCGCCTTGTCGACGACGATGCGATTGCGGATGCCGAAGGCATGCCGCTTGAGGCCGAGTTGGAACTGGTCGGTAGCGGTTGTTGGCGAGGCGAATCGGCTGCCCGGGCGAAAACAGCGCGGCGAGAGCGGCAAAAAGCGGGAAGATCGAAAAGTCACGCCCGCCGAAGCCGCCGCCGACATAGGCGCAGTTCGCCACCACGTCCCTGACCGCAAAGGCGGCGGTATTCTTCGCGACCAGCGCGGCGATGTTGCTGGCGATCCAGTACGGGCTCTGGACGCCGACCACGAGTTCGAGCCGGCCGTTCCCGGGATCATACCAGCCCAGCGCGCTTTCCGGTTCCAGGAACACCTGATCGACCGACTGGGTCTGAAGGCTCCGATCGAGGACCAGGGCGTCGTCCCCGGCATTGTCGATCGCGGCGCGGACCCGATCGCCGTAGAAGCTGGTCTCTTCGCTGACCGAACCCGACTGGGCCGGAGCCGCCCATTGCGGCCGGTTCTTGATGTAGCGGACCGGCCGCGCCCAGCCGGCCTGGAAGGCGGAATAGACATCGTCCGAATCCGCCGTCGCCCCGGCGAGCCTCACGAAGTGATAGGCGCCGTAGGGCTCCTCGTCGACCGGCGCGGTCTCGGCGCCCGTCTTCACGAAATCCGGCCGGGCGGCGATGACGCCGCGCGCCACCGAGAAGCGGGCGAAGTCTTTCCAGATGAGAAGCGCCACCGGCTGGCCGAGATAGAGCGGCGTCTTCCCCGCCGGACAGAGGAGATCGCCGGCGTAGAAGCCGGGAACGGTGATGCCGGCGGCGCCGAGATCGGCGGCGAGCACGACCCGGTCCGGCCTGAACTCAGGCGTGAGCAGGTCGAGGTCGATGCCTTCGAAGACGTGGGTCGCGTCGGCGGTCTTGACGAGCAACGCATGCCCGGTTTCCGCCGGCCAGCCCGGCATGTCGGCGGCGCGGAAGTCGGCGGCGAAGAGCTTTCGCCCGGCGACCTTGGCGAAGCCCTCGATGCGTCGGCCGGCGACACCGGGGCTGGTTTCCCAGGCCGGACCGCCGGATGGCTCCGCGCCGAAAGCGCCCGACAGGGCCTGGGCGAAGGCCCGGAAAGGCCGGACGGCGACCCCGACGCCGCCGACGGCGGCCATTCGCAAGAGGGTTCGGCGATCGATGCCGCGCTTGGCCATTTGCGCCAGGGCCGTCTCCATGGAAAGCCCGCGAAGCTATCACGACGCGGCGAAACCTAACAACCGCACGCCTCCCGTCGTGGTTAGCATTTGGGCTGGTCCGGAAACCGAATCTTCGGGCTTGTCGTGGAAACTTCGCCTTTGGTCCGCGGGGAGGTTTCCGATGCGCGAAAAGGCACTTTCCGAGCTGTCGCCGACGCGCCGCCGGTTCATGTCCGGCGCCCTGTCGTTCACCCTGGCGGGGGCGGCGGGTCTGTCGCCGCGCCGGCTCGTCGCCCAGGGCACCAGCGAAACGGCATGGCGGGGCCTCGCCGGAAAGCTGTCCGGCCGGCTGCTCCGCCCGGGCGACCCCGGCTTCGAGGCGGCGGCGCTTCCCTTCAATCTTCGCTACGCCGGAACGCTGCCCGCCGGGATCGCCGTCTGCCGGAACGCCGAGGATGTCGCCGCCGCGATCCTGTGGGCGCGCGAGAACGAGATGCCGCTGGTGGCGCGCTCCGGCGGACACTCCTATGCCGGCTACTCGACCACCACCGGCCTGATGATCTCGCTCGCCGGCATTGATGCGATTTCCTTCGACGGATCGAGCGGCATCGTCGGCGTCGGCGGCGGCGCCCGCAACGAGGCGATCTATGCGAGCCTCGAAAAGGCGAACGCGACGATAACCCATGGCCGCTGTCCGACCGTCGGCGCGGCCGGCTTCGTGCTCGGCGGCGGCATCGGCTTCAACATGCGGCTCCTCGGCCTCGCTTGCGACCAGCTGGTGGCGACCGAGATGGTCACCGCCGACGGCGAGATCAGGACGGCGAGCGCCGGCGAGAACCCGGACCTGTTCTGGGCCTGCCGCGGCGGTGGCGGCGGCAATTTCGGCATCAACACGGCTTTCCGCATGCAGACCGCGCCGGCCGAGCCGCGGACCTGGTTCAGCTTGCGCTGGGACGAGGCCGGCGAGGCGCTGTTTGCGACGCTGATCGCGGCGCTCGATGCGGCGCCGCCGACGCTCGGCAGCCGGCTCTCCCTTGACACCTCGCCGGATCGTCCCGGCGTTTCGATCGGCCTGATCGGGCAGATCAAGGCAAGCGCGGCCGAGGCGCGGAGCATCCTCGACCCGGCGATCAGCCTCGCCAAGCCCGATCACGTCGACGTCATCACCGCCGACTACTGGGTCGCGGAGCGGGCGCTGGTCGATGCCGACGGGCCCTTCGCCTTCCACGAGCGCTCGCGATTTGCCGTCGACCCGCTCGGCGGCGACATGGCAGCGATGGCGCTCGGCTGGCTGCGGCGCTGGCCGCGCACCGGCGACAGCGGCAATCTCGTGCTGTTCCAGACCGGCGGCCGGATCAACGAGGTCGCGAAGGACGCGACGGCCTTCGTCCATCGCAACAGCCACTGGCTCGCCGACGTCGCGCTGTCATGGACGGAGGACGACAGCGAGGAGGTCGTGGCGCAGGCGCTCGCCTGGCAGGACGGCTTCTATGCCGATCTCCTCCGCTTTGTCCGGGGCGGCGCCTACCAGAACTTCATCGACCCCGCGCTCGACGGCTGGGCCGAAGCCTACTACGGCGACAACCTGCCCCGGCTCCGGCGGATCAAGGCGGCGGTCGATCCCGACGGCGTCTTCACCTTCCCGCAGTCGATCCCGCCGGCCTGAGGCGGTGGGATCGACGTCATTTCTCCCCGACGACCGTCTCCTGGCAGAGTTTCTGCAGCCACTTGCTGTCGACCTTCACCCAGACCTCCGAGACGAAGACCCGGGAGGGCATCGGCTTGTCGTGAAAGGTGCCGCGATAGGAATTCTCGAAGGTAACGAGGGCAACATCCCTGCCAAGCGGTGTCACCGCTTCATCCGAAACATCGTAAATCTCGAAGCTGATGCCGGCAGCGCGGCGATCTCGTCGGCGGTGGTCCACGGATCGCCGTAATAGCTGGTCACCGCGCGATAGTCGGGCGTCACCATGGCGGGGATCATCGTCAAGTCCCGCTTCTCGAAGGCATCGTCGAGCGCCGTGGTCGCGGCCTTGACCTCGGCAATGTCGCTCGCCCCGTCGGCCGTGGCGGGCAGCAGGGCCGCGAAGTAGCCGGTCATTCGTCGACGGTTTCCACCGCGACGGCCAGCGCGCCCAATTCAATCAGCGCCGCCACATCCTCGAGGTCGCGATCGGTGAAGGTGCCGGCGACCTGAACGAGGCCGCCGGTGATGGCCTCGACAAGATGGGCGCGCATCGCCTCGGCGCCGCCGATGAGGAGCGCCACGTCGCGGCCGACATTGGCGCCGGTGAAGTCGGCAAAGGCCTTGGCCGAAACGGCGTCGAGCCTGATGGTCAGGACCGGCTCTCTGGTCGCCGCATCGCGGTCAACTTTAGCCGAGACAACGGTGAGCGCGAGGGGCTGGCCGGCCAAGGCGGGGCCGGCCAATAGAAAGGCGGCGGCAATCAGGACGCGGCTAAGGCTCAGCATGGTCGAATCGGAACCCTCCGTCCACAATGCCGGCACTATGAGCGCCTCATCGGGAAATGTCGCTTCGGGATTGGCGACGGCGGTGCTGCTCTGGCTGGCCTTCGCCGGCCCGGCGGCGGCCGATGGCTGCCGGAGCGAAAGCTTCGACAACAACGCCTACACCGTCTGCAGCTTCGATCTCGCCGAGAGCGACCTCCGGCTGTTCTGGCGCGGCGCCGATGGCGAGAACTACGGAACCTTCACCGGCCTCGTCGGCGCGCTTGAATCGGAGGGCCTGAAGCTCGAATTCGGCATGAACGGCGGCATGTATGGCGAGGACTACCGGCCGATCGGACTCTATGTCGAAGACGGCAAGCAACTGGTCCGGGCCAACCGCGCCGACCCGCCGTCCGGCCAATACCCGGTACCGAACTTCTACAAGAAGCCGAACGGCGTCTTCTATGTCGGCGAGGACGGCGCCGGCGTGCTCACCACCGAGCGGTATCTCGCGCTTCGGCCGGCGGCGGATTTCGCCACCCAGTCCGGCCCGATGCTGGTGATCGACGGCGCCATCCATCCCGCCTTCATCGCCGGCTCCAAGGACAAGAACCCGAGGAACGGCGTCTGCGCGACCAGCCCGACACAAGTCGAATTCGCGATCAGCGACGACGCGGTCAACTTCTACGATTTCGCGCGCTTCTTCCGTGACGGGCTCGGCTGCCGGTCGGCGCTGTTCCTCGACGGCGGCTCCGCCTCCGCCCTCTACGATCCCGACCTCGGGCGGAACGACGCGCCCGGCCATGGCGGCTTCGGGCCGATCATCGCCGTCGTCCGCAAGGCGCCGGGGACGGAATAGCGGGTGCCGTCAGCCCTTGACCGCGTCGATCGAGATGCTGAGCGGGATATGCGGATGCCCAGCGGGAAGACGCCACATGCGATCCGCCCCTCGCACCATCATCGGAAACATCTGCCAGGGCAGCGCCTCGTGCTCGGCCATCCGCGCGATCCCGAGGCGATTGTCGACCAGGGCCATCACGATGTCGCTCAGCGGGTGGATCCACTCGAAATTTTCGGCGTTGAGCAACTGGCGCGGATCGCCGGTGTAGGTCTGGCTGGCGGCGAAGGACAGGGGCAGCGTCGTCGGGGTGCGATAGGCGAAGGTCGGGACAAGCTGGCCGCCGATCTCTTCGAGCGGCTGGATCATCGGATGGGTATCGGCGAAATAGAGCCGCCCGCCCGGCTTGAGCATCGTCGCCACCGTCTCGCCCCAACGCCGGATGTCGGGAAGCCAGCAGATCGTGCCCCAGGTCGTGTAGACGAGGTCGAAGTTGCCGCCGACCCGCTCCGGCGCATCATAGACGTCGCCGAGCACGAAGCGGGCTTCGAGCCCCGAACGGGCGGCGAGCTCGCCGGCATGGCGAAGGGCATTCCGGGAGAAGTCGAGGCCGGTGACCCGCGCCCCGCGGCGGGCGAGACAGAGCGTGTCGAGGCCGATATGGCACTGGAGGTGGAGCACATCCAGTCCCGACACGTCGCCGATCTCGGCGGCCTCGATCGGACAAAGGATATCCTCGCCGGCGAGGAACGGGCCGATCCCGTAGGTGCCGGTATCATCCCCGATATGGAGGTCGGCGCGCTCGTCCCAGTTGGCGCGGTTGGCGTCGAGATAGGCGGCGGACATAGGCCTCGAACAAGGTCGGACCGGGGACTCCGGAAAACGAGCGCAGCGACGATACGCGAGGCGGTGGATCCCGCAGGGACGAGCGCCGCAGGCCGAAGTCAGCGCCAAGTCACGTCCGGTCGGCGCTTGCCGCCTGCGGCTTTTCCGCCGCGGCCCCGGCTTCGCCGCCGCGACCGTGGTCCTGCTTCTCGGCGATGCGGGCCGACTTGCCGCGGCGGCCGCGGAGATAATAGAGCTTCGCCCGCCGCACCTTGCCGCGGCGCACCACCTCGATCGAATCGATCACCGGCGAATAGACCGGGAAGACGCGCTCGACGCCTTCGCCGTAGGAGATCTTGCGGACCGTGAAGCTCTCGTTGATGCCGCCGCCGGAGCGGGCGATGCAGGTCCCCTCATAGGCCTGGATGCGGCTCCGGGTGCCCTCGGTCACCTTGACGTTGACGCGGACGGTGTCGCCGGGGCCGAATTCGGGGACGGCACGGGTGCCGGCAACGGCGGCAGCCTGTTCTTTTTCGAGCACTTCGATGATGTTGACGGCCATGTGAACCTCTCTGGTCGCGGGCGTTACCCGGGGCCGAAAAACCGGCTCGCCGACGTGGCCCAGCGCGCTTTGCTGAAATTCGAGCGGTTCCATACGCTAATCGTCCGGCTTTGTCGATTCCGGCCGCGACAGAAGGTCGGGTCTCCGCTCCCGGGTGAGGCGGAACGCCTCGGCTCGCCGCCAGGCCGCGATCTTGGCGTGGTCGCCGGAGAGCAGCACCTCCGGGATCGTCAGCCCCTCGAAGCTCTGCGGGCGGGTGAATTGCGGATATTCGAGGAGCCCGCCGGCGAAGCTTTCCTCGCCCGCCGATTGAGCGTTTCCCATCACCCCCGGAAGAAGCCGGACGATGGCGTCAAGCACGGCCAGGGCGGCGATCTCGCCGCCGGAGAGGACATAGTCGCCGATCGACACCTCCTCGAGGCTCCGGCCGGCGATCACGCGCTCGTCGACCCCTTCGAAGCGGCCGGCGACGATCAGCACGCCTTCGCCGGCGGCAAGCGAGGCGGCATTCGCCTGGGTGAACGGCCGTCCGCGCGGGCTCATCAGGAGGCGCGGCCGCGTATCGCCGGGCAGGCTCGCGGCGTCGATCGCTGCGGCGAGCACGTCGGCGCGCATCACCATGCCCGGTCCGCCGCCGGCCGGGCTGTCGTCGACCGAGCGGTGACGGTCGGTGGCTGAGGCGCGGATATCCCGCGCTTCCATCGACCACAGCCCGTCGGCGAGCGCGCGTCCGGCGAGGCTGATGCCGAGCGGGCCGGGGAACAGCTCGGGGAAGAGGGTAAGGACGGTGGCGCGGAAGGTCATCCCGCCCCGCCGGTCCTCGTTTCGTCGCGGAGCTTCATCCGGAGACATCCAAGCCGGTTCTCGCCGCCCCCGTCACGGCCGATTCCCCAATAAGCGTCGGGCGCGGTCTCGACCAGGTCTTGTCGTCGATCTCGATCGCGAGGCCGGCGGAGTTCGACAGTTCGCCGTGGGTCGCGGACCTGGAACAGAAATTGGCCATGGCGCAAATTGACCGCCGCCGCCCTCCTAGTCCGCGGCCAGCAGTCCCTCTGGAGGATCGATGATTACCCGGCCCGCGGCAAGATCGACTTCCGGTACGACGGCGCGGGTGAAGGGAACGAGCACCGTCTCACCCCGCTTTGGGGCGATTTCGAGGAGATCGCCGGCCCCATAGTTCTGGACGGCGATGATGCTGCCCAGGCTCTTGCCGTCGCGCGTCATTGCATCGAGGCCAACGAGATCGGCGTGGTAGAATTCGTCCGCTCCCGCCGGCGGCAGGCGGTCGCGCGCGACGGACAATTCGATGCCGTTGAGCGCCTCCGCGGCGGTCCGGTCATCGACTCCGCTGAACCTGACGACCTGCATGTCGGGCGCGGCGCCCGCCGCGGGGCGAATCGATGCGACCTCGAAGATGCGGCCATCTCTCGCCTCCAACGGACCGTAGGCGGCGATCTCGGCCGGATTGGCGGTGAACGCCTTGACCCTGACCTCGCCCTTGATGCCGTGGGCGGCGCCGACGCGGGCGATCAGGATGCGGTCGCCGGAGAGATCTTCGGACGACTGGTCGGTTGCGGCGCCGACGCCCCGACCTGTTCGGCTTGCCTGCATTCGCCTGCCTGCTTCGGTTTCGCATCGCCGGACGGAGTCAATCGCGCCAGCTGGCCGGAATCCGTAGCGGATGGGTCACGCTCACACAACGGGACCAAGCTCAGCGCGCACAATCGACCTGAGCGCCGGCGATTTCGTTGGATCCCGCGCGGTGCTCGGCTCCCGATGCTCGGAACTGCTTCACTGTGCGGAATCGTCTTACGCAATCGGCCGGAGCCGCCGCCGTGCCCTTCGATCTTGTGGTACTGAGTGGCGGTCGGAAGCTGGATCGGCAGGAATCCCGTTGACGGGGAAGGGACAGGCGATGCGCATCTGTTTCATGCTGGCCGCTGCCATCGCCGTCGCCTCCGGCGCTTCGGCCGAGGCATCCGAGGGGCCGAGCGCGTTCGTGGTCAGTCCGATTCACGCGGCCCAGATCGTCCGCGGCGACGACGGCATGGACCACGTCGAATACGACCTGCTCGTCGTCAGTGTGCTCCCCGAGCCGGTGACGCTGTCGAGCGTCACTGTCCTCGATCCCGCCGGAAAGGAGCTGAAGCGGATCGAGGGCGCGGCCCTTGCAGCGGTGACCCAGCCCCTCTTCGCGCACACCGAGACGCCGGTCCTCGCGGCATCGGCCGCCGTCGCGATCGAGGTCGACCTGATCCTGCCGCCGGATACCGCGCCGGAGCGGCTCACGAACCGGATCGCCTACGCCCTCGAGGCTGGCTCCGTGCTTGTCCCAATGTTCGACAGCCTGCAAGTCGTCGCACCGGAAGTCGCCGTCGACCGCCAACCGGCGATGGTGATCAAGCCGCCGCTCAGGGGGGAAGGTTGGCTCATCAGCAGCGGGTGCTGCGTGCCCAACATCCACCGCGACCTGCGGGTCGCCATCGACGGCATCCGCATCGCGACGCCCGAGACCTTCGACATCGACTGGGCCAAGGTCAAGGACGGAAGAATCTTCGATGGCGACGGCAGCAGGAACGAGCAGCACTACGCCTTCGGCGAGGACGTGCTGGCGGTCGCCGATGGAACCGTGGTCTCGGTCCAGGACGGCAAGCCGGACACTACCCCGAACGTTTCAGCCGCTCCGGAAACGAAAGAAGACTATGGCGGCAATCACGTGATCCTAAAGATCTCCCCGGACGTCTACGCCGCTTATGTGCACCTGCATACCGGCAGCGTCGCCGTGAACGTCGGCGATGTCGTCAAGGCCGGAACGAAGCTCGCCGAAATCGGCAACACCGGCCCCTCCAACGGCCCTCACCTGCATTTCGGTCTCCACGACAAGCCCGACTTCTTCGCCGCACAGAGCCTGCCTTTCGTCTTCGACAGCTACACCGCGGCGGGCACCGTCGATTTCGGCGTCTCGGAGGCGGATCACGTGGTGATCGCCCCGGATTCGCGGGAGGTTCGGGCGGCCTATCCGCTCTATGGCAGCGTCCAGAACTATCCGTAGCCGCGAATCGGCGGTCGCGCCGCTCCGATCCCCCGGGGGGTCATCCGGCCGGTTCTGTGCAGCGAAAAATCGTGACGATGACCGGCGCTCACGGCGCGGCGCCGAGCGGGGCCGCGCCGGTGATGAGTCGAGGCGCGGCCTGAGGCCGCTAAGCCGCGGGCGCCTCAGCCGGAGCCTCGGCGGCGGCCTTGGCCTTCTCCTCGGCCGCCGCAAGCCGCTCCTGCGCCTTCTTGCCGGGCTTCGCCTTTTCCGGATTGTTGCGCGCCGGGCGCTTGGCGAGGCCGGCGGCATCGAGGAAACGCAGCACGCGGTCGGTCGGCTGTGCCCCGACGCTCTGCCAATGCTTGATGCGGTCGGCGTTGAGGACGACGCGCTTCTCGTCATTCTTGGGCAGGATCGGATTCCAGGTGCCGACGATCTCGATGAAGCGGCCGTCGCGCGGCGAACGCGAATCGGCGACCACGATGCGGTAGAACGGGCGCTTCTTGGCGCCGGCGCGGGCAAGGCGAAGTTTCAGGGACATTTCGGGACTTACTCCTGTTGGGGTCGTTTGGTGTCAATGCTTGTTGAGGGCGGAGGCTGTGAGATGGCGGCTCTTGTCTGGGGTCGCCGTCGGTCGGGAATCGGGCGCACATCAACACCGCTCATTCCCGCGCAAGCGGGAATCCAGCGCTCAGTCGAGCGGCCCCTGCCCTGAGAAAACTGGATTCCCGCTTGCGCGGGAACGAGCGGGGGAGAGAGGTGCGCTCTTCCTCCGCGCGGGGAGTGCGCGGGGGGTGCGAAAAAACCTGACCGGCGCGAACCTTGTCGCTCAGCGTGAAAGGCGCTGGCGTTGGCGCCGTCACCGCAACGATGGCGGACGGCCGCGATCGCACTGTCATGGCGAGTTCGGCCCTCATGAGCGCAGCGCCTCGTGATGGCGGATGACTTCCTTGACGATGAAAGAGAAGAATTTCTCGGCGAAGTCGGGGTCGAGATCGGCCTCCCGCGCGAGATCGCGGAGGCGGGTGACCTGCACCTTCTCGCGGGCCGGGTCGGCAGGCGGCAGTCCGTTCTTCGCCTTGTAGACCCCGACCTTCTTGGTGAGCTTGAAACGTTCGGCAAGCGTGTGGACGAGGACGGCGTCGATGTTGTCGATGCTCGCCCGCATCTCGGCGAGCTCGGGAGAGGGTTTTGCCGTCGGTATCTGGTCCATCGGTCGCCTCACTTCTTCTTCGGTAGGCCGGGAATGCCAGGCAGGCCGCCGCCGAGGCCGGGCAGCTTGCCGCCACCGAAGCCGGGGAGACCGGGAAGACTGCCGGGCACGCCGGAGGGCAAGCCGGGCAAGCCGCCAGGAATGCCGCCGCCCTGCGCGAGCCTCTGCAGCGCCGCCGGGTCCATCGCCGGCATGCCGCCGCCCATTCCCGCCATCGCGCCCATCTTGCCGAAGATGCCCTTCCCCTTGCCCATCGCCTTCATCATGTCGGCCATCTGGCGGTGCATCTTGAGGAGCTTGTTGATCTCCTCGACCCTGGTGCCCGAGCCGGCCGCGACCCGCTTCTTGCGGCTCGCCTTGAGGATGTCGGGGTTCTTCCGCTCTTTTTTGGTCATCGAAGAAATGATCGCGCTCTGGCGGCGTAAGATCGAATCGTCGATGCCGAGGGCGTCGATCTGCTTCTTCACCTTACCGATGCCGGGGAGCATGCCCATCACGCCGGACATGCCGCCGATCTTCTGCATCTGGCCGAGCTGCTCGGCGAGGTCGTCGAGGTCGAAGACGCCTTTCCGCATCCGCTGGGCGGCCTTCGCCGCCTTCTCGGCATCGAGAGTGGCGGCGGCCTTCTCGACCAGTCCGACGATGTCGCCCATGCCGAGGATGCGCCCGGCGATCCGCTCGGGGTCGAAATCCTCTAGCCCGTCGAGGCGCTCGCCGGTGCCGATCAGCTTGATCGGCTTGCCGGTGACGGCGCGCATTGACAACGCCGCGCCGCCGCGGCCGTCGCCGTCGACGCGGGTGAGCACGATGCCGGTGACCCCGACACGCTCGTCGAAGGATTTGGCGAGGTTGACGGCATCCTGGCCGGTGAGGGCGTCGGCGACGAGCAGGATCTCGTGCGGGTTCGCGGCCCGCTTGATCTCCGCCATCTCGGCCATCAGCGATTCGTCGATATGGGTACGGCCGGCGGTGTCGAGGATGACCACGTCATAGCCGCCGAGCCTCGCCGCGGTCAGCGCCCGCTTGCCGATCTCGACCGGCATCTGGCCGGCGATGATCGGCAGCGTATCGATGCCGACCTGCTCTCCGAGAATACGGAGCTGCTCCTGGGCGGCCGGGCGGCGGGTATCGAGCGAGGCCATCAGCGCCTTGCGCTTGTCGCGCTCGCTGAGGCGCTTGGCGAGCTTCGCCGCAGTCGTCGTCTTGCCCGATCCCTGCAGCCCGACCAGCATCAGCGCCACCGGCGCCGGCGCGTTGAGGTCGACCGGCTCGGCTTCGGCGCCGAGCATCTCGACGAGTTGGTCGTGGACGATCTTGACGACCATCTGGCCGGGCGTGACCGAGCGGATCACTGCTTCTCCGACGGCGCGGCTCCGCACCTTGTCGGTGAAGGAGCGCACAACGTCGAGCGCGACATCGGCCTCGATCAGGGCGCGGCGGACCTCACGCATCGCCTCGTTGACGTCGGCCTCGGAAAGCGCGCCGCGGCGGGTGAGGCGGTCGAGGACCGAGCCGATCCGCTCGGAGAGGGATTCAAACATCAGACTTCCCGTGTTTCCGCTGCGACCGGCCGAAAGACCGGGCAACGGACATGTATGCGACCATCCTTCAAAACCAAGCACCAAGCGCGCCCGCGGGCGCGATAGCGCTGGCGGACGATGACCTCCGGAGTCCTGCTCCGGTCGGCTTCGGCACTCGGCTCTTACCAAGAGTTCGCGCGGTTCTAGGCGGTGGAGCGGCTTCCGTCAATCAAAACGGGCACTCGAAGTGCAGTCGAAGTTGTTCAAGCTTCCTTCGCGGATGCGAACTATGTTGCGCAGATCCCCCAGGACTCAGCCGAGGACAGCCGATGATCAGCGAGGACGACGTCAGGAAGCGCGCCTATTCGATGCCCCTCACCAGCCCGGCCTTCCCGCCAGGGCCGTACAAGTTCGTCGACCGCGAGTTCTTCATCATCACCTACCGCACCGACCCGGATGCGCTTGCCGCGGTGGTGCCGGCGCCGCTCGAGGTGAGCGACCCGGTGGTCAAGTACGAGTTCATCAAGATGCCGGACTCGAACGGCTTCGGCGAATACTATGAATCCGGCCAGGTCATTCCGGTGTCGTTCAAGGGGCAAAAGGGCGGCTACGTGCACGCCATGTACCTGAACGACGGGCCGCCGATCCTCGGCGGACGCGAGCTCTGGGGCTTCCCGAAGAAGCTCGCCAATCCGAGCCTCACGGTCGAGCGCGAGACCCTGGTCGGCACGCTCGATTTCGGCCCGGTCAGGATCGTCACCGCCACCATGGGCTACAAGCACAAGGAACTCGCCGAGGCTGAGGTGATGCCGTCGCTCAAGGCCCCGGCGTTTCTGCTCAAGATCATCCCGCATGTCGACGGAACGCCGCGCATCTGCGAACTGGTCCGCTATTTCATGGTCGACATCACCTTCAAGGGCGCCTGGACCGGCCCGGCGGCGATCGAATTGTTCCACCACGCGCTCGCGCCGGTCGCCCAGCTGCCGGTCCGTGAGGTGCTCGGCGCCGTCCATATCCGCACCGACCTCACCCTCGGCCTCGGCGAGGTGGTCCACGACTACCTGAAATGAAATCGGGGAATGCCGGCCGGCGCGCAAAACGGCGCCGGCCGGGCGAAGGAATAAACAACTTCGCGAAGGGACGTCGACAGTCCACGGCGATGATCATGCCGGCGGCAGGTGACACCCGTGCGACGAGAGAATGACGCGTGCCGGCGGCCGATGCTCCGAATTTGCCTCTCCCGCCGCGCAAGCTCGCCAAGCGCGAATCGGATCCGTGGAAGGCTCGGACCGAGGCACGAGAGAACGGATCGGAAGGCCGAAACGCCATGGCCAAGCCCTTGCCCGCGGGCGGCTATTCCCCCCGCTCGCTCCCCGACAAGCTCGGCTACAAGCCCGGCATGGCCGCCGCCTTCATCGCGCTGCCGCCGGAGCTTTCCGCGCTCGGGACCGCCGTGGACTTCGCCGAGGTGGTGGAGGCGCAGGGTTGGAAAGGCCTCTGCAGCCGGCGCTTCGATCTGATCCACGCCTTCACCAGAAGCCGTGCCGAGATCGCCGCGGGCCTCGCCGGGCTCGAGCGAGCGTTGAAGCGCGACGGCATGATCTGGGTATCCTGGCCGAAGCAGGCGGCAAAGATCGAGACGGACGTCACCGAGGACACAGTTCGTGCCGAGGCGCTGAAGCTCGACCTCGTCGATATCAAGGTGGCGGCGGTCGATGCCATCTGGTCGGGCCTGAAGCTGGTCATCCGCAAGGACCGGCGCTGAGCGCCTACTGTGCGCCTTGTCGGCCATCGACTTTTCGCCCCGCATGGGCCAAGAAAGGGTGCGACCGGCCGCCCGGCCCGGCCACGACACGGCGAAGCAAGACAGATGGTCGAGTTCAGCCTCCCGAAAAATTCGAAGATCACCGCCGGCAAGACCTGGCCGAAGCCCGACGGCGCCAAGCGGCTCCGCGAATACCGGGTCTACCGCTACGATCCCGAGACCAAATCCAATCCGCGGGTCGACGTCTATTTCGTCGATCTCGACAGCGTCGCTCCGATGGTCCTCGACGGACTCATCTACATCAAGAATGCCATCGACCCGACTCTCACCTTCCGCCGGTCCTGCCGCGAAGGGGTATGCGGGTCCTGCGCCATGAATATCGACGGCTCCAACACGCTCGCCTGCACGCGCGCCATGGACGACATCGACGGCCCGATCCGCATCTATCCGCTGCCGCATCTGCCGGTGGTCAAGGATCTGGTGCCCGACCTCACCACGTTCTTCGCTCAGCTTCGCTCGATCGAACCGTGGTTGCACACGGTGACGCCGCCGCCCGAAAAGGAGTGGCGGCAGTCCCACGCCGACCGCGAGAAGCTCGACGGCTATTATGAATGCATCCTTTGCGCCTGCTGCTCCGCTGCCTGCCCCTCCTACTGGTGGAACGGCGAGCGCTATCTCGGACCGGCGGTTCTTCTCCAGGCTTATCGCTGGTTGATCGACAGCCGGGACGAAGCCACCGGAGAGCGGCTCGACGACCTAGAGGACCCGTTCCGCCTCTATCGCTGCCACACCATCCTCAACTGCGCCCAGACCTGCCCGAAGGGCCTCAACCCGGCGAAGGCCATCGCCGAAATCAAGAAGATGATGGTCGAGCGCCGGGTCTGATCGCCGTCCTGCCCGCCTTTTCCAGTCTCCGATCGGCTTCGGCCGGGGGTGTGCTGCCGGCGCTTCGATCCCATATCCATGGGTACAGCAAACCGATGGAGGGACGTGATGACCGCCAATGTCACCCTCAATGCCGGCACGCCGTGGACGGTCACGGCGGTCGAAAAGCTCAAGGAACTCTGGAATGCCGGGGTTAAGCCGGAGCTGATCGCGCACACGCTTGGCCGTCCGGAGGAGGAGGTCAGGGCGAAGGCCTCGGAGCTCCGCCTCCCGCAGCATGTCGAGGCGGGCGGCTGATCGCAGCTCTCCCTGCCGGCTCGGCCGGATCGGATCTTGCCGTTGGCTCGGCGGCCCGCCGGTTCCTGGAAGAGGCGCCGATTCGCCGGACGCGCCTCTTTCCGGCCTCAAGAAGAGCTTGCAAAATCGCGGCGATTGCCCGAAACCCGCTACAATTCGCGGGTAACGCTGCGAATCGCGCGTGCTGTTTTCCGGCTACGCGAGGAAAGGGACTTGCGAATGCCGCTTAACCGTATCGTGCCGATAGCGCTGGCGCTGGCGCTTGGTGGTTGCGGTTCTATCGGAGCGATCGGCCTGCCTCCGCTCGGGAAGGGTCAGAACCAGAACCAGACCCAGATGGCCGGCGGCCTTCCGCCGCCTGCGACGGGCCAGACGACCAGTGGGGCGGTCATTACCGAACCGCTGCCGCCACCCGGCGGCGCGGTTGCGGACGCCACGGCGGCGACCGCCCCGGCCGCGCCGGCACCGTCCGCCGGCCCGATCGGACGCACCGATCTGCTCGGCGGCTGGACGATCGCCGCAAGCGGAGATTCCTGCCAGCTGTTCATGACGCTGACCAGCTGGACCGGCGGCTACCGCGCCTCGACGCGAGGCTGCACCTCGGAAGAACTGAAATCGATCTCCGCCTGGAATCTGCAGGGCTCGCAAGTCGTGCTCGCCGGCCAGGGCGGCTCTCCCGTCGCGACCCTCCAATCCGCGGGCGGCACCCGCTTCGATGGGCAGACCACCGGCGGCGGGCCCGTTTCCTTCTACCGCTAGGACGTCCCTCCGACATATCTCATGGCATCCGGGGCTGGTGACCTGACGGCCGGTCCGGGCCGGGTGATGGCGCGTTATCGCGCGCTCGCCGAATCGGGCGAGTTGTCGAGCGATCCCGCCCAATTTGCCCTGGCACGCCGTTTCGACCAGCTCGACGCCCGCCTCGGCGAACGGCGCCTTGCATCGAAGGGCAGTGCGCTCGGCTGGTTCTTCGCCAGCCGGGCGAGCGAGCCGGTCAAGGGCCTTTACATCCATGGCGGGGTCGGCCGCGGCAAGACCATGCTCATGGACGAATTCTTCGCGACGGCGGTCACGCGCCGCAAGCGCCGCGCCCATTTCCACGAATTCATGACCGAGGTGCACGACCGCATCCATGCCTTTCGCGAAGCCTCGCGGAACGGCACCAAGGGTCCGGCCGATCCCATCCCGCCGGTCGCGAGCGCCATCGCGGCGGAGACCCGGCTCCTGTGTCTGGACGAATTCGCCGTCGAGGACATCGCCGACGCAATGATCCTGTCGCGCCTCTTCTCGGCGCTTTTCGACGATGGCCTGGTGCTGGTCGCGACCTCCAATACCATGCCGGACGAGCTTTATCGCAACGGCCTCAACCGGGCGCTCTTTCTTCCCTTCCTCGAGGTGCTGAGAGCGCATGTCGAGATCGTCGAGCTCGATGCGCGGACCGATTACCGGCTCGAGAAGCTCGGCCGGGCGCCGGTCTATGTGACGCCGCCCGGACCCGGTTCGAAAGAGGCGCTCGACCGCCTGTTCCGCAGCCTCACCGGGACCGGTCACGGCGCGCCGTCGAGCCTCGCGGTGAAGGGCCGCAAGGTGACGGTGCCCGAGGCGGCGCGCGGCGTCGCCCGTTTCGGCTTTGCCGATCTCTGCGAGGCGCCGCTCGGCGCCGCCGACTTCGCCGCGATCGCCCGCGCCTTCCACACGGTGATCGTCGACGACATACCGGTCATCCCGCCGGAAAGGCGGGACATCGCACGCCGGTTCATCAATCTCGTCGACGTCTTCTACGACCGCGGCGTCAAGCTCGCGGTCTCCGCCGCCGCCGAGCCCGACGGGCTTTACACGGCGCCGAACGGCCAAGAGGCCTTCGCCTTCCGCCGCACGGTCTCACGGCTCATGGAAATGCGCTCGGAGGCCTATCTTGCCGCTCGACGGCCCGCACGTGGTGTCACGGGCGCGGGCGACGCCTGACCTTCCTTTCAACGCAGAAGCAGCCGGCGCGCATGGCGCACCGGCTGCTCTGGCGAGAGATACTTCAGTCTAGAGGTGGAAGTCGCTGCCGACCAGCTTGTCGACGTCGACCTTGATCACGAAGTCGGCCTTACCGTTGCCGTCGATGTCGGCATAGACCTTGTGGTGGTCGAAGCGCAGCTCGCCCTTCTTGTGGTGGAAATCGTGGTCGCCGATGTACTTGAAGGCCTGGTCACCTGTCTTCGCGGTGTTGGCGTCGATCGCGGAGAGGTCGATGATGTCGCCTTCCTTGTGGCTGAAGTCGGTGATCACGTCGGCAGCCTTGCCCTTGCCGCTGTCGAGTCCCGTGAGGAAGTGGAAGGTGTCGGCGCCGTCGTTGCCGGACATGACGTCCCGTCCGAGGCCGCCATAGATGTCGTCGTCGCCGGCCCCGCCGGATATGGTGTCGTTGCCGGCGCCGCCGTGAAGCTCATCATCGCCGTCACCGCCGAGCACGGTGTCGTCGCCGTCTCCACCGTCTAGCTTGTCGTCACCCGCGCCGCCGTCGACGAGGTCGTTGCCGGCGTCACCGCTGGCGGCGTCGTCGCCATTGCCGCCGTAGACGCTGTCGTTGCCGTTGCCGCCCGACAGACCGGCGGTGTATTCCACCAGCTTGTTGTCCTGCCAAGTGTTCGCCCCCGCCGCGGAGATCGCTACATTGGAATCGTCGCCATCGCCGCCATAGATCGTATCGTTGCCGTCACCGCCTCCGATGGCGTCGGTGCCGGCGCCGCCCTCGAGGTGGTCGTCACCGCCGAGGCCCTGGATGAGATCGTTGCCGCCGCCGCCGTAGAGGTTGTCGGCGCCGCCGACGCCCTTGAGAGCATCGTTGCCGAGACCGCCATCCATATCGCCGTTGGCTGTGCCGCTGAACGTCAAGAAATCGTTGCCGCGACCACCGTCGATCTCGTTGGGACCGGAGATGTTGCCGGTGTCGTTCAGGCGGTCGTTGCCATCTCCGCCATACATCGCCGCCCAATCGGATACGACGAAGTGGTCGTTGTTGTCGCTTCCATAGAAAGGCATTTCCTTCTCCTTGGCCGCTCAGCGGCGTTTGATTTTGCTGCCCTTGGGGCCGGTTGGTGGCGTGCTTCTAGAGAGGCGGGATGGGGATGTCTGTGACACCCGACACAGGTTCGGCGCGAACAGCACTCCTCATGAAGGAGCAGGCGGCTGACCCGCCTGACGAGCGGAAATCTCAGCAATATTCGGTGCTTGAACGATGCAGAGCGGGATCGTCGCCGGGATGCGGCGCAGGCCGCTTCTAATCCGGGCACGTCAGGCTATGACCCTTGTCACAGGCTTTTGGTGCCGGCGCCGGAGGGTGACTGAGCGGTTCAGGACTGACGATTGCGAACGCTCGAAATCTGCGCAATGGCGCTAATCGGGACGGCAGCGGAGACGCCCTTAGGGCGACAAGGCGCTTCTCGACGAGTGCCGCATCCGCGGCGGAGACACCGGGATGCGCTATGGAAAGCGGGGCCCGGGTCGCGCCTAGACCCACGGCCGGTGTTCGGCGACACGCTTCTCGTGCGCGTCGATGTGCGGCGCCTTCTGCAATGTCAGGCCGATGTCGTCGAGGCCGTTGAGCAGGCAATGCTTCTTGAACTGGTCGACCTCGAAATGGACGGTACCGCCGTCGGGCCCATGGATTTCCTGCTTCTCAAGATCGACTGTCAGGGTGGCATTGGCGCCGCGCGCGGCGTCGTCCAGGAGCTTGTCGAGGTCTTCCTTGGAAACGACCACCGGCAGGATGCCGTTCTTGAAGCAGTTGTTGTGAAAGATATCGGCGAAGCTGGTCGAGACGACGCAGCGGATGCCGAAGTCGAGCAGCGCCCACGGCGCATGCTCGCGGCTCGAGCCGCAGCCGAAATTGTCGCCGGCGACGAGGATCTGCGCCTTGCGATAGGCCGGCTTGTTGAGGACGAAATCGGGGTTCTCGGTGCCGTCGTCGTTGTAGCGCATCTCGGCGAAGAGACCCTTGCCGAGGCCGGTCCGCTCGATCGTCTTCAGATAGTCCTTGGGAATGATCATGTCGGTGTCGACATTGATCATCGGCAGCGGCGCCGCGACGGCGGTCAGCGTCGTGAATTTATCCATGGGACGACTCGGCTGGAGAAACGGATATCGGCCGGTCAGATGCGCCCTGCCGCGCGGATCGTCAAGCCTCGCGTCCGGGAAGCATCGATACAAGCACGCGGTCGCGGAGGATGAAGTGGTGGAAGAGCGCCGCCGCGGCATGGAGCCCGGCAACATAAAGGATCACATCGCCGAGGAGCGTATGCAGATCGGTGATGCTCCTGCCGAAGTCCGCCGAAAGCGCAAGATAGGGGCCGATCGGCCCCACCAGGAAGCGGGGTGATAGGGTGACCCTCGTACCAGGCGCCGACGATCGCCGTGCCGGGCACAAGAAGCAGGAGTGCGTAGAGCAGCCAGTGCGTCAGTCGTGAGGCGAGCATCATCCAGCCCGGCATCGGCGGCTCCTCGGGAGGCCGGTCGATCGCGCGCCAGAGGAGGCGGAGGACGAAGACGACGAGAACCAGCACGCCGAGCGTCTCGTGAAGCGCGAGGTCGGAGGCGCGCGTTGCTGAATAGACCCGCGATTCCGAACCGCCCTCGGCGGTAAAATAAGCGCCGAGGACGAGAAGGACCGTCAGCCAGTGGAAGACCTGTGCAAGCGCGCCGTACCGAAACTTCCTGCCTGATATTGCCATGATGGATGATCACTCCCGCGCGATGAGGCGACGATGGTTACAACCGAATGAAAGAGCCGGGTTTGAGGCAGCGCAAACCCGGCGTCGTTAAGGTTTACCGGCCGTCCTGCGGGAAACAAGGCCGGTGGATACTATGGGCGGCAGTCGCGAGCCATAGCCAGTGCGAAAGAGACGTGGCGCTTCCTCCCGATCACCGATATGCGAATTCAGGCAGGATGAGCGCGGCGTCCTCGTTTCAACTCCCGGCGGCCGCCTCGATCGCCTCCATGTCCGCATCGGAAAGCCCGAAATGGTGGCCGATCTCGTGGATCAGGACATGCGTGACGACGCCGCCAAGCGTCTCCTCGTGCTCGGCCCAGTAGTCGAGGATCGGCCGGCGATAGAGCCAGATCATATTGGGCATCTGGCCGGTATAGGGAACCGCCGGGGCGTGGGCGAGGCCAACGCCGACAAACAGGCCGAGCAGGCCGAATTCGGATTCGATGCCGAGGTCGTCGAGAACGTCGTCCTCGGGAAAATCGGCGACCCGGATCAAGACGTCGCCGGTGAGCCGGCGGAATTCCTGCGGCAAGCCGGCGAAGGCGTCGCGGCCGAGCGCCTCGAGGTCGTCGAGACCCGGCGCCGCCGAGGCGGCCCAGTCGTGGTGACGCTCGCTCATCGGACGATGTAGGCCGAGACGAGATAGATCGCGAGGAGGGCGAGGACGACATAGCCGAGGGTGCGGCCGGTCCGCTTCGCCCAGATTTCGAGGCGGTCCGGTCCCGGCTCGACGCCGCCGGTCGGCTTGTCGCCGGTCACGGCGTCACCGGCCTTGCCGCATTCGTCGTCGCCGCGTTCGTCATCGCCGCATTGGTCCGCAGCAGCTTGTCGCGGAGGCCGTGGCGGAAGGCAAGCTCTAGGGCCCGGCCGATCTCTCCGCGTTTTTCGAGGGTCGCCATTACGAAGCTCCGATCGAACGCGAGACAATGCACCGCGGTTCGCGCTGCCGCGGTGGCGCTCGCCGCGCTGTCGGTCGAGACGCTGATCTCGCCGACGAAGCTCCCCGGTCCGCATTCGCCGACCTTGGTCCCGGCGACCGTGACGTCGACCTCGCCGCTGACGACGAAGGCAAGCTCCGGTGCCGGCTCGCCCTCGCGGGTCAGCACCGTGCCTGGCTCGACATTCCGCCAATGGCCGGCGCGGATCAGGCTATGCGCTTCGGCCGGTTCGAGCGTCGGCACCGCGATCTCATAGAAGGCGCGCTCTTCCGGGCTGAAGCGGGCCATCCGGTTGCGGTACGCGATATAGGCGATCTGCCCGGCATTGGTGAGGACGAAGATCGTCTCCCAGAAGGTACCGACCGGATCGTGGAGCCAGATCCCGTAGTAAAGCGCCTGGAGGATGCCGGACGCGATCGCGAGCGCCCGGAGCCAGAGCATCCGCGTCATCAGCATCGACAGAATAAGGAAGACGTAGCCGGCATGACCGACGAGTGCGCCGTTCGACAGCGTCGAGCCGAGGTCGATATTCATGAGTGGGGATCTCCGGGGAAGTGCTTGTGGGGGAAGACGATTGTGGCCTGTCGTCACCCGGGAATGACATCGAGAGCATAGGGAAGGAGCGGGGCGCGCTTGGCGAGCCGCTCGGCGAGGCTGCGGGCATTTGCCGGCTTCTCGGGGACCATCCAGCGGATCTGGCGCCAGCCGCGCCGTTCGCCCTCGGCGGAAAGCGCGTCGACCAGGGCCTGGCCGACCTTCCGCCCGCGCGCGTCCTGGATCACGAAGAGATCCTCGAGCTGCCCGGCGCGCATTCCGGTCATCACATCGGGAAGGTCGAAGAACAGCGCGTAGCCGACCAGGCGCCCGCCGAGCCGCGCCCCGATGATTTCGGCGGTGCGGTCCTCGAGCAGGAGCTCGGCATAATATTCGTCCGCGGCGCGCGGCGCGCCGCGCTTCCGTTCCTGCACGCCCGCCGCCACGAGCGGGGCAAGCTCGTGGGCGTCGGCAAGCGCAAGCATGGAAATTGCGATCTCGGCCATGTCCGCCACAGGGTCCATGGCGGAAGGCCACCGGTCAAGCCCGCTGCACTCTCAAAATCATCGGAAATTGAATATCACAAGCCTGCCGGACGCTTGCGACCGATGAAAGAAAGGGGCCCGCGAACGAGCCCCAGTTTTCTCAGGGAGGAGAGAGAATGGAGGCCGGGGAGGGATGACCCCCATTCGCGGGCGACCTTAGCCTTGCGCACCTGAAGGCGGCCTGAAGCCGCGGTTTAGCAAGCGTTCAGGCTCGGGGATGCGCGGCGTTATAGGCCGCCATCAGCCGGTCGGTGTCGACCTCGGTATAGACCTGCGTGGTCGACAGGCTGGCGTGGCCAAGGAGCTCCTGGATGGCGCGGAGGTCGCCGCCATTGGCGAGGAGATGGGTCGCGAAGGAATGTCGCAGCGCGTGCGGGGTGGCTGTCGGCGGCAGGCCGAGTGCGGAACGGAGCCTCTCCATCGCCCGCTGGACGATGCGCGGATTGAGCCGTCCGCCTTCAGCGCCGACGAAGAGCGGCCCCGATGGACCGGGCTGCCACGGACAAAGCCTGAGATAGGCGGCGATCGACGCCGCGACCACCGGAAGGACCGGCACGATCCGCTGCTTGCCGCCCTTGCCGGTGACCCGGATGGCGTCGCTCGCGCTCCGCGGCGCCTCGCCGCGGGTGAGGCTGAGCGCCTCGGAAATGCGCAGTCCGCAACCGTATAGGAGGGCGAAGACCGCGGTGTTGCGGGCCGCGATCCACGGCTCTTCGTCAAGGGCATGGTCGAGGTCGGCGACTTGACGTGCCGCCTCCGGCGAGAGCGGCCGCGGCAACGTCCGTTTCGGGCGCGGCGGCCGGATGGCGCGAAAGGCGGCGCCGTTGGTATCGCCGTCGCGTTCGAGAAAGCGGATCAGGGACCGCACGCCGGCGACGCCGCGGGCGATCGTCCGCGATCCGGCGCCGCCATTGCGTCGCGCCGCAAGGAAGGCGCGGATATCGGCGACCCGGAGACCGGCAATATCGGAAAGCCGCGGCGGCCCGCCGAGATGCGTGGTCAGGAAGACGAGAAACTGCTCGGCGTCGCGCGAATAGGCCTCGACGGTCTTTGCCGCGAGACGCCGCTCATGGGCGAGATGCCGACGCCAGCGCTCGGCCGCCTTGAGAAGGTCGGGCCTGGCATAGACGAGGGGGGCGTCGGCGGGCCTTGTCTGCCGCGGCATGGGTCCATCCTCGCCGTCGCTTCGGTTAACAAGCCGTTAAAGCCGCTCTCGGCGGCGGTTCGGTCCGGCGGTACTTGGCAAGAAGCGCCAAGACGTACCATGCTCAAACCGACAAGAAGGGCGCTGCGGGGGGAACCGGATGCCGAGCAATATCGAGATCGCCCGCGCGGCGAAAGCCGAAGCCGATCTCGATGTCGCCGAGGCGCTCGGCATTCCGCGCGAGGCCGTCTACAATTTCGGGCCCTACAAGGCGAAGATCGACCTCGGCTGGCTGAGCCGCCTCGACCGGCCGGACGGCAAGCTGGTGCTGGTCACCGCGATCACCCCGACCACCGCCGGCGAGGGCAAGACCACCACCACGGTCGGTCTCGGCGACGCGCTCAACCGCATCGGCAAGAAGGCGGTGATCTGCCTCCGGGAACCGTCGCTCGGGCCGTGCTTCGGCATGAAAGGCGGGGCGGCGGGCGGCGGGCTCGCGCAAGTGATTCCGATGGAGGACATCAACCTCCATTTCACCGGCGACTTCGCGGCCGTCGGCTCCGCCAACAACCTGCTCGCCGCGATGATCGACAACCACATCTACTGGGGCAACGAGCTCGGCATCGACCAGCGCCGGATCACCTGGCGTCGCGTCGTCGACATGAATGATCGCGCGCTTCGCCAAATCGTCTCCTCGCTCGGCGGTGTCGCCAACGGCTTCCCACGCGAGGACGGCTTCGACATCGTGGTCGCCTCCGAGGTGATGGCAATCTTCTGCCTCGCGACCGGGATCGACGACCTTGTCGAACGGCTCGGCCGGATCGTCGTCGCCCAGACCCGCGACAAGACCCCGGTGACGGCGCGCGACCTCGTTGCCGACGGGGCCATGGCGGTCCTCCTCAAGGACGCGCTGTCGCCCAACCTCGTGCAGACCATCGAAGGCAATCCCGCCTTCGTCCATGGCGGGCCGTTCGCCAACATCGCGCACGGCTGCAACTCGGTGGTGGCGACCCGCGCCGGCCTGAAGCTCGGCGATTTCGTGGTCACCGAAGCGGGGTTCGGCGCCGATCTCGGCGGCGAGAAGTTCTTCGACATCAAGTGCCGCCTGTCCGGGCTCAGGCCCGACGCCGCCGTGGTGGTGGCGACGGCGCGGGCGATGAAGCTGCACGGCGGGGTCGGCAAGGACGATCTCGCCGCCGAGAATGTCGCCGCGGTCAAGAAAGGCGCCGCCAATCTCGTCCGGCACCTCCACAACGTGAAGCGCTACGGCGTGCCGGTGGTGGTCGCCATCAACCGCTTCCAGTCCGATACGGATGCCGAGCTCGCCGCGCTCGCTGAGGCGGCCGAGGCCGAGGGCGTCACGGCCTTCGTCTGCACCCACTTCGCCGATGGCTCGAAGGGAGCTGAGGATTTGGCCCGCCACGTCGCCAAACTCGCGGAATCGGGCGCGGCTTCCTTCGCTCCGCTCTATCCGGACGACATGCCGCTCTTTGACAAGATCGAGACCATCGCCAAGGAACTCTACGGCGCGAGCGAAGTGGTCGCCGACAAGGCGATCGGCGACCAGCTCCGCGCCTACGAGGCAGCCGGGTATCGGCGCCTACCGATCTGCATGGCGAAGACGCAATATTCCTTCTCCACCGATCCCGCGCTGAAGGGGGCGCCCTCGAACCACGTCGTGCCGATCCGCGAGGTGCGGCTCGCCGCCGGGGCCGGATTCGTCGTGGCGATCTGCGGGGAGATCATGACCATGCCCGGCCTGCCGCGCGTTCCCGCCGCCGGTTCGATCCGCCTCGATGCGGCGGGGAACGTGGTGGGTCTGTTTTGAAATGAGGAAGGAGCGGTGCAAGTTCGGAGCGGCAGTGGATTTTCTTGCCGACAATCGCGTCATTTTCGATCTTGGCGGCAACAAGTATCGGCTGGTCGCTCATGTTTCGTATCTGTATGGGCGTGTCTTGATCAAGTTTGTCGGGACCCACGCCGCTTATGACCGCATCGACCCGGAGACGATCTCATGGCGAGGAAAGTGATCCGACCCTTGCGGAGCGAGGCCGACTACGAGGCAGCCCTCGACGAGATCGAGGCTTATTTCGACAAGGAGCCGAAACCCGGTTCGGAGGCGGCGGACCGTTTCGACCTGCTCGCGCTCGTCATCGAGGACTACGAAAGGACGCATTGGCCGATTGACTCTCCAGATCCGGTCGACGCAATCAGGTTCGGCATGGAATCTGGCGGATATAGCCAGGCGGATCTCGGTCGCCTGCTTGGGTCGCGCCAAAGGGCATCCGATATCCTCTCGCGCAAGCGGCCACTGACCATGCGCATGGCGTGGACGCTGCATCGTGAATGGGGCATTCCAGCCGAGGCCTTGATCCAGCCGTCGCGACTTGCCGGCCGGGAATAGGCACCTCACAAGATCGACTGGCCGGTCTTCTTCCAATCGGCGAGGAAGCTTTCGAGGCCCTTGTCGGTCAGCGAATGCTTGGCGAGGTTCTTGAGGACCGCCGGCGGAATCGTGGCGATGTCGGCGCCGGCGAGCGCCACCTCCTTGACGTGGAGCGCGCTCCGGATCGAGGCGGCGAGAATCTCGGTCTTCAGCGTCTCGTCGTTGTCGTAGATCGTCCTGATCTCGCGGATCACCTCGACCCCGTCATAGCCGATATCGTCGAGGCGGCCGATGAAGGGCGAGATGAAGGTGGCTCCGGCCTTGGCGGCAAGCAGCGCCTGGTTCGCCGAGAAGCACAGCGTGACATTGACCTTGTGGCCGCGCTGGCTGAGCGCCCGGCAGGCCTTGAGCCCGTCCCAGGTGAGCGGCACCTTGACCGCGACGTTCTCGGCGATCCGCGCGAGGTTCTCGCCCTCGGCCATCATCGCGTCGAAATCGGTGGCGGTGACTTCGGCCGAGACTGGGCCCGGAGACGGCCGCGCAGATCGAGGCGATGACCTCGTGGATCGGCTTCCCTACCTTGGCGATCAGCGAGGGATTGGTGGTGACGCCGTCGAGAAGACCGGTCGCCGCCAGTTCCTCGATCTCGGCAAGGTCGGCGGTGTCGATGAAGAATTTCATGGCTGCCTCCGTATTCCTGGAATCAAGTATAGGTCGGGCCGAACCTTGGTCGAACCCCGTCGTGATGGCTAGCGCCGTTTTGATCCAGCGCCCGGTTTCCGTGCTCGTGCCGGTCGCGGTTGCCGGACCCTATACATATGGGGTCCCCGCCGGGCTTGCCGTCGCGCCCGGCGACGTCGTCGAGGTCCCGCTCGGCACCCGCGACGTCGTCGGCGTGGTCTGGGACGACCCGCCCGACGAAACGATCGGCCACAACCGGCTGCGCCCGGTCGTCGGCCGCTTCGACGCGCCGCCCTTGTCCAGGGAAATCCGCGCCTTCGTCGATTGGGTCGCGCACTACACGATGACCACGCGCGGCATGGTGCTCCGCATGGTGCTCCGGGCGCCGGGCGCGCTGCTTCCGGCGACGCCGATTACCGGCGTTCGGCTGGATGGGCCTCCGCCGGAGCCGATGACCCCGGCGCGGCGGCGCGTCCTTGATCTTCTCGCCGACGGCTTGGCCTGGTCGAAGTCGGGTCTCGCCGCGGCCGCCGGGGTCGGGACGAGCGTGGTGAGGGGCCTCGTCGACGCGGGCACGCTGGTCGAGGTTGCCATGCCGGCAGGACCGCCCGCACCGCCGCCGGATCCGGCCTTTGCCGTCCCGGTGCTCACCCGCGAGCAGGAGGCCGCGGCCACGGCCCTGAGCGCGGCTGCCTCCGCCGACCGCTTCTCGGTGACGCTTCTCGACGGCATCACGGGCTCGGGCAAGACCGAGGTCTATTTCGAGGCGGTCGCCGCGGCGCTCGCCAAGGGCCGGCAGGTGCTGATCCTCGTTCCCGAGATCGCGCTCACCGCCACCTTCCTCGAGCGCTTCGCCGCGCGGTTCGGGGCGCGGCCGGCCGAGTGGCATTCGGCGGTCGGGCCCGCGCCATCGCGAAAGGGTCTGGCGCGGCATCGCGGATGGTTCGGTGCGGGTCGTGGTGGGGGCGCGCTCGGCGCTCTTCCTGCCCTTCGCCCAACTCGGACTGATCGTCGTCGACGAGGAGCACGACCTCGCCTACAAGCAGGAGGAACGCGTCTTCTACAGTGCCCGCGACATGGCGGTGGTGCGCGGCCATCTCGCCGGCTTCCCGGTGGTTCTCTCCTCGGCGACGCCGTCGCTCGAGTCGCGCGTCAACGCCGACGCCGGCCGCTATGCCCGGATCGTGCTCAGCGACCGCTACGCCGACGCGAAGTTGCCGGAGATCGCGGCAATCGACATGCGGGCGAACCAGCCGGAACGCGGGCGCTTCATGTCGCCGCCGCTGGTCCAGGCGGTCGCCGAGACGCTCCGCGACAGCCAGCAGGCGCTCCTCTTCCTCAACCGGCGCGGCTATGCGCCGCTCACCCTCTGCCGGACCTGCGGCCACCGCTTCCAGTGCCCGAACTGCTCGGCCTGGCTGGTCGAGCACCGCTTCCGCGGCATCCTTCTCTGCCACCATTGCGGCCATTCGGAACGGCGGCCGGATCACTGCCCGAACTGCGGCGACAGCGAGAGCCTGGTCGCGGTCGGGCCCGGCGTCGAGCGGCTCGCCGAAGAGGTCGCGGCGCGGTTTCCGGGGGCGCGGACCATCCTGATGTCGAGCGACATCGTCGGTGGCGTCGAGCGGCTCCGGCAGGAGCTGGCGTCGATCGAGAAGGGCGAGGTGGACATCGTCATCGGCACCCAGCTCGTCGCCAAGGGCCATAACTTCCCCTACCTCACTCTGGTCGGAGTGGTCGACGGCGATCTCGGTCTCGCCTTCGGCGACATGCGCGCCGCGGAGCGGACCTTCCAGCTGCTCTCCCAGGTGACCGGCCGGGCCGGCCGGGCGGGCGGCGCAAGCCGGGCGCTGGTCCAGACCTATGCGCCGGACAATCCGGTGATCCGCGCCATCGTCTCGGGCGACCGCGAGGCGTTCTACCGGAACGAGATCGCAGCCCGGCGCGAAGCCGGCCTGCCGCCCTTCGGCCGGCTCGCCGGCATCGTCATCTCCGGTCCCGACCGCGCCGCGACGCAAGCCTATGCCGCCGCCTTCCGGCGCGCCGAGCCGCGTGCCGAACGGATCGGCGTGCTCGGCCCCGCCGAGGCGCCGCTCGCGGTGGTGCGCGGCCGCCACCGCTTCCGCCTGCTCGTTCACGCGCCGCGCAATGCCGACATCCAGGCCTACCTGCAAGCCTGGCTCGACGCGGCGCCGCCGCCCCGCGCCGGAATTCGCGTCCAGGTCGACATCGACCCACAGACCTTCATGTGAGGCCGGAAACGCCGGCCTACCGCGCCGGCGTCGGGACCGATCCGGTGGTCATCGCGTCGACCGCGGTTGCTGCGGCCATCTGGCGATGGCCCGCCGAGATTCCGCCGCCGAGGATGGCGCCGACCCCGATCAGCGCCACGGCGATCGGGACGAAAGCCGCGATCCGCGCGCGGAGCGGCCGCGCCGCCGCCTCTTCCGCGGCAGACGTCAGGAGGATATCGTCGCGCTCGGCCATGGCCCAAAACCCGGCGTTCGTCCGACCGCATCGCGACCGGGAATTGCCTGCAATTTTCAGCAATAGCTATAAAAGTTCGATTAACGGCGCGATCAGCGGTGCGTCGGCGGGCGGCATCGGATAGTCGCGGAGCCCGCGCGCCTTCACCCATTTCACCGCCTGGCCCTCGGTCGGCCGAACCGTCCCCCGCCACTTCCGGCAGACATAGAGCGGCATCAGGAGATGAAAGTCGGGATAGGCGTGGCTCGCGAAGGTGAGCGGCGCGAGGCAGGCGGTGGAGGTGTCGATGTCGAGTTCCTCCTTGAGCTCGCGCTGCAGCGTCGCCTCCGGCGTCTCCCCCGCCTCGATCTTGCCGCCGGGAAATTCCCACAGCCCCGCCATCGGCTTTCCTTCTGGCCGCTGCGCGATCAGCACGCGGTTGTCCGCATCGATCAGCGCACAGGCGGCGACGAGGAGCAGCCTTTGGGTCAAGGGAATGGCTCGGCCCTTATTGCGCAACGATGCCGGTCGCGAGCGCACCGATCCTCGGCACGCCGAAGTCCGGCTCGAACGCGGCGATGCCGACCGGCGTCATGCCGATCACAAACGGCTGCCCCTCGGCATCCTGCAGGAGAAACATGGCGAGCCCGTTCTGGTAGCGAATGATGTCGCCGAGCTTCGGCGCGTCGGTCGGCGGCAACGATTCGAGCGTCTTGCCCCTCATCGTCCGGCCGAGGATATAGCCCGCAAAACCCGGCGAGTTGAAGCCGACGCCGGACTTGTTGACGCTGCTGAAGCGCGTCACCTGCTTCTGAAGGTCGAGGATCCGCGAGAGCAGCCGCCCGAGCCGGGCCGAGGTGCCGGCAAGCGCCTTGGCATCCTCAGGGGCGGCCGGATGGAGGTGCTTCTCGAACGCGGCCGAGAGACCGATGTGCTCGTCGAGCGCCGTCGCAAGCGTCACTGCATCGGAAAGCCGGGTATCGGTCCACGCCAGATCGGCCCTCATATCCCCGATGCGGAGATTGGCGAGCGCGACCAGGCCGCGCCCCGCGAGGGCTCGAAGCTCCGCGCCGGCAAGGTCGCCTTGCAGGCCCGCGACCTCGGCGCGGGCCACGTCGAGCGACGCAATCAGCCTCGCCGATTGCACCCGCGCCTGGTCGCGCTCCGCTTCGGTTGCGGCAAGCCTCTGGCGGACCCGCTGCAGATCCGTCGTGACGGCGTTCAGCGCATTGGTCGTCTGCATCAATTGGTTCCGTGTGCCGCTGAGGGCCGCGGTGCCATCGGCGAGGGCGGCGCGAGCCTCATTGAGTTCGCCCGCAACGACGCCGGTGGCTTGCCTCGCCGCATCGGCGTCGGCTTTGGCGGCGTCGGTCTCGGCCCGCGCCGCGACGACCTCGCGCTGCGCTTCATCGAGCGTCAGCATGGCGTCCCGGATAAGCACGGCCGCGAGCACCGCCAATCCGACCACCACCACGCCGGAAAGGATCGCGCGACGCCTCTCGCCGGCGACGAGGGCGCGCGCGTTCGGCGCCGGGACGATGTAGTCTCTCATGGTCCTGCCATCACCCGCGCGCGAAGGTCATTGCCGACAATGCCGGCATAGGCGTTCCTGAGCGGGGCGATCTGATCGTCAGGGTCTCCGGCTCTGGCGAGTTGGCCCCATCGGCCACGAAGCTTCGCGAGATAGGCCAGCCGCCTCTGACGAAGCCAGCCCTGCAGGAACGGCACCAGGCTAAGCCCGAGGACCAGCCCACCGCCCTGAAGCAGGACCGCTCGCGACCACTGGCCAGCCGGGGCGATCACGCCCGCGCCGAGGATGACAAGCCCGCAAATCAGGATCGCCAGAGCGAGACAGAAATACCAGCGCCGGGCTCGCCGCAGCACCCGAACCACGCGATCGTAGTCGCGCGGCTGGTCGCCGGCTATCCGCTCGGCCAAGGGCTGGTCCGTGACTGCGTTGCTCTCGGCCATGACCGCCGCGGTCCGGAAGATAAACGCCGGACCCTTCCTAGCACTTTTTGCCGGGGGGCTTCCACCGGCGATGCCAAGGCTATGCGGAGTAAGCTACGACCGGTAGTCGCCGTTGATGGCGACGTATTCCTTGGTGAGGTCGCAGGTCCAGACCGCGGTCGTTGCCTGTGCCGAGGCCGATGTCGACGGTGATGACGATCGCCTCGTTCTTCATGTAGGCCGAGGCCACCGCCTCCGAGTAGGCGGGTCGCGCTCGCCCTTGCGGCGACGCGGATGTCGCCGAACCAGATCGCCAGGCGGTCGCGGTCGGCCGGCTCGCCGGCCTTGCCGACCGCCATCACGATCCGCCCCCAGTTGGCGTCCTCGCCGGCGATCGCGGTCTTGACCAGCGGCGAGTTGGCGATCGCAATGCGCGATCCGCCTCGCCGAGGCCTTCGACGCCGCGCCGCTCGACCCGCACCTCGACGAATTTCCGCGCCCCCTCGCCGTCCTTCACCACCTGGTGGGCGAGGTCGAGGAGGAGCGCGTCGAGCGCCGCCTTGAACGGCGTCGAGCCGCGGGTCGCGCGGGCTCGGCGACCGTGGCGCCCGGCGCCTTGTCCGGTGGCGAAGAGGAGCAGCGTGTCCGAGGTCGAGGTGTCGCTGTCGACGGTGATGGCGTTGAAGCTGCCGGCGACGCCTTGCGACAGCAGCGCCTGCAGCACCGGCGCGGCGATCGGCGCGTCGGTGATCGACGAAGGAGAGCATCGTCGCCATGTCGGGCGCGATCATGCCCGGCGCCCTTGGCGATGCCGTTGATGGTGACGTCGCGTCGCCGAACGGCACGCGTGCGCGTCGCCAGCTTGGGATAGGTGTCGGTGGTCATGATCGCCCGCGCCGCGTCCGGCCAGCGCATCGGCGGCTTGGCTGTGCTCGGCCATGCGGTCGACGACGCGCTCGAACTTCGCCGGGTCGAGCGGCTCGCCGATCACCCCGGTCGAGGCGAGGAAGACCTCGCTTCGCCGGGCAGCCGAGCGCCTCGCGCCACCATCGCGGCGGAGAGCCGCACCGTCTCGCGGCCCCGCTTGCCGGTGAAGGCGTTGGCGTTGCCGGCATTGACCAGGAGCGCCCGCGCCTTGCCGCCGGGCGAGCGCCGCCGCGCACCAGTCGACCGGCGCCGAGCGGCACTTCGAGCGGGTGAAGACGCCCGCCGCCGCCGTGCCCTTGTCGAACACGGCAAGCAGCACGTCGGTGCGGTTCTGGTGCTTGATCCCGGCCTCGGCGGTGGCGAAGGCGGCGCCGGCGATCGCCGGCATCTCCGGATACGCCTTCGGCGCAAGCGGCGAAATCGCGGTCGACATCGGCGGTCCTTGGGGCGGCGGAGCGCAGCCCGGTTTGCCCACTCCGCTCGGCCGCGCAAGGCGTCACTGCGTTCCCGCCGGCCTGTCCCGGAAGGCCCTAAGCGAAAGGGGCGGCCGCCCTCCGGCGACCGCCCCTTGATCGTCGGCCGGGCTATTGCGCGGGCTCGGCCGGTCGCCTCGCCGCCCTCGGCGGCGGCGTTTCCGCCGGCGGGGCGGCCTCGGCCGGAGGCTCGGCAGCCGGCGGCTGCGCGCCGGGCAGCGTCGCGAACTCGATCTTCGCGCCGTCCCGGAGCGCGCCGATCTCCTTGTCGAAGGTCTCGCGGACCAGTCTCCTGCTCGATCCGCGGCCGCTCCTGCTCGAAGGTCGGCGGCTGCTCCATCCGCTTGTCCTCGACCAGGATGACGTGCCAGCCGAAGTCGGTCTTGACCGGGGTCTTGGTGTACTGGCCGGGCTCGAGCGCGAACGCCGCATCCTCGAACGGCTTGACCATCATCGCCGCGCTTGAACCAGCCGAGGTCGCCGCCGGACGGCGCCCGACCCGGGATCCTGCGACTTCTCCGGCCGCGATCTTGGCGAAGTCGCCGCCGGCGTCGAGTTCGGCGATGATCTCCTTGGCAGGTCCTCCTGGTCGCTGTTGACCAGGATGTGGCGGGCGCTGGATCTCCTCGGCCGGCTCGAACTTGGCGATTTCCTCGTCGTAGCGCGCCTTGACCGCCTCTTCGGTCACCGCGGCGACGAACTTCTTCCGCAGGAACTCGCTGTAGAGGGTCCGGTCGTGGGCGAGCGCGAGCCGCTCCACCACCTGCGGGTCCTTGTCGGTCCCCGCGGCCTCGGCCGCCGCGGCGGCGAGCCGCATGTTGATGACGAGGTCGAGCACGGCCAGTCGCGCCGGTCGGCAGGGACCTGGGCGAGCTGGTCGGCGAACTCGGCGCCGGCGAGGGCGAGCTGGCCGCGCGGTGATCGGTTCGCCGTTGACGGTGGCGATCACCGTCTCGGCCGTGATCTGCTGCGCCTGCGCGGCCGGCGCGGGGGCGGCGACGAATGGCGGCGGCGAATGATGGCGAAGGCACCGGCGATCCGGCCGGGCATCAGGCGTGGCATCGGCATGGCTTCGTGGTCCTGTCCGTCCCGTTCCTGGGGGTTCGCTCACCCCCTCCGGCCATCCGGACGGTCAGGGGCGGCGACATGTCGCGGCATCCTGCCGCGCCGTTGACATCCATTTGCCCCCCTCTTATCTGTCTCATGGCTTGGCGTCCAGAACGCTTTGAAATCCCAAGCGTCGACGATGGCTCGATCGGCTTGCCGTCTTTCGTGGCATCGACGGCGGCGCGGAACCCTTGTTGGTGCCAATGGACGCGCTCGACGGGTTTGCGGGTTTCGCAAGGATCACCATGGTCGGCCTCGGCTCACTGGCGCGTAAGATTTTCGGCAGTTCCAACGATCGGCGCATCAAGGGCTATCGCCCCGCGGGTCGCGGCGATCAATGCGCTGGAGCCGGAGCTTCAGGCGCTGACCGACGATCAGCTCCGCGCCCGGACCGCGGAGTTCCGCGCCCGCATCGCCGACGGCGCGCGCCCTCGACGACCTGCTCGTCCCGGCCTTCGCCACGGTCCGCGAGGCGGCCAAGCGCACCCTCGGCCAGCGCCATTTCGACGTCCAGCTGATCGGCGGCATGGTGCTCCACGAGGGCGCCATCGCCGAGATGAAGACCGGCGAGGGCAAGACCCTCGTCGCCACCCTCGCCGGTCTATCTCAACGCGCTCGTCCGGCAAGGGCGTCCACGTCGTCACCGTCAACGACTACCTCGCCCGCCGCGACGCCGAGTGGATGGGGCAGATCTACAACTTCCTCGGCCTGTCGGTCGGCGTCATCGTCCACGGCCTCAACGACGACGAGCGCCGCGAGGCCTACGGCGCCGACATCACCTACGGCACCAACAACGAGTACGGCTTCGACTATCTCCGCGACAACATGAAGTACGAGCTGGGCGCCATGGTCCAGCGCGGCCACAATTTCGCGATCGTCGACGAGGTCGAACTCGATCCTGATCGACGAGGCGCGGACGCCGCTGATCATCTCCGGCCCGCTCGACGACCGCTCCGAGCTCTACAACACCATCGACACCTTCATCCCCAGGCTCGACGCCCGAGGACTACGAGGTCGACGAGAAGCTCCGCACCGCCTCCTTCACCGAGGCCGGCAACGAGAAGCTCGAGAGCGCTGCTCCGCGAGGCCGGCCTGCTCAAGGGCGACTCCCTCTACGACGTCGAGAACGTCACCGTCGTCCACCACATCAACCAGGGGCTCCGCGCCCACCGCCTGTTCCAGCGCGACAAGGACTACATCGTGCGGAACGGCGAGGTGGTGATCATCGACGAGTTCACCGGCCGCATGATGCCCGGCCGGCGCTATTCCGAAGGCCTGCACCAGGCGCTCGAGGCCAAGGAGCACGTCCAGATCCAGCCCGAGAACCAGACCCTCGCCTCGATCACCTTCCAGAACTATTTCCGCATGTACGACAAGCTCGCCGGCATGACCGGCACGGCGTCGACCGAGGCGGAGGAGTTCGGCAACATCTACGGCCTCGAGGTGGTCGAGGTCCCGACCAACCGGCCGATGCATGCGCAAGGACGAGGACGACGAGGTCTACCGGACCGCCGACGAGAAGTACAAGGCGATCCTCGACGCTGATCGAGGACTCCAAGGCGCGCGGCCAGCCGGTGCTGGTCGGCACCACCTCGATCGAGAAGTCGGAGAAGCTCGCCGAGCTGCTGCGCAGCAAGGGCTGGCGCCAGCGCGACTTCGCCAATCCGACCGACCTTGCCGAGCTGTTCAGCGACCGCCACGCCATCGAAAGCAAGAGCTTCACCATCCTCAACGCCCGCTACCACGAGCAGGAGGCGAACATCGTCGCCCAGGCCGGCGTGCCGGGCGCCGTGACCATCGCCACCAACATGGCCGGCCGCGGCACCGACATCCAGCTCGGCGGCAACGCCGACATGCGCGTCCGCCACGAGCTCGCCGACATGCCGAGCGGGCCGGAGCGCGACGAGAAGGAGCGCAAGATCCGCGAGGAGGTCGCGCGGCTCAAGGACAAGTCGCTCGCCGCCGGCGGCCTCTGCATCATCGGCACCGAGCGCCACGAGAGCCGGCGCATCGACAACCAGCTCCGCGGCCGCTCCGGCCGCCAGGGCGACCCCGGCCAGTTCGCACTTCTTCCTGTCGCTGCAGGACGACCTGATGCGCATCTTCATGGCCGAGCGCATGGAAGGCATGCTGCAGAAGCTCGGCCTCAAGGAGGACGAGGCGATCGTCCATCCCTGGATCAACCGCGCGCTGGAGAAGGCGCAGCAGAAGGTCGAGGCGCGCAACTTCGACATCCGCAAGAACCTCCTCAAGTTCGACGACGTGATGAACGACCAGCGCCGGGTCATCTTCGAGCAGCGCATCGAGCTGATGGGCCAGGAGACCGTCACCGAGACCGTCGCCGACATGCGCCACGAGGTGATCGGCAACCTCGTCGCCAAGCACATCCCGAGAAGGCCTATCCCGAGCAGTGGGACGCCGGCCGGCCTCCACGAGGCGGTCCAGCAGATCCTCAATCTCGACCTGCCGATCGAGGACTGGGCGAAGGAAGAAGGGCATCGCCGACGACGAGGTGCGCGAGCGCCTGATGCGGGCCGCCGACGAGGCGGCCGCCGGGCCGCGCCGTCCGCTTCGGCCCGGACGTCATGCGCCAGGTCGAGAAGGCCGTGCTGATGCAGACGCTCGACCACCTCTGGCGCGAGCATCTGGTCACGCTCGACCACCTCCGCCAGGTGATCGGCTTCCGCGGCTACGCCCAGCGCGATCCCGCTCAACGAATACAAGACCGAGGCCTTCGAGCTGTTCCAGGCGATGCTCGGCCGCCTCCGCGAGGCGGTGACGGCGCAGCTGATGCGGGTCGAGATCGTCCAGCGCCGCCGCCGCCGCTCGTCCCCGAGGACGACATGGCGACGCTCGAGGAGACCCACATCGATCCGCTGACCGGCGAGAACGAGATCAACGGCAACGGTGCGGCGACCACGACGGTGCAGACGGCGCGCGGCGACGCGTGCTCGCCGCCGCCGCCGTCGATCCCAACGATCCGTCGACCTGGGGCAAGGTCCAGCGCAACGCGCCCTGCCCCTGCGGCTCCGGCAAGAAGTACAAGCACTGCCACGGCCGTTTCGCCTGACGCCGGTGGCGAAGGGGCGGCTCCTCGTCGTCGTCAATCTCCACGCCTCCCGGGCGGCAGAATCGCTCGGGAGGCGCTTGACCCGCCTCGCCGCCGGCGGCTTCGACCTCGATCTCCGCGCTACGGACAGCGGTCACTCCCTCAAGTCACTGATCCGCGCCGAGGCCGGTGCGGCCGACGCGATCGTCGTCGCCGGCGGCGACGGCACGGTCAACGGCGCGATCCCGGCGCTGATCGAGGCGGCGAAGCCGGTCGGCATCCTGCCCTTCGGAACCGCCAACGACCTCGCGCTCACGCTCGGCATACCCGCCGACCCGCTCGCCGCGGCCGGCGTCATCGCCGAGGGCCGGACACGCCGGATCGACGTCGGCCGGGTCAACGACGCCTATTTCCTCAATGTCGCCAGCATCGGCCTGTCGGTCGAGATCGCCGAACGCCAGGACGAGGAGTTGAAGAAGCAGTGGGGCATCTTCAGCTACGTCGTCGCCGCGATCGGCACGCTGACCGAGGCGCAGCGTTTCGAGGCGACGGTCGAGTGCGGCGGCCGGAGGCGAGTCGGTCCGCGCCTATCAGATCGCCGTCGGCAACGGCATCCACTATCGGCGGCGGCCTGACGATCAGCCCCGAGGCAGCGATCGACGACGGCCTCCTCGACGTCTACGCGATCGAGACCGCCTCGGTCGCCGAGCTCATCGCGCTCGCGCCGCAGCTCCGCGACGGCTCGCTGATCGAGCGCGACGACGTCGCCGTGTTCCGCGGCCGGGCGGCGCGGATCGAGACGCGGACGCCGATGCCGGTCAATACCGACGGTGAGGTGACGACCAAAACGCCGGCCGATTTCTGCGTGCTGCCCAAGGCGATCGCGGTCTTTGCCCCGCACCCGGCCTGATTTGGCCGTGGACGTTCAGTTCGCCGAGGGCGGCGGCATGTCGAGCCCCGACGGCAGGATCTTGTTGCCGCCGGCGATCATGGTCGCGTCCTGGTCGGGCCAGTCAAACTTGCGTGTCGTCGCCGCACCGGTCGCGGACAGAACCGTCGCCGTCGTGGTGCTCATGTCGACCGCGCCCGGTATCGGCTCGTCGGCGCTCGCGGCGGCGAGCGGGGCGGACGCCGTTTGCGGCGCGGGTTTGGCCTTCGGCGCCGCGGGCGGCGGCTCGGCGGCGGCGGTTTCTTTCGGCGCCGGTTTGGGTTTTGGCGCGGCAGCGGCCGCCGATGCCTCGACGGGCGCGGGGACATCCGCCGCCGGCGTCGCCGCGGCGGTCGCGGTGGCGTTCTTGTCGTTCTTGCCGAACCAGCGCTTCAAAAGCGGCGGGCGGGCCGCGTCCTCGGCCGCCTTGGTCTCCTCTGCGGCGCGCTGGTCGGCGACCTTCTGTTGCTGGGTGGCAAGCGCGTTGGCATCGGCATCGAGCTTGGCGCTGACGGCGATCACCTTCGCCTGATCGGCGCTCGCCTTGGCGGCGACCGCGGTGCTGATCCAGTCCGGCACGCTGTACGGCGGGCAGGCGGCGGTGGCGATGAACGGCTTGCCGCCGGAATCGGCATCGAAGATGTAGCGCTTGTTGCACACGTTGACCGTCGGAACCTGGCGCGTCACCTCGAAATGGTCGTAGCCCTCCTTGAGGTTCATCCAGAAATCCATGTTGGGATCGCCGCGATGGCGCGCGATGTTCTCCGGCGTCATGCGAAACGGGAATGCCTGGATCTGGAAGGCGGTCTGGCCGCCCTTGAAGGCATCGCGGGCGAGCGCGAAGATTTCGCCCGCCGCCTCGTCGGTCATCGAATAGCAGCCGGCCGACGAGCAGGCGCCGTGCACCATCAAGTTCGAGCCGGTGCGGCCATAGGCGCGGTCGTATTCGTTGGGGTAGCCGATGTTGAAGGACAGGTAGTAGTTCGAGTTGGGATTCATCTGCGCCGGCTTGACGATGTAGACGCCTTCCGGGGCCTGGCGGTCGCCCTCCTTGACCTTCGGGCCGAGCACGCCCGACCATTTGCAGATCTGATAGGTCTTGAGGAGCATATACTTGCCGTCGTTCCGCTGTTTCCAGACTTCGAGCTCGGACTCCTCCTTGAAGACGCGGATGAAGATCGGCGAGGTTTCCGACATCCCGTCCTTCTGCATCTCGTTGACGAGCTTGTTGGGAACCGGCCGAACGTCCTTGGGGAGCGTCGATTCGGTGCAGGCGGCCAGCCCGATCACGGCGGCGCCGAGGGCGGCGGCACGACAAAAGACGGAGAAGTTGCGGATCGTCATGCGCGTCCCCTGCACAATCTGGATCTCTGCCTCCCCGCCCGCCTCAGTGCTACCGTTGTAACCTTGACGACTGGTTACCCGGTACAGCCGACAATCCGGCCGAATCCTGCCGGGGCTATGGGGCAAGAGCAAGGCGGGATTCCGGGTAACGTCAATTTTTGTGTGTCAGCGGGAAGGGGGAAGCGACGCCCTGTGATTTGTTTTCGTGGGTGAAGACGGCGAAGAGGATGCGGTCCATGGAAGTCTTGTCCTGGAAGGTGCCCATCGGTCTGGTTCGCCGCCTGACCTCGCGAAAGCGACGTTCGATGGCGTTGGTGGTGCGGACCTGTCGGCGCTTGTCCTGTGACTTGTAGCGGAAGCAGGTGAGCAGTTCGTCGAGATCGTTGCGCAGGCAGGCGACAGCCGCTGGATAGACGGCCTCGAAGCGATCCCTGAAGCGGCGGGCGGCGGAGCGGGCCTCGGCGACATTGCCGGCATTCATCACCTTGTGGAGGGCGCGCTTGGCAGCAGGCCGGTCGGCCTTTTTGACCTTGTCGAGGATGTTCCTCATCTTGTGGGCCCAACAGCGCTGGACGGCGATGGCGGGGAAGACGGCGGGAAGCACAGTCAGCAGGCCGGCACCGCCGTCGACGCAGATGATGTCGAGACAACTCTCGCCGGTGAGCCCGCGCTTGAAGAGGTCGGTGAGGAAACGCTCCCATTCGACGGCGCTCTCGCTCGCTGCCAGGCGGAAGTCGATCACCTCTTTCTTGCCGTCGGGACGGATGCCGAGGGCGACCAGAACCGGTCGCCTGATGGCGCCGGCGCCGGTCTTGCGGGCGAGCACGACGCCGTCGAGCATCAGGGCCGTATATTGGTTCTTGAGCGGCCGCCGGTGGAAGGCGGCGACCGCCTGATCGAGGGACTTGGCCACCGTGCTGACGGTCGAGGCGCTGACCTTGCGTCCGAGCAGGGCAAGCAGCGTCTCGCCGACCTTCCTGGTGGACAGGCCGAGCACGAAGCCGGCGAGGATGATGTTGTCGATCTCGGCCTCGCGGCGGGCATAGGCGCGGATCACCCCGGTCGGGCTGAAGCGGCGGGTGCGCGGCACACAAAGCTCGATGTCGCCGAGCACGGTCAGGAGATGGCGCTTGTAGTGGCCATTGCGCCGGTCGGCGGTCTCCTCGCTGTCGAGCTGATCGAAATAGCGGTCGACCGCCGCCGCCATCTCGGCCTCGATCAGCCGCGCCACCGTCCGACGGCCAAGCTCACGGTAGCCTTCGCCCCACTCCAGTCCGTCGGCACGCATCGCCTTCACGAACTCGAACGCCATCGGTAGACTCTCAATCGTCGCAGCTTGCTGTGGCATGGGGGTGCTCCTTTGTTGGGTCTTGGCAGACCACAGGGAGTACCCCCTTCTCCTCCTGACACACAGATCCTTACGTCACCGGGATTCCGCATCTCCTTTTCAAAGTGATCGGCCGATGGCAAGGTACTTGTCCCGCCTTTGCTTGCGGACCTCCTCGGGGGGCAGGTTGTCGAGGGCGGAGAAGGCCTCGTCTATGGCGTCGCCGGTGGCTTCGACCGCGTCCTCGAGATGGCGGTGAGCGCCTCCGACCGGCTCGGTGATGATCTTGTCGATGACGCCGAAACGCATCAGATCCTGCGCGGTGATCCGCATGCTGGTCGCGGCGTCCTGGGCCCGGCTCGAATTCGTGCCAGAGGATCGAAGCCGAGGCCTCCGGGGAGGCCACGGTATAGATGGCATGCTCCAGCATCAGGACCTTGCTCGCGGTGGCGATGGCGACCGCACCGCCCGAGCCGCCCTCGCCGATGATCACCGCGACGTTCGGCACCCCCAGCCGAAGGCAGGTCTCGGTTGAGCGGGCGATCGCCTCGGCCTGGCCGCGTTCCTCTGCGCCGACGCCCGGATAGGCGCCGGCCGTGTCGACCAGCGCCAGGACCGGCAGACCGAAGCGGTCGGCCATGTCCATGATCCTGACCGCCTTACGGTAGCCTTCCGGCCGCGCCATGCCGAAGTTGTGCCTGAGCCGGCTTTCGGTGTCGCTGCCCTTCTCCTGGCCGATCACCGCGATGCGCCGGCCGCGAAAACGGCCGAGGCCGGCCAGGATCGCCGCGTCTTCGGCGAATTTCCGGTCGCCGGCGAGGGGCGTGAAATCCTCGATCAGGCGGCTGGCATAGTCGAGGAAATGCGGCCGGTCGGGATGGCGGGCGACCTGGGTCTTCTGCCAGGGCGTGAGCTTGGCGTAGATCTCGCCGAGCGCTTGCGCCGCCTTGGCTTCGAGCCGAGCGATCTCCTCGTTGACCGCGACGGCATCGCCTTCGTCGCCGAGCGCCTTCAGCTCCTGGACCTTGCCCTGGAGATCGGCGACCGGCTTTTCGAAATCGAGATAGCTGCGCATGCCGATCCGGATACGGGACAAAAGTCATGTGCGCTCCGGCCCGCGAGGGCTCGAAACGCGCGGCAAACTGGCCTTGGCGTGGGGTCGTGTCAAGCCAAGCCGGCCGGCCTGGCTGGCCCGTCCGGTTTTGCGGCCGTCCACGGGAACTCCCGATAACCCGCCGCCAACTTCAACCGATCACCACCGCGCGGCTTCAAGGCCGGTGTAGTTGCTGAGAAAGGTCGACATGCCGAAAAACCCGGGATTTCGGGCGATCCTGATCCGACGGCGGCTACGTCTCCCGCGCCAGCGGATGGTGAGCGACGACCAGCGCCCGGAGCCGTTCCTCGAGCACGTGCGTGTAGATCTGGGTGGTCGAGATATCGGCATGGCCGAGAAGCTGCTGCACGACCCGGAGGTCAGCTCCATTCTGAAGGAGGTGGCTCGCAAAGGCGTGCCGGAGCACGTGGGGCGACACCTTGCTGGTCGCGATCCCGGCCGCCGCGGCCAGCCCCTTGAGATCGCGAGCGAAAGCCTGGCGGGTAAGATGTCCGCTTTCGCTGAAGGCCGGGAACAGCCATGGGCTGTCGGTGGCGCCCGCATCCTTGCGGGCAGCGAGAAAGGCCACGGTTGCCGTCCGCGCCTTCTCGGTGAGCGGCACGATCCGCTCGTGGCCGCCCTTGCCGCGGATCGCGAAGAACCGGGCCTCGCCGCGGACGACCGACGCCGGCAGCGCCACAAGTTCGGAGACGCGGAGGCCGGTGGCGTAGAGGAGCTCGATGAGCGCGTGGAGCCGCCCCGCCCTTGCCAATTCGCCGACCGAGAGGCCGTCGCGAGACGCCGAATTGGCCGCCGTCTCGATCAGACGGTCGACCTCGGCCTCGCTCAGCACTTTCGGCAGACGGGCCGGCTTCTTCGGTCCCTCGACGGTTCCGGTGGGGTCGTCGCCGCGGAGGCCTTCGCCGAACAGGAACCGATGGAACTGGCGGACCGCCGAGAGCCGCCGCGCCACCGAGGGCGCCGCGAAGCCGCGCCCGTCGAGCTGCGAAAGATAGGCCCTGATGTCGCCGATTCCGCCCCGCTCGAAACCCGACCCGCGGCCGGCCAGAAAGCGACCATAGTCCTCGAGATCGCGGCGGTAGGCGGCGAGCGTGTTCTCCGCGGCGCCGCGCTCGGCGCTCATCATTTCGAGGAAAGCTTCGATATGATGTGCCCCAGGCCCGCCGGTCCGCCCCCGGCTCACTGGCCGTCGCCCTGTTCCGGCAGATTATCCGTCGTACCGGATGCCTCGGCCGCTGGCGGAGACGGGGCTTCCATCGGCGCGAGCGGCGTCGGCGAAAGCCGGCTCGACGGGATGCGGACGGTCATCTGGCGGGTATTCGGCTGGACGAAATTGGCGAGGTAGAACATCGCCGCGCCGGCGAGGGCCGCGAGCACGGCCAAGGTGATGACGAACCTGATGATCGTTGGCATGGCGCTTTCCGATGGGCGCCGCGAAAGGCCGAATCCAGCCGCAGACTTCCGCCGCAGTCCACGCCAGTTTTCGTCCAGGCCGGCGCTCGTTTCAAGCCGCGATTGCCCTTGCCTTGACATCAAGGCCGGAAAACGGCTCTTGCTCGGCGGCGACGGAACCTCTCGGATGGCGAGAAAGCACGAATCGGGGACAGGCGAGGCGGGCGAGCCGATCGAGGCTCGCGTCGCGCGGCGCCTTGCCGGCCGCGCCATTGTCATGGTCGGCATGATGGGGGCCGGCAAATCCTCGATCGGCCGGCGGCTCGCCAACCGGCTGGGCCTGCCCTTCACCGATGCCGACATCGAGATCGAGCAGGCGGCGAACGCCAGCATCAACGAAATCTTCGAGACCCATGGCGAAGCCTTCTTCCGCGACGGTGAGCGCCGGGTGATCCAGCGCCTCCTCGACGGCGCCCCCAAAGTGCTCGCCACCGGCGGCGGCGCCTTCATCCATCCCGACACCCGCGCGGCGATCAAGTCGAGCGCGATTTCGATCTGGCTCAAGGCCGACCGCGACCTGATCTTTGCGCGGGTCAAGCGCCGGTCGAACCGGCCGCTTCTCAAGACGCCCGACCCGGAAGCCGTGATCGATCGCCTGCTCGTCGAGCGGAATCCGGTCTACGCCGAGTCCGACATCCACATCCAGTCGCGCGACGTCGCGCACGACGTCGTGATCGACGACATCGTCACCGCCCTCGACGCTTATCTCAGCCGCGACGCGGTCGAACGGGTATGACCGTAATGAGCAATCCCGAGGCGGCGGCCCAGCCTCGCCAGCCGACGACGGTGACCGTCGATCTCGGGCCGCGCTCATATGAGATCCTGATCGGCCGCGACATCATCGACACCGCCGGCGCCGAGATCGCCCGGCGGCTGCCCCATGCGCGGATGGCGATCGTCACCGACGAGACGGTGGCGGACCTCCATCTCCGCACCCTCACCGACAGCCTCGACATGGCCGGGGTCGAGCACGTCAGCATCGTCGTGCCGCCCGGCGAGGGCTCGAAGAGCTTCGCCGCGCTGGAGACGGTGATCGAGGCGCTGCTTGAAGCGCGGATCGAGCGGAGCGATGCCGTGCTCGCCTTCGGCGGCGGCGTCGTCGGCGACCTCGCCGGCTTCGCCGCCGGCACCGTGCTTCGCGGCATCCGCCTCGTCCAGGTGCCGACGACGCTCTTGGCCCAGGTCAATTCCTCGGTCGGCGGCAAGACCGGCATCAATACCGGCCACGGCAAGAACCTCGTCGGCGTCTTCCATCAGCCGAGCTTCGTCCTTGCCGATGCCGGCGTCCTCGATTCCCTGCCCGGGCGGGTCTTCAATGCCGGCTATGCCGAGGTGGCGAAATACGGCCTGATGGGGCGCGCCGATTTCTTCGCCTGGCTCGAAACCAACTGGCGGGCGGTCGCCGCCGGCTGGCCGGAGCGCGAGCACGCCGTCGCCGTATCCTGCCGGGCGAAGGCGGCGATCGTCTCGGCCGACGAGCGTGAGAGCGGGGTCCGGGCGCTGCTCAATTTCGGCCACACCTTCGGCCATGCGCTGGAAGCGGCGACCGGCTTTTCCGACCGGCTCTTCCACGGCGAGGCGGTCGCCATCGGCATGGTGCTCGCCTTCGGCCTCTCGGCGAAGCTCGGCCATTGCTCGTACGAGGCGGGCAAGCGCGCCGAAGCTCATCTCGCCGAGGTCGGGCTTCCGACCCGGATCAAGGCAATCCGCGGCGGCGGCATCGACGCCGGGACGCTGATGAACCATATGGCGCTCGACAAGAAGGTGCGGCGCGGCAAGCTCACCTTCATCCTGTCGCACGGCATCGGCAAGGCCTTCGTCGCCCACGACGTGCCGGCGGACAAGGTGCGAGGCTTTCTGGAGGAGAGCATCCGTCAATGAGGACGTCATCGGTTTAGACTACCATCGTCTCGATCTCTTCCTGCCGGGATGTCTCCGGAACCACCATGAGCGCCACGCTCCTCAACCTCGCCCTCGCCTTCCTTCTGCTCGCGGCGAACGCCTTCTTCGTCGCCGCCGAATTTGCGCTGGTCAAATCGCGCGGCTTCCGGATCGACGCGCTCGCCGCGGAGAACAAGGTCGGCGCCCGGCTGACCCAGTCGATGCTGCGCAATGTCGAGGCCTATCTCGCCTGCTGCCAGCTCGGCATCACCATGGCTTCCCTCGGCCTCGGCTGGGTCGGCGAGCCGACCGTGGCGGCGATCCTCGAACCGGTGCTTCAGCCGCTCGGCTTGCCGGCGGCAGCGCTGGAGTTCACCGCGTTCCTGGTCGGCTTCCTGGTCTTCTCCTCGCTACACATCGTCTTCGGCGAGCAGGTCCCGAAGACGCTGGCGATCCGCGAGCCGGAGCCGGTGTCGCAGTGGATCGCCTGGCCGCTCCACCTCGTCTACCTGGTCTTCTTCCCGCTCAACTGGCTGCTCAATGCCGCCTCGCGCTCGGTGCTCCGCCTGCTCGGGGTCAGGGAAGCCTCGCATCAGGAGATCCTCACCGACAGCGAGATCGAGGGGCTGGTCGAAGTCTCCGCCGAGCACGGCCAGATGGAGGAAGCCCAGGCCGAGTACATTCAGAACCTCTTTCGTTTCGGCGAGCTGGAGGTCTCCGATGTGATGGTCCACCGGACGCGGATGCATGCCGTCAACATCGCCGAGCCGACCGAGAAGATCGTCGAGGACGTTCTGGCGAGCCCCTATACGCGGGTGCCGATCTGGCAGGGCGAGCCCGAGAACATCGTCGGCGTGGTTCACGCCAAGGACCTCCTCCGCGTCCTCAAGTCGGCCGGCGCCGACATCAGCAAGGTCGACATCAGCTCGGTCGCGACCAAGCCGTGGTTCGTGCCGGAGACCACCTCGCTCACCGACCAGCTCAACGCCTTCCTCAAGCGCAAGACCCATTTCGCCCTTGTTGTCGACGAATATGGCGAGGTGCAGGGGCTGGTGACGCTCGAGGACATCATCGAGGAGATCGTCGGCCCGATCGCCGACGAGCACGACATCGAGTTCCAGGGCGTCCGCCCGCTGCCCGACGGCTCGGTCAATGTCGAGGGCTCGGTGCCGATCCGCGATCTCAACCGGATCATGGACTGGAGCCTGCCGGAGGAGGAGGCGACCACCATCGCCGGCCTCGTCATCCACGAGGCCCGCATCATCCCCGAGCCGGGGCAGACCTTCACCTTCCACGGCTTTCGCTTCCAGGTGCTGCGCCGCAACCGGAACCGCATCACCGCGCTCCATGTCACGCCGCTGGCGCGGGAGAAGGTGGCGGTGGAGTAGCCGGGCTGCCTGAACGCTGCCGCCAAACGCAGGTCGTTCCACGCGCCGGCTCTCTTGGTCGCCGCTGCCTTCGGCAGCCGTCCCGGCGCCCGCCACCCGCGTCGCACTGAAGCAGGGCGGCGAAGGCGAAATCGCGGGAGAAACGACGTAGGATGGGTTGAGCCGCGAGGCGAAACCCATCGGGGGAGCGATCACCACCCCGGCCCGGGATGCGGGCGCGGGAACGGCGGAGGCTGAATTGAACGGTACCGACCCACGACACGCCGACCTCCTTGCGGGGAGGTCGAAATCTTGAACAGCTTGGAAAGCCGGCTCTCCGCCCTCTCTCCCTATTTCCTCGCCCTCCTCCGCATCGTCGCGGCGCTTCTCTTCCTTTCCCATGGCACGATGAAGCTCCTCGGCTTCCCGCCGAGCAATTTTCAGCCGCCGCTCTTGTCGCTTTTCGGCCTCGCCGGCGTCGTCGAGATCACCGGCAGCACCCTTCTCGTGCTCGGGCTCTTCACCCGCCCGGCCGCCTTCATCCTTTCCGGAGAAATGGCGGTTGCCTACTTCACCGCGCATCTGCCGCACGGCTTCTTTCCGATCCTCAATCACGGCGAATCGGCGGTGCTGTTCTGCTTCATCTTCCTCTATCTGGTGTTCGCCGGTCCGGGCGCCTTCAGCATCGACGGAATCCGCCGGGAAACGACGCCGTCGCCGGCCGGCCGCACGACCTGAGCCGGCGACGGAAGGCGCCTCCGGCACGCGATTCGGCCATCCGGCTTACCTCGGGTTTACCAATAGACGACGGCAACGGCCGCTCGTCGGCGGGCGCCGGCCTTATCAGGTTAATGTCAGCATCGGCGTGTGAGGATGCCTGCGCCCGGTCGGCTAGGGGAATCAACGCGGCGGCAACGGTCCGGAGGGTGACATGGAAGACGATGTGCTTGATTTGGGAGACCTTGGAGATTTCTTCGAGAAGGGCTATGACGTAACCTCGATGTCCGACACGCAGTGGCTGTTCACCGCCACGTCGGGAAAATTCGCCGGCTTGACCGTCGAGCTCGACGGTTCCGGATTCACCGGCACCGGCGATTTCCCCGACGCCGGCACCATCACGCATGTGATCGTCACCGGTCCCGATGGGGTCATTTCCGACACCTCCGACCTCAGTCTCCCGGTGGCGACGCTTCTCGACGAAAGCGATCACGGCCACGGCGGCGGTCAGGATGACACCGTGATTGGCGGCGACGATGACAATGACCTCCACGGGCATGGCGGTGATGACGACCTCTCCGGCGGCGGCGGCGACGACCACCTCGCCGGCGGCGGCGGTGACGACGATCTCTCCGGCGACGACGGCGACGACCACCTCGCCGGCGGCGGCGGCGATGATCACCTCTCCGGCGGTGACGGCAACGACAAGCTCGTCGGTCAGGGCGGCAAGGACATCCTTCACGGCGACGCCGGCGACGACGTCCTCAAGGGCCAGGGCAAGGGCGACCTGCTCGACGGCGGCGAAGGCGACGACAAGCTCGACGGCGGCGGCGGCAACGACGTCTTCGTCTTCGGGACGGCTTTCGGCAACGACATTATCAAGCGCTTCGATATCGGGCACGACAAGATCGACCTCAGCGCCACCGGCCTGACCTTCGCCGATCTCGCCATCACGGAGAGCCACGGCGACGAGGTGATCACCACCAGCCAGGGCACCATCACCATCGATAAGCTGACGCACGGCGATCATCTCAGCGAGTCCGATTTCCTGTTTTGAGGTCTGAGGCGGCGGCAGACGCAGCGCGGGTGGGTGGGGTCCGCCTGCATCCATCCGCCTGCGGCCGACCTTCCCACCGATGCGTGGTTTCGCTTTGACCAACGAGGCCCCGGGTCTGCTTCGCGCTGCGCACGGGGCGGCAATGGTGTTTTGTTTGGCGGGTTGAACACACACTTGCCCGTCGCCCCGGCGAAAGCCGGGGCACACTCGAAGACGGGTGCCTTCCGGCATAGCGATCGAACAGATTTCCCGGTCTTCGATGGACACCGGCCCCCGATCGGGTCGGGGGCAGGCTTTCCGCCGGTGTGACGTCGAGGGGTTTTCACAGGACACACCTCCTCCTTCCCGCGCCCGTGTCCGGGGCCGGGTTGATGATGTCGCTCCCCGATGGGTTTCGGCTTCGCCTCTACCCATCCTACGGTCGACCCCTCGTGAACCGAGGGGGTGGCGGGCGCTCGTACTGGCACCGCTCACATTTATGTTTTCAGGCGCCGCACAAGCGCCCGCCGCGGCGATTTTCGGCACCCGACACCCGCGCTCCGGACGGGGGCGGCCGAACGGGTGTTTCTCCCGTCCCCGGCCTCGTCAGCCTTCGGGCTTTCGCCCTTCGGCCTGACGCCCCGCCCTTAAGGCCATCACGTGGCAACCGCTCGTAGTGGCGGTGGGCGGACTTGTCGGGGCCTCCCGAGCCGTTCGGACCGTCGTCCTCTCCGGTGAGATGCGGCCCCCGATGGGCACACACATCCCCCGTCGCCGCCCTTCCGAGGCTCGGGCTTTCGCCTTTGGCTCCGGTTGAGGCGGCGCGTCGCGGGCGCCGCTCCCCGCCCCATCTCAAGACCGTCTCCGGAGACGACCCCTCGTCGGGCAGGGACGCGAGCTACGATAGTGGCGGTTGAGGGAACGGGGACAGGACCGCGACTTATCCCCTGCGATCAGCCAGGCGGCAGACTGGCGGATTTGGCCGGAAGGAGGTGTCGGTTCGGCATTTGATACCGTCAGACGAGACGAAAAGCACCGTCATGGCCGGGCTTGTCCCGGCCATCCACGCGAACACCGTCATGTCGGGGTAGTCCGCTGACCGCCCGGCGGTCTGCCTGTCGCTCCAGAAAAAGAGACGTGGATGGCCGGGACAAGCCCGGCCATGACGGACGGTTAGGCGGCCGGAAACGAAAGCAAGCCTAGCACTGCCGAGCGCAGCCAGTTGCAGGCGCTGCCGAGTCCTAATGCGCCTCGTCCCAGTTGCGCGCGGCGTGGGCGTCGACCTGGAGCGGGACCGAGAGCATCACCGCCGGCTCGGCGGCTCTGGCCATGACGGAGGCGATCACCGGCATGGCGCGCTCGGCCTCCTCCTCCGGCGTCTCGAAGACCAGTTCGTCATGGACCTGGAGGAGCATCTTTGCCGAGACCTTCGCCTCGGCCAGCGCCGGCTCCATGCGGATCATGGCGCGGCGGATGATGTCGGCGGCCGAGCCCTGGATCGGCGCGTTGATCGAGGCGCGCTCGACGAAGGCGCGCTCGGCGAAGTTGCCCGACTTGACCTGCGGGAAGTGGATTTTCCGCCCGAACAGCGTCCGCACGAAGCCATGCTCGCGGACATGCGCCTTCATCGCCTCCATATAGTCGCGGATGCCGGGGAAGCGCTCGAAATATTTCTTGATATAGGCGCCGGCCTCCTCGCGCGGGATCGAGAGCTGGTTGGCGAGGCCGAAGGCCGAGATGCCGTAGATGATGCCGAAATTGATCGCCTTGGCCCGGCTCCTCACCTCGCGCGGCATGCCCTCGACCGGCACGTTGAACATCTCGCTCGCGGTCATGGCATGGATGTCGCGGCCCTCGGCGAAGGCTTCCTTCAACTGCGGGATGTCGGCGACATGGGCGAGGATGCGGAGCTCGATCTGGCTGTAGTCGGCCGAGATCAGGTTCATCCCCTCCTCGGCGATGAAGGCGGTGCGGATGCGCCGGCCGGCCTCGGTGCGGATCGGGATGTTCTGGAGGTTGGGCTCGTAGGAGGAGAGCCGCCCGGTCGAGGTCGCGGCGAGCGCATACTGGGTGTGGACGCGGCCGGTCTCGCCGTGGATGTAGCCGGGCAGGAGGTCGGTATAGGTCGATTTGAGCTTGGAAAGCTGCCGCCAGTCGAGAATGCGCGCGGCGAGCTGGTTGCCGCCGGCGGCGAGCTCGTCGAGGACGTCGGCGCCGGTCGACCAAGCGCCGGTCTTGGTCTTCTTGCCGCCGGGCAGCCCGAACTTGCCGAACAGGATGTCGCCGAGCTGCTTCGGCGAGCCGATGTTGAAACTCTCGCCGGCGAGCGTGTAGATCTCGTCCTCGAGCCCGCCGCATTTCTGGGCGAACTCACCGGAGAGCCGCGACAGGGTCTGGCGGTCGACCTTGATGCCGCGCCCCTCCATGCGGGCGAGCACCGGCACCATCGGCCGCTCCAGCGTCTCGTAGAGGTTGGTCATCCGCTCGGCGACCAGCCGCGGCTTCAGCGTCATCCATAGCCGCAGCGTCAGGTCGGCGTCCTCGGCGGCGTATGCGGTGGCGCGGTCGAGCGGCACCGCCGGGAAGCTCACCGCATTCTTGCCGGAGCCGAGCAGGTCCTTCCGCGACACCGGGGTGTGGCTCAGCCAGCGCTCGGCGAGCGGGGCGAGCCCCGGATCGCCCTTGCCGGCGTCGAGCGCGTAGGCGAGGAGGATGGTGTCGTCGTGGGGGGCGATGGTGACGCCGAAGCGCGACAGAAGCAGCGCCAGCGGCTTGATGTCGTGGCCGATCTTGAGGACCGAGCCGTCCTCGAAAAGCGGCTTCAGCCGGGCGAGCGCCTCGCCTTCGCCGACCTGTCCCGGCAGCAGCCCCGGGTCGAGGAGATCGCTGACCCCGTTGCGGTGGCCGAGCGGCAGGTAGGCGGCCCTGCCGGGCGCCGTGGCGAAGCTGATGCCGGTGATCCCGGCGAGCATCGGGTCGGGCGAGGTGGCCTCCACCCCGATCGCGACCCGGCCGGCGGCAAACGCCTCGGCGATCCACGCGTCGAGCCGCTCGCGGCCGTTCAGGGTCTCGTATGTCTTGTGGTCGATCGGAACCGCCATCGCCGCGGCGGCGCCGGCCGCGGCGCGCACTACCGGGTCGTAGGTCGGGCCTTCCTCGCCGCTCCCGTGCGGGGCGCCGCCATTGGCCGGCCTCGGACGCGGGCGGTCGAGGGGCAGCGCCATGCCGGGGAGGAGCGGCGTGGTCGCGGTCGATGTCGTCTCGACGCCCGGCGCGGGATTCTCTCCTGCCGGGACGGAATCGCCGCCCGGCGGCTGGAGCTTGGCGGCGTAGGTCGCGGCGTGGAGCTTGTCGGAACGGAGACGCGGATCGGCTTCGACGGTATTGGGATCGATGCCGGAATTCTGGCCGACGCGCTTGGTCAGCGTGATCAGCTCGATCGCCTTGGAGAAGGCGATGAGCCTCTTCGGGTCCAACTCGCCGACGCGCGTGCCGGCGAGAGGCGTATCGATTTCGACGTGGCAGTCGAGCGTCACCAGCTTCTTCGACATTCGCGCCTGCTCGGCGAAGCCGGTGAGGAGCTCGCGCCGCTTCGGCTGCTTGATCTCGTCGGCGCGGGCGAGCAGCGTCTCGAGGTCGCCATACTCGATGATCAGCGCCGAGGCGGTCTTGATGCCGATGCCGGGAACGCCGGGGACGTTGTCGGAGGTGTCGCCGACCAGCGCCTGGACATCGATCACCTTATCCGGTGGGACACCGAAATAATCGATGACGCCCTGGCGGTCGATCTTGCGCTCCGGGCGATAGCCGGGCCGGCCTTTGATCCCCGAACTCGAAGTCGTAGAACTGGACCTTGTCGTCGACGAGCTGCATCAGGTCCTTGTCGGAGGAGATGATCAGCACGTCGGCGCCCGCCGCCTCGGCCTCCCTGGCATAGGTCGCGATCAGGTCGTCGGCCTCGAAGCCGGCCTTCTCGATCGGTTCCAGCCCGAAGGCGCGGACCGCCTCGCGCATCAGCGGGAATTGCGGCTTGAGGTCGTCCGGCGGGTCGCGCCGCGTGCCCTTGTAGTCGGCGTAGATCGCCTTGCGGAAGGTGTCCTCGGTCTTGTCGAAGAGGATGGCGAGATGGGTCGGCCGGATGCCGACGGCGCCTTCGAGGATGAACTGGTAGAGCTTGGTCGAGAACAGCCGGATCGCCCCGGTCGGCAGACCGTCGGAGCGATAGTTGTACTTGGCGTCCTGGTTAATCGACTGGAAATAGGCGCGGAAGACGAAGGACGACCCGTCGACCAGGAAGACATGGTCGCCGCGACCGATCGGCTTGAGGTTCGGTTTTTCGGGCATGCCGTCAATATGGCGGCGCTGTCCGGCGATGGCCAGACGCAAAAATAACGGGAGGCCGCCGTCCATCCCAGGTTTTTGACGGGGGCGAGGTTGGCAAACCGGCTCCGGCTGGGCTAGCGTGCCGCATTGCACGCCGCGGTTCCGAGCTGCCACGGCTTGGCTATGGGGAAACTTCCGATGTCGCTGCGACACTTGGCGCTGGCTGGTGTGCTTGCGCTTCCGTTCGGTCTGGCAGCCTGCAAGCCGGAGACGCCGCCGCCGCCGCCGCCCCGCACCGCAAGGGTCATCGACGTCGAACCGGCGCCGCTGATCCTTTCGGCCGAAGGCAGCGGCACGATCGAGGCGCAGACCACGACCAGCGTCGGCTTCCTGGTCTCGGGCCGGCTCACCTCCCGCGACGTCGATGTCGGAGCCACCGTCAAGGCCGGCGACCAGATCGCCGCGATCGACCCCACCGACCTCAAGAACCAGCTCGACGCCAGCAAGGGACAGGTCAGCGCCGCGCAGGCGGCGCTCGCCCAGGCGACCTCCGAGGAAGCGGCCAAGCGCCAGCTCCTCAAGGACGGCTTCACCACGCAGTCCGAATACAACCAGGCGCTCAAGGCGCTGCAGACGGCGCAGGCCGACCTCGCCTCGGCCCAGGCCAATGAGCGCCTCGCCGAGACCCAGCTCCAATACGCGACGCTGATCTCGCCGGTCGCCGGGTCGGTCACCAAGACCGGCGCCGATGCCGGCCAGGTGGTGCAGGCCGGGCAGATGATCGTCGAGATGGCCGACATCACCGCGCTCGACGCTGTGTTCTCGGTGCCGCAGCAAATCGCCAGCCTAGCCAAGGTCGGCGGGCAGGTGACGGTCTGGCTCCAGTCCAATCCCGACGTGAAGGTGGTCGGGGCGGTGCGCCAGATCTCGCCGAATGCCGACCCGACGACCGGGACCTACACGATCAAGGTCGGGCTGACCAATCCGCCGGCCGAGATGCGGCTCGGCGCGCTGGTCCGCGGCCGCGCCGAATCGGCCGGCGCCGACGTCTTCTCGGTCCCGCCGACGGCGCTGGTCCAGACCGGCGACAAACCGCAGGTCTGGGTAGTCGGCGCCGACGGCGCCGTGCACCTCAAGCCGGTCACCGTGGCCCGTTTCGACAGCGACGCGGTGCTGATCTCGGACGGACTGGCGAAAGGCGACCTGGTCGTGATCGCCGGCGTCAATTCGCTTGCCGAGGGACAGGTCGTCAATCCCGAGAAGGTCGCCTCGCAATGAAGGGCAACCTGTCGGCCTGGGCCATCCGGCACAAGGTTCTGATCCTCTTCTTCATGATCCTGTTCCTCGGCGCGGGCGCGCTCTCCTATGAGCGGCTCGGGCGCGAGGAGGACCCCTCGTTCACCGTCAACACCATGGTGGTCTCGGCGGGCTGGCCGGGCGCGAGCCTGGTCGACACGATGAACGAGCTCACCAACACCATCGAGGAGAAGCTCGAGGAGACGCCCTATCTCGACTACCTCAAGAGCTATACGACCCCCGGCAAGACGCTGATCTACGTCACGCTCCGCAACTCGACGCCGCCCTCGGCGATTCCCGACACCTGGTACCAGGTGCGCAAGAAGGTCTCGGACATCCAGCAGAACCTGCCGCAGGGCACCCAGGGGCCTTTTTTCAACGACGAATATGGCGACGTCTTCGGCATCATCTACGGCGTCACCTTCGACGGCTATACCTGGCGGCAGGCGCGCGATTTCGCCGAGACCGCGAAGGCGGCGCTGCTCTCCGTCGCCGATACCGGCAAGGTCGAGATCTACGGCGACCAGGACGAGAAGATCTATCTCTCGTTCTCGCCCGAGCAGCTTGCCGCGCTCAACATCCGCCTCGACCAGGTGATGGCGGCGCTCGCCAACCAGAACGCCGTCACCCCGGCCGGCGTCATCACCACCTCCAACGAGGAAATCCTCCTCGACGTTTCCGGCGCCTTCACCGACACCAGCAGCATCGCCGCCGTCAACCTCTACATCAACGGCAATTTCTACAATCTCAAGCAGCTCGCCAAGATCACCCGCGGGCCGGTCGACCCGCCGACCAAGATGTTCCAGGTCAACGGCAAGCCGGCCGTCGGCATCGGCATTTCGATGCGCACCGGCGGCAACAACCTGACTTTCGGCAAGGAGATCGGCGGCATCGCCGAGAAACTCCGGCAGCAGTTCCCGATCGGCATCGATCTCGTCCAGGTCTCGGACCAGCCGGAGGTCGTCAAGGAGGCGATCAAGAGCTTCACCTCGGCGCTGTTCGAGGCGATCGGCATCGTCATGATCGTGAGCTTCCTCAGCCTCGGCTTCCGCGCCGGCCTTGTCGTCGCCCTCGCCATCCCGCTGGTGCTGGCGATCGTCTTCATCTTCCTCGACGCCGTCAACATCAGCCTCCAGCGCATCTCGCTCGGCGCGCTGGTGATCTCGCTCGGCCTGCTCGTCGACGACGCGATGATCACGGTCGAATCGATGGTGTCGCGGATCGAGGTCGGCGACCCCAAGCCGACGGCGGCGTCCTACGCCTACAACTCGGTCGCCTTTCCGATGCTGACCGGAACCCTGGTCACCATCGCCGGCTTCCTGCCGATCGGCCTCGCCCAGTCGAGCGTCGGCCAGTACACCTTCTCACTGTTCGCGGTCATCGGGGTGGCGCTGGTCACGTCGTGGTTCGTGGCGGTGATCTTCTCGCCGGTGATCGGCGCGACGGTGCTGCCGGCGACGATGAAGGCGAAGCATGGGTCGGGACCCGGCCGGGGGATGCGCGCCTTCATCCGGGTGCTCACCGTCTGCATGCGCTTCCGCTACCTGACGATCGCCGTCACCTTCGGGCTCTTCGCCCTTTCGCTTTACGGGCAGGGCTTCCTGCAGCGCCAGTTCTTCCCGTCGTCGGACCGGAAGGAACTTCTGGTGACGATGATCCTCCCGGCGAATTCGTCGATCCTCGCCACCCAGACCGAGGTCAACCGGGTGACCAAGCTGGTCGAAGACGATGCCGACGTCGAAAGCTACTCGGCCTATGTCGGTGGCGGCGCCATCCGCTTCTATCTGCCGCTCGACGTGCAGGGCGACAACGATTTCGTCGCCCAACTGGTCATCGTCACCAAGGACCTCGCGGCCCGCGACCGGGTGCAGACCAAGCTTTCGGCCGCGGTCAACGACATGGGCACCTTCATCGGGCGGGTGTCGCGGCTCGAGCTCGGCCCGCCGGTCGGCTGGCCGGTCCAGTACCGCGTCACCGCCAACACCATCGACGAAGCCCGGAGCTATGCCGCCCAGATCGCCGATATGATGCGCGCCTCCGGCCTGGCGATGTCGGTCAACACCGACTGGAGCGAGAAGACCAAGGCGGTCCGGCTCAGCGTCAACCAGGACCGCGTGCGGCAGCTCGGCCTGTCGTCGAAGGACATCGCCGATCAGCTCGACGCGATCCACAACGGCACCACCGTTACCCAGGTCCGCGACGACATCTATCTCGTCGACGTGGTGGCGCGGGCCACCGACACCGACCGGCTGTCGCTGGAAAGCCTGAGGAGCGTCTCGATCGGCCTGCCGGGCGGCGAATTCGGTGCCGCTCGCCGAGCTTGCCAATTTCTCCTACGACCTCGACGAGGCCTATGTCTGGCGGCGCGACCGTAAGCCGACGGTCACCGTGCAGGGCGATCCGATCCCCGGGCTGCAGGCGCCGACGGTGTTCTCCCGGCTCGCGCCGCAGATCGAGGCCTTCGCCGCCAAGCTGCCGCCGGGCGCCATGATCGAGGACGGCGGCACCGTCGAGAAGAGTGAGCAGAGCAACGCCTCGGTGTTCGCCCAGGTGCCGCTGATGCTGTCGGTGATCCTGATCGTGCTGATGCTGCAATTGCAGAGCTTCTCGCGGCTGGCGCTGGTGCTTTCGGTGGCGCCGCTCGGCTTCATCGGCGTGGTCGCGGCGCTGCTCCTCACGCGAACCCCGTACGGATTCATCGCCCTTCTCGGGGTCATCGCGCTGACCGGCATGATCATCCGCAACTCGGTCATCCTGGTCGACCGGATAGAATGGAATCACGACCAGGGGCTGTCGACCTGGGACGCGGTCCTCGAAGCGACGGAGCATCGGCTCCGGCCGATCCTGCTCACCGCCTCGGCCGCAATTCTCGGCATGATCCCGATCATGTCGGACGTCTTCTGGGGGCCGATGGCCTACGCCATTGCCGGCGGCCTCGCCGGCGCGACGCTGCTCACGCTCCTCTTCCTGCCGGCGCTCTATGTCGTCTGGTTCCGGGTCAAGCCGCCGCCGGCCGATCACGTGCCGCAGCACGTCCGGGAAGCGAACCGTCCCACGGAGGAGCCCGCAGCGGCGGAGGGGGCGGCGGTGTCTCGTTAATGGTATCTTGTTCGGATTGGCGCCGCTTGCAGATGCGACAACGCCGGGGCGCCGGTCAGAGTAGGTCGCGAAATTGATCCTCGGTCAAACCGGTGTCCTTGATGATCTTCTTGAGCAAGGGGCGTTTCACGTCGCCGGGATGCATCGGTACGGCCGTGACGACCTTTCCGGTGATCGGGCTCGTGTAGTAGCGATGGCTCCCACGCTGGTGGACCATCACGAACCCACCCCTCCTTAGTGCTCGGTCTATATCCGCGGCGGTGCACGAGGGCAAACGAGCCATCATGCCTCGGCCGGCAGCTTCACCATCACGCCAAGGGTCACTTCGTCGGAAGGGTAAGGTTCGACCGGGATGTCCTCGCCGTTCTTGCGGAGCGCCTCAAGATAGCCGAGTAGCGCTTCCTCGGCGTTTTTGACCGCATCCTCAAAACTGCCGCCCCAGCTATGGCAGCCGGGAAGTGCGGGAAAATAGGCAAGATAACCGTCCTCGTCGGGATGCGGCTCGACGGTCAGTGAAAACGTGCGGGTCTGATACGTCAAGGTCTTCCTTACCTGATGCAACGGCTGCGACCGGAGGCGGTGCGCGTTCGTGAGTTCACCTCTTGTGACGGCTCATGGTAAACTCCGTAGCCAGGAACTGCCAGTCAATCGGAAGCGGTCTCAGGGGAGGACAACATCATGCCGGTAGCCATTCATCCCATGGTCGACAACGGGGTCCTCAAGGGCGCGGCGAACTTCGCCGGCGGCACGCTGGTCTGCCTGTGCACCGACAAGCCGGTCACCGTCGAGATCGCGTCCAACGTCGCCCACAACCACGCATGCGGCTGCACCAAGTGCTGGAAGCCGGCCGGCGCCCTGTTCTCGGTGGTCGGCGTGGTGCCGAGCGACACGCGCAAGGTCACCGCCAACGGCGACAAACTCAAAATCGTCGACGACAAGGCGACCATCCTCCGCCACGCCTGCACGGTCTGCGGCGTCCACATGTATGGGCCGGTCGAGAAGAAGGACCACGCCTTCAAAGGGCTCGACTTCATCCACGTCGAGCGGTCGAAGGAGACGGGCTGGGCGCCGCCGGGCTTCGCCGCCTTCGTCTCCTCGGTGATCGAATCGGGCACCAGACCGAGCGATATGCCGGCGATCCGGGCGCGGCTCACCGAGCTTGGTCTGACGCCCTATGACAGCCTCGATCCGACGCTGATGGATCTGCTCGCGACACAGGCGGCGAAGCTCGCGGGGACGCTGCGGACGTAGCACCGTGTGAGCAGGCGGGAGCATGCATCGGTCGATCCTCCATCACAGCAATGCCTGAGCCGAACACATCCCGGACGCGGCTGCAGCAACGACGCCATCCTGAAGTGCTCCGCGAAGCGGAGCCTCGAAGGACGCGCTATGCTTGAAACGATGGGTACTTCGAGGCTCGGGCTCCGCCCTCGCGCCTCAGGATGGCCACCGTGGGGTGACTTCCCCAAGCTTAACCGCGCCTTAAACCGCCCGGCCTAGCGTCGGCCGGCGACGCCCCGGTCAGTCGCGTGGGTACGGAGTTGCGGCAGGGCGATGGCTGAGAAACGCCGGCAAAGCCGACGGGTCGAACCGGCATTCGGCATCCGGGCGCTCGGCGACGGCTTCTTCGGCGGTTCCGCCAAAGCCGCCAGGCCGGCGGCCAAGGCGCCGCCGCGCAAACCCGCCGCCAAGCCCAAGCCGCCGCCGAAGAAGCCTCCGGCAAAGGCCAAGGCAACGGCTACGGCGGGCAGCAGGCCGGCGGCGAAGAAACCCTCGTCGCGGAAGCCGGCGCCGAAGCCCGCGCCACGCCGGAGCGCGACGCGAAAACGCAAGCCGCGCGGCCTTGCCGCCGCGCTTGGCCGTGTCGTGCGCGGCGTCGCCTACTGGTCGGTGGTCGCGATCATCATCGGCGCCGCCGGCGTCGGCGGGCTCGTCGCCTGGTCGTGGTCGAAGCTGCCGCCGACCTCGGAATGGACGCTGCCGCAGCGCCCGGCCAATGTCCGCATCGTCGCCTCCTCCGGCGATCTCATCACCAACCGCGGCGACACCGTCGGCAAGTCGCTGACGCTCGAGGAGATGCCGGCCTATCTGCCCGAGGCGGTGATCGCGATCGAGGACCGGCGATTCTACTACCATTTCGGCATCGACCCGATCGGGCTGGTCCGCGCCTTCGCCGCGAACTGGCGGGCGGGCGGCGTCGTCCAGGGCGGCTCGACGCTGACCCAGCAGCTCGCCAAGAATCTCTTCCTCAAGCCGGAGCGCACGGTCGAGCGGAAGGTCCAGGAAGTGATCCTCGCGGTCTGGCTGGAGCTCAAGCTCTCCAAGCACGACATCCTCGAGCTCTATCTCAACCGCGTCTATCTCGGCGCCGGCGCCTATGGCGTCGACGCCGCCGCGCACCGCTATTTCGGCAAGTCGGCGAAGGACGTGACGCTCGCCGAGGCGGCGACGCTCGCCGCCCTCCTCAAGGCGCCCGGGAACTACTCGCCGGTCCTCAACCCGGAGGCCGCCGAGGCGCGCGCCCAGCTCGTCCTCGCCGCCATGCGCAAAGAGGGCTATATCAGCGACCGCGAGGCGAGCCTCGCCATGTCGGAGCCGGTGAAGCCGGTCCGCGACGTCGCCGGCGGCAGCGGCCGCTACGTCGCCGACTGGGTGATGGACCAGCTCCCCGCCTATGTCGGCTCGATCGACCAGGACATCATCGTCGAGACGACCATCGACCTCCGCCTCCAAGGGCTCGCCGCGCGCGCGCTCGGCGGCACGCTCGACGACGAGGGCGCGGCCCGCGGCGTCAGCCAGGGCGCGATCGTCGCGATGGACCCGGACGGCGCCGTCCGGGCGATGGTCGGCGGCCGCGACTACGCGACGAGCCCGTTCAACCGTGCCGTCGACGCCAAGCGCCAGCCCGGCTCCTCGTTCAAGCCCTTCGTGTTCCTCACCGCGCTCGAAAACGGCCTGGTCCCGGAATCGGTCAGGATCGACCAGCCGGTGACCATCAACGGCTGGAGCCCGGAGAACTACACTCGCAAATATCTCGGCCCGGTGACGCTGCAGTCGGCGCTGGCGATGTCGCTCAACACGATCTCGGCCCAGCTCACCGCCGAGTTCGGGCCGAAGGCTGTGGCCGCCACCGCCCGCCGCCTCGGCATCCGTTCGCCGCTCCAGGCGACGCCTTCGATCGCGCTCGGCACTTCGGAGGTGTCGCTCCTCGAAATGACCGGCGCCTTCGCCACCTTCGCCAATGGCGGGGCGGGGGTCATCCCGCATGTGATCAGCCGCATCCGCACCGAATCGGGCAAGGTGCTCTACGAACGGTCCGGCTCGGGGCCCGGGCAGGTGGTCGACCCGGCCTATGTCGGGATGATGAACGCGATGCTCGCGGAGACGATTCAGAACGGCACGGGAAAACGCGCCGCGATCCCCGGCTGGCCGGCGGCCGGCAAGACCGGCACCTCGCAGGATTTCCGCGACGCCTGGTTCATCGGCTATACCGGCGACCTCGTCGCGGGGCTCTGGTTCGGCAATGACGACAACCGGCCGACGAAGAAGGCCTCGGGCAGCAATATCCCCGCCGACGCCTGGCACCGCTTCATGAGCGGCGCGCTCGACGGCGTCGCTGTCGTCGGCCTCCCCGGCAACTATCGCTTCGGCGATCCGTCGAATTTCGCCGGAACGCTGCCGCCCGACCCGATCGCCCGCCAGATCGCCACCCTCGGCGACGACGGCGAGCCTATCCGGGTTTCGCCGGGCGCCGCCGCGCCGGCTCCGGGCGGCGTCGAGGCCGCGCCGCCGCCTTCTCTCCAGCCCGCGGCGGGACCACTTCGGCCCGCGCCGCCGCCAGAACGAAAAGGCTTCTTCCGCCGCCTGTTCGGCGGTTAACGCCGGATGACGTGAAGCCGAGTTGTCCGCGAAACCGGTCTTGAATCGGAGTTCGAACCCTCAACGTCATTCCGGCCCTCGATCGCAGTCGGGGGTAAAACTCCAGCCGGAATCCATCACTGCTGGACCAATCTGGCCAATCGCCGGGTTTGTGGCGCGGTTTGCGATGGACCCCGGCTTTCGCCGGGGTGACGGAAGGTCAGAATGGGGTTCCGCGGCGGCCGCCCGCCTATGACGCCGGCGCCGGCTGCGGCGGGGGCTTCACGGTCGAGGCGATCGGCGGCAGCGTCTTCAGGTACTCGGCGATCGCCTTCTGGTCCTCGGGCGTCAGCCTGGCGAGATTGCGCTGGATCGCCGCCATCTCGCCGCCGACCACGTCGAAGCTCGGTTTGAAGCCGGTCTTGAACAGCGCGACGATGTCCTCGACCGACCATTTGCCGAGGCCGGACTCGTGCGCCGTAATGTTCGGGATGACGCCTTGTCCGGCCGGCGAAGGCGCCCCGCTATAAGCGAGCTCGGCGATGATCCCGCCGTAGAAATTCCGGGGCGAGTGGCATTGCGTGCAGTGCCCGGGCGCCTCGACCAGGTAGGCGCCGCGGTTGATCTCGTCGCTCTGTTTGGGGTCGGGGACGAAGGTCTTGCCGTCGACATAGAGGAGCTGCCAGAGGCCGAGGCCGCGGCGAATGTTGAACGGGAAGGCAAGGTCGTGCGCCGGCACGACATTTTTCACCGGCGGCAGAGTGTCGAGATAGGCCTTAAGGTCGATCAGGTCCTCGAAACGCATCCGCTGATAGGAGGTATAGGGGAAGGCCGGGTAGAGGTGTCTTCCGTCCCGCCCGATCCCGTATTTCATCGCGTTGATGAAATCGAGGGTCGTCCAGTCGCCGATTCCGGTCGCCCTGTCGGGCGAGATGTTGGGGACATGGAAGCCGCCGAACTGCGTCTCGAGCACCAGGCCGCCGCCGAGCTTGAGGAGGTCGTCGCCCTTGGCGCCGGGCGTGGCGTGGCAGGCGTCGCAGCCGCCGGCCCAGAACATGTATTCGCCGTTCCTGAGGTCGGGCTTGTGGTCGGGAATCTCGGAGGCGGCGAAGGTGCGGGGCGCGGTGAGGAACCAGGCCGCCACGGCGCCGATGATGCCGAGGACAACGATCACGACAATCAGTTTCCGGACCACCGGCGCACCCCGTTCCGCGTCTTTGGCCCGGTCGCGGGCGCGTCCCATGATTGCAGGGCCCTGAGCTTGCCGCAAGCAGGGCGGCGCGCCGCGTCACGATCGGAACGGCGGCCTGGGCTCTTCCAGCAAGCTTCCGTGATGCGAATTGTCATTGCCCAGGAAATCGCAATGATCGGGCCGGCCTTTAACCGGGGAGGAAACAAATGGAAGCTATGATCGCAGCCATCACGACGATGGTGACGAGCTTTCGGCGCGCCGTGAGCGGCGAGTTCCGCCTCCGCATAGTGGGAGTTCCCTCGGCGCCGTGACCGGTGCCGGGCCTTGGGCTAAGTCGAGCGCCGAGACCGGCGGACCGGGAAAATCCTCCGATGCCGCCGCGAGACAAAAAGGAATCGCGCCATGGAAACCGATGTTCTCATTGCCGGAGCCGGCCCGACCGGCCTCTCCCTCGCCCTCTGGCTTCGCAAGCTCGGCGTACGGGTTCGCATCATCGACAAGGACGCAGGGCCGGGCGAGACCTCGCGCGCCCTTGCCGTGCAGGCCCGCACCCTCGAATTCGACCGCCAGATCGGCATTGTCGACGACGTGCTTGCCGCTGGCGTCCGGGTCGATCAGCTCACCGTGCGCACGCCTTCCGGAATCGCGGCTGCCCTGAAGCTCAGCGATTTCGGCAGCGGGCTGAGCCCCTACTCCTTCGCTTTCGCGCTCCCCCAGGACATCCACGAGCAGATCCTGATTGCGCACCTCGCCAAGGCCGGCGCGGAAGTCGAGCGGCGGACCGAGATCGTCGGCTTCAAGCAGCATTCGGCGGGCATCGCCGCGACGCTCCGGAAGGACGGTTCGACCGAGACCGTCGAGGCCGCCTATCTGGTCGGCTGCGACGGCGCCCACAGCACCGTCCGCCACACGCTCGATCTCGCCTTTCCCGGCGGCGCCTATGAGCAGTCCTTCTATGTCGCCGACGTCGTCGGGCGCGGCGATGTCACCAGAAACGGCATGGATATCTGCGTCAGCACCTATGGCTTCGCCATCACCATGCCGGTCCGGCAATCCGGCTCGCTGCGCCTGATCGGCGTCGTGCCGATGGAGCACGAGCACGACGAGAAGATCACTTTCGAGGCCATCCGCTACGCGATCGAGCGGGACACCGGCGTCACGGTCGATTCGGTCAACTGGTTCTCGACCTACCGCGTCCACCACCGGGTCGCCGAGCACTTCCGGGTCGGTCGCGCCTTCATCGCCGGCGACGCCGGCCACGTCCACAGTCCCGCCGGTGGCCAGGGCATGAACACCGGTATCGGCGACGCGGTGAACCTTGCCTGGAAGCTTGCCGCGGTGCTCCAGGGGCGGGCGGACGCGCGCCTCCTCGACAGCTACGAAACCGAGCGGATCGCCTTCGCCAAGCTATTGATCGCCACCACCGACCAGGCCTTCAAGATCGCCACCAACCCGTCGCGGATCGTCGGCTTCTTTCGCCAGCACGTCATGCCCCGCATGGTCGCGGCCCTGCTCGCCACGCGATTGGGCTCGCACCTCTTCTTCCGCACCATCTCGCAGATCGGCATCAGATATCGCGAGAGCGAGATCAGCACGGGGGCCGCGGGGAAAGTGCGCGGCGGCGACCGCTTGCCCTATGTCCCCGGCGCCGACGGCGACAACTACGCACCGCTCCGGTCGATGGACTGGCAGGTCCACGTCTACGGCGAGGCGCGCGTCGATCTCGCGGCGGCCCTCACCCGGCTCGGCATTCCCCTCCACGCCTTTTCCTGGTCGGCGGCGGCGAAGGCAGCCGGGCTCGAACGTGACGCGGCCTATCTCGTGCGGCCGGACGGCTACGTCGCGGTTGCCGCGGCGGCGAAGGACGCCGCCGTCGTCGAGCGCTACTTCGCGGAGTGGAGAATCAAGCCGCTCCCGGCGACGCGGGGTTCGGCGCCGAAAACCAACGTCGTCAGGATATCCCGCGCCGCCTGACCACACCGCGGGAGCCGCGCCGATCGGCGCGGCTGCCGCAGGTCTGCGCCTCCTCGCCTGTTGAGTCGCCTTCGGCTTTGCGACATTCTCGCGTGTCGATACTGCGAGAAGGGTCCCCGGATTTGTCGGTCGATATCGTGGTGCCGTCGCTCGGCACGGAAGTTACCGAGGGCGTCGTTGTCGAGTGGCTGAAGGAAGTCGGCGAGATGGTCGCCGCCGGCGAGCCGATCGTCGTCGTCGGCACGCCCAAACTCAACCTCGAGGTCGAGGCACCGGTCGCCGGGACGCTGTCGCGGATCGATGCCGAGCCCGACGACAATCGTCGAAATCGGTGCGACGCTCGGCGTCATCGACGAGGGCGGGGCCGGCGCGTGAGCGACGGCGCCGGCGCGCTCCAGGGCGCCGAATTCCTCGCCGGCGGCCGCAAAGTCTACTACGTGACCGAGGGTTCGGGCGACCGCGTCTTCGTGCTTGTCCCCGGCTACGCCGCCGACCACACGACCTGGCTGATGACGCAGCCGGCGCTGGCCGCGGCGGGACGGGTCTATGCCCCGGATCTTCCCGGCGGCGGCCTGTCGAGCCTCGACGTCGGGCGCGGCGACGTCGCCTTCTTCGCCGGCGTGGTCGGCGCGCTGATCGACCACGCCGGCGATCGCCCGCGCCCATCTCGTCGGCCATTCCTTCGGCGCCGCCATCGCAGTGGCGGTTGCCGCCCTCGATCCGCGGCGCGTCTCGGCGCTGACCCTGATCGGCCCCGGCGGCATCGACCCGTGGATCAACATGGCCTTCATCTCGGGGTTTCCGCTGGCCAGGGACATCCCGGCCGCGCGCACCATGATGGAGATGCTGGTCGCCAACCCGAAGCTGATCAGCCCGGAAATGCTGCGGCTGGTGGTCGCCTATACGACGACGCCCGGCGTCCCCGAGGCGCTTGCAGGCGATCGCCCGAGCCTCGTTCCCCGGCAAACAGGTCTATCTCTACAAGGACTGGCTGGCCGGTCTCGGCGTGCCGTCGCGCATCATCTGGGGAGCCGAGGACACCATCGTCCACCCCGTCGCCACCGGCTTCCCGCCGCAGATCCCGGTGTCGGTGATCCCCGAAATCCGGACACCTCGTCCACCTCGAATCAGGCCCGGCCCGGTCAACCGGCTGATCCTGGCGTGAGCGCGGCTCAGGTCAGCCAGACGCCGGGCATAGGGCGGCAGGAGGATCATGCCGCCGCCGTCGGCACCACCGCGTCGCCGGTGAGCCGGTCGACGAAGTCGGTCGACGCCCGGCGCCGTCGGCCAAGTCCTGCGGCACCGCGCGCCAGTCGTCGGCGAAGTTGAAGAGGCCGAGGAGCGCGCCGAGCGGGCTTGCGCGGCGGAAGGCGAAGACGCCGTCGACGCCGCTGTCGAGGATTTCGGTCGGGCTGTCGGCGTGGAGATGCGGGGTTGCCTTCCGCCGCCGCATGATATCGACGCATGCCGGCGAAGAGCCGGGCCTCCACCGATGCCGGGATCGGAACGCCGCGCGGCCTTCTCCCAATCCATCCTCGGGCGGTGCATCCATCGGCTGTCATGCGCCTTGTCGGGGTCGGCGAGATACCATAGTCGTTAGCGAGGCCGATCTCGTCGCCCATGTAGACGAGCGGCACGCCGCCGAAGGCGGCGATCAGCGCGTGGCCCATCAGGATGCGGTGGATGGCGCGCTCGATGCCCGCTGCGGCATCGCCGGCGAGCGGCCCCTCCTCGAGCCCGCAGAAGGAGGCGGTCGTGCCGCTCGACCGCTTGTCGCCGGTCGAAGGGTTCGACTGGAACAGGCCGCCGCGGGCGAAGGAGCCGGGGAAGACGCCCTCGTAGAAGTCGGCGAGGAAGGCGCGGTGCGCGGGGCCGGAGATGCCGAGCGCTGCGGCATCCTCGTCGGTCACCGCCCAGCCGACATCGTCGTGGCAGCGGAGATAGGTCGCCCAGGTGGCATTGCGGAAGTGCGTCGGGAAGTGGGTGCGGAGCACATGGGTCATCAGCCGGGTGTCGCGCGACGCCAGCGCCGACCAGAACTGGACCATCAGCGAATTGTGGTAGGCGAGGTTGCCCTCGCGGCCGGCGTGAACGCCGGCGCCGAGATAGGGGACGAGATCGTCGCGGCGAGACGATCGCCTCCTCCTTGTGGATCACCGCCGATGCGGCGATGCGGCTCGCGGCGCGGAGCGCCTGGAGGATGTCGTGGACCTCCGGCTCGTTCTGGCAGCGGGTGCCCATCCGCTTCCACAGGAACGCGACGGCGTCGAGCCGGAACACCTCGACGCCCCTGTTGGCGAGGAAGAGCATGATCGCGACGATCTCGAGGAAGACGCGCGGGTTGCTCCAGTTGAGGTCCCACTGGTGCTCGTTGAAGGTCGTCCACACCCACTTGCCGAGGTCGTCGTACCAGGTGAAGTTGCCCGGCGCGTGTCGCCGGAAACACCTCGGTCAGCGTCGCCTCGTAGCGGTCGGGCATCGGTGCGGTCGCCGAACATCCAGTAATAGGCCTGATACTCGGGCTCGCCGGCGCGGGCCTTCCGCGCCCATTCGTGCTCCTTGGCGGTGTGGTTGAGGACGAGGTCGATGCAGAGGCTCATGCCGCGCGCGCGGAGCGCGCCGGCCGCCGTCTCGAGATCGTCCATGGTGCCGAAACGTGGGTCGATCGGCGCGATAGTCCATCACCGAGTAGCCGCCGTCGCTGTCGCCGGGGCGCGGCTTCAGGCAGGGCATGAAATGGACGTAGGTGACGCCGAGCTCGGCGAGATAGTCGAGCCGCTCGACGACGCCGTGCATCGTGCCGGCGAAGCGGTCGATGTAGAAGACGTAGCCGACCATCGTTCTCGCGGAGGAACCAGTCCGGCTCGAGGTCGCGGCTGAGGTCGAGCCGGCGGAGGTCGGCCGGCCGCGCCGCCCAGCCTTCGGCGAGGACGCCGATCAGTTCGTCGGCGAATGCCGCGTAGTCGGGCCGGTGGCCGTAGAGGGCGGCGAGCGGGGTCAAGAGGTCGCCGCGGCTCCGCTCGAGCCGCATCAGGAAGACGTCGCGATCATGATCCGGAATCTCGGCCAGCGCTGCTACAGCGCGGACCGGCAACGCTTCTTCGCCTGACCCGGCGGCGTCGCCCTTATCCGGCATTGGTGGAGCCGAGGGGAATCGAACCCCTGACCTCTGCAGTGCGATTGCAGCGCTCTCCCTTCCTTCGCCTTTGGCTCAGTCGCGAAAGATCGTTGATTCTCAACTGCTTGCGCAGTGTACGATCTTTCGATGAGCTAATCAACTGCCCATCTGGATCACCGCAATCCATGTCCCGCAGTGACAGGAGTGTGACAGCGGAACCAACCTTGGCCCATCAAAACCCGAACCAAGGAATCGAGTATGGGGGTAGGAGGGGGCTGCCCCGGGCCTGCGAGCCAGGAGAATCTGACCCTGAGAATTTCTCCAAAAAAAGCGCCGTAAAACCCGAAATAAATGGTCAAAAACAAAAGTCAGATTCCCTTAGAAAAAAATCTGAAATCAAAAATATCCATTGGAACCTTCGAAAGATCCACCATGGCGGTCTGAAATGGTTTAAAGGGCACCTGAAGAGTACTCCATCTACCATTACCCTTATTTCCAGCTATGTGCGGCAATACTGCTGTTGCTTCGACCCGAAATAGTGACGGTGGTTCGTCTATACTCCATAGATCGAAATAATAATCACTCAGCCCCTTACAGGCCGTCGACCATTCGTTTGCACTAACATGGAATTGCGCGTTCGACCCTTTCTGAACGGTCCCTTTCACCTCAATACGCATACGGTTCCCGCTTCCCGGACCCCGAACCGACAAGACATCAAACCCGGAATAAGAACTGTCAAGTGACACCCATTTCGGGGCGACTCCGGTCCGGTGTGCTTCAAATTGGATCGTCCACCACTCCGCTTGCATCCCGATATCATCGGTAATTTGCGAACTAGCCACCCAAGCCATCTTTGTAACATCGCGCCACAACAAAATCAGTTCATCCGACCACTCATCTGCGAGCCCCGCTTCCTCAAAGCATTGTCTCGCGTCCGGAGGAAGCGCGACGAAGGTTTCATCACGCCCGTATTTAAGCTTCTTCGCCCAAGGAGGCCTCTCACTTTTCAATAAATCAATTATTTGAAGTTGCAAGCGATGACAAGGCGTATCAGAAATGAGTATATCGACGCCACGTCTAGTTGTTCTAAGCCGACCCTTAAGATCTACGTCAATCCACTCGCACTTAAGACAAGTTGATAAAACGGTCTGCGCGTCGATCAAACCTATTCTTCCGCCATAGTGGTCAAAGTCTGAATACGAAAAATCCACATCGCTAACTAGTTGCAATAGCTGATGCGCGGAATAAAGGATACCCACGCTAAAGGTCATTGGTCGCCACTCAGATGTTCTAAAAGAGCATTCACGTCATCCCGATCCATCCGTTCCGAGCTATTTATGTCCTCGGGGCGAAATGAGATGGGATCAACGTTAAGTCCCGGATCATCTAGCACTAATCCCATACGACGAACCTTATCTCGAAGTCGTAAGTCAACAGATACGTCTATAGTATTTGGACAGACCAAGATCTCGACATACGTCAATTGATCCCGAGAAAGGCCCAGTCTATGGATACGGTCCTCAGATTGTAAGAACTGAGCGGCGTTATAATTACGATCGACATAAATCGCGTAATGGCGACTGGTATGTAAATTTATGCCCTCCCCGCAGGCCGCCGGGTTTGCTACTAATACCTGAACCGTAGAATCATTCATGAACTGCTTTATACGATATTCTCGCGTATCCTCCTCCTCATCCGATCCCGCATCCACGCCTCCGTGAATATATACAGCTCCCAAATCGCGGAGCCTTCGAGCGATCAGCTCGACGTTTGAAACAAAGGTTGACCAAATTAGAACTTTGCGGCCTTGCGCGGCCAATTCGCGCGCCCGTTCACAAGCAAAAGCTATTTTCGGACTATCTCCTTCGTCCAAAAGCGAGGAAAGAAGAGGTTCTTCTATCAATCCTGAAGCGCTCAGGAGCGAAGGATTTGATACTAGCTGGAGCAGCCGCATCGCGCTCTTTCCGGCACTCCGAAGTAGGATACTCTGTTCAGCGCCCAAGTTGGCTTGTGCCCTTCGTCTCTCTTCGAATCGAACTAGTTCATATATCTCCGCCTGAATCGGAGATAAGTCTATGCTACTAATGAATTGAAATAGCGGAGGTAGCCCAAGTTCCACCTTCGTTGTTCGCACAAAGATCCTTGCAGCAAGTGACCTGACGTTGGCATCATCGGTAAATATTTCCGGGTACAAAAATTGAAATTGGGGTACGAGGTCGCTAACGTCATTAGGCATCGGCGTACCAGACAGTATAAGTTTGTGCGTTGAAAAATGCGACAGATTTATCACCGCAGTAGCCAATGGTTTCGGAACGCCACCTTTAATACGATGGCTTTCATCCGAAAATATATAAACATCTTTAGGATCCAATGATGACAGGTATTCAGATATTACATCTTGTGCTGAATTTAGCTGGTGGTATGTAACTAGCATCAGTGAAGGACGACCAGCTAATAATGACTTTATTCTGTTTTGCCCGCCGACAAGTCGCACAAATCTATCGCGCATAGATGGCAGGTTTAGTAAAAGCTCGCTTTCCCAAGAGCCAAATGCATTCTTAGGAGCAACTACTAACAAAAGTGACGATGTTGATCGTGATGCAAAATACCATGCAAGCGCTTCTGATGTTTTTCCTGCGCCTGGAACGGAAAAGGACGCGCCTGAGGGTAACGTCAATAGTTTGGCCACGTTTCTATTTTGTTCGGCAGTAAGGGTTCTTATAAATCCTACCCGTTCTAAAAGCTTGTCCAGCTCACCTTGCGTCAACGGTGGCGTTAATTGCGGTGCTAGAAAGGCCTCTTGGTTTTTGGCAGCTTGCTCCAGAAGCGCCCTGCTTTCCGCCTCGAACTCAATTTTGACAGCGTAGGCGTCGAGGACATCCGCCAGGTCCAAACGTGTCCTCAGAAAAACCCACCAAGGGACTCGAAGTCGAAGTAGGCCCTCAGTCTCGGTAAAAGCGATATCATCAAACAGCCTTGCGATTTCGTCCCAAGCTTCGCCTGGCGCATCGGCGTCGAGGATTGCGGTCTTGGTGTTGGGGTCGTAACGAACGTCGATACGCGTTGTCACCTTTTGACAGCCTTTGCTCGAAGCTAGCCGCGATGCGGGCTACACCGATGCGGGCTACACCCTTGGCGCTCTGACTTGTTTCCCGATGCGCTCGCAAAGTTTCCTTATGTCGTCAAGTTGGTCAGCTAGTCCCTGAGTTTCAGAGTCGGGGGTGTGCTCTAGGAACTGCGCGCCACTCTCCAAGGCGGCCAAGGCCCGTGAAACCTGCGTTTGGACAAACTTTTTGTCTTTCCGCACCTTGTCCAGCTCTTCCGCTTCTTCGATCGAGTTTTGAACAATCGAACGGACCGTAGCCTTTAACTCGTGTGTCTTGGTAAGTGCTTCAGGATCTATCACTGCGGTAGTGGCTTCGCTCTGGTTAGGACGAAGCAAGTCTGTCGACACGTTTCGTTGAGTGGAAAGAGGCTTAATTGCCTCCCTCACTTTGGGGTCTTTCGCCAATCCAGCCTTAACGTTCGAAAAATATCTATTCAGGTCGGCTATCGATTGGTAAGCGCGCTTGCCCATAGGCTCATCTATGATTTCGAAAGCTAATGTTTCAAATAGTTTTCGATCGGTAAGGCCCGAAATCTTCTTCCGATACTTTCTAAGCTGCGAGAAGGCATATTTATCCTTATCTATTAAACTATATTGGGCTGGCTTCCGCCGGCTAGTCAAATATAGGTCACCAAACTTCAGAAGATCTAAGAGTTCGCTAATCTCTTCAACGTCCTTTTCATATAAGCCCGCCAATTCCTTAATACTAAATATCTTTTTCTCCAACCGCCTACGATACATTATCGCCTCAGCAGTCCAGCTGTATTCTGCAGTAATGTCCTTTTGAATCTGCTCTTTGCCCTCGAGCCAATCCAGTTCTTTCTCATCAGCAGCAGGAAGAATAATAATTTTAACGTTGCGATAGCGACTATATTTCCCGGAATTGAAATCGTACCATTCACGCATACTGCATAGTCTTCGGTTGCCATTAATCACAAATCCTTGGCTACTCAGTACAATTGGTTCCCCTTGCTCGTTTGTGCCGAAATACGAACGCAGATCGCTTTCTCCGATCATACTTTTTAGTATATCATGTTGCGCCTTTTGCGCAATATCAGATTCAGGGTCACTGTCAAAAAGATCTCTGGGAAGAGACGAATGTTCTGGCTCGGCCAAATATTGTGCTTGTGCAGCTGTTGTTCGACCGTTCTCCAAACGGTATTTAGGCAGATCGCTCGAAACCAAGTATACCGGAAACGGAGTATAGCTATTTTGAAATTTTAAGCTAAACCGCTCCGCGACGCTTGTTTTTTGCAGTTGCGCGAGCACCGCCATCCTCTCTGGATATGGAGCTCCCAAGCGCATGACTGCCCCTTTCGTGAGTAGACAACCGTGACAGAGAGGACTTTGTATGGTCGTAGATTGACAGATGATGAGATCGATAGCGAATGCTGCCGTCAAGGGAAGCTCTTAGCCGAGAAGCGGCAATTTCACAATATTCATGATTCCGTTCGCATCCCCAGAAATATCGATTGTGGATCAGGGCAGCCACACCCGTCGATCCTACACCAGCAAATGGGTCGAAAACCAAGTCTCCCGGATCACTCAAGGCGAGCACCAGGCGCTCGACCAAGCCGACTGGAAATTGACAAGGGTGGACAGTCTTCTCAACGTGATTGGCTTTAACATTCGGGATATCCCACACGTCCTGGAACTCCCAGACATCCTCAGGGTTCTTGCCAAGAGGGTTGCCAGACAATTTTCCCTTGTTCGGGCCTTTGTAGAAACGCTTTCCTGGGTATTTCGAGGGGATACGAACGTCATCAAGATTGAATTTGTAATTAGAACCTTTTGTATACCATAATATTACCTCATAGCGCCCGCTAAAACGTCGCCTAGTGTGCAGGCCATGTCCGAAACGCCACACTATCCTGTTTCGTAATTTCATGCCTAGGCTTTTGAAAATAGGATACAAGACCATATCTAAAGGAATTATCTCGCCATTTTCAACGAAATTACCAACTTGCCAACATATGCTTCCTTCGGCTTTGAGGCATCGGCAGAGGTGGCCTATTATGCGTTTTTGCCAGTTCACATATTTTGGAAGTGAGTATCCTTTTGCCTTCATAGGGCTTTTCCATATTATACGGCGGAGAGGTAACAACTAGGTCGAATAAGGGTCTCCTTGGGAGAATGGGCAGCAGGGACTCAATCTTTTGGTTCCAAAGTGGAACACAATCCAGAGGTGGCGGGAAAACGAGCCCGCTAGATACCTCTACCTTGCTGGGCCGCTGAAATGGTCTTTGTAGGTGTTGTTGTTGCATGGGTCCAAGGTTCCGTTTTGTCCCAAAGGCCACTCCTCATATCGCATATGGCCGAAGGGATCCAGTTGGAAGCGTCGCGAGATCATAGCAGGGTCCACTAGCCCTGCTGCCGAGTCCCCAAGGATTTGACCCTTATATGCTCAGCGAATCGGTGCCGGATGATAGGAATCTACAGGCAATCTGATGCCCAATAAAATGGCGATCCTCGGAGGAAAATCGGCGGTTCTAAATGTACGTTTGAATTGGCCCCCCGCGTTGACGCGCCTCGAGCCTTTTGTCGGGATCATTGAATGGAATCATCCCTAGAGGCGGAGCGGAGAGGGCCCCGCTAAGCACCGACGAGACATGCGGCCAACCGGCCTCGTTGTGCTGATTATCGTCATCCCCGTGACTCCAAAGCCACGGCTTTTTGGAAGGCATCCCACGCGGCTTTGTATCGAGGAGAGCGGTAAGGGTCTGTGCGTGCAGCGTACTCTGCCGCGAATAGCGTCTGGACCGCGGGATTCCGCCGATCGAATGCTCGTCTATCGTCCCAACGGCGGATAATGGTCGCTGGCCTTTCGGTTTCCTCTTTCAGTTTCACACCAGCGACTCCCATGGCTTTTTCAAAAGCATCGGTCATTGATTCTTCCAAAATATCTTCCCTATCTAGAGCGACGATGTAGCTGTCATAAATCGCGAGAATTGGTATTTGCTTATTTGTAAAAACGTCAATTACGAATTCTGTAATAGCAGAGTAATAATTCATCAGATCAATACCAATATCAGACGCGATGTCCACGGAAATAATAGGGTGTTTCTTTTTTAACTGATTCAATACAGAAGACAATTGTCTGTTGGTTAGCTGCTTCTCGGAACTTCCGGTATCTGCGTCATTACGAAAGGCCGCAAAAGTACTAGTTTCGTTTCTGGCGTTGAGCGCTATCAAGAGGAGACGTTTTGCAAGGTTTCGGGACTGCTCTTCTGTTTCAAGGAAGTCAGGAATCTCGATTAGATAAGGATCATTTCCGATATCTTTCCAATAATCGATCCCGTGTCTCGCGTAGAGCATAACAATATGGAGACCAGAGTAATCGATTTCACTCGTAGCGTTATCATCAATAAAGATAGGTGATCTCCATTCTTTTGGACATCGTTGCCACCATCCGCCAAAGAACCGTCCGCATTTCTGAAATGAACCTCTATTGAATATTCTGCGAACGAACTTGTCCTTCTGGTTGATGAAGAGTCGTGATGGTTTGCGGGACTTCTGATCGCTTAGGTCTATGTAAGTTTCTCGCAAAGTCGGAATATCGATGAAGGTCCTCCTGAGCAGCGTATTATAATCCTCAAGGACGGCCCGCATTCGTTCGGTCTCTTGCGTATCGTCATATTCGATATCAGCCCCAGCTTCGTTCCTGAGAATGATCGTCTCACGATCAGGTGGCATCCCAACGTCAAGGATGCCAAATCGAGCGGCCTTGAACCTTTGGATCAAGGCATCCGTCGGCCAAATGCGGCTCACCCTGCTATTGCCAGCGGGGCGACGATCGAAGAATCCCGCTACCTGGGCAATGAGGCCCGCCTCTGCCAGTTGGTCGGCGATTTTAATCGTGAGCTTCGATAGGTGCAGGGCGTTGTAGCGCGAGCCCGCTTTGTAGTCGTCGACGTTTCGCGACATGGCAATCTTCAAAGTCGGGTCATCGCACCACGCGACATACAAGTCCAAGAGGAGCACCTTCAGGTGCTTCTTCCTGATGCTGGTTTTTCCCCCTTTGAAATGCGTGTCGTAAATTTCATTGACGAAAGCGTTGACCTCAGGGTGATCCGACCAGGTGTGAACATCCAATTGCCGGGAGTGGTCGAGATCATTGCCGCTGAAAGCTTTCTCATCCGTCGAGGTGCCACTGCCCTCCGCATCTCCATCCCGTCTGTCGCCTGAAGTATCCAACCCTTGCGCAGGGCCAGGGCCGAGGCTTGGAAGAATTGGAGGCCCGGGAGACGCTTCCTCCAAACGAGTAGCTCCAACTGGTTCTCCCTCAGAGGGATTCGATCCATCAATCGAAAGATCGGCTTCTGAAATTCCGTGATCGTGCACCCACCGACGAAGCAGCTCGCCTGCCCGAACCTTTCTATCCCGTTCCTTCCTCTCCTCGACGACACCGAGTTCGACGAATCCCATCTCTGGCTGAGACGCAAGCTCCAGAACCAAGGCGAGAAGGGGAGGATCGCGGGCTTCATGCAAAACGATCCACCCGTTCTCTCCGTCATCGAGAAACAGAGCGATCAAGTCGCACACAGCTAAGGAGGCAAGTGATCGGAAGTCAGCCGAGCTTGTCGCCTGGCTCCGGTCACTTAGGGATGCGTCCACATTAGACGCCAGGTACGTCTGGAGATGCTGGAGCCGAGTTGCGATTTCCTCCACGTCTCTCAGGAGCCGGTCAGTGGCGGGCTTCTTGTTCCGCTCAAACCCCCGGTAATAGACGGGTCCCTTGTCCTCCGAGCCCGGCATTGAACTTTTCCAGAATCAGTTGCCGCTGAGGATGAGTGTATCGAAACAGCATCCGCATGTCGCGATGGCCACTGATGAGAGCGACCTCAGGGGCTGTTAGGCCGAGTTCGAAGAACCGACTGATCGCTTCATGCCGGAAGTCGTGGAAGTGAAAGTCCGATACTCCGGCCCGCTTCTTGACCCGCTCCCAGGCCAGTCGGAAGGCATTGGGTGTGATAGGAAAAAGGGGCGTGGTGAGGTTCTCTGTGTTGCAAGAGGCGGAGGAAGGGAAGGGCCTAGACAAGGACAGAGACCTAGAAGAGACATACCTTATTCCATTACTAATACCTATTGGGACCGGAGGAGAGATATCGTCTCAATTGCCTTCTTGGTCAGTGGAATGGTCCTTGTCCATCCGTTCTTGGTATCTGGGATCAACAGGGACTGGTCCGTCCACGACAGGTGCTCCCATCTGATGCCGAGGATTTCCCCTCGTCTCATCCCCGTTTCCAGAGCCAACACCATGATAGGAGCGATGAAGGGGTTTCTGGCCTCTTGCGCCGCATGGATCAACCGTTCCCATTCGCCTTGTCGCAGCCGCCGCTCTCTCCGGTCTTCATTCGCCTTGAAATTCAGGTCCGCGAGTGGATTTTCCCGAAGCGGCACGCCCCATTCCCGACGGGCCGTTTCGAACAAATGGTGCAGCGTTGCCATCTGGCGGCTCAAGGAAGCCGCTTTGACCTTTTGGAGTCTTCAGGTGCTGGTACGCTGCAAAATCGCTTGTACGGAGCTCTGAGAGTCGTCTGGAGCATATCCTGTGACGAAGGAATGCATTCAAGACGATCGTCTCGATTTCACGTCCCTTCTTGGCCACCGTGACCGTGTCCCGATAGCGCTCGACCAGCTGTCGAAGAGTGATGTGGTCAAGACATTTCGCATCGGGAGGAAGGTCGTTCCTGTCGGCACTCAACTCGGTCTGTCTTGCCCAGACCTCAGCGTCCCGTCTGGTGATGAATGATCGCGAGACAGGATGGTGTCCGGCTCTCCTAACTTGGACCTGCCACTTGTCTCCTCTGCGTCGAATCGAAGCCATATCGAACCTCTCGCTGTGACGTAGCTGTGACAGCTGAGAATCGAAGGGACGATCTGAGGCAGACTAGCCGTATCCATTACTAATACTTAATCAAGGACTTAGGCATTGGTGGAGCCGAGGGGAATCGAACCCCTGACCTCTGCAGTGCGATTGCAGCGCTCTCCCATCTGAGCTACGGCCCCGCGAAGTCCCGCATTTCCGGCGGGTTCGGGACGGGCGCCATTTACGGTTCGGCCTCCCGCCCTGTCAAGGCAACCAGCGGCGCGATGCCGGTTGCGGCCTTGGCGGCGGCAACGCTACATGAACGTGGCTCTTTCACCGGCGAGCGGCGGGACACATCATGCTGGAGCTTCTCGGCTTCATTGCCTACGTCCTCCAGCTCTACGTCTACGTTCTGATCGCCTCGGCGGTGCTCTCCTGGCTGATCGCGTTCGACGTGGTCAACATGCGGAACCAGTTCGTCGCCGGGCTCGCCCAGCTCCTCTACGCGATCACCGAGCCGGTGCTCCGGCCGATCCGCAATCTCCTGCCCAATCTCGGCGGCATCGACATCTCGCCGGTGGTGGTGATCCTGATCATCATCTTCATCCAGAGCGTCATCCTGCCCAATATCGCCCGCGCCTTCCTCTGAGGCTTCCGGCGATGCCCGCCGCCGCCTGCTACCGGCGCGAGGCGGGCGGGATCGTCCTTGCCGTCCGGCTGACGCCGCGGGCGCGCGCGCGATTCGATCGACGGCGTCGGCGTCGCTTTCCGACGGCCGGCCGTGGCGCTCGTCCGGGTGCGGGCGCTGCCCGCCGAGGGCGAGGCGAACGCAGGCGCTGGTCGCGCTCCTCGCAAGACGCTTGCGCGTGCCGAAGTCGGCGGTCACCATCACCGCCGGCCACACCGCGCGGCTGAAGCAGGTGAGGATCGCCGGCGATCCGGCCGCGCTGTCCCGGGAGATCGACGCATGGCCCCGCGTCCGGCTGACCGTGCTCGTCGGCCTGCTCACGAGCGCCGCCCCCGGCTGTCGCCGCGGACGTCTCCAGCGCCTACACCAAGATCGACCTCGCCGCCTGCCGCGAGGTGCCGCCCGACCCGGACGATCCGCTGCAATCGGGCGCGTGGTGGTGCGAGGGCTATGGCGGCATGCCGGTCTATGTCATCGGAGGGCGACCTCCGCTTCTTCGTCTCCTATGGCGAAGAACGCGCCGACGAGCTCGGCGGCGGAGGACGACGCTGCCCGCCTTCAACCACATCGGCGAGACGATCGAGTGGCGGCTCGGTGCCGGACGGCAAGCCGATTCGCCACGATCCTCCGCTTCTACACCGATGCCGGCGACGGCGACCCGGAGGGCCAGGTGCTGGTCATCACCCGGCTCGGCGGACCCGGCCAGGTCTGCCACATCGGCTATGTCGACGCGCGCGTCAATCCGGACGCCAACGCGATCGCCCGCGAGGTCGCCGATAACGGCGCCGCAGACTTCGACTGCGGCCGCGACCAGCCCGCTGCAATACGGGCTGGTCGGCACGGCGGCGAGCGAGGAGTAGCCGGAGCGCTACTGAACGTCGGCCAGCGCCAGACCGCGAGGATGCCGGCGACGAGGCGGTCCGACGAGCGGCCCGGCCGGAAAAGGAGCGTCACAGCGGCGAGGCCAAGCAGATAGGTGACAATCGGGGCCGGCCAGATGGCGCCGCTATAATCGACGAAGACCGTTATGAACTGATCGCGGGTGAACGGAAGCATGAGCGGGGTCCTCCTGCATCAGGAGCCGGAGAAGACCCTGGCGGTCGCCCTCTTTCATTGATTCAGCGCAACCGGCCTCGTCCGCCGCGGCGGTTCAGCCGCCGCGGCCCCAGGCGAAAGCGATCTTGGTCAGCTGCACGTCGCCGAAGCGCTCGCTGGCCCGCGCCACCTTCCGTCCGCCGGCGTTCTTGTAGAACTGGCAGGCAGCGTCGTTGTCGGCCAGCGCCCAGACCACGACGCTGTCGAAGCCGAAGCGGCCAAGCTCGCGCCGCGCCGAGAGGAAGAGGCGGGTGCCGAGGCCGATCCCCTGGTATTCGGGAAGCAGATAGATCTCGTAGATCTCGCCCTTCTGGACCAGGTTGCGGGCCCGGTTCGGCCCGAAGGTGGCGTAGCCGCAGATCGTGCCGCCGACTTCGATCACCAGGATCGCCGTGCCCTTCTTGATCGCCCGGTCCCACCAGCGCGGGCCGCGGCGGGCGATGATTCGGGCCAGCTCCCGCGGCGGGATGATACCGTCATAGGCATAGCGCCAGGCGGCGTCGTGAACCTTCGTGATCGCCTCCGCGTCGCCGCTTTCGGCTCTCCGAACACCGATGGTGAAGGTGTTGCTCATGGGGGAAGCTTATGACCAGTCGCCGGGTCTGCAAAGAGATGCGCGGGCATCACCGCGATAAATTTTCGTGCACTGTTGCAAGGACGCTGCGTCCGGATGGGCCACATGCAAATGCGCGTCAATTCGCCCGGATCGCGTCCGCGGCGATGTTGATGAGGAGCGCCAGCAGCGCGACATTGAACCAGAAGGCGATGATGCCATGGGCGGCAACGGTCCGGCGGACGCGCCGGCCGGTGATCACGCACGTCGGAAACCTGCGCCGTCATGCCGATCACCAGCGAGAAATAGAGGAAGTCCCAATAGTCGGGCTTCGTCTCCTCGCCCGGGAAATCCAGGCCGCCCGGCTCGCCGTGGGCCCGGACCGTAGAACTCGTGGGCGTAGTGCACCGCGAAGATCGCCTGGACGAAGAACCACGAGAGGACGATCGTGACGATGCCGAGCGCAAGCTGCCACGCGGCGACGCACCGGCTGCGCGGCCGAGGCTCACCTCGGCGAAGATGGCGACGACGCTGGCGAGCGCGGCCACCGCGCGTCAGGATCGAGGACGACGAACTGGCCGACATCCTGGCGCGCCGCCTGCGGCGGATTTCGTCGCGTGTCGGCTGTCGCCATCAGCTCGACCAGGGCGACGAGGAAGAAGATGACGCCGGCGTCCCAGCCGATCAGGAGCGCCGTGGCGAGGCGGACGCCGAGCCGACCACAGCCGCGACGACGACGACCAGGCCGATGCCCGCCGAGATGAACAGCCGCGGCCAGCCGGTGATGATCCGGCCGAGCCACTCCAGCCAGCCGATCGGCGAGCGCGCCTTGCATCTGCTCCATCGGACAGCGAACTCGGCGGGAAGCTCAAGCCGGCGAATCGAACCGGATGCGCGGCTCAGGCCGTCGGCGACCTCGGCCTTGCCGCGCTCGGCGCGCTTGCGGAGCATGCGGGTCGAGGATCGCCTTCCGCAGGCGGATCGACTTCGGCGTCACCTCGACCAGCTCGTCCTCCTCGATATAGGCGAGCGCCGCTTCCAGCGAGAGCCGGATCGGCGGGGTGAGGAGCTTGTTCTCCTCCTTGCCGGCGGCGCGGACGTTGGAGAGCTGCTTGCCGCTGAGCACGTTGACCTCGAGGTCGTTGCCGCGGCTGTGCTCGCCGACGATCATGCCCTCGTAGACCCGGATGCCCGGATCGATCAGCAGCGCGCCGCGCTCCTCGAGGTACCACAGCGCGTAGTTGGTCGATTCGCCCTGGCCGTTGGAGATCAGCACGCCGTTCCGGCGGCCGGGAATGTCGCCCTTGTAGGGCGCGTAGGCGTGGAACAGGCGGTTGAACACCGCCGTGCCGCGGGTGTCGGAGAGCAGCTCCGACTGGTAGCCGATCAGCCCGCGGGTCGGCGCATGGAAGACGAGGCGGGTGCGGCCGCCGCCCGAAGGGCGCATCTCGAGAAGGTCGGCGCGCCGCTCGGAGAGCTTCTGGACGACGACGCCGGAATGCTCCGAATCGACGTCGATGATCACTTCCTCGATCGGCTCGAGCGAGCTCGCCGTCGTCGCCGGTCCGGAAGACGACGCGCGGCTTGCCGATGGTGAGCTCGAAGCCCTCGCGGCGCATGGTCTCGATCAGGATGCCGAGCTGCAATTCGCCGCGGCCGGCGACCTCGAAGGAATCGTGGTCGGGGTTCTCGGTGATCCTGCAGCGCGACATTGCCCTCGGCCTCGCGGAACAGGCGCTCGCGGATGACGCGGCTCTGCACCTTGTCGCCCTCCTGGCCGGCGAGCGGGCCGTCGTTGATGCGGAAGGTCATCGACAGCGTCGGCGGGTCGATCGGCTGGGCCGGCAGCGCCTTGGTCACCTCGGGCGCGGCGATGGTGTCGGCGACGGTGGCCTTGGTGAGCCCGGCGATCGCGACGATGTCGCCGGCCTCGGCCTCGTCGATCGGCTGGCGCTCGAGGCCGCGGAAGCCGAGCACCTTGGAGATGCGGCCCTCCTCGACGACCTTGCCGTCGCGCGACAGCGCCTTGACCGGCATGTTCGGCCGGACGGTGCCGGAGGTGATGCGGCCGGTCAGGATGCGGCCGAGATAGGGATTGGCCTCGAGCGTGGTGGCGAGGAGGCGGAGCGGGCCCTCCTCGACCACCGGCGGCGGGACATGCGACGAGCACGAGGTCGAACAGCGGCGCCGTCGATTCCTGCGGCGCCGTCGGGCGAGGCGGCCATCCAGCCCTGCTTGGCCGAGCCGTAGAGGACCGGGAAGTCGAGCTGCTCCTCGGTCGCGTCGAGCGCGGCGAAGAGGTCGAAGATCTCGTTGAGCACTTCGCTGGTGGCGCTCGTCCGGGCGGTCGATCTTGTTGATCGCGACGATCGGCCTGAGGCCGCGCGCGGAGCGCCTTCTGACAGCACGAACTTGGTCTGCGGCATCGGGCCTTCGGCGGCATCGACCAGGACGATGGCGCCGTCGACCATGTTGAGGATGCGCTCGACCTCGCCGCCGAAATCGGCATGGCCGGGCGTGTCGACGATGTTGATCCGGGTGTCCTTCCAGACGCAGCGAGGTGACCTTGGCGAGGATGGTGATGCCGCGCTCGCGCTCGAGGTCGTTCGAATCCATCGCCCGTTCCGCGACCCGCTGGTTGTCGCGGAAGGCGCCGGACTGGCGGAGCAGCACGTCGATCAGGGTCGTCTTCCCATGATCGACATGGGCGATGATGGCGATGTTGCGGAGGGACATGGAATCCTTTGCGGCCGGACACGGTTCGGCGTGCCGCATATAGGCGATGCGACGCGCGAAAAGAAAGATGCTGCGGCTGCAATATGAGCTGGTCAGCCGCCGGTCGGGACACCTCCTGGCGCTCAGTCGGGCCGCGACAATGCCGGCGAGCCGTCTCGCTGCCGCGCGATCCATCGATGCGGCAGCTCGAGCCAAGGACAGGCCCTGGCTTTTCGCCGGGATCGTCACCGCCGGCAAGGTCGGCAGGCCGGGCATCGATCCGACGGCCTACGCCGAGAGAACGCTCGCCGGGCCGTCGCGAGCCGTCCTTCCCGGACGGGGCCGGACATGGCCAAGACTTCACTTGCGGCGCCGCTGTTGACCAAGACTGCGCGCGTTCGCTCCGGGAAGCGACCTGATGCAGCGCGCTCCGCGCAAACTGACCGTGCTCGCGTCGCTCGGATGTCGCCGGCTACACGCGTCTGGTCGAACGCGACGAGCGGCGGACGCTGCTTGAGCTGGCGCGGCTCCGGCGGAACATTCTCCGGCCCTCGGTCGCTCCGGCATTCCGGCAATCTTTTCAAGACCATGGGCGACGGCGCCCTGATCGAGTTCCCGAGCGTCGAGGACGGCGTCGAATGGGCGCTCGCGTTCCAGACCGCGATGCACGAGTTCAACGAGATGCGCGGCGGCGACCCGATCCTCGTCCGCGTCGGGGTCGGTCTCGCCGACGTCTTCGTCCGCGGCGACGACCGCTTCGGCGCCGCGGTCGGCTTCGTCGTCCGCCTCCAGGAGGCGGCGCCGCACGGGCGGCATCGCCATCACCCATTCGGTGCGCTGGCAACTCGCCAAGTCGCTGCCGCGCCAGTTCGGCCGGACCGAATGGATCGAGATGAAGGGCAAGGACGACGAGCTTTTCGAGGTCTGGGTGTGGACCAGCCCCGAGGACAGCGACGCCACGGCGCCGCTCAAATCGGGCTCGGCCACCGGCGGCGCGGCGACCCTGCGCCGGCTCGATCCGCCGCCGGCGCGCGAAGCGCCGCAGCCGAGACGCCGCGCGGCGGCGAGCCGCGCGCCGCGCGCGCCCGGACAGCGGCCAGCAGCCTTCGATCGTCGTCCTGCCCTTCGACAACATGTCGGAGGATCCGGCGGCGGGATCGATCGTCGACGGCATCGTCGAGGAGATCACCGCGACGCTGTCGCGGGTCCGCGACTTCACCGTCATCGCCCGGAACTCGGCCTATGCCTACAAGGGCCGGTCGGTCGACGTCCGCGAGATCGCCCGCGATCTCGGCGTCCGCTACGTGCTCGAAGGCAGCCTGCGCAAGTCCGGCGACCGCGTCCGGGTGACGGCGCAGCTGATCGACGCCGCGAGCGGCGACGCATCTCTGGGCCGACCGCTACGACGGCGTGCTCGAGAACCTGTTCGATTTCGAGGACGAGATCGCCTCGCGCGTCGCCGGCGCGCTGCGCCCGTCGATCTGGGATGCCGAGATCGCCATCGCCCGCCGCAAGCGGCCGGAAAACCTCGCCGCCTACGACCTCGTGCTGCGCGCCCTGCCGCACCTCTGGGCGCACCGCCAGCGAAGACAATGCCGAGGCGATCAAGCTCCTCGACGAGGCGATGCAGCTCGATCCCGGCTACGCCCGCGCCACGGCGATCGCCGCCTGGGCCCGCGCCCAGCACGTCGTCTACAACTGGACCGACGATATCGAGGCGATCCGCGCCGAGGGCGAACGGCTGATCGCCGCGCGCCTCGCCTGCGGTCGGCGACGACCCGACCGCACTCTGCGCGCTGTCGACGGCGACCATGCTCCTCTTCGGCGACCTCGAGCGCGCGCGGCACTTCGTCGAGCGGGCGCTGGCGCTCGATCCCGAACAACGCCTGGGCCTGGACCCGGCACGGCTTCCTTCAGGCCTATCGCGGCGAGCCGGAGGAGGCGCTGAACAGCTTCGAGAAGGCGCTGACCCTGAGCCCGCTCGACCCGTTCAGCTTCAACGGCTCCATCGGCATGGGCTTCGCCAAGTTCGCCGCGGGCCGGCCGGCGGAGGCCGTGCAATGGACGCAGCGGGCGATCCGCGAAAAGGTCGGCATGACCTGGGCCTATCGCGACCTCGCCGCCTTCCACGGCGACGCCGGCAACATCCCGGCGGCGCAGGAGGCGCTGGCGAAATTCGTCGCGGCCCGTCCCGATGTGACGCTCGGCAAGCTCCGCGACGCGCTCCGCTTCATCGATCCGGCAACGCTCGACCGCTATATCGGCGGGCTGCGCGCCGCCGGCCTGCGGGAGTAAGGCGGCGGCGGCTCAGGCGCTTGCCGTCCGCCGCACTTTCGCGGCGGCGGCCTGCGCCATCAGTTCCGCGATGCGTTCGCGGCTGAGATAGCCGATGAAGCGGCCGCCGGCATCGACCACCCCGACAAACGGCGAGACCCCGCGCCGGATGACATCGACGGCGAGCGCCAGCGGCTGTCCGCTTGCCACCGTCGGGACGCTGCCCGTCATCAGCGTGAAAACCGGCGCTCCCGGTGCGGCGGTCGTGCGGGCGTTGAGGATATCGGCGCGCGTGAGAATACCGCGAAACGCGCCGGCGCCATCGACGACCGGGAATTCGTTCTGGGTGGTCTTGAGCACGGCGTCGGCGGCCTGCTCGACCGTCGACTGCGGCGCCAGCGCCTGGAAGGTGCGGATCATCGCCCGGTCGACCGGCACGCCACGCGCCGCATCGACGTTGGCGCCGCCGATCTCGGCTTGGGCGGCGAGGAAGACGAAGGCCGCGATGAGGACAAGGATGGTGTTGCCGGAGAGGAGGCCGGCAATGGCGAAGCCGACGGCCAGCACCTGCCCGATCCGCCCCGCCACGACCGTCGCCCGGCGCCGGCCGAGACGATAGGAAAGCAGCGCCCGCAGCACGCGGCCACCGTCCATCGGAAACGCCGGAATAAGATTGAAGAGGACGAGAAATACGTTCACCACCGCGAGCCGCGTGAAGAATCCGTGGGCGTAGGCCCCGAACGATGTGACGCTGGCCAGATCGAAACGCACGTGGAGAAACAGCACCAGCACCGCCGCGATGGCGACGTTCACCGCCGGACCCGCGACGGCAATGACGATCTCCTCCGAGGGACGTTCCGGCAGCCGCGACAGGCGCGCGACGCCGCCGATCGGCAGAAGGGTGATGTCGGGCGTGGCGATGCCGTAGCGCCGAGCCGCCAGCGCATGCCCAAGCTCGTGAAGCGCGACGCAGGCAAACACGGCCAGAAGAAAGACAACCCCGCTGAGCGCCCCGGCGGCGCCGGCCTGCTGATAATCGACGAAGGCGATCCAGCCGAGCAGGATCAGAAACGTCAGGTGGACGCGGATTTCGCTTCCAGCCAGGCGCGCGATCGTGATCGACCAGGACATTTGCCAACCTCCGGGCGCCGGCCGGGACGCCGAGTCCCCGATTATCACTGTGGGGATCACCGCGCCCCTCCGCAAGGCGAAGCGATGATCGTCAGCTCCGACACCCAACCAAGATGGCGATCAGGGACCGCGGGGCGGGCCAGCCGCCGATCCGTGCGGGCGAAGCGTCAGGCGCCTCGCCTCTCCCGTGCCGCCAGCGTCCTGAGCCGCAGCGCGTTGAGCCGGATGAAGCCGGCGGCGTCCTTCTGGTCGTAGGCGCCGCGGTCGTCCTCGAAGGTGACGAGCGCGTCCGAGTAGAGCGACTTCGGGCTCTTCCGCCCGACGACGATGACGTTGCCCTTGTAGAGCTTGAGGCGGACGGTGCCCTCGACATGCTCCTGGCTCGTATCGACCAGCGCCTGGAGCATCTTCCGCTCGGGGGAGAACCAGAAGCCGTAATAGACCAGCTCGGCATAGCGCGGCATCAGCGAATCCTTGAGGTGCGCCGCCTCCCGGTCGAGCGTCAGCAATTCCATCGCCCGGTGGGCGACGTGGAGGATGGTGCCGCCCGGCGTCTCGTAGATGCCGCGCGACTTCATGCCGACGAAGCGGTTCTCGACGAGATCGATCCTGCCGATGCCATTGTCGCGGCCGAGCGCATTGAGGCCGGCAAGCAGCGTCGCCGGGCTCATCTCCTTGCCGTCGATCGACACCGGGTCGCCGAAGCGGAAGCCAATCTCGACATAGGTATCCTTGTCCGGCGCATCCTCGGGCGCCACCGTGCGCTGATAGACATAAGGGGGCGGCTCGACCCATGGATCCTCGAGCACCTTCCCCTCGGAGGACGAGTGGAGGAGGTTGGCGTCGACCGAGAATGGCGCCTCGCCGCGCTTGTCCTTCGGCACCGGGATCTGGTGCTTCTCGGCGAAGTCGACGAGATCGGTCCGCGATTTGAACGCCCACTCCCGCCACGGCGCGATCACCCGGATGTTGGGGTCGAGCGCATAGGCGGTGAGCTCGAAACGGACCTGGTCGTTGCCCTTGCCGGTGGCGCCGTGGGCGATCGCGTCGGCGCCGGATTCATGGGCGATCTCGACCAGACGCTTGGCGATCAGCGGCCGGGCGATCGACGTGCCGAGCAGGTAGACGCCCTCGTAGAGCGCGTTCATCCGCATCATCGGGAAGACGAAGTCGCGGACGAATTCCTCCCGGAGATCCTCGATGTGGATCTCCCTGATGCCGAGCATCTCGGCCTTCTTGCGCGCCGGCTCCAGCTCCTCGCCCTGGCCGAGATCGGCGGTGAAGGTGACCACCTCGGCGCCATAGGTGGTCTGCAGCCATTTGAGGATGATTGAGGTGTCGAGCCCGCCCGAATAGGCGAGCACCACCTTCTTCACGTCGGCCATGAGGGCGCCCCTGTCGCTTCTGGAAATGCCGGGCTTATAGGACGCCCCGATCCGGCGCGGCAAGCGCGAGCGGCGCGGCCTGTCGCTCCGGTTCCAAAGAAAAAGGGCGGGGGACCGGCCTGTCCTTGCGTCAAACCGCCCGCCCTCCTATCAGGGCCACTCCTGTAGGCTGGATAAACGTCGAACGACCGGAATCCGATGGACGATGCGAGCTTGGCAGTCCCCGCGCCCCGCCGGCTGGCCATAGACCCGGTCGTCGTCGGGATTGCCGTCGTGCTCGTCGCCCATGCGGCGATCCGGATTTTCGGCACCGACAATTTCAGCGTCGACGACACCGAATCGACGATCAACACGCAGGTCTTCCAGCTCTTTTACGCGCTTCGCAACCCGCCGCTGTTCGACTGGCTGTATTTTGGCTTCGCCCGCGTTTTCGGGGTCAGCGAAGTCACCCTCCTGATCCTCAAGACGCTGCTCCTCGGCGGCGCGGCGACATTTCTTTATCTCGGCGCGCGGCCCTTGTTCCGGCAGCCCCGGCTCCTGACCGCGGCGATGCTCGGCTACGGCGTCACCGGCTTCTACGGTTGGGACGTCTACCAGCAGTTCACCCACACGATCGCCTTCATCTTCGCGCTCGGCTTCACCCTGTGGGCTTTGATGCGGGTTCTGCGGAGAGGCGCAACCGCGGACTATCTTCTGCTCGGCCTTGCTTTCGGCCTCGGCACGCTCTCGAAGTACCTCTACCTCATCGATTTCGCCGCACTCGCGGTCGCGGCGCTCCGCCAGCCCGCCTACCGGCCGCGCCTCTTCACCTGGAAGATGGGATGGGGCGTGATCGTCGCGCTCGCCGTGATTTCGCCGCTGCTTGTCGGACTTGGCGTCTATCTCGGGGACGCCGCCTCGGCGGTCGCCGACCACGTTGTCGCCTCGCCGGGACCCGGCCGCCTGTTGGGGGTAGGCGCCTTCCTGGTCGCCTCGGCGATGTTCTGGCTGCCGCTTGCGGCGATCCTGTGGGCGTGTCTCGCCTGGCGACGCCCGAAGCCCGAAACGGCGGAAGCCGCGCCGCCTTTGGCGAACGGCGATTTCTACCATCTCCTCCGCGACGCAACCCTGCTGATGGTGGCTTTCGCTGTGGTGTCGATCCTCGCCTTCAACACCGACATCACCAAACCCCGATACCTCGTGCCGATGCTGTCATTCCTGCCGCTGGCGATCTTCGCGGCAATCGACCGCCGCGAGATACGGCCGGCCGCGGTCGACCAGTTCATCAAGGTCGCCGCCGGCGTCATCGCCGGGGTCGCCATCGTCCGTTTCCTCATCTTCCTCTTCGTCGCGCCGCCCTTCTGCGTGCCGAAATGCAGGGTGTTCCGCGACTATGCCCCGCTCGTCGAGAGGCTCACCGACGCCGGCGGCAAGCAGACGGTCATCCTCACCGAGGACGTCCACCTCGGCAGCAACCTCTTACGCCTCGTCCCCAACAGCCGGGTGCTGATGGGCGCCTATCGCGGCGGCGCCGGGCTCGGCCTGGCGCCGCCCGAGGCGAGGCTCTGCTATTTCGTCTGGCTCCGCGACAGCCGCGACCGTCACAACGTGTCGCTCCGGGCGGCGCTCCAGAAGGCGATCGAACGCAAGCCGACCAAGGCCGAACTGCAGCAATTCGGACCGCCGGAATTCGTCACCAGCGGATGGCAGACGAAGCTTCTCGCGGCGAGCGATCCCGACAACGTCTTCGGCGTGGTTTCACTCGACAGCGCCATACCGCTGTGCGGCAGCGTCGCTTCGACGGTTCCCGACTGGGACCATCCCTCGCCCGACAACTCATCCGACGACAACGGCGAATAGGCCGGCCCATTCCATGACCGCCGCCGCGGGCCTCGAATCCCCGGCGCGGGCAGGCTCAGGCGGCGCGGTCGCCCGAGGCCGCCTGCATCGCGGTCCTGAGGTCGCCGACGAAGCGGCCATATTCCTGTTCCGCGGCCGACCGGTCCGGCATGCGAAGGATGAAGGAGGGGTGGATGGTGACGAAGAGCCGTCCGCCGTCATCGAGGGAAAGCAGCCTGCCGCGAAGCGAGGAGATCGTCGCGGCACGGCCGGTCAGCGAACGGACGGCGGTGGCGCCGAGTGCGACCACGACCCGGGGATTGACGAACTTCCGCTCGAGGTCGAGCCACAGCTTGCAGATTTCGATCTCGCCCGGGTCGGGGCGCTTGTGGAGCCGCCTCTTGCCGCGCGGCTCGTTCTTGAAGTGCTTGACGGCGTTGGTGACGAAGAGCGCCTTGCGATCGATCCCGGCGTCGGCGATCGCCCGGTCGAGGACCTTGCCGGCGGGGCCGACGAAGGGATGGCCCTGAAGATCTTCCTGGTCGCCGGGCTGCTCGCCGACCAGCATCAGGGCGGCGCTGATCGGGCCTTCGCCGAACACGGTCTGGGTGGCGTTTTTGTAGAGGTCGCATCGCGTGCATCCGGCGGCGAGCCGGCGTGCCTCGGCGAGCGAGCGCGGCACCGGCTGGCCAAGCCCGGCGTCGAACAGATCGTCCATGACGGGAAGGCCTCCCATGATCCATCAACGCCGGCGGCGTCAGGACGTTCCCTTTCCGCCGGCTGGACGCAATGCCCGGCCGAAACAACCGAGGCCCGCCTCCAGCGCATCATTTGAAAGCCATGCCGGTGGCCGTTCGATGACAATCCGGTAGAGCACCGCCATGACGAGAAGGGTCAGTCCCCAGGAGAGGAGCACGTCGGACAGGAAATGGCCGCCGAAGGCGATCCGGTTCAGCGACAAGAGGACCGCATAGACAAAGACCGCGATCGCCGCCGGGCCGCGAATGCGCCGCGGCAGGAGAAGAGCGGCCGCGAACAGCCAGGCAGCGGTCGACGCCTCGCCGGCGACGAATGAGCAGTTGGCGACGCAGTAGTCGGTGATGCGCCAGACCTCGACATAGGGCGCCTCGCCGCCGAAGGCGTCGACCGCCACCGGCCGCGGCCGGCCCCAATGATCCTTGAGGACGACATTGACGAGGAGGAGCGGCCCGAGGACCAGCGACGACAACAGGAACAGCGTGACGTTCGGCGCGATCAGGCTCGGCCGCCCGGGCCGCGCGATCCTGACGGCGAGCTGGGCGATCAGGACCGCGACCACGACGATGACCGCGATGTCGCCGGTCGAACGGAACATCGTGAGGAGATCGTTATGGCGAAGGAAGAAACCGCCGCGGGCGCGGTAGAACAGCTCGCTCGCCCAGAGATCGAGGCCGGGAAAGCCGAGGAAGACCGCGCTGACCACGAGCACGAAGACCAGGCTCGCGGCGATCGGGTGATCGGCAATCGGCCGGAACGGCCGCCAGAGGCTGGCGCCCGGAGCCACGGATGCCTGGTGTCCGAAATGCGGCGAAGCGATGTCGTTGCCTCCTTGTCGAGGTGGCGGGCTGTTGCTTGCCCGGATTTCGTGCCGGCCGGCGGGGCCGCAGACAGTCTAGCCGCCACCCGCCGGAACCGGTAGGGTCGCCGGCTTCCGGAAGCCCAGCGCCCGCCATGCTCGCCGATTTCCTCCCCGCCCTGCCGGTCCTCGCCGCGTTTGCGCTGACCTCGGTCATCCTCGGGCTGACGCCCGGTCCGGACATGACCTTCTTCCTGTCGCGCACCATCTCACAGTCGCGCGCCGCGGGATTTGCCGCGCTGTCCGGCGCGAGCACCGGCCTCCTCGTCCACACGGTGCTCGTCGCCGCCGGCCTGTCGGTGCTGCTCGCCGCCTCGGTGACCGCCTTCACCGTCCTCAAGGTGATCGGCGCCGCCTACCTCGCCTGGCTCGCCTATGACGCGATCCGCCACGGCTCGGCGCTCTCGCTCGACAAGAAGGGACGGACCGCCGACCGGCTTCGCCGCGTCTATGCCAAGGGCCTCGCCGTCAATCTCCTCAATCCCAAGGTCATCATCTTCTTCGTGACCTTCCTTCCCCAGTTCGTCTCGCCGGCCGACCCCGACGCGGCGAAGAAGCTCCTCTTCCTCGGCCTGTTCTTCACCGCGATCAACATGCCGGTCTGCGTGGGGCTGATCCTCTCCTCCGACGGCATCGCCCGGCTCATCGGCCGCTCGGCGAGGATCACCCGTTTCGTCGACTATCTCTTCGCGACCGTACTCGGCGCCTTCGCGGTGAAGCTGATCCTCACCCAGAGCCGATGACGCGCATCGGCAGCGGCAAGGCGCGGATCGAGATCTACCCGGCCGACGCATCGCCTGGCGGTCGCGCGGCCGGGAATCCCGAGAACTTCTTCCGGCAACCGCCGATAGACGAAACCGGCCACGAAGCCGACGCCGTCAACGTCGAGATCGGCGCCGAACGGGCTGAACGGTGACGCCGGCCGCCATTAGAGGCCGGGGTCGGGAGATGGGCCGACCAGCGCCGACACCACGTCTCCGAGCGCCTCCTCCCAGGGACGCGCCGCAATGGAAAAGTCGCGGGAAATCTTGTCGGTGGCGAGGCGCGAATTGGCGGGGCGCGCCGCGGCGACCGGGTAGTCGCGGCTCGCGATCGGCCGAACCTCGGCCGAGGGACCGCCGGCCGCGGCGCTGAGCGAAAAGATGCGGCAGGCGAGTTCGAACCAGGTGGTCTCGCCGCGGTTGGCATAGTGGTAGATGCCGGAGCGGTCGGCGAGGCCGGGACTGACGGCGATCCGGCCGAGGGCGGCGGCGAGATCGGCGGCCCCGGTCGGCGTGCCGCGCTGGTCCTCGACCACCCCGATCTCGCGGCCCTCGCCGGCAAGGCGCAGCATGGTCTTGACGAAGTTCGCCCCGAACCGCCCGAACATCCACGAGGTGCGCACGATCACGTGCCGCGGATTGCCGGTGCCGACCGCCTCCTCGCCGGCAAGCTTGCTCGCGCCGTAGACGCCGAGTGGGCGGGCCGGATCGTCCTCGACATAGGGGGCGGGCTTGGCGCCGTCGAAGACATAGTCGGTGGAGACGTGGATGAGCGGGATGCCCTGGCGGCGCGTTGCCTCGGCGAGGATCGCCGGCGCCAGCGCGTTGAGCGCGAAGGCATCGGCAACCGCCGTCTCGGCGGCGTCGACGCGCGGTCCATGCCGCGGCGTTGATCACGGCGTCCCACGCCCGGGATGCGACGATTGTCTCGACCGAGTGCCGGTCGGTCGCGTCGACCTCCCGGCGCGAGGGCGCCGCGACCGCGTAGCCGCGGGGCCAATCCCAGGCGACCAGTTCGCGCCCGAGCTGGCCCGAGCCGCCAAGGATGAGGACGTGGCGCTCCGTGGCCATGGCGCGCTTCACCGCCGCCTAGCCGGCGAGGAGGCCGAGCCGCTCGCCACGGTAACGGTTCTCCCGGATCGATCGCCACCAGGGCTCGTTGGCGAGATACCAGCGGACGGTCTTCTCCAGCCCCGTCTCGAAAGACTCCTCGGCTCGCCAGCCGAGCTCGGTCTCGGCGCGGGTGGCGTCGATCGCGTAGCGCCGGTCGTGGCCGGGCCGGTCGGTGACGAAACGGATGAGATCGCGGCGCGGACGCGGCGACGGCCTGAGCCGGTCGAGGATCGAGCAGATCGATTCGACCACCGCGAGGTTCGACCGCTCGTTCCGGCCGCCGATATTGTAGCTGCTCGCCCGGCCGCCCCTTGCCGAGGACGAGGACAAGGGCGCGGGCGTGATCCTCGACATGAAGCCAGTCGCGAACGTTCGAGCCGTCGCCATAGACCGGCAGTTCGCGGTTCTCGATCCCGTTGAGGATCATCAGCGGGATCAGCTTCTCCGGAAACTGGTAGGGGCCGTAGTTGTTGGAGCAGTTCGAGACGACCACCGGCAGCCCGTAGGTGCGGTGCCAGGCCGTGGCGAGGTGGTCGGAGGCCGCCTTCGAGGCCGAATAGGGCGACGACGGATCGTAGCGTGTCGCCTCGGTGAAGAGCCCGTCGCCGGCCAGGGAGCCGTAGACCTCGTCGGTCGAGACATGCAGGAAGCGGAACGCGCTTCCGGCGCACTTCGGGCAGCCCCATCCAATAGGTCCGGGCCGCCTCGAGCATCCGGTAGGTGCCGACGACATTGGTCTCGATGAAATCTGCCGCGCCGGATCGATCGAGCGGTCGACATGGCTTTCGGCGGCAAGATGGATCAATCGCGTCGGGCCGGGTCCTGGCGAGAATACCGGTCGACGGCCGTCGCGGTCGCAGATATCGGCACGCTCGAAGCGATAGCGCGGGTTGCCGGCGATCGGGTCGAGCGAGGCGAGGCAGGCGGCGTAGGTGAGCTTGTCGAGGTTGACGACCTCGTGTCCGAGCTCGCCGACGAGATAGCGGCAGACCGCCGAACCGATGAAGCCGGCGCCGCCGGTGACCAGGATCCGCATCTTGCCTTCGGCTTCGCTCATCGACCGGAATAGCGGAAATGGACGGGCAGGTCGCGGAGCCGCGGGTGGCGGCGGTCCTCGCTCGGAAAGGATCGCCCGGTCCGGTGCGACCGGCCAGGCGATCCCGAGATCGGGATCGTCGAAGGCGAGGCCGCATTCGGATCCCGGAGAGAAATACGCGTCCATCTTGTAGAGGACTTCGGAATTTTCGGTGAGCGTGCAGAAGGCATGGGCGAAGCCTTGCGGCACGAAGAGCTGGCGCCGGTTTTCCGCGGAAAGCTCGATCGCGGCATGTTGTCCGAAGGTCGGCGAACCGTGGCGGATGTCGACGACCACATCGAGAACCGCGCCGCGGATCGCCCGGACGAGCTTCGCCTGGCCGTGCGGCGGTGCCTGAAAATGCAGGCCGCGGATCACTCCCATCCCGATCGACCGGGTCTGGTTGTCCTGGACGAATTCGACTTCGATGCCGATCTCGCCGAGCCGCTGCCGGCTATAGACCTCGGACAGAGAGCCGCGCTCGTCCTCGTGCTTGCGGGGGGTGAATGCGATCAGCCCGGGCGGCGGCAGCTCCTCCACCTCGATGCCCGACCCGGTTCGGTTCAAGGACGATACCCCAGCCACACCGCTACGCAGCCCAGCCGCTAGCCCTGCTCCACGATCGTTCTGATATAGGCACCGTAGCTGTTGCGATACCCCCTGGAAAGCCGCAAGGCCTGTTCGGCGTCGATATAGCCAAGCCGCCAGGCCACCTCCTCGAGGCAGGCGATCTTGTAGCCCTGCCGCGTCTCGATGGTCTGAACGAAGTTGGCGGCGGCAAAAAGATCCTCGACGGTCCCGGTGTCGAGCCAGGCGGTGCCGCGCTGGAGGCGGATGACGCGGAGATCGCCGCGCTTCATGTAGGCCTCGTTGACCGAGGTGATCTCGATCTCGTTGCGCGGCGACGGTTTCACCGTCTTGCGCGATGTCGACGACATGGCGGTCGTAGAAATAGAGGCCGGTGACGGCGAAATTGCTCTTGGGGCGCTTCGGCTTCTCCTCGATCGACACCGCCATGCCCTCGGCGTCGATCTCGACCACGCCGAAGGCGGTCGGATCGGCGACCGGATAGGCGAGGATGGTCGCTCCGCGCCGGGTTCTGCCCGCCTCGGCAAGCGTCGCGGTGAAACCGGCGCCGTAGAAGATATTGTCGCCGAGGGCGAGGGCGCAGGGCTCGCCGGCGATGAAGGATTCACCGATGAGGAACGCCTGGGCGAGGCCCTCCGGGCGCGGCTGCTCGCCGTAGGAGATGGAGATTCCCCAGCGCGCGCCGTCGCCGAGGAGAGCCCGGAAGAGGGGCAGCGCCGGCGGCGTCGAGATCGACCAGGATGTCGCGGATGCCGGCGAGCATCAGCGTCGACAGCGGGTAGTAGATCATCGGCTTGTCGTAGATCGGCAGCAGCTGCTTGCTGATCACCTGGGTCACCGGATTGAGCCGGGTGCCCATGCCGCCGGCGAGTATGATGCCCTTCACCGTGACACGCCCCGTTCCTTGCCTCGCGCGCCGCCGGCCGCGGCGGGTCTGTGCGCCGCCAGATGATGGCCGTTTCCGCCCGGGATTGGAAGAACCGGCGCCGTCGCTGCTCCCCCCGAGCCTCAACGGCAACCGGGGGTTTTGGAGGGTGTCCGACCCATCGACGCACCGGGTGCGTCATCTCCGGAAACCTCTGCTGCCGGCCTGCCAGTCTTGCGGCGAGGATACGACACGCCGTCCGACGCCGGTTTGCCCCGCCGATCCCGCCCGGATATACCCTCCGGCGATATAGACGCGGGGATGAACAGCATGACCGACATGGGGCTGCTGGTGGTCGGCGCCGCCGGGCGGATGGGGCGGACGCTCGTCCGCATCATTGCCGAGACGCCGGGCGTGACGCTGGCCGCCGCCGTCGAGCGGAAGGAGGCGGCCGAGATCGGCAACGACTCTGGGACTTTTGGCCGGGCTTCCGCCGAACGGGATCGCGGTCACCGGCGAACCGGTCGCCGCCTTCGCCAAGGCCGACGGTGTCCTCGACTTCACCGTTCCCGCCGCGACCATCGCCTTCGCCGAGCTCGCGGCACAGGCGCGGATCGTTCACGTCATCGGCACCACCGGCCTGTCGGCCGACGACGACGCCAAGATCGCCGCGGCCGCCCGTCACGCCGCGGTCGTCAAGTCGGGCAATATGAGCCTCGGGGTCAATCTCCTCGCCGCACTCGTCCGCCAGGCGGCGAAGGCGCTCGACGCCGATTTCGACATCGAGATCCTCGAGATGCACCACAGGCACAAGGTCGACGCTCCCTCCGGCACCGCGCTCCTCCTCGGCCGCGCCGCGGCGGCGGGCCGCGGCGTCGATCTCGCCGATCATTCGGTCCGCGTCCGTGACGGCCACACCGGCGCCCGGCGGCGCGGCGATATCGGCTTCGCGACGCTGCGCGGCGGCTCGGTGGTCGGCGACCACGCCGTGATCCTGGCCGGCGAGGGCGAAGTCGTCGAACTCACCCACAAGGCGACCGACCGCGCCATCTTCGCCCGCGGCGCGGTCAAGGCGGCGCTTTGGGGCCGCGACAAGAAGCCCGGCCTCTACTCGATGGCCGACGTGCTGGGACTCTGAGCCCGGGCGATGCGCGCAACGATCCTGTCCGGGTTGCTCATGGCCGGTCTCTTCGCCCTTCCGGCGTGCGCCGCCGACTATCCCTATGCGGGCTTCTTCACCAGCGCCGACGGCGATGCCGATCTCGCCGATGCGCGGCTTACCTGCGCCGTCGGTTTCTTCCGCCAGGACAAAGACGGCTCCTTCGTCTCCTATCACCTCGACGACGCGCGCTACCGGGCCGATGGCGCGGTGCGCTTCCTGCAATACAATCGCGGGCTTTGCCGGCTCCTCGACGGCGCCCGGATCGAAGCCTGCTGGATGGCCTACAGCTCGGACTTGGCCGAGATCGGCAAGATCTATTTCGACGTCATCCGCTCGATCGCGCCGGACGAGATCGACACCGCGTTCTTCGCAACCGGCGATGACGCCCGGTCGTGGATCGCCGGCGGCAGCCCGGAACCCGACGGCGAAGCGCGCTTTGTCCGCTGCGGCCTCGATGACGACGTCCTCAGCGACGCCCTCACCTCGGAGGCGAGCCGGCTTGGCGCCGACGATCGCGACGCGATCCTGTTTCCCCCGATGAACGAGGAGAATCGTGCGAGGATGGCCGAAATCCTCGACAAGCTTCTGCGGAAACCCTAGCCGAAGGACCAGGAACCGTCTGATGGACCGCATGATGGTGCTCGTCCGCCACGGACAGAGCGAGTGGAACCTGAAGAACCTCTTCACCGGCTGGCGCGACGTCGGCCTGTCCGACCAGGGCGTCGACGAGGCGCGCGAGGCGGGGCGGCGGCTCAAGGCGAAGGGCCTCGAGTTCGGCGTCTGCTTCACCTCGGCGCTCACCCGCGCCCAGCGCTCCCTCGACCTGATGCTCGAGGAACTCGGCAAGACCGGCCTTCCGGTCACCCGCGACCAGGCCTTGAACGAGCGCGACTATGGCGACCTGTCCGGCCTCAACAAGGACGACGCCCGCAAGAAGTGGGGCGAGGAGCAGGTCCATGTCTGGCGCCGCTCCTACGCGACCGCGCCGCCAGGCGGCGAGTCGCTCCGCGACACCGGCGCGCGGGTCTGGCCCTATTACCTCCACACCATCCAGCCGCACGTGATGCGCGGCGAGGGCGTGCTGATCTCGGCCCACGGCAACTCGCTCCGCGCCCTGATCATGGCGCTCGACGGCCTGACCCCGGACGAGATCGTCAAGCTCGAGCTTCCCACGGGCCTCCCGATTCTCTACCGGCTCAATGCCGACACCAGCGTGGCGGAGAAGCTGGAGCTTGTCAGCTGAGCCCGCCGCCAACCAAACGAGACGACGTGACCCTCGGCACCGACTATATCCTTGCCGCCCTCGAAGCCGAGGGGATCGACCACCTGTTCATGGTGCCGGGCGGGCTGGTCGACCCGTTCCTGCCGGCACTGGGCCGCTTCCCCGGGATCCGGCCGATCGTCGCCGCGCACGAAGGCGGCGCCGCCTACATGGCCGACGGCTTCGCCAGGGTGAGCGGCCGCTTCGGCGCCGCCCTCGGCATCGGCGGACCCGGCCTCGGCAACATGACCACGGCGATGGCCACCGCGCTCACCGACTCGTCGCGGGTCCTGGTGATGAGCGGCGAGGTCGCGCTCGCCATGGAGGGGCTCGGCGAATTCCAGGACGCGAGCTACGAGACGCTGGATGATCCGGTGCTCGCCGCGCCGGTGACGCGCTTCTCGACCTCGGTCGACAGCATCGCCAATCTCAATCACCTCTTTCGCCGCGCCCTCCTCGAGATGATCGGACCGCCGTCAGGGCCGGTGCATTTGTCTCTGCCGCACGACGTGCTGGTCGGCGACATCGATGTCGCTTATGACCCGATCGATCCCGCCCTGAGGCACCCTCGCGCCATCGATTCCGGCATGGCGGAGCGTGTGCTCGGCAAGCTCCGCGGCGATTCGGGCGGCGGGCCCGCACGGCGGGTTGCCATCCTCGCCGGCGCCGGCGTCGAGCACGGCAACGCTGCCGACAGCCTGATCCCGGCGGCGGAACGCTTCACGCTGCCGGTCGCGACTACGCTTCGGGCGAAGGGCGTCTTTCCCGAAGATCATTCCCTGTCCCTCGGCGTCTTCGGCTACGCGGGGACGAGGCACGCGAGCGCCGCTCTGCTCTCCCCCGACCTCGACCTCCTGCTCGTGCTCGGCTCGGGCCTCAACGAACGCGACACCATGCACTGGTCGAGCCGGCTCGCACCGAAGCGTGGTACGATCAGCGTCAACCTCTCGACGCGGGCGATTGCGATCGAGACCGGAAGCGGCGATGGCGTCTTCGGCGACGCCGGCGCCTTCCTCGAAATTCTGGGTCTGGGCGCCAACGCCGCCGCCCTCGACGCCGGCGTCGCGGACCGCAAGGAATGGATCGCCTCGATCCGCGCGACGCCTCGGTTCTTCGACACCGTCAATCTTGACAGCGATGCGGTCCCCATCCATCCGGCGCGCGTTGTCAGCGAGCTCCGCAAGGCGTTGCCTCGCGAGGCGATCGCCCTCGTCGACTCCGGCGCGCACAGGGCCTTTGCCGGCCACTATTTCGACGCCTTTGCGCCGCGGACCTACGTCTCGGCCACCAATCTCGGACCGATGGGCTGGGGCATCCCCGCCGCCATCGGCGCCGCCTGCGCCCGACCGGGCACGCGGGTGGCGCTCATCACCGGCGATGGCTGCATGCAGATGCACGGCATCGAGATCGCCGTGGCCGCCCGCTATCGCCTGCCGGTCCTCTACGTTGTCGTCAACAATGGCGCGTTGGGGAATGTCTGGCTCCGCGCCCACGGCCTCGGCGCGGTCCCAGCCGAACTCACCACCATCCCCGACCACGACTGGGCAGGCTTCGCACGCGCGCTCGGCCTCAAAGCCACCACCGTCCGCCGGCCAGAGGAGATCGCGCCGGCGCTGGCCGCCGCCCTCGGCGCAAGCGGCCCCTACCTGATCGACGTCAAGGCCGAGCGGAATGCGCCGACCCCGGTCTACGACTTTGCCGCCGAAGCCCGGCGCTGGTCCTATCACGAGTGATCCCGATGGCGCCGCTTCCTTTCGATCCGAGTCGGTTGTCGCCGGAGGACCGCGCCATCTACGAACGGCTCAAGGCGAAGCGGGCTGCTGCCGGGGCGCCGTTCAGCGGGCCGTATCTCGCGCTCATGAACCATCCTGACCTCACCGAAAAGATCGAGGCGCTCGGCTACTTCCTGAAGTTCCAGGGGGCGCTGCCGCGCGACGTCTACCAGTTCGTCGTGCTCACCGTCGCCCGCGCCTGCCGCGCGCCCTTCGAATGGATCGACCATGTCGAGCACGCGCGGGAGGCCGGCCTCCCCGGCGCGGTCATCGAGGCGGTCCGTGACGGCGGCGCCGGCCCGCTCCCTGAGCCCTATGCCGCCGCGCGGCCGGTGATCGAAGCGGCCCTAGCCTGGCAGGACGTGCCGGCCGCGGCGCAGGACGCGGCGATCGCGCGCTTCGGGACCAAGGGATTCATCGAATTGGTCGTGCTCGGCGGCTTCTACCAGATGTTCTCGGGGATCAATCAGGGCTTCGCGGTCAACCCGCCGCCGGGCACCAAGCCGCCGTTCTGACGAAGCTCTCTCCGCCATGCTGAGGAGCGAGGGCGGAGCCCGAGCCTCGAAGCACGCACGGCGCTTATTCCTGTGCCGCGACGCCCGCCTCCCAGCCGAGGATGGCGCGCTTGCGCGTAATTCCCCAGTGGTAGCCGCAGAAGTCGCCGCCCTTGCCGAGGACGCGGTGGCAGGGGACGACGAACGAAATCGGGTTCTTGCCGACTGCGGCGCCGACCGCGCGCGCCGCCTTCGGCTTGCCGATATGGGCGGCGATGTCGGAATAGGTGGTCGCCTTGCCGAGCGGCAGGCGAAGCAGCGTCTCCCAGACGCGGAGCTCGAAGTCCGAGCCGATCATCACGATCCGTAACGGCCGGTCGGGGCGCCAGGCCTCGGGATCGAAGACGCGGCTCGCATAGGGGGCGGTGGCGAACTGGTCCTCGACATAGGTGGCGAGCGGCCAGCGGCTCCGCATGTCGGCGAGCACTCGCGGCTCCTCGCCCGGATCGGCGAAGGCGAGCCCGGCCAGCCCGCGCTCGGTGACCATGATCAGCGACTTGCCGAAGGGCGAGGCATGGAACGACCAGCGGATGACGATCCCCTCGCCGCGCGCCTTGTAGTCGCCCGGGGTCATCGCCTCGTGGGTGACGAAGAGGTCGTGGAGCCGACCCGGCCCCGACAGGCCGACCTCGTAGCTCGCGTCGAGCACCGAAGCCGAATCGGCGAGAAGCGAGCGGGCGTGGTCCAGCGTCAACGCCTGGACGAAGGCCTTCGGCGAGATCCCGGCCCAGCGGGTGAAGAGCCGCTGCAGCGACAGCGGGCGCAAGCCGACCACGTCGGCGATCCGCTCGAGCGAGGGCTGCTCACGCCAGTTGGCGGAGATGTACTCGACCGCGCGGCGGACGAGGTCGTAGTCGCTTTGCGGACGGTCTTTCGGCAGGGCCATCGGCGTCGGCGTTTCAAAGGCGGCGGAAAGGGACATGGCGGCCTCCTCGGTCTATGCGTCGCGAGCCTGACCTAGGCGCTAACCGCCGCCCTCGCCACCCGATTCTTGCACACCCCAAGCCGGTCCCGCCCGCGCCGCGGCGAGCGCCGCCGAAAGCGCGTCGGCAAACGATTCCCGCTCATGCGGCCCGAGAAAGCCGGCGATGTCGAAGCGCTTGCCGTGCGAGGTGAGGCTGAGCCGGGTCACGCCGATCTCGGGATGGCGGTCGACGATCAGCCGCGCCCAGTACGGGTTGAGGCTGAATTCGGCGACCTCGCCGCGGGCGCTGGTGCGGACGACGCGGAGCCGGTCGGGATAGAGCGTCACCTCCTCGGCGGCCCGCGCCGCGCGGTAGTTCATGCGGAAGGCGAACTGGACGAGGAGGATGTCGAGCCCCATGAAGCCGACCACCGGCCAGGCCCCCATCAGCCAGAAGGCGAGGCCGGCGGTGAAGGAGCAGGCGACCAGCGCCAACATCACCAGCCCGAAGCCGGTGGGGCTTAGCGAGCGGTGCGGCTTCAGCACCGCCGAGAAGATCGGTTCGCCGCCGGGCGGATTGTCCGAGGTCATGACCAGCAAGTATAGAGGAGACGGAGGCGGTTCAAAGCATGATCGGCAGCATCGGACCCGGCGAACCCGTGGAGCGCGCGTGAGGGCGCCGTCCGCCAGGCGGCGCGGCAAGCCGGCGCCGGCGAAGCGCCGCGGCCTGCCCAAGGCCGATGTCGAGGCGATCTTTGCCCGTTTCGACGCGGCAATGCCGGAGCCGAAGGGCGAGCTCCAGTATGGCGATCCCTTCACCTTGCTCGTCGCGGTCGTCCTTTCCGCCCAGGCGACCGACGCCGGCGTCAACAAGGCGAACTCCGGCCCTGTTCAAGGTCGCGCCGACGCCGGCGAGGCTTGCCGCGCTCGGCGTCGACAAGGTCGAGGCCCTGATCCGCACCATCGGCCTCTACCGCACCAAGGCCAGGAATCTCGTCGCGCTGTCGCGAAAGCTGGTCGAGGACTATGGCGGCGCGGTGCCGCGGAACCGCGAGCAGTTGCAGTCGCTGCCCGGGGTCGGGCGGAAGACCGCCAATGTCGTCCTCAACACCGCCTTCGGCGAGCCGGTGATCGCCGTCGACACCCACATCTTCCGCGTCGCCAACCGCACCGGCCTCGCGCCGGGCAAGGACCCTGCGGAAGTCGAGGCGGCGCTGGAGCGGGTCGTGCCCGACCTCTACAAGGTCCGCGCCCATCACTGGCTGATCCTGCACGGCCGCTACGTCTGCAAGGCGCGGAGGCCGGAATGCCCGCGCTGCCTCATCCGCGACCTCTGCCGCTACCCGGACAAGACGGTGTGAGGGGCGGACTGTCGAGATTGGCCGATCCGCAATTCGTCAAGGTTACTTGCGCGCCGTCTGCAGCGCAGAGCCTTGCAACCCGGTTTCAGCGTACCGCCGGAGTTGCTTGACATGCGACCGGGGCGGAGCGGCTCTTCAGGCTGATGTGGGCGTCACCAAAACAAGATCGCCGTCGGGCTGGACATTGAAGCGCGCACGGGCGTGGCTTACTATTCCCTCAGCTTCGGCGTTTGGGTCGGTTCGCCATGGCCCGTATTACAGATACCAGGTTCCAAGATGAGACTGGATTGGACCTTCACTGCGGAATCGTACCTGGACCAGCTCTCTCCGGAGGAACGCTCAAAGGTACTCCATGCCGTCGAGCGGCTCCCCGTGGAGTGGGGCAGCCTTGGTGAATCGCGCCTCAACCGGCTTGAGGGGGAGCAGAACCTCTACGCCCTGCGCGTCGGCGCCGACCTGCGCGTGCTCGTGCGGCGGCAGGACGAGGTTGTCACCGTCGTCGATGTCGTTCGGCGGAGCCAGGTCGACGGGCTTCGGCGACTTGGAAAGCTGGATCCAGCGCTGGCCGGATGAGGACGTTTGCGCCGATCACACTCGATACGGCTGTCCTCTCCGATAACCTGACCGAACTCGAAACGCTGCTCTCTTCCGAGGCCCCTCTGAAGGAACGGGACCAGGTCATCCCATTCTTCAGGGCGAGACCCCATCTCTGCGCAGCTCTCGGATATGCGAACAACACCGTCGAACTTCCCGATCGGTGGGCAAACGAGCTGGACCTCTTCGGTGACTTCGCGTGCGACCTCGCCGCCGGAGACAGCGAGGCCAATGCCTACACCTTGATCGAGATCGAGGACGCCCACGAATGAATATAGCATCCTGTCCAGGCTCGAACGCGGAAAGGCAATGAAGCGCTGGTCGTCGCAATTCGAGCACGGGTTCTCTCAACTTGTCGACTGGGCGTGGAGAATATCGGCGGAGGGCGAGTCGTCTGCCGCCTTCCGCAGGATCTTCGGCGACAACAATCCGTCGATTCACCTCCTGCTCGTTGTCGGGAGGGACGCTGATCTCACCAAAGACGATCTCACGCGGCTGAGATGGCGGGCAAACCATCTGTCGCTTGGCCAGTACAGGATGTCCTGCTTCACCTTCGACGGTCTCTTACAGTCGATCCGACGCCGGATGTTGCTGGCCGGCCCAGCCCACCGGCATTGCCTGAGTCCGCCGTTGCGGTTGAGGCGCCTCCCATGCTTGGCCCGGCCTCCCATGCCGCCCGCATGAAAGACGCGAATGGCTTGACTCCGCTACGACGTCCATCATCGGCAACGCCTATCGTCAACGTCTCCCCGGCGATGGAAGCTTCGACTTTCATCGGCACGGCCCCCTTCGGCGGCTCGCCGGCGAGCTCGGCACCAAGGCCCCGGCTGGGGATGGCCCGGCGTCATGTCCAAGGCCGCCGCGACCGCGACAGGGTCGCACCGTCGGGTTGCGCCGGGGCGTGCCGCGGCTATAGTCCGCGCCGCCTTTCCCGGACCCGCCGAACCCGCAAGGAGACCGATGCCCGAACCCCGCTATGACGTGCTCGGCATCGGCAACGCCATTGTCGACGTGATCGCCCCGGCCGAGGAGGACTTCCTGGTCCGGAACGGCCTGGTCAAGGGCTCGATGCGCCTCATCGACGCCGCCGAGGCCGATCGCCTCTACGGCCAGATGGCGGCGGCGATCGAAGCCTCCGGCGGCTGCGCCGGCAATACCGCCGCCGGCGTCGCCTCCTTCGGCGGCAAGGCCGCCTTCATCGGCAAGGTCGCCGCCGACCAGCTCGGCGCCATCTACCGCCACGACATGCGCGGCACCGGCGTCGCCTTCGGGACCGCGCCGCTCACGGACGGCGCCCCCACCGCGCGCTCGATGATCCTGATCACGCCCGACGGCGAGCGGACCATGAACACCTACCTGGGGGCCTGTCAGGAGCTCACCCCCGCCGACATCGACGAGGACACCGTCTCGGCGGCGGCGATCACCTATCTCGAAGGCTATCTCTGGGATCCGCCGCAGGCCAAGGAGGCTTTTCGCGCCGCCGCCCGCATCGCCCATTCGGCCGGCCGCCAGGTGTCCTTGACCCTCTCGGATTCCTTCTGCGTCGACCGGTACCGCGACGAGTTCCTCGGCCTGATCCGCGACGGCCTGGTCGATATCCTCTTCGCCAACCAGGCCGAGATGCACGCCCTCTACGAGACCGCCGATTTCGACACCGCGGTCGGGGCGCTCCGCGGCGACTGCCGCCTCGCCGCCGTCACCCTCGGCGCCGACGGCGCGCTGGTGGTGACGCCGGAAACGGTCGAGCCGGTGCCGGCGACCCCGGTCGAGCGCGTCGTCGACACCACCGGGGCCGGCGACCTCTTCGCCTCGGGCTTCCTCTTCGGCCTCGCCCGGAAGATGCGCCACGCCGATTGCGCCCGCCTCGGCGCGATCGCCGCCGCGGAAGTGATCAGCCACCTCGGCCCCCGCCCGCAAACCTCGCTCCGCGGGCTGGCGGAGCAGGCGGGGATCGGAATGTAGGGCCCGCCCCGCGCAGCGGGTCGACGACATTCACGCATCTTGCTGTCGCTGCGGCCCGATCCGAGGTGCGTTCCTTGTGCACGCTCACAAATTCGAATCACAGCGCAGGACAGGGCTCCCCCTCGCCCCTTGTGGGAGAGGGCGGATTTCCCCGATTTGCCCTTCGCAAATCGGACTTGGAAATCCGGGTGAGGGGTGCCCCGCCGGGCGATTCGTACGGTCGCCTCACGAAGCCGGCCGCGCCGGCGAGCCCGCAACGGGAGCCTCGCGGGCGCCGCCCGCATCGGCGATGGCGGAGCGAAGCGCCCGGCGGGGTACCCCTCACCCGGTTTCGCTAAGCTCGCCGCAAAGACAGCGCCATCTACGGCGCCTGCGGAGGATTGCTCGCCAAGCGAAACCGCCCTCTCCCATAAGGGGCGAGGGGGAGCCTCTTTCTGTGCCGTCGATCGGGGCCCGGAGCGCCGTAGGGCGGAATAGCGAAGCGTATTCCGCCGGCTGGTGATTGCTCCTCCGCATGGGCTCGCCTTCGCAAAAGCCACGGGAGAGGCGCGTCGACGAAACGGCGGAATACGCTGCGCTATTCCGCCCTTGTAATAGCGAATCCCCTTATCGTCGGGGTGTTCCGAGAGGAATGGCCTGTGGCGGATGGCCATCCGCCACAGGCCGCTGGTGATCGGATCGTGTCCGCCCTGAGCCGCTCGTGGCTGCCTCGTAGCGTGATCGCGCCAGCGCCTTCATCGGACCCGGATGGTTGCGGGAACGCTCAGGTTCGCTTCACAAGGCAGGGTCGACGAAGATGATCAATCCTATCACCAATACGGCGGGAATCGATACCTCGAAGACCAAACTCAAGGTCGCGGTTCACGATCGGGCGATGCGCTTTCAGGTCGCCAATTCAGCCTCCGGCCGGCGGCGCCTGGCCGAGGACCTCACGGCGGCGGGGGTGACCCGGGTCGGCATCGAGGCGACCGGCGGCTATGAGCGCGGCGTGGTCGCTGATCTGCGTGCGGCCGGCTTCACGGTCCTCGTGCTGCAGCCGGCCCAGGTCAAGGCCTATGCCCGCCTGCATCTGCGCCGGGCCAAGAACGACGCGCTCGACGCGGCGCTGATCGCCGCTTGCGCGTCGGTCATGGAGCCGCCGGAGATCGCCCCCGACGAACGCCTGTCGGCGATGGCGTCTCATCTCACCTTCGTCGAGCAGACCGAGGAGGACGTCGCTCGGCTCAAGGTTCGCCTCGAACATGTCCACGACCAAAGGCTGAGGCGCATGATGATGGCCGACATCGCCCGCCTGAAGACCCGTCGTCTCGCCGAGCTGGCGCGCCTCGCCAAGCTCCTGCGTGATCATGACGATCTCGCCAGGCGCCTCGACCTCGTTCTCAGCGTTCCCGGCATCGGCGAACGCACTGCCCTGGCGCTCATCATCCGTATGCCGGAACTCGGCCGCGTCAGCCGCGAGGAAGCCGCAGCACTGGCCGGACTGGCTCCGTTCGACGACGACAGCGGAACCCACAGCGGCGCCCGCCACATCGCCGGCGGACGCGGTCGCCTGCGCCGATCGCTCTTCGCCGCCGCCTTGCCGGCCGCTTTCCGCTGGAACCAGGCGCTGATCGATTTCTACCGCCGCCTCATCGGGCGCGGAAAGCCCCACAATGCCGCCCTGACCGCTTGCGCCAGGAAGCTCCTCATCTACGCAAACACCGTCGTCCAGCGCGGAACCCCATGGGTCAATCACACAGCCGCGACTTAATGGTTGCTACATGCTCTCTCCCCCTTGCGGGGTCATGGATGCGGGAAGTGGCGGCCGGCTGGCCTCGGATCCGATGTCGGCACCGTTGAACCGGGCACGGGTTCGCCCGGACGAGTCCGGCATGGGACCGTTGCCCATGGTTACCGCGGGGGCGTTCTCGCAATGCCCCTATTCGGACTGCCCGGACCGGCGTTTTGACCCCCTCCCATCCTCCCCCTTTCAGGGGGAGGGGCGCGTTGGGAGCGTCGGCGCGTGTCCGGCGGCGTCACTTTTCGGAGGGAGTGCAATCAGCGCCAGGGCAATCGGGTGAAGGAAGTTCGTGACAAATGGCGGGTGTGCTGAATCTGTTGGAGTCCTCTGATTCGGGGGGGACTTTGATGGATGAGGCGTCGACAGACTGTGGGGCGTTCGGCGAGGCGGTTGTTTTCCTCGCCTATTTTCGAGACCTGCCGGACCCGCGCCAGCCGGGCAAGGTGACCTATCCACTCGACGAGGTGCTGCTGTTGTGTCTGCTGGCGGTGCTGGCCGGGGCGGAGACCATCGTCGATATCGCCCGTTTTGGTGAGAAGAAGCTTGAGCTTCTTCGCCGGTTCCGGCCGTTTCGCGACGGTACGCCGTCGCACGATCACCTCGGCGATATCCTTGCCACGCTCGACGCTGAGCAATTCCAGCGCTGCTTTGTCTCCTGGGTGGCATCGTTGACCGGAGCGCCGGCCGAGGTGATCGCCATCGACGGCAAGACCTCGCGGCGGTCGTACCAGAAGAAGGGCGGCAAGGCCGCGATCCACATGGTCTCGGCCTTCGCTGCCCGCCAGCGCCTCGTGCTCGGCCAGGTCAAGGTCGCCGACAAGTCCAACGAGATCATCGCCATCCCCAAGCTCCTGGAGATGCTGGCGATCGAGGTGGCGATCGTGACGATTGATGCGATCGGCTGTCAGCGCGACATCGCCCAAACGATCATCGACAAGAAGGCCGATTACGTCCTTGCCCTGAAAGGCAATCAAGGCAGATTGCGCGAGGATGTCGAGTTCTTCGTGGCCGAGCAGAAGGCCGTCGGCTTCAAAAACGCCAAGATCAGCCGGGACCGAACCGTCGATGGTGACCACGGCCGCATCGAGACCAGAACCACCACCGTCATTCACGATGTCGATTGGCTGCAGAAACGCCACGATTGGCCCGGCTTGAAAGCCGTCATCATCGTCGACAGCATCCGCGAAATCGGCGACAAGATCGAGCGCGAGACCCGCTTCTACATCACCTCGCTGGTCCTGCCGGCCAACCGCCTCGGACCGATCGTTCGCAGTCATTGGTCGGTCGAGAACGGCCTGCATTGGGTCATGGATATGATCTTCCGCGACGACGAGTGCCGCATCCGAACCGATCACGCCCCGGCCAACTTCACAACTCTCAAACACATGGCTCACAACCTGATCCGAAAGGCGCCCGGCAAAGATTCCCTCCGCCTCAGGAGAAAAGTTGCCGCTTGGGACGACGACTTCCTCGCAAGCCTCATCGCCGCATGATTCCCTTCACCCGATTCCCCTGCAATCAGCGCCCCTCTTGTAAATAAGGAGGGGTGGGCGGGCGCTATAATCTTGATCGGTCCGGCGAAGCGGGCGGAGACCCCGCCGCCAAAGCCTCAGGCCAGCTGCTGGCCGCCGCGTTGCGCCGCCGCCTGAGCCTCGGCGAGCCGCTGGCGGAAAAGTGCGACGAAATCGATCGGGTCGATGAGAAGCGGCGGGAATCCGCCGTTCCGGCTCGCGTCGGAGATGATCTGGCGGGCGAAGGGGAAGAGGAGCCGTGGGCACTCGATCCTGAGAATCGGCTGCACCGCCTCGGGCGGGATGTTGGTGAGCCGGAACAGGCCGGCATAAACCAGTTCGATCGCAAAGAGGACGGCGTCCCCGGTATTGGCCCGCACGTCGAGCGACAATTCGACCTCGACCTCGTCGTTCTGGACCTCGCCGGGCTGGACGTTGATGGTGATGTTGATGTTGGGGTTGCCGGCGCGGGCGCGGAGGGATTGCGGCGCGCCGGGGTTCTCGAAGGACAGATCCTTCACATATTGCGCGAGCACGCCGAGATTCTGCGGACGCTGGCCGGCGGTCTCGCCGTCGCCGGGGGCTGCCTGGCCGTCGCCGGGGGCCGTCTGGCCATTGGTGGGGGTGTCTTCAGCCATTTTTCCTAGGCCTCGGTTGCCTGTTTTTCGTCGGTTCCCGCGTCCGGAACGGGGCTAACACGGGAAGCGCTCCGGTTACAAGACGAACGCCGGAGCTTGATGGACTCGCTTCCGCCGTCATCCTCCATTACATAAGGGGCAGAAAATCGTTCCCAGCGACTTCCTTGCGACGTCCCGCCGAGGCGGGACAGGACCTCAAAGGCATGGACGGCTTCGTCGACATCTACACGATCATCTTCCTGGTGCTTGCGGTCGTCATCTTCCTGCGGCTCCGCAGCGTCCTCGGCCGCCGCACCGGCAGCGAGCGGCCGCCGACCAATTCCTATTCGCCGCGCGGGGCCCTCCGCCCGAACGCGAACGACGACAAGGTGGTGACCCTGCCCCGCCGTCCGGCCGAGGCGGCGGGTCCGGCCGCGGCCGGCATCGATACCGCCACCGAGCAGCGGATCAAGACGCTCGCCCCGGAGGGCTCCTCGCTCAACGAGGGGCTCCGCGCCATCGCCGCCGCCGACCGCAGCTTCGACCCCGAGCCGTTCCTCGCCGGGGCGAAGAGCGCCTACGAGATGATCGTCACCGCCTTTGCCGAGGGCGACCGCAAGGCGCTCAAGACCCTCCTCAGCCGCGAGGTCTATGACGGCTTCGTCAACGCCATCACCCAGCGCGAGTCGCGCGGGGAAACCATCGAGTTCCGTTTCGTCGGCATCGACAAGGCGGAGATCACCGACGCCTCGCTCAAGGCCTCGACCGAGCAGATCACCGTCCGCTTCCATTCGAAGCTGATCTCGGCGACCCACGACAAGAACGGCGCCGTGATCGACGGCGATCCCGTCCATGTCGGCGACGTGACCGACATCTGGACCTTCTCGCGCGACGTCGGTTCCCGCGACCCCAACTGGAAGCTGGTGGCGACCGAGTCGGTCGAATAGCGCCGCCGGCGCCCGCGTCCCGAGGCGGCCGGCGATGAGGGGCGGCGACCACGGGCCGGGCTTCGGGCTGGCCCGGGTCGGCTTTTCCGATCTTCCCGGCTGGGGCGATGACGACCACGCCGGCGCCCTTGCGGCGTTCCGCCGCGGGGCGGCCGTCCTCGCCATGCACCCGCCGAAGCTCCGGCGCCTCGGCATCGACCCGGAGGCGCTCGCCGCGGCGATCCGGCGGGCGGCGGCGCCGCCGGGCGATATTTCAGGCGACGCCGCCCGCCGCTTCTTCGAGGACGGCTTCATCCCGCACGAGGTCCGTCCGGACCAGGGCGCGCCCTTCTTCACCGGCTATTACGAGCCGATCGTCGCCGGCTCCCGCTCCGCCGCGGCGGCCTTTCCGGTGCCGCTTTATGCGCCGCCGGACGATCTGGTCGAGATCGATCCCGATGACCCCCCTCCGGGGATCGCGGCCGGCACCCGCTTCGCACTCAGGACATCGGACGGCTTCGCGCCGCGTCCCGACCGGGCGGCGATCGAGGTCGGGAGCGCTTGGCGGTCGTTGCCGCGCGCTCGCCTTCGTCGCCGATCCGGTCGATGCCTTCTTCATCCACATCGAGGGCGCGGCGCGCATCCGGCTTGCCGAGGGCGGCGAGATGCGCCTGACCTATGCAGCGAAGAGCGGCCACCCCTACACCGCGATCGGCCGCGTCCTCGTCGAGACGGGCGAGCTGCCCCAAGGGCGGCGCGACCATGCGGACCGTCCGCGCCTGGCTCGCGGCAAATCCGGCCAAGGCGGCGGAGGTGATGGCGCGGAACCGCTCCTTCATCTTCTTCCGCAAGGCGCCGGTCGCCGACCCGACGCCTCGGTCCGATCGCTGCCGCCAAGGTGCCGCTCGCCGCCGGGCGGAGCCTCGCCGTCGACCGGCTGATCCACGCCTTCGGGACGCCGGTGTGGGTGGAGACCACCCTTCCCGGCGGAGATCCCTTGCGGCGGCTGATGATCGCCCAGGACACCGGCTCGGCGATCCTCGGCCCCGCCCGCGGCGACATCTTCTTCGGGTCGGGCGACGCCGCCGGCGACATCGCCGGAGCGATGCAGGCGAGCGGCCGCTTCGTCGTCCTCATCCCGCGCGGGGAGGCCCGGTGAGCAGGGGCCGCCGCCCGCGACATCTCCGCGGAGGACCGTCGCCTCTGGGACGCGGTGCGCCGGACCGCGAAGCCGCTCCGTGCTGAGCCACCGCCGGCCGCCGAAACGCCGGCGCCGGCGCGGGAGCCGCCGCCGGACAAGCCAAGGGCGCCCAAGGCAGCGCCACCGCCGGCGAAGCCCGCGGCCGCGTCGCCGCGGCCCCCGGCGATGGGCGGCCTCGACCGCCGGACGACCAGCCGCCTCGCGCGCGGCGGGATCGACGTCGATGCGCGGATCGACCTGCACGGCCTGACCCAGGCCGCCGCGCACCGGCGGCTCCTCGGCTTCCTCGAAGATGCCCGGCGGCAGGGGGCGAGGATCGTGCTCGTCATCACCGGCAAGGGCGCGCCGGCGGAGTTGGCCGGCCCGGGCGACACGGGACGCGGGATTCTCCGCCGGGCCGTCCCCGCCTGGCTGGAGTTCGCCGGCCTTCAGGCCGCTGGTGTCGGGCTACAACCCGGCGGGACGGCGCCACGGAGGAGATGGCGCCCTTTATGTCCGCCTTCGGCGGAGGAGCCTGTGAAGGAATTCAGGGCCTGGACCAATGGGATGACCCCACATCGTTGCCAGCTCCACACGGTCATCCTCCGGCTTGACCGGAGGACCCATCGCTCGCGCAAAAAGCTGGATTGAGGTCATCCAGGCCAGGATCGGCCCTGGTGACGAGGTCGGCCTTCCAAACATTCCCGCGAGGCTTCCTTGGTCAAAGACGCGGGAGCGGAGGATCGTCTGTCACGCCGGCGGAGAGGGCGCCACACGCCTCACTCGCCATGGCGCAAACGTAGAAGGAGATATCCGGCGCGGTTCGCGATGGGTCCTCCGGTCAAGCCGGAGGATGACGGTATTGAGGGTTTCCGGCGCGGTGCCCCCGTGCTGCTCCTCGCCGCCGCAATTTCCTCACAAGCTTGGAGGCGGGAGCCAGCCGACAGGGCTAGCTGAGCAGCTTCCTCAGCTCGGCTTCCTTGTCGTTGACCAGCCAGCCGTAGAAATTCTCCTGAGGGTAGACCGGCCCGAGGCCTTTCTTGGCGCGGGCGTCGTTCTCGGCCTTGAGCTCGCGGGCGCGGGTGGCCGCGTCGCCGAGATTATAGAGGGTAGCGGTGATCCCGGGGTTCTGCGAGATGTCGAAGCCGGCGATCTTCTTGTAGATGTCGATTTCGACCCGGATATTGGCGGCGACATAGTCGAGCGAGGTGTCGGGGCTCATGATCTGCTGGTAGACCTGCCCGGCATCGTCGATGGTGAGGAGCGGCTGGCCCGCCTTGGCGTGCACGACGTCGGTCACCATCAGCGCCGCGACCGGCTAGAGCTGCCCGAAGCCGAAGGTCTGGCCGGCAAAGGCCGGCGCGAAGAAGACGCGGTGGAGGCGGTCCTTGGTGTAGAGCCGGCCGTCGACGATCTTGCCCATGAACTTGGTGTTCCACACCGTTTGCCGGCAGTCCCAAATCTCGTAGTTGGACGGCATCTGGTCGCATTTGGCGAACTGCGGCCGCGAGAACAGGTGCTCGGCGGTCTCGCCCTTGTAGGCGAACTGGAGCGTGTCGTTCTTGGCATATTCCAGCGCCTTGACGTAATAGTCCTGCAGCGTGTCGAAGGTGTCGATGTTGTAGGTGTGCTCGCCGACGATCGCGCCGATGACATGGATCGGATCGATGCCGTAGCGTTGCGAGACCTGCTTGATCCTCGCGACGAGCTTGGGATTGTTCTGGAAGACGGCATAGACCCGCTTGTACTTGTCGTCGAAGCTGCCCGAGCCGCGGATCGCGGTCAGGAACTTCGAGCCGACATAGATCTTGGGCTGCTTGGCGGAGCGGTTGCCGGGCGGCACGACGATCACGTCGGCCGTGGCGGTGGCGATCGCCTCCGGGGCAATAAACCCGATGGCCATGGCCGCCGTCGACGGCCGCAAGAACGACGGTAGCGTCTCAAGGAAATCATCGCGGAGGTTCCGACCTCGAAATAGCGGCGCGCCGGCCGCGGAATTGCGGCCGGCGGTCGGCGGCGATCATAGCAGCCGGATTCAGGCGATCAAAAGGCTTGAAAGCGCCCGCGATGTCAAAGGATGAACCGCGACAGATCCATGTTGCGGGCGAGGTCGCCGATATGCGCCTCGACATAGGCGGCGTCGACCGTGACCTTGTCGCCCGACTTGTCGGGGGCGGAGAAGCTCACCTCATCGAGGATGCGCTCCATCACCGTCTGCAACCGCCGGGCGCCGATATTCTCGATGTTGGAGTTGATCGAGACGGCGATCGAGGCGATGGCGTCGATCGCATCGTCGGTCACTTCGAGGGTGACCCCCTCGGTCGCCATCAGCGCCACATATTGCTTGATCAGGCTCGCCTCGGTCTCGGTGAGGATGCGGCGGAAATCGTTCTTGGTGAGCGGCTGGAGTTCGACCCGGATCGGCAGGCGGCCCTGCAGTTCCGGCAACAGGTCGGACGGTTTGGCGATGTGGAAGGCGCCCGAGGCGATGAAGAGCACATGGTCGGTCTTGACCGGCCCGTATTTGGTCGCGACCGTCGTGCCCTCGATCAACGGCAGCAGGTCGCGCTGCACGCCCTCGCGGCTCACGTCGGCGCCGTAGCGCCCCTCGCGGGCGCAGATCTTGTCGATCTCGTCGAGGAAGACGATGCCGTCGTTCTCGACCGAGCCGATCGCTTCCTGGACGACCTCGTCGTCGTCGAGGAGGCGATCGGATTCCTCGGCGATCAGGACGTCGTGGGAATCGCGCACGGTGACCCGGCGCTTCTTGGTGCGGCTGCCGAAGGCCTTGCCGAGCATGTCGGAGATGTTCATCACCCCGACGCTGGCGCCGGGCATGCCGGGGATATCGAAGGACGGCATGCGGTTCTGGGTGTCGCGGACCTCGATCTCGATCTCCTTGTCGTCGAGTTCGCCGTCGCGGAGCTTCTTGCGGAACGATTCGCGGGTGGTCGGGCTCGCCGACTCGCCGACCAGGGCGGTCAGCACGCGATCCTCGGCGGTCAGCTCGGCCTTCGCCGCCACTTCCTTCCGCTTCCGCTCGCGGACCAGCCCGATGCCGATCTCGACGAGGTCGCGGATGATCGAACTCGACGTCGCGGCCGACATAGCCGACCTCGGTGAACTTGGTCGCCTCGACCTTGAGGAACGGCGCGCCGGCGAGCTTGGCGAGGCGGCGTGAAATCTCGGTCTTGCCGATGCCGGTCGGGCCGATCATCAGGATGTTCTTGGGCAGCACCTCCTCGCGCATGTCGCCGGTGAGCTGCTGGCGGCGCCAGCGGTTCCTGAGCGCGATGGCGACGGCGCGCTTGGCGTCGTTCTGGCCGATGATGAAGCGGTCGAGCTCGGAGACGATTTCGCGGGGAGAGAAGGTGGTCATTCACATCTCGTTTGCGTTTGGGTCGAATTGCATGATCAGCGCGTCGCCGGTGCGCCCCTGGAGCTGCGGGATCGGCCGGAAGCCGGCCTTCGTATAGGCGCGCACCGCCCGCTCGTTGCAAGGATCGGGATCGATGACGATCGTCCGGTAGCCATCGTCATGGAGCCGCCGGGCGAAGATTCGAAGGGCCGCCGAGCCGATGCCGCGCGAGAGCAGCGCCGCCTCGCCGATCGAGAGATCGACGCCGATCGCTTCCGATGGCAGCTCCGTGAGCCAGGGATTGTCCCTGGTCCAGGTCTGGTTCTGGTGCTGGCCGATAAACCAGTACTGGATGTAGCCGATCGGTTCGCCGTCGAGCGCAATCAGGAAAGGCCGCGTCGAGTCGCGCCCTTCCACCATGTCGCGGATGAAGCCGAGCTCCTCGTCCGGGTCGCCCCACCATTCGCGCATATGCGGCGCCCGGAGCCACCCGTCGAGAAGCTTGTAATGGTCCGGCGTCACCGGCATGAAGCCGATCTCCGGAAGGTCACTGGGCATCGATCACTTCGAGCGTCAGCTTGTCGTTGGTGTAGACGCAGATCTCGGCGGCGATCGCCATCGCCTTCCGCGCGATCGCCTCGGCGCCGAGCTCGGTGTCGATCAGCGCCCGCGCCGCGGCCAGCGCATAGTTGCCACCCGAGCCGATGCCGGCGGCGCCGCCCTCCGGCTCGAGCACGTCGCCGGTGCCGGTGACCACCAGGCTGGTGGCGCCGTCGGCGACGATCATCATGGCCTCGAGGCGGCGGAGATATTTGTCGGTCCGCCAGTCCTTGGCGAGCTCGACGCAGGCCCGCATCAACTGGCCGGGATACTGGTCGAGCTTGCCTTCGAGCCGCTCGAACAGGGTAAAGGCGTCGGCGGTGGCGCCGGCAAAACCGGCGATGACGCCGCTCTTGCCGATCGGCCTGACCTTCTTGGCGTTGTGCTTGATCACGGTCTGGCCGACCGAAACCTGGCCGTCGCCGGCGATCACCACCTTGCCGCCCTTGCGCACGGTGAGGATGGTCGTGCCGTGCCAGGCGGAACGAGAATTCGTCCATTGAAGAGAGCTGTCCTTTCGCGAGCAAGCCGCTGCGGTCTTTTCGACAAGCCCAGCAACGGCTCCTTTCCGGAGATGCGCCTCCGGCCGCCCTTATGTAAGGCCGCCTTCGGCCGGTGCAAATCCCATGGGGTCGCCGCGGCCTAACGCACACCGAGGCGGGCATGCGTTTCGTAGGGATAGGGCAGCGGGCGGTGGCTGGCCTGGTCGAGACGCCGCACCTGCTCCTCGGAGAGCGACCAACCGGTGGCACCGAGATTATCGTCGAGTTGCGCCATGTTGCGGGCACCGACGATCGGCGCGGTGACGCCGGGCCGCCGGAGCAGCCAGTTGAGCGACACCTGGGCGCTGCTTCGCGCGGTCTCCGCGGCGATCGCCGCGATCGTGTCGACGATGGTCCAGGTCTCTTCGTTGGCGTAACGCTCCCAGCTCTCGCTCCACCCTTGTCTCCCCGCGACCTCGATTTGGGTGCCGGTGACCGGGGCCGACATGCCGCGCCTGAACTTGCCCGACAGCCAGCCACCGCGAAGCGGGCTCCACGGGATGACGCCGAGGCCCTCGTTGCGGCACACCGGCAAGAGCTCCCACTCGACCTCGCGGTCGAGGAGATTGTAGAGCGCCTGCAGGCAGACGAAGGGCTCCCAACCTTCCGCGCGGCTGAGATCGACCGCCTTCTGGAGCTGCCATCCGGAGTAGTTGCTGGCACCGATGAAGCGCACCTTGCCGCCGCGCACCAGGTCGTTGAGGGTCGAGAGCGTTTCCGCGAGCTGCGGCCCGAATCCCAGGCATGGACCTGATAGAGGTCGACATAGTCGGTCCCGAGCCGCTTCAGGCTGGCGTCGACCTCGGCGAGAATATGCTTGCGGCCGAGCCCGAAGCGGTTCGGCCGTCTTGCCGCGGGATCGTCGGTGCCGAAGCGCACCTTGGTCGCGATCACCAGGTCGTCGCGGCTCTTGCCCGCGAGCCAGCGGCCGAGGATCTCCTCCGATCCGCCGAAGCTGTAGACATCGGCGGTGTCGATGAAATTGCCGCCGGCCTCGACGAAACGGTCGAGCATTTTCCGGCTGAGCGGCTCGTCGGTCTCGCGGCCGAAGGTCATGGCGCCCAGGCAAAGCTCGCTGACCTTGAGGCCGGTCCGGCCCAGAAAGCGGTATTCCATCCTTCCCTCCTCGCTGAATGTGGATGACCGGCGCCGGCGTGGCGCGGTCGGTAACCTTCGATGATGCAGGCGGAGCGGTGCTGGCGAGATGCGAGCCCGATCGAACTATAGACCCGGCCGCCGCCATGGCCTACCCCGGAGCTACCGACACCCCGGAGCGGCCGGCGAATCTGGCAATCCCGCGAGGCTGCTGGTAAAAGCCGGCGTCGAAAAGGACCGCCCGCATGCGCAAGGCCGATGTCTCGCGGAAGACCAAGGAAACCGACATTGCCGTGAGGGTCGTCCTCGACGGCGCCGGCAAGGCGGATGTCGCGACCGGGATCGGGTTCCTCGACCACATGCTTGACCAGCTCGCCCGCCACAGCCTGATCGACCTCTCGGTCAAGGCGAAGGGCGACCTCCACATCGACCAGCATCACGTGACCGAGGACGTCGGGATCGCGCTCGGACAGGCGGTCGCGAAGGCGCTCGGCGACCGCGCCGGAATCGCCCGCTATGCCGATGTCCACCTGCCGATGGACGAGGCGCTGACCCGTTGCGCGATCGACGTCTCGGGGCGGCCCTATCTCGTCTGGAAGGTCGAGTTCAGCCGGTCGAAGATCGGCGATTTCGATACCGAGCTGATCCACGAATTCTTTCAGGCTTTCGCCCAGAACAGCGGCATCACCGTGCATGTCGAGGCCCTCTACGGGCGCAACAACCACCACATCGCCGAGACCTGCTTCAAGGCGCTCGCCCGGGCGCTCCGCACCGCGGTCGCGATCGACGAGCGTCAGGGGCAGCGCGTCCCCTCGACCAAGGGAACCCTCACCGGATAGCGGCGATGGCGCTCTACACGATCCACGCACCGAGAAAGCCCGAGGGGACCGTCGCCGATCCGGCCGAGTTCGTCTTCATCAAGGACGGCTTCTGCTGGCCGGCGCTGTTCATCCCGATCATCTGGATCCTCTACCGGCGGCTCTGGCTGGTGCTCATCATCTATGTCGTTGCGGTGTTCGTGCTGAGCACGCTTGCCGGGCTGGTCGGCAGGGCTGCCCCGGCTGCCGCGCTCGTCCTCTTCGCCTTCTATTTCGCGCTGGAGGCGAACGGCCTCCGCCGGTGGACCTGTGAGCGCCGGCGTCACGCGCTTGTCGGCGTCGTCGAAGGCCGCAATCGCGAGGCGGCGGAGCTCCGCTTCTTCGTCGCCGCGGCAGAAGCCGAGCCGGCGGACGACGCCGCGCCGGCCGCGCCGGCCCCGCCCGCGCCGCCGCCGGCGCCGACCGCACCCTGGAAGGCGGCGTCGGGCGAACCCGAGGTGGTCGGTCTCTTCCCGGCGCCGGGGACAAGCCGGTGACGATCGCGCTGATCGATTACGGCGCCGGCAATCTCCGCTCGGCGGCGAAGGCCTTCGAACGGATGATCGCCGAGCGCGGCGGCGGCGAGCGCGTGGCGGTGACCGCCTCGCCCGACGCGGTGGCCAAGGCCGATCGCGTCGTGCTGCCCGGCGACGGCGCCTTCGCCGACTGCCGGCGGAACCTCGACCGGATCGACGGCATGGTCGAGGCGATCGACGAGGCGATCGACCGGCGCGGACGGCCGTTCCTCGGCATCTGCGTCGGCATGCAGCTTCTCGCCACCCGCGGCGTCGAACATTCGGTCACCCCGGGGCTCGACCGCATCCCGGGCGAAGTCCGTGGCGTGACCCCCAACGACCCGGCGCTGAAGGTGCCGCACATGGGCTGGAACACGCTCGGGCCGCGCGCCGGCCATCCGCTCCTCGACGGCATCGCGCTCGGCCCCGACGGCTGGCACGCCTATTTCCTGCACGGCTTCCATCTCGTCGCCGGGGAAGAGCGCGACGTCATCGCCGTCGCCGACTACGGCGGTCCGGTGACGGCGATCGTCGCCCGCGACAACATCGCCGGCACCCAGTTCCACCCCGAGAAGAGCCAACGGCTGGGATTGGCCCTGATCGCCAACTTCCTCGCCTGGAGGCCGTGAGGCATGTCTCCCGGCACCTGGGAGAGCTTCTTTCTGGCCGGGGTCGGCGCGGCCGCCGCGCTCGGCGGCCTGCTCTTCGTCGCGGTCTCGATCAATCTCGCCAAGATCCTGGAGACCCGGGGCTTGGCGGATCGCGCCCTGCAAGCGCTCGTCATCCTTCTCGCGATCATGATCGTCGGCCTGCTGATGCTGATGCCGAACCAGCCGACGGGCGCGATTGCGGCCGAGATCCTGTATGTGTCGGTGTCGACGATCGCCTTGGGAACCTGGCTCTGCGTCCGCAGCCTGCGTCGCTCCCGGCCCGAGAATCGAGGAAACTATGTCTTCAGCCTGGTTCTCTTCGAAATCGCGTCGCTTCCCGGTCTCATCGCGGGCCTTGTCGTGCTTGCCGGCAGCGAGGGCGGCCTTTATTGGCTCGGCATCGGCATCTGCATAAGCTTCATGAAGGCGGTCAGTGACGCCTGGGTGTTCCTCGTGGAGATCAACCGGTAGGTCGGCCCGGCAAAAGGCGATCCCAGTCCATGGACAAGGTGATCGATCTCGGAGACTGGGCCGGCTTCCTGGCGGCGCAGGCCGGCGCGGCGGCGACGCTCGCCGGCCTCCTCTTTGTTGGCGTCTCGCTCAACCTCGCGAGGATTCTTTCGTTTCCGTTCCTGGCCTGGCGCGCGTTGCTCGCCCTGTTCCTGCTCGTGACGATCCTGGTGATCTCGTCGCTCCTCCTCGTCCCGGCGCGGACGACGCGGACGATCGGCTTCGAGCTGCTCCTCACCGGAGGAGCCATCTGGCTGTTCGGGTCGCTGGTCGAAATTGAAGGCTGGCGGCGGCAGACCAGGCCGCAAAACCGGGTGACCTTCCTTTTCAACGTCATCCTGTTCGAGGCGGCGACCGTGCCTTATCTGATCGGCGGCGCCCTGGTTCTTTCCGGCGACATGGCCGGGCTCGACTGGTTCTCGGTCGCCGTGGTGCTCTCCTTCGTCAAGGCCGTGATCGACTCCTGGGTTCTCCTGGTCGAAGTGAACCGCTAGAAGCTTCCGCCATGATCCTGTTTCCCGCGATCGACCTCAAGGACGGCGCCTGCGTGCGGCTCGAAAAGGGCGAGATGGCGCGCGCCACCGTCTTCGGCGCCGACCCCGCCGCGCAGGCCCGCGCCTTTGCCGGGGCCGGGTTCCAGTGGCTGCATGTGGTCGACCTGAACGGCGCCTTTGCCGGCCGCTCGGAGAACGGCGGCGCGGTCGAGGCGATCCTCGCGGCGGTGTCGGTTCCGGTCCAGCTTGGCGGCGGCATCCGCGACCATGCCGGGATCGATGCGTGGCTTCAAAAGGGCGTCGCCCGCGTCGTCCTCGGCACCGTCGCCGTCCGCGATCCGGCGCTCGTCCGCGCGGCGGCCCGGCATCATCCCGGCCGCGTCGCGGTCGGGATCGATGCGCGCGGCGGACGGGTCGCGGTAAGCGGCTGGGCCGAGGCCACCGAGATCGACGCAATCGACCTTGCCCGCCGCTTCGAGGACGCCGGCATCGCGGCAATCGTCTACACCGACATCGACCGCGACGGCGTGCTCGCCGGCCTCAACCTCGACGCGACGCTCGCGCTCGCCGAGGCGGTGTCGATCCCGGTCATCGCCTCGGGCGGCCTGTCGGGCATGGACGACATCGCCCGGCTGGCGTCTCCCCCCTACCGCCGGCTCGCCGGCGCCATCGCCGGCCGCGCCCTCTATGACGGCCGGCTCGACGTCAGGGCGGCGCTGAAGCTCATCGCGACGGCGCGGGAGGCGGTGTGAGAAACGAGTATGGCCGATCGCGATCCGACCTCCTCACTTCGTGGTGTTCTTGACCGGGCGGCGACTGTTCGTGTCCGAAACGTCCTGAATCCGCTGCTCTGGCTAACCGCTGTCGCAACGCCAGCCTCATTTCTTGCGGCATGGGCGGCTGGTTTCGACACCCCCATCGGGGTCCTCCTTGTACTGCTCGGCGCGCTGCCCATTATTGCTGCTATCGTTGCATATGGCGCGTTTGCCATCCGCGACCCCGACAGGCTGCAATCGGAAGAGTTCAGGCTGAGGCAAAGGGCTATCCAGCTTCTCTACAGAATTGGCGGTGCGGCTGAAATCGTTGATGTCGCAACGCAACAACCTCAACTAGAGATTGAACGAAAGCACGAAGGACGGGAAGAATGAATTCAAAACGGCGAACCTATTTGCTCCTTTTGCCCGAAGGCAATGTGCAGGCCTTGCTGGAGGCGAGCGGAGTCTTGCGTGGGCCTTCCGTATTCGATGAAATTCTGAATCGAGGTGATCAACTCTATGCGTTTGGTGAGAGCTCAGCCTTCATTCGCAGCGAGATATCAATAGAAGCCATCGCCAATCACCTGCGGCGAAAGGGATTCGAAAAGAGCTCTTTCTTTTTGGCCGACGTCAGTGATGCCGATCGCGGCGGCAACATGGTTCCTCGGTTTTGGGAGTTTCTCCGGGAGGAAGACAGGATTACCGCCGAGTAATGCTCAAGGTCCGCGTCATCCCCTGCCTCGACGTCAAGGACGGCCGCGTCGTCAAGGGCGTCCGCTTCGTCGACCTTGCCGATGCCGGCGACCCGGTCGAGGCGGCGCGGGCCTATGACGCGGCCGGCGCCGACGAGCTCTGCTTTCTCGACATCACCGCGAGCCACGAGAACCGGGCGACCATCCTCGAGGTCGTCGCCCGCACCGCCGAGGTCTGCTTCATGCCGGTGACGGTCGGCGGCGGCGTCCGCACCGTCGAGGACGTCCGCGCCCTGATGCTCGCCGGGGCCGACAAGGTATCGATCAACACCGCCGCCGTGCGCGACCGCAGCATCGTCGCCGAAGCCTCGGAGAAGTTCGGCGCCCAGGCGATCGTCGTCGCCATCGACGCCAAGAAGGTGAGCCGCGAGGGCGATTCCGGCCGCTGGGAGATCTTCACCCATGGCGGCCGCAACCCCACCGGCATCGATGCGGTCGAATACGCCGTCGAGGTGACCCGGCTCGGGGCGGGCGAGATTCTCCTCACCTCGATGGATCGCGACGGCACCGGTGACGGCTTCGACCTCGGCCTCACCCGCGCGATCGCCGACGCGGTGCGGGTGCCGGTGGTTGCTTCAGGCGGCGTCGGCCGGCTTGACCACCTCGTCGAAGGCGTCAATGAAGGCCATGCTTCGGCGGTGCTCGCCGCCTCGATCTTCCACTTCGGCGCCTTCTCGATCCGCGAGGCCAAGGAGCACATGGCGGCGTTCGGCATCCCGGTTCGGCTCGATGGCTGAGAATCGTTTTACTCGCGGCTCGGAGTTTGACCCCCTCCCATCCTCCCCCTTTCAGGGGGAGGGGGCGCTGGTGGTTCCGCATTGGAAACACTGGCACCGGGCGTGTTCCGACAACGTCGCCGTGGCGTCCCCTCCCCCCGGAAGGGGGAGGATGGGAGGGGGGCAAATCCGCGCAGCCTACCGAAGCGCCGGGAGCCATGACTGAATTCAGCCTCGCCGACCTCGCCAAAATCATCGCCGAGCGGGCGCGTTCCGGCGACCCCGGCTCGTACACGGCGAAGCTCGTGACCCACGGCGTCTCCCGCTGCGCCAAGAAATTCGGCGAGGAGGCGTTCGAGGCAGCACTTGCCGCGATCGGCGAGGACGACGCGGCGCTGACCGCGGAGGCGGCGGACGTGCTCTACCATCTCCTCGTCCTGCTTGAGGCGCGCCACGTCCCCGTCGCCGGAGTGATGGCGGAGCTCGAACGGCGGACCGCCCAGGGCGGGCTCGCCGAGAAGGCGGCGCGGAAGTCGCGGAAGGAGACGTGATGGAACAGGTAGCGCCGCAGGCCCTCTCGCCGCACCGCGTCTTCACCCGCGCCGAGTGGGCCGCGCTCCGCGCCGGAACCCCGCTCACCTTGACCGAGGCGGACCTTCAGCGCCTCAAAAGCCTCAACGACCCGCTTTCGCTGGAGGATGTCGAGCACATCTATCTGCCGATCTCGCGCCTGCTCAGCCTCTATGTCGCGGCGACGCAGGGGCTCTACGCCGCCACCCACACCTTCCTCGGCACCCGCGACGGCGTCACCCCCTTCATCATCGGCATTGCCGGCTCGGTCGCGGTCGGCAAATCGACCACCGCCCGCCTCCTCCGCGCGCTGATGCGGCGCTGGCCGAACACGCCGAAGGTCGAATTGATGGCGACCGACGGCTTCATCCTCCCCAATGCCGTGCTCAAGCGCGAGGGACTGATGGAGCGAAAGGGATTTCCGGAGAGTTACGATCTTCCGGCGCTGCTTGCCTTCCTGAGCGACATCAAGGCGGGGAAGAGCGTCGTCAAGGCTCCGGTCTATTCCCACCTCTCCTACGACATCGTGCCGGGCGAGACGGTGACGGTGGCGCGCCCCGACATCCTGATCGTCGAGGGCCTCAACGTTCTCCAGACCTCGCGGCTGCCCAAAGACGGCCGTGCGGTGCCCTTCGTCTCCGACTTCTTCGACTTCTCGATCTATATCGACGCCGACGAGGCGGTGATCCGGCAGCTGGTATCTGGAACGCTTCATCCGGCTCCGCGAGACCGCCTTCCTCGACCCGCAATCCTATTTCCACCGCTACGCCGGAATTTCGGGCGAGGAGGCCAGGCTTTCGCCGACGGCCTGTGGTAGCGCATCAACCTCGTCAATCTCCGCGAGAACATCCTGCCCGACCCGGCCGCGCGCCGATCTCATCCTCGGCAAGGCCGAGGATCACAGCATCCAGGAGGTGGCGCTCCGAAGGATTTGATCTTGAAATTATGTACAAAATTCGATATTTATGGACATAATTTGGAGGACATAATCGATGCGCTCCTATCCCCTCAACGAAGCCCGATCACAATTCTCCAAATTGTTCGACCGCGCCCTGGCCGGCGAGCCACAGCGGGTAACCCGCCACGGCAAGGATGCGGTGGTGATCGTCTCCGAAGCGGCGTGGGAGAAGCGGCCGAAGAGCGCGCCGACACTCATCGACCTCATTCTCGATACGGTCGGAGCCGGCGACGAGCCGGCGGGAATTGGCGAACGACAGTGGGCAAAGGACGAGCGTCCGTTCGGTTCTGATTTCACCGAATAACCGAGGATGTATCTCCTCGATACGAATGTCGTTTCGCTGTTCGACCCTCGACCGAGACCCGAAGCCGAACCTTTTTTGGCTTGGGCTCGCCGCAGCGATCGCCTTGATTTTCATCAGCACGATAACGCTAACCGAAATCGAGACAGGTATTCTCAAGCTTCTTCGCGAGGACAAACGCCAGAGGGCAAATCAACTGATGCGGTTTCGCGATGGCGATCATTGCGGACTATGGCAACCGCCTTCTCCCGTTGGATGTCGGACGTGGCCCTGGCGGTCGCGCGGCTTGGCGAGGCGATCCGTCCCAGGGTGATCGAACGCGCCGATCTGATCGTTGCCGCGACCGCACAGGTCCACAACTTGACAATCCTCACCCGAAACATTCGCCACTTCGCGCCCACACGGGGTTGCCGCCTTCGATCCGGTCGCCGCGCCGCCCGTCTGACGGACGAATCCAAGCCCTCCGGCGCCGGAATGGCTTGATTTTTGCTGCCCAACCCTGATATGCCGGGCGGGTTATTTCCTGATGAATTCGCGAGGACCGATGGCCGAGGAGAACGAGGCCGGGCCGGAAGCCAAGATTGCGATCCCGAGGCGCATGTCGAGGTCGCCGACAAACGCACCGCGCTTCAAACCGAGGTCGCCGACCTCAAGGACCGGGTCGCTCCGCGACGCTCGCCGAGATGGAAAATCTCCGGCAGCGGACCGGCCCGCGAGATGGCCGATTCCCGCCAATACGCGGTCACTTCCTTTGCCCGCGACATGCTCATCGTCGCCGACAACCTCAAGCGCGCCATCGAAGCGGTGCCGGCGGAGCTCGCGCCGGCGACAACAAGGCGGTCTCCGATCTTCATCGAGGGCGTCGAGGTGACCGAGCGCGGGCTCGAGCAGACCCTGACCAAGTTCGGCGTCAAGACGATCGACGCCAAGGGCAAGAAGTTCGATCCCGAGTTCCACCAGGCGATGTACGAGGTCGAGATCGCCGAGGTTCCCCCCGGCGCCGTCGCTGACGTGGTGCAGACCGGCTACGCCATCGGCGAGCGCGTGCTTCGTCCGGCGATGGTGGCGGTCGCCAAGGCGCCGGCCGGCCAGCAAGCGACGGCGGCCAACGACGACCGCGCCGCAGCTTCCGAGGATGGCGAAGGACCCGCCCGGAACTGACGCCGCCTCAGACGCGCCGTGCCTAACCGCGGGGCCGCTACTCGGCGGCCTCGCGCGGGGTCACATCGGTGGCCTCGTCGCGCGCCGTTGCCGTTGCCGTCGCTCGGCTCGTCGAGGGTCTTCAGGCCCGACAGGCGCGGCATCGAGACGATGTTGTAGCCGGAATCGACGAAGTGGATCTCGCCGGTCACCGCCGAGGCGAGGTCGGACAGGAGATAGAGCGCGGTGTTGCCGATCTCGTCGATGGTCACGGTGCGGCGGAGCGGCGAGTTCTTCCTCTGGTAGTTGAACATCAGCCGCGCGTCGGCGACGCCGGAGCCGGCGAGCGTCCGCACCGGTCCGGCCGAGATCGCGTTGACGCGAACGTTCTGTTCGCCGAAATCGAAGGCGAGGTAGCGCACGCTCGCCTCCAGCGCCGCCTTGGCGACGCCCATGACGTTGTAGTTCGGCATGACCCGCGTCGAGCCGCCATAGGTCAGCGTCACCATCGCGCCGCCATTCGGCATCAGGGCCGCGGCGCGCTGCGCCACCTCGGTGAAGGAGAAGCACGAGATCAGCATCGTCCGCTTGAAATTGGCGCGGGTGGTGTCGGCGTAGCGGCCCTTCAGCTCGCGCCTTGTCGGAGAAGGCGATGGCGTGGACGACGAAATCGAGCGCCGCCCCAGCGCTTCGCGATCGCGTCGAAGACCGAGCCGACCGAGGCCTGGTCGGCATCGTCGGGTTCGAGCCCGACGTCGCAGGGGACCACGAAATCCGAGCCGAGCGATTGCGGCGAGCGGCCGCACGCGCTTGTCGAGGGACGGCGGCTGGTAGGTGAAGGCGAGTTCGGCGCCGGCCGCGGCGAGGCGGCGGGCGATGCCCCAGGCGATGGAGTGGTCGTTGGCGACGCCCATCACCAGGCCCGCGCTTGCCGCTCATCAGGCCGGCTGTCATGTGTTCTGGTTCCCCCCGGTGCCGTTTCCTCTGGTGTGTTCTGCTCAGCCCGCATAGCGCTGGAAGACGAGCGAGGCGTTGGTGCCGCCGAAGCCGAACGAGTTCGACAGCACGGTATTGAGTTCGACGTTGTCGATCCGCTCGCGCACGATCGGCATGTCGGCGAAGGCCGGATCGAGCTCGTCGATATTGGCCGACTTGGCGATGAAGCCGTTCTGCATCATCAGGAGACAGTAGATCGCCTCCTGCACGCCGGTCGCGCCGAGCGAATGGCCGGTCAGCGACTTGGTGCCCGAGATCGGCGGGCACTCGTCGCCGAACACCTCGCGGATCGCCTCGATCTCCTTGAGGTCGCCGATCTGCGTCGAGGTGGCGTGCGGATTGATGTAGTCGATCCGGCTCCTCGACCGTCGGCGAGCGCCATCTTCATGCAGCGCACGGCGCCCTCGCCGGACGGCGACACCATGTCGAAGCCGTCGGAGGTCGCGCCATAGCCGACGATCTCGCCATAGATGCGGGCGCCGCGCGCCTTGGCGTGCTCGAGTTCCTCGAGCGCCACCACGCCGGCGCCGCCGGCGATGACGAAGCCGTCGCGGTCCTTGTCATAGGCGCGCGAGGCGACCGCCGGCCGGTCGTTGAAGTGGCGTCGACATCGCGCCCATGCCGTCGAACAGCACCGACAGCGTCCAGTCGAGCTCCTCGCAGCCGCCGGCGAAGATCACGTCCTGCTTGCCGAACTGGATCGTCTCGTAGGCGTTGCCGATGCAGTGGTTGGAGGTCGCGCAGGCCGACGAGATCGAATAGTTGACGCCCTTGATCTTGAACCAGGTGGCGAGCGTCGCCGAGGCGGTCGAGCGACATCGCCTTCGGCACCGCGAACGGGCCGACGCGCTTCGGGCCCTTGGTCCGGGTGATGTCGGCCGCCTCGACGATGGTGCGGGTCGACGGGCCGCCGGAGCCCATGATGATGCCGGTGCGCTCGTTCGAGACGTCGTCGGGCTCGAAGCCGCCGTCGCGGATCGCCTGGTCCATGGCGACGTGGTTCCAGGCGGTGCCGCCGCCGTGGAAGCGCATGCGCGCGGCGGTCGATCATCGCTTCGACGTCGATGTCGGGCGCGCCGTGCACCTGGCAGCGGAAGCCGAGCTCGGCGTAGCGGTCGGCGCGGACGATGCCCGAGCGGCGCCTCGCGCAGCGAGGCGAGCACCTCCTGCGTGTTGTTGCCGATCGACGACACGATCCCCATGCCCGTCACAACGACCCGCTTCATCTCGGCCTCATCGTGTTTCCGTTCCGCCTGGTCGACGTCCTGGCCGGCGCAGGGTGCCGGCGCGCCGATCAGCCGACGGCGGGCTGGGTGTCGCCCTTGAACAGGCCGACCTTGAGGTCGCTGGCGCGTAGATGGTCTCGCCATCGGCCTTCAGCCAGCCGTCGCCGATGCCGAGGACCAGCTTCGACTTGAGCACGCGCTTCAGGTCGACGCCGTACTCGACGATCTTGGCGGTCGGCAGCACCATGCCGGAGAACTTGACCTCGCCGACCGACAGCGCCCGGCCCTTGCCGGGCAGGCCGAGCCAGCCGAGGAAGAAGCCGAGCATCTGCCACAGCGCGTCGAGGCCGAGGCAGCCCGGCATGACCGGGTCGCCCTTGAAGTGGCAGAGGAAGAACCAGAGGTCCGGCTTGACGTCGAGTTCGGCGCGGATCTGGCCCTTGCCGTGCTCGCCGCCGTCCTCGGCGATCTCGGTGATGCGGTCGAACATCAGCATCGGCGGCAGCGGCAACTGGGCGTTGCCCTCGCCGAACAGTTCGCCGCGCGCGCAGGCGAGCAGGCCTCGTAATCGAAACGCGACGACCGGCGGCTCAAGCCCTCGCCGCGTCCCTCGGAAATCAAAGCGGCTTCTGTCACGACCCACCACACGACGGCTGTGCCGACCGGTCACGAACGCCGGTCGCCTGGCAATTCAGACCTAACTAACACCTAACGCGACTTGCCGCCACAATATCGGGAGCGACTCGCCGTGTCGCAACACCCTCGTCACGTTCCGGCGCGAAATGGCGACGAAACAGCGCGCGCTGCGATATTTCGATTGCAGCGGCTGGCGCCGAGCAGGGCAAAAATCGTCGGTTCGTTGCGCATTTTGCGCCGCGAAACTATAGTGCACTCTGTTTTGAAACCCGCGGCCTTGAACCGCGTGGCCAAATGGAAGCGACAATGGACGCGAACGTCACGACCCATCGCGCCGGCGAGCCGAGCCGGCTCGAGATCCGATCGATGCTGCGGGGCTCCGGCCTCAGGCCGACGCGCCAGCGCATGGCGCTCGCCGGCATCCTCTATCGCCAAGGGCAACCGGCACATCTCGGCCGAGGGCCTGCACGAGGAGGCGATGTCGGCGAAGGTGCCGGTCTCGCTCGCGACGGTCTACAACACGCTCCACCAGTTCACCGAGGCGGGGCTGCTCCGCGAAGTCGCGGTCGACGGGTCGAAGACCTATTTCGACACCAACACCTCCGACCACCATCATTTCTTCGTCGAGGACGACAACCTGGTGATCGACATCCCCAGGGCGGGATGGGCGTCGGCAACATTCCCGAGCCGCCGCCCGGCTACGAGATCAGCCGGATCGACGTGGTGGTGCGGCTTCGCCGCGTCCGCTGACGGCGGCGATCCGGCGTAGATCAGGCACGTCGCTGCTCGGTCAGTCGATATCCTCGTCGGGATAGACGCCCCAGAGCTGGTCGCGCGCGATCCAGCCGGAGAAGCCCTGTGCCCGCAGATCTGGCACCAGCCGTCCCGGCAGCGCTTGATCTCGCCCATGACGCCGGGTTCGAGATAGGCGGTGATTCGCGCATCGTCGGTGTCGGAGGCGCGGATCGGACGCGGCTCGCCGCTCTGCCAGGGGCGACCACCGCGGTCCGCTTGCCCGAGAGCAGGCTCTGGAACACCCAGCCGACCTGCCCGTCCGAATCGCGGATGCGGCGCCAGTTGTCGAATTCCTGGATGACCTCGATCGGCAGGCCGGGCTTCACGAAGACCCAGGCGACCTTGTAGTCCTCGCCGGGCCCGACGCGGACATTGACCCGGACGGCCTTGAGGCTGACGAAACGCGGCACGGGAAGCCCGCTGCCTTCGGCAGGCCGCCGCCGGCTGCGGGACGGGCGCTCGGGCGCTTCGTCTGACGGCCGGCGGCGGTGATCGACGAGGGCTGGACGAAGAGGACGGCGCCGAGGCCGGCGATCGCGGCAAGTCCCGCCAGCTGCCTTGAACCCCGATTGCCGAGTTTCCGGAGGACGCCCTTGGCCATGTCGACACCCCACGCGATACGCCACCAACCGACGGCGCTATCCTGACGCGGCGTGGTTAAGGAGGTCTCAACGCCGGCTGGGCGCCGGTCCGGTCGAGCCGCGCACGACGAGGCTGACCGGCAAGGATTTCCTGCCGCGGCGGCCCCGGATCGAAGATCATGTGGGCGGCGAGCCGGCCCTTCTCGACGATCGGCTGCGCGATCGTGGTCAGCGGCGGGTCGGCGGCGGCGGCCTCCGGCACGTCGTCATAGCCGACCACCGACAGATCCTCTGGCACGCGCAAGCCCGCGCCGCCGCGCCTCCTCGATGCGCGGCGATCGCCGAGAACGTCGGACATCGCGAGGATCGCTGTGATGTCCGGGCGCGAGTCGAGAAGCGTCGCCGCGCCGCGGCGCGCGCCCTGCCGGTCGTTGGGCGATTCGACGATCGGCACAGCGTCGAAGTCGATGCCGGCGGCGGTCAACGCGTCCTCGTAGCCGGCGAGCCGGTCGCGGGTGCCGCCATAGCGGGCCTCGGCACGGCGGCGGACACGGTCGACGAGCCCGGTTCGGCCGTCGGCGGTGATCTCGAGCGAGAGGATGCCGAAACGGCGATGGCCGAGGGCGAGGAGGTGCTCGGCCGCCTGCCGCGCGCCGCTGCGGTCGTCGACCATGATCGAGCTCGCGTCGGGGCCGGGATCGACATCGACCGCGACGAAGGGCAGCCTGCGGCGCCGGGCCAGTTCGATCAGGCGGTCGCCGTCCTCGATGCACTGGACGATGAAGCCGTCGACCAGCGCGCTGTCGATGCTCCAGGCGGCGGATTTCGCGGTCGACCGCCGAGACCAGCGCGATGCCGGCGCCGCGCGCGTCGCAGACTTCGGCGACGCCGGTCATGAATTCGCGGTTGAAGGGGTCGTTGAAGAAATAGCCGAGGTCGTCCATGACGACGACGCCGATGGCGTTGACCCGCCCGCCGCGGAGCAGCCGGCCCTTCGGGTCCGGGCCGCTGATAGCCGAGTTCGCGCGCGCGGCCTCGACCCGCTCGCGAACCTCGGGACGGACCAGATCGGGGCGGCTGAAGACGTTGGAAGCCGTGCCCTGCGACACGCCGGCCGCCCTGGCGACATCGGCGAGCCGTATGGTCTTCGACTTCATAGCCGACGTCACAGGATTTCTTGAACCGATTCAATTTTTCTCTTGACACCTCTCTCCGCGGGTTTATATAGGGGTGGTCTTGAATCGATTTAAGAGGCATCGCGCCTGAAGCTTGAATCGATACAAAGCAAGGAGAAAGACCATGAGTTCCTGATGCTCGCTGTCTATGTGATGAAGTTCAACGCCCAGTCCCGCAAGGAGGGCCGTGAGACGACCCGCGCCAGGTTCTGGCGGAATTCCTCGCGATTCGCCCCGGCCGCCGCGCCGGTCGCCTGAGCAGGTTTCAACGGGGTTCGCCGCTCCGAGCGGCGAACCAGGTTCGTGATGGAGCGTAAGATGGGAAACATCTTGTTCGGCATCTATGCCAGACGCAACCGTCGACCCGGTGGGCCGACGAGGATGCGTACTACGAAGAGAATGCCCCGCGGGGCTTCCGGTTCGGCCCAATCCTTTCGGCGATCGCTGCGGTCGTCTTGGCGATTGCCGCCCTGCCGCGCCTGCCGCTGTAAAGGGGCGGGGCGAGGATTCCGGAAGCCGCGTCCGGGACCTACTCGGCCGCCGCCGCGGCAGTGCCGTTGAGCGGGTTGGCCGGGTTCCAGGCGTAGCGGATCGTCTCGAAGCGGGCCGCCCGCGCATCGTAAAGGAGCAGGCGGCCGACCAGTCCCTCGCCGATCCCGACGATTTCCTTGATTGCTTCGAGCGCCTGCATCGAACCGATGACCCCGACGAGCGCGCCGAGGATTCCGGCCTCGGCACAGGTCGGGAGCAGGCCGTCGGGCGGCGCTTCCGGGAAGAGGCAGCGCTAGGTCGGGTTGGGCAGGCCGTCGGCCCCGACGAGATAAGGCTTGAGCGTCGTGATCGACCGTCGAACTGGCCGACGGCGCCGGTGATCAGCGGCCGCCGCGCGTAGAAGCATGGTCGGAGACGATGTAGCGGGTCGCGAAATTGTCGGTGCAGTCGACCGCGAGGTCATAGGCGCCGATGAGGGCGCCGGCGTTTGCCGCCGTCGAGCCTGACCGGATGCGCCTCGACCCTGACATGGGGGTTGATCCGCGCCACCGCCTCCCGCGGCGCTTTCGACCTTGCGCGCTCCGACCGTCGCGGTGGGGTGGATCACCTGGCGCTGCAGGTTGGAGAGCGCCACTGCCTCGTCGTCGACGATGCCGAGGGTCCCGACGCCCGCCGCGGCGAGATACTGGATCACCGGAGCGCCGAGACCGCCGGCGCCGACGATCAGCACCCGCGCCGCCTTCAGCTTCTGCTGGCCCGGGCCCGCCGACATCGGCAAGCACGATATGGCGGGCGTAGCGCTCGATCTCGTCGCGGGAGAAGTCCATGTCGCGAACTTAGTCGCCGACGCGGGTTTTTGCGAGGCAGCGTGGCGGCAATTCCGTCCAAGTCTCTGATCCGGAAGACGTGGGGTCCACATCGCCCTCGAAAACGCCGTGTCGGTGGCGAGCGTCCTTCTCCTCACCGAGGCGCCGATGACCGAGATCCCGGAACCGAAGTCGGCGCGGATGCCCGAAACCGATATGGCGATGTGAGCCGGCGGCGGGCTGGTTGATCCGTATCAAACACGGCGCTCGCGGCGCCTGCTAGCCAGACAAGGCGCAGGCGAATTCAGCGGGCCGACAAACCCGAGACCTCGGAGTACCGGCTATGAACCCGGACGTTCTTTCATCGATCATCCTCGGCATGGCGGCGTTCTTCGCCGTCGACGCCGGCTGCTACTTCTGGCTTCGGTCAAAGGCAGGACATCCCGCCTACCGGAAGCTCACCGTCCGCTCGCCCGCCGACATCAGGGCGAGGCGTTCGAACGACCGCTGAATGCAGGCGGCAGGGCTGGTCTCGGCGCCGTGACGCCTCACGGCGAACGCGCGAGACACGGCACTAATCGCGATGCAAAGCCTTGCGCACGAGCGGGGCCCCTAAATTAAGGAGATAGGCGTACATCGCGCCCTTGGTTTCGACGAGGCTGATCGCGATCGAGACCAGCGCCGAAACGATCAGCAGGCCGAGCTCGATCCGCCCGTTCGAGGCGAGACGGCGCCCGGAATCGCGCTCGACGACGATTGAGTCCATATCGACGTCAGGGCCGACAGAATCATGTTTCCGCCATAGAGCCAGATCGCCGGGGCGAAGTCGTAGCGGCCGAGGACGATCATCGAAAACGGCATGCAGGTGATCGAGAAGAGGTGGAAGAGCACCGCCCAGGCGTAGGCGCCGGTCGCCGCCTCCGGCTCGCCCTTGACGCTGGCCCGGCCGAACCAGAACACGGTGAGCACCAGGAAGGTGATGATGTAGGCGATGAACGAGTCCTTGAGACCGGCGAGACCGTCGAGCAGCTCGGCCGCGTCCTTCGGGTGGAAGTCCTCGGGCAGATCGAGGTTGATGACGAGCAGCGTCATCGCGAAGGCGAAAACGCCGTCGGTCAACGCGTCGAGGCGGTCCTTGGAAATGAACCCGTCCGAACTCGGCCAATTCTTCCCTCCCTCGCCACTCGCCCGGCTGACCGCGCCGGGCGCTCCGGCGACAATCTATCGCAGTGTCTCCGGTTTCTGCCATCGGCGCCGATCACGCTAGCCGGACGCCGCGCGCGCACGGTAGGCCCCGCCCTGCGTCCTGCGGACGCAGGAGACCTGGCCGGCGCTTGATGGCCGATGACGGAGAGGATAGGGGATGGCGGCGGGTGTCGCCGGAACGGCTCGGGTTCCAGTGGGTCGCGGCCGATCCATTCGAGACCCAGCGCGGCTCTGAGGGACGTGCAAAGAATGCCAAAGCGCCGGAAGGATTCTGAGATGCCCCGGGATGTTCTGACCCGCCGGCAACTTACGTTTGCCCTTGCCGGGCTGCCGCTCCTGCCGCTCGCGATCAAGATTCGTGACGATCGCCTGGTGATTCGCGACGGCTGGGTGCTCCGCGTCTCCGACCTCGCCGCGAACGAAACGGCATGATCGAAAATTTCGAGGAAGTCTCGGACGATCGTTTTCGCGGTCGCCGGTTCGACGCCTGCGTTGTCGGGTCCGGACCCGCCGGGGTGACGCTCGCGCGGCGGCTCGCCGCGGCCGGGCTGTCGGTCGGCCTGTTCGAGGCAGGCGGCCTCGATCAGAGCGACGAATCCCAGGAATGTTACGAGGGCAATACGGCCGGCCAGCCGTACTATCCGCTCGACGCGTGCCGGCTCCGCTTTTTCGGCGGCTCCTCCAATCACTGGGGCGGCTGGACGCGCGCGCTCGACGCTCACGACTTCGAGCCGCGTCCGGATCACCCGATGAGCGGGTGGCCGATCGGCAAGACCGATCTCGACCCGTATGCCGCCGAAGCGGACGAAATCCTGAGCCTTCCGCCGAACCGGCCGCCTCCTACGCTTTTTCCGGAGCCTCTGCCCGAGCTCAACCCGGGAATGTTCAGGTTCAGCCGGCCGATCGTGCATTTCGGCGACAAGTACCGGGACGAACTGACGCGGGCGGCGAAGATCGAGGTCTTCCTCAACGCCAACCTGGTCGACCTCAGGACCGACAGCGACGGCCGCAAGGTGACCGGCGCGGTATTCCAGTCATACGGCGCCGAACCTCCGATCACCGTCGAGGCCGGGGTCTATGTCCTTTGCCTCGGCGGCATCGAGAATGCGCGGATGCTGCTCAATGCCGACCGCCAGGCCGGGACCGGCCTCGGCAATGGGCACGACCTCGTCGGCCGATACTTCCTGGAGCATCCGCATGCCCCGTCGGGGCTTGCCGTGATCCGCCAGCCGCTCTCCTGGATGATCGTCTATTCGCCCAGCGAAGCCTTGATGCGCGATGCGACCATCCTCAATTTCGGCGTGCGCATCGGCAGCTTCGCGGCCTGGAACGGGCCGGAATTCACCGGCAAGCTCGAGGACGTAGAGCCCTGCGACGTTCCTTTCGAGAACCTCCTTGCGGCCCAGATCAACGGCAAGCCCCTGGTCTGCCCCAACAACGTCGTCGACGTGTTCACCGCCTGCGAGCAGAGGCTCGATCCCGATAATCGCGTGCGCCTCATCGAAGATCGCGACCGCTTCGGGCTTCGCCGGGTCGAACTCGACTGGCGGCTCTCGGACATGGACCTCAGGACCCACCGGACGGCGGCGATCAAGATCGCCAGCCTGTTCGCCGAGAGCGACACCGGGCGGATGCGGATCGTCGACTGGATCCTCAACAAGGAGACCCCCGACGGCTCGCAGCTCTGGGGCGGCAATCACCATATGGGGACCACCCGGATGAGCGACGATCCGCGCCGCGGCGTGGTCGATGCCGACTGCCGGGTCCACTCGCTCGACAATCTCTATATCGGCGGAAGCAGCGTGTTCGCGACCTCGGGTCACGCCAATCCGACCTATACGATCGTTCAGCTTGCCCTTCGGCTTGGCGACCATCTCCGCCGGCGGCTCGGCCGGGCATAGTCCGCTCCCGTCTGCTCCGCGGGCGGCTCGTTCCGCGGCCGTGGCGCCGCCGGCAAGCGGCTCAGCCGTTCGACCAGTCCCGGCTGGGCGGCGACGTGCAGGCGCTCGCCGGCGTCGAGCCAGACCAGCGCTTCATCCAGCGTCTCCGCCTCGGCAATCTTCTCCGCGGCGGTGAGATACGCCGCATGCGGCGCCCCACGCCGGCGCGGCGGCATGCCGGCCCATCGGAAGTGCGCCTCCCGCGTCCCGCTATCGGTCGCGAGCATGCGCACTCCGTCTCCGCAGACGAGGCGATCGGGAATGCCGTGATCGGCGATCCGGAGGCTCTCGGCCGGAGAGTGTTCCTCGGGCGTGGCGAGGATGCCGAGCCTGGCGAGCGCGGCGCCGATGCGGGAACTGCCGCTCGCGCGCGACAGCGGCGCCGAAAGGATCAGCCCGGCGAGAGAGGGCGTCAGCCATGCCAGGATCGCCGGCGACAGAAACCAGGCTCCGACCGCGGTGATCAGGCCGACCGCCATGTGGACGCGATGCAAACGAAAGGCGTCGCGCCAGCCGATCCCGACGCCGGTCGCGGCGCTGCGGCTTCCAGCCGGCGTCCGTCCGAGGAGAATCTCCACCACCTGCTTGCTGTGGATCAGCATCATGATCGGGGCGTAGAGCGTCGACAGGACCAGTTCGACCAACGCGCTCAGGCAGAGCCGGGCGCTGCCGCCGCAGGCGCGCCGGAGCGGCGCGCGCACAGAGCCGAGGCGAGCCCGATCACCTTTGGCAGAACAGAACCGCCATGGTGACGACGAAGAGCCGGATCATCCGTTCGGAATCGAACAGCGGCCAGGTCGGGAAGAGCTGCAGGTTGTCGGGGAAATATTCCGGCCTGATCAGCGAGGCCTGCACGCTCAGCGCGAAGCCGAAAAAGATGAGGAGAAGCCAGAGCGGCGAGACGCAATAGCTCATGATGCCGAGGACGAAATGCACGCGGCTGGGCCAGGCCAGGCCTGCGCGCGCGATCACCCGCAGATGCTGCAGATTGCCCTGCGCCCAGCGCCGGTCGCGCGTCGCCGCGTCGATCAGCGACGGCGGGCATTCTTCCCAGGAGCCATCGAGATCCGGCGCCATCGCGACTTCCAGCCGGCGCGGCGGATCAGCGCCGCCTCGACGAAATCGTGCCAGAGGATGGTGCCGCCGAACGGCTGCGGCCGGGCAGTTCCGGCAGGCCGCAGGACGTCGGCGAAGGCCTTCGTCCGGATGATGGCGTTGTGGCCCCAGTAATTTCCGTCGTCGCCCTGCCACGCGGCGGTGCCGCGGGCGACCACCGGCCCGTAGATGCGGCCGGCGAACTGCTGGAGCGCGCGCGAACAATGTCCTGCCGCCGGCGAGCAACGGCACCGTCTGGAGGATGCCCAGCCCGGCGTCGGCCTCCATCGCCGCGGCGAGCGCGACGAGCGTCTCCGGCGCCATCATGCTGTCGGCGTCGAGCGTGATGAAATGGTCGTAGCGGCCGCCCCAGCTCTCGATCAAGTCGCGGATATTGCCGGCCTTGCTGGCGTGGTTGTCCAGCGGCGCCGGTACCAGACTGGCATCACGCCCGCGAGCGGCGCCTTAGCCGGTCCACGGCGGCGGTTTCCGCGACCCAGGCGTCGGCGTCGGTCGAATCCGACAGCACCACGATCTCGAAGGCGCACGCCTGGCAGCGCGCGGCGAGGCCCTTCGCCATGCCGGCAAGCGCCGCGCATCGTCCGCACCGGGTCCTCGTGAAAGACCGGCATGACCAGCGCGGTGCGGGAGGCGAGGGCCGGCTCGCGGCATCGATCGGGCTATGGCGGGGCGGCGGCGCGAGCAAGCCTGCCAGCGCCGAGGCCGCGGCGAAGGCGATCCAGCCGAAGGTCATCACGAAGACGCCGGTCATCACCGCTTCGAGCATGGTGACGCCGCCGAGCGCGACGACCAGGACCATCTGGTAGGCGCCGAGCCCGGTCAATGCGAGCGGCGCCGCCGAAGGCGATCGACCCGGGCGAGGCGCACGCGCGCCGTCGCCGGAACGCGCCGTGCCGGCGGCGCCGCGGCGAGGTCCTGGGTGGGCGTCGGCAGCGGCGCCGGCTCCGGCATGCCGGGCGGATGGGGCGAGGCGAGCAGGACGAGGTGGTTCATGACGCTGTCCAACGATAGAGCCAGGTTTCGCTGGCGGGTTTGCCGTCGCGGGTCAAAACCAGTCGCAATTCGGAGAGTTCCTCCTCACCGGGATCGAATTCGAAGGTTACCCGCAGCACCTGGTCGGGTTCTTCGCTATGGATCAGGGAGTTGAGAACGTTGCCGCGGGAAGCGGAAACCTCGATCCCGAGCCCTTCGCGCTCGATCTCGGCGCCGGCGTAGCGGGTGCGGAAGTCGAGCGCGAAGGTTCGCCGAATTCCGGTCGAAGCTGAGCCCGGACCGGCTCGCCGATATCCAGAGCAGTTCGGCGGGGGGAAGGACGAAGTCCGTCCAGCGCATGCGGTAGAGAACCTGGCGCGGTCCCCCCGGAGGGACCGCGCTCTTCGGACGCCAATAGGCGACGATATTGTCGTTGATCTCGCGGTCGGTCGGAATCTCGACGAGCTCGACGAAGCCGTCGCCCCAATCCCCCTGCGGCTCGATCCAGACGCTCGGCCGGCGCTCGTATTTGGCTTCGGCATCGCCGAATTCTTCGTAGCTCCGCGACCGCTGCATCAGGCCGAAACCGCGCGGACGCCGGTCGCCGAAATAGGAGATTTGAAGCTTTGCCGGATTGGCGAGCGGACGCCACAGCCATTCGCCGTTGCCGGTCAGGATTTGCAGTCCGTCGGAATCGTGGACGGCGAGGCGATAGTCGTCGAAGCCGGTGCGGTTCAAGCCGTTGAACAGGTACATCGAGGTGAGAGGGGCGATCCCCATCTTCTTCACCGAGGTGCGCGTGAAGAGTTGCGCCTCGACCTCGAGCACGGTCTCCGCGCCCGGGGTTATTGCAAAGCGGTAGGCGCCGGTCGCCGACTGGCTTTCAAGCAGCGCGTAGATGACGACGGTGTCGGCCTCCGCACCCGGCTTCTCGATCCAGAACTTCCGGAAGGCCGGGAATTCCTCGCCTTCCGGTTCGGCGGTGTTGATCGCGAGCCCGCGCGCCGAAAGGCCGTAGACCTGGTTGCGGGCAAGCGCCCGGAAATAGCTCGCGCCGAGAAATATGACGAACTCCTGGTAGGCGCCGGGGGCATTGATCGGGTAGCGGCCGCGAAAGCCGGCAAAACCGACGCCGTCGAGATCGCCAAGCGCGGGAACCTGATCGCCATAGGCGAACAGGGTCGGCGAGAAGGGGATGCGGCTCGCCCGTCCGTTCTCAACGATCGAGACCTCGACGGCCTCGAAATAGATGAAGCCGGGATGGAAGAGATCGAGGCGGAATTCGGTCGGATCGTTTCGCCAGATGGCGGAATTCGGGCTTGAACCAGATGTCGCGGTACTGGTTGTAGTCGAGCCTCTTGAGGCTTTCGGGGAGCGGTTTCGCCGGCTGAAACTCGCCGGCGACGCTCGCCTTGGCCACGTCCATGACGTCGTCGAAGGAGAAGGGCTTTGACCCCTCGGTCCCGGAATCCGGCTCGACGGAAGGCGTCGCCAGCGCGCCGCGAAGGGACGAACCCAAAACGGCCATCGCCGCGCCCAATTCGAGGAGGCGTCTTCTTGTAATCGGCATTCGAGAGATACGCGCCGTCCGACCCCGGGAAGTATGCTCCGAAGCTGGTGTGCGGTGCACAACAGCGATTATTGCAATGCAGCTATGAACGCCGGCAAGGCCTCCGCGGTTCCCTGCCATGCCCAGAAAATGTTTATGCTCTAAAATTGGGCAAGAATGCCGAGCCACGGATGCTCAGGCCTGGACCGCCGTCAAGACGAAACTCGTGGCCCCTCGGTTGGCGCCTCGACGCTTACAGAAGCAGGTCCGGTCAGGTTGAAGGCGCTACGTCAATTCCATCTGAACGCTCTAACTATGCGGGAGTGATAGAACCATGCCCCGAACCGGTTGAGGTGGCTTATGGACGTGAATTCCAATCCCGGCCGGAGCCCAGGCCCGGTTGCCATTGTCACCGGTGGAGGGCGGGGGCTGGGGCGGGCCATGGTGCTTGGGCTGGCTGGCGCCGGAATCCGTGTGGTCGCCACCGCTGCCCGCGAGCGCGCCGAGGTCGAAGCCGTGGCCGAGGAGGCGCGACGGATCTGCGGGGAGCCCAGAGTTTTGCCGGTCGTCGCCGATGCGACCCGGCCGGACGACTGCAGGGCGGTCGTCGAATTGGCGACCAGCCGCTTTGGAAGGCTCGACATCCTGGTCAACAATGCCGGTCGCGGCATGAAATATGTGAGCGCCGACTTCATGGCAAAACCGACGCGATTTTGGGAGGTTGAGCCGGATATCTGGCGCATGCTGATCGACACCAACGTGAACGGTCCTTTCCTGATGGCGCGCAGCGCGGTGCCATTGATGATCAAGGGCGGTTGGGGACGGATCATCAACATTTCCGTGAGCCGGGAGACGATGCGCCGTCGCGGCTTCTCCCCCTATGGTCCGTCGAAAGCCGCGCTCGAATCGGAAACGATCATCTGGGCGCGGGACCTTGCGGAAACGGGTGTGACCGTGAACGCGTTGCTGCCGGGCGGCGCGCACCCTCACCGGCATGGTCCCGGAGGGCTTGCCGGACCAGGTCAGATCGGGGTTGCTCGATCCTTCTATAATCGTACCGCCATTGCTTTGGCTGGTATCGCCCCAATCCGACGGCGTGACCGGCCAGAGGCTGATCGCAACGCGGTGGCAGGGGCATCTCGACGACCGGGATGCCGCCAAAGCTGCAATCGACCAACCGGGCTGGTGATCGAGGAAAAGGCGACCATTGCCGGGCATCAGATGAAGTTGACCGGGGTCCGGTTATTCGGGAAGGTCGCTGCGAGCCGCACCGGACCTTGGCGCAGCCGTGCCGCCGGCCACACGGGAGAAATGAGATGCATGTGAAGCCGAAGGGATCATTCGTCGCCCTGGTGACGCCGATGAACGCTGACGGGTCGATCGACTTCGCGGGCTTCGCGACCCTCCTCGACTGGCACCGGGAGAATGGCACCGAGGCGATCCTGATCATGGGGTCGACCGGCGAAGTCTCGATGCTGTCGCCCGAGGAGCGGCGCGAGATCATCTCGCGGACGGCCCGGATGAACCGGGGAAGGATGCTCCTCTATTTCGGATGCACCGGCGGCAGCACCCGGGCGACGATCGACTTCGTCGCCTATGCCAAAGGCGAGGGCGGCGACGGCGCCATCGTCGCGGCGCCGGCCTACATCTGCGCCGACAATGCCGACATCGTCGACTATGTCACAGAGGTCTGCGATGCAGCCGACTTCCCGATCGGCTTCTACAACAATCCGCCGCGGGTCAAGACCGACCTGCACTGGGACGACATCCTCAAGCTCGCCAGACATCCCAACCTGGTGGTCCTCAAGGAGTCGACGACGCGGGTCGGCCAGGTGGCGCAGATCTGCGCCGCCAAGCCCGATATTTCCATCATGTGCTGCTGCTCGCCGAATCTCGGTCTGGTCATCCCGACCATGGCGCTTGGCGGCGACGGCACGGCGAACATGACCGGCAACGTCATTCCGCGCGAGATGGCGGTGATCTCGAAGAAGTGGCAGACCGGCGAGGACGCCTTCGCCTGCCGCGAAGCTTGGCTTCGCAACCTGCCGATGCTGCATTTCGTCTATTCCGCCATCAACCCGGTGGCGGTGAAGACGCTGATGCGGGCGCTCGGCCTGCCGTCCGGACCGCTCAGGAAGCCGCTGAAGCCGGCCCATCCCGACCTCCTCCGCAAGGGACTAGACATCGTCGCCGCCCTCGGTCTCGGCGAGACCTACGGCTTCGACATTGGTCACCGCGCCATGCAGGCCGCGGAGTAGAGGCGACAAAAGCGTCGACCGCCGCGCGCGGTCGCGGGCGACGCAGCGAACCGGCGCGGAACCGGGCGATGGAAGCAGCGAGGTCGGGTGGGCAAAAAGCGCGAAGCGCTGTGCCCGCGCGGGCCTCCGCGCGACCCGCGTGGGCACGCTTCGCTTTGCCCGCCCTCCGCTTGCTGCGCCTAGTCGATCCCCTCCCATCCTCCCCTTTTCAAGGGGAGGGGGCGCGGGCGGCGATGGCGGTGCGGCGCCGCCCTGCGTGGGGGAGCAGAGACGGGCGCCAACGCTTCAGAAGGTTGACAATCCTTCAGCTAGTCCGGCCGGACGTTTGAACGGGTCCAGGATAGCCGAAATCCCTGCTGGATGGCGAGTTCGCGGCCTTTCACCAGTTCTTTGACGAATGCGCCACGGGCCTTCCGCAGCTTGCGGGCGATTTTCTTCGCCCGCTTCACGTCGACGGAACCGGCGTTGCAGGCGAATTCGAGATCGCCCAGCGCGACGCTCAGAATCACGATCCGTCGGAGCGCGAAGTCGGCGTCCCAGGTCACCTGGGATTGCTTGTCGAACAGGCTGTGACTGATCCGGTCCGGATGGTCGCCGATGGTCAGGAGCGGATAGTAGATCACCCGGCACGAACCGAGGATGTGGGCGCGGATGTGTAGAAGGATATCCTGCCCGCTGCTGAGGTGATCCCACGACAAGACCGGAAAGCGGTCGAAAATGTCCCGGTGCATGCCGTAGCGGGCGCCGCCCATGACGCCCTGGCCGCCCATGAGATAGCTCTCGAACCGGTTGTTCTCGCGGAGGCTCTTCACCGCTTCGGCGGAGGGTTCCGTCACGCTTGACGCGGTTCGTAGCCGTGCGATCGAAGTCACCAGTTTCACGTCTCCCGACAGGGCGGTGGTGAGCACCCGCGCCCGTCCAGGGTAGGAGACGTCGTCCTGATGCGCCTGGATGATGCGATCGCAGCGGCTTACAGCGACAAGGAGCGGGATGTGCTCGCTGGGGGCTGGCTTCGACGTACGGAAGACGCGAATCGAATGAGGACCCGTATAGGGCCTCACAAGGCCGAGGACGGCCTCCAGGCTTCCATCGCTGGAGCAATCATCCGAAATGACGATATCGCAGACGACATCGGTTTGACCAAGGACGGCGGGGATGCTTTTCCCCAGGAAGGGCGTGCCGTTATAGACGGGGACCACGACCGAACAGTCGCATGGGGCACTTCGCTCTTGCGAATAGACCTCGATGAGCTGGCTTCGCATGGCGTTGGCCATTCGGTTCTTTCCGATCGTTGGGGCGCCTTCGATGAGCCACCGGGAGACCTCATCGTTTTTTGGGGACTATATCGACGAAATGGGTGGGCCGCGGGCTTGCTCCGGTCCCGGGGAAGGTCGCAAAGCCTCACACCATTGGCGTGTCCGGTGCCGGAGCGGCGCGGTTCCATTCGCCCGTCTCGGCAAGACCGCGCACATCCCGCTCCTTCAGGCCGATGAAGAGCGGCAGACGCTGCACCAGAGTGTCCGGCTCGCCGGTGACGCTGCCATCGGTTTCCGGGAACCCGCACCAGTGTTTCAGCGCCGCAAGCACCAGGTTCTGGCCAAGGCGCGCCTTTCCGATCATCGTGCCGGTGAACCGCGCGTTGAGCTCGAACGGCACGTAGCGGCCGTCCGGGAGAAGCCGGCCCTGCATGTTCACCGGTCCCTGGTGGCCGATCTCGGCAAGCGCTTTCCCCCAGGCCTGTCCCGCGGCTTTCATTGCCGGCTCATCGAGCAATCTCAGATCGCTGTTGAGGGCCCCCACGGCCAGTCCCGATGACATGCAGAGCGCGACAACGCCCCGGTCGACGAGAAGGTCGACCTCGTGATCGACGCTGCGCAGAGCCCACGCCCACGGAATGCCTGACTGCCGCTTCCATGCTTCGATACCCGCCTGCAACGAAGGGGACGGAAGCATCTCCTGGAATACGCAGGCTCCTTCCGCCTGCGCTGCCCGGACTTCTTCGGGAGCGCAGGCTGCAAAGGCGTTTCGCGCACCGGTGCCGCCGCGTCGCGGCTTGACCACGACCGGCAGGCCATGACGACCGACAAGCGCCTCGACTTCATCGGCGGCATAGGCGGTGTCGGCGAATGGGAGGCCGTGCTCGCGTGCGAACCGGGCGGTTTCGTACTTGTCATTGAAAAGCCGGTCGAACCGCGCTGGCGGAACCAGGTAGTGGGGCGTCGGCGAGCGGCTCCGGTCGCGCAATTCCCCGAGGATGCCCAGCTCCTCGTCGCGCCCGTTGAGCACGAGGTCGGGATCTTCCTCCTCCACCAGGCGGGTCACCGCCTTACGCCACGCATCGGCTTCGGCCGTGCGGGGAACCAGAACCGTGCGATCGGTCAGGAAGTTGCCGGCCGCCTCGGCGAGGGAGCTGGTGCCGACGATGCGCACTGCGCCTCTGACCGGCTCAAGGCACAGAATCAGCCCGACCGCCGAGATGCTGCCGACGCTGGTGACGAGGAGGCGCACGTAGCGTCAATCCCGCTTCGATCGGGCGAGCATCGACGAGAGATGCCCTTCGATTGCCGCATCGGCGAGGGCCGCCATTCCGGGGTGAGACGGGATGCACACCATGCGCTGATGGATGGTCGCTGCATTGGGTCGGTCGGCAAGCGGCGGATAGTACCGGGCGAGCGGCAACTTGCTCGCCCGCAACTCGTCGATGGGCACAGGAAACGGCGCCAGCGCCGGAACGAAGCCGAATACCTCCCGGGGCGGAGGCTCGGCAAATATCGTGAAGCCGGCAGCCGCGGCGATGCCGGCTACGCGCCGGAACTGCGCGGTATAGGCCGGCATCCACTCCGGGGCCCGATCGAGATGTTGAATGATCGCGGCGGCACTTATGTCCGACATTTTGCCGTTTGAGGCGAATTCGTCGAGGCCCGGCGGCGCCTGATGACCGAAGGTCAGCAGGGCGCGGAAGAGGTCGGCGTCATCCCGCTTGAGGATCGCGCAACCGCCCTCGCCGAAGCCCCAGGGCTTGGTATGGTGCAAGCTGACGATTTCCTCGGGTGCATTCTCGCTCGCCCGATCGAAGCCCATCAAGGAAAGGGCGTTGTCGGCGATGAGCGCTTTCCCGCGCTCGCGGCAGAAGTTCACATAGGGGGAGAGGTCGGCTCGCGCCCCGAACAGATTGGTCACCAGCAGGCCGTCCCAGGAACTCAAGGGGATGGCTCTCGACTTCGCCGAGGTCGAGAAAACCGTTTGCATCGCAATCGACCAATCGCGTCCGCGCCAGCGGCCCGATCCGGGTGGCGCGAAATCCATAGGCCGAGCCGATCCAGTTGAGCGGCCGCCCCAGCCGATGCGCCGCGACGCCGGCGAGGGCGAACAGGGCGGCGGTGGCCGACGAGGCAGCCACCACCTGATGCCCAGGCTTGACGCTCAGCATCTCTTCTAGACGCCGCTCGAGGAGACGCGACACCGGCCCGAAATTCGCCCAGTGGTTCGCGCGCGCCGACGCCCCGAGCAATTCGGCGAGGCGCGCCGGATCGAGCGACTTTGCCTCGATGAATCGGATGTCTGCCTGCGGCGGCGCCTGGAAATCGGTCATCGTTGGATCCAAGAAGGTCAAGCGCCCCGTCAGGAACGGGCGAGGCTGAGGCTACTCACTCGCGCACTCGGAGAAAAGCGCGCTACGGATTGAGGATGGACTGAGGATCAACGTCTGGCAGCGGCTTGGCAGCGCGATTCCCGTGATCTCGCGCGGGCCAATTTATTTAAGCCCGGTGATCATCGACACGATCTCGTTGTTGTTGGTGTCTCGGGTGTCTCGAATGCCGACCTCCACGCCGCGGCGGAGCACGCAAATTCGGTCGGATAGCCGAAACACCTGGTCGAGGCTATGGCTGATGATCAGCACCGCAAGGTTCCGCTCCTTCAGTCCGCGGATGATCTTTTCCACCTTCTGCGTCTCGGCGACGCCGAGCGCTGCCGTCGGCTCGTCCATCAGCACGAGTTTTGACGCCCAATGCGTCGCCCGCGCGATCGCCACACCCTGACGCTGGCCCCCAGAGAGGTCGCGGATCGTCGACTTCGCCGAGGGAATGCGGACATCGAGGCCGCGCACCAGCTCCTCGCTCTCCCGGATCATCCGTCGCCGGTCGAGGCGGCGGAACGGCCCGGTGGTCGCTTCGCGGCCGAGGAAGAGATTCATGTAGACCGGCTGGCTCTCGGCAAGCGCCAGGTCCTGAAAGACCACCTGAATGCCGCGCTCCTGCGAATCGGCCGGGTCGGAGAAGCGGGCTTCCTCGCCGTCGATCAGGATGCGGCCGGCGGTCGGCGGATAGACGCCGCAAATGATCTTGATCAGCGTCGATTTTCCCGCGCCGTTGTCGCCGACCAGCGCCACCACCTCGCCCGAATGAACGTCGAGGGAGAAGTCTTCGATGGCGACGACGCCGCCGAACTCCTTGCGGATGTTGCGGAGCGAAAGCACCGGCGCCGCGGCCGTCTCGGGGATCGCAAGGGCAGGGCCCGCCATGGTCATGTTCCTCAGCGAGGCCAATCGGCGACACGCCCGAGCGCGTCGTGTATCGCTCCGGCCTTGGCTCCGCCCGCGGCGAGCCCGGCGACGCCGCAGGAATAGGCGCGGGTGACGAAAGCCTGCGGGCGAAAGCCGAAGACGACCAAGTCGCCGACCGCGAGCCCGGTCGCGCCGGACGTGGTGTCGATCATGCCGTAATAGTCGATCGCCGCCGGCGGCGGAATCTCGACGGTGCGAAGCGCCGTGGCGGCGGCCGTCGGCTCGCGCGAGACGATCGCCTTCACCGCATAGTCGGGGAAGATTGGATCGATATAGAGGCCGCCGCCGAAGCAATAGGCGTCGGTTCCATGGAAATGCGACACCTCGCTGACATAGACCACGGCCGGCAGCTCGGGCAGGTCGTCGACGGCGTGGAGCGGGGTCGTGCCGGTCAGCCCGTGCCCCGGCTCGACCTGCGTGGCGCCGGCCTCGGCGAGGGCGGCGAGGACGGCGGAGGACGTGGTGCCCGGGGCGTTGATCGCGACGCGGTTCCTGCCCGACTTCGCCAGCGCCTCGGCGGCCCGGAGGAGCGTCGCAAGATTGGCAGTCGGCGCCACCTTGCGCGTCGCCTGGTCGAAGAGGAGCGCCGGGAAGGTGGTGATGCCGGCGAAGTGCGCGCCCGGCATCGCATCGATTCGATCGGCGACCGCGACGACGTCGGCGGCGTCGAAGCCGCCTTCGTGTCCGCGATAGTAGCGGTCTCCTGGCCGCTGGATGCGGGCAAGCATGTCCTGTCGCCGCCCGGCCCGACCCGACGCTGCGGCGGCCTCGCTCGCCTTCTCGTGGTTGAACACGGTCCAGTAGGCCGGCGCGAACGAAGCGGCGGCCTCGGTCTCGGCCTTTGGAATCTGCACGAGATGGCCGAGATGCCCGATCCTCATGCCCGCCCGATGCGTGGCGCGGACGCACTCCATGTCGACATTAACCGATTCGGCAATGCCGCCGCGCATGATCGCGCGGCAGTAGTCGCCGTTCCGTCCCATCTGCTTGGTCATGGCGAAGACGGTGAGTTCGAGACGTTCCGCTTCGCGCGCGATCGCCCGCGCATTGGCTTCGACCGCGTCGAGGTCGATGACGTAGGTGTTCGCCGGGATCGTGCCCGCCTGGTGAAGCGCGATCGCCGCCTCGATCAGGCGCGGATTGCGCCGGCGGATGGGGTCGAGAAACATGGCGACGTGCCTCCGGTGCTTCAGCGCTTCTCGCGGAGCGTCAGCGCGATCGCCGCGAGCAGAATGAGACCGCGCACCATCAGCTGCTCCGACACGCTGAGCCCCATCAGGATCAGCCCGTTGTTGAGGAGGCCCATGAGCAGCGAGCCGATCAGCGCGCCGAAAATCGTGCCGACGCCGCCGTTGAGCCGGGTGCCGCCGACGATGACCGCGGCGATCACGGTGAGGAGGTCGGTCTCGCCGAGCGTGTAGCGCGCGCCGTGCAGGCGGCCGGCATAGAGGATGCCGGCGAGGCCGGCGGCGAGGCCGGAGAGCGCCATCACCGAGAAGCGCACGCGGTCGACCTTGATGCCGACGGCGCGGGCGCTGAGCGCGCTGTCGCCGATGGCGTGGACATGCGCGCCGTAGCGCGTCTCGCGATAGAAGAAGTGGCCGACGAGCACGATCGCGACGGTCCACAGCACCAGCGACGGCACGCCAAACAGGCTGCCGGCCCCGAAGATGTTGTTGAAGCTGTCGTTGGTGATCGGCACCGACTGAAGGTCGGTCAGCCAGCGCGCGACGCCGGCGAGGAAACCCATCGTGGCAAGGGTCACCAGGAACGACGGCAACCGCATATAGGCGACGAGGACGCCGTTGACGGCGCCGATCGCGGCGCCGGCAACAAGCCCGGTCACCGCTCCGAGGAACCAGAAATTCTCGCGGAGCACCATCGCCGAGAGCAGCGCCGAGACCGCGACGATCGGACCGATCGACAGGTCGATCTCGCCGGCGGTCAGGACGAACACCATGCCGACCGCCATGATGGTGATCGGCGTCGTCTGCTGGACGATGTTGAGGAGATTGCGGGTAGTCAGGAAGCCGTCGTCGCGGAGGACGATCGAAAAGCCGATGAGGATCAGCACGAAGCCGACATAGACGATGTACCGGCTCGGATCGACCGCGCGCAGCGCCGCCAGCTTCCCGGCCATTTTTGCTACCCGCCGGTCAGCGTCGCCGGCGGGTCGCGGTGGAGCGACTGGAACCAGCCTTCCTTGACGTTGTCCTTGGTCACCGCGATGGCGTTGACCGCATAATAAGGCTCGAGCGTCTTGCCGATCAGCGAGGCCGCTGCGGCGCGGGCCAGCGTCTGGCCGATGGCGTAAGCCTCGTCGGCGACGATCGCCACGACGTTGCCGCCCTTGACCATGTCGAGGGCGAGCGGTTCGGAGAGGTCGAGCGTCACGATCTTGGTCGTGGTGTCGCCGTTGTTGCGGAGCGCAGCAAGCACGAATTCCGCCGGCTCCGCCCAGGTGACATAGACCGCATCGAGATCCGGGTTCTTCAGCATGAAGGCGTTGATCACGTCCTCGGCCTTGGCCGGGTCGGCGAGGCCCATCTCGGCGACGATCTTGATGTCGGGATACTTCGTCTCGATGGTTTCCTTGAAGGCGCCGTCGCGCTGGTTGGTGACGTAGAAGTTGGCGTCATGGAAAAGGTAGCCGACCTTGCCCTTGCCGCCGATCGCCGCGGCCATGGCGTCGGCCGCCTTCTCGCCCATCTGGAAGAGATCGTCGGAGACGATGGTGACGTAGTCCCGGCCCTGGACGAATCCCTTCGGCGCATTGTCGACGAAAGCGACCTTGGTGCCGGCGTCGAGCGCCGGACGGTAGACCTCGGCGGCGGTATCGGGATCGACCGGCAGCGACAGGATGACCGAAGGCTTCTTGGCCATCATCGTCTCGACGTCGTTCTTCTGCTTGGCGGCGTCGAAGCCGGCGTCGCTTTCGGCAACCACCACGATGCCGAGCCGCGCGAACTCGTCCTTGGCGCCCTGGTCGACGGCGGCGGTGTAATCGGAGGGCGTGTGCCAGGCGAGACCGGCGGTGAAGTGGCCTGCCTTGATCTTGGCTTCCTCCTCGGGCGTCAGCGTGACGCTCGCGGCCGGCACCGCGGTCTCGCCGTTCGGCCCCTTGGTGCTGCCGGCGATTGCGGCGGCCGTCGAGACGGCAACCAGCGCCGTCGCCACTATTGCCAATCTCATGATCGCGGTCTTCATGGTCCCTGCTCCGGACGATTGTCAGCGGAATAAGGGCGGCGGTCCTCGCCGCCGCCCGCCTCGATTTTCCTGCTATTTCGTCGCGTCGAGGACGCTCTGCGGCGGCGCCCGGTTCAACGACTGCTGCCAGCCGTCGACGACATTGTCCTTGGTGATGGTGATCGCCGGCGCGACGGCGAAGGCGGGAGCCGGCTTACCGATCAGGCCATAGCCCGCGTCGGCCGCCATGGTGCGGCCGAGCTCGTAGGCCTTGTCGGCGACGATTGCGACGACGTTGCCGCCCTGAACCATGTCGAGGGCGATCGGCTCGGAGAGATCGAGGGTGACGATCTTGGTGTGCGTATTGCCCGCGGCTCTCAGCGCCGCAAGCACGCCTTCCGCCGGCTCGGCCCAGGTGACGTAGATGCCGTCGAGGTCGGGATTCTTGGTGAGGAGCGCGTTGGCGATGTCCTCGGCCCGCGCCGGGTCGGCGATGCCGGCCTCGGCGACGATCTGGATGTCCGGGTAGTCCTTCTCGATGGTCGTCTTGAAGGCATTGTCGCGCTGGTTGGTGACGTAATACTGCGCATCGTGGAAGATCCAGGCGACCTTACCCTTCTTGCCCATGGCGGCGGCGAGCGCATCGGCGGCCTGCTTGCCCATCTGGTAGAGGTCGTCGGTGACAATCCCGACATAGTCCTTGCCCTGAACGTAGCCGGCCGGGACGTTCGACAGGAAGACCAGCTTGACGCCGCTCTCGACCGCCGGCTTGAAGGCCTGCGCGGAAGTTGTCGGGTCGAGCGGCAGCGCCAGGATGGCGCTCGGCTTCTTGGCGAGCACCGTCTCGATGTCGTTCATCTGCTTCGCCGAATCGAAGCCGGCGTCGGTGGTCGCGACGACTTCGACGCCGAGCTGTTTGAATTCGTCGGTGGCGCCAGCGGTGACCGCGTTCACGAAGTCGGACGAGGTGTGCCAGAGGAGGGCGGCAGTCGCCTTCATATCCTTGATCTGCTGCGCCTCGGCGTCGCTCAGCGTCACCTCGCTCGATGGTGTCGGGCTCTCGCCGCCCGGGCCGACAGTCTGCGCCAAGGCAGCCGTGGTGATCAGGCCGATCGCCGCGGCGATCGTCGTCAGTCTCAGTCCAACGGTCGGATTCATGATGCTTCTCCCTCTCCTCTTTCTCTGACTTCCTCTTCATTCGCCACGCCGCAATAGCGGGCGATGAATGCGGCGAGGATCGCGATGCCGTCGAGATATTCCTCGACCGGAACCCGTTCCTCGAGCGTATGGCAGATGCGGATGTCGCCGGGGGCGAAATAGACGGTGGGGACGCCGAGACCGACCAGGAACGACGCTTCGGACCAGAACGGCGCGCCGGCGATCTGGCCGCGATCGGGACGGACCGACCGCGCCGCCTCGGTCAGCATCACGACGGCCTGGTCGGCGGGATCGATTTCGCTCGCGATCCCGCCGATCGCGTGATCGCGCCCGGCGGGGTAGGTGAAGGCGACGCGGATGTCGGGAAGCTCGACCGCGCCGAGGACGACCGTCTCGAGCTCGTCGCGGGCGAGGTTCAGGTCCTCGCCGGGGCGGAGCTTCCGGATCAGGCTCAGCCGGCAGCGTTCCGGCACCGCGATCAGGCCGCCACCCTCGATCGCGGTCACCAGCAGGAAGGAACGGCCGATGAGGGGATGCTCGCCACGCGTCTCGAGGTCCGCCGAGTGCTCCCAGAGCGCGGCAAGGATGGCATGCGCCGCCTTGAGCGCATCGGCGCCGAGCTCGGGCACGCCGAAATAGGCGGTCCGGCCCGTCACCTCGATCTCGGCGATGAAGAAGCCCATCTGCGCCGGGTAGATGTCGAGCGTGGTCGGCTCGACATAGATCGCGAAATCCGGGCGCGGCACTTCGCCCGAGACGATCGCGGGAACCAGCGCCTTCATTCCGGCGCTGACGCCGCTGCCGGGTTCACCGCTCTCCTCGTCGCCGACGAAGGCGAGGACGACATCGCCGGCGAGCTCGATCCCGGCCTTGTCGAGCGCCCGCAGCGCTTCGATCGCCGCGCAGATCCCGGCCTTGAGGTCGGCTGCGCCGCGGCCCCAGATCTCGCCGTTGACGTCCGCTGCGCCGAAGGGATCGGCGCGCCCGGTTCCCGCCCAGCGCTCCTGCCAGCCACGGGCATGGACCACGTCGGAATGGCCGACGATCAGGAGGCGCCGGCCGCCGCCGCTCCCCTTCCGCACGCCGAAGATGTTCGGCCGGCCGGGAAGGAAGTCGCGGACCGTGATGCCGCTTACCCCGATCCCCGCCATGAGTTCGGCAAGGAGCGAGACGAAATTCGCCTCGTGACCGGTGACGCTCTCCCGGCCGATGGCGCGGCGGAGCGTTCGGACGGCGCCCTCGCGGTGGATCGCGTCCACGGGGATGGCGCCGGTCGCGATCGCGCCGCCGGTCATGACACGATCCCCAACTCGCGGATTTCGCCGATCGCCGGCAGCGACAGGCTCCGCGGCGCGAAGGATGGCGCGAACAGCGCGTTGTGGATGTTGTTGATGCCGATCGCCAGGGCTCCGGCCAGGCCGGCCCGGTTGCCGAGGGCGCTTGCCTCGACCGAAACCGGAGCGGCGAGGAGACCCGCGAGATACGACCGCACCTTCTCGACGATTTCGGGTCGCGCCCCGATGCTGCCGCCGAGAACCACCATGGCCGGATCGATGGTGGCGACGACGGAAACCACGGCGAGCGCCAGGAGGCGCGCGGTCTCGTCGATGACGAGGCGGGCCGAAGCGTCGGTCGCGAGCCGGTCGAAAAGGTCGCGCACCGTCAGGTCGGGGTGCCCGCCGGCTTCGGCGTAGCGGCGGGTGATGCCTGCGGAGCCGACCGCGGCCTCGAGCGTCCCGTGTAGATGGTTCGCCGGATCGAACGGATCGCCGCCGAGCGGAAGATTGGCGATCTCGCCGGCGCTGCCATGGGCGCCGCGGACGATCTTGCCGTCCGAGACGATCCCCATGCCGAGTCCGGTGCCGAGCGCCATATAGGCGAAGGTGTCGACGCCCTTGGCGCGGCCGAGCCAGCGTTCGCCGAGGGCGCCGACATTGACGTCGTTCTCGATGATCACATCGACGCCGAAAGCCTGGCGAAGCGACCCGACGACATCGATCCGGTCGAATTCGGGGATGTTGGGAGCGAGCCTGATCGCTCCGGTCGCCGCGTCGAGCACACCGGGTGTGCCGATCGCGATCAGACGGATCTTCTCGCGTGCGATCCCGGCGGTGCCCGCGAGCCGGGCGGCGAGCGCCGCGATCTGGGCAATCACCGCCTCTCCGCCGGCTGGAGCCGTGGTTTCCGCCGAACTCGGCGACCACCGCGCAGGCGAGGTCCGCGATCGCCATTCGGAGCTGCGTGCCCCCGAGATCGACGCCGGCGACATAAGCCGAGTCCGGCCTGATCTCGTAGGTGACCGCGGTCCTGCCGACTCCCCCGCGCGTCTGGCCGTGGACCCGGACCCAGCCCCCCTCCTCGAGTTCGCGCACTACCTCGGAGGCGGTCTGCTTGCTGATCCGGGTGAGCTTGGCGATCTGGGCGCGCGAGATCGGCCCGTGACTGATGATCGCGTCCATGACGGATCCCAGCGAGAGTTGCCGAAGCACCGGCTTGGGGTGTGAACGCGGTAGCACGCATTCAATCCAATTAGTTCGTCAACCTGACGATCTAACAAAAAATCCCGCGACGAGTTGAATGAGTCGGCAGAAGAGCGTATTGAAGAGCGTCGCGAGACTTCTCGCCGATCCCTGGATGCTCCTGCGCCTTGCCCTCGCCCCGATCCCGGCGGTAAATCGGGGAGGGCGATATGGGGAAGGGCAGTTACGGTTAACGATTCGGTGACCGCAAAGGCGGACATTCCCCACCGCATTCGGGACATCGCCATGCGCGCAATCTTGAGCAGCCTGGCCCTGGCGTCTGGGCTTCTTCTTGGAAGTCCGGCGGCGGAGAGCCAGGATTCGGCTCCCGCCAAGGTGCTCTTCAGCGAGGTTCAGGCACCCGCCGACCTTCAGTCCCGGAGTATCGGATCATACTCGCGCGGCTGCCTCGCTGGCGCTGATCCGCTCCCTTATGACGGTCCGACCTGGCAGGTCATGCGGCTGACGCGAAACCGCAACTGGGGAATGCCGGAGCTTGTCGCCTTCATCAAGAAATTCAGCACGGACGCCAAGGCGTCGGTCGGCTGGCCGGGACTGCTGATCGGCGACATGTCGCAGCCGCGAGGAGGGCCGATGCCGACCGGCCACGCCAGTCATCAGATCGGGCTCGACGTCGATATCTGGCTCGACCCCATGCCGGACCATAGCCTGACCAGCGCCGAGCGGGACAACCAGGTTGCGACCTCCTACATCGTGCCGGGAACCCATACCAAGCTCAATCGCGCCCTGTGGACCGACCAGCGATCGCAGCTGATCAAGCTCGCCACGAGCTACCCCGAGGTCGAGCGGATATTCGTCAACCCCGGCATCAAGCAGGAGCTTTGCAACCTGCCCGGGCGGGATCGAACCTGGCTCCGCAAGGTTCGGCCCTGGTACCTGCACGACGATCATTTCCACGTCCGGCTCTCCTGTCCCGCCGGCATGCAGGGTTGCCTCTCGCAGGATCCGCCGCCGCAGGGCGACGGGTGCGGCAGGGACCTCGCCTGGTGGCTGAGCGACGCGCCTTACCGTCCGGCGCCAAATCCCGGAAAGCCGGCGCCCCCATCATGCTGGCGGGGCTGCCTAACCCCTGCCGCACTGTCCTCACCGCGAAGTCGCCCGGCGGGGCCGGTCCGGAGGTGGCGATCCCATTGCCGCCGACCCGGCCGAGCATCAATTAGGCTCGCTCCGCCTCAGTCATTGGCCCCCCGGATTGCGGCGATGACCGCATCCGTCACCATCGCGGTGGTCGCCCGGCCGCCGAGATCGGGCGTGTGCAGGGCCGGATTGGCGACCACCCGCTCGATCGCTTGCATGAGGACGCCGGCCGCGCGTTTCTCGCCGAGATGATCGAGCATCAGGCTCGCCGACCAGAACGTGCCGACCGGATTGGCGATGCCTTTCCCGGCAATGTCGAAGGCCGAGCCGTGGATCGGCTCGAACATCGAGGGGAAGCGTTTCTCCGGGTTGAGGTTCGCGGTCGGCGCGATGCCGAGCGAACCGGCGAGCGCGGCGGCGAGGTCGGAGAGAATGTCGGCGTGGAGGTTGGTGGCGACCACCGTGTCGATCGACCGCGGACGAAGCACCATGCGCATGGTCATGGCGTCGACCAGCATCCGGTCCCAGGTGACGTCGGGGAAGTCGGCGGCGACTTCCGCGGCGATCTCGTCCCAGAGTACGAGGCCGTGGCGCTGGGCGTTCGACTTGGTGACGACGGTGAGCAGCTTGCGGGGCCGCGACTGCGCCACCGCGAAAGCGAAGCGCATGATCCGGGTGATGCCGGCCCGGGTGAAGATGGCCACTTCGGTCGCCACCTCCTCGGGCAGTCCGACATGCGACCGCCCGCCTTGACCGGCATATTCGCCCTCGGAATTTTCCCGCACGATCACCCAGTCGAGGTCGTCAGGACCGACCCCGCGAAGCGGTCCGTCGACGCCGGGGAAAATGCGTGTCGGCCGGACATTGGCGTACTGGTCGAAGCTCTGGCAGATCGCCAGCCGCAGCCCCCACAGGCTGACATGATCGGGCACCGACGGCGAGCCGACGGCGCCGAAGAAGATGGCGTCGCAATCGCGTATCCGACCACAGCCGTCGGCCGGCATCATTCGGCCATGCCGCGCGTAGTAGTCCGAGCCCCAATCGTAATGATCGACGGCAAGCCGGAACCCACCGTCGCGGTCGGAGAGCGCCGACAATACCTCGAGACCGGCAGCGATGACCTCGCCACCGATGCCGTCGCCGGGAATCGCGGCGATCCTGTGCGTCCGCATTGTGTCTCCTGCAATTGCCCGCACGCGGCGGGATGGACCGCTTCCCGCCATCAGCGGCGCAGATACGGTTCGATCTTACTTACCGACGCCGGCGTTTCGGGCTATACGCGGTCGCCGCCGCAGCCGCCACACCCGATTCCGCCATGCCCGACGAGATTACGATCCGGAAGCCCGACGACTGGCACGTCCACGTCCGTGACGGCGCGATGATGAAGGCGGTGCTGCCGTTCACCGGGCGAAGCTTCGCGCGCGCGATCGTCATGCCGAATTTGGTGCCGCCCGTCGCCGCCACCGCCGATGCCGCCGCCTATCGCGACCGGGTTCGCGCCGCGCTGCCGGAGGGATCCTCGTTCGAGCCGCTGATGACCTGCTATCTCCGCGAATCGACCGATCCCGACGATGTCGAGCGCGGATTTCGCGACAAGATCGTCGCCGCCGTGAAACTCTATCCCGCCCATGCGACCACCAACGCCGCGGCGGGTGTCGGCGACCTCGCGCGGGTCCGGACGGTCTTCGCGCGGATGGAAAAGATCGGCATGCCGCTTCTCATCCACGGTGAAGAAGTCGACCCTTCAGTCGATATTTTCGACCGCGAGGCCGTCTTCGTCGAACGGCGCCTTGCTCCGCTCCTTAAGGATTTCCCCGAGCTGAAGGTGGTCCTCGAGCACCTCTCGACGCGACTTGCCGTCGATTTCGTCAGGGCGCACGCTCCGCAGCTCGCCGGCACGATCACGCCGCATCACCTCGCCAAGAACCGCACCGATTGGCTCGGCCACGGCAACCGGCCGAACCTCTATTGCATGCCGGTGATCAAGGAGGAGGCCGACCGGCTGGCGCTGGTCGAGGCCGCGACTTCGGGCGAGGCGTGCTTCTTTCTCGGCACCGACTCCGCGCCCCATCCCGCCGCCCGCAAGCTCGCGCCGGTCGGCGCGGCGGGGGTGTTCAGCGCGCCGGTCGCGCTTGAGGCCTATGCGGAGATTTTCGATGCGGAGGGACGGCTCGACCGCCTGGAAGCGTTCGCCTCGTTCAACGGACCGCGGCACTACGGGCTCGCCCCGAACACCGACACGGTGACCCTCGTCCGTTCGGATTGGATGGCTCCCGACGAGATTCCGGTCGCCGGGCCGGAGGAACGGGTCATGGTCTATCGTGGCGGCGAAACCGTTCCGTGGAAAATTGCCGGGGTGAATTCCGCCGTCGACTTCGCGCCCGGCCCGCCGACCTGAAGCTTCCAGGTCGCCGGATCGACCTCAGGAATATCGGCGAGGTGAGAGGACGCCGTCGTCGAAACCGAATCGGGCCAGGTTCGGCCGCATCACAACCGGCCCTTTTGCGCCGGGCTCACGGTCCAGGCGGTGGTGTATTGCCGAGGAGAGCGGCTGCGGCGAGAACGATCAGACCGAGCGCCTGCTCAACAAAAACCGAGCCGCGAAGGCGGGCGAGTGCGTCGTTCCGGCCGAGACGGGTCGACCCGAGCCGAGGCAAGAGATAGAGACGATTGTAGAGCGCCACGCCGACCATGCCGAGGAACAGCGCAATCTTCAGGAGAAGAACGCGGTCGTATTCGCCGCTCGGATTTGGTCCGAGAAAGGGTGCCGGCGAGCCGGCGATGAACCAGGTGTTGGCGACGCCGCTGATCACAATCAACGACACGCTGGCAATTCCCGTGGCGGAGAATCGCCGCACGATCCGCGACGCCGAGTCGTCATTCGGCGCTCCGATGCCGCGACCCGAGAGCGCCCTGGCAAGCGGCAGAAGGCCGCCGAGCCACGCCCCCACAGCCAACACGTGCACCATCTGCACGACGTGGTGAATGGTTCCGCCGACGGCCGAATGCCCGAACCAGCCCTCGACCGCAAGCACCGACGCGGCGAGCAGGAGCAGCACGGGGTTGGGCCGTCGAGACAGGATCGTGGCAACGACCAACGCCAATGCCGTCAGCAACCGAATTGCCCACGGCAGACCGAGCCTGGTCCGGAAGAGAATGGTCGAAGCCGTAGCCAGCGCCGCCCCTGCCCCGCCGAAGTCCAGCGTGAGCGCCATGAACCACGCGAAGGCGGCAGCCAGGCACACCACAGATCCCCTGATCAGCGCCCGACGGGCAAAACCCGCCGGCGGCTGCGCGCCTGGCCAGGCATAGAACGGGAACAATACGGTCCCGAAGACGATCGTCGCGGACAGGAAGAAAACCCATCGCGCCGCGACAATCGCAGCTTCGATCATCCTATTTCACGGTGAAGGAGAACTCTCCTTCAGTCTTGTGGCCGTCGTCGCCCACGGCATGCCAGTGCACAATGTAGGCGCCGGGAGCGAGAGGGCGAACCGGGTGAACAACCAGCGTGGCCGGGTCGCCCGCTTCGCCGCTGTTGGCCGCGACCGGTAAGCCGTCGCCGGAAGTGATATCGATCCCGGAGAGGGCAACCTCCGGCGCCTCATCGAAGGTGACGGTGACCTCGGCAGGGGAGCCGGAGACGACCGCGCCGTCCGTCGGCGCCGTGGCGACTGGCCTGGCGTGAGCGTAAGCGGTCGATCCACCCGCGAGCGTGGCGAGGAGGAATAGTGATGTGGGCAGCTGTTTGATCATTGGTGGTCCTCGTCGATAGCGTCTGGTGAAAAGCCAACCGGCTGACAAGGCCCGGCCTTATCGCTGCTTCCGAGCGCTCAAGGGATAACCTTCTCCCATGTCGGTCACGCGAGGCGGGGCTTTGCCGAGACCCGGCATCACTTTGCCCCTCGTCAACGATAGTCCCCTTTTCCGGTGCGGGTCTCATCCCGGTTTGCTCAAGCTTCGTCCCCCGGAAAGGGGTGCGCTCCGAGTATTGCAGCTTGGCACAGCTCCTAAGAATCCGCGACAGTGCTCACCATAGATGTTGTCGCAGGGGTTATCGGTGTGAGAATCTCAATGCTTCTTTCGCCCGACCGGTGACATGTCGTTGCGTCGCGTGCCCTTGCCGCCAGAGATTCGAAGCAGTTCGGAACCTTCCCCTTTCGGCACGACCCGACATAAAACAGCAGGGCATCTGGAGCACCTACGGCCTGGATGGGGGCCCGGGCGACGCTACGTTTCTTCACCGCCGACCGCCCCAGGGTCGACGCATCTCGATCCGACAGACCACGGATCGATCCCAAGCGGATAAGGGCCGATGAACGACGTCCTGATCGGCGTGATTGTCTTCTGCCTCGTGTTCGGTGGGGCGTTGTTCGGCATGTTGCTCGGGAGGGTGCTGCCCAATCGGCATCTCAGTCCGGACGCGCGCGACGTCATCAGGGTGACGATGGCCATGATCGCGACCCTGTCGGCAGTGGTGCTGGGCCTGCTCACCGGATCCGCCATCAGCTCGCTTGCCGAGAAGGAAGGCGAACTGCGAAACGCCGGCATACAGTTCATCATGCTCGACCGGACGCTGGCCTCATACGGGCCGGAGACCAAGGAGATGCGGGATCTGCTGAAACGGGTGCTGGCTCAGAGAATCGGCCAGATCTGGCCCGATGAAGGGGGCGATGTCAGCCTCACCGCATTCGGCACCGGCACCGGCATCGAAGCCGTGCGGGACAAGCTCTTCACGCTGTCACCGCAGACCGACGAACAGCGCTGGCTTCATTCGCATGCGCTCGAGATCGCGAACGCCATCGCGGTGTCGCGCTGGACCACGATCGAGCAGATCGGCAGCCGGTTTCCCTGGCCGTTCTTCGTCGTCGTCGTGGCCTGGCTATCGACCATCTTTCTGAGCTTCGGCCTGTTTGCGCCACGAAATGCCAGCGTCGTCGCGGCGTTGTTCGTCGCGGCGCTCGGACTTGCGGGTGCGATCTTCATGATCCTCGAGATGGACCAACCCTACGATGGGCTGGTGAAGATCCCCAGCACGTCGCTCCGCATTGCACTGGACCAGCTCGGCAGCGAATGACCCTGCGGCCTGATGAGCGACACGCTTCCCGGCGGGGTCGTCACCGCATCTCAAGGCGGTGCGGACCCGGCTTTCGCCGAGGTGACGGGCGGTGAGATTTGGCGACGGCTTCGACGAACAGGCCGCCGAGGCGGCCCGAGTCTCGCTCTAGCGGCCTTTGGCTTTGCCGGGCTTGTGTTGAGGCGATGGAGTCTCGTCCTTCGCCGACCGCGCGGGATTCTCCCGGCCGGCAGAAGCCTCCTCGTTGTCGCGGGAAGCGGGGTTGTCGAACCGGTTCTCCTCGCGCTGTCCCCCCCTCTGACCCGATCCGCCGCGATCGCGGCCCTGCTCGGGGCGCGGCTTGTCGCCGACCTGCCCGCTTGCGCCGGTTTTCCGAACCGGCGGTTCGGACTTGGCATTGGTGCTCATCTCAGGCAACTCCGTTGCGATTGCCCTTAACAACGAGCAGCGGAACCACAACGTTCCGGCTCCGCGGGCGCGACGCGGAGGTTCGGCCGGGAGGACCGCAGGCCGCTTGCGTCGGACGGCGCGCCCGATCACGCCGCCTGCCGCGATGCGGCATAGGCCGAAACCGCCGGCATGACACTTTTGACCAGGAGTTGCATCGAACGCTCCCAGACCTCCTTCCGGTCCCATTCGTGGAAGGCCATCAGGAGCCCTCCGAACGGCCCGATCTCATCGACGAGGGCGACGAGACGGTCGGTGACCGTGCGTGGACTGCCGGCGATGACCATCGCGTCGACCGCCGCCGCGAGCGTCACATCCTCGAGCGCCACGTCCGGCCTCGCCATGAATACGCGCATGTTGTTGGTGCGCTGGAACTGGGTGAACATGTAGGTGTAGTAATCGAGGACGGTGTTGCCGTCGGCGGCGAGATAGTCGTTCGCGGCGGCGTCGTTGTCGGCGACGAGGATGGTGCGGGCGACCCGCCAGAGCGAGCGGTCCGGCCTGCGGCCGGCTTTCGCAGCCGACGCAGTGTAGGTGTCCCAGTGCGTGCCGAGCACCCACGGGGCGTTGAAGTTGGCCGAGATCAGGCCCCAGCCCCGCTCCCCGGCAATGCTTGCCATGCCGGAGCTCGGGTTCATCGCCGAGGTGAAGATCTGCGGGAACGGATCCTGGTAGGGCTTCGGCATCGGCCCGATGCCGAGATCGAGCTGGAGGCTGTCCTTGATGCGGATCGTCCAGTACTTGCCGGCGATGTCGTAAGGTGGCTCGCCCGACCAGATCGCCTCGATCATCGCCATGCTTTCGAGCATCATTTCGGCGCGGTTCTTCCCCGCCGAGCCGAACAGCTCGAAATCGGTGGCGAGCCCGCCGGGGCCGATCCCCATCAGGTAGCGGCCGTCCGCCATGTGGTCGAAGAGGGCGACGTCGGCGGCGACCTGGGCGGGGTGGTGGTTGGGAAGGTTGATGACCCCGGTGCCGAAGACGAGCTTTCTGGTCTGCGGGATCAGCGCCGACATGAACTGCAGCGAATTGGAGATCGGCTCGACCTTGGCCGAGGTATGCTCGCCGAGCCAGAACTCGTCATAGCCGAGCCGCTCGGCATGGAGGGCGGCCGCCATATCCTGATCGTACATCGCCTTGTAGCCGAGCTTATGCGTGTGAAGCGGCATCATGAACAGGCCGAGCTTCATCGTCGCCCCCCGCGCCTTCGCCTCAGTCGCCCCGCGTCGAGCCGCCGGTGATCCGGGCGAGGATCAGCGCCACCAGAATGATCGCGCCGTAGGCGGCATCGATCCAGAACGCCGCTACCTGGGCCAGCGTCAGCACGTTCTGCAGGAAGCCGAGGAGAAGCACGCCGGTGAGCGCGCCGAGCAGACGGCCGCGGCCGCCGTTGAGACTGATCCCGCCAATCACCGCCGCGGCGAAGACATAGAAGATCATGTTCTGGCCCTGGCTCGACACCACCGAGGCGATGCGCCCGGTCAGCATCAGCCCGGCCAAGGCCGCGAGCAGGCCGCCGATCACGTAGGTGGCCCACATCACCCGCTCGACACGGATGCCGGCAACCCGGGCAGCATCCGGGTTGCCGCCGATCGCATAGATGGCGCGGCCGAGCCGGTGGTAGCGGAGCAGGATGCCGAAGACGAGAAACAGGATGCCGGCGATCCAGATCGATACCGGTACGCCGAACCACTTGCCGGTGCCGAGATAGAGGAACTCGTCGGGCAGGTCGAACAATGTCTTGCCGTTGGTGACGCCGAGGGTCATGCCGCGGAGCAGGATCAGCATGGCGAGCGTCACGATGAAGGCGTTTAGCCGCATCTTGACGACGAGGAAGCCGTTGATGAAGCCGACGATCAGGCCGATCGCGAACAGCACCCCGATCGCGACATAGACGTTCACGCCGAAGCCGGAGCCGCCGAAGGTGGTCTGCGTCGCCATCAGCCAGGCGGCGGTCATCGGCGCGAGGCCGACGGTCGATTCCAGCGAAAGGTCGAACTTGCCGACGATCAGGATCATCGATTCGGCGATGACCAGCACCGCCAGCTCCGACGACTGCTGCAGGATGTTAAGAAAGTTGTCCTTGGTCAGGAAGGCGTCGCTGACGAAGGTGCCGACGATGATGGTGATGATGATCGCCGGGATCAGCGACAGCTCGCGGAGCGAGCGAAACGCCGACGACCGGTTCGCCCCCGCCGGAGCGGCGACCTTTGCGATGGCGGCATCAGACACTTGAAACACCTTCTATCGCGGCGACGAGTTCCTCATCGCGCCAGCTTGCGTCGAATTCCCTGACCAGTTCGCCCTTGAAGATGACGAGGACGCGGTCGCACACCACCAGCTCGTCGAGATCGTCGGAAACGATCAGCACGGCGGTGCCGCCCGCCCGCGCCTTCTCGACGATGCCGAAGAGCGATTCCTTCGAGGCGATGTCGACGCCCTGGGTCGGATGGACGAGCACCAGCACCTTGGGGCTGGAGGCGAGCGCGCGGCCCATCACCGATTTCTGCTGGTTGCCGCCGGAGAGCTCGCCGATCGGCTGCTCCTGTGAGGCAACCACGATCTCCAGTGACTTGATCAGCCCGGCGGCGCTCTCGCGGCGGGCCGAGGGCGAGATGAAGCCGGCCCGGCCCAGGCGCTCGACGATGGTCAGGGTCAGATTCTCGCCGACCGAGAGGTGCGGAATGATGCCGAACGCGTGGCGGTCGCGCGGAACATAGCCGATGCCGGCTTCGCAGGTTTCGGCGACCTTGCCCGCCGGCAGCGGCCTGCCGGCTACCGTGATGGTGCCGGCGTCCGGCTTGACCAGCCCGGCAATCGCATCGGCGATGTCCTCCTTGCCCGAGCCGACCAGGCCGGCAATGCCGAGGCACTCGCCCGCGGCGATCGAGAACGAGACATCGCGGACGGCGTCATCGACGGTGATGCCGGTGACCGCAAGGCAGGGTTCGGCTCCGGTCCGCGTCGCGGTTCCCGAGCCTCGCTTGCGGTCGCCGACCGTGCGTTCGCCCTCGCCGACCATGGCCGCGACGACGGCATCCTTGGGCATGGCGGAGAGCGGCGCCTCGGCCACGACCTCGCCGTCACGCATCACCGTCACGCTCCGGCAGACTTCGTAGATCTCCTCGAGGTGGTGGGAGATGTAGAGGAACGTCACTCCGGCTTCCTGAAGCCGGAGGATGCGTTCGAAAAGCCGGGCGACTTCCTTGCCTTCGAGTTGCGCGGTCGGCTCGTCGAGGATGATGAAGCGGGTCCCCTGGCGCAGCGCCCGGGCGATCTCGACGATCTGCCGCTGCTCGACGCCGAGCTCGGCCGCGTCAAGGTTGACATTGACCTCGAGCCCCCAGTCGGCGAGGGCCTGCTGCGCCTGGCGGCGGAGCGACCGCCACTCGACCCAGCCCGAGCGGCCGGGCTGATCGTTGAGGAAAAGATTTTCGGCGACGGTCAGCGTCGGGATGACGGTCGAGCGCTGATAGACGCAGGCGACTTTTCGCCGCCACGCCGCCCGGTCGCCCAGGCCCGGCGCGGGTTCCCCGGCGAGGCGGACTTCGCCGGAATCCGCCGCAATCAGCCCGGTCATCACGGCGACAAGCGTCGATTTGCCGGCGCCGTTGCGTCCGACCAGCGCCCGCGAGTCGCCGGCCGGAATCGCGAACGAGACGTCCTTCAGCGCCCGGCTCGCGCCGAACCGCTTCGAAATATTGCGGGTCTCGACGACGAAAGGGGCGGCGGCCCCGAGGCCGCCGTCCCGTTCCTCGATCTCCGTGATCGTCACCCGCCGCACCTCCCTATGAGGCGGCTCGCAGGCTGCTTACTTGACCTGGTTGCCCCACAGCATGGGGTCGCTGGCTTCGGCCTTGGTGATGACCGGCGCCGGCAGGAGGTCGGCCATGTTGCCGTTCATGTCGACGATCTCGCTGTCATGGTCGGTCGGACCCATCGTGAAGGTCTTCCCGGCGACGGCGTCCTCGAGATAGGCGAGGCCGTATTTGACGTAGAGGTTGAGCGGCTGCGAGACGGCCGCGTCCAGCATGTCGTCGCGGATCTGCTGGAGGGCGTAGGGCGTGGCGTCGATCGAGATGAGCGGGATATGCCCTTCCTCGCCGACCTTCTTGAGGCGGTCGGCGCTCTTCAAGACGTTGAGCACGCCGGCGAGCATGACCGAGTCGCTTTGCATGTAGATGCCGGCGAGATCGGGCGTCGAGGTGACGGCGGTCTGTGCGGCGGCGGTAGCCTTGTCGGTCTTCCAGTAGGTCGGCTGCTGGTTGACCTCGATGTCGGGGAAATTCTTCTTCATGCAGTCATTGAAGCCGGTGGTGCGGTCGCGGCCGTTGGTGGTCGCCTGGTCGCCCATCAGCGACAGGACCTTGCCCTTGCCGCCGACCGCCTTGCCGAGCCACATGCAGGCGTCCTCGCCCATGCGGAGGTTGTTGGCGCGCACGATCATCGCCGCCTTGCCGCCGGCCGGGCCAATGTCGATGGCGACGACCGGCACGTTCTTGCTCGCGGCGAATTCGAGGGCGGGAACGATGGCGTCGCTGTCGGTCGGCACGACGATGATGCCCTGCGCACCCTGGGCGATCAGGTTGCGGAAATCCGAAATCTGCTTGCCCGGATCGCCATTGGCATTGGCGACAGGAAGCGTCTTGAGCCCGGCGTCGGCTGCCGCCTTCATGGTCAGGTCGACCTGGATGGCCTGGAAGGGATCGGTGAGAAAGCCCACCGAATAGCCCATCGTGAAATCCGCCGCCTGGGCGGCCGACGCGACGCCGAAAAGACATGCAGAGGCCGCGACGCCGATGACCAGCGAACGCATTTCGGCCCGAGAAACGTTGATCATATTTCCTCCTGAGGTTGTCGCTCTTGGATCGATTTCTTGGAGGGCAATTCGCACCTCGGCGGCGAGCCTAGGGCCGGAGCATGCCGGACGGCAAGACCTGCAGATGTCCGCTCTGGACATTTTTGCAGTCGGGTTTTGAGGCGCCGTGCGTCATTGTATATCGTTTTCAGAACGGCTGGCGGAGCGTGTCCGCGGGTCGTAACCACAAGAACGATCCTTGGGAGAGCGCCCAAATGCAGGAACCCGTCGAGCTCGTCGCAGCCGGGTGGACGGTCGCCGGCGACGTCTATGCCGGCGGACCGTCGGAGGTCAGCCCGTTCGACTTCCGCGAACGGGTCGAGACGGCGCGCCGGGTCGGCTTCCGCGGCATCGGCTTCATCCACGCCGATATCATGGCGGTGTCTGAGCGCCTCGGCTTCCCGGCGATGAAGCAGATTCTCGACGACAACGGGATGAACTATGTCGAGGTCGAAATCGTCGGCGACTGGTTCGCCGCCGGCGAGAAGCGCCGGCGCTCGGACGCCGTGCGCCGCGACCTGATGAAGGCCGCCGAGGCGCTCGGGGCCTCCCATATCAAGATCGGCGGCGACATCGACAATGAGGGCCGCAACGTCTACCCGATGGACCGGATGATCGCCGACCTCCGGGTGATGGCGGCCGAGGCGGCGAGCGCCGGCACCGAGCTCGCGCTCGAGCTGATGCCGTTCACCAATCTCGGCACGCTTGAGCAGGGCATCGAATTGATGCAGGGAGCCGGGGCCAGGAACGCCGGACTGATGATCGACATCTGGCACATGGCGCGCGGCAACATCGACTTCGACAAGATCAGGACCGTGCCGCGCGAGCTGATCTTCTGGGTCGAGATCGACGATGCGCTGTCCGAGGTGGCCGGCACCCTCTACCACGACACCATCCACAACCGGGTCTATCCCGGCGAGGGCTCGCTCGACATCCAGAAATTCCTCAAGGTGATCGACGCCACCGGATACAAGAATCCTTACGGCGTCGAGATCCTGTCGGCGGTGCATCGGAGGCGGCCGCTCGCCGAAGCCGCGCAGCGCGCCTTCGACACCGGCAAGCGCCAGTTCGAGATGCTGGGTCGCCGGGTGGCGGCAAACGCCTAGCGCCGGGGCACACGGAATCAGGGGAGGAAACCGCGAATGAGCAGGCTCCAGGGAAAGGTCGCGCTGATCACCGGCGCCGGCCAGGGCATCGGGCGGGCGATCACCGAGATGTTCGTCAAGGAGGGCGCGACCGTCGTCGCCGCCGACATGAAGGCGCCCGACAAGCCGCTCTCCGGCGTGGACTTCGAGATTCTCGACGTAACCAAGGCCGAGGACTGGAAGCGCGTGGTCGACGCGGCGCTCGCCAGGCACAAGAAGATCGACATCCTCGTCAACAATGCCGGCATCGTCTACTCCTACGATCCGATTCACGAGACCAGTGTCGAGGACTGGAACAAGGTCATCGCGGTGAACCAGACCGGCGTCTTCTACGGGATGCGCGCCGTGATCCCGGCGATGCGCACGGCGAAGCGCGGGTCGATCATCAACATCTCGTCGATCTGGGGCGTGGTCGGTGCGCCCGGCGTGGCGCCCTACCAGGCGGCCAAGGGCGCGGTCCGCACCATGACCAAGAACGCCGCCATCACCTACGCCGCCGACAATATCCGCGCCAACTCGATCCACCCCGGCATCATCTGGACGCCGCTGATCGAAAAACAGGACAAGGCCATCACCGACGCGATCGTTGCCGACACGCCGCTCAACCGCCTCGGCCGGCCAGAGGAGATCGCCTATGGCGCCCTGTTCCTGGCGAGCGACGAATCCTCCTACGTCACCGGCGTCGAGCTCGCCATCGACGGAGGATTCCTGGCGAAGTAGACACCCCGGATCGACGCTTCGACGCGCTCCCGGCGAGCGTCCGGCTCACGGCCGACGCGTCACTTCGAGCCGATCGGAATACCGCTGGCGCGCGCCTGTTCGAGCGCCATCACCGCCCAATCGCGGTCGCCATGCCCTTGCGCGATCGCGGCGAGCAGGCGGTCGCGGGCCGCATTGACGCTCGGCATCGGCACGGCGGCCGCCTCGCCGGCCGCAAGGGCCAGGTTGATGTCCTTGAGGCCGGTGGTGGCGGTGAAGCCGGCGTCGCCGAAATAGGCCTTGTCGGCGATGATCTTGCCGTAGATCTTGTAGGCGGGCGCGGCGAACAGCCCGTCGGTGAGGATCTCGAGGAAGAGCGGGCCGGACAAGCCGCATTTCTCGGCAAGCGCAAAGCCCTCGCCCATCGCCTCGATGGCGCAGGCGAGCACCAGGTTGTTGGCGATCTTGGCCGCGGCGCCGGCGACCGCCTCCTTGCCGGCATCGAAAGTGCGGCGTCCCATCGCGGCGAACAGCGGCTGGCATTTCTCCACCGCCGCCGCCGGGCCGCCGGCGAGGATGCCGAGCTGGCCGGCCGCGGCGACCGGCGGGCGGCCCATGACCGGCGCCGCGACGAAGACCTGTCCGGCGTCGGCATGGGCCTTGGTCAGCTTGCGGATCAGCGCGATGCTGTGCGTCCCCATCGCGACGTGAATGGCGCCCTTCGGCATCGATGCGACCAGGCCGCCGGCGTCGAGCGTCACGCTCGACAGGGCGCCGTCGTTTTCGAGCATGGTGATGGCCACCTCGCCGTGGCCGGCCGCCTCGACGACCGAGTTGGCGAGCTTGGCGCCGCGGGCGACGAGGTCGGCGCACTTGGCCGGGGTGCGGTTATAGACCGCAAGCTCGTGGCCGGCGGCGAGCAGCCGGTCGGCCATCGCGGTTCCCATGCGGCCAAGCCCGATGAAAGCGACTTTCATGTTTGTCTCCCAGCAAGAGATACGGAACGGTACGGCGCCCAGGGCGAGGTCGGCGGCGCGAGATGTCGTCCAGGCCGCGGCGTCACCCGTGCATGGCGACGACGACGCAGCATAGCGCCCAAAAGACGCAATACTCGATACCGCCGATATTCCAGAGCCATTTGCGGTTGAGCCGATAGGTTGCGACGGCGGCAACGACGAGATGGATCGCGGCGATCGCCGCGACATAGCGGGTGTAGATGCCGAAGATGAGGCCGATCGCCAGCACCACCTCGATCACGCCGGCGACATACATCCACGTCGCCGGGGGCTTGAATCCGGCGGCGGTGAAGAAGTTGAGCGCCGCCGGCTCGAAAAACTTGCCGACGATATGCGGGATGAAGAAGGCGCCGCAAATGATCCGGAGAAGATTGAATTCGTCGAGGAGATTGAAGTTGTCCCAGATCATCGCCCGCCCCCGGAGCCGTCCCGACCGCCGGCGGGAGATTAGCCGCGAAGACCGGCTTCCCGCAAACGCCTCCAAGTAGGCATCTGAAACATGGCGGCGCGTCGCTGGACCCGACGCGTCATCACTCCGTCACCCGGCTCCGCCAAGGCTGTGACGAGGAGGCCATCGGAAATGCCGGAATCGGTCTTGTGTCGTAATCGTCGGCGGAGGGCGAGCCATCGCACTGTTTCAGCGCGCGCGTCGCCCGACAGGTCGGCGTGGTAAGCTCTAGCGGCATGACGCTCCGCTCCGAATTGTCCGATCGCGCCCGTACCGCGCTCGAACAGACGATCGCGCTCCGCGACGCCGTCGCCGCCGAAGGACGCGCCACCTTCGATCGCTGGCGGCCCCGCCTCGCGCGTCGCTGGTTCGCGCCGAGCGCCCTCAACCTCGCCCACTATCTCGCGGTGCGAAGCCGCGACGTCCGGCCGCTGCAGCGACAGCTCATGTCGCTGGGCGTCTCCTCGCTCGGCCGCCTCGAGGGAAGGGTTCTATCGACGCTCGACGCGGTGGCCGTGGCCCTCGCGGCGCTGGGCGGGATCAATGCCGTCCGGTTCCGCCCGCCGTCGGAACGCCAGTTCTTCCGGGGCGAGACCCGGCTTCAACAGCAGGCGGCGGCGATCTTCGGCGTTGCCAGCGCGGGCCGGATCGGCCGGATCATGGTGACGCTCGGAATCGAGGCGGCGGACGACCCGGCGGTTGTCGCCGGGCTCGTACGAAGGGGCGCCGAGATCGTACGGATCAACTGCGCCCACGACGGGCCGAAACAATGGGCGCGCATGGTGGCCAATACCCGGAGCGCCGTCACCAGGGCGGGCGCGCCGCCGCGTATCCTGATGGACATCGCCGGCCCGAAAGTACGAACCGAGCATGTCGTCACGCCGCAGGACCGCAATCGGGTCTATGTCGGCGATATCATCTTCCTCGGCCGCGAGACGCGGCCGCCGATGCCGGAAGCGCCGTTCCAGATGACCTGCTCGGCGCCGGAGGTCATCGACCGCATCGGCGATGGTGAAACCATCTCGATCGATGACGGATCGCTCCAGGGCGTCGTCGTCGGGAAGCCCCATGGCGGCCTTGCGATCAGGATCGAGCACGGCAAGCTCGGCGGCGTCAAACTCAGACCCGAGAAGGGGCTGAATTTCCCCGAAACCGATCTCGGTTTCGACCCATTGACCGACAAGGACCGCGGGGATCTCGACTTCATCGTGGCTAACGCCGACCTCGTCGGATTCTCGTTCGTGCAGACCGCCGGGCATGTGGCGACGCTGCAGCAGGAGCTCGCGCGGCGCACGACCAGTTGGCGAAGCCTGCCCATGGTCGGCAAGATCGAGACGCCGCGCGCGGTCCGCAACCTGCCGGAGATCATCATCCAGGCCGCCGGACAACAGCCCTTTGCGGTGATGATCGCGCGCGGCGATCTCGCGGTCGAGATGGGCTTCGAGCGGCTCGCGGAAATGCAGGAAGAAATCATGTGGCTGTGCGAGGCGGCCCACGTGCCGGTGATCTGGGCGACGCAGGTTCTCGAAAATCTGGTCAAGGAAGGGCTGCCGTCACGCGGCGAGATGACCGACGCGGCGATGTCGGGCCGGGCCGAATGCGTGCTCCTCAACAAGGGGCCGAATGCCGGCGCCGCCGTCGAGGCGCTCGACCGCCTGCTTCGCCGGATGGGCGAGCATCAGATCAAGAAGACGCCGACGCTCCGCGCGCTTCACGCCTGGTCGCGATCCGAGCCGGAAGGAAGGGGATGAGGCCGAGGCAGCTTTTCCCCCTCCTATTCCCCTAGTCGGCTTACCGGTAGGACCAGCCGAAGCGTGAGCCCGGCCTCATCCCATTCGCGGGTGATGCGGCCCTCAAGCTGGCGGAGCACGGTCGCCTCGGTGAGACGCGTGCCGAACCCTTCCATTGTCGGCTGACCGGCGACAGCCGGACCGCCGCGCTCCCTCCAGTCGAAGCGGATGTCGTCGGCGTCGGTTGTCCAGCCGATGTCGATGGAGCCGGCTGAAGCGGAAAGCGCGCCGTATTTGGCGGCATTGGTCGCGAATTCGTTGATGAGCAGGGCGACGCTGGTGAGGGCGCCGCCGCCGATGAGGATTTCAGGACCGACGATCGCGATCCGCTGCGGATGTTCGAGACTGACGTGAGGCGCAAGGATCGTCCGCGTCAGGTCGGCCAGCGTCGTGGTCCGACCGCTCGGTCCATTGATCAGATCGACGCCGGGCATGGTGAGATCGTGAGCGCGGGCGAGAGCACTCAGGCGTTCTCGCATCGCCTCGGCCAATTCCTGCACCGAGTCCGCCGAGCGCGCGCTGAGGCTTACCAGCCCGACCGCGACGGCGAACAGATTCTTGATGCGATGGTGCATCTCGCGGAGAAGCAGCCTCTGCTGGTTCTCCGCGCGTCTCCGCTCGGTAATGTCCTGGGCGATCTTCGAGGCGCCGACGATCTTGCCGGCGCCATCGCGGATCGGCGATACGGTCAGCGAGATTTCGACCAGGCTGCCGTCGCGCCGCCGACGCACCGTCTCGTAGTGCTCGACCGCCTCGCCGTGGCGGACACGATCGAGGATCCGGATTTCCTCGTCCTGGCGATCTTCCGGGATGATAACGGTGATCGGCCGGCCGATGATCTCTTCGGGCTGATATCCGAACAACCGCTTGGCGCCGTTGTTCCAGGTCTGCACGATCCCGTTGAGGTCCTTGCTGACGATCGCGGCGTCCGACCACGCGACGATCGCCCCCAGGCGCTGGGCGGCTTCCTCGCCGCCCTTCCATTGGGTCACGTCGATGTCGACCCCGGCATAGCGGAGCGGGCGGCCGGTCCCGTCCCGTATGACCCTGCCGCGGCCGAAGATCCAACGCACTTCGCCATCGGGGCGCACGATCCGATATTCGGATTCGTAATCGTCTTCGCCGGCGCTGACGGCTTTCGTAAATCCGTCGATCACCCGGTCGCGATCCTCGGGGTGGCGGATCGACCGTGTCACGTCGAGCGAAATCCACTCGTTCGTCGGCGGCAGTCCGAGGATGCGGAAAAACTGTGCGGTGCCGCGCAGGCGGTTCGTCTGGAGATCGACGTCCCAGACGCCGATTTCCGCGGTCCGCTCGGCGAGGCTGAGGATCGCTTCGCGGTCGCGAAGCTCGCTTTCCATCCGCAAGCGATCGGATATGTCGCGAAAATAGACGGCCAGTCCCCAGGGCGCCGGCTGAAGGTGCAATTCCACCGGGCGATTGGTGACCGTCGACACCGTCTCGACGCGGAGCCGCTCGCCGGATGCCATGGCGCGCTGGTGGGCAATATGCGGCTCCGAGCCCGGAAAGGCCGGAAATGCTTCAAGGATGTTCCGGCCGACCAGTTCCTCTCGACGCGTGTTCCAGAAGCGTTCGGCGCCCCGGTTGACATAGATGAAGCGCCAGTCGCGATCGAGCGCGTAGAACGCCTCGTCCATGCTTTCGAGGATTTCGGTGGCGTCGGGGAGTCGGGGACTTGACAAGTCCATGGCCTTGAACGCGGCAAACGAACCGCCGCCTTTATCCTCCGATCGAAGCCTTCAAGTCCAGCGGCATGCAGACGCCGGTCCGAGAAACCGCCGGTTGCCGACATCCCGCCGTTTCGCCGGGCTTAGCAATACAT